>NZ_JAVDUL010000006.1:0-410556 GCF_031456345.1 Pseudomonas sp. 2957
GAATGCTGACCGCGCTGTTCTAGCGTAATAAGCCCTGCGGAAATCTTCGAGGCAGGCTCAGGAGTTGAATCCACCCGCGATCGGCTCCCTCTCCCTCCGGGAGAGGGCTGGGGTGAGGGTGCTTTTGATCTTTCAGCCATCCGTCGAACGACTAAGCGCTGCCCATTGCTCAATACTCTCCGCCGTCTGCTGCAACTTGTCACGCACCAGCGCCAGCGCATCACTGCCCAATAGCAGGTGAGCCGGCGGATCTGGACTGTCGATGATGGTCAGCATGGCCCGTGCAGCTTTCAGCGGATCGCCCAGCTGCTGGCCGCTTTTCTCCTCCCGGGCCTTGCGCACCGGATCGAAGCTTGCGTCGTAGTCACTGATGCTACGCGGCGTGCGTTGCATCGAGCGGCCTGCCCAGTCGGTGCGAAATGACCCCGGCGCCACAGCGGTGACAAAAATATTGAAGGGTGCAAGCTCCTTGCTCAAGGTGTCGGAGATCCCTTCAAGCGCAAACTTGCTGCCGCAGTAATACGCGATCCCGGGCATGGTGATATGGCCCCCCATCGACGTGATATTAAGAACATGCCCCGCGCGGCGCTGGCGAAAATACGGGACGAACGCCTTGGCCACCGCCACCGCGCCGAACACGTTGACGTCGAACTGGCGGCGCATTTCCTGCAGCGACGACTCTTCAAAAATCCCCTCGTGGCCATAACCTGCGTTGTTGACCAGCACGTCCACCGGGCCGTGGCGATCCTCCACTGCCGCAACCACCCCATCGATGGCATCGAAATCGGTAACGTCCAGCACCACCCCATGAGCGCGTTCGGGCGACAGCGCTTCGAAGGCTGCCAGCGCTGATTCGCTGCGCACTGTGCCGATGATCTTATGGCCCTGGGCAAGTGCTTCCTTGGCCAGCGCTTGGCCAAAGCCGCTGCTGACACCGGTGATGAAAAGGGTCTTCATGGATCTGTACTCCAGCAGGCAATTGGAGAGGCCATGCTAGGGCGGATAACGCTGGCGGACGATGCCGAATCGGATCGGAGTATTGCCTGTTCCTATCAATAGGGTTTTCGATCAGGTCTTGCCTCAAAAAACGGAAAAGTCCTGCAGGTTTCAAACCTGCAGGACTTTTCTTGTTTCAGCGACACGCGCTTATGCTGCGCGACGACCTAGGGTCCGGTCTGATCCATCAGCGGCGAGGGCCTGGCCCATTGAGGTGCGGTCTGAGCCGTCGGCAGCGATGGCCTGACCCTGCGGCGTACGTTCCGAGCCATCGGCAGCAACAGTCTGCTGTGGTTCGTTGACCTGGGTGAAGAAACGATCTTCCTGATTGCTCGGTACGGCGAATGCGCTGGCGCTGAGGGCGAAAGTGGCGACGGCGATCAGTTGGCTTACAGTTTTCATGGCGGTGACTCCGGTCAAGTTGAGATTGAGGTCCGGGTCGTTCAGATCCGTATCTGGTTAACCCGTTGCAGTGGTGTGTTCTGCATGGGTTCAGATTAGGGGGCAGGGCGGTGTCGGCGTTAGGCGGATACTGTTGGCAATTTGCTTGATTCTGCTCGCTGAAGATGATTTACAGGCTAGCGACCTTATGGCTTCACGGCGCCGCGAGCAATCAGGTTCCGCCAGTGAGATAGCTTTGCACTTGCCTGACTACATCCCGGGCGGTGCGGGTTACGCCGATCAATGTGGCAGAAGCGAGCCCCGTCCAGTCGCCGTAACCCACCAGCCACAGATCGGGTATCGCAACGCTTCGGCTTTCGTCAACAATCACTTTGCCATCCCGGCCTACAACGCCCAGGTTGTTCAGGTGGTCGAGCGCTGGAGAAAAGCCCGTGCACCAGATGACAGCGTCCACCTTTGTCTCGATCCCCGATGACCACACAACCCCTGTCGAAGTAAAACGCGTGAACGGCCGTACTGCGTTCAGTACACCGCGTTCGCGAGCCTCCTTCACCGGTGGCACCATGACGATGTCGCCCAGCCCTCCAATGGGCTGTTGAGGCTCGACGCCATCCTGCTGCGCCTTCAGTCGAGCAGTAGCGCGTTCGAACAGGACGCGTCCATCCACCTCATCAGGTAAGAACGTTGGGGCCTGTTGCGTGACCCAGGTTGCCTGCGCCACTTTGGAGACCTCGGCGTAAATCTGGGCGCCGGAGTTGCCGCCACCGACGACAAGGACGGTTTTACCCGCAAACCCGTTCGGCCCGACGTAATGAGCGGAATGAAGCTGCCTGCCTGCAAACAACGCCTGGCCGGGATAGTCCGGTACGAACGGGCGGCTCCAGGTGCCTGTTGCACTGATAACCGCTTTGGCGTCCCAGTGGTTGTCCTTTGAGATAACGCGCAAGCCGCCTTCGATTTTCTCGACACCGGTCACCCGCGTGGAGCGGATGATGGGGAAGTCATACCGGCGCTCGTACTGAGTCAGGTATTCGACAACATCGTCTCGCCCGGGCGTCCCCTCGGATATGGCCGGCATCGGCCAGCCTGCAATCGAGCTCCATGCCGACGGCGAGAAGAGTCGCAGCGAATCCCAGCCATGCCGCCAGGCGCCTCCCGGTCCCGGCTCGGCATCGAGCAGCACGTAAGACAAGCCTGTGCGCTTCAAAAAATAAGCGACAGTCAGCGCGGATTGGCCACCACCAATGACCACAACATCAAGTGTCGAATTCTGACTCACCAGCATCCTCCCGGCGCAAAGGCCTCAACGTGTGAAAAATCGGGGTCCGGCCATACCGTTGTCCCACTCAGGCATCAAATGGAACGCTGGTTGACTCGTCTGGACAGCTCTTCGGCGGATTCCTTGCGCTCGGAATAACGGTCGACCAGGTAATCCTGACGATCGCGCAAGAGCAGCGTGAACTTCATCAATTCTTCCATCACGTCCACCAGGCGATCGTAGTAGGCGGAAGGCTTCATACGACCGGCCTCATCGAACTCTGTGAAGGCTTTGGCCACGGAAGACTGGTTCGGGATGGTGAACATCCGCATCCAGCGGCCAAGTACCCGCAACTGATTGACCACGTTGAATGACTGCGAGCCGCCGCAGACCTGCATCACAGCGAGGGTTTTGCCTTGCGTAGGTCGTACAGCGCCCAGCGCCAGCGGAACCCAGTCGATCTGCGCTTTGAACACGGCACTCATGGAGCCGTGACGCTCAGGAGAGCACCACACCTGACCCTCGGACCATTGCATCAGCTCGCGCAGTTCCACGACTTTGGGATGCGTGTCGGGTGCGTCATCAGGCAGCGGCAGACCCGCAGGATCAAAAATCCTGGTTTCGGCGCCAAACTCATTCAGCAGGCGTGCCGCTTCTTGCGTGACCAGACGACTGAACGAGCGCTCTCGCGTCGATCCGTATAGCAGCAAAATGCGAGGTTTGTGGGGCGAAGGATTACGCGGAGACAGCTGCTCCAGCGTAGGAATGTCGATCAGGTCGGCGTGTACGTTTGGCAATGTGTCTTGCATATGAACTCCTGCGGCGGCACCTGGAGGGGGGGCGCCTCGGTTGATCTTCAAAGCGAACCGATGCGGTTCAGTTCAGCTTGCAGTTGGTCAGGGCTCATGGTCTTGAGCGGCAGTGCGAGAAAAGCACTCACGCGTTCCTGGATTTTGGCCAGTGTGCTTTCAAACGCTGCGGTGATCTCGGCTTCCGACCCGCTAGCCTCAGACGGGTCGGCCAGCCCCCAATGCGCCTTCAAGGCTGGGCCGAAAAAGATCGGGCATGCTTCTCCCGCAGCCCGATCACAGACGGTGATCACGATGTCCGGAGGCGAGCCCTCAAAAGCATCCGAAGCCTTGCTGCTCAAACCCACTGTGGAAATACCCGCCGCCTCCAGCGTTTGCAGTGCCCGTTGATTCACCCGGCCACTGGGAAAGCTGCCTGAGCTGACAGCGTCTACGCCCTCGGGCGCCAAATGGTTGAAAAGCGCCTCGGACAGAATGCTGCGGCAGCTGTTGTGGGTGCACATGAACAAGATTTTCATCAGACGATTCCTTGATTCAGAAACTGAGGCGCAGTGCCAGGGTGGTTGATCCGGTGGGCATGAATCAGCTGCACATGGCCTGATTGACCGGTCGGTCGCTCATGCAGCACAGGCGCTTGGCCTCGGTTTCCAGCCATGGCTGATTGGCGTCTGCCACTGCCTTCAAAACTGCTGCCACCCACGCGGGCACATCAGGATTCAGTCGGTAGTACACCCATTGACCCTGGCGACGATCCAGCAGCAAACCGGCGGAGCGCAGCAGCGCCAAGTGGCGAGAAATCTTCGGCTGACTCAGGTCGAGCGCTGCCGTCAGCTCGCATACACACAACTCGCCTTCGCGCACGACAAGCAGGGAAATTTTGGCCCGGGTGTCATCGGCCAGACACTTGAACAAGGTGGTGGGGGTCATGGGTTCTGTCATACATCCTCCAGAAGCTTGTGTCTTGACCAAAACGAAGAGCCTGATGCGCTTGCGGATGTCGTGACGCGTAGGGTGAAAGGCGGCGGGATGATTGCCGAGCAATGGATACGGATAACCGAATATACGCATAGTCATATATCCGGTAAAGCGAATATAACAGGGGTTGAACCGTCGAGACTGATAGCGACGGACCGCGCGGATAGTGCCCGCGATTTGTCTGATTCCAACTGATTGAAAATAGCCATTGACTTAGAGCACGCTCAAACCTTTACGGTGATGACATGAATCCAGAACTGACAATTTCACAGTTGGCCAAGCGCCTTGATTTGAGCGCTCACACGATCCGCTATTACGAGCGCATCGGGCTGTTCGACCCGGTTGGGCGCGGTGGCAATGGCCACCGGGTGTACGCCGAGAAGGATGTGCTGTGGGCCGAGTTTCTGCTCCGGTTGAAGGCGACCGGAATGCCGATCCAGCAAATGCTGCGGTATGCCGAACTGCGCCGATCAGGCGACTCGACCCTGGCAGAACGCCGCGAGCTTCTCGAGCAGCATCGCCGGGACGTGCAAGCGCAGATCAGCCAGTTGAGCCAGTCCCTGGAGGTTCTGGATAACAAGATTCAGATCTATCACCAACTCGAGCAAAAGGAGCATCACCATGATCCGTAAACTTCCCGGTTTCAACCGCTTGCTGTCCGCCACATTGATTGGCGCAAGCGTGACCAGTGTGGCAGCGCCCGTGGACATGACTGATCGTCGAGCGCGCGGAGAAGCCGCTCTGACGCAGATTACTGGCGGACCTGGTCAGGCAGTGGTTGATTCATTGAAGGATACTGCTCCAGAGCTTGCGGACTGGATTCTGAGTTTTGCCTACGGCGATGTCTTCGCCCGCCCCGGGCTCGATCACTGCACTCGTGAGCTGGCAACCGTTGCGGCACTGACCGCACTGGGCAATGCACAGCCACAACTGAAAGTGCATATCGGCGGCGCCCTGAACGTCGGGTGCACACCGGAGGCGGTGGTCGATGTGATCTTGCAAATGACCGTATACGCAGGATTTCCCAGCGCCTTGAACGGTATAACGGCTGCGCGTGAAGTCTTTGCTGCTCGCGGGATCAGTGTTAAATCCTAGGTGCGCACGCTGCAGAAACTGCGGGATAAAGCCAGATTCAACCTACCACCCACCCCCCATGCAACTGCACAAACCGCACCTGCAGCCATTCGATAAACACCTGCACCTGCGCCGGCAAATGCGTGCGGCTCGGGTACAAAAGCGTCACTGGCCGAGGCAGCGGGCGCAGCGGTTGCAGAATTTCCACCAGAGCACCGTTAGCCAGATGCTCTGCCACCGCGATACCCGGTGCCTGAATAATGCCGAAGCCCGACACGCCACACTGCACGTAGGCGTTCGACTCGGTGACGGTAATACCTTGGCGGCTGACGTAGGATTTCTGTTTGCCCTCAACTGAAAACTGCCAGGGCAAGGTGCGGTTGTTCTGGCCCGAGAGAAAGTTCACGCCTTGATGGTTCGCCAGATCTCCAAGCGTTTCCGGTGTGCCGTGCTCGCGCAGGTATTCGGGCGCGGCGCAGGTGACCATGGTCGCCAAGGCGATAGGGCGGGCGATCAGGGTTGAGTCGGGCAGCTCGCCGATGCGCAGCGCGCAGTCGATGCCTTCGCCGACCAGATCAACCGCACGATCGGTGACGCCCAGCACCATATCGATGCCGGGGTAGGTGTCGGTGAATTCGCGCAGGCTTTTGATGAATTCCAGCTGCGCGAACGCCGTGGGAATGTCGATGCGCAGGCGGCCGGACAGCGTGGCTCCGGTGCGATCGAACATTGTGGTGGCGGCGGTGATCTCGGCCAGAATTTCCTGGACCCGCTGATAGAAAAGTTCACCCTCGGCGGTGAGTGCGACTTTCCTCGTAGTGCGCTGGAAGAGGCGCACGCCCAGCGATGTTTCCAGTTCCTGAATATAGCGAGTGACCTGCGGCCGGCCGATGTCCAGCGACTCAGCGGCTTTGGTGAAACTGCCCAGCTCCGCCAGTCGGGCGAACAGGCGCATTGATTGCAGTAATTCCATGACTTTTCCGGTGAGCTTCAGTATCTGGATTTGTTGCCTGAGAATAGAACAATCATGTCTGTTTCCAAGCATTTATTGCGCTGATGTAAAAGCCAATCATGGCCCCAAGGCAAGCCCGCTGAGGGTTTGCGGCCAATAATGCATTTGGAGACACATCATGAAAGCGTGGTTACTGAAAGATTTCGGGCTCGACAATCTGCAACTGGGCGAGACGCAAACCCCGCAGCCCAAGGCTGGCGAGCTGCTGGTCAAGGTCGGCGCGGTCTCGCTGAATTTTCGCGACAAGGCCATCGTTGACGGTATCTACGAGCCGCACCTGGTGCCGAAACCGCTGATTCCGGTGAGCGATGCCGCCGGTACCGTAGTTGCAATCGGCGCCGGTGTTACTCGTTTCAAGGTTGGCGACCGCGTCAATTCACATCTGTACTCGCGCTGGTTGGATGGCGAGCCGGGGCCGAGCGAGCCGGATTATTGCTTCGGTTCGCCGCTGCCCGGTGGCCTCGCCGAGTACATGATCATTCATCAGGACAGCGCCGTCGGCGCGCCGGCCAACATGAGCGATGAAGAGGCGGCGACACTGCCGATCGCCGCACTGACTGCGTGGTATGCGCTGGTGGATTTCGGCGCTATTCAACCGGGCCAGACTGTGTTGGTGCAGGGTACCGGCGGCGTATCGATTTTCGCCGTGCAGATCGCCACCGCGCTGGGCGCCAAAGTCATCGCTACCTCAAGCAGCGATGAAAACCTGCACGCGGTAAAACGTCTGGGCGCGGTCGCCGGTATCAACTACCGCAGCACGCCGAACTGGGCGGACGAGGTGCTGAAACTCACCGAGGGCAAGGGTGTGGACCTGCTGCTCGATGTGGCGGGAGGCAATGGCATCAATCAGTCGGTAGCAGCGACCAAGGCCTCGGGGCGGATAGCGCAGATTGGCTTTCTGACAGGGCAGACCGTCGAGCTGAACCTGATGCCGCTGATCTTCCGCCAGACCACCATTCGCGGCATTGCGGTGGCACCGCGTTCATCGTTCGACCGGATGAACGTGTTCCTCGCCGAGCACGACATTCGCCCGGTGATCGACCATGTCTATCCATTCGAACAGGCGCGCGAGGCCTATGAGCATCTGGCGAAAGGGGCGTTTGGCAAGGTTGTGATCAAGGTAGGCTGACAACGAAAAAGGCGCCGATCAAGGCGCCTTTTTTGCTGGTCTGGTTTTTTACGGCTCGCCTCGCTCAACCATCGCGCGCCATTGCTGCACACTCGGACGTTGCTGCATGCGCGCGTGCCATTCGCGCAGTGCCGTGCAGTCTTCCGGGACTTCCAGCTCAACCAGCGCCGAGAAGATCATCCCGCCCAACACGGCGATGTCCGCCATGGAAAAACTGGTGCCGGCCACGAACGGCTGCTGACGCAGCAAGTTGTCGAAATAGCGCATGCCGCGCACAGCCTTGTCCCGCATGCGCATGCCCCATTCAGCGTTCTGGTACAGCTCCACTTTCGGGCCGAGTCCCGGGGTTGCATGGTGGAAATACACGCTGACGGCATCGAGAAATTCGATCTCGGCACGTTTGGTCAGCATGTGTATTCGTCCTTGCTCAATCGGTGTGCGGCCGGTGAGGACAGGGTTGCCATCGAGAACGTCCAGGTATTGCGTGATGGCCGTGCATTCGGCGAGCAGCGTGCCGTCTTCCAGCTCCAGCACTGGCAGCGTTCCGGAGTAGTTCAAGCGCAAGAACTCGGGGTTCTTGTGTTCGCCTTTCCACAGATTTACCGAGACGAATTCGGTGCGGGCCAAAAGCGATTTTTCCGCCAGGGCGATGCGCACGCGCGCCGGGTAGGGGCCGTTGTACCAGTCGTAGATTTTCAATGCGGAAATGGAGTGAGCGTCGTTTTGAGTCGAGTTAGCGGTCATTTCAGTTGCCCTGCCTGTCAGTTGGTAGGCAAAGACTGCGACCAGAATTTATTCCTGTCAATCCCCTACCTGCCAATTGGCAGGTAAATCTTTCGCGGGTACACTCCGCCCCATTGACCGATAGTCAGCGAGGACACAGACATGAGCGTGAACGCACGCGAAGCTATTCTGGACGCCGCCAAAACAGCGGCGCAGACCCACGGCTACAACGGCATCAACTTCCGTAGCATCGGTGAAGTGGTGGGTATCAAGAACGCCAGCATCTACTATCACTTTCCCAGCAAGGCCGACCTCGGCGCGGCAGTTGCCGAGCGTTACTGGCAAGACGCGGCCAAGGCGCTGGACGGTATTCGTGAGGCCAATCCCGAGCCGCATCAATCCCTGAAGCTGTACCCGTCGATATTCCGCACTTCGCTGGAGAACGGTAATCGGCTGTGCCTGGTCAGCTTCATGGCTGCCGAATACCAGGATCTGCCAGACCCGGTGAAGGACCAGGTGAAGAAGTTCGCAGAGGTCAACATCGAGTGGCTGACCCAGGTGTTGATCGCTGCAGGAGCTGCCGACGAAGACAGCTGCGAGGCGCGGGCGCGGGCGATTTACGCGGCGGTGGCCGGTGCGCAGTTGATTGCACGCAGCCGAGGGGATATTGCGTTGTTTGATGAGTTGATCGGCAGCTACGAAAGCGCCGGGCTGATCTCGGCGGATTTCACTGAGTAGCTTGCCACTCGCGCCGAGATCCACTTGCGGCTGTAAGCCAGCACATGGTCAGCAGTGGCGGTCGGGAAGTGAATGAAGCCATGCGGACACTCTGGCAGCACGTACATCTCCACCGGCGCCGCTTGCTGCCAGCGCTCAGCGATGAGTCGCGTGTCATCCAGCAGCGGATCGAGGTCGCCGACAAACAGCAGCGCTGGTGGCAGTCCGCTGAAATCGCCGTACAGCGGCGACAGCGGTGGCTGGCGTCGTTGTTCGTCGCTGATATCCGGCGTGAGCAGGCGCAACGCTTCGACCATGCCGGGGCCGTCGAGCACCAAGGTATCGGCGGGCGCGGTGCGCACGCTGGGTGTGCCGGTCAGGTCGTAGACGCCGTAATACAGCAGCGCGCCGCAGATCCGTCGCAGCAGTTCTGGCGAAGATTTGAGGGCGAGCAGGGTGGCCGCCGCCAGATGTCCGCCGGCCGATTCACCGACGACGACTACGGGCAATCCGGCAAATTCAGCATCGTTCAAGATGCCGCGAGTGGCGCTTAGGCAGTCCTCCAGCAAGCCCTCGATCGGCGTCGACACGGCCAGCCGATAATCCACCGACAGCACCGCCACGTCGCAAGTATTGACGATGGCGATGTTGAAGTTGTCGTTCATCTGCGCATTGCCGATCACCCAGCCGCCACCATGGAAATCCAGCACCACGCCTCTGGCTTTGCCCTTGGGGCGGATGATGCGCACGGGCACCGTGTCGATGATCTTCCGTTCGGCGCTCAGCCGATGCTGGCGCAGCTTGCCAGCGCCGCCGAGCTGACCCGCCCGCAGCAACGCCTGAATCAGCCGTGGGGTGAGGCGATTGCGGATCTTGAAGCGTGGCAGCCAGGCGAGCTTTTTGTTGAATGCGCGAACCTGTGCCAGCTCAGGCTCGCCTTGCGGCCATGGAAATTCGCTCACAGGCGATTCTTCATCAGGATCGAGCAGTTCAGCGCCGCCGCAACGCACAGCCACGCCAGGTACGGGAACAGAATCAGTCCGGTGACCACGTCCAGTTGCAGGGCGAGCACGACCATCACCGCGACCACCACCCACAGCACCGCCAGAATCACCAGCGCCGCCAGCACCTGATGCGCGCCGAAGAACACCGGCGTCCACAGCGTGTTCAGGGCGATTTGCGCGGCCCACAAGGCCAGCACCGTTTGGCTGCCGGGAATCAGGCTCAGGCGATAACCGGCCCAGGCCAGCAGCAGGTAGATGATCGTCCACGCTACCGGAAAGGCCCAGTTGGGCGGGGTGAAAGAGGGTTTGGTCAGCGATTCGTACCACGGACCAGGTTTGAACATCACGCCAGTGGTTGCCGCCGCCGCGCAGGCCAAGAGGAAGATGAAAAAGGTCATTGCCAGTCCTTAGCTGTGATCAGCTGTTGTGGAGAGTTAAGAAGAGGACGCTTCGCTGCGCAAAAAGTTTGTTCGCAAATGCAATTTGGCAGTCAGGTTGAACTAAAAGCTGACCGCTGCGTCAGGATAAACAGTGCCTTTTCCCACCGACGCGGACGACAACATGTACACCTATCACATTGAATACCGTTTCAACGGCGAGCCTCGTACTTATCTGCTCGAACTCAAGGAAGCGCAACTGGCCGAGCACGACGCGGCGATGCATCTGCTCGAACTGCATCTGGGCGATGCAGAAAACAGCCTGGTCATGCCCACGGCGGATTCGACGCCAGAGCAGATTCTCGAGCAGGCCGAGCGGGTAGGGATTACGCATATCCGGGTGGTCAGCCGGACCAATTGACGCCCGCATGCGGCGCAGGCGTTAGCAGAATGTGCTCTGGATTCAGGCCATGCGCCGCAATACCAGCACCATCCCCGCGCCTACGAGGCCCATGCAGGCGATCAGCACGGGAAAGGACATCCACCATGGGACGCCGGACGTCATCATGCTGAACTCCGACATGCCACCGATGCCGGCGATCAGGTTCAAGGGAAGGAATACGACGTTGATCAGTGTCAGCTTGCGCAGGGCCCGGTTCATGCTGTTGTTGGCAAGATTGCCGTGGGATTCGATGAGGTTGGCGAACACCTTGGCGTGAATTCTGGCCTGCTGAAAGCTTTGTTCGTTTTCCACGATCAGATCGTTCAGCGCAGCCAGTTGACTGTCGCTGAAGCCCTGACGCTGGCCGTGGTTGCGCAGCAGGGTCAGCACCGCTCCGTTACTTTGAATCGCATTGACGTAGTACACGAGGCTTTCGCTCAGGTTGTACATCTGCGCCAATTGCTGATTGTCCATCGCCCGGGTGAATTGCTGTTGAATCTCCCGGGCGATCTGTTTGACCACGCGCAAATGCCCAAGGTAGTGATGAACGCTTTCAGCGAGTAATGCCATCAGCACGTCCAGCGGCCCGGTCATTTGCGCATCGTGTTCCAGCCCCGAAAGCAGCGAGTTGCTCGCGCAGATGACCACCAGGCGTTTTTCGCTCAGCACCACTCCGAACGACGAAACGTTGAATGCGCGCCCGTCGAAGCTTTCCGGACGCTTCCAGATCAGGAACAGGTGATCTGGCTTGACCTCGATGCGGGCCACTTCATCTGGGTCCAGCGACGACTCTATCGCTTGTGCGCCAATGCCCAGGCGTCTGTGCAAATCCAGTTGCTCGGCTGCGTCCGGGGCGACACACAGCCAGACAGTCGCCTGGTCCTCCGATGTCCTGTGCAGGGCGCCGCAATCAATGCAATAGCCTTCAATCATTGCTCACCACGCTTGGCCACGGTGTTTGAGCTCGAGCCTTTGGGTAAAAGCCTGTAATACGCGCCGGTACAATTCGTCGCCCAGCACCGCGTCTTCGATGCCCGCATCGAGGTTGGGATTGTCGTTCACTTCGATGACCAGGACCCGATCGCCCGCCTGCTTGAGGTCGACGCCGTAGAGGCCGTCGCCGATCAGCCGCGCCGTCTGTACGGCGAGCTGCACGACTGCGGGCGGGGCTTGCTCGACCGGCACCGCCTCGCACATTCCGTTGATCTCGCCGGGCAGCGCCTTGTGGTTGTAAATCTGCCAATGCCCCTTTGACATGAAATACCTGCAGGCATACAGCGCTTCGCCATTGAGCACCCCGACGCGCCAGTCGTATTCGGTGTAGCAATACTCTTGCGCCAGCAGCAACACCGAGTGTTCGAATAACTCTTGCGCGTCCGTGGCCAGCGCTTGTGCATCGGCGACCTTGATCACACCCCGTGAAAAACAGCCATCGGGGATTTTCAATACCAAGGGAAAACCGAGGCGACGCCCTGCGTTTTCGAGTTCCTGCGGACGATCCTTGTAGAGTATTTCCGTTGCCGGCATGCCCAGCCCGCGACGCTTCAGCAAATCGGCCAGATAAACCTTGTTGGTGCAGCGCAGGATGGACGACGGATCGTCAATCACCACAAGGCCTTCGCTTTCAGCCTTTTTCGCGAACCGATAGGTGTGATCGTCCACCCGTGTTGTTTCGCGAATGAACAGCGCGTCGAATTCGGCGAGACGTGCGTAGTCCTTTTTCTCGATCAGTTCGACATCGATACCCAGCTGTTCGCCCGCAGCGATGAAACGCTGCAATGCCTCGGGGTTAGACGGCGGCAGGGCTTCGTCAGGATCATGCAGGATGGCCAGGTCGTAGCGGGCCACACGTTTGGAGGCGGGCTGACGCCACGTTCTGCGATTGAAGGCATCCAGCGCATCAGCGAAAACATGCTGCTGTTCATCGCGAAGTTTGTGCAGTGCACCGGCCTTGATGCCTGCGATCTGCCAGCTCTCACCACGGCGGAATTCCACCAGCAGGATAGGGCAGGGGAACGCCTCGAACAGCTGACGGCCGATCTCTTGCAGCGGCTCGATCGAGGCCTTGCCGAAGTACAACGACAGCGTGAAAGCCTCGGTTTCGCCGTACGGGTGGTTCGCCAGCGCCCGCTCCAGGGTGCGCTCCAGATCATTCAGCCCCACCCCGTAAAGCGCTTTGCGCGCCAGCTCGCTGACGGTGCGTACCGAGGGGAAAACCTTGTGTCCGCGCGCTTCGGCCAGCAATGAGCAGTAATAGCCCTGACCGAGGTATTTGTAATTGCGGCAGAGGTTTATGACCTGGGTGCGATGAGGAAAATCATCGCTGTGTTCAAGGTAATCCTGAGCCAGCATCAGGCTCTCGCTGGGCAGGTAATCAGCCCAGTCATCCTTGCGTTCGACCAGTATGAGCAATCGACTTCCCGAGGGCTTGATACTGGGAGGTTCCTCGCTGAGGGAGATTGTCGAATGCTCGGTTTTGTCTAATACTTCGTTCACGTTGGCTTGCACCGCTGACATGAGTAATGAATCCCTGTTGAAGAAGACGCCGCTTCAATAAATCACGGGCCTTTCGGTCTGTCCCGGTTCGTTACTCAAACTTTACGGTGCGGTCATGTCTTTTGATTTTCGCTTTGCATCCATGGACGATATCGACGATCTGGTCGAATTGGAGCGGATGTGTTTTACCCTCGACCGGTTGAATCAGCGCAACTTCAGCTGGATGCTCAGTCGAGCGAATGCCGCGCTGATTGTCGTCACCTCGGGCGCAACACTTTGCGGTTACGCGCTGGTGCTTTTTCACCGTGGCACCTCACTTGGACGCCTGTATTCGATTGCGGTCAGCCCCGCCTGGCGCGGGCATGAGCTTGGCCAGCGTCTGCTGGAAAAGGCCCAGGCCTGCGCATTGGCGCGCAACTGCGCATGGCTGCGTCTGGAGGTGCGCGCTGACAACAGCGCTGCCATCCGCCTCTACGAAGCCAACGGCTATCAACGCTTTGCCAGTGTCGAGGACTACTACGAAGACCACTGCGAGGCGTTGCGCTACGAGAAACGCATCCTGCGCGAAACACCAGCGCCCGCCCGGCAAGTGCCGTATTACCAGCAGACCACCGAGTTCACCTGCGGCGCCGCGTGCCTGCTGATGGCCATGTCCGCCATCGATGCGAACCGTGCCATGACCCGAGCGGAGGAAATCCAGTTGTGGCGCGAGGCAACCACCATTTTCATGACGGCGGGGCACGGTGGCTGCAGTCCTCAGGGCCTCGCACTGGCGGCCTGGCGGCGCGGTTTCGATGTGCGCCTTGAGGTAAGTCACCCGGGCTCGCTTTTTCTTCACGGCGTACGCAGCACGGAGAAGAAGTCGATCATGAAACTGGTCGAGGATGGGTTTGCCCAGGAACTGGCTGCCACGCAAGTCGAGCAGGTTCTGGGTGATTATCTGCAGATCGGCGCTGCGTTGGCGGCCGGATACAAACCGCTGGTGCTGATCAGCAGCTACCGATTCACCCGCTTGAAAGCGCCGCATTGGGTCATCATCACCGGGTGTGACGAGGACTTCGTCTACTTGCATGATCCTGATGTCGACCACAGCAAACTCAAGCGCGGCCTGGACTGCCAGCACTTGCCGGTCAGTCACCAGGAATTCCTGCGCATGACGGTGTTTGGCGTACAGCGGGTTCGCGCAGCCGTGATGCTGCGCTCCCGTTGAGGAGGGTGGCTAGGCGCCCAGCACTTCCTCGCCGATACAGTAGCGATCCCTGCCTTTCTGCTTCGCGGCATAAAGCATTTTGTCAGCCGACTCGATAAGAGTGGCAGGGCTCACTTCATGTTCGGCCGGTTTGCCAACCGCAATACCTGCACTGGCGGTGACGTGACCCAGTGGATGGGCTTTGTGCTCCATTCGCAAGGATCGAATGGCCTCAAGAATTTCCTGCGCCACAAGCGCCGCCCCGCGAATATCGGTGTTGGGCAGCAACACGGAAAACTCCTCGCCGCCATAGCGCACGGCGAGATCACCCGGCCGTTTTACCGCCTGCGCAATGGCCTGGCCGACGGCGCTCAGGCAATCATCACCTGCCGCGTGCCCATAGCTGTCGTTGTAGAGTTTGAAGTGATCGACGTCGATCATGATCAGTGAGATCGACGAACCCTGGCGTCTGGCCAGACGAATTTCGTCAATCAAGGCAGTGTCCAGTCGCCGACGGTTGGCCAGCCCGGTCAGGCTGTCGGTCAAGGCCATGTCCTTCATGGCCTGGTGTGCCTTGCGCAAATCCTTTTCCATCACCATCCGTTGGCGCAGTTGCCTCAAGACGATCAGTCCGAAGACCGTGAACGCGGTGATCACCGACATCAACACAAAGCCGGTTTTGATGAGGTCCCAGCGCCACGGCGCAATGATCGATTCGCGGGACAGGCCGGTTTCGACCACCAGCGGATAGGTGCTCAAAGCTCTGTAACCGTACAGACGCTGGGTGCCGTCGACGACCGCTCGGACCTCGGCGATCCCTTGATTGGAAAAGGGCAGGTAGTTCTTGAACACCTCACTGTCGGCGAGGCTCTGACCGATTATCGAAGCGATGAAAGGACGACGCACGAGAATGGTTCCATTGCGCAACGCCAGCACCAGTGCACCCTTGTCGTCGATCTTGAAATCGCCGTAATAGTCGACGAAGTAACTGACTTTGATGGTGCCAAGCAGCACGCCGGCGAAGGAGCCGTCCGGGTTATTCAAGCGGCGGGAAATCGGAATGATCAGGTCGTCTGTGGATTTGCTTTTGACGACATCACCGATACGCACGTTTCGATCGGTGTTGGCGCGGTGATATTGAAAGTAGTCGCGATCGGCATTGTTCGCCGGGTCCGGAATCATTTCCTTGTCGGTGACGATCCATTTGCCGTCCGGGCCGTAGATAAACAGTCCATGCAACTGCGGCATCAATTTGGCCTGCTGCACCAGCAAGTTGTGGATGCGCGGTACGTTGATGT
This sequence comes from Pseudomonas sp. 2957, assembly GCF_031456345.1. NCBI lineage: Bacteria > Pseudomonadati > Pseudomonadota > Gammaproteobacteria > Pseudomonadales > Pseudomonadaceae > Pseudomonas > Pseudomonas sp. 2957. Next base: position 15,902 of record NZ_JAVDUL010000006.1, read on the forward strand.
TCTGCAGACCGTCGCCTTCGACGCGCTCGCCCAGGGCGGCGGTCAACACATCGACCTGGCGGATGGCGTCTTCGGCATGTTGCGCGGTTGCCCGCGCGAGGTTGGTGACCGAATCACGCGCCGACGAGAAGGCTGCATGATAGTCACGCCAGGTTCGCCATCCCTCCACGCCGAGAAACGCCAGAATGACCGTCAGCATGAAGATGACTGTCAGGCGGAAAGCGGCTATCTCGCTGGCAGCTTTGATGGGAGCGGTTTCTGCGGCGTCATGCCCCTTGGTTTTGGGCATCTTACGACCGAGCATCTGAGGGTCCTTATGCTTGTCATCTCTCATCTCTTGAAAGATGACCATCCTTTTCCACCTGGAATTCAATTTACTGCCTTGGCCAGGCGGTCGCGATTGGATCGTTCAAAGCCGTGCCGGGTCAACATCTGTAATTGAAGCGCGCCTTGAGGTGAGACTTGTGAGCGATATCATCACGGCCGATGACTTGAACATCGACCTGCGCAATGCCAGCGAAACCGGCCTGTTCAAATGGTTGCTGGCGAGTTTTCTGATGGGCAAAAGGATTCAGGGCGCCATTGCCGCCAAGGCGTATCAAGTCATAGTAGAGCAGCATCACCAAGACACCCCGCAAAAGCTCGCGCAGTGTACGCACCGTCAACTGGTGTCGATGCTGGGGCAGGCGCGTTACGTGCGCTACGACGAAAGCACGGCGTCGCGACTACTCGCGCTGGCCAACAAGCTCAATGCCGAGTACGCCGGTAAGGTCAGTAACATCGTGGCCGCAAGCGCGGACCGTAAGGCGCTGGAGAAGCGCCTGTCCGAGTTTGAAGGGATAGGGCCGAAGACCGTCGAGATCTTCATGAGGGAAGCGGCGGCGGTACTTTTCTGAACGCCCGCTTCTGCATTGAAGACGGTGGCAACACTCGGCTCACAGAGCAGCAAGTCTTCCCGCCAGTTCCCGGTCAATGGATGGCTGCCACCTCCGATTGCTGGACTGTGGCTTGATCGGCAAAATTATTCGGGAGCAGGGTGCCCAAGCCGAATACATTCACCGCCATGCTGACTTTCAATCCTCGACAGGCCTGTTTGCAGTCCAGCTCAAAACCGGCGTATGCGTGCTCCATCAAACGTTGAAAATGTTCAGAAGTCAGTGCCAGGACTTTGCTGCTTTTCATGTGGTTTTCCTTGAGCAAGTGGCGACCCCGGTCCGGGGCCGCCGGACGGGTTCAGACATCTTTGCCTTGTACATAACCGGAGCCCAGATCAGCACCGGTCACCGGCTCGCTGAGTGGGTCAGAGGCTGTACGGGTCTTCATCGCTTCCAGCACCTGTTCGTCTTCAGCCGGAAGGGTGACGGTCGCCAGACCATCGCCGCCGTCGACTGCCGGCTCTGGGTTTTCCACGTACTCCCACGCGCCGCCCTCGTTCCACGGACCGCGCACGTTGGGCTCGCCAGACATATTGAAGTACTTGTTGGTGAACTCCGGCATCCCCGGCAGCTTGCCCTGCGGAAAGTTCGGCTGGATCGAATGCAGGGCTTTTTCGAAGGATTGTTGATGGGCGATTTCTCGTGTCATCAGGAAGCCAAGCGCCTCTTTGACGCCCGGATCATCGGTGATGTTGATCAAACGTTCGTAGAGGATTTTTGCCCGTGCTTCGGCGGCAATGTTGGAGCGGAAGTCGGCGGTAGGCTCAGTGATCGAGTCAACGTAAGCCGCCGTCCACGGCACCCCGGCCGAATTGACCAGCGGCGCGCCTGCGCCGTACAGCAGGCTGGTGATGTGCGAGTCATTACCGGCGCCATTCAGCGCACGGTACAGCTCGCCTTCCTCTTGAACGCCCTCGGCGAGTTGACCCTTGGCACCTCTGTTGAGCATGACGATGATCGAGCCGACCACCTCCAGATGGCTCAATTCTTCGGTGGCAATGTCCAGCAGAAGGTCTTTGCGCCCCGGATCTTCCTCGGCCAAGGCTTGGGTGAAATAGCGCGCTGCTGCGGCCAGTTCGCCATTGGCGCCCCCGAATTGTTCCAGCAGCAGATTGGCCAGACCAGGGTTGGGCTCGGCCACTCGAACGGTGTACTGAAGTCGCTTGTTATGTATGAACATTCAAATTTTCCTCAGACCAGGCTATCGCGCTTTTGCCCTGGTGGGCGTTAGCGCATGCATAGTTGTGAGGAGTGGGTGGAGCGGAAATTTCGTTTATTGCAGGCCGGCTGGACGGACGGCAGAGGGCGGAAAGTTCCGGAAACAGGACGGTTGGCTTGACCCTGTTCCACGACCAATGTGGGAGCGAGCCTGCTCGCGAATGCGGTACGTCAGTCACCGATTTGGCGGCTGATCCAGCGCTTTCGCGAGCAGGCTCGCTCCCACAATGGTTCGTTGGCAATCAAGCGATCTTCAACGCCCTCAGCACCACCAGCGTCTGCTCGGCGAAGACCTGCGCCTGTGCGGTCAGCGCGGCGATATTGGCTTCGGCAGTGAGCAGCGGCTGGCCGTTGTCTACCAGCACTTCACCTTGTTCGCTGATCACACTCCACGCCAGTTGCGCCCACTCGGCTGGCTGCTGTTTGCCTTGCTTGATCGAGATCAGGAACAGCTGCTGGAAGCGGCTGACCGTCACACCACCGCCAGTGACCGGGCTGGCCAGTGTCTGGACGTTGGCGCCGTACAGCGAGCGTTTGCACAGTTGCAGATTGAGCGCGGCGCAGCGACCGCTGACCTGCGACTCGGCGGCCTCGCTCTGGCACGGAGCGACCGCGCCCATACCGATCAGCACGGCCAGGGCTTGTTCGAGGTCGTCGTAAGCCAGCGCAGTCTCGGACAGCAATTGGCGCATGGATTTGGCCGCATAGTTTTGCGCCGCCAAGGCATCGAGCACCGGGCCGTAGATTTCCGCTTGCAGGGTCGCTTCGCCGGCAGGACCGGTGACCGAACCCGCGACAGTTTCCCAGGGTTGCAGCAACGCGAAACGGCTGTGCAGCATTCTCGCCCGGCGTTCGGCAGCGGACAGGCGGGTCGCGCCACGTACGTACAGGTCGCGGCGGAAGTGCTGGTTGACGAAGTAGTCCCGCGCTTGCTCGCGCATGATCGGATGTTCGATGGTTTCCAGAAAGTCCATGCCTTCAGCGCTCAGGTTGAGCGGGGCGACCGAGTCCAGCGGCACTGCCGTGGTGGCGTAGTCGAGTTTGGCCGGGGCCAGCGCGTCGACCATGTCGGCGAAGTACATGCAATTCCAGTCACGGTTGAAATACTCGTGGGCGACGTAGTGACGATCCTGACCCTTGATGCTCTGCAGCCGCGCGCCGAGACTCGGCGCCGCCGCGGCGTATTTCGGGTTGGCCGCGAGCAGTGCGTCGGAAAATTGCAGTGCGGCGTCGATGCGCTGGTCGGAGCGCGACGAGGCATTGGCAAAGCGGTCATGCAGGCTGAACAGATTGCGCAGCGGCGCCGACGGCGACCAGCCGGGGAAGCAGTTGTAACTGACGTAAAGCATGCCGCCCGGCTTCAGGTGACGGCGGGCGAATTCGACGATCAGTTTTTGATTGTCGCGGCTGACCCAGGTCCAGATGCCATGCAGGCTGATGCTGTCGAACTGCGGCAGATCATTGCGCGCCAGCAGCTGTTCGAAGCTGTCGTCATACAGGCGGGCGCCGTTGTTGGCGGCAGTCGCGAGTTCGATGGCATGGGCCGCCATACCCGGGTGAAAGTCCGTACCGACAAACGAACCCGGGTTGGCGGTGGCGTGGATGTTGATCGACACGCCCTGACCGAAGCCCAGTTCGCAGTGCACGCCTTCGTTGCTTTCCAGCGTGGCGAACCCGCGCAACAACAGGCAGTAACGCAGGAACACCGGATTGATCTCCCGGCTATAGCTGTAGGTGTAGCCTTCGTCGGTGAAATAACCTTCGTTCCAGGCGTTGCTCATGGGTACAGCCTCTTGTTCTTGAAAGTGATGGCAGTCTTATAAGGGGTTGTCGCTGCGCGCGACAAATTGAAAAAACGGATACTTCCCCAAACCCTGTGGGAGCGAGCCTGCTCGCGAAAGCTTTTTTTCAGTTTGAATATAATCGGCTGACACGCCGCTTTCATGAGCAGGCTCGCTGCCACAGGGATCTTCAACACATCCAAGCAGGATTGATACCGATCACGCACTCCACGGCCCATTCGCGCAGGCATTTTGTAGCCAGCCGAAACTGTCATATTCCCTCCCACTCGTCTGCCCATAGTGACCAGCCCAACGCTGATTTCATGAGGCTGCACTGTGTTCCAACGTCTTCTGTGTTCGCTGTCCGTTCTGAGCCTGTCCATCGCCGCTGCCCACGCGGCCGAGCCTGTCAGCCTCGACACGCCGCGCTTGAGCGGTATCGACAACTTTCGCGACATCGCCGGCATCACCACCGCGTACTCCACCGCCCACGACGGCGTTATGCGCAGCGGCGTGTTCTACCGTTCCAACGCACTGACGCCGTCGACGGCGGATCTGGCGACACTCAATGGGCTTGGCATCAAAGCCATTTACGACTTGCGCACGCCGAGCGAAATTGCCGCCACGCCCGACACGATGATCACGGGCGCGGCCTACCGCAATATCGACATCATTGGCAGCACCACCTCTGGTGCGAACATCACCAATATCTCGTTCCACAGCGCCGCCGAGGCCGTGGCGATGATGGAGGAAACCAACCGCGCCTTCGTCAGCGATGCCGGCATGCGCGGGCAGTTCGGCCAGTTGTTCAATGAGCTGGCCAGTGTCGACGCCGCGCAGTTGTTTCACTGCACCGCCGGCAAGGACCGCACCGGCTGGACCGCCGCCGTGTTGCAGAGCATCGCTGGCGTTGATGAGGCGACGATCATGGCCAACTACCTGGCGACCAACGACTACACCGCCGCCCGAGTTGCCGCGACCTTGAAAGCCTTGCCGCCGAGCATGGCCGCTGTCTACGAGCCGCTGCTCGGGGTGCAGGCCAGTTATTTGCAGGCCGGTCTCGACCAGGTCGCCGCTGAGTACGGCAGCATGGACAACTACCTCAAGCAGGGCCTCGGTCTGTCCCAGGAAACCATCTATGTGCTGCGCGGAAAATTGGTGGAGTACAACAGCTTGCCGGGTCAGGCCGGGCTGATCGGCAATGCCGCCGCTGGTGCCGAGTTGCTGCGCCAGCTGCAGAACTCCGAGCTGTCCGGCACCTACAGCGCCTACAACTACTACCTGCAATCGGCGATCGACGCCGGCAGTCTGGGCGGTGTCGAATCTCAAGTCGGCGGTCAGGTCCACGCTGATGCGGCCAGCTACCTGCTGCGGCAGAACGCGATGATCGAACAAGCCGCCGCACCGTTTGCCAGCGGCAGCGATCTGAAGATCGGCCAATACCGCCTCTGGAGTACCGCGCTTGCCGGCTACCTCGGCACTGACGGCTCGACCCATGCCGAGAGCAGCAACGAACACAGCCAGGGCCTGATGCTCGGCATTACCCAGCGCTTCAACGAACAACTCAGCGCGCGCGGCGGCTTTGGCTACAGCAAGGGCAGCGTGGGCGGCGCGGGTGGCGAGGCCAATACAGACTTCACCTTCCTCAACCTCGGCGCGCGTTACGGCCTGACCAGCCTTGAACGCGGCATGTTTGTCGATGCCAACGCCAGCGCCGGATACGTCGACTACGACAGCAAACGCGAGCTTGGCGGTGGTCTCGGCACTGCCAAGGGCGACACTCACGGCAATCTCACTGGCGCGACCGTGGCGTTGGGTTATCGCCTGCCGCTGAGCAGCGTGATTGTCGAACCGAACCTGGGCTTTCGCGTCAGTCATCTCGACTTGCAAGGTTTCAAAGAGAAGGGCAGTGAACTGGCGCTCGACGTCGACGGCATCAAGCAAACCCGCCGCAGCGCGGTGGCTAATCTCGACGTGTCATTCGCGCCGGTGGCAATGGGTGCGTGGCAGTTGGTCCCGGGCGTTCGCGTGGGCTATGAACGTGCGCTCGGCGATCAGCAAGTCGACAGCGAAGGCCACCTGCTGGGGCTGGATATCGAGCAGCGCGCGGCGTTCGACAATCGCGACCAGTTCAGCGGCGGCGTTAATCTGATGGCCAACCTCGGCGCCCTGAGTGTAGGCGCTGAGGTCGGCGCCAACGGTGGCGGTGACAGCCATGGTTTCAATGGCGGTCTAAAGGCCAGTTACGCCTTTTGAACACAGCGAGCTCGGCAGGTTGCCGGGCTCTTGCGCTCAAGCATGCTGCGCACGCGAAGGTTGCTGTGTGCGTGCCGGTTGCGCGGTGGGTTCGGGCAGCGAGGCGACATGCACGGTGCGCGCCGGGAAGGCGAACGTCGCGTCCAGCTCGGCCACCGCTTCCATGATTGCCAGATTGATGCGTTGCTGTACGTCCATGTAGACGTTGTAGCTGGCGTCCAGAACGATATACACCGTCTCGAATTCCAGCGCGCTCTCACCAAAACTGCGGAAATGGCAGCGGTCGAAGCGCGCCTGTTTTTCGTTCTTGATGATGCTTTCAACGCGTTGAGTGATCTGGCGGATCTGTTCGCTGGTGCACTCGTAAGTCAGACGAAATTCGAACACCACTCGACGCTCCTGCAAGCGTTTGTAGTTCTGAATGGTGCTGCCGATCATGTCGGCGTTGGCCATGACAATCTGCTCACCGCCAAGACTGCGGATGCGCGTGGTCTTCAGGCCGACGTGCTCGACCGTACCGGCCAGCGTGCCGACGACGATGAAATCGCCCACCTCAAACGGCTTGTCGACGGCAATCGACAGCGAGGCGAACACGTCGCCGAGAATGTTCTGCACCGCCAGCGCCACCGCGATACCGCCGACACCCAGGCTGGCGACGAACGCAGTGATGTTGACGCCCAGATTCGACAGCATCGCCAGCAGAATCACCGCCCACAGCAACACCTTGACGCCCCACAGGCTCAGGGTCGCCAGAGCGCTCGCCTGAAAAGAGCCGGTCGCGTTATGCCGCGAAAAATAGCGATGCAGCCCCAGCGCCAGTGCGCGGTTGGTCCACAGGCCGACCTGCAACGCCGCCACCACGAACCACAAACTGCTGACCCGCCCGAGCCAGCGCTCGGGCAAATCCAGCAAGCCGATGCCGACCAGAATCGATGCCAACAGCAGCAACGTGGTGCTGGTCGCCGCCAGCACTTCGCTGGCCATGTACGTCAGATGCCCATTGCCGGCAGTGGCCCGCGCCTGCACCTTGCGGAAAACGAAGCGGATAGCCGTGGTGGTCAGCAGATAACTGAGCGTTGCGGCGAGCAACGCCAAGACCCAGTTCGCCAGTGAAATTCCCAGAAGTGTGTGCGTCGTGAAAAAGCCGATGAAATCCTCAGTCATTGAAACCCCCTTGCGAAGCCTGCGACGACGCTGGCGCAGAAGCGCAGCGCCGGCCGCAGCCAGGTAAACGCCGCCTGAATCGGCTATGCCGTCAAGCGACCTGTCTGGGGTTAGTCGTCCTGAGATTCCTGCTGTTCAATCAAATGCAGGTTTCGCCGGACCGAATGGTCAACGCCTGGCCTTCAACTCCGCTGGGCTTACGCCGTAAGCGCTTTGAAAATACTGACAAAAGCGCCCGACATTACTGAAGCCAAAGCTCAACGCCACCTCCGTCACAGAGCTTGCATGCCCGCGCACCAACGCTTCATAGGCGCGCTGCAAACGCACCTGCCGCTGATACGCCACGATCGACATCCCGACAAAACGCCGAAAACCTTCCTGCAATGCGCGCTGGCTGACATGGCTCAACCGCGCCAGGTCCACGCCACTGACCAACTGCTGCGGATGCGCCTGAATAAACTCCATCGCCACCTTCACATGTCGCGGCGCCACACACGGCGCCGGCCCCCGTAATGCCTCGGTGAAATTGTGCGGCCACGCCTCCAGCACCGCATCGATCAACATCTCGCGCAACCGTGACGGCATCAACGTGCCGCTGTTGATCAAGGCATCGAACTCAGTGCCCGTGGCCAGATCGATCAACGCCTTGAGGCCCTGAAATGCCGGGGTATTCAGATCCACGCTTGGCTCAAACACGATCTTCTGCACGACCGGTTTCTCCAGCAGCGCCGACAACCGCTCGGTGAGCTGCAGACGATTGATCGAAATGCCGTGATGCGCGTGATCGTCAACAAAACGCATCGAACGGATATCCGCCTTGTCGATCGCCAGACCGATGTGCGCCATGCCGATGGACTCGGTGGCGTGGTTGAAAACGATCTTGCCGGCGGTGGGGATGACGAAAGTGATTTCGTTCTGCGGATCGGGGAGGGTGACGCTGAAGTCGCCGTGGTAATGCATACGCCGAAAACTCACCCCGTCGTGCCGCCCGTAGACCCCGCCGATGATGATGTTGGAGGGCGGCGGCGGAGTATCGGCGTAGCGGTTGCCGAAGAGCCTGGAGAACAGGGCGCCGAAGTCGGAAGAGGTGAGGTTGTCGGAGCGCAGGATGATTTTTTGCCGGGTTGGGGAGGTGGCGGTGATGGGCGGCATTTTGGAATGCGGGCTCTTGGGGCGACGGGAGGGATGGGAAGATTAGTGAATTGGCGTGACTGTCTGGTGACAAGGCTTTGGAGCATCGTTTGCTTTCGACTTCAGCGGTCACTTCTGATGAATCGCCAATTCGGCGCCAGCACTACATGGTTAAGTTGAATGGTGTGAGTTTGCAAAATTGAATGGCGGCGACGCTACCGAACTAAATCGAATTGTGTCCGATTGCTTTACAGTGTGGGGAAGGATAGGTGGGAGTGCTATTGGCTTTATAGTAATCGAATATATTGTCGATCCGTTCCGTGTCTAATATAAGTCCGGTACTTCTATAGCGCTTCAATAAGCGAAAGGGTGATAGTTATGAAAAAGCTCCTTTTTTGTGCGGTTGCCGTTCTATTTATGATTGGCTGCGCTTCGTCCGGTAATCAAGCTGCGCTCGATGCCCATGCGGACGCGCCGGCGACCGCAAAGCAGCTAACGGGCAGCGAAATAAAAACTACGGTCATTGGCCGAAAATATTCCAGCGTAACGTCAACTGGTTATCCTTTCTCTCAAGTATTAAGCGCTGACGGAACTGCACAAATTCAGATCTCCAGCGAGTCCATGCAGTCAGGAAGTTGGGTGATTACGGGGGATGTGATCTGCGTTGCCTATCAAAAATACGGTAAGGAATGCAGCAAAGTGTTAACAGATGGGGGCTCGATTTGGTTCGTTGACAGTACGACGAGTAAAACCAACAACAAATTTATCGCCAACTAGAGCGGACATCATTTTGAGAGCGGGTAGCGGCTGCTTCACGCCTGGTTTATATCAGGTATTGAAAGAACGACGCCACTGACTGGGCGTAACCTTTTCCACCTGCCGAAAGGCCCGATAGTAAGAGTTGACGTCGTCATAACCCAGAAGATACGCCACCTCTTTGAGCTCCAGGCTCGTATCAGCCAGCAGCTGCAACCCAACTTGACGCCTCGCCTCGTTGAGCAGCGCGTTGAAGGTCGTGCCCTCGGACGCCAAACGGCGCTGCAAGGTTCGCTCGCTCTGCAACAGTTCTCTGGCGAGGTGTTGCAAACTTGGCCGTCCGTTCGCCAGCGTGCGCTTGAATATTTCAATGACCTGCTCACAGAAGCCAATCGGCGCCTCAATTGCGCGTAATGCGGCATCGAGGCCGGGGCTCATCATGTGCAGCACCTGCGCATTGTGTTGCAGAAACGGCCGGTCAAGATCAGAGGCGCTCACGATCATCTCGTCATGGCTGGCGCCGTAGTTGATGGGACAGGCGAAATAATCCGAGTGAGTTTCCAGCGGTGGCTTTGGCCGCCGCAAGCTCAATGACATAGGCGTGATGTGTGTTCCGGTGCCTCGTCGACCGAGCTCCAGTACCAAGGCAAAACACGCCTCCACTGCAAGATAGGGCGCAGGCCCCGTGCCGGATGGCCACTGAATCGTGAATGACACAGTGTTCTGGCGCTCGACCATGGATAATTTGTCGGGACTGCACAGGCGCTGCAAGCGCGCCAACCGCGCAAGTCCGTCGCGATAATCAGCAGCATATAACGCCGTGATGAACGCCATTTTGTGCTTCGCACTGGGCGTGTCGCGAACCATTTTTATCGCAAAAGCCGGATCCGCCGAAAGCGCCTCAATGGCGTTCCAGACAGCGAACAACTGCTGTGTGCTGACAAAGGTCGATTCGTTCAAATGAAGGTCAGGGGGCAGTTGAGCATGTTGCTCAATCAACGAGGGATCCAGTCCCAGCTGCGCTATTGATTCCCAGAACACCCTGGGCAATTTACACCGCTCGGCGCTGGTGTGAAGGTGCGGCATTTCCAGACTCCGAACTGCAGGATAGCGGTGATGCGTGATGCAATGCGCCGCCAATGGCGCGTTCTGCAAGTATTCTGGCGGAAGGCGCCCACAGGCTCATACCGCTTCGCTTTTACCATTGTCGTCAACACACCGAGCCAAAAGGAGCTCACGATGACAATGACTTTCTATACCAACCCCAATTCTCGCGGCCGTATGGTGCGCTGGATGCTCGAAGAAATCGGCTGCGCGTATGAGACGGTGGTGATGGATTACCAGTCGACCAGTCAGTCTGACCGCTGGGGTGGTGCTGCGCTGGCGGCGCCGACGATGAACGACGCTGATGGTTCGCGCGCCAGTTTTTTTCGCGACGTTAACCCGATGGGGAAGATCCCGGCCCTGGTGCATAACGGGCAAACCATAACAGAAACCGCCGCCATCTGTGCCTATCTGGCTCAGGCATTTCCCGAAGCCGGGCTGGCGCCAGTGGCAGCGGAGCGCGCCGCTTATTACCGGTGGATGTTTTTCGCTGCGGGGCCGCTGGAGCAGGCGGTCACCAACTACCGCGCCAGTTTCAACCCGACTCCGGATCAGGAGTTTTTCTTTGGCTACGGAAGCTATGAGCGCACGGTCGATCAGCTTGAGCGCGCGGTATTGGCGCATCCGTTTATCGCCGGGGAACGCTTCACCGCTGCAGACGTTTATGTTGGCTCCCACATTGGCTGGGGGTTAGGCTTGCAAACCTTGCCGCCCAGGCCTGCGTTTCTCGCCTATGCCCAGAAGTTGACCAGCCGCGACGCCTACAAACGTGCGGTGGCGAAGGATGAAGCGCTGTTGGGGGCCAGATGACTGATGCGCCTGCCATGATTTTTCGCAAAACTCAGGGAATTTGATAATGCCGCTCAACCGACTCGACTTCACCACACGCTTGCTGATCGATGCGGGCATTGGTGAAGGGATGCGAATCCTGGACGTAGGTTGCGGTTCGGGTGATGTTTCGTTTTTGCTGTGTGATCTCGTGGGAAGAGGCGGGGAGATCATCGGCGTTGATCACGATGCCGCTGCCATTGCCATTGCCGTTGCACGCCAGCGCACCGCAGGACATGCGCCGACCTTTCTTGAGGGAGACCTCTTGGAATTGCCAGACTCTATCGGCAGTTTTGACGCCATCGTCGGCAGGCGCGTTCTGATGTATCAACCGGATGCGGTGGCGACGATCCGAGCGCTGTCGAGATGTCTGCGTCCCGGCGGGATCATGATCTTCCAGGAACACGATACGACGATGGCGCCCGCCAGCGTCGAGCCTTTCCCTTTGCATGAAAAAGCGCAACGTTGGTTACAGCAAATGCTTGCTCGCGAAGGAGCGGATTTGCACATCGGGTTCAACCTGCACGGCATTTTCACTCAGGCAGGCTTGACCGTTGAAAGCGTGCGCGCTGAGTGCCTGATGCAAACGCCTGATGCGCCCTACAGCCTTGGCGCCATCGTTCGAGCATGCTTGCCGCGAATCATTGCGTTAGGGGTGGCCAGTGCAGAAGAGGTAGAGATTGAAACATTGCAGGAGCGTCTGGATCAGGAGCGTTCAGCTTCTTCGGGCATCTACGTCGGTGATGTGATGTTTGGGAGTTGGGCTCGGAAAAGTTGACGTTTTGAGAGGAGGATATACCGCGGATGCAGTGGGAAAGTGCGACGCTTGGAACGACCCACTGTGCCCGCTAGTCGTACCTGTCTACGAACATTTTTACAGGTACGGCGCAATGGATAAGACAATCACCGTGGATCAACTGGCAACCACTGATCTTGGATCAATCAACGAGATATGGCTCGGCGGGACCCATACCCAGTTATGCCTATGGCGTGCTGAACAAGTCTTCACCCACGAAATGCTCAGCGAGGGAACCCATGATCAGAATGTTCGACGCCTGTGCTTGCAGTTGGTTGACCCTGACGATCGAGACGCAGTGGCCCGTGTTGAGGCGGTAGCGCGCGAACGGCTGGAAGAAATGGGCAAGCAGGGCGAGTTTTACCCGGCCGAGGAGGCGGACACTCGTCAATAGCCGCTCCGCAGCTGATGAAAAGCGCTGCTGCTAAAGCAGCGCCTCAAGCGTGCTCTTCAACCCTGCGCACATCCCCCAAGGAATCACGCTGCATCGACTGCAAGTTCTTTTCAATGGTTTCGCACAGCGCTTCCATCTGAATCTGGTGTTCGCTGTGGCGAAACGGACTTTGCAGATCGGTGCCGATGCGCTCGATGGCCAGCAGCATGAACCCGACCACGGTCGACGCCAGCGGCGTGAACCAGCCGAGGGATTCCACCAGTCCTATCGGGACGATCAGGCAGAACAGCGAAATGAACAGCCGTGGGAAATATACATAAGGGTAGGGCAGCGGGGTATTGGCGATCCGCTCCATTCCGCCTTGGCTGTTGGACAAGTCCACCAGGGTCGACTCGAGCCGCGCCAGGCGAATACTGTCCAGATGCCCGGCCTTGTATTCGCGAGCGAGCAGAGTCGCCGACCCGGTGAGGATATCGTTGGCAAAGTTATTGGTCGTGCCGCTGCGGGCAAATTCTTCGGCGGGAATAAACGCTCGCACCTCGTCGGGACATGGCTGGCCCTGTAGGTGCGCGGCGAGGCAATTCACGTAGGCCACGTGGCGGCGCAACAGCGTGGATTTGACCGGGTTCACCTCGCCACCAGCGTCGTCCAGCAGCGTCAGCACCTGCCTGGCGAAGCTGCGGGAATTGTTGATCATCGACCCCCACAGCGTCCGCGCCTCCCACCAGCGGTTGTAAGCGCTGCTGTTGCGAAAACTGATCAACACGATCAACGCCGAACCGAGCAAGGTCAGCGGCATCAACGGCAGGTTCAGCTTGGCGTTGAGAAACAGCATGAAGTCGACGGTGACGGCGATGTCCCAGAGCAGCAACCAGAACAAAGACCAGCCCACGTAACCCAGGGTCTTGATGATCAGACGGTATTTTTTGACGATGGCAGCTTTCAAACGGAAACCTCGTGGCGAGCAGTTTGCTTAAACGCTTAAGCTCGGACGATGCCTGGCACCCGCAGTTCCCTGGTGGAGCGGTCAGCCGTCAGTCAGTCTGCAAAGTCTGGCCCTGTGCATGGCGAATGCTTTCAAGAAAAATCCTCGTCTCTCGATTCGACCGCAGATGAACCACCCGGCAAGCCGATGGCGCCGTTGACACGAATTGGCGCATTTTGGCTCGCGAGGTTTTTCTCGTCCGCCACATTAACTTTAGAAACTCCGGCAGATTCGCCAGCTGTTCGGGGCAGTTTTCCGGCAAGTCGGGCCGAGACTGACCGTGGTTGAGCAGCGTTCTACGCAGGACGCGCAAGAATCGAAGCGGTGGCGAACGATCGATCCAGATCAGCAGATCTGCACGGGCGACGCGATTTTCCCAAGTGGTTGAATGGCCACCTTCGAATATCCAGCGATCACGCGCCTCGACCTCCAGGCAGAGTCGGGTCTTCTCATCCGGGCTTCGCTCGATCCAGCCTGGCTGCCAGTGGATCGTGTCGATATGCACGACCGGCAACCCCGTGCGCTTACCCAGCTTGCGCGCCAACGTACTTTTGCCAGACCCAGGCTGACCAACAATCATCACCCGTTGCATCGAAGCTCCTTCTCGCTCTGCAAGCTGATTTTTTGGGCGGGCGATTCTACGGCAATGCCTGTCTCAGTCAATGACTCTTGAGCGCTACGCTGGGTTTTGCCGGACTGCCGACAAACTGGCTCGGCGGTCCGCCCGTTCGCCGAGCCGCCATCCCAGCAGCCCCCACAGCAGTGCACACAACGCGCCGACCAGCGCTGCCATGCCTGCACCTTGGCTGAGGGCGTCCAGCGCGCTTTTCGCCCAGGCACTGATGGCATCGCCGGCGCGGTAGACCACGGTGTCGATGAAGTTCTTCGCCTTGTACTTGCTTTCGGCATCGAGCGGGGCAAACAGCATCTCTCGGCCTGGGCGCACGAAGGCGTACTCACCGATGCGGCGCACGATCATCAGCGCGGCGATCAGGCCAAAGCTGGGGGCGAAGATCAGCCCGATAAACCCCGCGCACATGACCAGCGGCACCATGGCCAACAGCACGCCGACACCTAGTTTTTGCGCGAGGCGTCCAGTGATGAACAGCTGACAGAACAGGGCGCCTGCCTGCACGACAAAGTCGATGATGCCGAACACGCGCACCTGCGCCTCGCGGTCCGGGAAGTGTTCGGCGACGACGCGTGCCTGCTCGAAGTAAAGGAAGGTGGAGACTGTTGCCAGCAGCACCACAAAACCGCAGATGCCGAGCAGATAAGGTGATTTCACAACGGCCGTCATACCGCTGAACGGATTGCCCGGCAACGGCCTGCGAGGGCTTTCGCTCGGCGCGGCATCGGGGCGTCCTGCGCCACCCCTTTCACGCCAGTGCATCAGCTGGCGCTTGAACCACATCGCAGCGCCCAGCAGAACAGCGGCCAGCAGCATCAGGCCGGACTCGCCCAGCGAACCGATCAGCAAGGCGCTCAGCGCAGGGCCACAAAGGCCGCCGACGCTGGCGCCCGCCGCGATGAAAGCGAACAGGCGTTTGGCCTGGGCACTGTCGAATACATCGGCCATCAGGCTCCAGGCGACCGATACGACAAACAGGTTGTAGACCGATATCCACACGTAAAACACGCGCGCCAGCCACGGGCTTTCCTCGCCCAGGAACAAGGCGGCGAACAACAGCAGATTGGAGCAGAAGAATCCGTATACCCAGTCCACGAAATGCAGGCGCGGCACGCGTGCGCTGAGCCAGGCGAACAGCGGAACGGCCGTCAGCATGACCAGGAAGGTCGCGGTGAACAGCCACTGCAAGTTCTCGACGCCGGCAGTGATGCCCATCGATTCGCGGATCGGACGGAGCATGAAATAGCCGGCGAACAGACAAACGAACAGCAGAAAGCCGTTGAGCGCAGGGCGCAGCTCGTGAGCCTCGGCATTGATGATGGCGCCGGCGCGGTGGGCAAGAAGAGACGTATCCATGTTGCGCTCCTGTGGGAGTGGCAGGGCAATGGCACGGGGCCTGCCCGTGCCGGGCGGTCAGCGGTAGGTGACGCCGGTCAGTCGCTCAGAGAGTTGCCACAGTGTGGCCGAATTCGAGCGATCGGCAGCGGCCGGCGGCATCTTGGCGAAGCCCAGCGGCCCGCGCTTCTCGTTATCACCGGTGGGGCCGTAGTAGGCGCCGCCAACCGCCTCCAGCGCCGTCGCCGCATACAGCGTGGGCAGCGCGCCCTGCGCTGCGGAATGATACATGTCCCGCTCTACCGCCCATTGTTTGCCGAATTGACTGTCCAGGCCAGGCCCACGGGCGATCAGCTCGGTCACGGCGACGCCGGGGTGCGCGGCGATGCTGCGTATCCCCCAACCGGCGGCATCGCTGCGCTGCTGCAGCTCGATACTCCACTTGAGTATCGCCAGTTTCGATTGGCTGTAGCTGGCAAAAGGGTCGTAACTGCGCTCAGCCTGCAGGTCATCAAAATTAAGGGTCGCGCGCCCGGCGGCGATGCTCGACAGGCTGACCACCCGACCATCGTCGCTTTTGCGTAGCAGGGGCATCAGCAGGCCGGTCAGGGCGAAATGCCCCAGGTAATTGGTCGCCAGTTGCATCTCGTAGCCATCGGCGGAAACGCCTCGAACAGGCGGCGACATGATCGCGGCATTGTTGATCAGCACGTCGAGCCTCGGCAGGTGCCCTTGCAGACGGTTGGCGAGGTCGCGCACCGATTGCAGATTGGCAAGGTCCATCGTTTCGAATTGCACGCGCGCCTCGGGCACGGCTTGTTTGATTTTTGCGATCGCCTCGCGGCCGCGCTCGGCGTTGCGTGCGGCGATGATCACCACGGCACCGGCGCGGGTCAGGGCCAGCGCGTCTTCATAGCCCATGCCGCTGGTTCCTCCGGTGACCAGCACGATGCGGCCTTTCTGGCTGTGCATATCGTGGGTGGACCAGTCCGGCTTCGGCTCCGTTCGGGGAGTCGCCTGCGCAGCCAGTGTGCCGGCCATCGCGGAAATGGCGAACAGCATTCGGGTGGCCTTGAGGAGGCGTTGGGTCGCAGTATTGCTCGGCGTAGCGGGTGAATGGCTCATTGGGGAAATCTCATTCGCGTGACAGGTTCCCGGTTGGCGGGGGCGAGTGAGCAGTATCGGTGTACGAATGCGCGAGGATAAGTCGGGCATTGGTGGATGGCCCGTACGCTATGGCGTACAGTCAGTCGCTTGCGGAGGGAGCGTCCATGCGTAAACCAAACCTTACCGATGTGTCGATATTTGCTGCGGTGGTCGAGGCGGGGGGATTTCGTGCTGCCGCGCAAAAGCGCGGGCTGTCCGCCTCGTCGTTGAGCGACTGCATGCGTCGGCTGGAAGGCGACTTGGGCGTGCGCCTGCTCAATCGAACCACCCGCAGCGTCACGCCGACGGCAGCCGGCGAGCGATTGCTCGAACGCCTGCGCCCGGCCTTGCAGGAGATCGACGCCGCTTTCAACGATCTGGACGACGACGCTCAGCGCCCGGTCGGCACGCTCAAGCTCAATGTGCCAGTGCCGGTGGCACGCTTTCTGTTGCCCGATCTGCTGGCGCGTTTTCTGCGCCTTTATCCAGGGATTAGTGTTGAAGTGGTGATGGACAACACCTTCGTCGACGTCAACGCTGGCGGGTATGACGCCGGCGTGCGCTATGAAGAGAGCCTGGCCAAAGACATGATCGCCGTGCCCATCGGCCCGCGTCGACAACGCTTCGTTGCAGCCGCCGCCCCGCGCTATCTGGCTGAACGCGGTACGCCCACTCACCCCGAAGAACTGCCGGGGCATGACCTGCTTGGCCATCGGTTCGAGAGTGGCAAAGTCGGCGTATTCGAGTTCCATCGAGACGGCCGTATCGTGCGTATCCCGCCTCAGGGGCAACTGCTGACGTCGTCACACGATCTGAAAATTCGCTCGGCCATCAACGGACTGGGCATCGTCTATACCTTCGAGGACTTCCTGCGCGAGCCGCTCTCCGATGGTCGACTGGTGCCGATTCTCGAGGACTGGTGGCAAGCTTTCGACGGCCCGTTTCTTTACTACCACGGCCGCCGTCACATGCCTTCGCCGCTGAGGGCGTTTGTGGATTTTTTGCGGGGGGAAGGGGAGATTGCGGAGAGTTCAGGTGTCTTTAGCATCGTTTCGTAAGGCCAATCAGCCCTCAATCGAACTCTGCTCAAACCCCAATGCCCTAATCTGGGGTACATATGGTTGGCGACCCTTCTTTTATGCCAGAATTCCTCTGATTCTAATTTTACAAGGATGTTAAAGATGTCAGGCAAACCTGCCGCTCGCGTTAGCGACCCTACCTCTTGCCCTTTGCCTGGTCATGGCGTTAATCCAATTGCCTCTGGGTCTCCAGACGTTTTCTTCGATGGGTTAGCTGCCGCTCGGCAAACTGATAAGAGCGCATGTGGCAGCCCTATCGTCGGAGATGTAGCTTCGACGGTGCTCATCAATGGATTACCTGCAGCAACCGTTGGTAGCACTGGCGCCCATGGGAATAACGTCATCACTGGCTCCAGTACCGTAATAATTGGTAACTCGCATACTCCAGCGGATTTCACACCTCCTTCCGCAATGCCGCTTTGGGCACTGGTCTTCGATGAGCAGTTTCGTATCGTTGGTACTGATGGTCAGCCATTAGCTAACGTTCCCTACCACATCAAAGATGAGTCAGGAATGGTCTATACCGGGTTTTCAGATGAGTCGGGACGTACTCCGAGAATTGCTACGAGCAAACAAGAAACTCTGGAAATTACTACAGGAGTTGCGGCCCTTGAGAAGTGGGGTGAAGCATGACGGAGTTTTCTTGCAAAGTACCCACAAACAAGGAAGCCGGCTCGGTAAGTAACGTACCTGGCTATGCGATGCCGGCGAATATTCATCTTTTCGTCGCAGTCGATGAAATCGGCAAGGATGGATTTTTAGTTAGAAAAATTTACTCGTCTCCGGACAATCCTCATCTTGTCGCAAAAAATTTACCGGAATTCCAGATGAAACACGAAGTCTGGCCCGAAAAATATGGTATGCGCCCCGTCGCTCCGAACTCAAATGCCACCGTAGCAGAACACGTATTTAGCAGCAGGAAATATCCATCAAGCTATCTTTCAACAAGCTCCGAGTTTCCCGGCGGCTCTCCAAGGTTCGACGGAAAAGTTGTCTATATCGACATTGAGAAAGCGAAGGCGGCTGGAGCAAAGTTAGTTACGACGGAGGAAATCCTTAAGTCGTTAGAGGACTATAAAAAAGTAGCTCCGAAGAACTCGGCGAGAATCGACCAGATTGCTAGCTGGGTGAGAGATATCGACAAAGAAGTACTGGTGAAAGCAGAAAAAGTACCAGCAAATGCGATTTTCACACCAAGGTCTTATCAAGTGACCAATACGCTCATGAAGGGGGCAAGAGTCGTAAGGGTTTTCGCCATTGGTTTTACTGCGTATGACCTAAAGTTAGCAGCAGAAGAATCAATTAAGCAAAAAAGCGTTAAACCTATTTCTGTCGAAGTTGTGAAGCAAGCAGGCGGCTGGGGAGGCGCGATGGCCGGTGCAAGGATAGGGTTCGTTGCAGGTGCTGCGGTTGGTATAGAAACCGGACCTGGTGCATTTGTAAGTGGTGCAATCGGTGGAATAATATTTGGCACTGCAGGGTACCTGGGCGCGACCTGGCTCGCTGACTACCTACAAGAGTGAAAAAGTATATGAGCTGGTTAGGTCGTATGAAAAACGTGTTCAAGACTACCCCCGAGGAGCAAATCGTTGGTTATTCGGTTGTAGAGTTAAAATCTATATTTGGAATCACGGTCACTGAGGCTGTAGCAGGACATCGAAATTACCCTGTTTACTCAGCGTTGACTACTGCAGGAATACAAGCCTATTACTCAAGTTTTGTCATCGGCAGAGCTGAGGTAGCGGATCTTGAAAGCCTCATTAAAGAACGGTTCACACCTATCAATGAAAGAGTGTTCAATGGATTGGTCGTAACCCGCTTTCAACATCGACTGAGTGATGAACAGCTTATATTTTCGATTTCATATAAAGAATTCAATAGCGCTACGATTCGGCTGATCACCAACAGTTCTGAGCTATTGACCCTGTTAAGCGAAACGAAAATTGCGGCCCCTCCGCCGTGGTTGGTCTTCGATGGATACGAGGCGTCTTGGTGGGGAGGTGACATGCAGGGGGCACAAGGTTTTTACAACGACAACTATTTCTTTCCATTTTTTTCATCGCTAAGTCCAGCAGAAAGAACCGCTTATTACGCAAGATATTCCGCACCTGAGGAGTGGATCAGGAGCCTAGAGTTGACTCTGGATCTCGAATAGCTATAGCTCTGCTTCGGCCGAAAGTGGGGCACAGTTCGATGGATGCTTTCTGTCATTCGCGGACGCTCACAAGCGACCGCTACGGGTCACAAGCAGTCATTGAAATGAGCCAGAAGATGTACACAAAAAAAGCCTACTTTGCGGGCTTTTGTCGTACGTGAGGTAAGAGTGCTATTTACTTGTTCCGCAATAGCACATACGCTTCAGCGCCGTTTCGGTCATGCTGAAGAATAAAGTTGTTGTCCTGAATACGCACAATTGCTTGCCCATTATTATACAAATAGATTGCCCCTATCTTCTCTACATCAATAGACGCAACCAAAATGACCGAAAACACCAACAGCGACAAATTTGCTCGAATCATGGCCGTAATATCTTTAGCTGTTGCTATCTGCGCTATCCTTGTGGCCTACCTTCAACAAACCTACGCCCTTGATGAGCAGAAACGACAATTTCAAATATTACAAAAAGAAGATTTGACTGTTCGATTAAACCCGCACGTTGACGGCTAATCCGTATCACTTCTCATGACTTAGGATCTCTTGGACGTGTCGTACAGATTCCTTGGGAAGTCAGTTTCTCAAACACTGGAAACCAAAAGCTCTCTTTAATGCAGTACTCGATGAGTACTGGCCAATCACCAGACTTCACCTCCTACAGTGGAATCGATGGTGGAATAATGACCGCCGATCAAAAAACTGTGAAACTCCCATTGTTATTAGAGCCAGGTGAAAGCCGCTCATTTGTTATCTATGTGGGTATCTTAGTCACACCTAACGTATACGAAGCAATATCGATTAAAAGCAGCTCTAATGTTCGGACTAATAGTTCCTTAAAACTTGCACTGGCGAAGCAGGGGATGGATCTCTATGGAAATCATGTGGATTATCAAGAGTTTCCCGGCGGTGAATATAAGATGACCATCGACAATGAGAATCAGAAATCGCCAACGTTCTGATGCAAAGTAATCACAGGGCGCGGAAATGTTTTCCTAGTCTCCACAACGGAATACAGATTGGGAAAGTGATTATAGATCCAGATCGGACTTATCTATTCTCTGGAAATAAATCAGCCCCCTTACAGGATTATCGAATTGAAAAAAAGGGACTGATTTATTTCTCAGGAATTAATCAGTCCCTTTTTCTGTCAAGGTTTGGAAGTCTGTCGATCACAACTAGAGTATTGCGGCAATTCTCGGGATAGAGCGAGCGAGGCTCGGTGATCGTTCTGAAGCCCGTTCAGCGCACCAAAACTCATGTACAAATTGTGTCAGGTGGTTGTTGTAACCCAAGCCCACAGGAGATGAGCTCCCTTTCCGAGGTAGCATCTCTTCCCTAAGATCTCTACGCTTTGATTTGCGAATGAGCCGAAGGAGTTCCTGCTTTGGATCCATGAGTTTATCAGGTGAGCGAGTCATCAATGCTGGGCTTAATTGAGCGAACGCAGAGAAGCCTTCATGATCCGCAAGAACCCATGACTCGGCTTCCCGTACAGCTAATCTTAGGGAAAGTCGTGGGGATGGATGGGCGGGCATCCAAGCGTCACGCTGGGTAACCACACATGGTGCTTGGTCAGCATCCGCAAGCATGAGGACCGGCATAACGGTTTGAGCGATTGAGTTCATTTTGTCTATCATTAAGCGAAAAGGCGCACATCCGTTTGCGACAGTCGATTGCTGAATGATTGCCTCCTTCTTTAAATGACGAACTAGCTTTATCGCCAAAGCGCAACAAAGCTGATCCTCCCCCACGACAACAATACGCACCTCCATCACAGCAGGCCTAATTGATCTATGTGGCTTGGCCGAGCTTTCGGAAGCATAACCTCTGCAGGTGTCATCCCTGCGTTCATTAAACCCATTTCAAATTCATCTGCTACACGCGCAGTAGTTCCGTCTGCTCCAGGCTCAAGTAGTAATATTGAATTGCTTTCGAGAGGATTCCTTAGAAGCGCCTCACTATGCGTCGTAATTATAACCTGCCTACCAAGTGCCTTTTGCTTTCGCAATATCCTGTCAATCATCAATGGAATATGGGACACAATTGAGTCATTGAGCGATAACTCTGGCTCCTCTAGCAACAATAAACTGTTGCTTTCTTGCAGCATCCAAAGCAGGCCTATAAGACGCAAGGTTCCATCAGAGAATTGGTCCTCCCTTTGCCACGCCCCATGGTTCCTCCAATGTTGATACGATGCCATTAAATGGGGTTGGCCATTTGTTTTATCCAACTCAAATTTAAGCTCGCTGAACTGGGGTACCGCTTTCTCTAGTGCTGCTTGAATACGCCGGAGTTTGGCATCTCTGGACCGAGTCGGGGTTTTAGCGATTCTTTGTAATAAACCTTGACCAAATGGATCATCCTCTAAGATTCTTCCTGATGCTTCTGAAAATTTCAGCAGCTGAGGCACTAGGTGAAGGTAAGTTGTATTTCCCAAGAAATCAGAAATGTCGCGGAAATCCTTGTTCGCATTTATTTGTTCAAGCGCGGTTTGGGTAAGGCGCACTCGATCTTTTGCATCGTATCTATCAGGACGATTTAGGACTACAGCTCCATTAAATTTTGCTATTTCTTGAGTCACAAATATTCGCTGAGCACCCGTCCCCTCAGGTTTGAAACCCAAGGAGTATTCCCAAACCGGAGGCTCACCAAATTCTTCAGAAATTTCAATATCGATTTTTACTTCGATATCAGATCTTGCTTGCAGGCATCGAAGCTTTTTTATTCCGCCTCGATCCTCGATTGCTTTCTGTAATCCTCCACCAGCAGGTTTGCAGATATCGCGAAGAAATCTAAAAACATCCAGCAAATTGGACTTGCCTGAAGCATTTGAGCCGATAATGTAGGTTCTGTTTTGGAGGGGGACTTCAAGTTTTTTGAAGTTGCGCCAGTTTTTCAATGTTAGCTTGGTAATTAGCATCTCGCCATTCGCCCCTTTTTTTCGATTTTTCTTGGCTTCATCTGGACTCGATCAATAACCCGAACTTGCTCTCAGCGTCGAATTATTGAGTTGAGTATGAGCCGATCGTCCCACGCTTAGTTAAGTGCCTAAGCCTGCGCTTTTTGACCGAGCTTATCAAATATAAGTGGCCATCGAAACGGTGGCATCATTACGAGGAGCAATCTCGGTATTTGGCGGGGAGTCTGCACAACCTGAGGCCTACATAGGATGTCCAGTTTTCGGCGACGTCGCCCAAGATTTTTACGTCCCACTGAGCAGAATTTCTGCTTCTGGTTGGCTTTGCACTGCGAAAACTTCCGCGCTCTACGCTGCCTCGAAGCATTTAGCAGGCGCCACCAAGCAATCGCAACGGAGGTAAGCTGGAGTCAAATCCTAGCAGACTGCTATTGGCCGAAAGCCGACATTCGGCGACATGTCCACCTACGTAATATCCTGCAGCCTCTCGCGAGCAGATCCTCAGTTGATCCTGGCGGGCTTCTTTATTCACCATCGCCTGCTTTAACCGGAATTCGTCTGATAACGTCGTCATAAGGCACCAGGTCGAGAAAGGCAATGACCTCAACTGCCTGCATATTTCGTATGCGCATGATCCATACGTAGCTGTTGCGATAAGGCGCGCCATCGGCTGCGGTGGCGGTGCCGTCCCAGTGCACGACGACGTCATCGCCCTCAGCCCAGATATCCGTCACCGTCGGGCGAACGGGCGAGGCGAGCCGTTTTGCGAAGGGTTGGACTGCGCGTTTCAGGAAGTCATCTCGGCCGCGATAAGTACCCGCCGAGGGGCTCGTCCCCTTGATTGTCCAGATCACATCGGGAGCCAGGACATCTGTGAAGAACGTCCGGCCGCCTTGAGCCCACTGGTTGAACGCTTGCGCAATGAATTGGCGATTGCGTTCCGTAGTCGGTTCGCTGGCCACGGCGGGCGCCGGCCCTGCGATGAGTGTGGTGAGGACCAGTGCTAGCGCTGTAGAGAGGCGTTGAACAAGCGTCATTTCCTGTGCTCCTTAATCTGTCCGATGAGCCCCGTCGAGTTGGATGGGCCGTGGTTGTTATCTGTAAGCCGCTAGTTGCGTTTTCCCGCGCCGTTGCTCTATATGGGGCTTTGGCAAAGAATCGGCGCGGGTTTGGCCGGCAGTACCTCTGGGCTTCATCTGAAGTGTGACTTATGAGCGGAGGAGGGCTGTTGCAGGATCGTCCTGATTTCTTGCTTGATCATCCGACAGGCCAGATGTTTAACCGCCGCATCCCCACGTTATGGAGTTGTGTTTGAATTCCCTTTCAAAGCTTGTCGATATCGTTGGTCGTCACGTCCTGGATGACGGCATTCACAGCACCGCGATCCCAGGTGTCAGCCTTATTCGCTCGGCTTCGCCCACGATGCCTATGCCGGTGGTGTACGAGCCGACACTCTGCCTTGTCGCTCAGGGACGTAAACAAGCGATGCTGGGTACTACCGTCTATGTTTACGATCCGGCCAAGTACCTGATTGCATCGGTAGACCTTCCGGTGATGGGCTCGGTCATCGAGGCGAGTGAGGGTGTCCCTTATCTGTGCCTGGCGCTGGATCTCGATACCGCTGTGTTGAGTGAACTTGCGCTGCGCCATCCGCTAAGAGAAGAGAGCGTCAGTGCACCGCCGGCAGGCGTTACGCTCAACGATACGACTCCAGAACTGTTGGATGCAGCGGTTCGACTCGCGGGGCTGCTCGACAGACCGCGGGATATCGAAGCGCTCGCTCCGCTGGTGATTCGCGAAATGCTTTATCGCCTTCTAACCGAGAAAGGCAACAGCATCATCAGGCAGATGACGCAAGCAGACAGCCGCTTGAACCAGATCGCCAAGGCCATTGCCTGGCTACGCAGCCACTACAGCGAAGCATGCCGAATAGATGACCTCGTCAGTATCGCCGGCATGAGCCGTTCTTCTTTTCATACGCATTTCAAGGCGATCACCTCGATGAGCCCGCTGGAATTTCGTAACCAGTTGCGGCTACAGGAAGCACGCCGGCTGATGGTCACCGAAGCGGTCGATGCCGCAGAGGCGGGATATGCAGTCGGTTACGAAAGTCCCTCGCAGTTCAGCCGAGACTACGCCCGTCTGTTCGGCATGCCACCGGCGAAGGACGCCTGGCGGCTGCGCACGGACATTTGTGGAATTTGAATCCAGCACTTTTCTTCACGCAGAAAAAACGAGGCCGCATTTGCGGCCTCGTTTTCCATGTGTTCCGGACTACTGTTTGACGCTCGGGTAATCGCCGGTCGTGGCTGGATGACGACTCTTCGCCGTGAGAACGATGGACGTCCTGAGCGATCTCCCAGGCTGGCTGCCCCGAGGTGACTGGCAACGAATAGGTATGCCCGACCCAGGCCATGAACATGGCGAGAGCAAGCGCGATTACTACCGTCGTTGTCAGTGTTTTGCTGTACATGGCGTTAAAGGTTTCAACTCGTTGACAGGGCGTTCAAGCGATTTGCCTAATCCCCCCTGGGGGGATAGGATGCCAGCGATTCATCGAGCCCTGAGACTCAACTCATGAGTGAACACGAACACGAACACGACCACAGCCATCCCCACACTCACCAAAGTCATGAGGCGATCATCAAACGCCTCAAACGGGCGGACGGGCATTTGCGCGGCATCATCACCATGATCGAAGAAGGGCGTCAGTGTGTGGATATCGCCCAGCAGCTTCATGCGGTAGAGAAAGCGATCTGCCAGGCCAAACGCACGCTCATCCAGGATCACATCGACCACTGCCTCGAAGATACCGTTTCGGCGCTAGGCAATGGCGAGCGCGCACCGCTGGAAGCCTTCAAACAAATCACCAAGTACCTTTAGGTCTGACATGCCCGATTTCGCTGAACTGTTGCAGCAAGGCGGGGCTCACGCCTGGCTGTATTTCCCGAGCGCGATTCTGCTCGGCGCCTTGCATGGCCTGGAGCCAGGTCATTCGAAAACCATGATGGCGGCCTTCATCGTGGCCATCCGTGGCTCGGTCAAACAGGCTGTTTTGTTGGGGTTGGCCGCAACGCTTTCGCACACCGCCGTGGTGTGGCTGGTCGCCATCGGCGGCATGTACTTGGGCAAAGGCCTGGATGCTCAAACCACTGAGCCGTATTTCCAGCTTGCGTCTGCTGCACTGATCATCGCGATTGCCCTGTGGATGCTGTGGCGTACCTGGCGCGGTGAGCAGATGTTCAAGTTTGAGCAAAGCGATGATCACCATCACGGCGAACACGACCATGGTCATCATGATGAAACGCACCGAATAGATACCGGCCATGGCCGTGTTGAACTGTCGATCTTCGAGGAAGGCATGCCACCGCACTGGCGCCTGAAGACCTTGAGCGGACACGCCTGGGCAGCCTCGGATGTTCGCCTGACCACGACGCGTCCGGACGGCAGCAGCCAATCGTTCGCGTTCGTCGAGCGTGAGGGTTTTCTGCAGTCGACGGTGGATATTCCGGAACCGCACGAGTTCAGCGCTCGCTTGAGCCTTGGACATGCCGGGCATTCGCATGATTACGACCTGACGTTCCAGGAGCATGATCACGGGCATGCGCATTCCGAACTCGAAGGCCTGGAGCTGTCGATTGATGGCTATCAGGATGCGCACGAACGTGCTCATGCCAACGACATCCGTAAGCGCTTCACCAACCGCGAAGTGACCACGGGTCAGATCGTCATGTTCGGGCTGACTGGCGGCCTGATTCCCTGTCCGGCTGCCATCACTGTCCTGTTGCTGTGCCTGCAAGTCAAAGAGGTCGCGCTCGGCGGCATGCTCGTCCTGTCTTTCAGCATCGGCCTGGCGCTGACTTTGGTCACTGTCGGTGCCGCAGCAGCCGTTGGCGCCAGACAGGCTTCCAATCGCTGGCCGTGGCTGGGAACCGTAGCGCGCCGCGCTCCTTACCTGTCCAGCGTGCTGATCATTGGCGTTGGCCTGTATGTCGGCTTTCATGGCTGGATTGGCCTGAGCGCATAAGGCGGGAGTGTTGGTGCTTTTCGTTGCGGCACTCAGTCCGCCACCTGCCACCATAACCAGCCCGACAAACGACGCCGTGTGGCTTATGTTCGCGCCCAGTGACCCAGCCATCGTAAGCAATCGACCTTTGATCGAATCCTCGGAGAAGTCGCTTGCTCAATGAAGGCACCTGGCCATACGCTGCTCCGCGTGAGACATCTCACAAAGAATAACAACACGAGCATGGAGCAAGCCCTGATGAAACTGTCCGCCATTCTGATTGCCGCAATATTATCGATTACATCCGTTGCTGCCTTTGCGCACAGCGGTGGCACTGATTCAAAGGGTTGCCATCGCAACCATAAAACCAACGACTACCACTGCCACTAAACGGCAAAAGCCCAGCGCAAGGCTGGGCTTTTGAGACGAGCGCGATAGGGTGCGAGACATGAGCCCACGCCAACGCTCACCGCTGGTCTTTGAAACTTCGTACCTCACCAGCGACAGGGAGTTTGCGCTTACTCCACCGGCACGACGTTATCCAACGCCTGATTAACCGCCAGCTCGCCGAGCATGACGACCTGCGCGATACCTTGCAGCGTCTTGCGCGCAGATCCTTCAACCATCCCAATCACGTCACTCAACATCACCGAGGCCGAGCCTAGCGATTCGCTGGCGTTGACCAGCAATTCTTCAGTCGCGGTTTTCGGGTTGGCGAGGAACATGCTGCTGGTCTGGTAGGGCGTGGTTTTGATGGTGTCGCTGGGTTTGAGGTAGTGGTCGAGGGCGCGGTCGGCAGCTTCGTGGAGTTTTTTTGAGTCGAGGGATTCGTAGGGGGAGGTTGCGTCCGACTGTGGCGGGTTTGGCGTGACTTTGAACATGGTGAAGCTCCATATGTGACCAAGGGAGCCATCACTCTCGCTACCAAACGAAGGGTGGTGGCCATACGAAGGTTGGTAGACCGGCCCACATGGAAAAACCGGCGCGCTCGAAAACGCCCTGCGCATGGCCACCATAAAACCGATGCGAAAGCATCTGCATAGAATGACGTTATGCGCCATGTGGAAAGCGGGCTACCAAACCCGATCACTGTTTTCAGTGACCGGCCAACGATAGAACCACGGCCCGAGGCGCACAAGCCGGCGGATTCTGGCGTAGTCGTAGGCAATGGCGCAAGGCGTTGTAGCTTGCTGGAACAGTCTGGATGTCGGTTTTAAACGGGGTGTTTAGGGAATTGGTTTTGGCTGAGGTTTCGTGTTGATCGGGCTGGGGTCTTCGCGAGCAGGCTCGCTCCCACAGGTGTCGAGTGGGCAACGTTTACAGCGTCGTGCCAGTCGGGCGGTCACACATTTTGAACTTTGCTTTCGGCGCCATTTCCATTGTTTGAGGTGACAACCCTCCAGCTCCTACCCACCTGAATCAAGGAATGACCGTGACGGCTCCCACTGATAAAACTTCTCTGCGCCGGGCTATCACTTTCCCGATGCTGTTTCTGTTTATTCTCGGCGATGTTCTGGGGGCGGGCGTTTACGCACTCGCCGGAACGATCGCGGGGGAGGTGGGCGGCGCGATTTGGGTGCCGCTGCTGATCGCATTGTTCTTCGCCATGTTGACGGCGGGTTCCTACGCAGAACTGGTGACCAAATATCCCCACGCCGGGGCTGCTTCGGTATTCGCGGAAAAAGCCTTCAAGTCACCGCTCATTTCCTTCCTGGTCGGTTTTTGCATGCTGGCGGCTGCGGTCACCAGTGCAGCGGGTTTGTCGCTGGCGTTTGCCGGTGATTACTTGAACGCCTTCGTCGACGTATCGCCGCAGATTGCAGCGCTGGTGTTTCTTCTGGCTATCGGCCTGCTCAATGCGCGGGGGATCAAGGAGTCGCTTGGGGCAAACCTGGTGATGACCGTGATTGAACTGTCCGGGCTGATTTTGGTGATCGTCGCCGCTGTCTGGTATTTCCGCACAGGCGATGCGGATCTGGGGCGGACGCTCACGTTCAAGCCGGGCGTCAGTCCCATGCTGGCGGTGTTGGGGGCGGCGTTGTTGGCTTTCTATTCCTTCGTAGGCTTCGAAACCTCGGCCAATCTCGCCGAGGAAATCAAGGACGTGCGCAAGGTCTACCCGCGCGCCTTGTTCGCGGCTTTGCTCACCGCTGGCGTGGTTTACATGGCGGTGGGCGTGGCGGCTTCTTCGGTGTTGCCTACCGAGAAGTTGGTGGCCACGTCGGCGCCTTTGCTCGAAGTTGTCCGCGCATCGACCCTCGCAATCCCGCCGGCACTGTTCTCTTTCATTGCGCTGATTGCTGTGGCCAACGGTGCGCTGTTAACCATGATCATGGCCAGCCGATTGACCTATGGCATGGCGAATCTGGGGCTGTTGCCGGGTGTTTTGGGTGCGGTGCTGCCTGAACGAAAAACTCCATGGGCTGCCATTGTTGCAACTACCGTGGTCGCTATTGCCCTGACACTCACAGGCACGCTGGCAACGTTGGCAGAGACGGTGGTTTTGCTGTTGCTGTTCGTTTTTCTGAGTACCAATGTGGCGGTGCTGGTTCTTCGTCGCGACAGGGTGGAGGAGGATCACTTTCGCGTGCCGACCTTCGTTCCGGTGCTTGCGATTGTTTCGTGTCTGGTGCTGCTCAGTCAGCAGGGGTGGGAGACGTGGTTGCGGGCGGGGGCGCTGATCATTGTCGGGATGTTGCTGCATGGCTTTTCTCGTATCAATTTTTCTGCGATCAGTAAGGCCGGGTAGTGCAGCAGCTTGGGGAATTGGTGTTGTTTGGGCGGGCGTATTCGCGAGCAGGCTCGCTCCCACAGTGGATGGGTGGTGGTTTTCAGAATGAGTCACACGTTGTCAGTCGGCGGGCGGGTGAGTAAGCTGCCGACATGAATCAGTCCTCAGTTTCCCCATCCTTCCCCGGCCCGCGTGGTCCCGTTGATCACGACATTCGTGATCAGATTGTCGCGGCGGCCAACGAGCATTTCAGCCAGTACGGCTACGCCAAGACCACGGTGTCCGATCTGGCCAAGGCCATCGGTTTCTCCAAGGCGTACATCTACAAATTCTTTGATTCCAAGCAGGCGATTGGCGAAGCCATCTGCGCTAACTGTCTGGGGCAAATCGTTGCGGCGGTCGAGCAGGCGATCAACGAGGAAGACCTGACGCCTACCGAGCGTTTCCGCCGTTTGGTGAAAACCGTGATCGCCACGGGTGTGAATCTGTTCTTCAACGATCGCAAACTCTATGACATTGCCGCGTTTGCAGCGGGTGAGAACTGGCCAAGTGCGCAGCGTTACGATGCGCAGATCAAGCGCTTTATCACCGACATTGTCCGCGAAGGGCGCGAGGCCGGTGAGTTCGAGCGCAGGACGCCGCTGGACGAGACGGTCGAATCGATCCACTTGGCGCTGCGGCCCTTCGTCAATCCACTGATGCTGCAACACAACCTCGACTTTATCGAAGTGGCGCCGACGCTGACTTCGAACCTCATCCTGCGCAGCTTGATGCCTTGACCCTCTTCTGATCTGAATACTCGGATCAGTCGCCCCAACCCCATCCTGTTCCTGACGCAACGACATTTCCGCTGTTCTGATTGTGACTCTTAACTGGTATGGTCACTAGGGCAACATGGCCGCCGCAGTTTGGTTATTTCAGTGCTGCGTACCGGGGTTCGTACAGCGCGAAATACAAGAACAGCGCCAGCGGGCTCGGTACTTCTGTCAGCTATCGCTTCTGATTCAGCGCTGAACATCGGGCCGGTGACTCTGTGACTGTTGACGATATCGGTCACAAGATTGAGAATATGATGATCATCCTATTTTCAGTGAAGGAATTCCATGCGCCGGCTCCGACCTTTTCCCCTCGCGGTATGTTTATTGCCCCTGGCCCTGACGGCGTGCGGTGATTCTTCCACCGCGCAGGATCCGCGTACCTTGGCGCCCTTTGTCAGGTCGGCGGCGGTGCAGCCTGCAGAAGACGGCTCCCGATCGTTCACCGGTGTCGTGGCGGCGCGAGTGCAGGGCGACCTGGGTTTTCGCGTCTCGGGCAAGGTGCTTGAGCGTCTGGTTGATACCGGCCAGACGGTCAAGCGCGGCCAGCCGCTGATGCGCCTGGACCCGATCGACCTCGGCCTGCAGGCGCGAGCTCAGGAAGAAGCGGTCAGCGCCGCTCGCGCCCGAGCCAAACAGACTGCCGGTGACGAAGCGCGCAATCGCCGGCTCGTCGCCGCCGGCGCCATTTCGGCATCGGCCTACGATCAGTTCAAAGCCGCAGCCGACACCGCCAGGGCGCAACTCAATGCCGCTGTCGCGCAAGCGGACGTTGCGCGCAACGCTTCCGGTTATGCGGTGCTGGTGGCGGACGCTGACGGCGTGGTGGTGGAAACCCTCGCCGAACCGGGGCAAGTCGTCAGCCCGGGACAACCGGTGGTGCGGTTGGCGCGGGCCGGTCAGCGGGAGGCCATCGTCCATCTGCCCGAGACCTTGCGGCCCGCACCGGGCTCGACCGCTCAGGCAAAACTGTATGGCGATACCTCAGCTGCCGTGAGCGCAAAACTGCGTCTGCTGTCCGACTCGGCCGACCGCACGACTCGCACCTTTGAAGCGCGCTATGTACTTGAAGGGAAACTGGCCAATGCGCCGATCGGTTCGACAGTCACCCTTGATATCGCCCAAGGTTCTGCGCCAAAACAGGCGCTGACGGTGCCCGTCGCCGCGATCTACAACCCAGGCAAAGGCCCCGGCGTGTGGGTCATCGCCGGCACACCGGCGAAAGTGAGCTGGCGCCCGGTGGAGGTCCTGGGCTTGAGCGATGACTCGGCTCGTGTCGCTGGCCAGCTCAACGTCGGTGAACCGATTGTCGCGCTGGGCGCGCATCTGCTGCGCGATGGCGAAGAAGTGCGCTTGCTTGCCCGCGACGATGGCCAGATTGCCGGGAGTCGTCCATGAGCGAGGGCCGGTTCAACCTTTCCGCCATCGCCGTGCGCCAACGTGCGATCACGGTGTTTCTGATTTTTCTGATCGCCGTGGCCGGCGTCCTGTCGTTCTTCAAATTGGGCCGGGCGGAAGATCCGCCGTTCACGGTCAAGCAGCTGACCGTCATCACCGCGTGGCCAGGAGCGACCGCGCAAGAGATGCAGGATCAGGTCGCCGAACCCCTCGAAAAACGCTTGCAGGAACTGAAGTGGTACGACCGCTCGGAAACCTACACGCGTCCGGGACTGGCATTCACCGTGGTCTCGTTGCTCGACAGCACACCGCCATCGCAGGTGCAGGAAGAGTTCTACCAGGCACGCAAGAAGCTCGACGATGAAGCGATCAGGCTGCCGGCGGGTGTCATCGGGCCGATGGTCAACGACGAGTTTTCCGACGTGACCTTCGCGCTGTTCGCCTTGAAAGCCAGGGGCGAGCCACAGCGCTTGCTGGTGCGTGATGCGGAGAGGTTACGCCAGCGGCTGTTGCATGTGCCTGGCGTGAAGAAGGTCAACATCATCGGCGAGCAGGCGGAGCGGATATTCGTCTCGTTTTCCCATGATCGGCTGGCGACGCTGGGCTTGGCGCCACAGGACATCTTCGCCGCGCTGAACAATCAGAACGTGCTGACCCCCGCCGGATCGGTCGAAACCAAAGGGCCGGAGGTATTTTTGCGCGTCGATGGCGCGTTCGACACGCTGCAGAAAATCCGTGACACGCCTGTGGTGGCGCAGGGACGAACACTCAAACTGTCTGACGTGGCCACGGTCGAACGCGGCTACGAAGACCCGGCGACCTTCCTCGTACGCAACAACGGCGAAGAAGCCTTATTGCTCGGCGTGATCATGCGCGAGGGCTGGAACGGTCTCGATCTGGGCAAGGCGCTGGACGCCGAAACGGCCAGGATCAACGAGGAAATGCCCTTGGGCATGACCCTCTCCAAAGTCACCGATCAGGCGGTTAATATCGACTCGGCCGTTGGCGAGTTCATGGTCAAGTTCTTTGTCGCGCTGCTGGTGGTCATGCTGGTGTGCTTTCTCAGCATGGGCTGGCGCGTCGGCGTGGTCGTCGCAGCGGCGGTGCCGTTGACCCTGGCGATCGTGTTTGTGGTGATGGCGGCCACCGGCAAGAACTTTGACCGGATCACCCTCGGCTCGCTGATTCTGGCGCTCGGGCTGCTGGTCGATGACGCGATCATCGCCATCGAAATGATGGTGGTGAAGATGGAGGAGGGCTACGACCGCATCAAGGCCTCCGCTTATGCCTGGAGTCATACGGCAGCGCCGATGCTGTCCGGCACACTGGTCACGGCGATTGGCTTTCTGCCCAACGGATTCGCGCAATCAACGGCAGGCGAATACACCAGCAACATGTTCTGGATTGTCGGCATCGCGCTCATTGCTTCGTGGGTCGTCGCCGTGGCTTTCACGCCGTACCTGGGCGTGAAGCTGTTGCCGGACATCAAGAAAGTCGAAGGCGGGCACGCGGCAATCTACGACACGCCGCGCTACAACCGTTTCCGGCGCGTTCTGGCGTGGGTGATCACGCGCAAATGGCTGGTGGCCGGTGCGGTGGTCGCGCTGTTTGCTGTTGCGATCCCAGGCATGGGGCTGGTGAAGAAGCAGTTCTTTCCAACCTCGGACCGTCCTGAAGTGATGATCGAAGTGCAGATGCCCTACGGCACCTCCATCAAGCAGACCAGCGCGGCGGCGGCCAAAGTCGAGGCCTGGCTGCACAAGCAGGATGAAGCAAAAATCGTCACCGCCTATATCGGCCAGGGTGCGCCACGGTTTTTCCTGGCAATGGCGCCGGAGTTGCCGGATCCATCGTTCGCCAAAATCGTCGTCCTGACCGACAGCCAGGACGCCCGTGAAACTCTGAAGTTGCGTTTGCGCGAAGCGGTCGCCGAAGGGCTTGCTCCAGAGGCGCGGGTTCGGGCGACGCAGATCGTATTCGGCCCGTATTCGCCATTCCCGGTGGCCTACCGGGTAATGGGGCCTGATCCGGCGAAATTGCGCGACATCGCCGAGCAGGTCCGGGCGGTGATGCAGAACAGCCCGATGATGAGAACCGTCAACACTGACTGGGGGCCGCTGACGCCGACGCTGCATTTCAACCTGGATCAGGATCGCTTGCAGGCAGTGGGGCTGACGTCCAGCGCAGTCGCCCAGCAGTTGCAGTTTCTACTTAGCGGCGTGCCGATCACGGCGGTGCGCGAAGACATCCGTTCCGTGCAGGTCGTTGGCCGTGCGGCGGGCAATATCCGCCTGGACCCGGCGCAGATCGAAGACTTCACCCTGGTCGGCGCAGCGGGGCAACGCATCCCGCTGTCGCAGATCGGCCAGGTCGAAGTGCGCATGGAAGACCCGATCCTGCGCCGCCGCGATCGCACGCCGACCATCACCGTGCGTGGCGACATCGCCGAAGGCTTGCAGCCGCCGGACGTCTCAGGCGCGATCATCCGGCAGTTGCAGCCGATCATCGAAAAGTTGCCGTCCGGCTACCGGATTGAACAGGCGGGCGCCATCGAAGAATCCGGCAAGGCCGGCAAAGCGATTCTGCCGTTGCTGCCGATCATGATCGCCATGACGCTGCTCATCATCATCGTTCAGGTACGCTCGATTTCGGCGATGATCATGGTCTTCCTCACCTCGCCATTAGGCTTGATCGGTGTGGTGCCGACGCTGCTGATCTTCAACCAGCCGTTCGGCATCAATGCGCTGGTCGGGTTGATTGCGCTGTCGGGGATTCTGATGCGCAACACGCTGATTCTGATCGGGCAGATACATCACAACGAGCAGGAAGGGCTGGCGCCGTTCCATGCCGTTGTCGAAGCGACAGTGCAACGGGCGCGGCCGGTGTTGTTGACCGCGCTGGCGGCGATTCTCGCGTTCATTCCGCTGACCCACTCGGTGTTCTGGGGCACGCTCGCGTACACGCTGATCGGTGGCACGTTTGTTGGCACCATCATCACGCTGGTGTTTCTGCCGGCGATGTATGCGATCTGGTTCAGGATTCGGCCTGAGCGCTGACATCGAGCACGATTTTTCCCCGGGTGTGTCCGGCCCAGCTTTGTTTAACCGCGTCGACAACTTCTGTCAGCGGTACCACTTGAGCCTCAAGGCTGAGCTTGCCGGATGTGAACAGCGCGGCAATCTCGGCCAATTGGCTGCCATCGGAGCGGGTGGCGAAATTTTTGCCACTCACACGGTGCTCGCTTGCCTTCTGTGCAGAGGGTGCGCTTACGGGGGAAACCAGAACGCCCCCGCGCTTGATCACACTCCATGAGCGGTTCTGAGTTTCGCCGCCGACCAGATCAATGACCGCATCGAGGTCAGCAACGCTGTCTTCGAATTTAGCCGTGGTGTAGTCAATCACCTCATCGGCGCCAAGTGAACGCAGATAGTCGTGGTTCTTCGCAGAGCTGGTCGCGATCACATAAGCACCGGCAAGGCGGGCGAGTTGGATTGCGAAGCTGCCCACGCCACCTGAGCCGCCGTGAATGAGGACTTTTTGACCAGCCTGAATCCCGGCGTGTTCATGCAAGGCTTGCCAAGCAGTCAGTGCTGCCGCCGGCACGCCGCCGGCCTCTTGCAACGACAGGGTTGTCGGCGTGTGGGCCAGACGATCTGGCGTTGAGAGGGCCTGGGTAGCATATCCGCCGGTAATCCCGATAAACCCGAACACCTTGTCGCCAACGACAAAGTCTCTGACATTCCTGCCCACCGCGGCGACTGTGCCTGAGACTTCCACGCCAGGCGTGTAGGGCAGTGGCAGAGGAATGAATTGCTGCATGGCACCGGAGAGGATTTTCCAATCGATTGGATTGATCCCACTACCGGCAACATTGATTAACACCTGATCGTCATTGGGTTTCAGATCCGCAAGTTCTTTGAGCTCCAGCGCTTCTGCCTGGCCGTACTGCGCGACTTGGATCGCTTTCATGATTCTCTCCGTTGTGATGGTCAAGGCTCGTCGGAAGGAATGGACGTGCCGGCGATTCGATTAGTGGCGACGTGCGTCGAGGCTGAAACGCCCTGCGCCGAAAGAAACGATCTGCAAGAGCCCACCGGCCATGGCGATATTCTTGAAGAAGTGAATGAACTGATTCTGGTCCGCCAGGGCGTTATGGAAAATCAGTGCGGTCAGTACGCTGAAAATCGCCAACAGCGCTGCGGTGGTACGTGTGCGATAACCGGCGATCAACGCTACGCCGCCGAGAACCTCGACAGCAATCGCCACGCCCAACGCCAGTTCGGGAAAAGGCAACCCGACAGAGCCGATGTAGCCAATCATCATGGCCGGTGCCGCGATTTTCGACAGGCCCGAAAGAATGAAGATCGCGCTCAGAAGAATCCGCCCGATCAAGGAAACGGTGCTGTTGAGGTTGGAAGACGTTGAAGCAGTGACGCTGGAAATTGTGGCTGCGTGGGACATGACGTGGATTCCGCTGATTTCAGCGCTTCACCATGAAGCGCCGTTGTGGAGCAGATGATGTCATCGCGAGGCTTTGCGCAATAGCCGACAAGTTTCGATGATCAGGTTCGAAAAACTAGAAATGCAGCAGAAATCGAAGTGGACCTTCCACTGTGGTCAGCGACGTGTGTTGGGGAGCAGGATCAGGCAAATGTCGCGGATTAATCGGATAACAGTGGCGGGGCGGATTCGGTACGTTGGTCTCGAACGCGGTTCAGCCGAATCCTGAACCGCCGCTATCTAGAGGAGTACTGCAATGAACGAGACTAAGGTTTGGTTGGTTACAGGCTGTTCCACCGGGTTCGGTCGCCACATCGCCACGGCGCTGCTGAATGAGGGTGAGCGTGTGGTGGTCACGGCGCGCAACACACAGCAGATCGAGGATCTGGCCGCCCTCGGCGACGCTTTGATTCTGCCTCTGGACGTGACCGATCCGGCGCAGGCGATGCAGGTCGTACAGGCGGCCGAGCATCGCTTCGGGCGAGTGGACGTGCTGATCAATAACGCCGGCGTCGGCTATTTCTCATCGGTAGAAGACAGCGACGATGGGGCTGTTCGGCGGATGTTCGAGGTCAACTACTTCGGCACGGCCCATATGATTCGCGCGGTACTGCCTGGCATGCGCAAGCGGCGCACCGGCATGATCGTCAACCTCACATCGGTAGGCGGTCTGGTCGGGTTCGAAGCGGTCGGCCACTACTGCGCGACGAAGTTCGCCGTTGAGGGCCTGTCGGAAAGTCTGCGCGCCGAAGTTGCGCCACTGGGTATCGGCGTGATGACCGTTCAGCCCAGCGCCTTCAGAACCCAATGGGCGGGATCTTCGGGCGTTGCGCAAACGGTGGCCGAGGATTATCAGGCAACCGCCGGCGCTGCGATGCGCGCGTACCAGCAATCTGTTGGCAATCAAGCTGGCGACCCAGACAGGGCGGCAGCGGCGATCTACGCCGCGGTTACCTGCGCAGCGCCGCCGGCGCGCCTGCTGTTGGGCAATGAAGCCTATGAGGCAGCGCAGGCGAAGCTTGCCGCCATGGGCCGCGAGTTCAGCGCATGGGAGTCTACCGCCCGTGGCGCGGACTTCCCGACGGCCTGACAGGCGAAGCCCGCACTGATGGCATGGACGCTACAGAATCAGGCAAACACCTGAGAGGAGTGAGTTAACGGGGACGACGCGGTGCGGGAAAAACTGGGCGAGTGAGTTGACTCGCCCAATTTTGAACGGCATTTACCGAGGAGTATTTGTATGAATTCGTCGTCCCCGTCCCGACCTTTCATGTGGCTCTGCGCATTCGCAGCGGGGGCCATGATCGCTAATCTCTATTATCTGCAGCCGATCCTGTCGTTGGTAACGGGGGCATTTGGTATTCCGCTTGCCACGTCCGGCCTGCTGGTGAGTTGCGCTCAACTTGGCTACACGCTGGGCATTGTGCTGGTCGTCCCGCTCGGTGACGTCCTCGAAAGAAGAGCGCTTCTGAGCCGGATGTTTACCATCAACGCATTAGCGCTGTTTGTGGCTGCGGCCAGCCCGAATTTCTTGCTGTTCTGCGCCGCGGTGTTGATCAGTGGAGTCACGGCATCCGCTGCCATGTTGATTGTGCCGTACGTAGCGTCCATCGCAGCCGAGCATCGGCGCGGTCAAGTGATCGGCGTGGTGATGACCGGGGCCTTGCTCGCGATACCGCTGTCGTGGCTGGTCTCCGGCGGTATCGGCAACGCGGCAGGTTGGCGCTTGGTGTACGCCAGCGCCGGGTGCGCGGCGCTGATCCTGCTCATGCTGCTCAGAATCACCTTGCCAACCGAGCCCGAGCGCCGAGGCCAGCCCGTGCGTTATGAGCAGTTGATGCGCTCGTTGTGGCAACTCATCCTCGAGTACCCAGCGCTTGCTCGCCGGGCGCTTTACGGTGCGCTGGGAATGGCCAGCTTCAGCATGTTGTGGACTGGATTACCAATACTGTTGTCGCAACCGCCGTTCAATTTTTCGACTTCGAGCATCGGACTGATCGGGCTCACGGGAGTGACTGGCGCGTTGATTCCCGGTGTGGTTGGCCGGCTCTGTGATCATGGCTACCGGCACGCGCTGGCATTCGGGTTGGCCTCGTTGATGATACTGGCCTGGGCAGTGCTGAGCTTTGCGGCGACAGGGCTCTGGATAATTATCGCTGCCGCAATGGCCTTGAACGTTGGCGTAATGGGCTTGCAGATCACCCATCAATCGGTCATCTACAAACTGGCCCCCGCAGCCAACTCACGGATTACCGCGGTGTTTATCAGTATCAACTTTGTTGGCGGCGCTATTGGCTCCGCAGTTGCAAGTTTCGGTATTCGGTATGTCGGCTGGAAAGGGCTGTGCCTACTGGGCGCTGCTTTGCCCGCGGCTCTTGTGCTGGCCTATGCATTGAAGGAACGGCCCTTTGCCCGCGTTGCGGTTCAATGAACATGCAAATGGGCGGCGAGGAAATCCATCAGGGCTCTTACGCGTGCGGGCAGATGTCCGCCTTGGCCGACGTAAATCGCATGAATCTCCGTGACGCTTGCAGGCACGAATGGTTGCAGGACACAAACCAATCTTCCG
Source organism: Pseudomonas sp. 2957 (assembly GCF_031456345.1). Classification (NCBI taxonomy): domain Bacteria; kingdom Pseudomonadati; phylum Pseudomonadota; class Gammaproteobacteria; order Pseudomonadales; family Pseudomonadaceae; genus Pseudomonas; species Pseudomonas sp. 2957. The sequence goes on from NZ_JAVDUL010000006.1 coordinate 54,531, forward strand.
GCAGCCAGGTCATCTGCAACCTGGCAGAACCCCAGCTTGGCTAGCCCTGCGCCCAGCACCGTCAATTCACGCAAGGCATCGCCATCGCTGACGCGCAGATTGCCTTTTACCGGGTACATACGTTGCTCGCCGCTCTCGTCGAGCAAGGCCCACTCCATGGCGGGAGGCGAAAAGGTGAAACCCAGACAGTTGTGATCGGCAAGGTCTTGAGGCACCAGCGGAGTGCCCTTGGCCGCCAGGTAGTCAGGAGATCCTACGATCAGCCCTCTGGATTGCCCGAGTCGTTTCGCCACAAGGTTGGAGTTCTTGAGCGCTCCGGTGCGTATGGCGATATCCGCACGTGCTTCGATGAGATCGACCACCTCATCGGTGAGGAAAAGTTCGACGCTGACCCCAGGATGTTGATTCATGAACAAGTTGATGATGGGAAGAAAAAGCTGGCGGCCGATACCCACATTAGAGCTGATTCTGACCACTCCCTGCGGTGCAGAACTGGCAGATGCTTCGCGTTCCGCTTCGTCAAGATCGGCCAGTATGGCAACGCTGCGTTAGTCTTGATGGCGCGCTGGCCTGAACACCTCCAGGGACGACCTTGTTCATTTGTTGGTTATGGCACCACGACCGGCGGGGAGGATGAGGTCGACGAGCTTGGATGCGAGTTGTTGAAGCTGCAGGCCATGCCTGTTGGTGGTTATGTGAAGTTCGCTGAGATTGCCGAGCGTCTCGAACAAGGCTTCGGACTGGAGCACTTTGCGCAAGCACGGGTTTCGATGGCGCAGTTGTTGATCCAGCTGGCCTGGTGGGCACGGGCGCTGAAAGATGCGCGGGCCTTCTCTCCTTTGCAGAAGTTCGCGTAGTCCGTCGCTTAGACGTTCTGCGAGCGCCTGGAGCATTGGGCAAAACCTGTGCAGGAATTGCATAACGGCACCGCGCCGCGACTTTTTACTCTTGCTTCAAGTCCTGCTGAACGGCAGGAAACTCTGATCTGAAAACAGGAGTTCTAAAATGTCCGATGTCGAAATTCGCGTAACCCCTGATGCGCAAGAAAACGCCACGGCAAATCCAGCCGGCGATCAGGGCAAGTACGTTGGCATGTGGGTGACAGCCGACGGTCATATTCGCCATGAGTTGCTGCCAGGAGGGCGATATGACGAGGCCCGCGGTCGGCAAAAAAACGCTTATCAAGGGCGCTACTGGCTGGAAGGCGACCACATCGAGTATGTGGACGATACTGGCTTTACCGCAGACGGAGAGTTTCGAGATGACGTGCTGTACCACGCGGGCATGGTGTTATATCCCGAGCGCTGACGCATAAGCCGGAATGAACATTCCGGCTTTTTTATTGGTGTCGTATTACAGATTCTGTGGGCGGAATTGATCGCGCAAATCCAGGGTTTCGCCCGCCACCATAAATTTCCCCTGCCCGCGGTAATGCAGGGTTTTGGGGTTTTTCACCGACGTAGCCACATGCGCCTTGACCACTTCCCACACGAACAGACCGTACTCGCCGATAAGATTGGAGTCGAACAGCTTGCACTCGAAATTGGCGTAGCACTCTTTGATCAACGGGGCCTTTACCCGTTCTGCGGGGGCGGCTGTGAGGTCAAATTGGGCAAACTTGTCGATGGCCCCACCGCTGCTGTTGCCGACGGCAACAACCTGGTCCACCAATTCGACGGTGGGCACGTTGATGACGCACTGCTGGCTGTTGCGGATCAGCTCGTAGCTGTGGTTTGCGCTCCAGATGTAGCAGCCAAACAGGGCGGGGGAGAACTGCATCATCATGTGCCAACCCATGGTCATTATGTTGGTTTCACCTTGCCAGGCGGAGGTCACCAGGACGATGGGGCCGGTTTCCAGATGCTGGCGAACCTCGCTCAAAGGGAAGTCGGATTTTCGAAATGCGGTCATGGCGCCTCCGGGGATCAAAAGAGGATAAACAGTTGTTGTCAGTCGCTTTCGACAATTCAACTTTCCTGCTTTTTGACATGCACCTCTCTGGCAGCCTTGCTCAGGCTGTCGGATTTTTGCTCTTTTTCCTGGATTGATTACGTCGGCAAAAGCTGTTCGCCGAACCGCTTGATCAGCCACTGCCCAGCCGGACCGGGCGGCGAGTCGGTTCGATAAATCGCATCGAAGGCATAGGTGCCGCCTTTACAGTCGGGCATATCAAGCTCGACCAGGCGTCCTTCGTCCAGGTCAGACTGAACCATGGGCACCGGCATATTCCCCCATCCGATGCCCTCTTTGAGAAGCATGTGTTTGGCGCCCAGATCCGCCAGTCGCCAAGTGCGAGTACTCACAACGGCAAAGTCCTTGTCACCCGTAAGCGTTGAACGATCCGATAGCACCAATTGAACAAACTCTCTGGCAGCGCCAGGGGATTTGGAACACTCGGTTGCAAGCGGGTGTGCAGGCGCGGCGACCGGTATCAATTGAACACTGCCCACGCCGATGCGCTCGATGCCGTCCAGGCCAATGTCCAGCGGACCGCTGATGCCGACTCCAGCTTTCTTCTCCATCACCAGCTGGGTCACTGCCCCCAAGGCTTCCATGTGCAAGTGCAGAGTGACTGTGGGAAATTCTTCCCTGAAGGTCCTCAACGCATCGACTACTCGCTCGGCAGGGAGCATTACATCGAGCGCGAGGTGAACTTCTGCTTCAAGCCCATGCAGCAAACCGGAGACTTTTGCGCGCAGCCCATTTACGCCGTTGGTAATAGTGCGTGCTTCAGCCAGGACGGTTCGACCTGCCTCCGTCAGTTGCGGTTTGCGCGTGGTTTTGCGGTCAAACAGTGAAACCCCGAGCTGCATCTCCAGATTGGAAATGGAGTAACTCACCACCGATGTCGCGCGATGCAGTTTTCTGGCCGCAGCGGCAAAACTGCCCACTTCTACAACCGTCAGAAATACTTTCAGTTGATCAAGCGTTGGTGTTCCTGGATCGGAGATCATTTCTACTGTCTCGAACGTTTGGGGAGTACTTGTCCTGATTTTGCAGACAGCAGCATATACGCAAGATTGAGCACTTGATCGGCTCTAACAATCAATTGACCGGTTTGTTTCTTCGGCAAGCCATTCGCTGCGCGTGATCTCCCACACCTCCACCGGCATCGGCCCCGACACAAACTGGCCGTCCCGCGTTTCAACCATCCGCATGCCTTCATCTTCGGAAATCTTGCGCGAGGCGTGGTTGGCGGCGGCCTTGGGCACCTGCATCAATGGGCGCATCAACGTATCGAACCAGTAGGCATTGATCACCTTGCAGGCCTCGCGCATGTAGCCGTTGCCCTGAAACTGAGGGGCGAGCCAGAAGCCTCGATGGTTACCCGGTTGATCAAACAGGCTGATACTGCCGATGCAGCTCTCGGGCTGAACGCGGGTGCGGATCATCCAGTGCCATTCCTTTGCGGCAGCCATCGCGGGCAGCGCGACATCGCGGACGTAAACAAGCCCGCCGTCGTCCGGATACGGCCACGGAACGCGGCTGTCGAGATAGCGCACGACCTCCCATTGCGGAAACAATTGTTGCACCGCCGCTGCATCACTCAGTTGCAGCGGCGTGAGGATCAAGCGGCGGGTGTAAAGCGTGGGGATGCAATCCATGGCAATCAATCCTTGCGAGCAGTGGCGGGCAGGACCGGTACTCTCTCAAACGAGCAGTTCAAGTGTCGAGCGACCTGTGCGGGGTCTCACTCAAGCAGTTCGATCAACTCCCCACCGTCCTCTTTCAACCGCTGCAAAAACACCTGTGCTTCCAGCAATTGATACGGAAAATACAGCCCCGGCCTTACCGGCACTTGCCCATCCAGCCCAACCAGTCGCTCCAGCAACATGGCCACACTGAGCCCGGTCAACGCTGCTGCGCCTGATCGGTGAACCACGGCGTGGCGTGTGCGCAATGGCTGGCCATCGTGATCCGTGCCTTCAAGTTCGATGTGTATTTCCGTCGACATCGGCTGGCCCTGACGCCGGGTGGAGCTGACGCCGCTGGCGAGGTTGAACTCGACGTTCGGGGCGTCGGTGGCGGCGGCCAGGCCTGTCACGTCGATGGAGGAGAAGCCGGCGCCCTGCAGGGTGGTGCCGTCGACGGCGCGGAAGCTGACTTTGGCATCGTCGCCTTCACGCCAGATGAATTCGCCGTCACGGCGGGTCAGCGCGGCGGGCAGCATTTTGTTCAGGTGCTCGAAATCGACGGCTACCGTCGGGCCGCCGCCGTCCTGTTCGTCGACCAGCGCATGAATCCGGATGTCGTGCACGCGGGCGAATGCCTTGGCGATGTGCAGCGTTGCCACGGTGGTGGCGCCGACCATCCATTCGTAGCCGAGGACAATGGGAGACGCGTCGGGCGAGTGGATGAAACTGGCGATCTGCGGGGCGATTTCGAACACGCCGGAAGAGATGCTCAGGTGCGGCACCTTGCGCTTTTGCGCAAAGCGCAGCCCGGCGAGGGCGTGGTCCATGTAGAACAGGGCGATGGCGCTGACCGGGCGATCACCCAGCCCCAGATCATCTGCGCGAGCATCGATGACCACACCCTGGGCATTGCCGATTTGCTCGGCGGTTTGCTCAGCCTTGGCGAGGTCGCGTCCGCCGATCAGCAAGGGGACGTCGGGATGCGCCGCGCGCAATGCGCGGGCCGTCTGATGGCCGATGGCGCCGGACCCGCCCATGAACAGAATGGGATGAAGTGGCATGAATCCTCCTCATTTTTCCTGGATTGAAACGTGCTTGGGCTAGACACCCTAGCACGCACTTTCCAGTTCGCCGGTGCGCTTGGTCTGCGCACCGACGAACGACCACTTGAGGAATCAGCCCAGATGATGGCGCTCTGCAAGGCGATAAACATCGGTGTCGAGGCCTTCGAAACGGGCTTTCAACTGCAACGCCAGATACAGCGAATAGTGCCGTGACTGATGCAGGTTGCCGCCGTGGAACCAGAGATTTTGCTGCTGGGTCGGCTTCCACATGTTGCGCAGTTCACCTTCATACGGGCCGGGGTCGTTGGTGGTGCCGGAACCCAGGCCCCAGCAGCGCCCCACCTTGTCGGCGACTTGCTGGGAAATCAGCTTAGCGGCCCAGCCGTTCATCGAGCCATAACCTGTCGCATAAACGATGAGATCGGCCGGCAAGCGGCTGCCATCGGTGAGCACCACCGCATCCGCTTCGATGCGTTCGACACCGAGGCCCGGCGCGCTCTTGAGCTTGATCGTGCCGTTGGCGATCAGTTCCGAGGCGCCGACGTCGATGTAGTAACCCGAGCCACGGCGTACGTATTTCATGAACAAACCCGATTCGTCATCGCCGAAATCGAGCATGAAACCCGCCCGGCTCAGGCGTTCATAGAAGTCCTTGTCGCGCTCCTTGATCGCGTCGAAGATCGGCCGATGAAACTGTGGCATGACCTTGTACGGAATCGAGGCGAACAGCAGGTCGGCCTTGTCCGTGGTCAGCCCCGACTCGAGCGCCTCTTCGGAATAAAGCCCGCCGAAAACCAGTTCCATCAGGCTGTCCGAACGCACGATGTGCGTGCTCGAACGTTGCACCATGGTCACCTCGGTGCCGTTTTCCACCAGATCGGCGCAGATGTCGTGGGCTGAATTGTTCGCGCCGATGACCACTGCGCGCTTGCCTTTCCACGCATCGCCGCCGGGGTGACGGCTGGAGTGATGTTGCTGGCCCTGGAAGTTTTCAGCGCCTGGATACACCGGCACATTCGGTACGCCAGACATGCCGGTGGCGAGGATCAGTTGCGTCGGTTGCAGGGTGACGGGCTCGCCGTTGCGCAGGACCTCCACGGTCCAGCGGCCAGTCTCTTCGTCAAACGTAGCGCCGAGGCATTCAGTGCGCGGCCAGTAGTTGAGTTCCATGACCTTGGTGTACATCTCCAGCCAGTCGCCGATCTGGTCTTTCGGGGTGAACACCGGCCAGTGGTCGGGGAAGGGCAGGTAGGGCATGTGGTCGTACCAGACCGGGTCGTGCAGGCACAGCGACTTGTAGCGGCCGCGCCATTGATCGCCGGGGCGTTCGGCTTTGTCGATGATCAGCGTCGGTACGCCCATGCGTTTGAGCCTTGCGCCGAGGCCGAGCCCGCCCTGACCGCCGCCGACGATCAGGCAGTACGGTTGCGTGGTGATGCCCAGCGCCGCTTCTTCATCGCGGCGGCGCTCCAGCCAGTTGCGCTTGTCAGCGTGGGCATGGCCGTGGCTCGCGCCCATCGGCCGGCGGCGGCCGCTGGGTTCTTCGAAGCCTTTGAGTTCGCGCATGGTGGTCAGCAGCGTCCAGCACAGACCGTCCTTCAGGCGCACGTAGCCTTTGCCGCGCGCCGAGTCGGTTTCCAGGCTCATCCAGCCTTCAAGCACGCCATCGCTAAGAGTGGCTTCACCTTCGAGTTGCCAGCGTTCGGGCCGGGTCTGCTCAAGGCGTGTTTCGAGCATGTCGCGAATCGCCGGTTTGCCTTCCAGGGTGACGAGGTTCCAACTGAACAGCAGCAAGTCACGCCAGTGGCATTCTTCGGCAAACAGCTCCAGCGTGCCGTCCACATCTCGTTGCGCCAGACGTCCGCCGAGGCGTTCGACCCAAGCGGCGAGTTGCGCTGTTGGCGATTGCAAAGGGGTTTCAATAGCGATGTTCATGGGGCCACTCCCGATCTTGTTGTTTTGGTAAGCCATGGCATCAGAGCAAGGCTTGGGCCATCTCCTTGAAAGACGCGGGCCAGAGCGTTTGATGCAAAGGCCGACAAGGCTTGGCACAGGCGACATGTCACAAATTCGAGAATCGCGGATGACACTGTGTCACCCGGCGCGAAATTCCCCCGCAACGAGCTTTTCATCTAAGCTGCGGACACACCCGTGTCTTCACCGAAGCGGAGAACAACAACAATGAAACCGGCCTCGATCAACGCCCACGCGCGCCAGGTACTGCAAGCCGTGCAGGGCTCTGTTGCCAGCCACAGCGCGGCGGCGGACCTGGCGATCACCCGTTCGTGGCGGCGTTGCCTGGATCAATACCAGCTCGATCCGGCCAGCCGCCGCGCGCCGGATGTGCTCGAACAGGCGCGTTTGCGCGAACACCGTGCGCCGCTGGAACACATCATTTCCGTTGCGCACTGGCAGATGAACAGCCTGCACCAGCAACTGGGACGTGACGGCCATGTCGTGCTGCTCACCGATGCGCGCGGCGTGGCGATCGACAGCGTGTTCAACGAAGCCGAACGCGGCGAGTTCCAGCGCTCCGGGCTGTGGCTCGGCTCGGTCTGGAGCGAGGAGCACGAGGGCACCAACGGCGTCGGCACCTGCCTGGTCGAGCGCCAGCACGTGACCATTCGCCGCGACGAGCATTTCCGTGGCCAGCACGTCGGCCTGACCTGTTCGGCCAGCCCGATATTCGACGCCAGCGGTGAGTTGCTCGCGGTGCTCAACCTGTCCTCCGTGCGCGAGGAAAGCAGCCTTGAGCAACGCTTCAAGGCCATGGCCCTGACCAATCTGTCGGCCAGGTTGATCGAGAGCTGTTTTTTCCTTGGCCACGATCCGCAGCGCTATTTGCTGCGGTTTCATCCCGACGCCGGGTTTGTCGGGCTGCTGGGTGAAGGCCTGCTCAGCTTCGACGAGAGTGCGCGGATCTGTTCGGTGAATGCGGCGGCGCTCGATTTGTTGGGCCTGAGCCGCGAGCAGATGGTCGGGCAGTCGTTGACGATGCTGCTGGAAACGCCGATGGAGCAGTTGCTCGAGCAGGCCAGTGCTCAGGCGCACGTCTGCTGGCCGATGCGCCTGGCCGACGGGCGCTTGTTCTACGGCCAGTTGCGCGAACCGATCCGCTCCGCGCCGTTGACCCTTGCGCCTGTCCCGCCAATCAAGGATGAGCGCGTGTGCCTGGAAGACCCGCGCCTGCAACGCGGATTCGCTCGCGCGTTGCGTGTACTGGAGCGTGACGTGCCGGTGTTTCTGCAGGGTGAAACCGGCACCGGCAAGGAGGCCTTTGCGGCAGCGCTGCATCGCGCCAGCTCGCGCGCCGGCCAGCCGTTTGTTGCGATCAACTGCGCGGCGATCCCCGAGACGCTGATTGAAAGCGAGCTGTTCGGCTATCGCGGCGGCAGCTTCACCGGCGCGCGCAAGGACGGCATGGTCGGCAAGCTTGAGCAGGCCCATGGCGGCATTCTGTTTCTCGACGAAATCGGCGACATGCCCCTCGCGCTGCAGACCCGTCTGCTGCGCGTGCTCGAAGAGCGCCAGGTTGTGCCGCTGGGCAGCGCAACGCCGCGACCGCTTGATGTACGCCTGATCAGCGCCAGTCACCAGAATCTGCCAGCCTGCGTGGCCGACGGACGCCTGCGCGAGGACCTGTTCTATCGCATTGGCGGTTTCGCCGTGGAACTGCCGCCGCTGCGCGAGCGTTCCGACAAGGGCCGTCTGCTCGACCTCCTGCTGCGCGAAGAAGCGGCGGGCGCCACTGTGCGGCTGCAATCGGGAGTTCGAGAGCGCTTGCTGGCGCAGCCCTGGCCGGGCAACGTCCGGCAACTGCGCACCTGTTTGCGTACGTTGGTGGCGTTGGCAGTGGAAGGCCGGGTCACGCTGGAGGACGTGCATGAGTTACTGCCCGCAAGTGACGACCAACCTGTTGACGATCCACTGGGCGTATCCGAACGGCAAACTCTGCTGAGCTTGATTGAAGCTGAACACTGGCATATCGCGCGAGTTGCCCGTCGTCTGGGGATTAGCCGCAATACCCTGTACCGCAAGCTTCGTCAGCATGGGATCACTCGACCTGGTTGAAGACAATCGCGATCATTTGCGTTCATTCGCTGTTGATTGCGTGCATTGCCGGGAAATTGCTTGGATCCAATCATTGACTCATTATATCGCACGCCGACAAGCGGTAGGCTGAGCCTATTGCTAAAAGTGATGGCGCAATGACATATTGCAGCACCTTTCCTCACTTCAAGATGTACCGAAAATGCGCCCCCTCAAGTCACTTGTTGCAGCGTCGTTGCTGCTCAGCGGGTGCAATGGAATGCCAGTCGCTTATGTTCAGGATCCTGTTTTAGACCAAGCCTTTGTCGTCCACTCCGGCGCGCCTTTGCCTTACGTGCTGATGGGTTCGGCTGTGCAATGGAATGAAGACTTCGCCGTGACGGTGAAGCACATTCCTTACTTGTCGGGCACGGTTTTCCAAGGGCAGGCAGACGTACAGTTCTTCCGCCACAAGGCCAATAGCGTGCCGGCGTGGCGCGGCTACAAGCCGGGCGAGGAGCTGACTTCAGTGGGCTTCAATTCGCTGTACATGTCGGTCAAGGGCACCGGCCAGGCGTTGCCGGCCATGGTTCGCCTCGACGTCAAAGAGGGCAATGTGCTTTACGGCACCCACAATGGCGCACTGGCCAAAGGCATGTCCGGCGGGCCGGTGTTTTCCGCCGATGGCAAAGTGGTTGGCATCAACGTGGCGTTTCTCACCCGCGATGATGTCAGCCGCCTCAAGCGCAAGGACTTGCTCGATCAACCGCGCGTAAGCATCTTTTTGCCGTACGCGGAGATCAATCGCGAGTGGTCGCGCTATCAGGCCAGCATCACCCCCATAGCGCCACCAGCGACCAAACTGGCCAGCCGCTGATCAGCGTTCGCGCAACGCTTCGCGGGCGCGGTTGAGTGGTTTGATCAGGTAGTCGAGCACGGTTTTCTCGCCGGTACGAATGTCCACCGTGGCGATCATCCCGGGCACGATGGCGAAGCGTTTGCCGGCCTTGTTGCGCAGTTCATCCGACGCGGTACGGATGAACACGCGGTAGTAGAAGATTTCCGGCTTGGCTTCGTCCTGGATGGTGTCCGGCGAGATCGTCACTACTTCACCGTCGAGGCTGCCGTAGATCGAATAGTCATAGGCGGTGATTTTCACTTTCGCCGCCTGGCCTGGGTGAATGAAGGCGATGTCGCGCGGCGAGATGCGCGTCTCGATCAGCAGTTGTTCATCGAGCGGTACGATCTGCATGACCTGGCCGTTGGGCGCAATGACGCCGCCAATCGTGCTGACCTCGATGTCCTTGACGATGCCGCGCACCGGCGAGCGCAGGGTCAGGCGCGACAGTGAATCGGTGCGCCCACGGATCACCGCTTCGAGCATTTGCGCTTCGGCGTTGGCCTTGGCCAGGTCTTCGCGGGCGCGGACCATGTAATCGGAGCGGGCTTCGGTGGCCTTCAATTCCAGCTCCGAACGCTGACGGGTCAGGCGCAGCACTTCAACCCGACTCGAGGCGCCGATCTTCGCCAGGTTTTCAGTGATCGCCAGTTCGCTGCGCACCAGTTTCAGCGAGCTCTGAATACCGTCGAGGGTTTCCGCCAGACCTTTGCGCCGGGTCTGGTAGAGCTCGGTTTCGGCGCGGATCAGATCAGGAAACTCTTGCAGCGATGCGTCGAAGGTCAGGGGCTTTTCGCTGACTTCGGCCTGCAAGCGGTTGACGCTGGCCAGCGCCGCGCGGTACTTGGCCGCGCTTTCGCCGACGTTGGACTGGTTCTTCACTGGGTCCAGTTGCGCGAGGATCTGCCCGCGCTCGACCAAAGCGCCTTCGCTGACATTGAGCTGCTCGAGAATGCCGCCCTCCATCGACTGAATGACTTGCTCGCGCGAGCTCGGCACCACTTTGCCGGTGCCGGTCGAGACTTCGACGATCTCGAACCAAGCCGCCCAGGCAATGAAGCAGGCGAGCATCAGCGCGCAACCCCAGATCACCTTTGCGCCACCGGCAAGTGCGCGCTCATCGCGGCCATCGAGGTAGGACATCGGATCTGGCACGTCGGTCATCATCGGCTTCATACCGCCACTCCTTTACCCGGTGCGCGCAGCCGCGCCAATGCCGCGTCGCGATGGTCGTCAATGACGATGCGGCCGTTGTCGAGAACGATGATCCGCTCGACCAGTTGCAACACACTGACCCGATGCGTGGCAACCACCAGCGTTCGGCCCTGGGTCCAGGTCGCGAGTTTTTCCAGCAGCAGCCGCTCGGTGACGTCATCGAGCGCGGCGGTCGGTTCGTCGAGCAGCAGCACTTGTGGCTGGCGGATCAATAAGCGCGACAGCAACAGGCTTTGACGCTGACCGCCCGACAGGCCCAAGCCACCTTCAAGCACCAGATGATCCATGCCTTTGGGCAGCTGCCGAACGAAGTCCAGCGCACCGGTGACAGTCAACGCGGCGATGATTTCCTGATCGCTGGCCTGACCGGCGCCGAGGGTGATGTTGTCGCGCAAGGTGCCGTGAAACAGTCGCGCCTGTTGCGACAGCAGGCCGACATCGCGGCGCAGATCGGCCGGATCCAGATGTGCCAGGGCGATGCCGTCCAGGGTGGTTTCACCGCTGCTCAGATCCATCGCGCCGCCCAGTGCTTGCAGCAACGTCGACTTGCCAGCACCGTTGCGGCCGAGCAGGGCGATGCGCTCGCCGGGGCGGATGCTCAGGTCGATGTTGTTGAGCGCCGGGGACGATTCTTCGCTGTAGCGGAAGCTGGCCTGACGCAGGCGGTAGTCGCCGCGAATCGCCGGCAAGTGCACGCGCTGGCTGCCTTCGGGATGATCCACCGGCATCTGCATGATCCGGTTCAAGCCTTCGAGCGCGACCTTGGCCTGCTGCCATCGGGTGAGCACGTGGGTCAGTTGCGCCATCGGCCCCATCATCCGCGACGACAGAATCGACGCCGCGACCAGACTGCCGGTGGTCAGGTCGCCGGCAATCACCATTGGCGCGCCGAACACGATCACCACCGCGAACACTCCGCCTTGCACATTCTGCGTCCACGCCACCAGGCTGTTGGTCAAGGTGCGCAGGCGCAGGCTGCTGTCCGCCGAGGCGGCGTTGTACTGGTTCCACTGTTGCTGGAAACGCTGCTCGGCCTGCAATGCCTTGATGTCGTCGAGGCCCTGAATACTTTCCACCAGCATGGCGTTGCGCAGCGCCGCTTCACGCATCGACGCATTGGCGAGTCGCGCCAGACGCGGTTGCGCGATGATCCCGGGCAGCAACATGAACACCAACGCCACCAGTGGAATCAACACCAGCGGCCCACCGATCAAATAGAACACCAGCAGGAACAGCAGAAAAAACGGCATGTCCGCCAGTGCCGTGGCAGTGCTGGAGGTGATCAGGTCGCGGATCTGCTCCAGCTCGCGCAACTGCGAAATGAACGAGCCGGTGGATTTCGGCCGCGCGGAATTGCGCAGGCGCAGGGCATGGCCAAAGACCAGATCGGAGACGCGCAAGTCGGCGCGTTTGCCCAGCACATCGGTGATGCGCAGACGCAGAATGCGCATGACGAAATCGAACAGCAGCGCCAGCATCACCCCACCGAACAACACGTACAGGGTCGGCAGCGACTCGGCCGGAATCACCCGGTCGTACACCTGCATGGAAAACAGCACCCCGGCCATGCCCAGCAGGTTGGCGACCAGTGAGGCGATCATCACTTGGCTGTAGGGCCGCAGATCGGTGAGGACGATGCGCCGGAACCAGTGCTCGTCGTAGGGCTTGATGTAATCGTTGGTGCGCACGTCCGCCACCGGTTGCGTCGGACGCAGAATCACCGTGCGCAGGGCTTGCTCGGCGAGCGCGGTGGCGTCCATGCGACTCTGCAAACCCTGGTCGCCACTGAAGCAGATGCCCAGCTCGCCGGTCTCGCCGATGCTTTCGAGCACGCCGACCTGACCGTCACGCAGTTGCACCACCAGCGGCGTGCGCCAGCGACTCAGGCTCTTGTTGTCGAATGCCGCGAATTTCACGCTTAAACCGGCCTGCCGCGCCATGTGCCGAACCACTTCTTCGACGCGGCCTTCGCTGTGCACCGAAGCCAGGCGCACGCTTTCCGGCGAGACGTCGAGGCGATAGTGGCGGGCGACCTTGAGCACCGCTTCCAGCCATGGCGAATAATCTTCGCGAGCTTCGGCAGCAGCGGGTTCGGGAACAGTGATGCTGGCATCGGTCATGGCAGGATCTCGACATTCTGGATGGCGCTGTGGTCGATGCCGAAGACCCGGCGAATCGCACCGCTGTTGTAGAAGCAGTCGATCTGCAGACGTTGCAGATCAGCCTGGGTGTTGACCAGATCGAAGCGCGACTGATGGATTTCCTGCTCGGCGTTGAGCAGGTCGAGCAGCGGTCGCGTGCCCAGTTCCAGGTACTGGCGGCCATACAACATGCGTGCCTCGGTGATGCTGGTCTGGCGAAATTCCAGCGAGCGCAGCCGCCGGTTCAGGCCCGAGGTTTGCGCCTGGGCTTCGGCCAGACCCTGGCGCGCTTGCAGACGGGCGAAGTCTTCGGCCGAGTCCGCTGCGGTCAGCGCATGCCCGGCGGCGCGGCTGCGCGCACTGATCGCACCGCCCTGATAGATCGGCACTTCGAGATTGAGAAAGATCCCGACCTGAGTGCGATCGGCGCGCGAGTTCTGATCGTCGTAGTGGTCATCCAGATATTGGTTGACCGACGGTTGCAGCGACAGGGTCGGGTAGGCCTCGGCTTTGGCCTGGGCCAGCTCGGCCTGGGCCTGGGTGCGTTGCGCAGCCGCCTGGAGAACGGCGGGCAGGGTGTCGGAAATCTGCGACGCGTCACAGGCCTGAGTCAATGTCGGCGCGGCGGCGTCGCTGACTGCTGGCGGCGTGCGTCGTCCGAGCAGACTGGTCAGGGTCGCTTGCCAGCGTGCGTACTGCGCCTTGAATTCCTGCAACGTCGCCGTCGCGCCTTCTGCGCGGGATTGCGCCTGGACCATATCGGAGCGGGTGCTGGCGCCCATGTCGCTGCGCTGTTTGGCCAGGTCGACGATGCCGCCGATGCCCTGAATCTGTTCACGGGCAACCTCGAGCAGACGCTGATAACGCTGCACTTCGATGTAGGCCCTGGCGGTGTCGCGGGCGATGTCGTCGATCGCCAGCAGAATCCCGGCCTGACTGCGCGCCACCCGGGCGCGGGCGGCGTCGACCGAACTGGAAACCTTGCCGAAGTCATACAGCATCTGCTTGAGGGAAATGTTCACCGACTGGCTGCCGGCATCGCTGCCGTAACCGCTGGTGTAACCACCCTTGATGCCGCCGGTGACCTGCGGGTAATAACCGGACTCGGCGACGTTGACCCCTTCGCCTTGCTGGAACAGGGTGCCGATGGCCTCGCCGATGCGTGGGTGCCAGTCCACGGCGAGCCTGACCGCTTGTTCCAGCCCCAAAGTATCCGCGTTGGCGGCCGTTTTTGAAGCAGGGGCAGGGCGCTGACGATTGTCATTGCCTGCCGGTTGTTGCAGTTGCGACGGGCTGATGCTGCGCAAGCTACTGTCGAGGTTGTCGTCGGCGCGAACGCCGACGGTGAAAGCGGGGTAGAGGCCGATGGTCAACAGGACCACCGGCCATTTCTGGCGAAAAACTGACTCCACAGACTTCCCTTACTGTTGAGAGACCGACGTTTGATGTCTTGTTTCAAACCACTTGAATGCCGTTCTGCACCCACAAGTGGTGGCTCGGATCCTCCTGTGCCGTGTATTGAACATAGTCGATGCCGTCGGCCTGTTGCGTGCCATCGGCGACCCAGCCATCGGTCATGTGCACGCTGTCCCTGTCGTCACCCTTGATCAGCAGGGTGTTGTTGTCCGAAGAGGTAATCGCCAGCAGATCGCCGAGATTCAATGTCAGCGCAACCGCACTGGAATGGTTGAGGTCGAGGATTTCGACGTTGTGGATCTTGCTCTGCAGATCGCCGAGGTTGATCGACACATCGCCACCGGCCCAGAGCAGGGTGTCGGTGCCGCTGCCGCCGTCCACCGAGGTGAACTGCTGATAGGCGATGATCAGCGTGTCGTCGCCACCGCCACCTTGCAGCGTGACGGCGCCACCGTGCGAGCCGTCGAGGGTGTCGTTGCCTTCGGTGCCCTGGATCAGTTCGCTACCAGCGACATGGGCCAGACCGAGGTCATCGCTGGCCAGTGCCGAGAACGCGGTGCTGGCGAATGCGCCGGCATTGTTCAGGTCGATGGTCAGCGTCGCGGTATCGACCGTGCCGTTGGGATGGGTGAGCTGATAGGTAAAAGTGTCTTCCTGACCGATCACTGCATCGGTCAGGCCGGCCTTGAGCGTGTAGGTGTAGTTGCCGTTGGCCTGGACCACCAGGGTGCCGTAATTGCCGACCAGCGAGACGCCGTTGTAACCCGGCGCGACGTAACTGCCGGCGACCAGCACGCTGAGCAAGGTGTAGACCGAGCCCAACACATCGGCGCCGCCGCCAGCGGTGTCGGTGAGCAGGTTGCCCGATACCGGTGTGTAGCTGCCGACCACGAACTGATTGTTGTAGGTCGCGACGTTGATCAGGCTGGTGTTGACGCTGGTCAGCAGGCCGAGGCCGCCCACTGCCACCCGCACCTGATAACTGCCGGCGGTCTGGTCGTCGAACTTGATCCCGTAGTTGCCGCCGCCGAGATTGACCAGGGCGTTGCCGCCGTAGCTCTTGACCAGCACGTACTGATTGGTGGCGGTGTTGAGCTTGTACAGGCCCACCGTCATCGAACCGAGCAGCGCCAGCAGGTTGCTCGAATTGACCACCACGGTCAGGTCACTGACGGTATCGGCCGCGACCACGGTGTTGTAGTTACCGCTGCCGCCGCCCAGCAGCACATTGAAGGTGCCGAGGGCAGAGTTGGTGGTGACTTCGCGGTTGATCAGGGTGACGTCAGTCGAGGCGACGTCTGGCGTGGCATCCACCACCAGCGCCGGGCTGCCAAGGTTGGCATCGTTCCACACTTCGCTGGCTTGCGGGCTGTCGATGCGCACGTACAGATTGGCGGTGTCGCTCAAACCGTTCGGGTGCACCAGTTGGTAGTTGAACACGTCGACTTTGCCGACGCTGCCGACACTGCCGTTCGGTTTGTAGCTGTAGTTGCCGTTAGCGTCGATGGTCAGCGTGCCGTACAACCCTTGCACCGTGGTGCCGGCCCCAGCGCTGACCCAGGCGCCGTTCTTGAAGATCTGCAATTGCGCGCCGTTGTCCGGGCCGGTCTGATCGGCCGTGCCATCGACGCCGACGTTGGTGATGACGTTGCCGGTCACCGCTGGCCCGGCAATGCCGTTGAACTGGGTCAGGCTGCTGACATCCAGTTGCAGCTGGGTATTGACCGTGGTCAGCACGCCGATACCGGTGCTCGAAACCGTCAGTCGATAATCGCCTGACAGCAAATTACCGATGTCGACCCGTACACCCTGGCCGGCGAGCGCGATCAGGTCAAGCAGACCGCCGCTGCCGTTGACATCCAGAGTGACCCAGTTGCCGCTGGCATCTTTCACTTGCAGGGTGTAGACCACGCCATCGATCAGCGAAATCAGACTGCTGGTGGTCAGCGTCAGGGTCGGATCAAGACGCGTGCCGCCGGCCACGGTGAAGGTGAAGGTTTTCGAGAACCCGGCCAGCAGTGTGGTGAACGAGTCGTTAAAGGTCTGCGACGCGGTGACCGGTGCCAGGGTGACGGTGCCGACGGCGAGGTTATCGCTGGCGACCACTGGCGCGTTGACGTCGACGTCCGGCGCAATGACGTTGGCGGCCACCGAAACGTTGCCGCGTGCGTCGCTGAGATTGACGGTGAGGTTTTCACCGTTGATCTGCGCACTGCTCAGGGTGACGTTAAACACGCCGAGGTTGTCGACCGTGCCAGTGCCCAGAACGCTGCCGCTGGCCGACTTGATGGTCACGGTTGCACCGGCTTCACCGGTACCGGTGACGGTCAGGCCATCGGCACCGACCAGCAGCGCCGTTGCCGCAGCGGGCGGTGTCAGGTCTGGCGCCGTCGCGGTCGCCGCTGCCGATACGTTGCCACTCGGATCGGCCTGGGTGACGCTGAGTACCTGGCTGTTGATCTGCGCTGAGGCTAGTGCCACGGAGAAACTGCCGTTAGCGGCGACGGTCGCGGTGCCGAGCACCGCACCACCGACGCCGAGCACGCTGATGGTCGAACCGGGCACGCCGACGCCGGTGAGCACGGTGCCGCTGCCATTGACGCTGACGCCAGTCGGCGCGCCAGGGGCGGTAATGTCCGGCGCCGTCAGGCTGGCATTGGGCGACAGATTGCCGGCCGGGTCGACCAGACGCACGGTCAACAGCTGCCCGTCGAGTTGCGCGGTGTTCAGGTTGAAGCTGAACGTACCGCCACTGCCCACGGTGGTGGTGCCGATCAGCGCGCCGCCGGGGCCGTAGACGTTGACCGTCGCACCGGCTTCGCCCGTACCGCTCAGGGTCAGACCGTTGGCAGCGAGCGTCAGACCGCTGGCCGCGATCGGCGCCTGTACGTCAGGGGCCGTCAGGTTGAAAACCGGCGACAGATTGCCCGTCGGGTCGGCCTGTTGGACGTTGAGCTGTTGGCCGTTCAGTTGCGCGCTGGACAGTTGCACGGTGAAGGTGCCGCCAGCATTGACCACGGCGGTGCCGAGCACGGTGCCCGCCGCGTTGGTCACGCTGACTGTGGCGCCGGCTTCACCCGTGCCGCTGACCGCCAGGCCGGTGCCGTTCAGGCTGACATTGCTCAGCGGCGCCGGCGCTGTGGTATCGGCGACGCTGAGGTTGGTAACCGGCGAAACGTTGCCCGCCGCATCACTCTGCGTGACGCTCAGTTGCTGGCCGTTGAGTTGCGCCGATGACAAGGTCACCGAGAACGAGCCATTGCCCGCCACCGTCGCCGTGCCCAGCACCGCGCCTCCCGCACCGCGAACAGTGACGGTCGCGCCGGCTTCACCGAGCCCGCCGAGCACCAGACCGGCACCGCTGAGGACCAGTGCTGTCGGAGCGGCCGGGGGAGTGATATCGGGCGCAGTTACGTTAAGACCGGATGAGGTGTTGTTGGCCGCATCGGTCTGTGTCGCATTGAGCACCTGACCGTTGACCTGCTGCGTATTGAGCTGTGCGCTGAAAGTGCCATTGGCGCCAACCGTCGCATTGCCCAGCACCACGCCGCCAGCGCCGGTGATGGTCACCGACGCGCCGACTTCGCCGCGACCGGTAACCAAAGTGCCGTTGGCGTTGACCGCCAGATCGCTGAGTGGCGCCGGCGCCGAGGTGTCACCTGCGGTGATTTCAGTCGGCAGCGAGGCGCCACCCAACGCAGTGTTGGCGGTGACTTCGAGGCTTTGGCCGTTGGTTTGCGCAGGCGTCAGCACCACGCTGAACGTGCCATCCGCGCCGGTGACGCCGGTGCCGATCAGACTGTTGTCAGGCCCATAAACATTAATGGTGGTGCCGAGCGCCGCCGTGCCGGTCAGCGTCAGACCATCGGCCGTAAGCGCCAGATTGGCTGGAGCGTCCGGTGCCGGAACCGCCGGAACAGTCAGGTCGGCGTCTGCGGACACGTTAGTCGCGACGTCTGTTTGATTCACTGTCAGCACTTGGCCGGTGGTGATGCCGGGGTCCAGATCGATCAGGAATGTGCCGTTGGCCGCGACTGTGCCGGTGCCGACAATGTTGCCCAGCGCATCGGTCACCTCGACACTGGCACCGGCTTCGCCACGACCGGAGAGCTGGCTCAGATCGCCGCTGATGGTCAGACCGGTGACGGCATCTGGAGCGGTAGTATCAGCCGCCGGGTAGAGCAGCACTGGCGATGCGTTTTGCGCCTCATCCGTCGCGATCACCGACAACAACTGACCGTTGGCCTGGGCCGGATTCAGCGTAACGGTGTAGGTGCCGTCGCCCAATGCCACCGCTGTGCCGAGCACGGTGCCGGTGGCGGACAGCACAGTCACGGTGCTGCCGGCTTCGGCGGTTCCGGCGAGCAAGGTGCCGGCGCCGGTCAGCGATGTCACCGTTGGTGCGATCGGTGCAGTGCTGTCCGGCGCGTCGACCAGTACGGGCTCGGACTGGTTGTTTTGCGCGTCGGCTTGCACTACCGAGAGCGCGCGGCCATCGAGTTGCGCCGAAGACAAGGTGACGCTGAAGCTGCCATCTGCGGCCACCGTCGCCGTGCCGAGCACCACCGCGCCGTCTCGCACGGTGACGGTCGCTCCGGGCTCGCCAGTACCGGTGACGGTCAAGCCGTCCTGGCTGACATTGAGGTCGGCCACCTCCAGGGGATCGGTGATATCGCCCGCTTGCACGGGCGCTGTCGGCGATGTGTTGGATGCCAGATCGGTCTGATTGACGCTCAACAGCTCGCCGTTCACTTGCGGCGGATTGAGGGTCACGCTGAACGAGCCATTGCCGGCCACGGTTGCCGAGCCCAGTACCGTGCCAGTCGCGCTGAGCACGCGCACCGTGGCGCCGGCTTCACCGCTGCCGGTCAGTGTCAGGCCATCAGGCGTGAGAACGAGGTCGGTGGGCGCAGCGGGCAGGGTGATGTCCGGCGCAGTGACGGGCACGATCGGCGAAGGGTTGCCCGCCGCATCGCGCTGGATCACCGACAAGGCTTCACCATTGAGCAGCGGCTGGTCGAGCGTCACGCTGAAACTGCCGTCGGCCTGCACCGTGCCAGTGCCGACGATAGTGCCCAGCGCATTGGTGACGACCACCTGCGAGCCAGCCGCACCGGAGCCGGTAATCAGGCTGCCGCTGGCGTCGATATCGACATCGGTCAGCGCGGCAGGAGGCGTGCTGTCCGGCGCGGTCAGGGTGCCGGCAGGCGAGGCATTGCCGGCCGCATCCGCCAACACCACGAACAGCGCTTGGCCATTGGTCTGCACCGGGGTCACGGTGATCTGGAAACGACCATCGCTGCCCACCGTGCCGGTGCCCAGTTCGGTGCCATCGGCCGACGTCACACGGACAGTGGCGCCGACTTCGCCGGTACCGGTGAGCAGGCCGCCATCGGCATTCAGTTGCAGATCGGCCGGCGTCGCTGGCGGGGTCAGATCCGGGGCGGTGACCGTGACCGGGGCGCTGACGTTACCGGGTGGATCAGCCTGCTGCACGCTGAGGATCTGTTCGTTGATCTGCGGCGGATTGAGGGTGACGCTGAAGGTGCCGTCGCCGAGTACCACGCTGGTGCCGAGCAAAGTGCCGTTGGCATCGCGCACGGTCACGGTCGCGCCGGGTTCGCCAGTACCGATGACCAGCGCGCCGGACGAGTTGATATCGACGTTGTCCAGTGGATCAGGCGGGGTGAAGTCCGGCGTGGTCAGGTTCACTGCCGGCGAGTCGTTGCCCGCTGCGTCGGCCTGGACCACGGTGATCACTTCGGCGTTGGTCAACGCCGGGTTCAGTGGCAGGGTGAAGGTACCGGTCGCGCTGACCACGGCGGTGCCAAGCACGTTGCCGTCACTGTCGATGACCCGGACTTGCGCGCCGGGTTCGCCGCGCCCGGTCAGGCTTGCGCCGTCGCCGCCGATGCTCAGTTGCGAAACGGCCGCTGGCGGTGTGCTGTCGACCGAAGTGAACGGCGTGGCTGCCGAGGTGTTGCCCGCCGCATCCGTCAGCGACACGGTCAGCGCCTGGCCATTGGCTTGCGGCGTGGTCAGGGTGATCGCAAACGTGCCGTCGATGCTCACGGTGCCGGTCCCGACCAGCGCTCCGGCGGCGTTGTACACGTTGACCGTGGTGCCGGCCTCACCGGTACCCGACAGCAGGGTGCCGTCAGCACTTGCCACCAGCGCCGCCGGCGCATTGGGCGCGAGCAGGTCCGGGGCGATCAGGTTGACGCTGTTGGATTCGTTGCCGGCGGCGTCGGCCTGGCTCAGGCTCAAAGTCTGGCCAGAGGTCTGTGCCGGGCTGAGGGTGACGCTGAACGTGCCATTGGCCGCCACCACGGCGCTGCCGAGAACCACTCCGCCGGTGCCGAGCACGGTCACCGTGGCGCCGGCTTCACCGCGCCCGGTCAGGGCCGTGCCGTTCGGTGCCAGGCTCAGTTCGCTGAGCGGCGTTGGCGCGGCGATATCGGCAGCGGTGTAGTCGGTCGGGGATGAATTGATACCGGTACTCGACGTCGCCACGGCAGACAGCTGTTCGCCGTTGAGTTGCGCGGCGTTGAGGGTGACGCTGAAAGTGCCATTGGCCGCCACCAGCGCGCTGCCGAGCAACACGCCCGAGGCATTGCGAATGCTCACGGTGCTGCCGGCGGTGGCCGAGCCGGTCAGGGTCAGGCCGTCAGCGCTGAGGGCCAGATTGGTCGGTGCGCTTTCCGCCAGATTGCCCGGTGCAGTCACCGGCGCTGCCGGTCCGGTGTTGCCGGCAGCATCGATCTGCACCACGGAAAGATTCGATCCAGCCACCGCAGCCGGGGACAACGTGACGCTGAAATTGCCATTGCTGGCAACGGTCGCAGTACCCAGCAAAACACCTCCGGCATCGCGAACTTCCACGCTGGCGCCGACCTCGCCGATGCCGGTCAGGGTGGCACCATTGGCGCTGACCGCCAGATCGCTCGCCAACAACGGCGCCGTGCTATCGACCGCATTGAGGATTGCCGGGGCTGACGGATTGCCTGCCGCATCGGTGGCCGTCACGTTCAGCGACTGGCCGTTGGTCTGCGGGCTGTTGAGGGTAATCTGGAACGTGCCGTTCGCGGCCGCCGTGGAGGTGCCGAGGAGGTTGCCCTGGCTGTCACGCACGGTCACCGTGCTGCCGGCCTCGGCGTTACCCGACAGTTGCACGCCGGCAGCGTTGAGGGTCAATGCGCTCGGAATCGCCGGCGCAGTCAAATCCACGGCGGTGACTTCAACCGCAGTCGACACATTGCCCGGCGGATCCTCCTGAGTAACGGTCAGCACCTCAGCATTCAGTTGTGCTGCGTTGAGGGTGACAGTGAACGCGCCGCCGCTGCCGACCTGTGCGGTGCCGAGCAAGGTGCCGTCGGCGCTGCGCACAGACACGGTGGCGCCGGGCTCGCCGTGGCCGGTGACGGTGACACCGTCAGCATTCACCGCAACCTGGGTCAGTGCCGCCGGCGGGCTGATGTCGGGGGCGCTGACACTGGTCGATGGCGAGACGTTGCCGGCAGGGTCGGTCTGGCTGATCGCCAGCGCTTCACCATTGGTTGGCGCTGGCGCCAGGGTCACGCTGAACGAGCCGTCCGCGCCAACTACGGCGCTGCCTAGCACGGTGCCGTTGGCGGTGGTGACACTGACGGTTGCGCCAGCTTCACCCGTGCCGCTGAGGGTGCTGCCATCGGCGCTGATCAGCGGATTCTGCACGGCGGCCGGCGGGGTGCCGTCGACGGTGACCACGCCAGTGGAAATCGAGGTGTTGCCGTTGGCGTCGGTCAGGGTGACCTGCAGGGTTTCGCCGGTGTTCTGCGCATTGGGCAAGGTGACCTGGAAATTGCCGCTCTGATCGACCACGCCGGTGGCCAGAACATTGCCGGCGGCATCGCGCACGGTCACGGTGCTGCCGGCTTCGCCCTGGCCTTTGACCACGGTGCCGACGTCATTGATGCTCACGCCAGTCGCCGCAGCTGGCGGTTGCAGATCGGTAGCGATAATGCCGGCGGGTTGCGACAGATTGCCGGCGGCGTCGCTCTGGATCGCGGTAAGCGCCTGGCCATTAAGTTGTGCCGGCGTCAGCGTCAGGCTGAACGTGCCGTTGCTGGCGACCAGTGCAGTACCGAGCACGGTACCTGTGGCGTCGGTGACAGTGACCGTCGCCCCGGCCTCTCCGCGTCCAGTGAGTGTCGTGCCGTTGGCATTCAGCGCCAGATTGGTCACAGCGTCCGGCGCCGTGCCATCGATCGCCGTCACCGTGCCCGGAATCGACACGTCACCGTCGGGACTGGTGGCCGTCACCTGGAGGACTTGCGCATTGATCTGTTTGCTACTGAGCAACAGGGTGAAGCGGCCGAAGCTGTTGATCAGCCCGGAGCCGAGCACCGTGCCGCTGCTGCTGGTCACCGTCACGGTGCAACCGGGCGTACCGGCGCCGGTCAGGGTGAAACCATCGGCACTCAAAGCCAGATCGGTCGGGGTCGCGACCTGGGTACCGTCCAGTCCTGCCAGCGGCACAACGGGCGAATCATTGCCGCCGCCGTCAGTGCTGATGACTTCCAGATTGCCGCCGGGCTCGGCCGGTGGACTGAGGGTCACGACGAAGCGGCCGTCCTCACCCGCCGTTGCGGTACCCAGCACGAGAGCGCCGCCAGCGATGCTGACGGTGACCGTCGTGCCCGGTTCGGCAAGTCCCGACACTTGCGTGCCGGCCGGGTTGAGCGCCAGATCGCTGACCGCTGCCGGCGGGGTGCTGTCCGGCGCAGTGACGCTGCCGGGAAGCGAACTGTTGGTGCCGTCCGACACCACGACTTGCAAGGCTTCGCCATTGGTCTGCGCCGTATCGAGGTTGACCGTGAAGGCGCCCGTGCCGTCAGCGGTCGCGGTGCCGATGACGTTGCCGTCGGCATCCAGCACCTGCACCGTGTTATTGGGCTGCGTGGTGCCGGTGACCGTGGCACCCGCCGGATCGATGAGCAGACCGCTCGGTGCAGGTGGGGCGGTGATGTCCGGTGCGGTGACCGGTGTGGCGGGCGAGGGCAGGGCGCTCGCATCGGTCTGGATCACACTCAGCACCTGACCGTCGAGCTGAGCCGGGCTCAGGTTGAGGCTGAAGCTGCCGTCGCTGGCGACCACCGTAGTGCCAAGCACCGTGCCGTCCGCCGCGCTGACAGTTACGGTGCTGCCGGCTTGCCCGGTGCCGGTCAACGTCACGCCGTTGTTGGCGAGCACGAGATTGTCCGGTGCCAGAGGCGCGGTGGTGTCCGCTGCCGTCAGCGGCGTGCTGGAGGAAACGTTCACGCCATCCGATTGGCTCACTTGCAGTTGTTGGCCATCGATCTGCGGGCTGTTCAGCGTCACCGTGAAGGTGCCGGTGCCGTCGACGATCGCGGTGCCCAAGGTATTGCCGGCCGAATCCTTGACCGTCACCGTGGCGCCGGGTTCGCCGGTGCCGCTCAGTTCAGTGCCGCCTGCGTTCAGCGTCAGATCCGAAGGGGCAGTGGGAGCCTGGATATCCGGCGCTTCAACTGGAACTGCCGGGGAGCCAGTGGGCGAGCCATCGGTCTGCACAACGCTGAGGTTCTGGCCGTTGGTTTGTGGCGAGGACAGGGAGACTTCGAACCGGCCGTTGCTGCCGACCAAAGCTGTTCCCAGCACGGTCCCGTTGGTGTCAGTGACAGTAACGGTGGCGCCGATCTGACCCGCGCCGGAGACTACGGCGCCATTGGCAGAAATGCTCACATCGGTCACGGCGACCGGCGTGGTCAGATCGGGTGCGGTGACGTTGACCGGCGCCGAAGGATTGCCTTCCGCGTCGGTCTGGATCACTTGCAGTTGTTGCGCATCGGTCTGTGGTGTGGAAAGTGGAACGGTAAAATTGCCATCGGCATCCACCGTGCCCGTGCCGATGATGTTGCCGGCCGGATCGCGCACAGTGACCGACGCACCCAACTCACCCTTACCGGTGAGCGTCTGCCCCTGAGCGTCGAGCGCGAGATCGGAGACGGCCGTCGGCCCTTGGGTGTCAGGCGTCACGTAGTTCAGTGGTGCGGAAGTGTTGCCAGCGGCGTCGCTGGCACTGATCTGCAGTGTTTCGCCGTTGTTCTGCGGACTGCTCAGTTGCAGGCTGAACGTGCCGTCCGCCGCCACCACGGCCGTGCCGAGCACATTGCCGTTGGCGTCGCGCACCGTTACGGTCGAACCGGGCTGGCCGCGTCCGCTCAACTGCGTGCCATCGACGCTTACCGCGATGTCGCTGGGTTGAGTCAGGCCATCGAGATCAATGGCGATAACGGTCGCTGCTGGCGAAGGGTTGCCGGCGGCGTCGGTGACCAGCACGCTCAGCGCCTCACCATCGATTTGCGCGGCGTTAAGTTGCACGGTGAACGAGCCATCGGCTGCCACCTGCGCTGTGCCGAGCAGCGTACCTTGCGCATTGGTGACGCTGACCGTGCTGCCGGGTTCGCCACGGCCGGTCACCGAAAGGCCATCGCTGCTCACGGCCAGATCCGTTGCAGCAGCGGGGCCGGTGATGTCTGGTGCATTGAAGGTCACGGTCGGCGATTGCGCACCGGCGCTGTTGACCGCCACGATACTGAAGGTTTCACCGTTGGCCTGCGCACGAACCAGCGTCAGCAGGAAAGTGCCGTCAGCAGCCACCGCCGCACGCCCGAGCAATTCGCCGTTGGCGGCACGGACTTCAATCGTGGTGCCGGCTCGGGCGGTGCCGGTGAGTTGACTGCCGTCGCTGCTCAAATCGAGATTGCCTGGCGTCGTCGGTTCGACGATCTCCGGCGCGCTGACCGTTGCGCCGGTCGAGATATTGCCTGCCGCATCGGTGGCATTCACGGTCAGCGACTGGCCGCCGGTTTGCGCGGGGCTGAGGGCGACGCTGAAAGTGCCATCCGCCGCCACCACAGCGCTACCGAGCAGAGTGCCATCGGCGGCGCGCACCTGGATGGTCGAGCCGGCTTCACCGGTGCCGCCGAGTTGCGTGCCATCAGGGCTCACGCTGAGATTGCCTGGTGCGGTCGGCGCGGTGGTATCCGGCGCAGTGACCGTACCCGGCGTCGAAACGTTGCCCGCGGGGTCGGTGAGCGTGACGTCGAGCGGCTGGCCATTGTTCTGTGGCGTACCCAGGTCGACCTGGAAACTGCCATCGGCGCCAACGGTTCCGGAACCCAAAAGGTTGCCGGCTGCATCGCGTACCTGAACGACACTGCCAGCTTCGCCAAAACCACTCAGCACCCGGCCATCGGCCGACAAGGTTAATCCGGTCGCAGGCGCAGGAGGCGTCGCGTCTCCATCGCCACCACCACCACCACCGCCGCCGCCGCCACTTCCGCCGGCAGCGGCTGCCGCACCACCCGCGCCCAACAGGCCAAGCCCGGCAATCGCCCATGCCGGCGTCGCGCCATCCACCACACCGACGCCAGCGATCAGCTCGTCCAGCGAATTGATTTCGTCAAAGGTAAAGCCATTGAACGGCTCGGCGCTGTAGCGCGCCTGCCACAGCGTCGCGTCGTCACCCTGAAAGACAATGTCATTGGGCACGCCGTCAGGGCTGGTGACAAAGAAATTGGAGATTTTGATTTGCTCGCCAGACTTCAGATTGACGATCAAATCCTGACCGCTGCGACTGGTCGACGCCAATTGATCGGGCCGAACCGGCATTTGTACAACTGAAGGCTGATTGAGCTGAACATTGCCCCAGTTCTGGGCAGTGAGCTGAGAATTGGCTTTGTCGGCAATGACGATGTTGTCCATTACTACTCCCTGTAAATGGGTGGGGCGGACGTCCACGGATGGTTTTAAAACCATAGATAGGGAGTGTCAGATGGGGCTGCCTGATTTTTGACGAGCGTATGGATGGGCCATTTGCCCACGTTTATCTCTTTGAAAATTCGTTCTATTCAGGTCGTTACCGTTTGTCGGGACGTTGGATCCAAGCGGTTTTTGGGTGCAACAAAATGTGTCGTTTTCGACATTGTCCAAAGGAACGCTGGAAAAGGTCCGGGCGAAAACGCCGAGGGTGATGGCTAAGCGATATTGAATTTCTCAAAGCGCAGGCCACCCTCCGCAGCTGCCTGTCTGCGAAGGTATTAATCAATAAGCGTAGAAGTGGGGGGAAGGCTTTGTATAAGAAATCCTGTTTTACCGTTTCAGCGGTTCTTTCTATCCCTCAGCAGTTAATGCGCTAGCTATCGATCGCCGAAGTGATCGGACGATATCCAGCGCAGACTGATCGCTAACACTGCCGGGGCACTGATCAAACATATGTGGCGCCCCAGGGTAGACATGCAGTTCGACGGCAGCCCCGGCGCGCGACAGACGCATGGCATATGCAACGTCTTCTTCCAGAAACAGATCCAGCGCCCCGACGGCCAGAAACGTCGGTGGCAAGTCACGCAGATCGTCTTGCAGGGCCGGCGAAAACCAGCCGATTGGCAGATCATCCAGCGCTTGGTCAGCGCGCAGGCAATCCCAACAGAACTGGTTGGCTTGCGCCGGCCAGCCAATCACTCCGGTCGTGCTGTTCTGGTGAGGCGAGGCCGGGCTGCCCGAACGGTAATCGAGCATCGGATAAACCAGCACCTGGCTGGCGATGGAATATTCGCCGCGATTCCGCGCCACGATGGCCAGCGCTGCTGCCAGACCTGCACCGGCACTGTGACCCATGACGATCACGTTGTCGGCGTCCATGTTGAGCGTTTGCCGTTGGGCGAAAACCCAGCCGAGGGCGGTGTAGCAATCTTCCAGGGGAATAGGGAAGGGGTGCTCTGGCGCGAGACGGTAATCGACAGCGACGATGATCGCCTGAAGTTCTTCGGCGAGGTTAGCCAGATAGTCATCGGCCATTTCGGGGCAACCAAGGACGAAACCTCCACCGTGGATGTACAGGATCACCGCAAAATTACCGCCCGGTGCCCCGGCGGCAGGCCGGTAAAGACACAGGCGCAAATCCTCACCGTCGTGGGCCTTGGTCCATAGGCTTTCACCGCGCGCTTGTTCTCGGGATTTGAATGTCGCATGGACACGCTCCCTGATCGCGGGCAGCGTCTCCAACGTCCAGGCTTGTGCGCCGGGGGTTAAAAAGCTTTTGAAGTCGGGATCCAGCAGTTCATGTGCTTTCACGTTCTGCCTCCTGTTCTCGAATGAGCGAGCGCCTCTGATCGAAGCGCCGCCCACGGTGGAGTTACAGCCAGGCTTTGATCTGCGCGCAGACAGCCGGCGTCGAAATGCCGTAGCGATCATGCAGCGTCGGCAGGGCACCGGCGTCGAGGAAGGCGTCGGGCAACGCGATCTGTCTGAAGGTGGGCGTCACGCCATTGCGCAACAACAACCCGGCAACCGCCTCGCCCAAACCGCCGATGATCGAGCTGTTCTCGGCTGTGACCACCAGACGCCCGGATTTGCGTGCTTCGGCGAGAATGGTGTGTTCATCCAGCGGCTTGATGGTCGGCACGTGCAGCACGGCCACATCAATGCCGTCGGCCTGCAATTGCTTGGCAGCTTCCAGTGAGCGCATGGTCATCAGCCCGGTGGAGATGATCAGCACATCATTGCCCGTGCGCAGGGTCTTGGCCTTGCCGATCTCGAATTTATAACCGTACTCGTCCAGCACCAACGGCACATTGCCGCGCAGCAAACGCATGTAGACCGGGCCTTGGTGAGCGGCGATGGCCGGCACGGCCTGTTCGATTTCCAGCGCATCGCACGGGTCGACAATCATCAGATTGGGCATGGCGCGGAAAATAGCCAGGTCATCGGTGGCCTGGTGGCTCGGCCCGTAACCCGTGGTGAGACCGGGCAAGCCGCAGACGATTTTGACGTTAAGGTTTTCCTCGGCGATGGCCATGCAGATGAAATCGTAAGCACGCCGCGAAGCGAACACCGCGTAGGTGGTGGCGAAGGGTACGAAACCCTCACGCGCCATGCCCGCCGCAGCGCTCATCAGCAACTGTTCGGCCATGCCCATTTGATAGAAACGCTCCGGATGCGCCTTGGCGAAAATGTGCAGGTCGGTGTACTTGGACAGGTCAGCCGAGAGACCGACGATGTCCGCGCGCTGGTCTGCCAGCGCTGCGAGCGCATGGCCGAACGGTCCCGAACGGGTCGCCTGGCCCTCGGAGGCAATCGAGGCAATCATCGCCGAGGTGGTCAGGCGCTTTTTCACCGGCGCGCCAGTAGCAGTCGAAGGCGCAGTGTTGGCGGCGTTGCTCATTGGTCTTTTCCTTCTGCAAGATTGCTCATTGCCAGGTCCCATTCGTGTTCTTCGACGCGAATGAAGTGATTCTTTTCCCGGTTCTCCAGAAACGGCACGCCTTTGCCCATTTTCGTGTCGCAGATGATCACCCGCGGTTGATTGCCCGAATGCTGGCGTGCGGCATCGAAAGCAGTCACCAGTGCGTCAAGGTCATTGCCATCGACGCGCTGGGTAAACCAGCCAAAGGCTTGCCAGCGATCGACAATGGGTTCGAACGAAAGAATCTCGCTGGAGTAACCGTCGGCCTGCTGGTTGTTGACGTCGACGATGGCGATCAGGTTGTCGAGCTTCCAGTGCGAAGCCGACATCACCGCTTCCCAGGTCGAGCCTTCATTGAGTTCGCCATCGGACAGCAGGTTGTAGACGAACGAGGCCGAGCCTTTGCGCTTGAGGCCCAGGCAGGCACCGACCGCGATACCCAGGCCCTGACCCAGCGAACCGCCGGTGATTTCCATCCCCGGGGTGTAGGCGGCCATGCCCGACATCGGCAGGCGGCTGTCATCCGAACCATAGGTTTCCAGCTCGTCGAGGGGAATGATCTCGGCTTCGATCAGCGCTGCGTACAGCGCGATGGCGTAGTGGCCGATGGAGAGATAGAAGCGATCGCGCTGCTCCCATTCGGGATCTGCGGGGCGATGATTCATCGCATGAAAGTAAGACACCGCCAGCAGGTCAGCCGCGCCGAGGGCCTGGCCCACATAGCCCTGGCCCTGAACCTGACCCATGCGCAGTGCATGGCGGCGAATATTGTGCGCGCGCTGGGTCAGGCTCAGCGATGCAGCGTGTGCAAGATTAGTCGTCATGATGAAACTCCGTTGACTCAACGATTGACCAAAGCGGCGGGAATACGCAGGACCAGGCTCGCGCCGAGGAACAGCACCCCGGTGATGAGGTACATGCCGATGGCGCTGGAACCGGTCAGGGTAGTGATCCAGCCGATCAGATAGGGCGAGCAGAACCCGGCGAGGTTGGCGAAGCTGTTGACCGCGGCGATGCCGGCGGCCGCAGACACCCCGCCAAGCAGCGTGGTGGGCAGCATCCAGAACAACGAGGTGGCGGAGAGAATGCCGGAGGCGGCCAGGCACAGGCTGAGGATCGACAAGGTCGGATTGCCGCCCATCATCGCTGCCAGGCTCAAGCCGATCGCACCGGCGATCATCGGCACGATCAGGTGCCAGCGGCGCTCGCGATGTTTGTCGCCACTGCGGCCGACCAGGAGCATGGCGGCGATGGCGCACAGGTAAGGCAGGCTGGTCAGGAAACCGATGTGCAGCGGGTCGGAAACCCCTGCGTTACGCACCAGTGTCGGCAGCCAAAAGGTGATCGCGTATTGGCCCATCACCACACAGAAGTAGATCGCCGCCAGCAGCCACAAGCGCCGGTCGCGGATGAACTCGCCGACCGAGGCATGGGTGACCTTTTGCTGGTCGTCTTCGGCCAGCTCGCGAGTGATCAGCGCTTTTTCTTCGTCATTGAGCCAGGTCGCCTGATGCACGCCGTCCTTCAGATAACTCAGTACCAGCAGGCCGACGAGCACGGTGGGCACCGCTTCCAAAACGAACATCCACTGCCAGCCGGCCCAGCCGTGCACACCGGCAAAGTGGTTCATGATCCAGCCCGAAAGCGGGCCACCGACCATGCCTGACAGCGGAATGGCGATAAACCACAACACGGTCATGCGCGCCCGCCGATAGGACGGAAACCAGTAGGTGAGGTAGAGCAGCAGGCCCGGCGCCAGACCGGCTTCGGCAATCCCGAGGAGAAAGCGCAGGGCATAGAACTGCCAGGCGGTTTCGACGAAGGCAAACAGCGCCGAGACGATGCCCCAGGTGATCATGATCCGCGCAATCCACACTCGCGCGCCGACCTTGTGCAGGATGATGTTGCTGGGCACTTCGCAAAGGAAATAGCCGATGAAAAACACCCCGGCGCCCAGTCCGTAGACTGTTTCGCTGAGGGCCAGATCGTTCATCATTTGCAGTTTGGCGAAACCGACGTTGACCCGGTCCAGATAGGCGCACAGGTAGCACAGCATCAGGAACGGCATCAGCCGCCAGGCCGTTTTGCGATAGGCAGAAGAACGCACGGTCGAAACCGCTTCGAGCGACAGGGTAGTCATGATGGTCTGATCTCTTGTTTTTATTGACCGCCAGGCCATCAGGCCCGGCTGCGTCATCGATCCAGAACCGCACGGGCCACGCAGGCCCGCCCAGAGTTACTCAGTGAATCAGCATGCCGCCGTTCACATCGAGGGTGATGCCGGTCAGATAAGCGGACAGGTCGCTGGCCAGAAACAGCGCGGCGTTGGCGACGTCCTGCGCTTGACCCAGGCGACCTAGCGGAATGCCGTCGATGATGGCGTGGCGGCGTTCATCCTGCATCAGGCCGCCGGTGATGTCGGTGTGAATCAGGCCCGGGGCGATGGAGTTGACGCGGATGTTGTCCGGCCCCAATTCCCGCGCCATGGCCTTGCCCAGCCCCAGTACACCGGCCTTGGCCGCGCTGTAATGCGGGCCGCCGAAGATGCCGCCGCCGCGCTGGGCAGACACCGACGACATGCAGACGATGCTGCCGGAAGACTGTTGGCGCATCAGCGGAATCACCGCCTGGGACATGAGCAAAGTGCCGCGCAGGCTGACGTCCAGCACCTTGTCGTAGTCCGAAGGACGAATATCCAGAGTCTTCAGTGGCTGGGTGATACCGGCGTTGTTGACGAGGATATCGATGCGCCCGAAGTGCTCGATGATGGCGGCGACGGCTTGCTGAACCTGCGCTTCGTCGGCCACGTTGGCCGCCAAACCCAGATGACCTTCGCCCAGTGCTGCGGCGGCGTCACGTGCTGCGGATGCATCCAGATCGAGGATGACCACGCGAGCGCCGTGTTGCGCAAATGTACTGGCGGTAGCGCGGCCAATGCCACGGGCAGATGCGGCGCCGGTAATGATTGCGACTTTGCCTTGAAGAAGCATGAAGGATTCCCTCGAATTGTTTTTATTGGGTCGGTGTGTAAGTAACCGATGACTCAGCTTGTCCTCCGGGGCGAGCGTGAGCAATAACGCGGAAGTCACTCAATGCTGAAAAAAATTCAGCACTCGTCAGGCCGTTTCGCAAATGCTTGAATGAAACCGGTCCGTACATCACAAGAAATCACCACGGAGTCCCCATGCGCTCTGACACTGAGGCATCGATCATCCTGCCACCGCTGAAAGCAATTCAGGCCTTCGAACAAACCGCGCGCTTCGGCAACGTCGCCAGAGCGGCGGAAGTGCTGGACCTGACACCCTCGGCAGTCAGCCATCAACTGGCGAAACTGGAAGGGATGATCGGCCGGCAATTATTCGTCCGTGCTGCCCGTGGCGTCTCGCTGACGCCGGTCGGCGAGCAATACCTCAAGGAAGTTTCCGGGATTTTGCACAGTCTCGCCGTTGCCACCGAACGTGCTGCCAGCGATGTCAGCCTCGATTGCCTGCGCTTGCACTCGTCGCCAAGCTTCGGCCTGCTCTGGCTGATGCCGCGCCTGGAAGCGTTTCGTGCGAGTCATCCGGACATTCAGATCAACCTGTCGTGCTCATATGAATCGCTGCACTTCAGTCGCGACAAGATCGATGTCGATATCCGCCACGGTCTGCCGAACTGGCCAAGCTATGAGGTGCGCACGGTCAGGAATGAGACGTTCGCGGTGCTGACCTCACCGAAACTGCTCGCGCAACGCCCGGTGCGCGGGGCGGCGGATCTGCTGGAGTGCGATCTGATTCTGTCGGAAGCCACCCTGCTCAAATGGCCGCAATGGTTTGCTCAGCATGGTCTGGCGCGTCCGGAACGGCCTTATGCATTGAGCTTCGATCGCTCGTACATGTCGCTGGAAGCGGCGAGTCATGGCTTGGGTTTCGCGCTGGAAAGCACATTGCTGGCGCAGAAGTATCTGGCGGCGGGCACGCTGGTCGAAGTCGCGCCTGAATCACTGAGTGCTGCGGTGGCTGCGCACCATTTGGTATTCCCCAAGGCGCATTCGAGCTTTCCACGGGTCAGGCGTTTTCTGGCGTGGATGGAGAGCGAGTTGGGCCACGAGTTCGCGTATTGAGTCGGGATCAATTCTTTCAAACTCTCTGAACCGCTCAAGGTCAATCCATTATCGGTCTTGATCATTCACGCAAGAGCGCACTTTCCCGCGCGCTGCCGATCCGCGAAAAACCAAAGGCTGAGCAGGCTGTTGTTTTCTGTGTTCATCGTTTCTTTAGAAGGGGCTGATTTATGGTCATCACATATCTGGGATGGGGATCACTGATCTGTAAGCCGGGGAAGCGATGAGCACCCGCAGCCAGGCGCAGATTGCCGCGATCTTTGATCAGCTGTTGGCACTGCGAGAAAGCGTGGACATTCTTCAGCACGTGGAGGGCGATAGCGTCGAGTCGCTGCGTGGTCATCAGACCGTGGACGCCCCCGAGTCGCTGGATCTGGTGTTTCAAAAGCTGCATGAAGACATCGCCAGCATGGAGGAAACCTTGGCGACGATTGCCGAGGCTACCGGGGATGTGTCGAAGTTGTGAGGGTGTCGCGGGGCTGGCATGCAGAGATGATTTGCCTGGTCTGGCGTCTTCGCGAGCAGGCTCGCTCCCACAATGGATTTGTGAATCGACTGATTTCCGGGATCTGACGCAACCCCCTGTGGGAGCGAGCCTGCTCGCGAAAGCGCTGGGTCAGGCACTTACTCTGTTGGATGTGCCGACGCTATCGCGAGCAGGCTCGCTCCTACAACGGGGCTGGATCTCTCACCACGCGCAACGCATCCACCACCAGTGAAAACGCCGGCGACGGTTGGCGACGGCTGGGGTAGTAGAGGTGGAAGCCACCGAACGGTTCGCACCAGTCTTCCAGCACTCTGACCAAACGCCCTTCAGCCAGATGCGTACCGAACTCGTCTTCAGGCAGGTAGGCAATCCCTAACCCGTTCACAGCCGCGTCGGCGATGTGCACGGTGGAGTTGAACACCAGTTGGCCGTCGACCCGTACTTTCAGCTTTTTGCCCTCGCGCTCGAATTCCCACGCATCGACACCGTCGTAGGTCGGAAAGCGGATGTCAATGCAACGGTGCGCCGCCAGATCGCGCGGATGTTGCGGGGCGGGGTGCTGGGCGAAGTAGCTGGGCGAAGCGACCACGGCCATGCGCAGTGGCGGGCCGATCGGTACGGCGATCATGTCCTGGGCGACGGTATCGCTGAAACGCACGCCGGCATCGAAGCGGTCGGCCACGATGTCGCGGAAACCGTAGTTGATATCGAACTCGAGCTTGATGTCCGGATATTGCAGCAATAGTGGCGTCAGCTTCGGCAGCAGAGTGGTCTTGATGATGTTGTCGCCGCAGGTGATGCGCACCGTGCCGGCGGGCTTGTCGCGCAACTCGGTCAGGGCGTCCAGCTCGGCTTCAATTTCATCGAAACGGTGCCCGACGGTGTGCAACAGGCGTTCGCCGGCCGCGGTCAGTGACACGCTGCGCGTAGTGCGGGTCAGCAAGCGAATTTTAAGACGTGCCTCCAGCGCCGAGACTACCTGGCTCACCGCCGATTGCGTCACGCCCAGTTGCACCGCCGCGCGGGTGAAGCTGCCGCTGCGGGCAACCGTGACGAAGGCAAGCAGGTCGTTGAAATTGGGTTTGGCCATGGGCGCGCGCTCGGGTTTATTGATTAGCAGAGTTTATAACCGCATTAAGCACTCATTAGCTAATCAAAGTCTCGAGCGTGCGCAACAATACCTTCATCCCGGCCACGCCTGGCTTCTCGATCAAGGACGCCCCCATGAAACGACTGTTCATACTGCTCGGGTTTCTCCTGAGTTCATTCACTGCATTCGGAGCTGACATGTCCCACGGCGCTGACAATTTCTTCAAAAGCGATAAGGTGACCCTGCAGAAGGTCAGCTTCAAAAACCAATATCAACTCACCGTGGTCGGCAACCTGTTTGTCCCCAAAGGGCTCGACCCGGCAGCGCGCAACGCGGCGATTATCGTTGGCCATCCGATGGGCGCGGTAAAGGAGCAGAGCGCCAATCTGTATGCGCAGAAGCTGGCGGAGCAGGGCTTTGTCACCCTGTCGCTGGATCTGTCGTTCTGGGGCGAAAGCGAGGGCGCGCCGCGCAATGCCGTGCTGCCGGATATGTACGCCGAAGACTTCAGCGCGGCCGTCGATTACCTCGGCACACGGCCATTCATCGACCGCGAGCGCATCGGCGTGTTGGGCATTTGCGGTAGTGGCAGCTTCGTGATCAGCGCGGCGAAAATCGACCCGCGCATGAAAGCCATCGCCACGGTCAGCATGTACGACATGGGCGCCGCCAACCGTGACGGCCTAAAGCATTCGCAAAGCCTTGCGCAGCGCAAGCAGATCATTGCGCAAGCGGCCGAGCAGCGTTACGCCGAGTTTACTGGCGGCAAAGTCGAATACACCGGCGGCACGGTGCTGGAACTGAAGGCCGACACCCATCCGATCCAGCGTGAATTCTTCGATTTCTACCGCACCCCGCGCGGCGAATTCACCCCGGCCAGCTCGACGCCGCAACAGACCACGCGCCCGACGCTGAGCAGCAACACCAAGTTCATGAACTTCTATCCATTCGTCGATATCGAGAGCATCTCGCCGCGCCCGATGTTGTTTATTGCCGGTGCCGACGCGCACTCCCGTGAGTTCAGCGAAGAGGCGTTCCGGTTGGCGGGGCAGCCGAAAGAACTGGTGATTGTGCCGAATGCCGGCCATGTCGATCTGTACGACCGGGTCGAGCTGATTCCTTTTGCCAAGCTGACGCAGTTCTTCAAGAGCAACCTGAAGTAACTTTCAACGCGACGGAGCAAAGCGATGCGGTTTTTTGCCCACGGCTGGAAGGGATTCGTACTGATGGCATGGCTGCCCTTTGCTCAGTCTGCTGCTAACCCGGAGGAGACCACGATGTGGATGACCGTCGGAGAACACCGTTTTGCCATTGCTCTTGAGGACAACCCGAGCACTCGGCAATTGCTCACGCGATTGCCGCTGAGCCTGAACATGGTCGACCTGCACAGCAACGAAAAATACGCCACCGTGCAGCCGCCCTTGCCCACGCAGCCCTATCGGCCGGGAACGATCCACAACGGCGATTTCCTTTTGTATGGCGACGATACGTTGGTGGTCTTCTACAAAACCTTCGATTCGTCTTACCGCTATTCGCGTCTTGGTCGCATCGACCGGACGCAGGACTTGGCCGAGGCTTTGGGGCGCGGCGATGTGCGGGTGACGTTCACGCTGGATGAGTGAGGAGATTCATTGATGAAGCTGAAAACTCTACATCAGCCGCGCCTTCTGCGCATCGTGGCCCTCGGCTGCGCGGTCCTTGCCAGCGCAGCCTGCGTGAATCCTCTCTGCGCCAATCCTTCCCGATCACAGGAGAAACCGATCATGCAAGAACAGCCTCTGACGCTTAAGCAACTGGCGATCGCCCCGATTGCCGCCAACGTTGCAATCGGCGATATGCCGCGTTTGCACGACGCACTCAATCGTGGTCTCGATGCCGGGTTGAGCATCAGCGAAACCAAGGAAGTTCTGGTGCAGCTGTACGCCTACGCCGGGTTCCCACGCAGCCTCAACGCCTTGTCCTTGCTAATGAAGGTTGTGCAGGAACGCGCCGCGCGGGGCATTGAAGACGCGCCCGGACGAGAGCCCGGCCCGGTTCCGTCGGGGTATGCACTTACCGAACTCGGCACCGACAATCAGACCCGTCTGGTCGGCGCGCCAGTGTCCGGCCCGCTCTTCGAATTCGCCCCGGCGATCGATCAGTTCCTGAAAGTGCACTTGTTCGGCGACATCTTCGCCCGCGACAACCTGGCATGGACGGATCGGGAACTGGCGACGGTTGGCGCGCTGGCGGCAATGGCTGGGGTGGAATCGCAGCTGGAGTCACATTTGAAGATCAGTCTGAATGTGGGATTGACGGTTGAGCAGTTGCGGCAAGTGGCGCAGGAGTTGGAGGCGCGCGGGGATTTGCAGGCTGCTGAGCGGGTGGGCGCGGGGCTGGGGAAAATCCAGCGGTGAGGGCGGCTCGGATTCATTGCCGCCCTGTTAACGCAATTTCTACAGTGCGCGCTGGCGCCGACTCGCTCCCGGTGAGCTTCCCGTTATCCGCTTGAACGCACGACTGAACGCCGCTTGGGAGGTGTAGCCCAAGCGCTGCGCCACTTCTTCGATCGGCAGTCTTTCCAGTGTCAGCCACTGACTGGCCAAGCGCATGCGCAGTTCGGTGGCGTAGCGCAGCGGCGGGGTGCCGAGGGTGGTCTGGAAGCGTTCGGCGAAGACCGAGCGTGAGGTGTTGCACAGCGTTGCCAGCTCGGCGACGCTCCAGTCGCGCCCCGGTTGTTGGTGCAGGGCCAGCAAAGCTTTCGACAGACGAGGGTCGCGCAGGGCGGCGACGAGACCGGAGGCATTGCCGCAAGCGCATTCGACCCAGCCACGAACAATCATTGCCGCCACTACGTCGGCAAGGCGAGCGAGAATGCCGGCGAAGCCGATGCGCGCTGCGCTGACTTCGCGTTCCATGGTCGCAAGAATTGGCATAAGCCCCGGATAACGCTGGCCGCCGGCGTCGATCAGCATCAGTCCCGGCATCAGCCGACCGAGGCCCTGCAGGCTGCCGAGCTCGAACTCCATACAGCCACTGAAGAGCAGGGCGCTATCGGGCGAAACGGCGCTGTGACCGACCTGCACCGCGCAGACCGTATCGCCGAGTGGCGCGGCGACGGCGCTGTCAATGTCCTGCACTTCGGCGTTTGGGTGTGACAGCAACTGGTGCGCTGCACCATGGGCAATGAATACCGCATTGCCCGCCGCCAACTCGTAAAGGCTGCCGTCCTCCAGTCGCAACACCGTCGATCCAGCGGCAACGAAGTGGAAATACGCATGGCCCGATTTGTCGCTGAAACCCAGACCATACGGCGGACCGGCGTGGATCCGCCGATACTGCACGCCACGCAGACGCATGCTTCGCAGCAATTCAGTGATCAGGTCTGATGACAGTGAAAAGGAATCAGTGCTGCTCATGTTCGGGGTTTCGATCAAAAGTTCAAGACTGCGCATCATAGATCATCCGGTTTGCCGCTAATAGACTGCTCTCTTGAAATGTCCGAGGGAGTCTTGAAATGAATGAATGTGTAGGTGATGGGCGAACTGAAGAGGAGCCGATGGCTCCTGCGTGGATGGCGGTTTTCTCACTGGCGATGGGGGTGTTCGGTTTACTCACTGCGGAATATCTGCCGGCCAGCCTGCTGACACCAATGGCGCTGGATCTCTGCGTCAGCGAAGCGCTGGCCGGGCAAGCAGTGACGGTGACCGCAGTGGTGGCGCTCTTTGCCGGATTGCTCGTACCTGGATTGACGCGCAGTCTTGATCGGCGGCTGGTCTTGCTCGGTTTCTCGGTACTGATGATCGCGTCGAATCTGCTGGTGGCGCTGTCGTCGAGCCTCGCAGTTTTGCTGATCATGCGCATCCTTTTGGGCATAGCTCTGGGCGGATTCTGGAGCATGGCGGCGGCCGTGGCGATGCGCCTGGTGCCGGCGGCGCTGCTGCCACGGGCGCTGTCGATTATCTTCAGCGGGATCGCCGTCGGGACCGTGGTCGCGGTGCCATTGGGCAGTTATCTCGGCGGCCAGTTTGGCTGGCGCAGTGCGTTTTTCGCAGCTGCGGCGGTTGGCGTGGTGACGCTGGTCTTTCAAATGTTCACGTTACCGAGTCTGGCGCCACATCGACCGTCACGCCTGCGTACGGTGCTTGAGGTGTTGCTGCGACCGGGCATTGCCATTGGCATGTTCGGCTGTGTATTGGTGCACACCGGCCACTTCGCGTTGTTCACCTATATCAGGCCATTTCTGGAAAGCACCACCGGAGTCGGCGCGCAGACGCTGGCGCTGATGCTGCTCGGTTTCGGCGTGGCGAACTTTGCCGGCACGCTGTTCGCCGGCTGGCTGTTGCAGCGCAATCCACGCGCAACACTGGTGCTGATGCCGGTGTTGGTGGGCGTTGCTGCTCTGGCGTTGGTCGGGTTACCGGCGTCGCTCACCGGGCAGGCGTTGCTTCTGGCTCTGTGGGGGATGGCCTTCGGTGGCGTGCCGGTGGCATGGTCGAACTGGGTGGCGCGATCGATACCCGATCAGGCCGAAAGCGCAGGCGGCATGGTCGTCGCATCGGTGCAGTCGGCGATTGCCGCAGGCGCCGCCGCCGGCGGTTCGGTGTTCAGTTTCAGCGGCATCAATGGCGTGTTTGTAGCAGCTGGAATTCTGATGTTGCTGGCCGCGCTGCTGATTGCCCTGAAGGTCAATGTCGATGTGCCGGAGCCGGGTTCGGCGCCGGTGGCACCGGTGCATTTGTGATTTGATCAATCCGCCTTACGCGTGGCGGCAATTTCCCAGATTTGCATGATCTGAGTGATAGCAGCATCAATGTTATCCAGCGCGGTGTTGTCTCTGGCGAGGATGGATATGCCCTGCAGGAAACTGTCGAATACCGTCGCCATCGCCGCCGCACTTGTGCCGCTGGCCAGCTCGTCGGCATTCACAGCGCGTTCGACGCAGGCTTGAATGCCGGCACGGGTGCGCTGCCTTGAGTGGGTCAGGGCTTGCGCCACATGGGCGGTTTCCGGGCTCGGTGCGCTCATGACGCCGAGGGTAACCATGCAGCCCTTGGGGTGTGTGTCGTCGCACTGCATGCGTGCCGACTGGCGCAAAGCGGTCTCGATCGCCTGGCGTGGTGGCAGGCTGTCGTCCCACAGGCACTCGGTGACTTGCGCATAGGTGGTTAAATAACGCTGCACGCATTCATCGAACAACGCTTCCTTGGAACCGAACGCGGCGTAGAAGCTAGGTGCAGAGATACCGCCACCCAGGCCTGCCTTCAATTGGGCCAGCGATGTCGCGTCGTAGCCGTGTTGCCAGAACAGTTGCAAAGCCTGATCGACGGCGTCGTCGCGATCAAACTGACGGGGGCGACCGGTTCTCGCCATGACCTGACTCCTCATTGATTTAATATAAAGACTAGTCGATACAGAAATTGTTGACAACGCTGCGCATGCACCCTCAGGATCTAGATCGATCGGTATTTAAATCTGAGTCGGTTTTTTCGAGGAGCTTCCAGTGACACCTTCAATCACGTTAACGGCTACGCCAAAAGGTCTGCCCATCGGCGCTTTGCTGGCGCTGGCCATGACTGGCTTCATCTGCATCGTCACCGAAACCCTGCCGGCGGGCCTGTTGCCGTTGATCAGTGAAGGCCTGGCGATTTCGCCGTCCATGGCCGGGCAAATGGTTACCGCGTACGCATTGGGTTCCGTACTGGCGGTGATCCCGATGACCATCGCCACCCGGGGCTGGCGGCGCCGCAACGTGCTGCTGCTGACGATTGTCGGTTTCCTGCTGTTCAATTCGATTACCGCGCTGTCGTCGCATTACGGCGTGACGCTGGTCGCGCGGTTCTTCGCCGGGGTTGCGGCGGGTCTGGCATGGAGTCTGCTGGCCGGCTATGCGCGACGCATGGTTGAGCCCGAACAGCAGGGCAAGGCGTTGGCGCTGGCGATGGTCGGCACACCGATTGCGCTGTCGCTGGGCGTGCCTCTGGGTACGTGGCTCGGTGGGCTGGTCGGTTGGCGCACTACATTCGGTCTGATGTCGGCGCTGACCTTGGTACTGATCGTCTGGGTACTGGTGAAAGTGCCCGACTACCCGCCGCAGCCGGCCCATCAACGCCTATCGCTGAGCAAAGTCCTGACTACCCCGGGCGTGCGTCCTGTGCTAGCAGTGGTGATCAGTTGGATGCTGGCGCACAACATTCTCTACACCTATATCGCTCCGTTCGTGGCGCCGGCGGGCATGGCCGAGCGGGTGGATGTGGTGTTGTTGAGCTTCGGCATCGCCGCTCTGGTCGGGATATGGCTGACGGCGAAGCTGG
Source organism: Pseudomonas sp. 2957 (assembly GCF_031456345.1). Classification (NCBI taxonomy): domain Bacteria; kingdom Pseudomonadati; phylum Pseudomonadota; class Gammaproteobacteria; order Pseudomonadales; family Pseudomonadaceae; genus Pseudomonas; species Pseudomonas sp. 2957. Next base: position 95,146 of record NZ_JAVDUL010000006.1, read on the forward strand.
TCGAGCCGCTGCTGCGTTCGACGGTTCTGCTGAGTTTGGCGACCTTTGCCGCCGTCTGCGTGGCGCTGGGATTTGGCGGAGGCAGCCCAGAGGTGATTTATCTCGGCGTGGCGGCATGGGGTTTAACCTTTGGCGGCGCGGCGACGCTGTTGCAAACGGCGCTGGCTGATGCGGCGGGCGACGGAGCGGATGTCGCCTTGTCGTTGAACGTAGTGGCGTGGAACAGCGCGATCGCTGGCAGCGGTGTCGTCGGCGGCGTGCTGCTCGATCAGTGGGGCGTTACCTCATTTCCGTGGGCCATGCTGGCACTGGTCGCTATCGCCTTCGCCATTGCCTGGGGTGCCCGGGCCCACGGTTTCAAGTCGGGCCCGCGCTCTGTAGAAGCTTCGGTGGTGGCGGGGCATTGAACCCCGCCAGCAGTTTCTTCAACCGCGCTTCGGCAGTTTCCAGTTAGGCCGGATGAAATGGCAGGTGTAGCCGTTCGGAATCCGCTCCAGGTAATCCTGATGCTCGGGTTCCGCTTCCCAGAACGGGCCGGCCGGTTCTATTTCCGTAACCACTCGGCCCGGCCACAACTTCGATGCGTCTACATCGGCGGCGGTGTCTTCAGCGACGGCACGCTGCTCGTCGTTGAGGTAGTAGATCGCCGAGCGGTAGCTCGGGCCAAGATCGTTGCCCTGACGGTTAGGCGTGCTCGGGTCGTGGATCTGGAAGAAGAACTCAAGGATCTGCCGGTAGCTGATCACGGCCGGATCAAACTCGATTTCGATGGCTTCGGCGTGGTTGCCGTGGTTGCGATAGGTCGCATTCGGCACATCGCCGCCGGTATAGCCGACGCGGGTTTTCAGCACACCCGGATAGCGGCGCAACAGATCCTGCATGCCCCAGAAGCAGCCGCCGGCGAGAATGGCAGTTTCGGTTTGAGTGGTCATGGTGTGTGCTTCCTCTCGAGACGATGGGGGGATACCCACTGTTATGAGGGCGGGTTGAGAGAATCCAAGGTCACGCTCATGAGAATCGACCACTGGCCTGCTGATCAAGCGACATGCAGGCGACTGCGATTTTCATCAGATCGTATTCAACCAAAGCCAAAGAACGAACGCAGCTTGCTCGGTGACTTGCGCTCGTAGAACGGTTTGGTCTCCCTGAGGAAGTAATCACTCAGCCCGGCTTGTCCCGTCAGCACGCGGCAAAAATCAACCGGCCCGCCATCAGGGGCTGTGTCCGCAGCGACATTGCCGGCTTCGCGCATGACCTGTTCGATATCGCCATCCGCTTCGATGCCGACGATCAAGTGCGGTTTTTCATCAACCGAGGGGTCGTGCATCAGCGCCAGGAACGCGCGTTTCACATTGGCGTGTTTGGCCAGCAGTTGCGAGAGCGAATGGACCATCGTCGATGGGTAGTCCGAAGGCTGTCCAAGCAAGACGTTGGTTTCTTTTTCAACGGTACGCTGCGTGGCGGGCCGGCCGATTTCGCCTGAGAGCAGGCGTTGCGCTTCCTCCGGAAAGAATTCCTTGCCGTACGGCGACTTCGGATTGAGAAAGAGCAGCGCGCCCAGCGTGATTTCGAACAATGATCGGGCAGGGATTTCTACATAGCTCTGCTCGCTGTCGATGGATTGTTGCAGCGTTGGCAGCGAGGAGAAGAACGGAATGACCGGCGTGCCATCGGGCTTCTGCCAATGGGCGATGCTGATGTTGCTGCCGGCTTCGAGATTGACATGACCTTGCGCCGCACCGGCGGTGCCGAGGATGTAGACAGTGGAATCCAGCAGGGTGCGATAGAACTCAGGGCGATGCGCAGGTTCATCGGCCGCCAGTCGGAGCGATGTTTCCAGAGGGTTTTCTTGGGAAGTATCCATGAGGTCAGTCCGTTATTTTCAATGGAGAGCGATGATTATCTGGTCGGTCCGATGAGACGTGCTGTCACGATGATACTCGTCCAGAGATTCGAATCCTGCGTCGTTCTAACCCACACCACAAAGCCAACTGTGGGAGCGAGCCTGCTCGCGAAGGCGTCGTGTCAGTTGAAATAACTCACGGCTGATACACCGCTTTCGCGAGCAGGCTCGCTCCCACATTTGAATTTCGCGTTGGGTCTTATAGCAAACTCCACGAAACCCCAACATAAGCCCCCATCCCTTCACCCGGAGTCGACCGCGCAGCATCCAGACCTTTGTCGTCATACCCCGGCGTGACCGTTGCCGCGTAGCGTTTGCCGGTCAGGTTGCGCATGTCGACCCAACCTTGCCAGTCGCCCTTCGGGGCGTTGTAGCCCAGGGTGGCGCCGAACAGGGCGTAGGGATCGGCGTAGTAGCTGTTGGCGTAGTCCACGGCAACTTTGGAGACCAGTTGCGTGTTCACGGCGGCAAAGAAGCCCTGCGGCCAGTCGTAACGCAGTTCGCCTTGGTAATAATGCATCGGCAGGCCCGGCAAGCGGTTGTCGCCGAAGCGTTCGTCGTCGCGGTAGTGGAAGTCGCTGAAGGTGTAGGCCTGGCGCAAGCTCAACTGGCGGCCGTCGGCGGCGGTCCAGAGTTTGCTGTTCAGGCTGGCCTCGATGCCTTGGTGCACGGTCGGGCTGGCGTTGAGTTCGTAGGGCGTGACGGCGTTGGCGTCCGGCAGTACCGAGAGCAGTTCGTGACGAACTTGCGCGTAGTACCAGGCCAGGCTCCATTCGCCCAAATGGCTGTCGCCACGGCCGCCGAGTTCCAGAGTGGTAGCGGTCTGGTTTTGCAGTTCGACCGGGTCGCGCTGGGTGCCGGTGGCGGCGCCGTTGCCGGCAGGGAAGCGCACGTTGGAGCTGTAGATCAGCGACCACGGGTGCGGTGCTTCGACGGAGCGGCTGAGGTTGCCGAACACTTGCACGTCCGGGGTGATCTGGTAGCGCAGGCCGATGCGCGGTGCATAGTCCCAGTCGCTGAGACTTGTTTTGCCGCCGCCCTGCGGATAGGTCACGGCGCTTTCGCGGCGGGTGTAGATGGCGGCAAGGCCGGTGGTCAGCCACAGGTCGTCGGCAATTTCCAGGTCATTGCCGAAATGCAGCACGGTATCTGAACCCTGATAAGTGAAATTACGCATCCGCGTGCCCGGGGCGTAGCTGGCGGTGTTGCCACTCGGGATGCGCACGAACTCGCTGGCGCCATCGTTGGGCAGGTGCTTGGTCACGCGCAGGCCGACGTTGCTGCGGCTTTCCATCCCGAACAAAGTGTCGCGGCGTTTGTAGTCGAAGGTGCCGCTGACGTCGGTATAAGCCACCTTCAGCCGGTTCGGGCCTTCGCGCAGATCCATCGGGTAGTCGTGGTAGGCGAGGCCGGTCTGGATGCTCGAATCGTCATCGAGGTAGAACGTGGTCTTGTTGCCGATGAACGTACTGCCGGGCTGCTTGCGGCTGTCATCGCGGGCCACATACGCCGGGTTGGCTGCCCGTGGGCTGTGTTCGATGGAATGCTTGGTCACGCGACCGGCGAGGTCGTTGTCGGTTTCGCGATAGCGGAAGTAGAAGCGGGTTTCCAGATTCGGGTTGAAGCGATAGCCGAAGTTGGCGACCAGGCCTTTGCTCTCGCTGGCGGTGTGGTCCTGATAGCCGTCGGCGTTGGCATCGGTCAGGGACACGTAGTAATCGAAATCTCCCAGCACTTGCCCGGAGCTGACCTGGCGCTGCTGATAGCCATGGCTGCCGGTGGCGTAGCGCACGTGCAGCTTTGGCGCGGTGTAACCGGTGTGGCTGACGTAATCGATAGCTCCGCCCAGTGCCAGCGCGCCGCGATCGAAGCCGTTGGCGCCGCGCAGCACTTCGACATGGTCGACCCACAGCGGCTCGAGCAATTCATACGGCGTGCCGCCGGGGCCGGTCAGCGGCAAGCCATCCAGCATCGTGTACAGCCCCGAGGCGTGGGCACCGGGTGCGCGGTTGATGCCTGAACCACGGATGGAAATCTTTACGCCTTCGTTGCCCGCCGACTGGGCATACACCCCCGGCTGATAGGCCAGCACATCCTGATTGCTGGCAACGCGGCCCTGCAACGGCTGGCGCATGTCGACCACGTTGGCGCCGCCGGGAACCTGCTCAAGGCGTTGCCGCGCTTCTTCGACCGCTGCATCGCTGCCACTGCGCTCATCTGCCGAAATCAGCACTTGCCCCAGCTCCAGACCTTGGGTCTCGGCCATCGCCGGGCAGGCCAGGGCCAGACCGAGCAGGGCAGTGGGCAATGATTTGGACGACGGCATCGAAAAAACTCCAGCAAACAGGGGATCGGGCAATGAACAGTGCGACGTCGGAACAACCTCAGGAAACACATGGCGACAGGGCTTTTTTGCCCGGCAATGGCAAACAACCGGGCGTGAACTAACCTCACGGATCAGGCCCTTCGGGTCAATAAACAAATTCAGCGGGCTGTTGAAGCGCGAGGACAGGTTCATGGCGAAAGACAAGAAGAAACCTGCAAAGGCAATCGAACGTCCGCGCTTGAAAAACAAGGACTATCTCGAACAGCTGCGCAAGCTCCACGTTGAGCTGGTCAAGCTGCAGGAGTGGGTCATCGCCAAAGGTGTCAAGGTTTGTATTGTTTTCGAAGGGCGCGACGGTGCGGGCAAGGGCGGGGTGATCAAGGCGATCACGGAGCGCGTCAGCCCACGGGTGTTCCGCGTGATGGCATTACCGGCGCCAACCGATCGAGAAAAAAGTCAGATGCATGTACAGCGCTATCTGCCGCATCTGCCGGCGGGCGGCGAGGTGGTGATTTTCGACCGCAGTTGGTACAACCGCGCCGGTGTCGAACGGGTCATGGGTTTTTGTACGGAGGAGCAGGCCGACAAGTTTCTCAAGTCGATCCCGTGGGTGGAAAACGCCATCGTCGATTCGGGGGTGATCCTGCTCAAGTACTGGCTTGAGGTCAGTCCGGAGGAACAGACCCGCCGGCTTGAAGCGCGAATCAATGACGGGCGCAAGATCTGGAAACTGACACCCATGGATCTGAAATCCTACAGCCGCTGGTATGACTACTCACGGGCGCGGGACGAAATGTTCAAGCACACCGACACCGATTGGGCGCCGTGGAGGGTTGCCGACTCGAATGACAAACGTCGTGCGCGGCTGAACATCATCACTGATCTGCTCAGTCGCATCCCCTATGAAGAGGTGAAGCGCGACAAGGTCGAGTTGCCGAAACGGCAGAAGCCGGGCAAGTACCGGGAGCCGGATTATGCGTACAAGCGGGTGGCGGAGCGGTTTTGACATTTGCGGGTTTTTTTGGGCGTGGCGGCCTTTGGGCCGACCAGGCTCTTGGGGTTTTGGGTGTATATCCGTTTTTTCGGGTGTTGCGGCTGGCGGTTCCGCTCTTACAGCGGGTCACTTTTGCAGACGCCCAAAAGTAACCAAAACGCTTTTCTCCTGCGTTCGGCCCTCGCAGGCTCGGGTTCCTTCGCTCCGGGATCGATCCTGGCGCAGCGGCTCCGGTTTGCTTCGCTGCACCTACACTCGCTGTGTACGACTGCGTCGTACGGTCGCTGCGCTCCCACGCCCGGATCAATCCCTCCACTCAGCCTTCCGACGTCGCCGGTGAGTCAAGATCAAAAGCACTCGAGCTTGCGCTCATTGTTGAGTGGTGCGGCTTCGCCGCGGGCAGCTGCGCTGCTTTGCGTTTGCTTTGTAGGCGAGCCTGCTCGCGAAGGCGGCCTGACAGCCGACCTGTTCTTGAGCTGGTACGCGATCCAACTGTAGGAGCTGCCGAAGGCTGCGATCTTTTGATTTTGCTTTTCTGTGGCAGTGAGCCTGCTCGCGATGAAGGAGGCACATTCAAATTTTTTGAAAGATATATCGCTATCGCGAGCAGGCTCACTCCGACAAGGTTTTGCGCATCAACCGTCCATCCGTCGTCTGCCCTGAACCTCTCTCGCGCTGATTTTTCTACCGGGTAAGTCCCTCAGGAGATACCGGTATGTTCGATCAGCAAAAGCAGGCATCACTGGCGGCATGGCGCAAGATGGCAGAGCAGGCCGAGGGCGATCTGGATCCGGAACAGCAATATGACGAGCTGCTCAAGGCTGCGGATCAGATGGAGGAGCAAGGCCTGATCACCAGTGCCGAATGGCGCCAGTTGGTGCGTGACGCCGGCAACGTGTTCACCTTGAACCCAGAACAGCCACAGCGCTGACAGCTGTCATCGGAGGACGTCCCATGCTCAGTTATCTGTTTATCGGCGCCAACGATGTCGAGCGTTCGGCGGCTTTTTACAAGGCGATCCTGACGCTGCTTGGCTACCGGCATGATCGCGAAGAACACTACTGTTTCTACTTGCCCGATTGCGCCGACAAGTCCAACGGGCCCGGGAGTGTGCACATCTCGCAACCGTTCAATGGTGAGCCGGCGACACCCGGCAACGGCATGATGCCGGCATTTCGCACCGACTCGCGGCACCAGGTCGATCAGGTGCACAAGGCCGGGCTCGACCATGGCGGCAGCGACGAAGGCGCGCCTGGCACTCGCGAGGCCTATACGCCGGACTTTTACGTGGCCTATCTGCGCGACCCCGAAGGCAACAAGCTGGCTGTGTTCTACAGCGGATGATGGATGGAGCCTGTTGATTCGGCCCTGATGGCCGCCCGCGCCCAGTTCGCGATCACGATCAGCTTCCACATCGTGCTGGCGGCGTTCAGCATCGGTCTGGCGAATTTCCTCATGGTGCTGGAAGCGTTGTGGTTGAGGACCGGGCGCCAGGTTTATCTGGATGTCTATCGCTACTGGCTCAAGGTATTTGCGCTAAATGTCGCAGTGGGCACGGCGTCGGGATTGATTCTGGAGTATCAGTTCGGTCTCAACTGGTCGCGGCTGTCGGTGCAGGCCGGTGATGTCATCGGCCCGCTGATGTTCTATGAAGTGATGGCGGCGTTTTTCATTGAAGCCGGATTTCTCGGCATCATGCTGTTCGGCCTGAAGAAAGTCGGTCCGCGTCTGCACTTTTTTGCCACGTGTGCGGTGGCGGTGGGCTCGCTGATCAGCGCGTTCTGGATTCTTTCCGCCAACTCATGGATGCAAACCCCCGCCGGCTATTCGATTGGCGCGGACGGGCGTTTCCTCGCTGAGGACTGGTGGGCAATCATCTTCAATCCTTCGTTTCCCTATCGCTTGGCGCACATGCTGCTCGCCGTGTTCATCGGCAGCGCGACGCTGATTGCCGGGATCAGCGCCTGGCAATTGCGCCAGGCCCGGGAAAACCCGCGCGCTCGCCTGCAATTTTCCATGGCGCTGTGGGTGATTGCGCTGCTGATGCCGGTGCAGATTATCGTCGGGGACCTGCATGGCCGGCACAGTTTGCACGCTCAGCCGCAGAAAGTGGCGGCGATCGAAGGCTCATGGACGCGCCCGCCAGAAGGCGCGGGGGAGCCACTGCGCCTGTTCGCATGGCCGGATATGCAAGAGCGCCGCAACCACTGGGAGGTTGCGATTCCGCGCATTGGTTCCCTCTACCTGCAGCATGACCTGACCAGCACCATCGCCGCGCTTGATGAATTTCCGGCTGAGGACATCCCGCCCGTGGCGCCGGTGTTTTTCGCATTTCGGCTGATGGTCGGGCTGGGGCTGTTGATGCTTGGGCAGGGTGTGGTCAGCCTGATCCTGCGCCGACGTAATCGCCTGTACACGGCGCGGCGCTGGCTGGGAGCGTGCGTGCTGCTGGCGCCGGCCGGATTTCTGGCGATGCTCAGCGGCTGGGTCGTCACCGAAGTGGGGCGACAGCCGTTTACCGTTTACGGATTGATGCGCACGGCGGACAGTCTGTCGTCGGTGTCCAGGGCTCAAGTCGTCGGGTCGACGTGGCTGATTCTGCTGTTTTATCTGCTGATCTTCGGCATCGGTCTGTGGGTGTTGCTGCGTCTGTTGCGCGAGCCGCCGCAGCAGGACCAACCCGGGCCGCAGCCCACCCTTGCCGACGAAACCGGGCACTGAGGAATCGCAGACATGGACACGGACTGGCTGACTCTGTTGTGCGCCGCCGCACTGGCGTTCTCGGTGATGAACTACGTGTTGCTCGACGGCACCGATCTGGGCGTCGGCATGCTCATGGGCCTCACGGATTGCAAACACCAGCGACGAGCCATGGCGGTGTCGATTCTGCCGGTGTGGGACGCCAACGAAACCTGGCTGGTGCTCGGCGGCGGCGGGCTGCTGGCGTTGTTTCCGCTGGCGTATGCGATCTTGCTGCCGGCCTTGTACGTGCCTTTTATCGTGATGTTCCTCGCCTTGATCGCGCGGGCCATGGCGCTGGAATTTCGCGATTACGCACCGAACGAGCGGCGCAAGCGCATCGTCGACGGCGTGCTGGCCCTGGCTTCGCTGCTGACCGGATTGGTCCAGGGCATGGTGCTCGGTACCCTCGTGCAAGGCATCGCCCATCAGGGCGGTCAGTACATTGGCGATGGCCGCGACTGGCTTAATCCGTTCCCGGTGTTTTGCGGTGTGGTGCTGGTGCTCGGTTACGTCTGGCTGGGGACGTGCTGGTTGTACTGGCGGACCCTGGATGAATTGCAGCAGCACTCGGCCCGCCAGGCCCGCGTCTTGGCGCTGGTCGTCGTGGCGTTATTGCTGGTGCTGATTGCATGGACGTCGACGTTGCAGCCGCAATACGCCCAGCGGCTTGCCGATATTCGGCTGTGGCTGGCGGCAGGGCTGATCCTCAGCACTCTAGGATGGGGGTTCAGCAAAGGTTTTCACGGGCGCTTTGACTGCGTGCCGTTGTTCGCCGCATTAGGCGTTTTCGTGCTGGCATTCGCGGTGATGCTGGTCGCGCTATTTCCATTCATCATTCCGCCGGATCTGACTTTGGGCGAAGCAGCCTCAAGCCCGAACAGCCAGATCTTCATGCTGGTCGGATTCGCCGTACTCATACCGATAACCCTAGCCTACAACACCTTCGGTTTCCGCGTGTTCAGCGGCAAAGTGCGCATTGCCAGCGATGGCTGATATTCACGTCACCCGACCTTTTTTGCTCACCAGCGACAGTCGCGAAGCCCGTAGCAGATCAGCAAAAGCCGCCTTGTCGATTGGCCGACTCATGAAATAACCCTGCACCTCGTTGCATTGATCCTTGCCGAGAATCGCCAGTTGCTCCTCGGTCTCGACGCCTTCGGCGGTCACCGTCAGCCCCATGGCTTTGCCCAAACCGATGATCGCCTGCACCACGGCACGGTCGTTGGCGCCGCTGCTGATCGAGGCGATAAAGCGTTTGTCGATCTTGATCCCGTCGAATGGATAGGCGCGTAGGTAACCGAGCGACGAATAACCGGTGCCGAAGTCGTCCATATTAAGGCGTACGCCGAGCTCCTTGAGCTGATTCATGGTGGTCAGCGCGCCGTCGGTGTCATTGAGCATCACGTTCTCGGTGATCTCCAGTTCCAGACGGCTGGCCGGGAAACGCGTATCCACCAGCACTTCACGAACATCCTCGACGACATCGCTGAGGGCGAACTGCGCAGGCGAGAGGTTGACCGACAGCAGAATGTCATGGGGCCATTCCAGCGCGGTTTCGCAGGCTTCGCGCAGCACCCAGCGGCCCAGCGGTACGATCAGGTCGGTCTGCTCGGCCAGCGGAATGAACACGTCCGGTCCGAGCAACCCTTGGGTCGGATGCTGCCAGCGCACCAGCGCTTCGACTGAAACGATGTGTTTGCCGTCGACCTTGTAGCGCGGCTGATAGTGCAGGACAAATTCGTTGTGCTTGAGCGCGTGGCGCAGGTCATCTTCCATTTGCCGGCGCGTCTGGATCTGGTCGCTCATGTGCGCTTCGAAATAGCACCAGGTGTTCTTGCCGTCGGACTTGGCCTGATACAGCGCGATGTCGGCGTAGCGGATCAGATCGCTGGCGGCAAAACCGTGTCGACGACTCAGGGCGATGCCGATGCTGGCGCCGATGTGCAGCGGATGTTGTTCGTAATTGATCGGTTGATGCAGGCTGCCGATCAGCCGTGTGCAGAATTTGTCGATCTCGTTATGGCTGTCCATGCCGTTGAGCACCACGACGAATTCATCACCACCGAGACGGGCGACGATGTCGTGCTCGCGGGTGCATTCGCGCAGGCGCGTGGCGACTTCCTGGAGAACCGCGTCACCGGCAGGATGGCCGAGGGAATCGTTGATCGGCTTGAAGTTGTCCAGATCGATCATCAGCAGCGACAGCGGTGGCGAGTGTTCTTTCAATATCAGCACTTCATCCAGATAACGCGCCAGTTTGTTGCGGTTGGGCAGACCGGTCAGGGCGTCATGCATCGACAGGTGCTGGATCTGCGCATGGGCGGCGACTTCGTCGGTGATATCGCTGGCAGTGCCGCGATAGCCGACGACGCTGTCCTTGTCGAAAATCGGCCGCGCCGAGAGCCGGCAGTGGCGTGGCTGCCCGGAGTGATCGCGATAAGTGCAGCGCAAATCGCTGGCGCTGTTTTCTTCGCTGAGTTTGCGCAGCCACAGCTCCAGTGGTGTGGTGTCGCAAGTCAGTAATTCGCCGATGTCCTGGCCCAGCCACAGAGCTTGCGGGTAACCGGTGACTTCGCTGAAGCGCGCCGACAGATAGGTCAGCGACAACTGATCATCAACTTCCCAGATCCAGTCCGACGCCGCTTCGGCCACGGCGCGAAAGCGTTCTTCACTGGCTTCGAGGGCATGATTGGCTTTCTCGAGTGCCTGATTCGAGGCCTGCATGGCATGAATGCTGTTGTCGACGTATTGCGATGAGCGCAATGCATGGCGGAAAAAATAGGCGGTGAGCAGCATCAGCACCAGAAACGTCGCGCCGAGCGGCGGCACCAGCGTCCACAGCAATTGCTGACCGGGTCGCTGCAGGTCGGCAACCAGGCTGTAGCCGGTGCTGTCGAGGGGTACGCTTGGATGGCCTTTCTCAATGGTTTCATCCGGGACGAGGGTCAGGTTCGTCAGGCCATAACCGCTGCCAATCTTGCGCAGTTTGGTCGGGGTCAGCTTGTCGACGAACACCAGCACCGAGGTGTTTCTCAGTTCATCCAGCGGGCGCTCGTCGTTGGGAATGATCGCGGCAGCGGTGATCAGCGCCGGCCAGCCTTCGAACAATGAATAACTGCTGATCGGCTTGGTCAGATCAGGCTGACTCAGCACCTGCTCGACCAGCGCCGAGGCGGGCGCTTGCAGTACGCTGGATACGTCGGTTTCAACCATCTGCCCGCGAATCACCGCGTACTTGGTGCGATTGCGATCAAGGACGAACACGCCGTCGTAGCCGTCGCTGGTGAACAGCGTCTTGCCCATGTTCTGTTCGGTGTAGGCCCAATTGACGTCGATCGGCCCGCTCAAGGCCTCATAGGCGCGGGTCCAGTAGGCATAACTGGTGATGTAGTTTTTCGACGCGGTGATGCGGTTTTCCACGGCGCGCACGGAATAGAACTGGTTCTGTTCCAGATCTTTCGCGTCAAGGGTATTGGCAATGCCAAGCAGGGTGCTGATCGCGGCAATAACGCCAGCGACGAACAGTGCGCCAACGGCGATGGCCAGGCGCCGGGTGACGGCGCGTTGCGGGGTGGGGATTGGCTGCGCAGGGAGAATAACGGCCATGTGCTCGTCCTTGATCCGGTGTCTTCTGAATCTAGAACAATGGCGAGCGCACAATGTTCAGATTGTTGTAATTGGTATCGCCTGGATTTTTTCAAAGTGTAGCGAATCCGTTGGAATTTCCAGAACCGCCGGCCAGCGGCGAATCCCGAAAGGGCGAGACTTCCCGCACAAAAACCGGATAATGGCCGCCATTCGTTTAGCCGTATTCTGGTAATCCCGCATGGAAATCAAGGTCAACTTTCTCGACAACCTTCGACTTGAAGCCAAGTTCGACGACTTCACGGTGATCGCCGATCAGCCCATCCGCTACAAGGGCGATGGCTCGGCACCGGGGCCGTTCGACTACTTCCTGGCGTCGTCGGCCTTGTGCGCGGCTTACTTCGTCAAGCTGTACTGCGACACGCGCAACATCCCGACAGAGAACATTCGCCTGTCGCAGAACAACATCGTCGACCCGGAAAACCGCTACAACCAGATCTTCAAGATCCAGGTCGAATTGCCCGCCGACATCTCGGACAAGGATCGCCAGGGCATCCTCCGTTCCATCGACCGTTGCACCGTGAAGAAAGTGGTGCAGACCGGCCCTGAGTTCATCATCGAAGAAGTCGACAACCTCGACGCCGATGCCCAGGCCTTGTTGATGCCGCAGTCCGATTCCCAGGCGGGCACCTACATCGCCGGCAAGGACCTGCCGCTGGAACAGACCATTGCCAACATGTCGAAGATCCTCGCCGACCTCGGCATGAAGATCGAAATCGCCTCGTGGCGCAACATCGTGCCCAACGTCTGGTCGCTGCACATTCGCGATGCGCATTCGCCGATGTGCTTCACCAACGGCAAGGGCGCGACCAAGGAAGGCGCACTGGCGTCGGCGCTTGGCGAGTTCATCGAGCGCCTCAATTGCAACTTCTTCTATAACGACCAGTTCTGGGGCGAAGACATCGCCAACGCCGAATTCGTCCATTACCCGGACGAGAAATGGTTCAAGCCGGGTCCGAAGGACGAATTGCCCAGCGAGATTCTCGACGACTACACCCTCGGCATTTACAACCGCGACGGCGAACTGCGCGGCTCGCACCTGTACGACACCAACTCCGGCAACACCCAGCGCGGCATCTGCTCGCTGCCGTTCGTGCGCCAGTCGGATGGTGAAGTGGTGTACTTCCCGTCGAACCTGATCGAAAACCTCTACCTGAGCAACGGCATGAGCGCCGGCAACACCTTGGCCGAAGCGCAGGTGCAGTGCCTGTCGGAAATTTTCGAGCGCGCGGTCAAACGCGAAATCCTCGAAGGCGAAATGGCCCTGCCGGATGTACCGCAAGAGGTACTGGAAAAATACCCGAGCATCCTCGCCGGCATCAAAGGCCTTGAAGAGCAGGGCTTCCCTGTGCTGGTCAAGGACGCCTCGCTGGGCGGTGAATTCCCGGTCATGTGCGTGACCCTGATGAATCCGCGCACCGGCGGCGTCTTCGCCTCGTTCGGCGCGCACCCGAGCCTGGAAGTCGCGCTGGAACGCAGCCTGACCGAACTGCTTCAGGGCCGCAGCTTTGAAGGCCTCAACGACTTGCCGCAGCCGACGTTCTCGGGGCAGGCAGTGACCGAACCGAACAACTTTGTCGAGCACTTCATCGATTCCAGCGGTGTGGTGTCGTGGCGCTTCTTCAGCGCCAAGCCAGACTTCGAATTCGTCGAATGGGACTTTTCAGGCCAAGGCGAAAACTCCAACGCCGAAGAAGCCGCGACGCTGTTCGGCATCCTCGAAGACATGGGCAAGGAAGTCTACATGGCGGTCTACGAGCACATCGGCGCCAAAGCCTGCCGCATCCTCGTGCCGGATTACTCGGAAATCTACCCGGTCGAAGACCTGATCTGGGACAACACCAACAAAGCCCTGCAATTTCGCGCCGACATCCTCAACCTGCACAACCTCAGCAAAGTCGGCCTGCGCAACCTCGTTCAGGGCCTGGAACGCAGCGAGCAGGACGATTACACCGATATCACCACGCTGATCGGCATCGAGTTCGATGACAACACACCGTGGGGCAAGTTGACGATTCTGGAACTGCGCCTGCTGATCTACCTCGCGCTGCAGAAGTTTGACGAGGCCAAGGATCTGGTTGAGGCGTTCCTGCAATACAACGACAACACCGTTGAGCGTGGCTTGTTCTATCAGGCTGTGAATGTGGTGCTGGAGATGGAGCTGGACGAGGATCTCGAGCTGGAAGACTACGAGGCCAACTTCCGTCGGATGTTTGGTGACGAGCGTATGGATGCTGCGATTGGTTCGGTGAATGGCAGTGTGCGTTTTTACGGTTTGACGCCGACGAGCATGAAGCTGGAAGGGCTGGATCGGCATTTGCGCTTGATCGAAAGCTATAAAAAGCTGCATGCGGCGCGGGCTGGTGTGGCGGCTTTGTCGCGTTGAAGAGCTGGCTCAGAACGTTTCGCTTTCGGCTTGAGTGTGGCTGCGTGGCTTGAACCGCAGCCCCTCACCCCAGCCCTCTCCCGAGGGAGAGGGAGCCGATTTTCAAGCTTTTCAGAATTTGTGTTCGACTCGGTTTCCCAGGTCGGCCTATTCCACCAGACACCTCGGTCAATCCCCTCTCCCTCTGGGAGAGGGCTAGGGTGAGGGTTTTTTCAAGATTTGAGTTCGGCTCGGTTTCCCAGGTCGGCGTATCTGCACCAAGCACCTCGGTCAGTTCCCTCTCCCTTTGGGAGAGGGCTAGGGTGAGGGGCTTTGGCTTTCGCGGCCATGCGCTGCATCCGCCAACTGCCCCGTATCCACCCGCACAAACACCGAATCACCCACCGCCGTCAGCACTTCCCCGGCATACACCTCGCAAATCACCCGGGTCTTGCGCCCGACTTCACCTTCGACTCGCGCGCGCAAGAGCAGCGGCACGCCCATCGGTGTGGGTTTGATGAATTTGATCCCGAGGTTGCCAGTCACGCAGTCGATGCGCGGCAGGCTGCCGGCTTCGCGGTTCTCCGCGCGGTAGTGCCAGGCCATGGCGGTCCAGTTCGAATGACAGTCGACAAGCATGGCAATCAGCCCGCCGTAAACCAGATCCGGCCAGCCGCAATATTGAGCTTCGGGCAGATGCTCGGCGATAACGTGTTTGCCGTCCTCATCCCAACGACTTTTCACGTGCAGGCCTTGCGGATTGCGGCCGCCGCAGCCGTAACAAACGCCTTCGGGGGCGGCGAGGTCTTGCAGTGGGGTGTCGTGGCTGGACATGGCGGGTTTCATCCTGGAGTGGCGAGGCCGGACAGGCGCAAGCGGTTGCGTCCGCCGCGTTTGGACTCGTAGAGCGCGGCGTCGCCAAGTTCGATCAGCGCCGCCAGACTGGCCGGCGGTGTGTCGAACAGGGTGGCGCCGATGCTCAAGGTCACCGAAGCGGACGTGGGATAGGTGTGCGACGCCAGGGCCAGAAACTGTTCGCGCAAGGCGTTGCCCAGTTCAAGGATAGCTTCCGCTGACGCGTTGTTGAGCAGCATCAAAAACTCATCGCCACCCAGCCGCGCCGTCAGCGCATGGGGCGGCAGCTGGGCGCGGATCATCTCGCTCAGAGCAATCAGCAAGCGATCACCGGCGATATGCCCGTACTGGTCGTTGACCAGTTTGAAGTTGTCGATATCGATCAACAGCAACGCACCCGGTCTTTGCGCGGATACGCCGGCCAGCAGGCGTGGCGTGCGCTTTTCCAGGGCGCGGCGGTTGTAGAGGGCCGTGAGCGGATCGCGCTCGGCGAGGCGGGCGATCTGCTTTTCCCGGCGATAACGCTCGGTCCCGGTCATCGACAGGGCGATCAACATGATCGCCATCGCGCCTTCGACCAGCGAGATCTGAATGATCTCGCCGCGAAATGCCGCCAGATCGATCAGCGTGCCGGGGATCACCACGGTCAGGGCCTTGGCCACATAAAAGATGCCGTGGCCGAGCAGCACATAACGCAATTGCACCGCGCCCACGCTCAACGACTTGCCGTGCGGGCGCAGCAGCGAACTGGCCTTGAGCGTCGGGATCGCCACCAGCAGCGAGTTGGCCACCAGCATGGCCTTGGACCACAGCGGCCCGTCCGGCAACGTCAACATGATCAGCCAGGTTGCGAAAATCAGGTACCACGCCGGCGATAGTCGGGTCTGGGTGAAGCGCGCCACACCGAGCAGGAAAAAGAAATGCGCGGTCACCAGCAGGCCGTTGGCGAACCAGATGCCCAGCAGCAGAAAACCGCTGCTGCGCAGCAGCGCGAGGGTGGAACCGATGGTGATGGTGGCGAAACCGGCGCTCCAGAACAGTAGCGAAGGCTCACGGATGCTGCGCCACTCGACCGCCAGGTACAGCGCGGCAGCGGCTGCGAGGGCGATCGTGATGGTCAGCATCGTTGGCGGGTCGAGCGGCATTTCCGGGCAGGCCTGTCTGTATGGCAATAGGCCTGCGATTGTAAGCGTTTGGTCAGGTTTTTCGCAGGGGGCGCGTTGCCGGGCAGACCACTGGCGCTTCAGCGGTCACTCTTGCGGGCTTAGCCAGGTGTCTACCACGCGGCGATCGAGCTCTTCCCAATAGGCCATGCCCAGCACCCGCGTGGTGTTGAGCCCGCGCAGGTAACCGCGCAGTTGCTGGGCAGTGTCGCGGATCAATTGCGCATCGCGGGTGGTTTTGTCCAGCAGGACGCTTTCGTACTGCACCAGGTATTCGGCTACGCGGTCGCGATATTCGGGCAGCACGGCGTCACGGATCAGATCAAACGTTCTCAAGGCGAGACCCTCATCATTTTTCTTGAATGTGCTCAGTGTGCATCAGTCTGCGCGACGCGCAACTATTGCTGGAAGTAATAGTGACCATCAAGAAACGCAAGTTCTGCTTTGCCGGCGATCGGCGGAAAATCACCTCCATCGAAGACGCAGCTCAAGGAAATTGCGCGATGAACATTCTGACTCGACTGGCAATGATCGCCCTGCTGATGGGCGGGGTAGTTATCGCACCGGCTTACGCAGACGACGCCCGGTCGTGTCACCTGCAACCCATCGCCGCCAGCGCCTCGGCCCTGCAGCACACGCAGACCGTCGGGGTGTTGTTGAGCGAAAACACACTGCAGAACCTGCAATATCTGGAGCGCTACCACGACATGGCGCTCAACGGTGCGAAAGACGCACTGGATTCGCGAATCCGCGACGCCTTTGTCGGCAGTTCCGACCCGGAACTGGCCCTCGACTGGCTGATGAGTTCGCTGCAGCAACAGTTCGTCTCGGTGACCGTTTACGACAATCTGGATGAGCTGCTTCAGGCCCATCCGGATGTGGTGGTCAAGCTCGATACCTTCAATCGCTTGCTGACCCAGCGCAACAGTCTGGTCGAGGCGCGCTTCTCTGCACGGTTCTACGACGCCGATCTGCAGTACATCGGCAAGGCCGAGGGGGCGATCGAGCAGGAGCTGCCTTCGGTCTGGGTGCATGACCGGGCGGCGCCGCAGATCGCGGCACAGATCAATCAGCAGCGTGATCTGCAACTCAATGCGCTGAAGCAATTCGATGTGTCGCTCAAGGCCCTGGTGGCGTCGAGCTGATTCTCCAAAAAGTTGAATGGCAGCGGCGATCCCGTGAAGTCGAACCGTTGCCGGTTGAACCGAACCTTTATTTTCAGGATTACCCCGATGCGTCCTTTATTCGTGCCAGCCATGGCTTTTGTTTCCCTGTTGCTCGGCGGTTGTGCTTCGGCGCCGAACGATCCGACTCTGACGTTGCAGACCAGCAAGACGCCGGCGCAGTACGCCGATTGCGTGGTGCCGAAGTTGCAGGGCAGTGCGTTGAATCCGACGGTTTCGCAGAGTCAGCGCAGTTATCGGATTGTGGTGCCGAGCAAGGTATCCGCCGACAACGTGCTGGAGGCGTACAAGGCGGGGAAGGGCGGCAAGGTGTTCATTTATGAGCGGCATTTGCTGGCGTCGAATTTGTTGCCTTCGAGTTTTGAGCGGGCGGCTCAGGAGTGCATTTGATCTGAGCGCTTGACGGGTTTTGACAGAGCTCCTTTGGTTGGCCGCAACCAACCAATTTTTTCGCCCCACACTGGTTTTCGGTTGTGGGGCTTTTTTTTGGACTTGGCGGCCTTTGGGCCGACCATGCTTTGGGGTTTTTGGGTGTATATCCTTTTTTGGTGGTGTTGCGGCTGGCGGTTTCGCCCTTACGGCGAGTCCCTTTTGGCAAACGCCCCAAAAGGAACCAAAAGGTCTTCGCCCTGACGTTCGGCCCGCTCGCTGGGGCTCGGGGTTCCTTCGCTCCGGGATCGATCCGGGCGCAGCGGCTCCGGTTTGCTTCGCTGCACCTCCTTCCGCTGTGTCTGGCTGCGCCAGACGGTCGCTGCGCTCCCACACCCGGATCAATCCCTCCACTCAGCCTGCCGACGGGCTCCAGGATCAAAAGCTACTCGAGCTTGCGCTCATCGTGTTGGGTGGCGGGACGGCCTGCTTGGTTTGCTTTTGCTTTCCTGTGGGAGCGAGCCTGCTCGCGAAGGCGGCCTGACAGCCGACCTGTTCTTGAGCGGAACGCGATCCAACTGTAGGAGCTGCCGAAGGCTGCGATCTTTTGATCTGGCCTTCGCTTTTGCTTTTCCGTTGAGAGCAAGCCTGCATTGGACTTTGGGTGTTGACCAGTTCCTGTCTACGCCACAAAAAACTGTGGGAGCTGGCTTGCCAGCGAAGGCGGCCTGACAGACGCCCCATTTCTCACTGAATGTACGCAATCAAACCTGTGGGAGCGAGCCTGCTCGCGAAGGCGGTGTGTGCCGCGATCACGAACAGCGCTCCGGAACCCGTTCACCCCGTCACACACCCAACCGGCACTTTCCCCGCAAACGTATCAACCAGACTCGCCACCACCATTTCCCCCATCCGCGTGCGTGTCTGAAGCGTGGCGCTGGCCCGATGCGGTTGCAGCACCACCTGTTCATTAGCAAACAACGCTTCCGGCACATTCGGTTCATCGACAAACACATCCAGCCCAGCCCCGGCAATCTCTCCCGCCGCAAGCGCGGCCACCAGATCCGCCTCATTCACCAGTTTGCCCCGGGCGACGTTGATCAGATAACCGTCCTTGCCCAGCGCTTGCAGCACTTGCGCGTCGATGATCGCTTCGCCCTTGTCCGCCGCGGCGGCGAGGATCAGGGCGTCGCTGTCGCGGGCGAGTTGTTTGAGGTCGGCTACGAAGGTGTGGGGGACGTCGCTCATCGGTTGCAGGTCGGTGTAGCTGATCGGGCAGCCGAAGGCGGCGGCGCGGGTGGCGATGGCGCGGCCGACGCGGCCCATGCCGACGATGCCGATGCGCATGCCGGAGACTTGTCGGGCCAGGGGCAGTGGCGCGAGTGGGGTTGGGCTTTGCGGCCATTGGCCGGAGCGTACGTAGCGGTCGCTGGTGCACAAGCCGCGACAGACCGAGATGAGCAGGCCGATGGCGAGGTCGGCGACGTCTTCGGTGAGGGCGCCGATGGTGGCGGTGACGCGGATGCCGCGGTCGCGGGCGTAGGCCAGATCGACGGCATCGGTGCCGACGCCGTTGACCGCGACGACTTCCAGGTTCGGCAGTTGCGCCATCAGCGCCTGGCTGATGCCGGTGTGGCCGCCGGTGATGACGCCGCGAATGTTGGCGCCGTGTTCGTTTATGTAGGCGGGTTTGTCCGCTTGCTGGAAGTAGCGGCGTACGGTGAACAGTTCGTCCAGACGCGCGTTGATTGCCGGGATCAGGATCGGGCTCAGTTGCAGGATTTCTGGCTTCATGGCTACCTCGTTACGCAATAAAAAGGCCGGCTCAACCGCGGCCGGCAAACGGCATGGCGCTGGCCATGACGGTCATGTTCAGGACGTTGGCCGACAGCGGCAGGCCGGCGATGTAGCGCACTGCATCGGCGACGTGTTTGACGTCGACCATCGGTTCGACGGCGATGCTGCCGTTGGCCTGGCGTACGCCTTGGGTCATGCGCACCGACATTTCCGTCAGGGCATTGCCGATGTCGATCTGGCTACAGGCGATGTTGAATTCGCGGCCATCCAGCGCCAGGGACTTGGTCAGGCCGAGCACGGCGTGTTTGCTCGCGGTGTAGGCGCTGCTGAACGGGCGCGGCGTGTGGGCCGAGATCGAACCGTTGTTGATGATCCGCCCGCCCTGCGGCTGTTGTTTGCGCATCAGCCCAAACGCGCCGCGAGCGCACAGAAAGACTCCGTTGAGGTTGGTGTCGATCACGTTGCGCCACTGCTCGAAGGTCAGCTCGTCCAGCGGCACGGCGGGGGCGTTGACCCCGGCGTTGTTGAAGACCACATCGAGGCGGCCGTAGACCTCGGCAATGGTCGCGAACAGCACGTCGACACTGGCCGGATCACGCACGTCGGTGGGCACCGCCAAGGCTTGATGACCCTGGCTCTGCGCCAGTTCGACCAGCGTTTGCAAGGGCTCGGGCCGGCGTCCGGCGAGCACGAGGGTGAAGCCGTCGGCCATCAGGCCGAGTGCCACGGCGCGGCCGATGCCACTGCCGGCGCCGGTCACCAGCGCGACTTTCAAAGAGGTTGTCATATTGTTGTTCTCCTTTTTCTCAATCCGCTGGAATCAGGGCCGTGGGCCGACGCGCATTTCCAGGTGGCCGATGCCGTCGATGCCAGCGCTGATCACATCGCCGGGTTGCAGACTGTCAACGCCGGCGGGGCTGCCGGTCATGATCAGGTCGCCGGCGCGCAGGGCCACGGATTGCGAGATGCGCGCGATCACTTCGCTGACCGACCAGATCTGGCTGTCGAGGTTGTCGCGCTGGCGTTCTTCGCCGTTGACGTTCAGCCACAACTCGCCTTCGGGATGGCCGCAGCGGCTCACCGGGACAACGGCAGTCATCGGCGCGGCGCCGTCGAACACCTTGGCGCCTTCCCACGGCAAGCCGTTGCTCTTGGCTGCGCGTTGAACATCGCGGCGGGTCAGGTCGAGGCCGGCAGCGTAGCCCCAGACGTAGGCCAGAGCCTGATCTTCAGGGATATTGGCGCCGCCTTCACCGATGGCCACGACCAGTTCGATTTCGTGAACGAAGTCCTCGCACACTGAGGGGAAGGCGATGTCGCCGACGGCATCGACCACGCAGCTCGGCGGTTTCATGAAAAACACCGGCGGCTGGCGCGACTGGCCTTGAGAGTCCGGCCATGGGTAGTTGCGGCCGACACAGAACACCCGGCCGACGGGGAAGCGCTGCTCGGTGCCGAGGACCGGCAAGGTCACGGGCAGATCCGGGGTAAAGACGTATTCAGTCATGTTCATCCTGCGGGTCATCCTGTTTGAAAGGGCAGCGTACGGCGGCTGGCGTCGGCGAAGTTGGACGAAAGCCGCCTGCGTTTGGACAAATCCGGGCTTTTCGCCTCAGCGCACCTTCAGCTCGATGCGGTACAGACGTCCGAGCAACAACGAATAGGAGAGCGTGCCGATCAGCGCGACGCCGCCAATAAACCAGAAGGCATAGGCGAAGGTGCCGGTGGCGTGGACGATGGCGCCGATCACGATCGGCGTGACGATGCCGCCGATGTTCGCCGCCAGGCTGGTAATGCCGCCGGTGAGGCCGATCAGCTCTTTTGGCGCCACTTCCGATACCGCCGCCCACGATGAGGACGCGATGCCTTGGGCGAAGAACGCGATGGTCAACACGGCGATGCAGATCAGGTTGGAGTCGGTGAAATTCACCAGCACGATCGACATGCCCAGCATCGAACCGACCACCAGCGGCAACTTGCGCGCAAACGACATCGAGTAGCCGCGACGGATCAGCAAGTCGGAAACGATGCCGGCCAGCAGAATCCCCACCGTCGCACCGACGAAGGGCAGCACGGCGAAGATCCCGGCCTTGATCATGGTCAGTTTGCGTTCTTCGATCAGGTAGGTCGGGAACCAGGTGAGGAAGAAGTACAGTGCAGAGGTGCTGGCGAACTTGCCGATGCAGATCGCCCAGATCTGCCGATAGCTGAACAGCTCGGCAATCTGCCGCCAGTTGAAACGGGTGCGCTCCTGGCTGCTCTTGACCAGGCCGCCGCCGGTTTCGATGTACTTCAATTCTTCCTGGCTGACTTTTTTGCAGTTCAGCGGATCGCGATACAGGTACAGCCACAGCACACCGAAGACGATGCCGAGTGCGCCGGTGCTGTAGAACACGTGGCGCCAGTCAAAAGTGGTCGCCAGCCACAGCAGCGCGCCGGTGAACAGCGCCGTGCCGAGGTACTGACCGCACACGTAAATGCTGCTGGCCATCCCGCGTTCCCGCGCCGGGAACCACACCGTCACGGCGCGGCTGTTGGCCGGAAAAGCCGGGGCTTCCATGGCGCCGACCGCCAGGCGCAGGCCAAACAGCGAGGCAAATCCCGTGGCGAAACCCTGGCAAACGGTGACGGTCGACCAGCTGATCAGCGAAACGCCGTAGGTGAAGCGCGAGCCAAACCGATCAGCGATGAAGCCGGCCGGCACCAGCGCCAAGGCATAGGTCCAGGCGAACGCGGAAAAGATCAGGCCCATCTCGATCTTGTCCAGGCCCAAATCCTTGGCCATGAACGGCGCGGCGATCGAGATGTTCACCCGGTCGATGTAATTGATGATCGTCGCGATCAGCAGCAGCGACAGCATGAACCAGCGCCGCCGGGTAGGCAGACGCTGCGCCGAAACGGCATCGCGTGCACCGGCAATCACCGGCGGCACCGTGGCACTGGAAGAATGAGAGCTGGACATGCGGAGACCTCGTTATTGTTAGAAGAGTCGAGATTTTTCGAGCAGCCGATGCCGTTGCCCGCAACGTGTGGGGCGAGGCAATCGGACGGGTTGCAGCGCGGCGTTCAGACGTTCAGGAACGTCTTTGTGCGATTGATTTCAAGGGGAGGTCGGGCGGGGCGGCGAGGGGAAATAGCAGGATCATGACGTGCGCACCTTTGATTGTTTTTGAAAGAGGTTGGGCTGCGTTGGTCATTACAGTGGTCGTACAACGGTTCTAAATCAACCGATGGGTTAGAACGTTTTTTCTTGAAAAAAGTGGGTTTGGCGAACGTGTCCAAAAAGATAAATACGATTTGTCTTGAGAATAAAGATCAGGTTTAAATCTCAAGCGTCTGAAAAACAACGACTATCTGTATTTTCACGGTAATGCGGTTTTTGGACAGGCTCATAGTGAGGCTTCTTTCAAAAAAGACAACGTCATCGTATGACTCGTTGCCGCCCACCGCACAACCCTGCAAGATGACGGGCGCCACCTCACTGCCCGGAGGACCTCCCGCCCATGTCTTCACCCAGCCGTATCCCGACCTACGTCATGCAGCAACGCAGCGAATTGACCGATTTCTACATTCGCGACAAAAAGGGTCGGCGCGCCGAAACCGCGCCTCACCGGCATGAGTATTTTCAAATCCAGATCAACCTCGGTGGCGACACCGTGCAGCACATCGGCAGCGTGCAGCGGCCGTTCCCGCGCAACACTCTGGCGTTCATCCTGCCGCACCGCGTGCATGTGATTCCGCATCCCGCAGACAGCAATTTCATCGTCATCAATTTTTCCCAGACGTTCCTCTTGCCGCATCTACAGTGCGACCCGATGGATCTGGAAGAGGTGTCAATCCTGCTCGCGCCTGAACTGTCGCCGTTCCGCTTTCAGGAGCATCTGGATTTCATTTTGGGCGATGAGGATTTCGCTCAGGTCTGCGGCCTGATCGAGCAGATGCGCAGCCTTGATGAGAACCGTCAGTTCGGCACACGGGAAATGCTCAAGGGCTTGTTGCTGCAGATGATCGGCAGCGTGTGTTTTCTTTACGCCGAGCCGCTCAAGCGCCTGGCGGAAGAGAATGCCGCCGAGAACAGCCGTCGCGACGCCTTGAGCCGAATGTTCGAGTACTTGCGGAAGAACATCGCCGATCCTGATCTCAACCTGATCAAAGTCGCCGCTGCGACCTATCTGTCACCGACTTACCTGACGCACTGGCTGCGCAAGGAGATCGGCAAGACGTTCACCGAGCTGGTGCTGGAGCGGCGCATGCACGCGGCGCGCAATTTCCTGCTCAACAGCACGCGCTCGGTGGGCGAGGTCGCGCGGCTGTGTGGATTTGCTGATGAGGCCTATTTCTCTCGACGTTTTCGCCAGATTCATGGCCAGCCACCGGGGCAGTTTCGTCGCCGCCAGCTCAATCCGGATACGCCGCAGACACCACTGAATACTTAGAACGGCGCTCAGACCCATTTGAAGCGGGCAGGGAAGCGCGCCACGAAACAGGTGCCTGCCTCGCTGTCGGACGTCACGGTCAAGGTGCCGTTGTGCGCATTGGCAATTTGCCCGGCAATGTACAAGCCCAGCCCCAGCCCTTCATTGCGCTGACCGGCTTCGGAACGTGAGAACGGTTCAAACAGCAGCGGCATCAGCGCGGGTGGAATCGGCGCGCCCTGGTTGGTCAGCGAAATCACCATCTCGTCGCCCTCGGCAAACGCCTTGAGCACGATCGGTTCGGCCGTAGAACCGTGGGTCACCGCGTTGCCCAGCAGATTCGACAACAACTGACTGATCCGCAGCGGGTCGCAATAGACCCCGGTCGGTACCTCAAGCGAATCAATAAACGTCGCCTGCGGGTACGCCACCTGGATTTCTTCCAGGGTCTGGCGCAGCGTTTGCTGCAAGTCATCGACCAGTTTGCGCTGCACCGGGATGCCACTGCCGAGCCGACCCCGGGCGAAGTCGAGGATGTTTTCGATCAGCACGCCCATGCGCACCGAACTGGTACGGATCGCCGATAGCAGCGTGCGCGAGCGCTTGTCTTCGGCTTTGCTTTGCAGCAGATCGGCGCTCATGCGAATGGCACTGAGTGGCGTGCGCAAGTCATGGCCCAGTACGGCGATGAACTGCTCGCGCAGACGGCCCAATTCGTTGGCATCGGCCAGTGCGGTTTTGGTCGCGTGCAAATGGCCCTGGGTATCCAGGCTCATTGCAATCAGCTGGGCGAAGAGGGTGAGGGTCTTTTCGATGGCCGGGTCGTCGAGGTTCGCCGGAACCGAATCAATGGCGCAGAGTGTGCCGAAAAACTCGCCATTGGCCTTGATGATCGGAATCGAAATGTAGCTTTCCAGACCATAGGTTTTCGGCGTGTGGTGCGTGGAGAAAACCGGGTGCTGGCTGGCATGGCCGAAGATCACCGGCTGATGGTGCTGACGGATCTCATGACAAATCGTCGATTCCAGTACCAGTTCGCCGCCGGGCAACAGGCCGAAGTCTATCGAGTCATCCACGGCGCAAGCGATCCACTTGCTCTCGGTGACCCGCGCTACAGCGGCGAAGCGCATGCCGGTCGTATGCTTGACCATGCTCAGGATCACCGGCACAGCGTCGATGCTGCCGATGGCCTGGAGGTCGGAGGAGAAATCTGTCTGGGGCATGGCCGGCGCTTCGCGAAAGTGTCGCCAGAGACTATCGGTAATTGCCGGCCATGCCTAATGAACCTGCAAAAAAGGGCGCCGGGAAAACTCCCGACGCCCTGTGCGGTGCTTGCTGAGCGCTATCGCCTCAGAACTTGTACTTGGCGGTCATCATGTAGCTGCGCGGGGTGCCGTAGTTATCGGTCGAGCCCCAGGTCACGTCGGTGCCGATGGAGGAATAGTACTTGCGGTCAAAGATGTTGTTGGCGTTGACCTGCAGGTCGAGGTGCTTGTTGACCTCGTAACCGGCCATCAGGTCGGTGACCGCGTAGCCGCCCTGTTCGAGGCGATAGCTGCCGCCGTTGGCCAGAGCGATGTCGTTGTACATGCGGCTCTGCCAGTAGACGTTGCCGCCCACGCGCAGTTTTTCCAGCGGGCCTTTGAAGCGGTACACGGTGGAGACCTTGAACAGGTGCTCGGGCATGTCGGTGTCGAATTTCTGGTTATCGTTGGCCGGGTTTTCGTCCTTGATGTAGTGGGCGCGGGTGTAGGTGTAGCCGGCGCCGACTTGCCATTGCTCGGTCAGCGCACCTTGCAGTTCCATGTCCACGCCTTGGGCGCGAACCTTGCCGGAGGTTTCGTAGCAGGTCAGTTCCGGGCAGCCGAGCTGGGTCGCCGCCTGGGTGGCGCGGTTGGTCTGGTCCATCTGGAACACCGCCACGCTGCCGTTCAGCGCGCCGTCGAAATATTCGCCCTTGATACCGACTTCGTAGTTTTCACCGACGATCGGCTCGAGCACTTTGCCGCCGAGGTCCTTCTGGGTTTGCGGGGTGAAGATGTCGGTGTAGCTCGCGTAGACCGAGTGATGGTCATCGAGTTTGTAGATCAGGCCGGCGTAACGGGTCAGGTTGCGCGTGACCTTGAAGTCACCGTCGGCACTGCGATCGTCGTAGTCATACCAGTCTAGGCGGCTGCCGAGGATCAACGTCAGCGGGTCGGCCAGGCTCAAGCGCGTGGTCAGGTAAACCGCGTCCTGGGTGGTGACGTTACGCGACTTGCCACTGCGGACGAAGTCAGGCTTGGGCGCGGCGATCGGCAGACCGGTGTCGTAGGGCGAGTATTCCTTGGTGGTGGCGTCGTACACGCGGTTGCTGGCGCCGACCACCAGTTCGTGAGTGCGGCCGAACGCTTCGAACGGGCCGCTGGCGAAACCGTCGAAGGCGCGTTGCTTGTCGGTGTGGTGCGATTGGTAGGCGGTGGTTTCCAGCGGGCCGTCGTAACGCGACAGGTACGTGCCGGAGAATTCGCCTTCGGTTGTCGAAGTCGAGCCGCCGAGGTGCAGTTTCCAGTCATTGGCGAAACGGTGTTCGACTTCACCGAACACGGTGTCGACCTGCAGCTTGCGGTTTTCCCAATCGGTGCCCGGGTAGGTGGAGCGGGGCAGGTCGAGGTGGTGGCCGTTTTCGCCGATCGGCAGGCCGCCCCAGAAATAGTTGGTCTGATCGTTCTGCCGGGAGAAACCGAGGGTCGCGGTGGTGCTGTCACTCAGGTCGGCTTCACCGATGGCGTAGAACAGGCCGTGATCGTTTTCTTCCTTGTCGCGGAAGCTGTCCGCGCCCTGATACGACGTCACCACCCGGCCACGCAGGGTGCCGCTGTCGTTCAGCGGGCTGGAGGCATCGACTTCGCCACGGTAGTCATCCCAGCTGCCGGCGGCGCCGGTGAGGGTTACGCGCTGATCAGCGGTTGGACGCTTGCGCACCATGTTGATCGCCGCCGACGGGTTGCCGGCACCGGTCACCAGGCCGGTCGCGCCACGGACGATTTCCACCCGGTCGAACATCGCCAGGTTCGGTTGCACCGCCAGGGTGTACGGCGAATACGAGCTGGGCAGGCCGTCGTACATGATGTTGTCGATGTCGAAACCGCGCGCCTTGTAAGTCTGCCGGCCCGGGCCGCTGGCCTCGCTGAGGAACAACCCCGGCGTGCCGCGCACCACGTCGTTGACGCTGGTCATGTTCTGGTCGTCCATGCGCTGGCGAGTGATCACCGTCACCGCCTGCGGCGTTTCGCGCATGGTCAGCGACAGCTTGGTCGCGGTCTGCATCGGGCCGGTGGTGTAGGACTGCGTGTCTTCGGTGGTGCTGCTCATCTGCGTAGCGCCGATTTCGGTCGCTTGCAGTTCCAGCGGGCCATTGGCTGGCGCAGTGGCTGCGGTTTCTTCAGCCAACGCAGGAGCGATGCTGGCCATGCCGATGGCGATTGCGAGGAGGTTAGGTGAAAGGTTCGAGCGGCGGTGAATGGTGTGAAACGACATCTATCTGCTTCCCCAAGATTTACCCAAACGAAACTAATGCGAGTGAATGTAAGAATTATTCGCATTAGTATGTCGGAAGTTTCCGGGGGAATAAACCCGTACGAGTCAGTTAGTTAATGATTTTTTCACAATTGGATTTGATGGCCTCCGCAGGCAAATGTGGGAGCGGGCCTGCTCGCGAAGGCGGTGTGTCATTCAACAGATGCGTTGTCTGATACGACGCTTTCGCGAGCAGGCTCGCTCCCACAGGGTTATGCGGTTTTTGCTATCAGTCCAGATCCTTCGCCTCATGCCGCTCCGGCACCTGACTGTCTTCATCACCCCAGGTGCGATTCACTCGCTGCCCACGGATGACCGCTGGCCGCTTGGCGATTTCTTCCGCCCAGCGCTGCACATGGGTGTACTCGTGCGCGGCGAGAAATTCCGCCGCCGAGTAAACGTTGTTGCGCACCAGTTGCCCGTACCAGGGCCACACGGCGATGTCGGCGATGGTGTAATCGTCGCCGGCCAGATAGGTGTTGTCGGCGAGACGGCGGTTGAGCACATCCAGCTGCCGTTTGGCTTCCATGGTGAAGCGGTTGATCGGATATTCGAGCTTCTCCGGCGCATACGCGTAGAAGTGCCCGAAACCGCCGCCCAGGTACGGCGCCGAGCCCATTTGCCAGAACAGCCAGTTGAGGGTTTCGGTGCGACCGGCCGGATCCTTGGGCAGCAAGGCGCCGAACTTTTCCGCGAGATACAGCAGGATCGAACCGGACTCGAACACCCGGATCGGCGGCTCGACGCTGCGATCCAGCAGCGCCGGGATTTTCGAGTTCGGGTTGACCTCGACAAAACCGCTGGAGAACTGATCGCCCTCGCCAATGCGGATCAGCCACGCATCGTATTCGGCCTCGCTGTGGCCAAGTGCGAGCAACTCTTCGAGCATGATGGTGACCTTGACGCCGTTGGGCGTGGCCAGCGAATACAGCTGCAACGGATGCTTGCCGACCGGCAGTTCCTTGTCGTGGGTCGGCCCGGCGATCGGCCGGTTGATGCTGGCGAAGTGGCCGCCGGACGGGGCTTCGTGTTTCCAGACCTTGGGCGGAACGTAAGACGCATTGCTCATGAAACGGACCTCGTCGATGCTGGGAGAGAACAGGTAGACACCGTAGGGAAAATTTCCGGCGGGTGCCAGCGGTGAGTGCGGTTATTCATATTGAATGATGTAAACCGATCTGCCGCCTTCGCGAGCAGGCTCGCTCCCACAGGGTATGTATTGGACAGAGAAACAGGGTTCACCCGTATTCATTGTGGGAGCGAGCCTGCTCGCGAAAGCGTCGGCAGGGTCGCCGCGCCTAATGGCTCCAATACCGCCCAACCGCACCCCCGACTCCCTGCACCGGATCTGTCTCAGGAAACGCCAGCCCCGCAATCCGCGCCAACTGCGCATCACTCGGCGCGGCCCGGCAAATGTCCGCCTGCTGCCCCGGCGGATAAGCACCCACCACGAGAAAATCCTCACTCGATCCCAGATTGCAGTGCCCGGTTCCGGCCGGCAGCAACAACACATCCCCGGCGCTGACGTCGACGGCTTGCCCGTCAGGCCCGCCCAACATCAACCGTGCCTGACCGGCCGCCACGCCAAGCACTTCGTGGCCTTCAGTGTGGTAGTGGTGATAGTCATAAATGCCATAGCGCCACTGCGCCGGCCAGCCATTGGCGCCGAAGGTCTGCTCGAAGCGCGCCGCCGGATCGTCGCCCTCGACGGCCACCGCGCTGCGGTAGATCAGCACCGGCAGACGCGGATTGTTCGGCACCCAGTCATTGCGTTGAAGCAGCAGGGTTTGTACTTCAGTCATGACCCATCCTCCTTCGATCATTTCTCAATCGACCACAGAGCAGAGCGCACGCCTCAAAAATCATTGCCGCGCAAACACGGTGCCTGAGCCCATGCCCGTGCGATCCAGCGAAACTTCATCGCGCAGCGGGCTGTCCAGACCCTTACATGTCCATGCAGCGGTAAATGGCGAGGGTCAAGATGACGATGACAGTTGGTGATTTTCTGGTTGAGCGGCTCAGCGAATGGGGCGTCACGCGAATTTTTGGCTATCCGGGGGATGGCATCAATGGTGTGTTCGGCGCCATGAGCCGAGCCAAAGGCAAAATCGAATTTGTCCAGGCGCGGCACGAGGAAATGGCCGCGTTCATGGCCTCGGCCCACGCCAAGTTCACCGGCGAGCTGGGCGTGTGCATCGCCACCTCGGGTCCCGGCGCTTCGCACCTGATCACCGGCCTCTACGATGCGCGCATGGACCACATGCCGGTGCTGGCCATTGTCGGTCAGCAGGCGCGTACGGCGCTGGGCAGTCACTACCAGCAGGAGCTGGATCTGGTGTCGATGTTCAAAGACGTCGCCGGGGCTTTTGTGCAGCAGGCTTCGGCGCCTTCGCAAGTGCGCCATCTGCTTGATCGTGCGGTGCGCACTGCGGTCGGCGAGCGCCGCGTCACCGCGCTGATTCTGCCCAATGACTTGCAGGATCTGCCTTACGAACAACCGGCGCGCGCCCATGGCACCGCGCATTCCGGCGTCGGCTACAGCAAGCCTAAAGTCGTTCCTTATGCCGCCGATCTGCAACGCGCCGCCGAGGTACTGAATAGCGGCGAGAAAGTCGCGATTCTGGTCGGTGCCGGCGCGCTGGAGGCGACCGACCTAGTCATCGCCGTGGCAGAAAAACTCGGTGCCGGTGTCGCTAAAGCCTTGCTGGGCAAAGCGGCACTCCCCGATGACTTGCAGTGGGTCACCGGCAGCATCGGCCTGCTCGGCACCGAGCCCAGCTACAAGCTGATGAGCGAGTGCGACACCTTGCTGATGATCGGTTCGGGCTTCCCGTATTCCGAGTTTCTGCCCAAGGAAGGCCAGGCGCGCGGCGTGCAGATCGACTTGCAGCCGGACATGCTCAGCCTGCGTTATCCGATGGAGGTCAATCTGGTCGGTGATTCAGCGGAAACCCTGGCCGCGTTGCTGCCCTTGCTGGAACAGAAAACCTCGAACAAGTGGCGCAAGAAGATCGAAGGCTGGCGCAGCAGCTGGGAGAAAACCCTGGAAAAACGCGCCATGGCCAAAGCCGATCCAGTCAATCCGCAACGGGTGGTCTACGAGTTGTCGCCGCGTTTGCCCGAGCAGGCGATTATCACCAGCGACTCTGGCTCTTGCGCCAACTGGTTCGCCCGTGACCTGAAAATCCGTCGCGGCATGAAATGCTCGTTGTCCGGTGGCCTGGCCTCGATGGGCGCGGCGGTGCCGTATGCGATCGCGGCGAAATTTGCCTACCCGGAACGCCCGGTCATTGCCCTGGTCGGCGATGGCGCGATGCAGATGAACAACATGGCCGAGCTGATCACCGTCGCCAAATACTGGCGACAATGGCAGAGCCCGAAATGGATCTGCGCGGTGTTCAACAATGAAGACCTCAATCAAGTCACCTGGGAGCAGCGGGTGATGGAGGGCGATCCGAAGTTCGAAGCGTCGCAGAGCATTCCCGATGTGCCGTATCACCTGTTCGCGATCTCCATTGGCCTCAAGGGCATTTTTGTTGATCGTGAAGAAGAGGTCGCCGCTGCGTGGGAGCAAGCGCTCGCCTCGGAAGTGCCGGTGCTGATTGAGTTCAAGACCGACCCGAACGTGCCGCCGTTGCCGCCGCACATCAAGCTTGAGCAAGCGAAGAAGTTCGCCACAACCCTGCTCAAGGGTGATCCGGATGAAGCCGGGGTGATTGTGCAGACTGCCAAGCAGGTGCTCGGCGCCGTGTTGCCCGGGAAGAAATGACGGTGGGCGCTTGAACGAGCCAGCGATCTTTATCGGTTGCGCCGGCTGGAGTCTCCGTCGCGAGCACTGGCCGGCATTCCCCGCCGAAGGCACGCACCTGCAACGCTACGCCGCGCGCTTCAACTGTGTGGAAATCAACAGCTCGTTCTACCGCCCGCATCGGCGCCAGACCTACGAGCGCTGGGCTGATTCGGTGGCGCCGGACTTTCGCTTCGCCGTGAAAGTGCCGAAGCTCATCACCCATGAACAGCGGCTGGCGGACAGCGCGGCCGCGCTCGATGAGTTTCTCGGGCAATGCCAGGGCTTGGGTGATCGCCTCGGCTGCTTGCTG
Source organism: Pseudomonas sp. 2957 (assembly GCF_031456345.1). Lineage (NCBI taxonomy): Bacteria > Pseudomonadati > Pseudomonadota > Gammaproteobacteria > Pseudomonadales > Pseudomonadaceae > Pseudomonas > Pseudomonas sp. 2957. The sequence goes on from NZ_JAVDUL010000006.1 coordinate 126,562, forward strand.
GTGCAATTGCCACCGAAACTTGCCTTCGATGCGCCGGTGGCCGAGGCGTTTTTTCGTGCCCTGCGCGAGCGGTTCAAAGGCAGTGTGGTGCTGGAACCGCGACACGAATCGTGGACTGGCGCTGAGGCGATGCTGGTCGATCTGCAAATCGCCCAGGCGGTGGTCGATCCCTCGCGGATCAGCAGCGACACCGCGCCGGGTGGCTGGCAAGGCCTGCAGTATTGGCGCCTGCACGGCTCGCCACGGATTTATCACAGCGCTTATGAAGCGGCCTATCTGCAACAGCTTGCTCAGAACCTGCAGCGCGCGAAGGCCGACGGCAGAGACATCTGGTGCATCTTCGACAACACCGCCAGCGGTGCCGCCACCGCCGATGCGCTGGCTTTGAAGGCGTTGATCGAAGGCGGTGAACGCTGAACGACGACGCTCTCGCCACCCACACAAAAGATCCGGCTACAGGTAAACTCCGCGCACTTTTTCAAGGAGTTCACATGAGTTACTACCAGCCGGGCATTCTCGCTACCCCTGTTCCTGCGCAAGCACGTCATCTGTTTTTCGCCCTGGCGTCGGTTGAAGCCTTGCCGCAAGCGATCGACAACCTGCTGATGCTGGTGGATGGCAAGTCGGCGGTGGTTGGCTTTGGTGAGTCGTTGACCAAGGCGCTGAATGTCGAAATCGCTGGCCTGCGCAGCTTCCCGGCGCTGACCGGAGTTGGCGTGAATAACCCGTCGACCCAGCATGCCCTGTGGATCTGGCTGCACGGTGTCGACCGGGGTGAACTGCTCAACCGCTGCAACGCTATCGAAGCCGCGCTGGCCCCGGCCTTGCGTCTGGTCGAGATGCAGGAAGCCTTCCGCCACATGGAGGGCCACGACCTCACCGGTTACGAAGACGGCACGGAAAACCCCCACGATGACGCCGCTGTCGCCGCCGCGCTGCTGAGCAGTGGCGCGGACGGGCTGGTCGGTGGCAGCTTCGCCGCGATCCAGCAGTGGCAGCACGATCTCAAGGGTTTTCACCGCCTCTCTGCTGGGGCCAAGGACGACATCATGGGGCGTCGCTTGAGCGATAACGAAGAAATCGACGACGCGCCGATCTCCGCCCACGTGAAACGCACCGCGCAGGAAAGCTTTGCGCCGGAAGCGTTCGTCGTGCGCCGCTCGATGCCGTGGATCGAAGGCGATCGTGCCGGTTTGATGTTCCTCGCTTTCGGTTTCTCCCTCGATGCCTTCGAAGCGCAGCTGCGCCGTATGAGCGGTCTGGAAGACGGTATTGCCGATGGCTTGTACCAGATCAGCCGGCCAATCACCGGCGGCTACTACTGGTGCCCGCCGCTCAAGGACGGACGCCTTGATCTGCGCGCGTTGCGCATCGGCTGAGGACTGCATATGAACGTGGTGCGCTGGGGCATGATCGGTTGCGGCAGTGTCGCTGAACGCAAGAGCGGGCCGGCCTTTTACAAGGCGCCCGGTTCGGCACTGGTCGCGGTGATGGGCCGACGCCTCGAAGCGGTGACCGACTACGCCGCGCGCCACAGCATCAGCCGCGTTTATACCGACGTCGACGCGCTGATCAACGATCCCGAAGTCGACGCGGTGTACATCGCCACGCCGCCCGACAGCCACCACGCCTACAGCCTGAAAGTCGCCGCTGCCGGCAAGCATTGCTGCGTGGAAAAGCCCATGGCACTCAACGCCGGGCAAAGCCGCGAGATGCAGCAAGCGTTTGCCGCTGCCGGTCTGCACTTGTTCGTCTCCTATTACCGCCGCTCGCTGCCGCGCTTCGCTCAGGTGCGGCAATGGCTGGAGGAGGGGCGCATCGGCGATGTCCGCCATCTGAGCTGGACACTGACCAAAGCGCCGTCGCCGGCTGATCTTGAGGGTCGCGATAATTGGCGCACCGACCCTGCGGTGGCTGGCGGCGGCTACTTTGCCGACCTGGCCAGCCATGGCCTGGACCTGTTCCAGTATCTGCTTGGCGACATCGTTGAAGTCGCCGGTTTCACTGCGCGTCAGGCAGGTTTGTACGCGGCTGAAGATGCGGTCAGCGCCACTTGGCGATTCGCCTCCGGGGCGTTGGGCACGGGCTGCTGGAACTTTGTTGCGGATCGCCGTGAGGATCGCGTCGAGATTATCGGCAGCAAAGGGCGGATCGGTTTTTCGGTGTTTGACGAGCATCCGGTGCAGCTGTTTGCCGATGAGCAGATCAGCCTGGAAATCGCCCATCACGAGCATATCCAGTGGCATCACGTGCTGGGGATGAATGCGCATATTCGTGGTGATTCACAGCATCCCGCCGTGGCCGAGCAAGCCGTCAAGACCGACTGGGTCATGGACCGGATACTCAAACGCTGAATAGCTTACGATCCCCTGTGGGAGCGAGCCTGCTCGCGAAAGCATTCTGTCAGTCAGTATCTTGGGTGACTGACACACCGCTTTCGCGAGCAGGCTCGCTCCCACAGGTTTTGCCGGCGCAACACGCATCTAAGGTTATGCCCAAACAGTATTTCTCAACCTCGTCATAACGTCTCTAAGATCACGTCATAACTCGTTATAACAAGTGATCCGACGATGACCGATAACGTTCTCTCCCTCAGTAGCGTTCCGCTGCACACCCAACTGCGCGACGTCCTGCGTGCGCGGATTCTCGACGGTGAATACCCGCAAGACAGTCAAATGCCTTCCGAAAGCGAGCTGGGTGCGCTGTTCAAAGTCAGCCGCATCACCGTGCGCCAGGCCTTGGGCGATCTGCAGAAAGAAGGGCTGATCTTCAAAATCCATGGCAAGGGCACCTTCGTCGCCAAGCCGAAAACCTTTCAGAACGTCAGCAGCCTGCAAGGCCTCGCCGAGTCGATGACCGGGCGCGGTTATGAAGTGATCAACCGCCTGCGCAGTTTCAAATTCATTCCGGCCGACAAGCGTGTGGCCGAGCGGCTGCAGCTCGCCGAGGGTGAAATCGTCGCGCAGATCAAACGCGTGCGCCTGATCAACCGGGAGCCGATCTCGTTGGAAATCACCTACCTGCCCAAAGCCGTCGGCGAGCGGCTGGAGAAGGCCGATCTGGTCACCCGCGACATCTTTCTGATTCTGGAAAACGACTGCGGCATCGCCCTCGGCCACGCCGATCTGGCCATCGATGCGGTGCTGGCCGACAGCGACCTGACCCAGGCACTCAGCGTCGAAGCGGGCTCGCCGATCATGCGCATCGAGCGCCTGACCCACGATGCCCACGGCCAGCCGCTGGACTTCGAACACCTTTATTACCGTGGCGATGCGTTCCAGTACCGCCTGCGGATCGACCGGCAAAAAGGGGAGCAGGCATGACCCGCAACGTTCTAGAACAGGAATACGACATCGTCGTGATTGGCGGCGGCACGGCCGGGCCGATGGCGGCGATCAAGGCCAAAGAGAAGAACCGCGATTTGCGCGTTTTGCTGGTCGACAAGGCCAACGTCAAGCGCAGCGGCGCGATCAGCATGGGCATGGACGGCCTGAACAACGCGATCATTCCCGGCCACTCGACACCGGAGCAGTACACCAAGGAAATCACCATCGCCAATGACGGCATCGTCAATCAGGCGGCGGTCTACGCCTATGCGACGCACAGTTTTGAAACCATCGAACAACTCGACCGCTGGGGCGTGAAGTTCGAGAAGGACGAGACCGGTGACTACGCGGTAAAAAAGGTCCACCACATGGGCGCCTATGTGCTGCCGATGCCGGAAGGGCACGACATCAAGAAAGTCCTGTATCGGCAGTTGAAACGTGCGCGGGTGAGCATCACCAATCGCCTGGTCTGCACGCGTTTGTTGACCGACGAGGAGGGCGCGGTCAACGGAGTGATGGGCTTCGATTGCCGCACCGCCGACTTCCATGTGATCAAGGCCAAAGCAGTGGTTCTCGCCTGCGGCGCGGCCGGGCGCCTCGGCCTGCCGTCGTCGGGCTACCTGATGGGCACCTACGAAAACCCGACCAATGCGGGCGACGGCTACGCGATGGCCTATCACGCCGGCGCCGAACTGGCCAATCTCGAGTGCTTTCAGATCAACCCGTTGATCAAGGACTACAACGGCCCGGCCTGCGCCTACGTCACCGGCCCGCTGGGTGGCTACACCGCCAACAACAAGGGCGAACGCTTCATCGAGTGTGACTACTGGAGCGGGCAGATGATGTGGGAATTCCATCAGGAACTGGAGAGCGGCAACGGTCCGGTGTTCCTCAAACTCGATCACCTGGCCGAAGAAACCATCCAGAACATCGAGGAAATCCTGCACAGCAATGAGCGCCCGAGCCGTGGCCAGTTCCACGCCAACCGTGGCACCGACTACCGCACGCAGATGGTTGAAATGCACATTTCGGAAATCGGCTTTTGTAGCGGCCACTCGGCGTCCGGTGTGTGGGTCAATGAGCGTGCCGAGACTTCAGTGAAAGGCTTGTATTCGGCCGGCGACATGGCTGCGGTGCCGCACAATTACATGCTTGGCGCGTTCACTTACGGCTGGTTCGCCGGGCACAACGCGGCGGAGTTCGTCGCCGGCCGCGAGTTTTCCGCACTGGACAGCGAGCAGATCGCCAAGGAAAAAGCCCGGGTCTACGCGCCGCTCGACCGCGAACACGGCCTGCCACCGGCGCAGGTGGAATACAAGCTGCGCCGCTTCGTCAACGACTACCTGCAACCGCCGAAAGTGACCAAGAAGATGCAGATCGGCCTGCAGCGTTTCAGCGACATCGAGCACGATCTCGAGCAGATGAAAGCCAACAACGCTCACGAACTGATGCGAGCGATGGAAACCAGCGTGATCCGCGATTGCGCCGAAATGGCCGCCCGCGCTTCGTTGTTCCGCGCCGAAAGCCGCTGGGGCCTGTACCACTATCGCGTCGATCATCCGCAACGCAACGACGCCGAGTGGTTCTGCCATTGCCATCTGAAGAAGGGCGAGGACGGGCGCATGACCAGTTTCAAGAAAGCCGTCGAGCCTTACATCATCCCGCTCGATGCCGAAGAAATGCAGGCCTATGACCGCCTGCGGGTCGGCGCCTTCGCCGCTTGATGCATCACTAGAAAGAGAGTCCGAACCATGGCTTATCAAGCTCAGGAAATCTTCTTCCGCTCCAACGCCCCGGTCACCGTGGACGAGGACAAATGCATCGCCGAAAAGGGCTGCACCGTGTGCGTCGACGTCTGCCCGATGGACCTGCTGGCGATCAACCCGGCCACGCAAAAGGCCTACATGGCGTTCGATGAATGCTGGTACTGCATGCCGTGCGAGAAGGATTGCCCGACTGGGGCGGTGAAGGTCGACATCCCCTATTTGTTGCGTTGACCCCAAATCCATTGTGGGAGCGAGCCTGCTCGCGAAAGCAATCGTTCGTTCAACAATGATGGTGACTGACCCGCCGCCTTCGCGAGCAGGCTCGCTCCCACATTGCAATTGTGATTATCCAATAGCCATCCGGTGAACCCCGGACGCTGAATGCAAAACACCCCTCGTTTCCCACCGCGCCCTGATCGCGGCGGAGACGAACTTCAAACAAATGATTCGAGGGGAAACACTCATGTTGCGTGCAGCACTTGCCGGTCTGGTACTGGCTTCATTCACCTTGTCGGCCTCGGCCGAAACCATCCGCATCGCCATCGGCACTCAGGACACCACCATCAACTGCGCCGCTGGCGGGTTGTTGATCAGGGAACTGGGTCTGCTGGAAAAATACCTGCCCCACGATGGCGCCTACAAAGACGCGAAGTATGACGTGCAGTGGAAGAATTTCACCAGTGGCGCGCCGCTGACCAATGAGATGGTCGCCGGCAAACTCGATTTCGGTGCCATGGCCGATTTCCCCGGTGCGTTCAACGGCGTGGCATTCGAAACGGCGGGCAAGCACAGCCTGTTCATCAACGTGCTGTCAGGCAGCATCAAGGGCAGCGGCAACGGCATCGTCGTGCCGAGCGCTTCGTCGGTGCAGAGCCTCAGCGAACTCAAGGGCAAGACCATTTCGGTGCCGTTCGCCTCGACGGCTCACGGCATGTTGCTGCGCGCCGTGGCAGAGCAGGGCTGGGACCCGCTCAAGGATGTCAACATCATCGCCCAGCCACCGGAAGTCGCCGGCTCGGCATTGCAGGCCGGCAAGATCGACGCCCACGCCGATTTCGTGCCGTTCGCCGAGCTGTTCCCGAGCCGTGGTTTCGCCCGCAAGATCTACGACGGCGCCCAGGCCAACGCGCCGACTTTCCATGGCGCACTGGTGGATCAGGCCTACGCCAGGAAGTACCCGGAAATCGTCGTCGCCTATTTGCGCGCGAGCATCGAAGCCAACCAACTGCTTGCCGCCGAACCCGAGAAGTACAGCGAACTGATCGCCAAAGTCACCGGCGTCGATGCCGAGGTCAACTACCTGTTTCACGGCCCGCTCGGCGTACAGACCCGCGACCTGAGCTGGAAACCTGAATACCGCCAGGCTGTCGGTACCGCCATCGATACCTTGAAGCTGCTGAAGAAAGCCGATCGCGGGCTCGACCTGAACAGCTTCATCGACGACCAGTACATCCGCGCCGCCTTCAAGGCCTCAAATCTAGATTACACCGCGCAACTGGCCAACTACGCGCAGACGCCATTGCCGGGCGTGGATGCGGCGACGGGCAGAGCCATCACCGACGTCAGCCATGTCGCGGAAATCTGGGTGCGCGGTGAGGAAAAAGTCCGCCGTTACGGCTCGGCTGAAGCGGCCTTCATCGCGTTGGCAGGGTTGAAGCAGGAGGGCAAGAACATTCGCGCGGTATATGCGCAGGCCAGTGACAGCGGGATCAAGTTGCTCGCTGAACAGGCGTGGTTTGCCAGCGACGCCAAGGGCCGCCTCAGCGCATTTCTGCTCAAGGGCCAGGCCCAGCAATACGCTGCGGCGCAGGGTGGCAAGGTGTTCGACTTTAGCGATGCCACTGCGCAGGTTGTTGCTGCGCGCTGAAGATCAAAAGCCCCTCACCCTAACCCTCTCCCAAAGGGAGAGGGGACTGACCGAGTTGTTGGTAAGAGATACGCCGACGTGAAGTACCGAGTCGAACTGAGGTCTGCAAGCGCTGAAGATCAAAAGCCCCTCACCCTAACCCTCTCCCGGAGGGAGAGGGGACTGACCGAGTTGTTGGTGAGAGATACGCCGACGTGAAGTACCGAGTCGAACTCAGGTCGTGAAAAGCACGCAAATCGGCTCCCTTTCCCCCTCGCCCCCCTGGGGGAGAGGGCTGGGGTGAGGGGGTAAATCTCAGCCATCACACAGAACCCGAACTGGAAACCGGACTATGAAAACACCGTTGCGCTGGACATCAAGAGCCGCCTCACTGCTGCTCTGCCTGCTCTTCTGGCAACTAGCCGCCAGCCATCACTGGAACCTCGGCCTGGTCACCTTTGCCAACGTGCCGACGCCCTTGGCGGTTACCGAAGCCGCACTGGGCCTGGGCGACTCCGGCAAACTCTGGCAGCACCTGAGCAGCAGCCTCGGCCGGGTCTTCGCCGGTTACGTGGCGGCGTTGATCCTCGGCATCGCCCTGGGTCTGGCCATCGGCCGTTCGAAATGGGCTGAAGACATTTTGCTGCCGCCACTGGAAGTCCTGCGCCCGATCCCCGCCGTGGCGTGGATTCCGCTGGCGATCCTGATGTTTCCGTCCTCGGAGTTGTCGATGGTTTTCATCACCTTCACTGGCGCGCTGTTCCCGATCCTGCTCAATACCGTGCACGGCGTCGAAGGCGTTGATCCACGCCTGATCGCCTCGGCAAAGAGCCTCGGGGCCGGGCGTCGGGCGATTCTGCTGGAAGTAATCCTGCCGGGCGCTGCGCCGAGCATCATCACTGGCCTTGCGATCGGCATGGGCACTTCGTGGTTCTGTCTGGTGACCGCGGAAATGATCTCCGGGCAGTTCGGCATCGGTTACTACACCTGGGAGTCCTACACCATTCAGAACTACGCCGACATTGTCGTCGGCATGCTCCTGATCGGCGTGTTGGGCATGGGCAGCAGTTGGCTGATCAAACGCCTGGGCGGCTTGTTCACGCCTTGGCATCGACCGCAAGGCAAAGCCTGATGAGCGTGATGCAAACCCCAGCAGGGCGGATCGACATTCGCCAGTTGTCCATCGTCCTCGGCCAGGGCCGCGAAGCCTTCGAAGCGGTGCAGGGCCTCGATTGCCAGATCGAACCCGGCCAGTTCGTGTGCATTCTCGGCCCCTCCGGTTGCGGCAAGTCGACCTTGCTCGGCGCCCTGGCCGGACACTTGAATGCCAGTACCGGCAGCTTGAAAGTCGACGGCAGCGCGGTGACCGGCCCGTCGCCGCAGCGCGGCATGGTGTTTCAGCACCACACGCTGTTCCCGTGGCGCACGGTGCGCGACAACGTCGCCTTCGGCTTGAAAATGCGCGGGGTCGGCAAGGCTGAGCGCCATCGCGCCGCTGACGACATCCTCAAACTGGTCGGCCTCGAAGGCTTCGCCGAGCGCTGGCCGGATCAACTCTCCGGGGGCATGCAGCAACGGGTAGAAATCGCCCGGGTGCTGGTCAATCGCCCGCGACTGTTGCTGATGGACGAACCGTTCGGCGCGCTGGATGCGCTGACCCGTCTGAACATGCAGGAACTGCTGCTGGACATCTGGACGCGCATCCGCACCACGGTGGTTTTCGTCACCCACGACATTGACGAGGCGCTGTTTCTCGCCGACCGCTTGCTGGTGATGAGCGCGCGACCGGGGCGAATCATCGAAGATTTGCCTCTGGACTTTCCGCGTCCGCGCACCAGCGAACTGGTGACCAGCCCGGAATTCGCTCGCCTCAAGCGCCACTGCCTCGACCTGCTGCGCCACGACAACGACCGACCGCTGCCGCGCCTCAATCCGCTCGGCCTGCCTCCTGAAAACCCTTTGCCGCGATTTGCCTTATGACCTCTATTTTTGCTGTGACCGACAACGATGACATCCGCGCCCTGCAACCGCGCTTGACGGCGGAAGACCCCGGCGTGCGGCGCATTGCCCTGATCGATCTGGCCGATCTCGAAGAACCGGATGGCTTGCTCTGGCTGGTTGATCGACTTCGTCAGGATCCTGCCGAGGATGTTCGCGCTGAAGCTGCGCGATTGCTTGAAGCGTGGGAGGACGATGCGGTCGTGCAAGCCTTGTGCGAAGCGCTGACGGATCCGTCGCCCGCTGTGCAATCGGCGGCGGCGCAAAGCCTGAGCCTGCTCAAGACTGCAGCGGCGGGGCGCGTGATTCTGCCGTGGACCGAACATGCCGATGTGAGTGTGCGCATCGCCGCATTTCGGGCGTTGCGAGAATTGCGCTTTGCCGAGGCCGCGCCGGCTGCTGTCGCGGCATTGGAAGATGCCGATGCTCATGTTCGGCGCGAAGCGGTTGGCGTGCTCGGCTGGCTCAAACAGCTCGACGCGCTGCCAGCCCTGGCGCAACTGGCCAGCGACGACCCGGACACCGAAGTGCGCCGCGCCGCGACCGGTGCGCTGGGTCTGGCCAGTGGCGCCGAAGTGTTGCCGGCGCTGCGCCAGGCCTTGCACGACCCTGCCTGGCAAGTGCGCGAAGAAGCCGCGACGACACTGGGCAAGGTTGGCCACAGCGACGCCGGCCCGACCTTGGTCGAAGCGCTGAGCGATGATTACTGGCAAGTGCGCCTGCGCGCCGCTCGCAGCCTTGGCCGCTTGCGTTTCGTCCCGGCGCTGGACGCGCTGATCGACACCCTCGGCCACCGCATCAGCAACCTGCGCAAGGAGGCCGCGCTGGCGCTTGGAGAGTTGAACGATCGCGGCGCCGTGGCCGCGTTGCAGGCAGCGCAGGACGACGGCGACCCGGAAGTGCGCAAAGCCGTGCGCATCGCGTTGAGTCAGCTGCAATGAATCCGCTGTCGGTGGGCAACTCGCAGAGTGAGCGCACGTTACACCTGAGCTGGCCGGACGGGCGCGAATCGCTGCTCAAGCATGCCGATCTGCGCCGGCAATGCCCTTGCTCGCAATGCCGCGCATTTCGCCTGCGCGGTGTCACGCCGCTGGTTGATGATCGCGTGCGTCTGATCGAACTCAACCCGCAGGGGTATGGTGTGCAACTGGTGTTCAGCGACGGGCATCAACGCGGGATTTATCCGTGGGAGTACCTGGCGCAACTGGCTTCCTGACCTTATCCGATGATCGTTCCCATGCTCCGCGTGGGAATGCAGCCCGTGACACTCCGCGTCACTGGACGCGGAGCGTCCCTTGAGGCATTCCCACGCAGAGCGTGGGAACGATCAGATTCATCTGATTGCAGCTCCCTGCGTCGGCATGCGCCGACTGGCGGTTCTTGTCAGGAAATTCCCACAGGAGTACAAATGTACTCCATGACCAATCTGACTCCCCGCCGTACCGCCATTCTGACCTTTATCCGCGATCGCATCGCCGAGCACGGTCAGCCCCCAAGCCTCGCTGAAATCAGCGAGGCTTTTGGTTTTGCCTCGCGCAGCGTGGCGCGCAAGCATGTGCTGGCGCTCACCGAAGCCGGTTTCATCGAGGTCAATCCGCATCAGGCCCGGGGCATTCGTTTGCTCGGCCAGCCATCGCGTCCGGAGCTGCTGGAGATCCCCGTACTCGGTCGTGTGGCCGCCGGCGCGCCGATTGGCGCCGATGCCGATATCCATAACCGTTTGCTGCTCGACCCGGCGCTGTTCTCCCGCACCCCGGATTACATGCTGCGGGTGCAGGGCGACTCGATGATCGAAGACGGCATTCTCGATGGCGATCTGGTCGGTGTGCGGCGCAATCCCGAGGCGCTGAACGGCCAGATCGTCGTTGCGCGTCTGGACGGTGAAGTCACCATCAAACGCTTCGAACGGGTCGGGGATGAAGTGCGCCTGCTGCCGCGCAACCCGGCGTACAAGCCGATTGTCGTGCGTGATGATCAGGATCTGGCCATTGAAGGCGTGTTCTGTGGTCTGGTGAGGCAAGGCTGATGGGCGCCGTCGTTGCGTTGGATACGCTGTTCAATGGCGGCCAGGTCTGGCGCGGCAGGCCTGCGCCACCGGCGGCGAGTCCGCAGCCGACCGGGCATGCGGGACTGGACGCAGCTCTGCCCAGCGGCGGCTGGCCGGAAGCGGCGCTGAGCGAAATCCTTCTCGCCGGCCCTGGTGTCGGCGAGCTGCAACTGGTCTGGCCAACCCTGGCGCGATTGTCCGCGGCCGGTGAGCGCATCGTGCTGGTGGCGCCGCCGTTCGTGCCGTACCCGCAGGCCTGGGCCAATGCCGGGGTCGATTTGCGCCAGTTGTCGGTGATTCAGGCCAGCGAACGCGATGCCTTGTGGGCGGCGGAGCAGTGTCTGCGCTCGGGCAGTTGCGGCGCGGTGCTGTGCTGGCCGAACAAGGCCGACGACCGGGCTTTGCGGCGTTTGCAGGTAGCGGCGGAAACCGGCCAGACCCTGGCCTTTGCCTGGCGCCCGTTGAGCGAGGCGGTCAACCCGTCACCGGCAGCGTTGCGCATAGCCATCGATGCCAAACCGGCGCAACTCCGCGTACTCAAATGCCGTGGCGGGCTGGCGCGTGCGGCGCCGATTGCCTTTGCCGTGGGGCACTGATCGTCATGCGCTGGGTATGTATTCTCTTTCCGCAACTGGCCCTCGACGCTGTGCTGCGTCAGCGGCCCGACCCTGAAGAGCCGCTGGTGCTGCTCAGCGGTCCGGCCCAACGCCGAGTGCTGCAAGCGGTAAATCCGGCGGCGCGCAAACTCGGCCTGCGCCCCGGCATGTCGATGACCGCCGCGCAAGCCATGAGCAAAGGCTTTGCCACCGCCGATTACGAGGTGGCCGAGGTCGAGCGCTGGCAGCAGTTTCTCGCCGCGTGGGCCTATCGCTTCAGCGCGCAGGTCAGCGTGCATTACCCGCGTACCGTGGTGTTCGAGATCGAATCCAGCCTCGGACTGTTCGGTACCTGGCCGCAATTTGAAGCTCGCCTGCGCCAGGAATTGAAAGATCTGGGCTTTCGCCATCGCATCGTCGCCGCGCCGAACCCGGTGGCGGCGCGAGTGCTGGCCAATGCCTACGATGGCCTGGTGGTGCCGGACAGCGAAGCCTTGCAGCATCATCTCGGGCAATTGCCGGTTGATCGTGTGGGGCTGGAGCCGAATGTCGCCACGGCGTTGTCACGCATGGGCCTGCGCAATCTCAGTCAGGTGCAAAGCCTGCCACGCCAGGCACTGGCCCGGCGTTTCGAAGCGCAGATGCTCAAGCACCTCGACACGCTGTTCGGCGCACGCCCTCTGGCGCTGGCGTTCTATCTGCCGCCAGACCGTTTCGATATCCGCATCGAACTGAATTTCGACGTGCAATCCCATCAAGCCTTGCTGTTCCCGTTACGGCGCTTGACCGGCGACCTGTCGGCGTTCCTCTGTGGGCGCGACAGTGGCGTGCAGCGTTTTGACCTGCATCTGGAACACGCCGGCCTGCCGGACACGGTGATCAAGGTCGGCCTGCTCAGTGCCGAGCGTGACGCGGCGATGCTGTTTGAACTGGCCCGTGGCCGGCTGGAGCAAGTCCAGGTCGAGGCCCCGGTGCGTGGTTTTCGCTTGCACGCCGATGACCTGCCGAGTTTCGTTCCGCAGTATCAGGAACTGTTCGACGACCGCCCGCAGCAGACCTTGCCCTGGGAGCAATTGCGCGAACGTCTGCGCGCACGGCTGGGTGATGACGCGGTGCAGGGCTTGCGCTTTCAGGCCGATCATCGCCCCGAGTGCGCGTGGCAGAATGGCGTCGACAAACAGCCTTGCACAGGTTTGCCCAGCGTGCAGCGCCCGGGCTGGCTGCTCAACGAACCGCAGAGCGTGCCGGAAGGTTCGGCGCGGATTCTCATGGGGCCGGAGCGCATCGAATCCGGTTGGTGGGACGGTGGCGACGTGCGGCGTGATTACTACCTGATCCAGAACCGCGCCGGTCAGCAGGGCTGGGCCTGGCGCGCTGTGGGTGAGGGCGGCCCGCTGTGGCTGCAAGGCTGGTTCGCATGAGTGCCGATTACGCCGAACTGCATTGCCTGTCGAATTTCAGTTTCCAGCGCGGTGCCTCCAGCGCGCTGGAGCTGTTTCAGCGGGCGAAAAAGCACGGCTATCATGCGCTGGCGATCACCGACGAGTGCACCCTCGCCGGGATCGTTCGTGCATGGCAAGCGGCGAAGTCCGTGGAGTTGCCGCTGATCATCGGCAGCGAGGTGCGCATCGACAACGGCCCGAAACTGGTACTGCTGGTGGAAAACCTTGCTGGTTATCAGGCCCTGTGCGGCTTGATCACCCAGGCCCGGCGGCGTACGCAGAAAGGCCAGTATCAGCTGCTGCGCGAAGACTTCGACGAAGCACTGCCGGGTTTGCTGGTGTTGTGGGTGCCGGATTCAGTGGATGACCGGGAAGAAGGGCGCTGGCTGAAACAAACCTTCGGCGACCGCCTGTGGCTCACGGTGCAACTGCATCGCGGGCAGAACGATCAGCAGCGGCTCGCGGCATTGTTGGCTCTGGCGGCTGAGCTGCAGATTCCAGCCGTGGCCAGCGGCGATGTGCACATGCATGCCCGGGGGCGCCGTGCCTTGCAGGACACCATGACCGCGATCCGTCATCACGTCCCCGTGGCCGAAGCGGGTCTGCGCCTGCATCCCAATGGCGAGCGGCATTTGCGTTGCCTTGATGTGCTGCGCGAATTGTATCCGCCGGCCTTGCTCGAGGAATCGGTCAACCTGGCCCAGCGCTGCACCTTCGATCTGAGCGAGCTGCGCTATCAATATCCGAAAGAGCTGGTGCCCAAGGGCCACAATGCCAGTTCCTGGTTGCGTCATCTGACCGAGGAGGGCATTGCCTGGCGCTGGCCGAAAGGGCCTCAGGCCAAGGTGCTCAAGCAGATCGATGACGAGCTGCAATTGATCGCTGAACTCGGCTACGAAAGCTACTTCCTCACCGTGCACGACGTGGTGCGCTTTGCCCGCACGCAGAACATCCTCTGTCAGGGCCGTGGTTCGGCCGCCAACTCGGCGGTGTGTTTTGCCTTGGGCATCACCGAGATCGATCCGGATCGTACTACGCTGCTGTTCGAACGCTTCATGTCCAAAGAGCGCAACGAGCCGCCGGACATCGATGTCGATTTCGAGCACGAGCGCCGCGAGGAAGTCCTGCAATACGTGTTCAACCGTTATGGCCGGCGGCGTGCGGCGCTGACCGCGGTGGTCAGCACCTATCACGCGACCGGTGCCGTGCGCGATGTGGCCAAGGCCCTCGGCCTGCCACCGGATCAGATCAACGCGCTGGCCGATTGCTGCGGGCGCTGGAGCGATGAAACGCCGCCGCTGGAACGTTTGCGTGAAGGCGGCTTCGACCCGGACAGTCCGGTGCTGCGTCGGGTACTGAGCCTGACCGGGCAACTGATCGGCTTCCCCAGGCACCTGTCGCAGCATCCCGGTGGTTTCGTGATTTCCGAGCAACCGCTGGACACCCTGGTGCCAGTGGAAAACGCAGCCATGGCCGATCGCACCATCATCCAATGGGACAAGGACGACCTCGATGCGGTCGGCCTGCTCAAGGTGGATATTCTCGCCTTGGGTATGCTCAGTGCGATTCGCCGCTGCTTCGACCTGCTGCGCCGGCATCGTGATCTGAACCTGACACTCGCGACGATTCCACCTGAAGACAAACCGACCTACGAAATGATCAGTCGCGCCGATACCGTCGGCGTGTTCCAGATCGAGTCGCGGGCGCAGATGTCGATGTTGCCGCGCCTGAAGCCAAAGACTTTCTACGATCTGGTCATCGAAGTGGCGATTGTCCGTCCCGGGCCGATTCAGGGCGGGATGGTTCATCCGTATCTGCGCCGACGTAATAACGAAGAGGCGGAAACCTATCCGTCGCCGGCGCTCGAAGTCGTACTCAAAAGAACCCTGGGCGTGCCGCTGTTTCAGGAACAGGTCATGCAGATCGCCATCGTCGCTGCCGACTACAGCCCCGGTGAGGCCGATCAACTGCGCCGTTCCATGGCCGCGTGGAAGCGCCATGGCGGACTGGAGCCGCACAAGGAGCGCCTCGCCGCCGGCATGAAAAAGAACGGCTACACACCGGAATTCGCTGCGCAGATCTTCGAGCAGATCAAGGGCTTCGGCAGTTACGGCTTCCCCGAATCCCATGCCGCCAGTTTCGCTTTGCTGACCTACGCCAGTTGCTGGCTCAAGTGTCACGAGCCGGCGGCGTTCGCCTGCGCATTGATCAACAGTTGGCCGATGGGCTTTTACAGTCCGGACCAGATTCTGCAGGACGCGCGGCGGCACCAATTGCAGATCCGTCCGGTGGACGTGCGCGCCAGCGACTGGGATTGCAGCCTCGAACCGTTGAGTGCCGGGCAACCGGCGATTCGCATGGGCCTGCGCATGATCAAGGGATTTCGCGAAGAGGACGCACGGCGCATCGAAGCCGCGCGCCGACACGGGGCGTTTGCCGATGTCGCTGACCTGGGTGAGCGCGCCGCCCTCGACAGTCGTGCGCAGGCCTTGCTGGCAGACTCCGGCGCTTTGCGCGGTCTGGCCGGGCATCGTCATCGTGCGCGTTGGGAAGTGGCCGGGGTGCAGAAACAGCTCGGCCTGTTCGCCGGCCTGCCCAACGAAGAGGAAGTCAAAATCGTCCTGCCCAAACCCAGCGTTGGCGAAGACCTGCATGCTGATTACTCGACCGTGGGGACGACGCTGGGGCCGCATCCACTGGCGTTGTTGCGTGGCGAGTTGCAGGCCCGGCGTTGCCGCAGCTCGCGGGAATTGATGGATATCGAACATGGCCGGCCGGTCAGCGTGGCCGGTCTGGTCACCGGCCGACAGCGCCCCGGTACGGCCAGCGGCGTGACGTTCGTGACCCTGGAAGACGAGTTCGGCAACGTCAACGTGGTGGTCTGGCGTGACCTGGCCGAGCGTCAGCGCCAAGTGCTGGTGGGGTCGCAATTGCTCAAGGTCGACGGCCGCTGGGAACGCGAAGGCGATGTGCGCCACCTGATCGCCGGGCGCATGAGCGACCTTAGCCCGCTGCTCAATGGCATTCACGTGCAGAGCCGGGATTTCCACTGACCTTTGTGGGAACGAGCCTGCTCGCGAAAGCGCAGTCTGAGGCAATGACGATGTTGACTGTGCCGCCGCCTTCGCGAGCAAGCTCGCTCCCACAGGGATTTTGGTTGCAATGAAGATGGTCGATCTGCCTCGTATCAGAGTGGGAGCGAGCCTGCTCGCGAATGCGGACTGTCAGGCAATGACGATGTCGAACGTGCCTCCGCCTTCGCGAGCAGGCTCGCTCCCACAGGTTTTGGCTGTTTATCCAAAATCGAGATAAATCAAAAGGCTGCACCTTTGGGCCGAAGGCAGATATTCTGCGCTTCACACCGGTACGGGAACCCGATCAACTCCATGGCCAGCCACTGCCAGGATGAATTGCCCGACGCCAAAGGAGTGTTCGAATGAGCGAAAAGAAACTGGAAACCACGGTCGACCGCGTCTACCAAGGGGTTTACGCGGCGATCAGCAAGCGTTCGTTGCGCCCAGGCATGAAGCTGGGTGAGGCCTCGCTGGCCGAGTTGTTCAATGTCAGCCGCACGTCGGTGCGTGCTGCGCTCAAGCAATTGGAAGCCGATGGTCTGGTCACCACTGAGCCCAACAAAGGTGCATCGGTGTCGCTGCCCAGTGACGCAGAGCTGCGTTCGCTGTTCGAAACCCGGCGGTTGATCGAAATCGGCATCGTCACCGAACTGTGCCGGCGCAAAGACACCGTTGCGATGCAGGATCTGCGTGAGCACTTGTTGCTGGAGGATGCCGCCCATGCGGCCGGCGACCATGAACGGCTGATCCATCTGCTCGGCGAATTCCACCTCAAACTGGCGCGCAGCCTCAACAATCCGGTGCTGCTCGACTGGTTCCAGAAGCTGATCTCGCGCGCTTCGCTGTATGCCGCCGCGCTCGATGACGACAGTCATCAAGCCTGCCGCGACGATGAACACCTGCGTTTGCTCGAGTACATCGAGGCCGGTAATCAGAGCGCCGCGATCGAGCTGACCTGCACGCACCTCAACGGAATCGAGAAGGCGATTCTCGACGTTGCTGCAAAAATGAAAACCGGCTATCACCCACTCAAACACTTGATTGGCGTCTGAATGGCTCTGTGTCGCAAATCGGCTATACCTCCAATGAAACCAATGCGTTTTCAGGGCCTCGAAACACACGGGCGTCGCGTCGTTGTAGCGTTGCGATAGATCGGAAAACCGCAAAAAAGGACACTGAGTCAGGCGATGCAGTTTTTATCCGAAAGCCATGGCTGTGAGGGCTGGAAAGGCGAAATGGCCGGACGCATCCGTGCGTTCGACTGGAGCCTCACCGAACTGGGTCCGCTCGCCGACTGGCCGGCCAGCCTGTGTAACACCGTGCAGCTGATGCTGGCTTCGCCGCTGCCGATGGTGATGCTCTGGGGCCATGCCGGCTACATGATCTACAACGACGCCTACTCCGAATTCGCCGGTGGCCGCCATCCCTATCTGCTTGGCGTGCCGGTAGAGTTGGGCTGGCCGGAAGTCGCCGAATTCAACCGCCACGTCGTTGACACTTGCCTGGCCGGCGGCACCTTGTCCTATCGCAACAAAGAGCTGGTATTGCTGCGCGACGGCGTGCCCGAAGACGTCTGGATGGACTTGTATTACAGCCCGGTGGCCAACGACGAAGGCGTGCCCGGCGGCGTCATGGCGATGGTGGTCGAAACCACCGAACTGGTGCATTCCGAGCGCCTGCGTCAGGCGGCCGAAGATGCCTATCGCGCCGACAACGAGCGCGTGCGTCTGGCGCTGAATGCCGGCGCACTGCTTGGCTCGTTTGTCTGGGACATCAAGAACAATCGCTTCTCCGCTGACGAACGTTTCGCCCGCACCTTTTCCTATCCACCGGATCAGGACCTGAGCGATCTGCAACAAGAGATCGCCGAATCGCGCATTCATCCCGAAGATCATCGGTGGGTGCAGGAGCGAGTTGCCCATAGCTTGCGCACTGGCGAGCCGTACAACGCTGAATACCGCGTGCAGCGGGCCGACGGCCAGTACCTGTGGGTGTTGGCCAGTGGTGCCTGCGAGTTCGATGAGCAAGGCAAACCGTTTCGCTTTCCCGGTGTGCTGATCGACATCCATGAGCGCAAAAACGCCGAAGAATCACTGCTCAAATTCACCCGCAATCTCGAACAGCGCGTGGCGGCCGAAGTGAATGCGCGGCTCGCGGCCGAGGAACAACTTCGCCAATCGCAGAAGCTCGAAGCCATCGGCGGCCTGACCGGTGGCGTTGCCCACGACTTCAACAATCTGCTGCAAGTCATCGCTGGCAACCTGCATCTGCTCGCCCGGCATGAGCCCAACAATGCCAACGTACAACGCCGGGTCGTGGCTTCGCTGGCGGCGGTCGAACGCGGTGCCAAACTGTCTTCGCAACTGCTGGCCTTTGCCCGGCGGCAACCGCTGTCACCGGCCGTGTGCAATCCAGAACAAATTTTCGAAGGCGTGGGCGAATTACTCCAACGTGCATTGGGCGAAACCATTCAGATCGACGTGCAGTTGCCGCCGCAGCCCTGGCACATCAACGTCGACCGCAACCAACTGGAAAACGCGATTCTCAACCTGGCCATCAACGCCCGCGACGCGATGAAGGGCGAGGGCGTTATCGGCCTCAGTGCCGCCAATGTCTGTCTGGACAGCGAATACTGCGTCGGCAAGGGCATCGCGTCCGGTGAGTATGTGCGCGTGGCGATCACCGACACCGGCGTGGGCATTGCCCCACAAATGCTGGAACAGGTTTTCGAACCGTTCTTCACCACCAAGGCCGACGGGCAGGGCACTGGCCTCGGTCTGAGCATGGTCTTCGGCTTCGTCAAACAGAGTGGCGGCCACGTCGAGATCGACAGCAAGCTCGGCGAAGGCACGCGGGTGCAGTTGTATTTCCCGCGCAGTCTGCGTCCGGTTCGCGAAGAGACCGCCAGTGTCGGCGAACGCAAGAGCGGCGGCCACGAAACCATTCTGGTGGTGGAAGACAATGACGCGGTGCGCGCTTCGGCGGTGGAGTTGCTGCGCGAAGAAGGCTATCGGGTGATGACCGCCGGCAATGGCGACGTGGCCATGCAGATGTTGCTGGAAGGCATCGAGATCGATCTGATCTTCACCGACGTGGTCATGCCCGGCCTGATCAAGAGTTCCGATCTTGCTGCCTGGGCCAAGGTGCAGACACCGCCGGTGCCGGTGCTGTTCACTTCCGGGCATACCCGCGACATCATTTCCCGCGACCACCAGCTCAGCCCCGATACGCATCTGCTCGGCAAACCCTACAGCCCGCAAGCCTTACTGCAGATGATTTGCGAGGTGCTCGGCACCTGATGCCGAGCGCTGCCCAGTTTTTCAATCAAGGCAGGCCGATGATTTCCAAGCGCAATTCCAAAGCACCCGCCGGCATGGTTCGTGTGCGCGGCGCCCGCGAACATAACCTGAAGAACGTTGATGTCGATATTCCGCGCGATGCGCTGGTGGTGTTCACCGGTGTCTCCGGTTCGGGCAAGTCGTCGCTGGCGTTTTCCACTCTGTATGCCGAGGCCCAGCGGCGGTATTTCGAATCGGTGGCGCCGTACGCGCGGCGGCTGATCGATCAGGTCGGCGTGCCGGATGTCGATTCCATCGAAGGACTGCCGCCTGCCGTCGCTCTGCAACAACAGCGCGGCACGCCAAGCGCGCGTTCTTCGGTGGGCAGTGTGACGACGCTGTCGAGCCTGATCCGCATGCTCTATTCCCGGGCCGGGAGTTACCCGCCGGGGCAGCCAATGCTGTATGCCGAGGATTTTTCACCGAACACGCCGCAGGGCGCCTGTCCGGAGTGTCATGGACTTGGTCGCGTCTATGAAGTCACCGAAGCGCTGATGGTGCCGGACCCGAACCTGACCATCCGCCAGCGTGCAGTGGCGTCCTGGCCCTTGGCCTGGCAAGGGCAGAACCTGCGCGACATCCTCGTGACCATGGGCATTGATGTCGATATTCCCTGGAAGAAACTGCCGAAAAAGCAGCGCGACTGGATTCTCTTCACTGAAGAAACGCCGACGGTGCCGGTGTACGCCGGGTTGACCCCGGAGGAAACCCGCGTAGCCCTCAAACGCAAGATGGAACCGAGTTATCAGGGCACCTTCACCGGCGCCCGGCGCTACATCCTGCACACCTTCACTCACTCGCAAAGTGCGCTGATGAAGAAGCGTGTTTCACAGTTCATGCGCGGTAGCCCGTGCCCATTGTGCGAGGGCAAACGGCTCAAGCGCGAGGCGTTGTCGGTGACCTTTGCCGGCTACGACATTGGCGAGTTGTCGCAGATGCCGTTGC
This sequence comes from Pseudomonas sp. 2957, assembly GCF_031456345.1. NCBI lineage: Bacteria > Pseudomonadati > Pseudomonadota > Gammaproteobacteria > Pseudomonadales > Pseudomonadaceae > Pseudomonas > Pseudomonas sp. 2957. The sequence continues at coordinate 146,940 of NZ_JAVDUL010000006.1, forward strand.
TGCAAGTGGCCGAAGTGCTGCGGCCTGTAGCAGCGGCAAATTATCTGGAACACGCCGAGGAGAGCGGCGACACCCTCAGCCATGCGCAAACCCGCGAGGCGCGTCAGCAGCGGGTCGCCCATGGCGCGAGCGGTCACGCCAGCGCGCCGGACGTGCGCCATACGCCGAACCTGTCGCTGGAAAAGCGTCTGGCGGCGCAGCGCATCGCTGAGGATTTGCTGGAGCGGGTCAGCACCCTGACCGATCTCGGCCTGGGTTATCTGGCGCTGGAACGCAGTACGCCGACCTTGTCGTCGGGCGAGTTGCAGCGTTTGCGCCTGGCCACGCAATTGGGTTCGCAGCTGTTCGGGGTGATTTATGTCCTGGACGAACCGTCTGCCGGTCTGCATCCGGCGGATGGCGAGGCGCTGTTCGAAGCGTTGCAGCACTTGAAGGCTGACGGCAACACGCTGTTTGTGGTCGAGCATGATGTCGAAACCATGCGCCGCGCCGACTGGCTGATCGACGTCGGCCCGGCGGCGGGCGAGAAGGGCGGGCGCGTGCTGTACAGCGGTCCGCCTGCGGGACTTGCTGATATTGCAGATTCGCAGACCCGCGCTTATCTGTTTGCCGAAAACCAACGCCCTGAGCGCGCCGCGCGCAAGCCGAGCGGCTGGCTGAAGCTCGACGGCGTCACCCGCAACAACCTGAATAATCTCAGCGCCGAATTCCCCTTGGGCTGTTTCACCTCGGTGACCGGCGTATCGGGATCTGGCAAATCGAGTCTGGTCAGTCAGGCCTTGCTCGAACTGGTCGGCGCGCAGTTGGGCCGTCCGGTGGCCGAGGCCGAGTCAGAAGAACCGAGCCTGGAAGATGACACGCCGCCGCCCAGCACCGGGCAGATCAGCGCCGGCCTGGAGTCGATCAAACGCCTGGTGCAGGTTGATCAGAAACCCATCGGACGCACGCCGCGCTCCAATCTGGCGACTTACACCGGCTTGTTCGACAACGTGCGCAAGCTGTTCGCCGCGACTCCCGAAGCGCAAGCGGCGGGCTATGACGCAGGGCAGTTTTCTTTCAACGTCGCCAAGGGCCGTTGCGCTACTTGCGAGGGTGAGGGGTTCGTCAGTGTGGAATTGCTGTTCATGCCCAGCGTGTATGCGCCATGCCCGACCTGCCACGGAGCGCGGTATAACCCGCAGACATTGGCGATTCTCTGGCAGGGCTTGAGCATCGCCCAGGTGCTGCAACTGACTGTCGATGAGGCGGTGTCCGTGTTTGCCGAGCAGGCGGGGATTCGTCGTTCGCTTGAAGTGCTGCGCGATATCGGCCTGGGTTATCTGCGCCTGGGACAACCGGCCACGGAGCTCTCCGGTGGTGAGGCGCAGCGAATCAAACTGGCCACCGAGTTGCAGCGCAGCCAGCGTGGCGCGACCTTGTATGTACTGGATGAGCCGACCACGGGATTGCACCCGAGAGATGTCGATCGCTTGCTGGAACAACTCGATACGCTGGTGACAGCGGGGCACACGGTGATTGTGGTCGAACACGAAATGCGTGTGGTCGCGCAGAGCGACTGGGTGATCGACATCGGCCCCGGCGCCGGTGATCAGGGCGGCAGGATCGTCGCCGCCGGCACACCGCAAAAAGTTGCGGCGAGCAAGAAGAGCAAGACTGCGCCGTTTCTGGCTCGGGCTTTGAGCCGATAACTGCAGCGCCTTGCTGGCCGCCATCGCTGGCAAGCCAGCTCCCACAGGAATTCAAGTTGTTGCCGAAAATCTGCGCACACTGATGCCCCCTGTGGGAGCTGGCTTGCCAGCGATGGCGCCAGTTCAGGCGCCATCCAGCGTACGGCGGACCTTGTCGAGCAGTTCGCTGATCTGGAACGGTTTGACCAGCATGTCCATGCCGGTGCCGAGGAAGACCTGGCGGTTGAGCGCGGTTTCGGCGTAGCCGGTCATGAACAGGATCGGCAGCCCTTCGTGCCAGCCACGGGCAACATCCGCCAACTCCCGCCCGCTCATGCGCGGCAGGCCGACGTCGGTCAGCAGCAGGTCGATCGACGGGTCATTCTGCAAGCGCTCCAGCGCCGATTCGATATCCGCCGCTTGCGTGCAGCGATAGCCGGCATCCTCCAGCACTTCGGTGACGAACAAGCGCACCGTGGCCATGTCCTCGACGATCAGCACATGCTCACCACTGCCTTTCGCGTCAGGCACGGGCACAGGCGCATCGGCCCCGGTCGGGTCGTTGGTGCCGGGCAGCATGATGGTCACTTCGGTGCCACGTCGGGCGACGCTGCGAATGTGCGCGTCACCGCCCGACTGACGGGCAAAACCGTAGATCGTCGACAGCCCGAGCCCGGTGCCCTGGCCTAAAGGCTTGGTGGTGAAAAACGGTTCGAACACCTTGTCGATCACGTTGTGTTCAATGCCGGTGCCGTCGTCGCGTACCGACAGCGCCACGTACGCGCCATCGGCCAGATTCGGATCGCCATGGGAATAAGCGGCGTAAGTATTGACCCAGATATTGCCGCCCGAGGGCAGGGCATCACGGGCGTTGATCACCAGGTTGAGCACCGCGCTTTCCAGCTGCACCGGGTCGACCAGCGCAATCGCCGGTTTGTTGGTCAGTTCCAGCTTGAGGGTGATGCGCTCGCCGATGGTGCGCACCAGCAATTCTTCCAGCGAGCGGACATGCTCGTTGATGTCCACCGGCCGTGTATCGAGCGGCTGCTGGCGGGCAAATGCCAGCAGACGATGGGTCAGCGAGGCCGCGCTCATGGCTGAGTTCAGCGCTGCTTCGGTATAGAACTGCACCTTGTCCAGACGCTCATCGGCCACGCGTTTCTGGATCAGTTCCAGACTGGTGATGATCCCGGTCAGCAGGTTGTTGAAGTCGTGGGCGATACCGCCGGTGAGCTTGCCCAGCGCATCCATTTTCTGCACTTGCAGCAATTGCGCTTCGGCGTGCACGCGCTCGGCGACTTCCTTGGCCAGCTGCGTGGTGGTGTCATCCAGCCGCGCCAGGTGCGAGCGCTCGCGGTGGCGGTGTTCGGTGACGTCCTCGACGAACACCAGACTCAGTTCCGGGGTGCGATACGGCGAAATCTGCCATTGCGTCTCGCGAATCTCGCCCTGCACACGCATGTTCAGCGTGCCTTTCCAGCGCTCGCCGTCGACCAGACGCAGACGCAGTTCATCGAGGATCGAGCATTGATCTTCGGCAAAGCATTCACGCAGCGCCTGCGCGTCGCGGTTATCGACGATCAGTTGGGCAAAGGCGTGGTTGCATTCATGCACTTTCAGATTGGCATCGAGCACGGCGATCGGTGCCGAGACGTTGGCAAAAATCTCGCGGAAACGCGCCTCGCTTTCGCGCAGGGCATTTTCCGTGTCGCGCACCCGCAGCAGGGTACGCAGGGTCGCCAAGAGCACATCGGGGTCGACCGGGTGAATCAGATAAGCATCGGCACCCGCGTTGAGACCAGTGATGATATCGCCGGTCTGGATCGACGCCGCTGACACATGAATCACTGGCAGCAGCGCGGTGCGCGGGTCGGCGCGCAGCAGGCGGACGATGTCGAAACCGCTCATGTCCGGCAGGTTGACGTCGAGGATCAACGCATCGAGGGCTTCGCCCTCGATCAGGGCCAGGCCGTCGCTGCCGGTGCCGGCTTCGAGCACCGTGTAGCCATGGCGCTCCAGGCGCCGGCGCAGGGCGTAACGGGTGGCGACGTTGTCATCGACGATCAACAGGCGGATGTCACGATTCATCGACGTTCTCCAGAGCGATCGCCAGCGGGATGATGACAAAGAACGTCGAGCCGACGCCCGGCGTACTGTCTACCCCGACTTCACCGCCGAGCAGGGCGGCGAAACGCTTGCACAGTGACAGACCCAGACCGGTGCCGCGCAGACGTTTCTGCAATGGCGAATCGACTTGGGAGAAGTCTTCGAACAGCGTGTCATGCAGTTCGGCCGCGATGCCGATGCCGGTGTCGCTGACGGCAAAGCGCACTTTGTCTTCACCTTCCATTCGCGCCGATACCCGCACTTCGCCACGGGTGGTGAATTTCAGTGAGTTGGAAATGAAGTTGCGCAGGATCTGCCCGAGCTTCTTGTCATCGGTATACAGGCGCGGCAGGCCCAGCGGCTCTTCGAAGATCAGATCCACCGCCGAGGCGTCGACGATTGGCCGGAACATCCCGCGCAGGGCGGAGAACAGGTCGAACATGTCGAACCAGGCCGGGGAAATGCTGATGCGCCCGGCTTCGATCTTCGCCAGATCGAGCAGGTCATCAACCATGTCGCTGAGCTCTCGGGCAGCGGTGCTGACGAAGGCTACCTGCTTGTGCTGTTCAGGGCTGAGCGGACCGTCGAGTTCGTCAGCGAGCAGACTGTTGATGCTCAGTATCGAGCCCAGCGGTGTGCGGAATTCATGGCTCATGTACGACAGGAAACGGCTCTTGAGATCCGATGCCTGACGCAGTTCTTCGGCCTGATTGTCGAGCTCGGCGTACAGCGCCAGAACACCCTGGTTGGTTTCATCGAGTTCTTCGCGCAGGGCAGTGGTTTCGCGCTGCAACTGAGCGATGAGCGCCGCCTGTTCGGCGTGGCTCAAGTGAGTCGATTCAGCCATGGGCGGCCTCCAGAGCCACGACCAGCACCGTCACGTCATCGCGACCACGGCAAAAGTCGCGGTGCAGGACGCTGGCTATCACGGCAGGATGGCGATGCACCAGGCCGGGGTAGTCTGCAAGATTCCAACGGGACTGTAGGCCGTCGCTGTACATGATCAATAAATGTCCGTTCACGTGAGCATAGTCAAAGGGTTTGGCTTTACGGTACTGGCCGCCAACGATACCGGGGTGTGAGGCCAGGCCGCGGGATTTGCCAGGCTCCAGCAGACTGGCGCCGATGTTACCGACACCGGCGAACGTCAGGCCGTCGCGCTGGCTGTCAAACTGCGCGAACGCCACGGCGCCACCGCGGGTGCCGAGCATTTCCTGATGCAGGTCTTCCATCAATACCACAGGATCGGCAAACGGTGCCCGGGCGAATGCCTGCGCCCCGGCCAGGCCTGCGCGCTCGGCGTCTTCGCCATGACCGAGGCCATCGACCACCAGCGCGCTGATCCGCGAGCCTTCATACGCCAGATGCCAGACATCGCCGCAGGCTGGATCGGCATGCAGCGAATGCTGGCTGACGCCGAAGCGGATATCGGCCTGACGATCGCTGCGCGGAAAAATTCGCGCCAGCAACACCGCGCCACGGTGGTCGGCGTAGACATCGAAGACATTGGTCTGCCGCGAAACGGCGCCGAGGCCGATGCCCTGCGTACCGCCAGTGGAAAAGCCATCCGCCAGACAGGCATCCAGATCAAAGCCCTGCGCCCGATCCACGGTCTGCATTTCGATGCCGAAACCGCTATCCGGCCGAACCAGTACACGCAGGTGAAATTCACCACGCTGGGCATGCTTGAGCACGTTGCTCGCCAGTTCGGTCGCGACCAGCGCCACGCGGCCGGCATCGTTTTCGTCGAAGCCATGCTGCTCGGCGAGTTTCTGCGCGGTGCGCCGCGCGTGGCCGATCTGGCTGCTGTCCTCGATCGGCAGAACCTGGGTCAACGACCCGGTGATATTCATGTCCATCGTGTGATCGTAATGCGCGTGCCTTTGCCGGGCTCAGTGTCGAGTTCGAATTCATTGACCAGGCGCTTGGCGCCAGTCAGGCCAAGGCCCAACCCGCTGCCGGAGGTCCAGCCGTCGGTCATCGCCAGTTTGATGTCGGGGATGCCAGGGCCTTCGTCGCGGAAGGTGATGCGCAAACCGACCCGGCCGTTTTCCTCGAGAATCTGCCAGTCCATGTCGCCGCCGCCGCCATAGACCATGGTGTTACGCGCCAGCTCACTGACAGCGGTCACCAGTTTGGTCAGGTCGATCAGGCGCATGCCACATTCGGTGGCGAGCTTGCGCGTGGTCTGGCGGGCCAGCACTACGTCCTGTTCAATGAGAATGGGTTGCGTACCGCTACTGCGCACGGTCATTGTGCAAGTACTCGTTCCCGCAGCAGTTTCATCCCGCGTTCGACGTTCAGGGCGGTGCTCACGTCTGGCAAAGTCATGCCCAGCTCAACGAGCGTGATCGCCACTGCCGGCTGCATGCCGACCAGCACGGTTTTGGCGTCCATGATTTTCGACAGCCCGGAAATGTCGCCGATCATGCGCCCGATGAACGAATCGACCATGTCCAGCGCCGTGATGTCGATCAGCACGCCCCGGGCGGATGTCCGGCTGATGCGCTCGGACAGATCGTCCTGCAGGGTCAGGGCGAGTTGGTCATGCATGTCGACCTGAATGGTCACCAGCAAGATATCGCCCATTTGAAGAATCGGAATACGTTCCATGGTCAAGCCGTCTTGACGAGGCTGACACCCAAGCGGGTCAGGGCCAGTTTCAATGCGTCGGCCAGATTGGCCTTGGTCACTACGCCTTGCAGATCCAGACCCAGGTGAACGATGGTTTGCGCAATCTGTGGACGCACGCCGCTGATGATGCAGTCAGCGCCCATCAGGCGGATCGCGGTCACGGTTTTCAGCAAGTGCTGGGCGACCAGAGTGTCGACGGTTGGCACGCCGGTGATGTCGATGATGGCGATTTCCGAACCGGTGTCGACGATGCGTTGCAGCAGCGATTCCATGACTACTTGGGTGCGCTGCGAATCGAGGGTGCCGATCATTGGCAGGGCGAGGACGCCATCCCACAGCTTGACCACCGGAGTCGACAGTTCCAGCAGCTCTTCCTGCTGACGCTTGATCACCGCTTCACGGGATTTCTGGAAGGTGCCGATGGTGTGCATACCGACGGTGTCGAGCAATTCGGAGACTTCCAGCAATTGCTCGGCAAGCAGTGCCGGCTGGTCCTGATAATGGTTTTGCAGCAGGGCGAACAACGGGCCTTTCAGGGCAAAGATGAAATTGGCGGTTTGCTGGGAATCCTGGCCGAGCAGGGCGCGGCTCTGCGACAGTTTTTCAAGGAACTGACGGGTATCCTCCCAACCCGCAGCGGCAATCTTGCTGCCGTTGCCGTTTTCCAGACCCGCCAGGAGCAGGCCCAGCAAGTCGCGGGTTTGCTGAGCGAGGTCGTGTTCCTTGAGGTTGCGTGTGGCGCCGCTGGCTTCGAGGCGTTTGGTCCACTCGCTCAACAGCTGAGTCTGGTTGTTCTTGATTGCTTCAACTGTGCTGTTCTGCAGTGCTGCCATGTGCGTGTCGCTCCGTTACGTATATGGGCCGGCTCGGCGAAATGACCGGCGCGATTTGACTGACATTTACCGCTTGAAATAGTTGTTCAGCTAGCGATGAATTTTTCTGCCTGCCGCGTCGAACGCCCCGGTAACTCTAGTCGGCGTGGCGGCAGGCAACGATCTTTTGAACGAATCTGCGGCGTCAGGCTTCGAATCTGCATGCCCGACGTTTTCCAGTCGTGCTGGAAGAAGGAGGCAGGACTATGAATGAGGTGGATATGAACGAGCAAGCGCCGCAACAGCAAAATCAGTCCTCAGAGTCAATTAACCGCAACGACCCGGCCATCGACCCGCAAACACCGGGGCAAAATACTCCCGCGCCGGCTGAAGAAGGGCAGGCGGACAGCGCGGCTGCCGAGGTCGATCAAAAGCAGCATCACAACGACAACAGCAACGATTTCAGCCCCGGCTTCAAGCCTGACCCGGACCGTCCTGAACCGGGCGAAAGCACTGACGCCGATATCGACACCGATGGCGGTTGATCGCTGAAACGCAAAAAGGCCGCATCGAAGGATGCGGCCTTTTTATTGCCGGCCGGTTACTTGCTCGGATGTTTGGCTTGCAGCTCTTTGGCGTGGGCCAGGTGTTTTTCCAGCGCTGGCAGCATCTTCTGCGCGAACGCTTTCAGCTCAGTAGCGCCCTTGGCCTTGTCATCGGTCACGGTGTTCGCCTGCTTCTTGAACAGCTCGATGGTCTCTTCGTGAGCCTTGACCTGGTTGTTGGCGTAGGCCGCATCGAAGGATTCATCGCGCATGTCGAGAATCTTTTCCTTGGCCTGCTTGACCAGGGTGGTGTCGTCAGGGACTTCGATGTCATTGGTGGTCGCGATCTTCTTCAGCTCTTCATTGGCCTTGGTGTGATCAGTGATCATTTGGTTAGCGAAGGCTTTGATGTCGGCTGACTGGCTTTTTTCCAGTGCCAGCTTGCTGGTTTCGATTTCGGCGATGCCACCAGCGGCGGCATTGTCGACAAAGTCGTTGTCGGTTGCGGCAAAGGCGCTGCCCATGCCGGCAGACAGTGCAACAGCCAGAGCGAGATGACGCAGGTTGAATCCGTCCATTGGGTATCTCCACGCAGGTTTTTGTGAGCGTTATCCAATGGAGCGAGCGCAGACGCCAAAGGTTTTATCGCATTTACGACAGGGCGACGAACGGCAACCGCTGGTCTGACAGGGAGTCGACAGAAGTCATCGGGCAAGGCCATGCTGATAATGAGTCAGCGCATCGGTCGCGCTGGTTGTCGATCAAATTGATGGAGGTGTTTCATGCCGGTTTCACATGATCTGTATCAGGACCTGGGCTGCAAGAAGGAAGAGATCGAGCAAAAACGCTCCGAGGATCCGAAGCTGGATTCGCTGCTCAACAAGTATTTCGACGTGGATAAAGCCGTGGTCGAAGCCGAGAACGCCAAGTCAGACGCCCCCACTGACGACGAATTGAAAAAGCTCAAAGAGAAGCGCGTGATCGTCAAGGAACAGATCGTTGCTCAACTCGCCGGGCAGCCGCTGACGGGACAGTAGTCCCCCGACCCGTGGTCATTTTCTGAAGGGAACGGCTACGGCCAATGGCACCTCCAATGTGCAGAGTCTGCAAACCATCGACTCGTTGCGAGGTGCCTTATGAACGACCCCAAATTCCCCAGTGAAGAGCAGGGTGGTTTCGACCCGATTCCTACCCGTCCTGAACCGAACAGCCCGGCGCATACCACAGCGCATCCGGAAAAAACCGTGAAGGAACTGCCGGAGGATGAAGATCCGGAGAAGTTCGACCGGTCCGGCAACTGACAGACCGCTATCGCTGGCAAGCCAGCTCCCACAGGTTCATCTGGTGAACACATATTTGGAGTTCACACGGACGCTGTGGGAGCTGGCTTGCCAGCGATATCGTCGGTCCATACGGTGAAAATTTTTCTGTTTTACTTAAGCGCCGCATCCAACCCCATTCGCCCCATATGCATGGCCTTCAACGAGCCGAAATACAACCACTGCCCATACTCGCGCACCGTGGTAATCGGCGAATAATTGCCTTCGCTCGCGTCCTGCAGATTGGCAATCACCTTGCCGTCCAGGTCCAGTCCCAGCACAAACCCGCGCTTTTCGACAGGCTTGGGCAAAACCGTCAACGCCCGCACGATCATCTTGCGCACGAACGGGTGTTCAGCGGTGCCATCGAGCAAGGCATTGCGCGGCGCATACAGCGCTACCCAAAAGCGATTGCTGCCATTGAACGAGAGGTTGTCCGGAAGCCCTGGCAAGTTGTCGATGAACACATCATGGGTACCGGCCTTCGGCCCGCTCAGCCAGTAGCGGCTGATGCGATAAGCGCCGGTTTCATTGACCAGCACATAGGCCTCGTCCGGACCAAGAGTGACGCCATTGGCAAACTGCAACTTGTCGAGCAAGACGCTGGTCTTGCCGGTTTGAAAGTCGTAGCGCAGCAGACGTCCGTCGGCGCCGTGCTCAATGATCGCCTCGCCGTCATGACCATAGCCCCAACGGCTCGAGGCATCGCTGAAGTAGGCGTAGTGGCCTGACTTGTCGACCGCTACATCATCGGTAAATCCAAATGGCACGCCGTTGGCCTCGGTGGTCAACGGAATCACGCGGCCCTGCGCATCCAGCGACAGCAAGCCTTTGACCGCATCGGCAACTACCAGTATGCCGTTCGGATGACGGGCCAGGCCCAGTGGACGGCCACCGGTGTCGGCCAGGACCTTGCGCTGCGTGCCGTCGAGGCTGCTACGGATGAGCCTGCCGTCATGCAATCCGGTGATGAGGAATTCGTCTTCCAGTAGCAACGCCTCAGGCCCTTCAATGTCGCTCGGCCCGACCTTCGCCACAGCTTTGAGGCGCTGGTTGTCCGCGTAGATGCCGTCTTCCAATGACGGCGCCGGTGGCGGCGTCCAGGCGACCGGTTCGACCTTGGTCGGCAGCAACAACAAGAAGGCGATGACGAGAACGATCAGCAGGCACAGCACATAACGTAATTTCACGCGCTGGCCCTCGCCGCGCCGATAAACTGCGCAGCCATGTCGCGCAGGGCGAGCATGGATGCGGCAGATTCGCGCTCGATGCGCCGCTTGAGCAGCAGGCGATTGGCAAGACGCATGAGCAAACCGTCAAAGCGATATTCCAGCGTGCGCACGAAACGCGTGCCGCCAGCCTCCGCTGAGCACTCGTAAGTCAACCGCAGGGACAAGCCCTGATCACTTTGCGCGCGTGCGCACCAGCGCCGGCCCGGCAGATATTCAGTAACCTCCCAACGCAAGTGACCGGCACGTCCGCCGGCATGGATGTCCTCTTCGAAACGTGCACCGGCATGCAGTGGACCTTGCGCACCGTCAATCTTCAATGAGGAGGGATGCCAGTCCGGCCAGTGACTGACGCTGGCGGCATAAGCCAGCACGGCGACCGGTTCGCCGGCGATATCGATCTGGTGCTGCATGCGCGTCGTGGGCATTTGCGAATCACTCAAAGGGGCGGGTTCCGGCTCGCGGTACAGCGTGCCGAACAGGTAGTCCATCAAGGGCAGAACGATGTTGAAATTGCGCTCCTGCATGCGCTCGCGGCGGTGATGCAGTTCGTGCAGACGGCGCATCTGGCGAATCCACGGCAAACGAGTCAACGGATTCTGCGGCGGCAGATGCTCACAGGCATGGAATACCTCATAGAGCAGATAACCGAACACCATGCACCCGGCAAACAGCCCGGCGACATTGGCGTTGACCTGCGCGAGCAGCCACCAGAGGGGCAGGGTGATCAATAGCGTATGAATGACGATCAGCCAGGCTGGAAACAGAATCACTCGCCAGTCCCGCGCGCTGTCGTAGGTCATATGGCCGGGGGTGAAAAAGCTGTGATGGTCGCCGGCATGTCGTGCGTAGAACATCTTTGCGAAAGCTTTTTTGCGATGGCCCAGATGACGATGGACCATGTACACGCCGAAGTTGAACAACAACAGGCTCAGCGGCACTGTCAGCCATTCCAGCCAGCTCACTGAATGCACCGTGCGCCAGAACGCAGCGACGGCGAAAATGCCGAACAGCAACACGAACGCGCCATGCAACCACGGGTTGTATAAAGGATGAATGGCCGCACGGTAGCGGCTGCGGAATGCCTCGGTGGTCTGCCTCAACGCTTTCACCTGCGGGTATTGTTGTTATACCCGGCAGATTAGCCGATCCGCTGACTTGTGCAGGGCGAACCTTGCGGCCTTAAGCGCCATGCTCTGGACTGAAGCCGCCCGTCAGCTCAACGGGTTCCAGCGCTGCGACCAGTCATCATCGGTGCGGATCACCTCGCGCAACAGATCGAAGGCCTGTTGCAGCACTGCCGAGTCGCGATCGCGGGAATACACCAGATAGGTCGGATAACCGAATTCCGGGGCTTTGGTGACGGCTTCCAGTGCGCCGGTCTCCAGATAAGTGCGCACGACCCGGGTACGGAAATAACCGCTGCCACCATGTTCGAGGATGTATTGCAGGGCCAGTGGGCCAAGGTTGAAGCTCAGCGCGGCTTTGGCTTTTTCCGGCAGGGCGGCGTCGTGCTGACGACGAAAGTCCGGTCCCCAATCGATGTAGACGTAAGGCTCCGGACGCTCGGGCGCGCGCACCAGAATCAGTTTTTCCTCCAGCACTTGCTCGACCTGCAATCCCGGCCAGTATTCCGGTTGATAAACCAGCGCCGCATCGAGCACACCGAGTTCGAGCTGACGCAAAAGATTTTCGCCGTCGCGAATTTCCATGCGCAGTGCGTGGCCGGGGATTTTCTCCCGAAGTTCCGCCGCCCAACTGAGCATCAGCGGGTTGCACAGGCTGACCTCACCGCCAATGTGCAGAACGTTGTGATAACCCTCGGGCAGCGGCAAGTCGCGGCGCGCGGCTTCCCAGGTCTGCACCAGTTGATTGGCGTAGACCACGAATGCTTCGCCATTGGCCGTCAACTTCGCCCCGGCGCGATTGCGCACGAACAGCGTGCTGCCCAACTGGCCCTCGAGTTTCTGCACCCGTGCGGTGATCGCCGTTTGCGTGACGAACAGCTTCTGCGCGGCGGCGGCAAGACTGCCGTGGCGGACGATTTCGAGGAAAGTGCGGGCGAGGTCGATGTCCATGGGGCAGGGCCGATATCTGAAGGTGGGGCGCATTGTAAGTCAAAAGTCCCTCTCCCCAACTTGAAAGCCACAACGGATTAAACCGCTGAAAATTCCGTTTAAGTCCTACGGAAACAGGAGCGTTTTGATCAGATGAGGGGATATTTCTGACGACTTTTTCAGGTTGGTCGTCGGACGCCGGATCTATAGGATCAGTCCTGACATTGAAGTCATCGAGCGCACAGATCGCTCTGGACCTGGACAAAGGATGGACTATGCGAATCCCACTGATTGAAAGCCATACGCCTGCTTACTCGCCTCGCCATTACTGGCGCGACGACCGCGCGAGATGCCCCTCGGAGGACGTTGCCATGCCGAGCGCCAAAGTGCCCCGGCTCACGGGCCTGAAGAAGCTTGAGGGCAAACCTCTGGAATTGCTGTTGCGAGGGCAGGACACCGGCGACGATCCGATGCTCATTCTGCGCTGCACAGCCGAAGGATTTGAGCTGCACGATGTGGTGAACATGATCGCAACCTCCGAACTGTACCAACAGGGAGAGATGGTCAAACGTATCACCGGCAAATCTGTGAGAACCGTGCGACGTCTGCTCAAGGAAGGCGCGTCGGTGCGCCTCGACACGCCGCAGAGCATCATCGCCTACCAATATGCGGCAGCGCTGGAGCTGGCCATCGAGGTGTTCGGGCGACAGGCCAAGGCCGAATCATGGCTGGAGCAACGCGCCACTTACTTCTACGGTTATGTGCCGCTCGATCTGGTTGGAAATGCGTTGGGCTTCAGGATGGTGGAGGAGTATCTGAACCAGATCAAATACGGGGTTTATCAATGAATCCCTTGCCCTGGGATGATCGCTGGTACGCGTGGCGGCTGGATCGCGAGGTGTACAGCGAGACCTGGGACAGCGGCCTGGGGTCGAAACGGGACGGCGGTCGCTGGAATACGCCCGGCCGCAGAGTCGTTTATGCGTCGGTCGACCCCTCCACGGCGATACTGGAGGTGGCCGCCCATGGCAGCTTCGATGCACTTGATCAGGAGCCCTACGTATTGACCTGTTTTGAAATCACCCACGACGCCAGCGTCAGAATCGTGCAACCGGAAGATGTGCCCAATCCGCATTGGCTCACCCCGATAAAAACCTCGCCCAACCAGCGAAAGTTTGCCGACGCACTGCTGGCTGAACATCCATTTGTTCTGGTGCCATCGGTGGCCACCCGACACTCGTGGAATTTGCTGGTGAGTTGCGATCTGGCGGAAGGTCAGTTCAGGATGGTTTCGCAAGAGCGGTTTGGGCTGGATACGCGGTTGTTGCAGGAGGGTTGATCGGATTTGTGTGGGCCTGCGAATCCGACACGACAATTTCCAGGTTCCGGGAGCGATCAAGGGCCGATGAGTCGCTGCCAGCTACATTCGCGGCGGCTCGCATTCTACGTCTGGATTGAAGCTTTCAACCAATATAAAGATCCGGTACATTTCGCGCCCACGCTTACTACAAGGAAGTTAAAGATGGCAAAGCCTGCCGCTCGACTCAGCGATCTTAATGCATGCCCGATCACAGGCCATGGCACCAATCCCAGTAACAGCGGTTCCGGTGATGTAAACATCAATGGAATGCCAGTTTTGCGTGTCGGAGACACCACAGCGTGCGGAGATACTGTCACCGAAGGCATCAGCAATATTTTGATCAATGGCAAGCCTATTGCTTTCTTGGGCAGTGCAACGGCCCACGGAGGCATGATAATCACGGGCTCTGGCGACGTTTTTGTCGGCACCCAGGTCGGTTCCGCACCTTTCTCCCCGATTATCACTGTTCCTAAACACAGCGAGCGCTTCCAACTGGTTGATGAGGCCACTGGCGAAGCTATTCCCGACATGCTCTATTGCATCGAAACGGGTGACGGGCAGCGTCTCGTCGGCCATACCGATAGTCATGGTAACGCCGCGCGAGTGTTTACGGCCAACCCGACTTCGATAGTTGTGCAGTGGGGTAAGGAAGCCGCCGCCCATCTCGATGCGCTCGGCCTAGATTACTAAGGGAGGTGGCAGGTGGCAGCCCCCAAAAAGAATCAAGCTCGAACAAGCGATCAACATACAACGACCCAAGTGAAAGGTACGCTGGCACAGGATTACGTAACGGTTGTGGGTGCGTCTTACATGTCCCTTTATGAAAAGGTTCGTGGCCAGAAGGGCAACAAGATGCGCTTTATCAATCAGGGTATCCGCCAACTCACAAAGTATCCAACCGGCACTCCAAACTTCACGATCCAGCGTGTATTTCTGATTTTCAAAAATGACTATCCGGAGAACTTGCTGACGGCTTTGAAGGACGTTGTCGAAAATCAGCACGGGGCCCAGTACCGAGAGATGGACTCGATATCCGGTCTTGTGGATTTCATCGCAGCTCGGCAACGCCGCGGGCGCGAGATCAAACAGCTCGACTTTTTTTCCCATGGTGTGGTGGGCAGTATCGAGTTGGGCTACGAGCTGGATAAAAACGATAGCTACCGTCTGCGTGATGCACAGGCGTATATGTTCAAACCCGAAGCGTTTGCCTATGGTGCGAAAATTCACTCCTACGCTTGTCGCACAGGTTTGGGTATCGATGCCGACTTCAAGGTCAATGAAACAGAAGATCCTCATTACGAGCGCAGCCTGGCGCAGATTCTTGCTAATGCTACCCGGACCACCGTGTGGGCATTTCCAAGACGCAGCAACTACGACACAACTTATGGTACTGCCGCGGAACGGGGATCTGTGCCGGGCATTCGTGAAAGAGAAGCAGCTGATGGGCGAGCGATGCGGAATTATTTGAGTCGAAAAACCGCTTATGAACGAAAGCTGATCGAACATCGCAAGACCCTCAAAGACCCAACGGCGCAATTACCTGATGAACAGGCGCCGCAGGCGCCGACGCCAACAGTCTCTGAAGAAGAGCGCAATTTGCTGGCGCACGATGACAGCCGAGCATTGTATGAACGAAAGATTGGATTTCCGCTGGATGCCTTAGGCGCACATCGTGACGTTCGATCAGGTGATACACCGGACGGCGTACCCAAACACCTGCTTGCCTATAAACCGCTATGACGCTCCTGAAGTTTATAGGCAAACGTCACGTCTTCTGTGTCTTGTTGATTGCTGCCAGCTTTGCAGGACTATTTATTTACGCCAAGGAAGCCCAGATGCCAGCCAAAGCAATGATGTATTACGGCCCGTGGAGTCCGGAAGAGAACCGTTTCGATGCCAGCCGGTGGTTCAGTTCAGGTATGTATCGCCCGCGTCTCATGGGTACTCCGCCTGAAGAGAGCCCAGTGACCATGCTGCGCAATAAGCCTGAAAGTTTGCGACATATTGAGAATGATGTTCTCTTGACCGAAGCGTTATTCGCTGTAGGGCGACAGTTTCCGAAGTTGGACACCGAAGACCTCATTCTGAATACGCCGGACCTGCACCGCCAGATACGGTATGCCTATAGTTCATTTGCCGAGCCTGACAGGCCGGTGGATTCCTATTGGCTTTTCATCACGTTTGCAAACAAGACCGTGGTCGTTACGATCGATTGGGACGTGACAGAAAAGAAACTCCTGCCCCGCTCGATGGCTTCGAATCTGATCGAAAAAAGTGATGAAGAGGCGGCATACCTCCAGGTAAAAAAAGAGCTTGATGGGACGGCTTCAGCCAAGCGTTAACTCACGTTGCCATGTCTTCAATGGTTGAAACGACAAATCCCGCCAATAAGCGGGATTTGTGTTTTACCAAGAAGCTTCTTACGAAGGGAACAGCTCGGACAGCTTCATCGACAGCATCATGTCGCCTTCAACGCGCAGCTTGCCGCTCATGAAGGCCTGCATGCCGTCGGTCTCGCCGCTGACGATACCTTTCAGGGTTTCGCTATCCAGCACCAGCGTGCAGTTGGCGTCCGGGTTTTCGCCTTCCTGAATGTTGCAGGTGCCGTCTTTGACGATCAGTGCGTAATGCTTGTCTTCGTCGGTGATGTTGAAACCGAAGACCAGATCCAGACCGGCAGCGGCGGCTGGGTTGAACTTGGCTTGCATTGCTTTTACGGCATCAGCTACGGAGGTCATGGTTCGATCCTTTCTTGGTCATGGGAGCTGGGTGGTTACAGCCAGGGTCACAGTAAGCCGGACTCAGCGAAAAGTGATGAGTTCCGGGGCCTTCAGCAGTTGCAGGTGTGCGTGACTGTTGAAGGAAGCCAGAGCCACCTCGCGACCACGAAACTTCAGTTGGTTGAGCGAGGTGTTGACGATTTGCCAGTTCAATTCAAAGGCCTGTCTGGCAGGCATTTGCGTAATCAGGTGGAGCAGGGCAGTGATGGTGCCGCCGGAGGTAAACACGGCGATTTTCTGGTTCTTTTCCGCCAGGTCGAGGATGCGGTGCAGCCCGGCCTGAACCCGTTCGACGAAACCCAGCCAGCTTTCCAGTCCGGGTGTGTCGTAGGTGCCGGCAAGCCAGCGCTCGACGATCAGGGCGAAGATGCGCTGGAATTCACCGCGGTTCTGCGCGGCGTTGCGCAGGATGTCGAGGGCTTCCGGCTCTTCCGGCAGCATGGCCGGGAGCAGGGCGCGGATCACCGCGTCGGCGTCAAATTCGTTGAAAGCGGAATCGGTTTCGAGGACTGGAACCGGCAGGCCTCTGGCGCTGAATTGCTCCAGTGCACTGCTGGCGGTGTGCTGTTGGCGGCGCAGATCACCGGCAAGGCAACGATCGAAGCTGATACCAAGGTCGGCGAGGTGCTGGCCGAGAATTTCTGCCTGACGCACACCGGTCGGCGACAGGACGTCGTAATCGTCTGCACCAAAGGAGGCCTGGCCATGTCGTATCAAGTAGATGCTGCCCACGTCCGCGTCGTCCCGGTACGTTGAAGGTCAGGCGAGGTTATGAGGATGGCGTAAGGCTGTCAATGAAAAAACATACGCTTGTTTGAAATGCCCGTTACAGGCGTGTTGCCAGAGGTTTCACGGCTGGCCGACGAGCCGACGCATGGGTATGCTGGAGCCATTCCGCGTGTAATACACCGTCACGCATTGCTTTGAGGAGTCTCTGTGGATTTTTTCACCGAATACGCCAGCTTTCTGGCCAAGACCGTCACACTGGTGATCGCGATTCTGGTGGTGCTCGCCAGTTTCGCCGCGTTGCGCAGCAAAGGCCGGCGCAAATCGGCAGGGCAGTTGCAGGTCAGCAAGCTCAACGATTTCTACAAGGGGCTGCGTGAACGCCTGGAGCAGACCTTGCTCGACAAGGATCAGCTCAAGGCATTGCGCAAGGGCGAAGCGAAAACGGAAAAAAGCGCGAAGAAACAGAAGAACAAGCCTGAGACCAAATCCCGGGTGTTCGTGCTCGACTTCGACGGCGATATCAAGGCTTCCGCCACTGAGAGCCTGCGCCACGAGATCACCGCACTGCTGACCCTGGCCACGCCGAAAGACGAAGTGGTTCTGCGTCTGGAAAGTGGAGGCGGCATGGTGCACAGCTACGGTCTGGCGTCTTCTCAACTTGCGCGAATCCGTGATGCGGGCGTGCCACTGACAGTTTGTATCGACAAGGTCGCGGCCAGCGGCGGTTACATGATGGCCTGCATCGGCGACAAGATCATCAGTGCACCGTTCGCCATCCTCGGTTCGATCGGCGTGGTCGCGCAATTGCCTAACGTCAATCGCCTGCTGAAAAAGCACGACATCGACTTTGAAGTGCTGACCGCAGGTGAATACAAACGCACACTGACCGTGTTTGGCGAAAACACCGAAAAGGGCCGCGAGAAGTTCCAGGAAGACCTCGACATCACCCATCGCTTGTTCAAAAACTTCGTGGCGCGGTACCGCCCGCAACTGGCGATCGATGAAGTGGCTACCGGTGAGGTGTGGCTCGGTATCGCTGCGCTGGAAAACCAATTGGTGGACGAGCTCAAGACCAGCGATGAATACCTGGCGCAGAAAGCCAAACAGGCTGAGATTTACCACCTGCACTACGCCGAGCGTAAAAGCCTGCAGGAACGCATCGGCATGGCCGCCAGCGGTTCGGTAGACCGCGTGCTGTTGAGCTGGTGGAGTCGTCTTACCCAGCAACGCTTCTGGTGAACACCAGGCATAAAAAAACGCCGGTCAATGACCGGCGTTTTTGTGTCCGCAATAAACCCGCTGGCTTAGCGCCGACGGAACAGCGGCAGCGGTTCGTCACTGGCGGCCTGGTAGGTCACCGAGAAGTCCTTGAGACCTTCCAGTGCTTCGTACGGGTCTTTATCCGCGCGAATGGCAAAGGCGTCGAAGCCACAGCGGTGCATGTAGAACAGCTGGTCCCGCAGCACGTCGCCAATCGCGCGCAGCTCGCCTTTGAAACCATAACGGTCACGCAGCAGACGGGCATTGGAATAACTGCGGCCATCGGTGAACGCCGGGAAATTCAGCGCGATTACCTGGAACTCACCGACGTCTTCACCGATTTCTTCGGCTTCCTCGTCAGCATCCAGCCACACGCCCAGACCGCCGTCGCGGGCTTTGAGCATGCGGCTGTGCTCGCGCCACAACTGCAGAGGAACGATCAGATCGTCGCAGTTGCTGATCTCATCGATGTTGAAATCCTTCGGCAACAGGTGCCAGGTTTCGTCGACGACTTCGTTGTTCTTAATGATTCGCTGCATAGACGCGTTCCTTGAAGAGGTCGATGCCAATACGCTGATAAGTGTCGATGAAGCGCTCGTCTTCGGTACGTTGTTCAACGTAAACGTCGATCAGCTTCGAGATCACGTCAGGCATGGCTTCCTGTGCGAAGGACGGGCCGAGGATCTTGCCCAGGCTCGCATCACGGCTGGCGCTGCCGCCGAGGGAAACCTGGTAGAACTCTTCGCCTTTCTTGTCCACGCCGAGGATGCCGATGTGGCCAACGTGGTGGTGACCACAGGCGTTCATGCAGCCGGAGATGTTCAGGTCCAGTTCGCCGATATCGAACAGGTAATCCAGGTCATCGAAACGGCGCTGGATCGATTCGGCAATCGGGATCGATTTGGCGTTGGCCAGCGAGCAGAAGTCACCACCGGGGCAGCAGATGATGTCAGTCAGCAGGCCGATGTTCGGCGTGGCGAAACCGCTTTCACGCAACTCACCCCACAGGGTGAACAACTGGCTCTGCTCGACATCGGCGAGAATGATGTTCTGCTCGTGGGAGGTGCGCAGTTGACCGAAGCTGTAGCGCTCGGCCAGATCGGCGACGGCGTCGAGCTGCTTGTCGGTAATGTCGCCCGGGGCAACGCCGGTCGGCTTCAACGACAGCGTCACAGCGACATAGCCCGGTTTTTTGTGCGCCAGGGTGTTGCGGCTGCGCCAGCGGGCGAAACCCGGATGCTCTTTGTCCAGATCGGCCAGTTGCGCGGTCTGGTTGTCGAGGGTCTTGTAGTCCGGATCGACGAAGTGCTTGGCGACGCGATGCAGTTCGGCCTCGGTCAGCGTGGTCTGGCCACCGCGCAGGTGCTCCATTTCCGCGTCGACTTTCTGCGCGAACACCTCAGGCGTGAGCGCCTTGACGAGGATCTTGATCCGCGCCTTGTATTTGTTGTCGCGACGGCCGTAGCGGTTGTACACCCGCAGGATGGCGTCGAGATAGCTCAGCAGGTCTTGCCACGGCAGGAATTCATTGATGAATGCGCCAACCACCGGCGTACGACCGAGGCCACCGCCGACCAACACTCGGAAGCCCAGCTCGCCAGCAGCGTTATAGACAGGTTCCAGACCGATATCGTGGACTTCAATGGCAGCGCGGTCACTGGTCGAACCGTTGACGGCGATCTTGAATTTGCGCGGCAGGTAGGCGAACTCCGGGTGGAACGTGGTCCACTGACGGACGATTTCGCACCATGGACGCGGGTCGATCACTTCATCGGCGGCGACGCCGGCAAACTGGTCGGTGGTGACGTTGCGCAGGCAGTTGCCGCTGGTCTGAATGGCGTGCATCTGCACGGTCGCGAGTTCAGCGAGGATGTCCGGGATGTCTTCAACCGCCGGCCAGTTGAACTGCACGTTCTGCCGCGTACTGATGTGGGCATAGCCCTTGTCGTAGTCGCGGGCGATCTTCGCCATCATGCGCACCTGACGCGAAGTCAGCTGGCCGTAAGGCACGGCCACGCGCAACATCGGCGCGAAACGCTGGATATACAGGCCATTTTGCAGGCGCAGGGGGCGGAATTCTTCTTCGCTCAGCTCACCTGCCAGATAGCGTCGGGTCTGATCACGGAACTGCTTGACGCGGTCCTCGATGATCCGCTGATCGTACTCGTCGTATACGTACATATAAGTCCTGTTCTCAGGCTTGGGCTTCTCGGAAAACGCTGCGTTTTCGCTTGCTGGAGTCCGATGTTGCCTCTGCAATTCTGCGCGCACGGCCGCGCACTCCGTCACGGAGCCGGGGCAATATACCCGTTTGCAGTTATGCGCAAAAGTGATGTTTGAGTATATGTAAAGAACCAAATCGCCTAACGCGAATGCCGGTCATCTAATCCACATTTGTCGTGCGGACAATCATCGTCTTAACTGTGATCGAGTCTTTGTGCAATCACCGATAAAACCGACAAGAGGCGATGCAATGAGCAACCCGACCAAAGCCAGAAAAAGCGACAGCAGTGTCGACGCGTGGGCCATTTTGTTTCTGATCATTCTCGTAGTAGGAACAGCGGTCTTCTGGGTCAGTCACCAGTAACATCCGCGCTCCGGGCCGTTCTCCCAAGGCCCGGATAACCTGTGGCAGATGCCTGTTCAGTGCCATCACACCCCGGCCAGATACAGCACCAGCTTGACGATGGCAAACAGCGTCAGGCCGAACACCGCCGTGAACAAAACTCCCAGAATCACAAAGTGACTGGGTTTGCCGTGGGTGAAATCCCTTTCCCGGTTCTTGCCGCTCTGCACCCCGAACGCCGCCGCCATGACGCTGTGCAGCATCTGCCAGAAACTCGGCGGTTTGTTGTCGACTGGATCGTCCATAAATCCCTCTGCGAAAAGTCATCCTCCTGAAGCATAGCCAATCCGCTGGGTCCGGGATGCCATCGAAGCAGCCCGGACAAGTTTGAGCGATACCCGGATAACGCAGAAGCGATAACGCGACATGGTTTGCTGTCCGCTCCATGAAAAAGGAGTGACCATGAACGTTATCCCGCCCAAACCAGTGTCCGCGCTGCCTGCGTCGACCGCTCAGCCGGCAGACCCCGGTCGGTCAGTAAAGCTCATTGCAACGCAAAGTCTGCACGGCGAGTTTCTCGAGACATCGATCCCGCAATGGTTGACCAGCGCTTTGCCGCATCGGCGCGAGGCGCTCAAGGCGGTTCCGACCGCGTTACCGGCCTGGTATCAGAATGCGACGCCGGCCCAGCGCAAAACCCTCGACGAGACTTTCAAGGCCAGTGTCATTGCCCAGAACAGTCTCGACAAGAGCATGGCGAAATTCGTCGATGTCGAATCATTCGCCAGGCCGTTATTGATCAAAGCCTTGAAGGATAAATACGCGCTGGAAATCGACGTAGACAACACCCTGTTATGTCTGCGGCGCCCGGTCGAAATGGGTATTCAGAGAACCGTTTTGGCCTCGTTCGAGGTTCTCAAGATCACGCTGCTGGAAGCCTCGCTGCACAACTTCGAAGCTGACGAATGCGAGGGGACCTATCATTCAAGCTCCGGTTTTGTTGTGGCGACGCCTGCTGCGGACACATTCAAGCACGTCGACACAGGCCTCTCGGTCAGCCAGTTTTTGCACCTTTGCCGCAATCTGGATATAGGTCAGCAATACCAGACTTACCTGCAGGGTTTTTTTCATCCGGGGGACGCGGTGGCAGAGGCGGTGCTCAGCGAACGCTTCATCGCCAGCCAGAAGGCAGCGATGCGCGCCGCAGCCGAACAGGCGCTATTGCGCAATGACATCGAGGCGGCAGATCACGCGATGATCCTCTCGGTCATCGACGGCGAAATGCACCCGTGGATGGGGCGCAAGCAAGTCTGGTTCCAGGACCTCGGCCTGATGAAAAAAAGGCTGACCGGGTGCGTGGCTTTCGTCATCTGCGAAAAATACCGTTACACCGATGAACTGATCCTTTACATCCCCAACGACCCGGAACATCCGCTCAAGCGCTACACGTTCGAGCAAATGCGCGAAGAGCTCAAGCGCTTGCTCACTGCACGTGATGCGTCGCAACCGACCAGCGCAGAGCCCACCGCATACCAGCGTTTTTTCAGTCAGTTCCTGCCCTATGATCAGCGCCCGTACTATTTCAGCCAGTTCAGGCAAAAGGCAGCCGACTCACCTGGCGATGCCTGGGACGTTCTGCGTTCCCCTTGGCTGGCCTTCGTACAGGGTTTTACCAGTGGTTCTACATTCACCACCATCGAACAGGTTCCGCCCGAACGCACGGTCAAGTGGGAGCCGGCGGTTGATCCGTACATCGCGCCTTCGACAGTCGAACGCAAGGGCAGGGGGCTTTGGGCG
This sequence comes from Pseudomonas sp. 2957, assembly GCF_031456345.1. Classification (NCBI taxonomy): domain Bacteria; kingdom Pseudomonadati; phylum Pseudomonadota; class Gammaproteobacteria; order Pseudomonadales; family Pseudomonadaceae; genus Pseudomonas; species Pseudomonas sp. 2957. The sequence goes on from NZ_JAVDUL010000006.1 coordinate 169,801, forward strand.
CCCAACGAGGACTTGTGGCAATACCTTTATGCGCAGAATCGCGCCAAGGTGTTGGCCGACGCGCGAAGCCACGCGGTACCCACTGCCGATGTCGATGCGAACGCACGAGATGCCAAACTGGCCCATCTGATGCAGATCGGCATGCTGGGCTTGAATCTGGTGTCGATGTTCGTGCCTGTGCTGGGCGAAACAATGATGGTCGTGATGGCGGGACAACTGCTGTATGAAACCCTTGAAGGCGCTATCGAGTGGAGTGAAGGTGATCGCAGGGCCGCCAGGGATCACCTGGTCGACGTGGCCGAGAATCTCGCTCAGGTTGCCGTGATGGCGGGTGTTGGAGCAGGTGTAAGGAAGTTCTCGGCCGCCAGGGCTGTACCGGTCATCGAACAGTTGAGTCCGGTCACGTTACCCAATGGCGAAACCCGCCTGTGGAAACCTGATCTCAGCGGCTACGAGGCCGCTGTTGTCCTTGACGCACACCTGACCCCGAATCCTTCCGGGCAGTATGCGGTGGATGGCAAAACCTGGATCCGTCAGGACAACAAGGTGTATGAGCAGGTCTTCGACGACTCGATCAACCAGTGGCGCATCAAGCACCCGACCGATCCTGCAGCCTATCAACCTGTTCTGCAAAGTAATGGCCATGGAGCGTGGCGCCATACCCTGGAACGTCCTCTGGAATGGGATCGTCTGACGCTGTTGCGGCGCATGGGCCACATCTGCGAGCCGCTATCCGATACGGAGCTGCTCAAAGCGATGGATATCAGCGGCGTCAGCGACGATATGTTGCGCAAGATGCACCTCGACCATGGGGTGCCGCCACCGGAGCTGATTCAGGCCATGCGCTTGTTGAAAACCGATGCACAAGCCGCGCAAGTCATTGAGCAACTGGAGGGTGGGGCGCCGGTCGATGACAAGTATCTGTATGCCCTGCCACTGGTCACTGACATGCCGCGCTGGCCGGCCAATCGCGTACTGGAAGTCTTTGAGGGGACGCAACTGACCGGCAGATCCGTCAAGTATGGCGGCGGATATCGGGTGCGGGGTGTCGGGGGCAAGGCACCGATCCGGATTTCCCGGGCGGACGTCCTCAGCGGCGACCTGCCGCAGCTTGTTCTGGGCGGACTGGATGAATCGGAAATCGTCCACCTGCTCGGAGGTGAAGGTGCGCGGGTTCGAGAAGCGAGACCTGCAGAACTCGCCAAGCAAATTGCGGCCTATGCCCAAACCCGCCAATCGGCCATTTACGACAGTATTTATCAGGGCACCGAGCCTGTCGCCGATCAGGTCAGGCAATTGCAGAACGCCTGTCCGGGACTCAGTGAGTCAGCTGCACAGCAAGTGCTGGCGCAGGCGCGGCCGGATGAACTGCAACGGCTCGGCTCAACTCGTCCCATACCGCTGCGCATGCTGGAGGAAGCTCGCTGGTATGCGCGCCGCAGCCGGCAGGTGCGGGCATATGCGGGGCTGCGCAGCGAGAATATTGCCTCGGCGGACAGTCGACGCCTGGCGTTGCACACGCTTGAACGGTTGCCCGGCTGGCCGGACAACTTGCGCCTTGAAATACGCGAGGGCAGCGACAGCGGTCCGTTGCTTGAGAGCATTGGCAGCCAGACGGCCTTCGAGAGAAAGTACCTGATCAAAAGCGGCCAGCAATTTCAGGCATTCAACGACCGAGGCGAAACGCTCAACAGCCTGCCACGCCACGGCGACAACTTTTATGCCTCTCTCATGCACGCTCTGCCGGATCACGCGCGGCGCGCCCTGGGGGTGCCCGAGGTCAGTCAGTCGGCCGAACTGCAAAAGAAAATCATCGCCCACGCTGACCAGCACCACGGCATGGCGGCCGCATTGCTGGAACAGCCAGCGCAGTGGATGAGACCGCCTGTACGGGTAAACGAAGCGCTGATCGGCTATCCCGCCAGCGGAAGAGCGGGTTGGCTGGAGCGCAATCTGGTTGCCGACCTGCGCGACCTCTACCCGGGCCTCACCGATCAGCAGGCCAGTGGATTGATCCTTGAGCAGGTGCGTGCGGGCAGAAACAACCGGGAGATTTTTCGGTGGTTGCAGTCGCGACGCGAAGAGTGGCAACAACTTGAGGCAACACTGGACGAGTGGGCGGGGACCAACGCGATGGCTCCCTGGGAACCTTCCGGTACTGTTCAGAATCTGCTGGTCGCGCAAGCGCTTAAAACCAGTTGGCGCAATGCCCTTTTGGTCGATGAAGTGCCCAATGCGGATCAACTGCGCCTGGTGACTTACGATGCTTTGCCCGCGCTGACAGCAGACTTTTCCCACGTGCGTAAATTGTCCCTTCGCGGAGATGGCATTACTGATGGCAATGCCGACGCTTTTCTTGCCCTGTTTCCCGGCCTGGAAAAACTCTCGCTGGGTGAGCGCGAGAGTTATTTTGATTTGGGTATGCACCAGCAGTCGCTGTCCTCTCTGCCCGCAAGCTTAGCCAGGATGCCTGCATTGAAAACGCTCAAGCTGAGGACCTCGGCCCCGGCAATGGCCACAGATTTCCCTCAGCGGGTGAAAATGTTGACCTCGCTCGAAGCCCTTGAACTCGATTTTCAAGGATTCATTGACGAGAACCCGCCGGCACTGGAACTGGCCGCGCTCAAACACCTGAAACGACTCAAGATCGAAGCACCCGGCATGACGCAATGGCCAGCATCGGTACAAGCGCTTCCCGAGCTGCAGAGGCTGGATCTGTTTCGGACGTCAATCGCTTCCATTCCTCCAGCGCTTTATACCGGCCATGAAAAACTGTGGGCGGGCCTGTCACTGAATTGGTCGAACTTCTCCCATGAGGCATTCAAACCAGCATTCGAGTACGTCAAAAATTATTCGGGGTCCATGGGGCATCTGATGGACCTGAACTTGATGGTCCGCCAGTACTGCCTCGGTGAGCTGAAATTCCTCACGGGTGAAGGCCGCTTTCTCGATCCATTGCCTGAGCACATCATGACTGTCTGGAATACCCCGGAAACCCGGTTGAAAGCGATCGAACTGCTGCGCCTGGAACACGCCGGGATCTTCCGCCGGTTTTATCAACCGACGACGTCCGATGGCCTGCGTGGCGCTGCACGCGAGCCGCGCTGGCAGTCGCCGCCGAACAGCGCGGTGGTGCGTGAGCTTGAGGAAAACTGGCGCGCGAGCGTACGCAAACGCTATCGCCTGCTCGACCTGGGGGACGATTCTCTGGTATTCGAGCTGTCTGACACAGACGGTTTGAACCATGGCGCGGCCATCAGCGAGCTCGTGCCATTGCCGGCCGGTACATTTTCCCATGTGCAGACCTTACGTCTGGATCGGTTGAACGTGCCGGCTGGACAGATTCAGGCTTTTCTGCAAGCGTTCAGCGGCGTGCGGACGCTGCAAATCACAGGCTGCGGATTGACCGAGTTGCCGGTGAAACCGGCGGATTTTGCGCAGCTGACGCGGCTGGACCTGTCCAGCAACCAGATCACCTCTACGGGGGAAATTCAAAGCCAGTTCGCCGAGCTCAAGGCGCTTGAGTTTCTGAACTTGCGGCGCAACCGTTTGACGGCGCTGGACGTGACGGCCATGCCGAAGCTCGAAGTGGTGGATTTGAGTGGCAATAGCCTTCAAACGTGGCCAGCGGGGGCGGAAAATCTGTCCGGGTTGAAGTGGCTGGATCTGCGAGACAACAGCCTCGATTCGCTGCCCGAGCGCGTTCTTGCCATCGACAGCGTATTGCTCAAGAGCCATCTGACCGGGAACCCGTTCAGCGCTGAGGCAGAGGCAGCTCTGACGGCGGCGCGCGGGCGTATCGAGGCGAGCAACGGTTTGCCTCGAGGTGCATTGAAAAGCTATGAAAGTCAGCCGGCCGGCTACCTGGTCGCTGCGAACACCTCGGTGCCAGGCACCGCGTTTTCCCGGATCCACGAGTTTCTGTTACCACTGCGTACTGCGTCATCTGCGGCTGAAGGTAGCGCAGGTCTGGTCAGGCGGTTGCGGGAATTGAATCCGGACCTTTCCCAGGAACAGGCCCAGCACTGTATTGCGCGGTTGGGCGGCGCAGGGTTGGATGAAGCGCAGATTGATGCCCGGATCAAGGACTGGCGAGAGAGTGACGAGGCGCTGACGCGTCAGTTGAACGGTTGGATCTTCAAGCCGGCGGCCGCGAGGGTTTCGACGCAAGACAGAGTCTTCACGGCGATGAGAATCCGTGATTGCTGGGTCGATGGACTGACCCGTCATACCGAAGAAGCGGGTCGCAAGCTCGACCTCAGCGGCTTGTACATTGTTGAGTTGCCGCCTCTGTCGAACGCGTTTACGCAAGTACGAACGCTCGACCTGACTTCGGTAGGGTTTTCCTTGCAGAGCCTGAATGATTTTTGCAGCGCTTTCCCTGAACTGACCACGCTGGTGCTTAACTCCAACAATCTGGAGGGGCTACCGGAGGCTGTCGGTACATTGCACAGGCTGGAGCATCTGGAGCTACGCATTAACTATTTTGCTGAAGCGCCTGGCGTTTTGCAGCAAATGGGCAATCGCCTGCGTTCGCTGGATCTGAGTCATAACCAACTGAGCCAATTCAACGCCAGCGCACTCACCCGGATCGAGCGCCTGAATCTGTCTCTCAATTCGATAAGCCACTGGCCTGATGGGGTACAGGCACTGGAGCATTTGCAAACTCTCAATCTTCTTGGCAACCGTATTTCCCTATTTCCCGACACGCTGCTGGATGGCAACCATGAGCGACTTGTGGCAGGCACCGACCTGCGCGGAAACCGACTGCCTCTCGAGAGTCTGGAACAGCTCAGGGACTACAGTGCGGCTAACGCGAACCGTGGCGTCATGGGGTATTCGTTTGCCTCTCTCGAGCGCGCAATTACCGAGTATGAAGCGACGTCCGAAAGCGAGCCCGATACGCCTTTTGATTCCGACAGTAGCGATAGCGATGACAGTAATGCCGGCGGTGCCGGACGCGTGGACAGGCATGAAGCCGTGGAAGCAGACGAAATCATCGCCAATCCGCAGCAAGACGTAGATGAGCAGGCAATGAACACCTGGCTCAATTACACCCGGACCCAGACGCGCGAAACGCGGCAAGCGCTATGGCTGCAATTGGCGCGCGAACCCAACCATGAGGCGTTCTTTCACCTGCTGTCGATGTTGCACGACACTGCCGATTTCAGTGTGTCGGGCGCTGATCTGACGCAACGGGTATGGCGGGTGATAGAAGCGGCAAGCGAAAACACGGAGTTGCGCGAGTTGCTCTTCTTCAACTCCGCGACTCACGGCACCTGCCCCGATGGCCGAATACTGTCGTTCAGTGAGCTGGAAACGCGGGTCTATGAATACACCGCATTGCGCGACATCCCACGCCATCTGCCTGATCAGCGCGGCATGGCGTTGGTCGAGCTGACGCGGCGCCTGTTCCGACTGGAAAGGGTCGACAGGCTGGCGGAAGCAGCTGGCAGGTTCCAGGACCGGGCCGAAATCCGTCTGCAGTACCGAATCGGCATGACGCGCGGCTGGCCCGACGGGTTAGAGCTGCCTGCGCAACCGGATCACATGTTGTACAGGACACCGATCGAGGGACAACTGCTGAGCGAGGCACGCGCTTCTGTGCTGGCCGACGAAGCGTCAGGCCTGTTCCTTGAGGACCTGATTGCCCGCGATTACTGGATTCGCTACATGCGCGACCGACACGCCGCCATCTTCGATGAGCTTGAACGCAGCGCCACACACCGTCAGGAAGAAGTCGAGGATGCGCATCCAGACAAGTGGAACGACGAGGACTCGCGGAGACTGTACGTGGAAGCGATGAGCCAGTTGGAAATCGAGCTGGCGCAGGCACGCACCGACAAACTCAAGGAGCTGTCTCGCCAGGAACTGGTAAACCTTGCGCGGGTCGCTGCAGGGGATTCGCAGACACGCCCGGCGTCACCGCAACCGGGGCCGTCCTCGCGTCGGGACTGAGGAACTGACCCGATCCGGGAATCGCAAACTCCCGGATCGGCTTTGCAACAAGCCTCAGCTGTCGTAACCCAGATTCGGCGCCAGCCAACGCTCGGTCACGCTCAGATCCTGTCCCTTGCGTGCGGTGTAGCTCTGCACCTGATCCTTGTCGATCTTGCCGACGGCAAAGTATTGCGCCTGCGGATGAGCAAAGTACCAGCCGCTGACCGCAGCGGCGGGGAACATTGCGTAGTGTTCGGTGAGGAACACACCACTGCGCCCGGCGCGCATTTCGGCAGCCTCTGGATCGAGCAGGGTGAACAGCGCGGCTTTCTCGGTGTGATCCGGGCAGGCCGGGTAGCCGGGAGCGGGGCGGATGCCACGGTATTGCTCTTTGATCAGTGCATCGTTGTCGAGGGTTTCATCCTTGGCGTAACCCCAATGTTCTTTACGCACTTGCTGGTGCAGCCATTCGGCGCAGGCCTCGGCCAAGCGGTCGGCGAGGGCCTTGACCATGATCGAGTTGTAGTCGTCGCCAGCGTCCTGATAAGCCTTGGCCACTTCTTCGGCGCCGATGCCGGCGGTGGTAATGAAGCCGCCGACGTAGTCGGTGACTTCGCTGTCTTTGGGCGCAACGAAGTCGGCGAGGCAGAAGTTCGGCTTGCCGTCGGTCTTGATGATCTGCTGGCGCAAGTGATGCAGCTTGGCCAATGGCTTGCCGTTATCGTCGTACAGCTCGATGTCGTCTTCGTTGACTTGATTGGCTGGCCAGAAACCGAACACCGCACGGGCGCTGATCAGCTTTTCGTCGATCAGTTTGGTGAGCATTTCCCGGGCGTCCTTGTATAGCGCAGTGGCGGCCTCACCGACCACTTCGTCTTCGAGGATGCGCGGGAACTTGCCGGCCAGGTCCCAGGAAATGAAGAAAGGCGTCCAGTCGATGTACTCGGCCAGCACGTTCAAATCGATATTGTCGAGCACCTTGCTGCCGGTGAAGGTCGGTACCACTGGCTGATAATTGGCCCAGTCGAATTGCGGCTTCTTGGCGATGGCGGCGGCATAGCTCAGGCGTTCGGTGCGGGCGCTGCGATTGGAAGTGCGCTCGCGCACGTCGATGTATTCCAGGCGGGTCTTCTCGACGAAACCGGCCTTGAGTTCCTTGGACAGCAACTGGGTTGCCACGCCGACGGCGCGCGAGGCGTCGGTCACGTAGACCACGGCATCGTTGCTGTACTTCGGCTCGATCTTCACCGCAGTGTGCGCCTTGGAGGTGGTCGCGCCACCGATCATCAGTGGCAGATGGAAGTCCTGACGCTGCATTTCGCGGGCAACGTGGACCATCTCGTCCAGCGACGGGGTGATCAGGCCGGAAAGGCCGATGATGTCGCATTTTTCTTCTTTGGCGACCTGCAGGATCTTCTCGGCCGGGACCATCACGCCGAGGTCGACGATGTCATAGCCGTTGCAACCAAGCACCACGCCAACGATGTTCTTGCCGATGTCGTGCACGTCGCCCTTGACCGTGGCCATGAGGATCTTGCCCTTGGCTTCCGGCTTGTCGCCTTTCTCCAGTTCGATGAACGGGATCAAGTGCGCCACGGCCTGCTTCATCACGCGGGCGGATTTCACCACTTGCGGGAGGAACATTTTGCCGGCGCCGAACAGGTCGCCGACGATGTTCATGCCGGACATCAACGGGCCTTCGATCACTTCGATCGGCCGCGCAAACGACTGCCGGGATTCTTCGGTGTCTTCGACGATGTGCGTGGTGATGCCCTTGACCAGCGCGTGTTCCAGACGTTTGTTGACGTCCCAGTTACGCCACTCTTCGGTCTCGGCTTCCTTGACGCTACCGTCGCCCTTGTACTTGTCAGCGATGGCGAGGAGGGCGTCGGTGCCGTCCGGGGTGCGATTGAGGATCACGTCTTCGACCGCGTCGCGCAGCTCGACCGGGATCTGATCGTAGATCTCCAGTTGACCGGCGTTGACGATGCCCATGGTCAGCCCGGCGCGGATCGCGTAGAGCAGGAACACCGAGTGAATCGCCTCACGCACCGGGTTGTTGCCACGGAACGAGAACGACACGTTGGACACGCCGCCGGAGCTCAGCGCATACGGCAGCTCGTCGCGGATGTAGGCGCAGGCATTGATGAAGTCGACGGCGTAGTTGTTGTGCTCTTCGATGCCGGTGGCGACGGCGAAGATGTTCGGGTCGAAGATGATGTCTTCCGGCGGGAAGCCGACTTCGTTGACCAGAATGTCGTAGGAGCGTTTGCAGATCTCTTTCTTGCGCGCTTCGGTGTCGGCCTGGCCGGCTTCGTCGAAGGCCATCACCACCACCGCAGCGCCGTAGCGCTTGCACAGCTTGGCGTGATGGATGAACTGCTCGACGCCTTCTTTCATGCTGATCGAGTTGACGATGCCCTTGCCCTGGATGCACTTGAGGCCGGCTTCGATGACTTCCCATTTCGACGAGTCGATCATGATCGGCACGCGCGAGATATCCGGTTCGCCGGCGATCAGATTGAGGAAGGTCACCATGGCCTTCTTCGAATCGAGCATGCCCTCGTCCATGTTGATGTCGATGATCTGCGCGCCGGCCTCGACCTGCTGCAGCGCGACTTCGAGGGCTTCGGTGTAGTTGTCTTCACGGATCAGGCGGGCGAATTTTGCCGAACCGGTGATGTTGGTGCGCTCGCCGACGTTGACGAACAGCGAGCTGCGATCAATGGTGAACGGCTCCAGACCCGAAAGGCGGCAGGCCTTGGGGATGTCCGGAATCTGCCGCGGCGCGTAACCGGCCACAGCTTTGGCAATCGCTTCGATGTGCCCCGGGGTGGTGCCGCAGCAGCCGCCGACGATGTTGAGGAAACCGCTCTGGGCGAATTCCTCGATGACTTTGGCGGTTTGCGAGGGCAGTTCGTCGTACTCGCCGAATTCATTCGGCAGGCCGGCGTTCGGGTGCGCGGATACGTGGGTGCTGGCCTTGTTCGACAGCTCTTCCAGGTACGGGCGCAGTTCGCTGGCGCCGAGGGCACAGTTCAGGCCTACGGAAATCGGCTTGGCGTGCGCTACCGAGTTCCAGAACGCCTCGGTGGTCTGGCCCGACAACGTACGGCCGGAGGCGTCGGTGATGGTCCCGGAAATCATGATCGGCAATTCGACGTGCAGCTCTTCGAACACACCTTGCACGGCAAAGATCGCCGCTTTGGCGTTGAGGGTGTCGAAAATGGTTTCGATCAGGATCAGGTCGGCGCCGCCCTCGATCAGGCCTTTGGTGGCTTCGGTGTAGTTTTCCACCAGCTCATCGAAGGTGACGTTGCGGTAGCCGGGGTTGTTGACGTCGGGCGACAGTGAGCAGGTGCGGCTGGTCGGGCCAAGCACGCCGGCCACGAAGCGCGGCTTGGCCGGGTTTTCGGCGGTCTTGGCGTCGGCAATCTTGCGCGCCAGACGTGCGCCTTCTACGTTTAACTCGTACGCCAGCTCTTCCATACCGTAATCGGCCATGGAAATGCGCGTGGCGTTGAAGGTATTGGTTTCGAGAATGTCGGCGCCGGCGTCCAGATAGGCTTTTTCGATACCGCCGATCACGTCCGGACGGGTGATCACCAGCAGGTCGTTGTTGCCCTTGACGTCGCTCGGCCAGTCCGCGAAGCGCTTGCCGCGATAATCCTGTTCTTCGAGCTTGTAGCTCTGGATCATCGTGCCCATCCCGCCGTCGAGAATCAGGATGCGCTCTTTGAGGGCTTGCTTGAGAGCTTGAAGGCGGACGCTGCGATCGGACATGTGGACTACTCGGAAAGACCATTACGAAGGAGCGCGATCATAGCAAACCTGTGCGCTTTTGGAGCATGTGCAGCTTTTGCATGAATATCGCTCATGTTGGTACGAGCGTCATAACGGTAGAATCGCAGCCTTTTTTTATCATCGAGATCAGCAGCATGCCGCACCGCTTCATCAGTTTATGGTTGCTGGTCCTGAGCGGGAGCGTTGCGGCGCAAGATCCCGCCATTTCTTCTTCCATCTCCTACAGCCGAGACATCCAACCGATCTTCACCGAAAAGTGCGTAGCCTGCCATGCGTGCTATGACTCGGCCTGTCAGCTCAATCTCGGCAGCGGCGAAGGCGCCGCCCGTGGCGCGAGCAAGATGCCGGTATATGACGGCGAACGTACCCAGGCTGCACCGACCACGCGCTTGTTTTACGACGCCTTCGGCAAGCGCGCCTGGCAGCAGAAAGACTTCTATTCGGTACTCGATGCCCAGGGCAGCCAGGCCGCGCTGATGGCACGGATGCTTGAACTCGGCCACAAGACGCCGCTGACGCCGAACGCCAAGCTGCCAGAAGAGATTGTTCTTGGGCTCAATCGCAACAATCTATGCGCAATGCCTGCGGAGTTCGACGGATATGCCGGCGCGCACCCGAAAGAGGGTATGCCGCTGGCCGTCACCGGTCTGACCGACCAGCAATACCAGACCTTGCAGCGCTGGCTGGCGTCTGGCGCGCCGATTGATGAGCAGAGCCTGGCGCCGACTGCCAAAGAGGCCATGCAGATCTTGCAGTGGGAGAACCTGCTCAATGCTCCCGGTGCTCGGCAAAGTCTGGTCGGGCGCTGGCTGTTCGAGCACTGGTATCTGGCGCACATCTATTTCAAGGACGGTGAGCCGGGGCATTATTTCCAGTGGGTGCGTTCGCGTACGCCGAGCGGCCAGCCGATCGACCTGATCGCCACGCGCCGCCCCAACGACGACCCGGGCACGCAGGTGTATTACCGCTTGTGGCCGGTGCAAGGGGTGATCGTGCACAAGACGCACATCACTTATCCGCTGAGCGCGGCGAAAATGGCCCGGATCAAGAGCCTGTTCTACAGCGGCAACTGGCAGGTCAACGCGTTACCGGGTTACGGGCCGCAAAGCCGTGCCAATCCGTTTGCCACTTTCGAAGCGATTCCGGCGCAGGCGCGCTATCAGTTCATGCTCGATAACGCCGAATACTTCGTCCGCACCTTCATTCGCGGCCCGGTGTGCCGTGGGCAGATCGCGACCGACGTGATCCGCGACAACTTCTGGGCGCTGTTCCAGGCGCCGGAACATGATCTCTATATCACCGACCCGAACTACCGCGGCCAGGCCACGCCGCTGCTGGCGATGCCGGGGCAGAACGACGATGTCGGCAGCGTGCTGAGCCTGTGGCGCAACTATCGCGACAAGCGCAACGAATACGAGGCACTGCGCCGTGACAGCTATGCCGATCTGCCGGCGCCGAGCTGGTCGACGCTGTGGGCCGGCAACGACAACGCCTTGCTGAGCATTTTCCGCCACTTCGACAGCGCTTCGGTGACCAAGGGGCTTATCGGAGAGGTGCCGCAAACCATGTGGCTGTTCGACTATCCGCTGCTGGAACGCACCTACTACCAGCTCGCGGTCAATTTCGACGTGTTCGGCAACGTTTCCCATCAGGCGCAGACCCGTCTGTATTTCGACCTGATCCGTAACGGCGCGGAACAGAACTTCCTGCGCCTTATGCCCGCCGACTCGCGTGAGGATTACCTCAACGATTGGTACCAGGACGGCGGCCAATTCAAGATGTGGCTCGATTACGAGGCCATCGATGACGACAAACCGACCGCATTGAAGCTCGACGAAAAAGACCCGAAACACGATTTCGCCATGCAGTTGCTGGCGCGCTACGGTGATCTGAACGCGCGGCCAGACCCGATCAATCGCTGCGACGGCGCTTATTGCTCGCGACCGAATATCGATCCGGCGTTGCAGAATGCCGAGCAGGCTTTGAGCCGTCTGGCCTCGCGCCCGGCCGCAGGGCTGAAAGTCATTGACCAGTTGCCCGAAGCGACCTTGCTGCGCGTTGAAACCGCCAGCGGCAAGCGCGAGGTTTACAGCCTGCTGCGCAACCGCGCCCACAGCAACGTGGCGTTTTTGCTCGGTGAGTCGCGGCGCTATCAGCCGGGACTCGACACCTTGACGATCTATCCGGGCGTGCTCAGCAGTTACCCGAACTTCATGTTCAACGTACCGGCCGAGCAGGTGCCGGCGTTTGTCGATGCCATGGAAAACGCCAGGGATGCCAATCGGTTCGAAAAGATCGTCGAGCGCTGGGGCATTCGGCGCAGTCATCCGCAGTTCTGGCTGTATTTCCACGATCTGAGCCAGTACATCCATGAAACCGACCCGGTGGAAGAGGGCGTGCTGGATATGAACCGGTACGAGAATCTTTGAGTATTCGCAGGCGTGTGCCCGGGATTCTTTCCCGACAAAAATACTAGGACTTTGTCAGCCGCGCCGATTGGCGTAAACTGCGCCCACGCCTGCGAGGAGTTTTTATGACCGCTATTACCATTACCGACGCCGCCCATGATTACCTGGCTGATCTGCTCTCCAAGCAGAACACCCCGGGCATCGGCATCCGTGTCTTCATCACCCAGCCTGGTACCCAGTACGCCGAAACCTGCATTGCCTACTGCAAGCCAGGCGAAGAGAAGCCTGAAGACACCGCGCTGGGGCTGAAAAGCTTCACCGCCTACATCGATTCCTTCAGCGAAGCGTTTCTTGATGACGCGGTCGTTGATTACGCCACCGACCGCATGGGCGGCCAACTGACCATCAAGGCACCGAATGCCAAAGTGCCGATGGTCAATGCCGACAGCCCGGTCAACGAGCGCATCAACTACTACCTGCAAACCGAGATCAACCCGGGGCTGGCCAGCCACGGCGGTCAGGTCAGCCTGATCGACGTTGTCGAGGACGGCATCGCTGTGTTGCAGTTCGGTGGCGGTTGCCAGGGCTGCGGCCAGGCCGACGTAACCTTGAAGGAAGGCATTGAGCGCACCTTGCTCGAGCGCATTCCTGAGCTCAAGGGCGTTCGCGACGTGACCGACCACACGCAGAAAGAAAACGCCTACTACTAAGGCGTTCGCTGTGAACATGAAAAACGGCGCCCCGTGAGCGCCGTTTTTTTATGGGCAACTCTTGCCGCCCCCATTCGCGAGCAGGCTCGCTGCCACATTGAAATGCAATGACCTGTGGGAGCGAGCCTGCTCGCGAAGGCATCTTCAAGGGCGATAAAGATGCGCATGCCCGGCGCGATACAACGATGATTCGCTGAACACCTCGCTGCCCAGCACCCTGCCAACCAAGATCAGCGCCGTACGCCGAAAGCCTTTGGCCTCGACCTTTGCGGCAATGTCCGCCAATGTACCTACCACCCAGTCCTGATCCGGCCATGTCGCGCGGTGAATAACGGCAATCGGGCAGTCCGCGCCGTAATGCGGCAGCAGTTCAACCAGTATTTTTTCCAGATGATTGACCCCCAAGTGGATCGCCATGGTCGCGCCGTGCTGCGCCAGGCTCGCCAGTTCTTCGCCGGCGGGCATCGCGGTCTTGTCGGCGTAACGGGTCAGGATCACGCTTTGCGAAATGTCCGGCAGAGTGAGCTCTGCGCCCAGCAGTGCTGCGCATGCCGCTGTGGCGGTCACGCCAGGGATGATCTCGAAAGGAATGCTCAGCTCACGCAAGTGGCGGATCTGCTCACCAATCGCGCCGTACAGACCTGGATCCCCCGAATGCACACGGGCCACATCCTGGCCTTTGGCATGGGCGCTCCTGATCAAATCGATGATTTGTTCCAGATGCAGTTCGGCGCTGTTGGCCACGATTTCGGCCTGATGACCTTCCAGCACCGCTGCGGGTACCAGCGAGCCGGCATAAATGATCACCGGGCAGCTGCGAATCAGCCGTTGGCCTTTGACGGTGATGAGTTCCGGGTCGCCGGGGCCGGCGCCGATGAAGTAGACGGTCATCGTTGAATCCTTGTGAAGAGGCGCAGGCACACTGCAGATGAAGTGTGCTCATGATCGATGGCGGGGATTATCGGGATTTTATGCAGCGCCGGCCAATGCCAGCGTGGCCTGCGCATATTTCTGCCGAGGAATCAGCAGTTTCGCCGGCGCCTGAATCAGTTGCTCGGCCAGCGCCAGCGCGGCGCTTTCCGCCACGCCGTAGCAGCCGGTGCGCTCAAAGGCGATTTGCGATTGATGGCTGAGGCGCTGCTGGTAGGTCGCCAGCTCGGCACTGTTGAAATACTGCAGCGGCAGGTTCAACTGTGTGGCCAGTTCCAGCAACCCCGGTTCGTCGCGTTTGAGATCGATACTCGCCAGAGCCTTGACCGCTCGCAGTTCGATGCGGTGTGCCTGCAAAGCCTGGTCGAGTAATGCACGCAGCGTACTGGCCGGGCAGCCGCGCTGGCAGCCGAGGCCGACCACGAAGGTCGGCGCTGCGCGGTCATCGGTCATGCTTGATATGGGCCTGCGCTTTTGCGGCGGAACAACCATGCACTGATCAAGCCCAAGGCCAGCCAGAACGCGACGTTGGTCAGCTGCGAAGCGATTTTGAACTGGGTTTCCAGTGCCTCTGGAGCGAGCATCGAATGCACCTGCGGTTGCGGCGCGCCGATCACATGCGGCACGGCGAGAATCGCTACACCAAGAAGCTTCATCAGCCAGTGACGGCTGAAAGCGATCAGTGCCAGGCCGACAGCGGTCGAAGCGGCAGTGCCGATCCACCAGATCTGCCGCGAAGCCAGATCGGCGGCGGCTGTGCCCGGCAATTCAGGTGGCAGGCCCAGGGTCGGCGCAAGAACGAACGTGGCGTAACCGGCCAGACCCCAGAGCAGCCCTTGCGAGGTCTTGGTCGGCGCGCGCAAGGTGTACAGGCCGGCGAGCATCAAGGCGAAACCCACTGCCACCACCAGATTACCGCCAGTGGTCGAGACCACACGCTGCCAGCCGTCTTCCGGCTCCCAGGCTTCGCCATCATGGCTGTGGGCGGCGGTGCCGGCGGCGTGTTCGTGGACTTGCGCGACCGGTTCGGATTTCTCGAAGGTTTCGGCCTGCAGAATCAGTGGCGATACCCAGAAACTCTGCAGCAGGGTCAGCAGCAGGGCGGCCAGCAAGCCGGTGAAGCCTGCGGTTTGCGCGATACGTTTGATCATTTCGGCAGGCCTCAGTGGCACGGGAACGCGGCGCTGTGGCGGGTATCGTGGGCGGCGTTGTGCACCGCTTCGATGTGCGAGAAACCGGCGAACCAGACCAGGCTGGCACCGAGGATCGAGGCGAAGAGGGCGGCGGCGACGCGTTGGCCGAGTGTGGTGCTGCTGGAGATGTGGTCAGTGTGGCTGACGGTGTTACTGATGATCGACATAGCGCTTCCCTCTGAAATGTCAGCGGGTAAACAGAGCGCATGAAAATCCCTGCGGGCCGGGCACGCAGGGATTTCGAACAGCGCCCGCCCACCGCGGGTTTGTTTGTGTTCAGCGGCGCTTGCGCGCGCTGGGTGTTGCGGGCCGGTCTCCGGGCTCGCGAGGGGTTGGCTGGTCGCCGACCTGCAAGCATCACCTTCCCATGCCGGGGCACAGTGGATCTGACGCTTCGCTCGCTTACCGTTGCGGGGGCAGCACCGGACTGACATGGCTTTGAGTAAAGCACATGATTCACCGGTTTCCCGTTTCACCCTGTGAAGGGCACCCGTAACAAGGTGTGCAGGAGAACATGGGTTTGGGTTTTTAGTCAATTTCCGGGAGTTTTCGGTACTGCGGTGGGGGTATTTTTCTGATGTTTTTGTGTGTATATCCGTTGCTGCGGGTGTTGCTGATTACGGTTTCGCCCTTACGGCGAGGCACTTTTTCCAAACGCCGAAAAAGTACCCAAAAAGGCTTGCTCCTACGTTCGGCCCTCGCAGGCTCGGGTTCCTTCGCTCCGGGACTGATCCGGGCGCAGCGGCTCCGGTTTGCTTCGCTGCACCTACACTCGCTGTGTACGACTGCGTCGTACGGTCGCTGCGCTCCCACGCCCGGATCAATCCCTCCACTCAGCCTTCCGACGTCGCCGGTGGATCAAGATCAAGAGCACTCGAGCTTGCGCTCATTGTTGAGTGGGGCGGCTGCGCCGCGGGCAGCTGCGCTGCTTTGCTTTTGCTTTTGTGGGAGCGAGCCTGCTCGCGAAGGCGGCCTGACAGCCGACCTGTTCTTGAGCTGGTGCGCGATCCAACTGTAGGAGCTGCCGAAGGCTGCGATCTTTTGCTTTTGCCTTTGCCTTTGCCTTTGCTTTTGCTCTGGCTTTTGATCTTTTGCCCCTTCGGCAGGCTTCGTTACGGGATCGATCCGGGGGTGGGAGCGCAGCGACCGTACGACGCAGTCGTACACAGCGGAAGGAGGTGCAGCGAAGCAAACCGTAGCCGCTGCGCCCGGATCGGTCCCGTAACGAAGGTACCCCGAGCCCCAGCGAGCGGGCCGTACGCCGGGGCAAAGCCTTTTGGTTCCTTTTTGGCGTTTGAAAAAGGGACTCGCTGTAAGAGCGAAACCATAAGAAGCCGTTACCGCAGCAACGGATATACCCCCAGTTTCAGACTCACCGACCATTGACCCACGACGGACCCATGCGTAGCCTTGCGCTTTCGAGGTTCTTCGGCACTCGCCGAAGCTAAGAAGGGAACGCGGTCAAAGCCGCGGCTGCCCCCGCAACTGTGAACGGTGATGTTCGTTGCCACGCCACTGCCAGCTCAACCGATGAGCCAGCGGGAAGGCGCAATGGACGCCAGGCACAACGCCTGAACGCCGTCAGCCAGGAGACCTGCCTCGTCACAGATTCTCACTACAACCGGGCGGGGTGATCCGGTGGCGAATGCTTCCGGCGTGCACGCGCGCTGCCGGTTCTCGTCCCGTATGCCCGCCGCTTGCCAAAGGGCATACCGATGAAAACACTGGCCAAACTCCCCGTCACCATCGTCACCGGTTTCCTCGGTTCGGGCAAAACCACGCTGCTGCGGCACATGCTCGACAACGCTCAGGGCCGGCGCATCGCGGTGATCGTCAA
This sequence comes from Pseudomonas sp. 2957, assembly GCF_031456345.1. Taxonomy (NCBI): domain Bacteria; kingdom Pseudomonadati; phylum Pseudomonadota; class Gammaproteobacteria; order Pseudomonadales; family Pseudomonadaceae; genus Pseudomonas; species Pseudomonas sp. 2957. Next base: position 186,623 of record NZ_JAVDUL010000006.1, read on the forward strand.
CGAGTTTGGCGAGCTGGGCATCGACGGTGAAATCCTCAAGCAATGCACCATCGGCTGCACCGAAGAAGAGGCCAGCGGCCGCGTTTATGAGCTGGCCAACGGCTGCCTGTGCTGCACCGTGCAGGAAGAATTCTTCCCGGTGATGCGCGAACTGGTCGCCCGTCGCGGTGACCTCGATCACATTCTCATCGAAACCTCCGGCCTGGCTCTGCCCAAGCCGTTGGTGCAAGCCTTCCAGTGGCCGGAAATTCGCAGTGCCTGCACCGTCGACGCAGTCATCACCGTGGTCGATAGCCCGGCGGTCGCCGCAGGCACATTCGCTGCGTTCCCGGATCAGGTCGATGCCCAGCGCAAGCTCGATCCGAACCTTGATCACGAGTCGCCGCTGCATGAACTGTTCGCCGATCAACTGGCCAGCGCTGACCTGGTGATCCTCAACAAAGCCGACCAGACCAGCCCGGAAGATCTGGCTCGCGTACGCGCTGAAGTCGCCGAAGAGCTGCCGCCAGCAGTGAAAATCATCGAAGCCAGCAACGGCCGCCTGCCGCTCGACGTGTTGATCGGCCTCGGTGCCGGCTCTGAAGAGCATATCGACAGCCGCCACAGCCACCACGATCATCACCACGACGGTGATGACGACGATCACGATCATGACGCCTTCGATTCGATCTCCATCGAATTGCCGCAAGCCGACGAAAGCCTGCTGCTCGACGCGCTGACGCAACTGGTGGTGCAGCACGGCATCCTGCGGGTCAAAGGCTTCGCGGCGATTCCGAACAAGCCGATGCGCCTGTTGATCCAGGGCGTGGGCACGCGTTTCGACAAGCATTTCGACCGTCAGTGGGGCGCCGAAGAAGCGCGCGTCACGCGTCTGGTGCTGATCGGTCAGGAGCTTGATGCGGCACAACTCGAAGCGCAATTGCGCGCTGCGCTCAGCGTTTAAGCCATGCACCTGCTCAGGACCCAGCCCGGCGGATTCGTCTCGGACGACAACATTGCCGACCTCGGACAAACCCCCGCCGAGCTGGTGATCCTGTGCAGCGGCGATTCCAGCCTGGCGCTGCTCGCCGAGGCTGCGCAGCAACTGCCCGATGATTATCCGAGCCTGCGTCTGGCCAACCCGATGCAGGTCCAGAATCATGCCTCTGTCGATCTGTATGTCGACGAAGTGCTGCGCCACGCCAAGGTCATTCTGATCTCACTGCACGGCGGCATCGCCTATTGGCGCTACGGTGTCGAGCGGCTGGTCGAGTTGTCCGAACGCGGCGTGCAACTGATTCTGGTGCCCGGCGATGACCGCCCGGATCCCGAACTCAGCGACTTGAGCACGGTCAGCGCCGAAGTGCGCGATCGACTCTGGCAATTCCTGCGTCAGGGCGGCATGGGTAACGCGCTGGATTTCTTCCGTTGCCTGGGCAACCAATGGTTCGCCCGCGATTACCCGTGGAGCGAGCCGCAAACCCTGCCGCGCACGGCGATTTATCACCCACAGAAAAACAGCGCTGCCCTGAGTGACTGGCAAGCCGAATGGCTGCATGGTCAACCCGTGGCGGCGCTGTTGTTTTATCGCTCGCATTTGCAGGCGGCGAACACGGCGTTCATCGATGTGTTCTGTCAGCGTTTGCAGGCAGCCGGGCTCAATCCGCTGCCGATCGCGGTGGCCAGTCTGAAAGAACCAGGTTGTCTGTCGGTGGTCGAGGACTGGCTGGATGAAGTCGAGGCGGGGGTGATTCTCAACACCACCGGTTTTGCCCAGTCCAGCCCCGAAGCGCCGCATCTGCGCCCGTTTCGCCGCAACATCCCGGTGATTCAAGCGATCTGCGCCCAGGACAACGAGCCTGGCTGGCGCGACAGCGAGCAGGGCCTCGGGCCGCGCGATCTGGCGATGCACATTGCTTTGCCCGAACTTGACGGACGCATCATCAGCCGCCCGATCAGCTTCAAGGATCTGGCCTGGCGCAGCGAGCGCAGCCAGTCCGATGTGGTCTGTTATCGCGCCCAACCTGAACGCATGGATTTCGTCGCCGAACTGGCGCGGCGCTGGATTGCTCTGGGGCGGGTGCCCAATGGCGAAAAACGCATCGCGCTGATCCTCGCCAACTACCCGACCCGCGACGGCCGCATCGGCAACGGTGTCGGCCTCGATACGCCAGCGGCGGCGCTGAACATCCTCCGCGCTTTGCGCGAAGAGGGTTATCCGGTCACGGCCGAGTTGCCCGATAGCGGCACCGAGCTGATCCAGCAATTGCTCGGCGGTGTCAGCAACGACCTCGACAGTCTCGACCTGCGCCCGTGCCAGCAAAGCCTGGCGATGGACGATTACCTGGCAATGTTCAACGCGTTGCCGGAGGCGAATCGCGCGGCGGTACTCGAGCGCTGGGGATCGCCACACAACGATCCGATGTGTCGCGACGGCCGGCTGATGATCGCCGGTCTGCGTTTCGGTCTGACCTTTGTCGGCATCCAGCCGGCCCGCGGTTATCAGGTCGATCCCAGCTCGGTGTATCACGACCCGGATCTGGTCCCGCCGCACGGCTATCTGGCCTTCTATTTCTGGTTGCGCAACACCTACGGCGCCCACGGCGTGATCCACGTCGGCAAGCACGGCAATCTCGAATGGCTGCCGGGCAAAGGTGTTGGGCTGTCGGAAAACTGCTGGCCCGACGCGCTGCTCGGGCCGTTGCCGAATATCTATCCGTTTATCGTCAACGATCCGGGCGAGGGTGCCCAGGCCAAACGGCGCACGCAAGCGGTGATCATCGACCACTTGATGCCACCGCTGACCCGCGCCGAAACCTATGGGCCGCTGCGCAATCTGGAGTTGCTGGCCGACGAATATTACGAGGCGCAACTGCTCGATCCGCGCCGTGCCCGCGAGTTGCAGCGCGACATTCTGCAATTGGTGCGGGACACGCAGATCGACCGCGAGCTGCAACTGGATGCAGCGCTGGACAGCGATGCCGATGCGGCGATCTGGTTGCCGCGTCTCGACACTTATCTGTGCGATCTGAAGGAATCGCAGATTCGCGATGGGTTGCACATTTTTGGTGAATCGCCGAGCGGGCGCTTGCGTATCGACACCTTGCTGGCGTTGCTGCGCATCCCGCGCGGTGACGGTAAAGGCGCGCAGTCGAGCTTGTTGCGAGCGTTGGCCAAGGCGTTTGAGTTGGGCTTCGACCCCTTGGATTGTGCATTGGCCGATCCTTGGAATGGCCCGTGTCCGATCGAGTTGCAGGCCATCAGCGAAGAAGTCTGGCGCACCGCCGGCGACACCCGCGAACGCCTCGAACTCTTCGCCGCAGACCTGATCTTCCAAGCACTGAATGTCCCCTGTGGGAGCGAGCCTGCTCGCGAAAGCGGTGCGTCAGGTAAATCATTGTTGAATGACACACCGAGTTCGCGAGCAGGCTCGCTCCCACAAGGGGCGGGTTGGGCTGAGGTTGATTCGATACTCGACCATCTGCGCGAAGTCGTCGCCCCGCGCCTCGACGCTTGCGGCCCCGCCGAAATGCGCGGTCTGCTCGACGCCCTCAGCGGTCGTTTCGTCCCGGCCGGCCCCAGCGGTGCGCCCAGCCGTGGCCGCCTCGACGTGCTGCCGACCGGGCGCAACTTCTATTCGGTGGACGTGCGCAATCTGCCGACCACCACCGCGTGGCGCATCGGATTCCAGTCGGCAACGCTGATTCTCGAACGGCATCTGCAGGACCACGGCGATCACTTGCGCCAGCTCGGCCTGTCGGTCTGGGGCACCGCGACCATGCGCACCGGCGGCGACGACATCGCTCAGGCCATGGCTTTGATGGGCGTGCGTCCGGTCTGGGCCACGGGCAGTCAGCGCGTGGATGATTTCGAGATTCTGCCGCTGAGCCTGCTCGATCGTCCGCGAGTTGACGTGACGCTGCGGGTTTCGGGGTTTTTCCGTGATGCGTTTGCCAATCTCATCCGCCTGTTCGACGCCGCCGTGCAAGCGGTGGCCGCGCTGGACGAGCCGGATGACTTGAACCCACTCGCAGCCAAGGTGCGTGCCGAACGCGAGGCGTTAGTGCAATCGGGCGTCGATGAGGACACCGCGCGGCGTCAGGCCGGGTGGCGCATCTTCGGCGCGAAACCGGGGGCGTATGGCGCCGGGGTGCAAGGCGCCATCGATGGGCGTCTGTGGCAGTCGCGCGAAGACCTCGCCGAGGTCTACCTGAACTGGGGCGCTTATGCTTACGGTGGTGCCGACGAGGGCACGGCCGCCCGCGCGCAATTCAGCCAGCGCCTGAGCCAGGTGCAAGCCGTGCTGCAAAACCAGGACAACCGCGAGCATGACTTGCTCGATTCCAACGATTACTACCAGTTCCAGGGCGGCATGCTCGCGGCGGTGGAGACTCTGCGCGGCGAAGCGGCGGCCAGCTATCACGGCGATCACAGCCAGCCGGATCTGCCGAAGATTCGTACCTTAAAGGAAGAATTGAACCGCGTGGTGCGCTCGCGCGCGGCGAATCCGAAGTGGATCGACGGAATCAAGCGTCACGGCTACAAAGGCGCGTTCGAACTGGCGGCGACGGTTGATAATCTGTTCGCCTTCGATGCGACGACGCAGTTGATCGACGACCATCAGTACGCGTTGCTGGCGGAGGCATATTTGCTCGATCCGGCGACCCGGGATTTTGTTCGTGAGCATAATCCCCATGCGCTGCGCGACATGACCGAACGCATGCTCGAAGCGCAGCAGCGCGGGATGTGGCAGGAGCCGGGGGCTTATAAAGAAGCGCTGGAGAATTTGCTGTTGGATATCGAGGAAGATATGTAGCCGCTAAAAAGCTACCCTCACCCCAGCCCTCTCCCGGAGGGAGAAGTGGCCGATTTTTAGCGCTGTCGAAATTTGCGTCGACCCGATGCATCACGTCGACAGAACTCGAGAGGCCATCACGGTCTGTTCCCTCTCCCTCTGGGAGAGGCTAGGGTGAGGGCAACAACTGACACACCACAACGTCACGACCATCCACGACCACGAAAGAGAAACCCATGACCGACACCCCGCATTTCCCGCTCTCCGCCGTGGTCGGCGCCGATGACTTGAAGCTCGCCCTGTGCCTGACCGCCATCGACCCGAAAATCGGCGGCGTACTCATCGAAGGCCCGCGCGGCATGGCCAAGTCGACGCTGGCGAGGGGCCTGGCGGATCTGCTCGCCAGCGGCCAGTTCGTCACCTTGCCGCTGGGCGCCACGGAAGAGCGCCTGGTCGGCACCCTCGATCTCGACGCTGCCCTGAGCGACGGTCGCGCGCAGTTTTCGCCCGGTGTCCTGGCCAAGGCTGACGGTGGCGTGCTGTACGTCGATGAAGTCAATCTGCTGCCCGATCATCTGGTCGACCTGCTGCTCGATGTCGCCGCCAGCGGTACCAACCTGATCGAGCGTGACGGCATTTCCCATCGGCATTCGGCGAAATTCGTCCTGATCGGCACCATGAACCCGGAAGAGGGCGAACTGCGGCCACAACTGCTTGACCGCTTCGGCTTGAACGTTGCCCTCAGCGGCCACACCGCGCCCGCCGAACGTGGACAGATCATTCGCCGGCGGCTGGATTTCGACAGCAATCCGCAAGGGTTCTGCGCGCAGTGGGCGAGCGAGCAACACATCCTGCGTTCGCGCTGTGAAAGCGCCCGCGAGCGCTTGGCAGCCATCCCGCTGGATGATGCGGCATTGGCGTTGATTACCGAGCGTTGTTTCGCCGCCGGCGTCGATGGCTTGCGCGCTGATCTGGTCTGGTTGCGCGCGGCTCGCGCCCATGCGGCGTGGCGTGGGGCCGATGCGATTGCTGAAGAGGATATCGACGCGGTGGCCGAATTTGCCCTGCGCCATCGCCGTCGCGAACAACCTTCATCCAGCGCCCAATCACAAGCGCAATCTCCGTCAGGCACAGACAGCAAATCCGGCGAAGGCCAGGGCCAGTGGGGCGAGATGCCGGCAACGGCGCAAGCTACCGGTGCCCGCCGCGAAGTTCCGAGCTGGCCGCCACAGGCAAAAAAGCCCTAGGCATTCGCCCCCGATCAGACGCGGGGGCGAATGCCAGACCCCGTGCCGGACAACTCGACAATGGCCGCCAGGGCCAACGGCACGCTGCCAGCAGCGGTTCGGTGAACTGGCCGGGCACGCTGCTCAATGGCCGCCCGCAGCGCCGCGCCGATTTGCTGTTTCAACAGCGCACCCGTTCGCCCCATGAAATCTGGCTGGTGATCGTCGACGCGTCGGCCTCGACCCGTCGCCATCAGGCCTTGAGCGATGCCAAGGGCCTGCTCGCGCAGTTGTTCGACGATGCTTACCGCCAGCGGGCGCGGCTGGCGTTGCTGACCGCCAGTGGTTCTGCGCCGAAATGGCAGGTGCAAGGTTTGAAGGCCTCAAGCGGCCTGAGCACCTGGCTTGACGGTCTGGGCGCTGGTGGCGGCACGCCGTTGCTCGCGGCGCTGGAACAGGCGCAGCAATGGCTGACGGTTAGACGCAAGCGCTTTCCCGCCGAACAGCAACGCTGTCTGATCGTGACCGATGGTCGCTTGAAAGAGCTGTCGGGGTTGCCGGTGCTGGCGTGCCCGGGATTGCTGATCGACATCGAACGCGGGCCGATTCGACTGGGCCGGGCGAAGGATCTGGCGACCGCGCTGCAAGCGCAGTATCAGCATATCGATGAGCTGGGTCTACGCTGAAATCCGCCGCACCGCTCGCACCCTGTGGGAGCGAGCCTGCTCGCGAAGGCTTTTTCGGCAACGCTGAAAGTCTCCGATCAAGGTCATTCATACAGATTTTGAAATGATTTCCCGCTGTGGAGCAGGCCGGTCGACGCTGTACGCTCGAAGGCCATTTTTCATTCAGGATCTACATGAACACCCTCTCGGAGCCTCCCAGTCAGCACTCTCCAGCACGCCTTCGCGCGGTCTTGATCCTTTCGCAGCATCCCGTCTTCCGACCCCCGACTATGGTTGATAACGCGGCTCTTGAGCCTTCGCGTTGCGCTTCGCCGTGTCCGGCCGCCTGAATTCACTGAAGAGAGATCGAGACGTTTTATGGAATGGTTAGCGGATCCCACAGCCTGGTTAGGCCTGTTGACTCTGATCGTGCTGGAACTGGTGCTGGGTATCGACAACCTGGTGTTCATCGCAATTCTTGCCGACAAACTGCCGCCGCATCAGCGTGATCGTGCGCGCATCATCGGCTTGTCGCTGGCGTTGATCATGCGTCTGGGCCTGTTGGCGAGCATTTCCTGGCTGGTTACGCTCACGCAACCGTTGTTCGAGGTGTTCGACAAGAGCTTCTCCGGTCGTGATCTGATCATGCTGTTCGGTGGCGTGTTCCTGTTGTTCAAGGCGACGATGGAGTTGCATGAGCGCCTCGAAGGCCATGTCGGCGAGCGCTCGACCAACACGACCTACGCGCTGTTCTGGCCGATCGTGGCGCAGATCGTGGTGCTTGACGCGGTGTTCTCGCTCGACGCGGTGATTACCGCCGTGGGCATGGTCGATGAACTGGCGGTGATGATGATCGCCGTGATCATTTCCATCGGCCTGATGATCGTCGCCAGCAAACCGCTGACCCGTTTCGTCAACGCACACCCGACCGTGATCATGCTGTGCCTGGGCTTCCTGATGATGATCGGTTTTGCCCTGACCGCAGAAGGTCTGGGCTTCCATATCCCGAAAGGTTACCTGTACGCGGCCATCGGTTTCTCGATCCTGATCGAGGTGTTCAATCAGATCGCCCGGGCACGGCGCAAACGTTCGATGCAGGGCGTGCGGCCGATGCGCGAGCGCACGGCCCATGCGGTGATGCGTCTGCTCGGCGGGCGCAAGCTGGCGGCGGAGGAGGTTGGCGAGGAAATCTCCGACCTGCTGGACAACGGTGAAGCGCCGGTGGCCGAGCTGTTCGACCGTCGTGAGCGGGTGATGATCAGCGGTGTGCTGCAACTGGCGGAACGGCCGATTCGCAACCTGATGACGGTGCGCGCCGACGTTGACCTGATTGATCTTGCGGATGACGCCGAAACCATTCGCACGAAGTTGATGCATTCGTCCTACTCGCGCTTGCCGTTGATTCGCGATGGCGCGGTGGACGAGCCGCTGGGCTTCGTACACAAGAAGGAACTGCTCAAGGAATATCTGGCGGGCAACGAGCCGAACCTGGAGCATCTGGCTCGCAAGACCGTCAATCTGCTCGACAGTTACTCAATCCTCAATGCCCTGGAGCAGATGCGCGCGGCCTCGACCCACATCGCTTTCGTGGTCAACGAGTTTGGCGATTTCGTCGGCGTATTGACCATGACCGACATCCTCGAATCGATCGCTGGCGAACTACCCGATGCCAGCGAAATCGAAGGCCCGGACGTGGTCGAAGAGCGCGGCGGGTTTCTGGTCAGCGGCGCGCTGCCCTTGGCTCGCGTTCGCCAGCGTACCGGCTTCGATGCCGAGCCGACCGAGGATTATCAGACGATGGCCGGGTTGGTGATGAGTCTTCTGGATCGCTTGCCGATGACCGGCGATCAACTGGAATACGAGGGCTGGCAATTGACTGTCAAAGCGGTGGAAGAGCGGCGGGTGACGCGGGTGTTGCTGGAGCGCGCTGCCGCGTAATACTTGCGTTTTCTAAAAGCTGTGCCGGCCTTTTTGCGAGCGGGCTCGCTGCCACATTGCAATGCCGTTCAATGTGGCAGCTAGCCTGCTCGCGAAGGCAATTTGGCAGGCACTCCATACCTCTGAGGAGGCTCGTTCAGTACATCCTCCGTAGGCGCCCATGTGGGACGGTACGCAAAGTACGAAGTGTCTGACGCAGCCAAGGCAGATCATGCTTCCGTTTACGCGCGGCAAAGGGGGCTTTGGTCTTGCCGATGTGCGAGGCGAAATCCCGTGCGAGGGTTTCTTCAGTGCCGATACCTTTGAGCTTTTTCAGCAGCCTGCCGTTTTTATAGAACAGCACGGTTGGCGTGCCCGTGACATTCGGGTGCTTGGGCGATTGGCTGGTGTTGAGCATATAGATGTTGGCGCGCAGTCGGTAAGGCTCGGCAATCTGCCGAAAGATCGGCCCGGCCCATTCGCAGGCGGGGCAATGTTCATTGGCGAAATAAATAATGACCGGACGCCAGGTTTTCAGGGCTTTGCGGTAAACCGGGGCCAGCGCGGCAGTTGTGTTGGTGACGTTCATCGAAGGGTCCTTTTCAACGAGCGGATAGGTTGCTTGACGTTAAAGGAGTAGGCATGTCGGGGTCTACTGTCAGAAATTACAGGTGGACTGCGTAACCACGAGAAGTGCTGTCGTCACGGTGATAGCCGTCGCGAAACGGCAGGGTGGTGATGTCTACAGGCAGGCGCTAAAGCGCTGATACCGGGTTTTGCTCAACTGTCACCCTGATTCGCACCACAAAGGCGCGATCTGACCCAAGTTGGGAACGCATTACCCCTTTCCTGGCTTTGTCAGGTGTTTCCTTCGCTCCTGGTCGGGCCAAACCCTTTGGTCCACGAAACATATCTTGTTGATTCCAAAAGCGTTCAACGCAGTTACAGATTTCGCGAGATTCCTGTGGCACACTTTCTGCTGTCTATTCCGTAGTAACAAACCGTGTTCCGGTATAGCGGAATAAACACAATTCTGGAGTGCTTGCCATGCGTCGCCATCCTTCGTTGTTCAAAGCGTGTGTTTTTGTCCTTGCGGCTTCTTCCTCGGTCATGGGTCTGGCCCAGGCGGCCGACAGCAAGCTCGACAGTGTTCTCGCCCGTGGCAAGTTGATCGTGGGCACCGGCAGCACCAACGCGCCGTGGCACTTTCAGGGCGCGGACGGCAAGTTGCAGGGTTTTGATATCGACATCGCCAGGATGGTGGCCAAGGGACTGTTCAACGACCCGAGTAAAGTCGAGTTCGTGGTGCAGTCGTCCGATGCGCGTATCCCCAACCTGCTGACCGACAAGGTCGACATGAGCTGCCAGTTCATCACCGTCACCGCGAGCCGCGCGCAGCAAGTGGCATTCACTCTGCCGTACTACCGCGAAGGCGTCGGCCTGCTGTTGCCGAACAACAGCAAGTACAAGGAAATCGAAGACCTGCAGGCAGCGGGCGATGACGTTACCGTTGCGGTGCTGCAAAACGTCTACGCCGAAGAATTGGTGCATCAGGCATTGCCCAAGGCCAAGGTCGATCAGTACGACAGCGTCGACCTGATGTATCAGGCAGTGAACTCTGGCCGTGCCGATGCCGCCGCAACCGATCAGTCGTCGGTCAAATACCTGATGGTGCAGAACCCGGGCCGCTACCGCAGCCCAAGCTACGCCTGGAGCCCGCAAACCTACGCGTGTGCGGTGAAACGCGGCGATCAGGACTGGCTGAACTTCGTCAACACCGCGCTGCATGAGGCCATGACCGGGGTTGAGTTCCCGACCTACGCCGCCTCCTTCAAGCAATGGTTCGGTGTCGATCTGCCGTCGCCCGCGATCGGTTTCCCAGTCGAATTCAAATGATCCCGTGAGAGTGGGGCGATTTCAGTCGCCCCGCTCAAGGTACTGCTGACCATGAATTATCAGTTGAACTTTGCCGCCGTGTGGCGCGATTTCGACACCTTGCTGGCAGGGCTCGGGCTGGGCTTGCAGCTGGCGCTGGTGTCGATCGCCATCGGCTGCGTGATCGGCCTGCTGATGGCGTTTGCATTGCTCTCCAAACATCGCGCCTTGCGGGTGCTGGCCTCGGTGTACGTCACGGTGGTGCGCAACACGCCAATCCTGGTGTTGATTCTGTTGATCTACTTCGCACTGCCCAGCCTTGGCATTCGTCTGGACAAGATTCCTTCGTTCATCATCACGCTGTCGCTGTATGCCGGCGCGTACCTGACCGAAGTCTTCCGTGGCGGCTTGTTGAGCATTCCCAAAGGCCAGCGCGAAGCCGGGCTGGCAATCGGTCTCGGTGAATGGCAGGTCAAGGCTTACGTCACCGTGCCGGTGATGCTGCGCAATGTGCTGCCGGCGCTGTCGAACAACTTCATTTCGCTGTTCAAGGACACCTCGCTGGCGGCTGCGATTGCGGTGCCGGAGCTGACCTATTACGCGCGCAAGATCAACGTCGAGAGCTACCGGGTGATCGAAACCTGGCTGGTGACCACGGCGTTGTATGTCGCGGCCTGTTACCTCATTGCCATGCTGCTGCGTTACCTCGAGCAGCGTCTGGCGATCCGCCGATAGGAGGCTGCGATGTACCAATCCCCCAGTTGGTTGCATGAATTGTGGCTCGCGCGCGAGCCTTTGTGGCAGGGCTTTCTGACCAGTGTGCAGGTCTCGGCGCTGGCCATCGTCTTGGGCACCATGCTCGGCGTGGTTGCCGGCCTGGTCCTGACTTACGGCAGATTCTGGATGCGCGCGCCGTTTCGGCTGTACGTCGATCTGATTCGCGGCACGCCGGTGTTTGTATTGGTGCTGGCCTGCTTTTATATGGCGCCGGCGCTCGGTTGGCAGATCAGCGCGTTTCAGGCCGGAGCCTTGGGCCTGACGCTGTTCTGCGGCTCGCACGTCGCCGAAATCGTCCGTGGCGCCTTGCAAGCCCTGCCGCGCGGGCAGATGGAGGCGGGCAAAGCCATCGGTCTGACGTTCTACCAATCCCTCGGCTACGTACTGTTGCCTCAGGCGCTGCGGCAGATTTTGCCGACCTGGGTCAACTCGTCCACCGAAATCGTCAAGGCTTCGACCTTGCTCTCGGTGATCGGCGTCGCCGAATTGCTGCTCAGCACGCAACAGATCATCGCCCGAAACTTCATGACCCTGGAGTTCTACCTGTTCGCCGGTTTTCTGTTCTTCGTCATCAACTACGGCATCGAATTACTCGGCCGGCACATTGAAAAGCGGGTGGCCTTGCCATGACTCAAGCTCAAGTTGCTTCACAGAATCAGGCGCTGCTGGATATTCGCGGTCTGCACAAACAGTACGGCGCGGTGGAAGTGCTCAAGGGTGTCGACCTGAGCATGCAGCGTGGCAACGTCGTTACGCTGATCGGCTCCAGTGGCTCGGGCAAGACCACGCTGCTGCGTTGCGTGAACATGCTCGAAGAGTTTCAGGGCGGGCAGATTCTGCTCGACGGCGAATCCATCGGCTATGACGAGGTCAACGGTAAACGCGTACGTCACCCGGAAAAGGTCATTGCTCGCCATCGCGCGATGACCGGCATGGCGTTCCAGCAATTCAACCTGTTTCCGCACCTGACCGCCTTGCAGAACGTCACCTTGGGCCTGCTCAAGGTGAAGAAGATGCACAAGGACGAAGCCGTGGTGCTTGCCGAAAAATGGTTGGAGCGTGTCGGCCTGCTGGAGCGGCGCAATCACTTTCCCGGTCAGTTGTCCGGCGGTCAGCAACAGCGCGTAGCGATTGCCCGAGCGATTGCGATGAACCCGAGCCTGATGCTCTTTGACGAAGTCACCTCAGCCCTCGACCCGGAACTGGTTGGCGAGGTGCTCAACGTGATCAAGGGGCTGGCCGAGGACGGCATGACCATGTTGTTGGTGACCCACGAAATGCGTTTCGCTTTCGAGGTCTCGGACAAGATCGTTTTCATGAATCAAGGGCGAATCGAAGAGCAGGGGCCTCCCAAGGAACTGTTCGAACGCCCGCAATCGCCGCGTCTGGCGGAATTTCTCAAAAGCACGCGGTTTTGAATCTGCACTTTTGCAATCAGGAGAAACACCCATGAGCATTACGCGTTACGGCACCGGCAGCACCGCCGCCGGCGGCCAGCCTCGTCCATTCGCCCGCGCAGTCAAAGCGGATGGCTGGCTGCATGTGTCCGGCCAGGTACCGGCGGTGGATGGCGAGATCATCGTCGGCGGCATTGTCGAACAGACCCACCAGACCATGAAGAACCTGATCGCCATTCTCGAAGAGGCTGGTTATGGCCTTGAAGATGTGGTCCGCGCTGGCGTCTGGCTGGACGATCCACGTGATTTCAGCAGTTTCAACAAGGTCTTCGCCGAGTATTTCAAACCCGAACACGCCCCGGCGCGGGCCTGCGTGCAGGCGAGCATGATGGTTGATTGCAAGGTTGAGATCGACTGCATTGCCTACAAGAAGAAGGCCTGAAACAAGTGCAGCCCTCTTCGCGAGCAGGCTCGCTCCCACATTTGGAATGCGTTTTCCTGTGGGAGCGAGCCTGCTCGCGAAAGCGATGTAACAGGCGACACTGGACTCTCGGTAAACTCCCGGCGACTTTGAATGGAAACCACTGACATGACCGAAGACACCATCAAGCGCCGGGCACGTGGTCTGGACCGGGCGTTCGATATCCTCGATTTTCTCAAGGAAATCGGCCAGCCCTTGCGCCCCAATGACATCGCCAACGGCATCGGCGGCCCGAAATCCACGGTCTACGAGCTGGTCGCATCCTTGCTGGAGCGGCGGATTCTGGAACCGGTGGGCAAGGACGGCCACGTCTATCTCGGCCGCCAGTTGTACTTCCTCGGCCAAGCGCATCTGCGCCATTTCGACCTCAGCCGCGAGGCCGATCACGCCTTGCAGGAGATCGTCAGCCAGACCCGCGAAACTGCGCAGATGTGCCTGCTCAACGGGCGCAAATACACGGTGGCGTTGATGAAGGAGGGCGAGCGGCATTTCCGCATCTCATCGGATATCGGCGAAAACGCGCCGATCCCGTGGACCGCCTCCGGGCGCCTGCTGCTCGCGCATTTAAGCGATCAGCAGATCATCGACCTGATCGACGAGGACGACTACATCCTGCCCGACGGCGAACGTCTGCCACTGGAACGCTTTCTGGCGGAGATTCGTCAGGCTGGCCTCGATGGCTTCTTCTCCTTCGACAGCGTCGCCGACACGTTCACCCATTGCTTCGCCGCGCCGGTGAAAGACCCGCAAGGCGTGGCCATTTGCACGTTGTGCATCGTCGCCCCACGCGCCGATGCAAAAAACAATTACAACGACTATCGCCGGGTGCTGATCGAGAGCGCCAACAGCCTCGCCCGGCGGATCAACGAATAACCGCGGCTGCCTGCGGCCGCGACTGTGAGGACTGGACCATGACCACTGCCATCAACTCTGCCGTAGAAAAAGGCGACGCCGCCATCGGCGCGCAACTGACCCGCGACGTCAGCCTGCCGGCGTTGGTGCTGCACCGCGAGGCGCTGGAGCACAACATTCGCTGGATGCAGAAATTTGTCAGCGACAGCGGCGCCGAACTCGCGCCCCACGGCAAAACCAGCATGACCCCGGCACTGTTCAAGCGACAGCTCGACGCCGGCGCCTGGGGCATCACCCTCGCCAGCGCCACCCAGACCCGCGCCGCTTATGCTCACGGCGTACGTCGGGTGTTGATGGCCAATCAATTGGTCGGCACGCCTAACATGGCGTTGATTGCCGATCTGCTCGCCGATCCGACGTTCGATTTCTATTGCATGGTCGATCACCCGGACAACGTCGCCGACCTCGGGGCTTACTTCGCTTCCCGTGGGGTCAAGCTCAACGTGATGATCGAATACGGCGTGGTCGGCGGGCGCTGCGGGTGCCGCAGCGAGCAGGAAGTCATCGAGCTGGCCAAGGCCATCGATGCGCAACCGGCGCTGGCACTGACCGGCATCGAAGGTTACGAAGGCGTGATTCATGGTGATCACGCGGTTAGTGGCATTCGCCAGTTCGCCGCATCGCTGGTGCGCCTGGCGGTGCAGCTGCAGGACAGCGGCGCTTTCGCCATTGCCAAACCGATCATCACCGCATCGGGTTCAGCCTGGTATGACCTGATCGCCGAATCCTTCGAAACCCAGAACGCCGCTGGCCGCTTCCTCAGTGTGTTGCGCCCGGGCAGTTATGTCGCGCACGACCACGGCATCTACAAAGAGGCGCAGTGCTGCGTGCTCGACCGTCGCAGCGATCTGCACGAAGGCCTGCGCCCGGCGCTGGAAGTCTGGGCTCATGTGCAGTCGCTGCCGGAACCGGGTTTCGCGGTGATCGCCCTGGGCAAGCGCGACGTCGCATTCGACGCCGGTTTGCCAATGCCGTTGTTGCGCTACAAGGCCGGTGTGGTGCCGGCGACAGGTGATGATATCGGTGCGTGCAAGGTCACGGCGGTGATGGATCAGCATGCGTTCATGACCGTGGCGCCGGGTGTAGAACTGCGGGTCGGCGACATCATTTCCTTTGGTACTTCGCATCCGTGCCTGACGTTTGACAAATGGCGTGTTGGGTTGCTGGTGGATGAGCAGTTGGCGGTCATCGAGACCATGGCGACTTGTTTCTAAGGCTTGAGATTGCGTTGCGGCGGCTATTTCGCGAGCAGGCTCGCTCCCACAGAGGACGCATTTGAATGTGGGAGCGAGCCTGCTCGCGAAGACGCCCGCTTAGCCACCACTGAACCACCCGAGATCCCACCCGATGAAAATCCTCCGCAACACCCCGCGCATCGCCCTGATCGGCGAATGCATGATCGAACTGCAACAACGTGCCGACGGCAGTCTGCAGCAAAGCTTCGGTGGCGATACCCTCAATACGGCCGTGTACCTGTCCCGCGCGCTGGGCGACAAGGCGCAAGTCGACTACGTCACCGCGCTGGGCGATGACAGTTTCAGTGACGCAATGTGCCAGATCTGGCGCAGTGAAGGCATCGGCCTCGATCTGGTGCAGCGCTTGCCTGGTCGGCTTCCCGGTTTGTATTGCATACAGACCGACGCCAACGGCGAGCGGCGCTTTCTGTACTGGCGCAACGAAGCGGCGGTACGCGATTGCTTCACTACCCCTGCGGCCGAGCCGATTCTCGCGGCCTTGCCGGACTACGACGTGCTGTATTTCAGCGGAATCACCCTCGCCGTACTTGGCATGCAAGGCCGTGCCCGCCTGATCAAGACGTTGAGCGAAGCCCGGCAGCGCGATGCGCGCATCGTGTTTGACAATAACTACCGTCCACGCTTGTGGGCTTCTGTGGAAGAGGCGCGGGCGGCGTATCGCAGCGTCTTGCCTTATGTCGATCTGGCGTTGCTCACCGTGGATGACGAACAGGCGTTGTTCGGGTTTGCCGATTGCGCTGAGGTGTTTGCGACGTATGCGCAGATTGGCACGCCAGAAGTGGTGCTCAAGCGTGGCGCCGAGGCGTGCCTGATTCGTTGTCAGGGGGAGGCGTTTGAGGTGCCGGCGCAAAAGGTCGACAAGGTTGTCGACACCACGGCGGCGGGGGATTCGTTCAGTGCGGCATATCTGGCCCGGCGCTTGCTCGGCGGCAGCCCGGCAGAGGCGGCCCAAGCGGGACATGAATTGGCCAGTCGGGTGATACAGGTGCCAGGGGCGCTGATCCCCAGGTAGTCAGAGAATGGCCGCTTGCTGCGCAATCGGTTCGCGAGCAGGCTCGCTCCCACAATGAAAACCCGGTCGAAATGTGGGAGCGAGCCTGCTCGCGAAGAAGCCCGGCAGCCAGCCGATCAATCCCGATAAAACACCTGCACCAGGTGATAACCAAACTTGCTCTTGATCGGTCCATGCACGGTGCGCAGTGGTTTCTTGAAAATCACCGCATCAATCACGCCGACCATCTGTCCTGGACGTACTTCGCCCAGATCACCGCCGCGTTTGCCGGACGGGCAGGTGGAAAACTTCTTCGCCAGCACATCGAATGCTTCGCCCTTGGCGATGCGCTGTTTGAGTTGTTCGGCCTCTTCGGCGGTTTTCACCAGAATGTGGCGGGCTTGGGCTTTCATCGTGCAATACCTGATAACGGGGTGACAGCGGGGCGCGCGATTATGCCTCAAGTCACGGGGTCGGGTTGCTCAACTTGCGAATCTTGCTCGCCAACACTTCCAGGACAAAAGGCTTGGCGACCATGTCCATGCCCTCTTCAAGAAAGCCCTGGCGCTCGGCAGCAATCTGCGCGTAACCGGTCATGAACAGCACTTTAAGGCCGGGACGATGCTGGCGCGCAATTTCCGCCAACTGGCGACCGTTCATGCCGGGCAGCCCGACATCGGTGACCAGCAGATCGACACGTTGCGCGGACTCGAACAAGGGCAGGGCGATCTTGGCGTTTGCCGCTTCGAAGGTTTTGTAGCCCAGCTCCCTCAGCAGATCGAGCACCAGCATGCGCACCGCCGCGTCATCCTCGACCACGATTGCGGTTTCGCCAGAAGATGAAGCAGCAATCGGTTCGGCTTTCTTCACAGATGAGGTTTCCGGCGTCGGCTCAAGCAAGCGCGGCAAGTACAGGCGCACGCAAGTACCTTGCCCCGGCACGCTGTCGAGGCTGACGTGACCACCGGATTGCTGGGCGAAACCGTAGATCATCGACAGCCCGAGCCCGGTGCCCTGGCCGATCGGCTTGGTGGTGAAGAACGGATCAAACGCTTTGGAGCGAATTGACGGAGTCATGCCGGTGCCGTTATCGCTGACCGCGAGCATGACGTATTCCCCGGCCTTGACCGGTTCGAGAATGGTGATGTCGCTGCTGTCGAGGTAGACGTTGGCAGTCTGGATCAGCAACGTGCCGCCTTCGGGCATCGCGTCGCGGGCGTTGATCACCAGATTGAGCAAGGCATTTTCCAGCTGGCTGACGTCGGTGCTCACCGGCCAAACGTCTTCGGGCAGGCGCAGTTGCAGGTCGATCGGATCGCCTTTGGTGCGGCGGATCAGATCTTCCAGCGAGTGCACCAGCTCATTGACGTTCAGTTGCTTGCGGTCCAGCGACTGGCGCCGCGAGAACGCCAGCAAGCGATGCGTGAGCGCCGCCGCGCGATTGGCCGATGACACGGCCGCTTCGGTAAAACGGCCGATCTCGTCGGCACGACCATTGGCGATGTAGCGCTGCATCAAGTCCAGACTGCCGATAATGCCGGTGAGCATGTTGTTGAAGTCGTGGGCGATGCCACCCGTGAGCTGGCCGACGGCTTCCATCTTCTGCGCGTGGCGCAAGGCATCTTCGGCGCGCTCGCGTTCGAACATCTCGTTCTGCAAACGCTCGTTGGCCTGAGCCAGTTGCTCGGTGCGCGCGCTGACCCGCTCTTCGAGGGTCTCGTTGAGATTACGCAGGGCTTCTTCGGTTTTCTTGCGCTCGGTCTCGTCGATGACAAAGATGTAGAAGCCGTTCACTGCACCGTCTGCGCCATGTCGCGGCAGATAATTCATAAGGGCATGACGGATGCTGCCATCGCGGTGCGGTGTGTAGAAACTGAAGGAACAGGCGCGCCCGGCCAGCGCTTCGGCGATGTACGGTGCACGCAGGAAATACGCCTCTTCGCCGATGACTTCGCGAATCTTGCGCCCGTACAACTCTTGCGGTGTGAGGCCGTACCAGTCGAGATACGCTGCGTTGTTCAAGCGAAAACGTTCTTCGGCGTCGACATAGCTGATCAGTATCGGCATGGCGTTGATGATCAACTGCAATTCGGTCTGGCTCTGACGCAGCGCTTGTTCGGTGTGTTTGCGTTCGGTCAGGTCCAGCGCCGCGCCGAGAAAGCGCATCGGCCGACCATGATGATCCTTATAGCAACGCCCCCGCGCGAACACCCAGCGCAGCGTGCCATCGGCCTGCAACAAGCGATATTCCTCAGCGTACTCGGTGCCGTGGGTGATGCAGTGCTTGATGCCGCGCGCAACCATTGCGCGGTCTTCGGGGTGCACCCCGTGCATATATTCGCTGATCGGCAATTGCCCGGCCTTGCTCGGATCAACGCCATGCAGTTCGGCAAAATGCGCATCGGCAATGAATCGGTCTTCGCCAATGTCCCAGTCCCACGTTCCGACGGCGTCGGCGGCGGCGAGGGCCAGTTGCAGACGCTCTTCGGACTGGCGCTGAGCCTTGAGGCTTTCCTCGGAACGGCGCTGCAATTCCAGGGCAATACGGCGGCGTTCGTTGGTCTCAATGGCAGTGATCAGAATGCCAGCGACCTGTGCGGTTTCATCGCGAATCGGGCTGTAGGTCAGGTCCAGCCAGAAATCGGTTTTTTTGCCGTCCCGCTGTACGCTGAAACGCTGCTCGCTGAAGCTGCGCACCTGACCCTGCAGCACCGCTTGGTAGATCGGCTCGGCAAAATCCCGCACTTCCGGCCAGATCTCATGCGTTGGCTGGCCGAAGGCTTCGGGATGCTTGCTGCCGGCGAGCAGGGCAAAGCCATTGTTGTAGATCTGCGTGAGTTGCGGCCCCCACAACAGCAGCATCGGCATCGGCGAATGAATCACGATGTCCACCGCCGTGCGCAGGCTCTGCGGCCAGCTGCCGGCGGCGCCCAGCGGACTGCGGCTCCAGTCGGTGCGGGCGATCAGGGCCTGGGCGTCATCGGTGGTGGGTACAGCATTCATGTTTCAATCCTGAGCGTGGTTCGGTGAGACGGGGTCTATCATTGTTGCAGGAGCCGCGCCAAGCGTAGGCCAAATCTGCTCATTCAATGCTTCGCGGGTGCTTTCAGCCATGGAAATCGATGCACTGTTGTCAACATTGTCGCAAAAAAACGGTTCGGATCTCTTCCTTTCCACCGGCGCACCACCGAGCGCTCGCATTGATGGTGTGCTGACGGCGCTCAGCGATCAGCCATTCAAACCTGGCGAAACCGCGGCCATCGCCACCTCCCTGATGGACGCCGAGCAGCGCCGGGAGTTCGACCGGGATCTTGAAATGAACCTGGCAATCTCCCGAACGGGCGTCGGCCGGTTCCGGGTGAACATTTTCAAGCAGCGCAACGACGTTTCGATCGTTATCCGCAACGTCAAGCTCGACATCCCGCGGTTCGAAGACTTGAAACTGCCGCCGGTGTTGCTGGAAACGGTGATGCTCAAACGTGGCCTGATTCTTTTTGTCGGCGCTACCAGTTCGGGCAAGTCGACCTCACTGGCCGCACTCATCGATCATCGCAACCGCCACAGTGCCGGACACATTGTTACCATCGAAGACCCGATCGAATATATCCATCGGCACAAGCGCTCGATCATCAATCAGCGTGAGGTTGGCGTTGATACGCGCAGCTTTCATGCTGCACTGAAGAACACTTTACGCCAGGCACCGGACGTCGTCCTGATTGGTGAGATCCGTGACCGCGAAACCATGGAGCACGCGCTCTCGTTTGCCGATACAGGGCATCTTGTGTTGTCCACGTTACATGCGACCAATGCCAATCAGGCGCTGGATCGCATCATCAATATGTTTCCCGAGGAGAAGCGCGAGCAGCTGTTGCAGACATTGGGCAACAACCTGAAAGCCTTTATCTCTCAGCGCTTGGTACGCACTGTCGATGGCCAGCGCAGGGCGGCCGTGGAAGTGTTATTAGGTACGCCGACTGTCGCTGATGCGCTCCGTCGCAATGAGTTGGCTGAGTTGAAAAGTATCATGGAGAAATCCGAAGACTCAGGCATGCAGACATTCGATGCTGCACTGTTACAGTTAGTCCTTGCGCGTGTTATTACAGTAGAAGAAGCTTTGAAAAACGCGGATTCGACAAACAACTTACGGTTAGGCATCAAGCTCAAACTTGATTCTCCAATCAACGAAAAAGCATCAACAGGGGATTGGGGGTTGGTGGAGTAAGTTGTCGTGTCTGTAGGCTGCTGAGCGGTCAGGTGATCGATGTTTGAAATCTAGACTAATACTTGGTTAGTTGTGGTTTGGCCTGTTTTTATTAGATTTGCGATCTCGATAGCAAGTCCATGTAAATAAACAGGTCAATAAAATGAAAAATCGATGTGGTGCAGGTGCTCTTTCCAAATTGAGCGCTGCCGATAATGTGCGTTGTTCTGCCGCAGATGAATTAGAACGAATGGCACTTCTAGACCAGTTGAAAAGATTTCTTGTTGAAGCTCCGGAAGACGTTGCACGGGATATTTCAAACGACGACCAAAAGATCATCTGGCTCTCGCCTGAATCCTCTTTTGGACGGTTACAGAAACCGGCCAGCGAGATGCTTCAGGATCTGATGAGCTTACTCGGTTCCGGCACCTACAGTAGAGTTACGTCTTCGGGTGAAATTCACATATACGTTACTCATGAAGGGTGGATGGATGTATCGGATAACGTCAAGAGTAATCCCGGCGCGAATGAGAAGTTCGAGAAGTTAGTTGCTATTGCAGCAGGTCTTGGTGGATTCGTTCACCTTGATAACGCAGTGCTGTTGTCGCAGTGGTTGCGTTTTCACGGGTTCAACGTGCCGGATGACAGAGAAAAACTAGAAAGCTTGATTGGCTTTTTGGAGTGGAAGTGGCCTGAAGGAGATGATTTTGGTAATTACTGGGGGCAGATAACTGGGCTAAATGATACGTCGATCACCTTGACACCACAGCAGTGTGCAGAGATTCGCGCAGTGACGAGTAAACTTTTCCCTGCGAATGAGAATCTACTTAACACAATCTTCAGAAGCGTCAGACCGTATAACGTTACTACCGTTAATTGGGACAGCGCTAACGAGGTCGTTGCAATGCTGGTTCGTCATCCAGCGTCGCAGAAAATTGCCAAGGAATACGTCATTGCACTGGACTGGTGGGGGGCGAAGGATTCCGAGGAAATCAGTAGTGACGATCTAGCTCAGGTATTGCTCACCGCAATAATTTTGCAGTTGGATTCATCCATAGGCGTTACTGGTAAGCGCAACTGCATCGGAACCTTTGATATATACGATTCGAGCACCATGGCTGATAGGCCGTTATATGCCATACGTGAAAATTTTGAGGCTTACCTTGTAGCAAAGGGCCATTCGCACTCGATTATTCCTCTCGCTTCCCACCTGCTCCTGGCTCATGTAGCGCCTTGTCTCTTGGTTAAAAATCTGCCCCAAGAGCTTCACGCTGGCTCGATCGGCTGGGTGACGTTTTGCCAGGCGGTGAGCTTTATCGAGATCAATTGTCGAGGCGTCTCTCGCTTCATGACATATGAACAAGTCATGAAGTTTGCAAGCATGGAAACGGTCAGCCCGGTACTGGGGGAGCTGCAAGGTATTACTGCGATCGACCCTATCATTGACTGGGCATTGATGAATGAAGTCATCACTCATGAGCAACTGAGCACGTCTGCTCTTACAGCAGCTCAAGACGCTTTGAATGCGTATAAAACGCACGTGGATGATATTGTTTTGGGAATCAAGGCATTTGGGGCGGCTCCGCCCAATCGGAAACGACTGGCGATGACTGCATTGAAGCAGGCGGTTGCTGATTTTGATGTTATTGAACAACCTCTTTTGCGTCCTGAGACTTATTCTGCAATGAGAGTGTCGATGCTTGATCTTCATATCGAAGGGTTGCTGGCGTCCGGAACATGGGATTGGAATAAAGAGCCCGGCATTTTCGATAAGTATCCGCAGCTTTTGGCCTTGCCTGCCATCAAACCAGCATTCGAAGCTGAGCTCGTTAGCTATCACTGCAATATTCATAATGCGATGGCTTCAAACATAAAGCT
Source organism: Pseudomonas sp. 2957 (assembly GCF_031456345.1). Classification (NCBI taxonomy): domain Bacteria; kingdom Pseudomonadati; phylum Pseudomonadota; class Gammaproteobacteria; order Pseudomonadales; family Pseudomonadaceae; genus Pseudomonas; species Pseudomonas sp. 2957. The sequence goes on from NZ_JAVDUL010000006.1 coordinate 208,973, forward strand.
GGCGATAGCAGGAATGCCTCGAGCCGATCGAGATGTCTTTGCCTCAAGCAAGATCACGTTTTTTACTGTACGTCCTTCGGTTGCAGAGATTTACTATCCGTCATCGGCTAATTATAACTTGGTCGGCGCGGGTAATCAGCCACCCAAAAATATCGAAGTTCAGCTCAAGAAAGACCAGGCGGTGGGGCGGTTCGGTGTAATTATGATAGCTTCCTTCGGGAATAATCAGACTTTATGCTATGAAATGTTTACCTTGCTGGGAGAGTGCAGAAGAAACGATGAGCTAGGCAAATTGATTATTTATACCCAAAAAATGAACATGCCTGGAAGGGTTGAATATACAGGGAAGCCCAATGATGCATTTTTCCCTTTGCCCCCCACGCATAACGTTCCAACTGATTTCGATAGCTACATTGTCGGAAAAAAGCCGTCGCCGAATGCCTCTGGGATTATGGTTATAGAGAAACTTGGCACTGTTATGGCTCCGACTTCTGCGTCGCGGGTCGTTCGTAATCATTATCAGTTTTTCGTAAATGAGCATATCGAAAATATTGCCCAATTTGTTGTGAAGAACAGACCATTGGGCAGCCTCCAGGATTTCAGGGAAGTCTTCACCGAATACACTGATAAAGAGCGTGCGGAGAACACTTATAACGAGGTGCTGACGTATATTATTGACCTGTGTGTCCCGTTCAAGAAATGTATCGAAGACTTGGCTTCCGGAAATAGAAATCAGGTGGTTGACGGAATTTACGCGTGCACGATGGATGCTATCGGTATTTTCTTCACTGTACTGGGTGCCCCGGCTAAAATTCTGCATATCGCAGCCAAAACAGTTTCGTTAACGGCAAAAATCGGCAGCCTCGTCAGGTTTGGCATTTCTCTGACAGTCTCGACTTTCAATCCGATTGATGGATTGCCAACTGCTGGATACCAAGCGTCAAAAGCATTGTTCAAAAGCGTCATGCATTTGGGCGCGTCGGGCGCAAAAGTCGTGGAATCTGCCGTTGTCCAGATGAGCAGACTGACCGGTACGGCGCGGGAATTTCACAAGCTGGCGAATGCTACCGATGTTGGTTTCGGGAGGTGGCGCCCGCTTGGAAGCACCGCGTCTTCTTTCAATGTCTGTGCCATCAAGAAAAGCAGTGAGTGGTACGCGGCCAATCGGCTAGGTAAGCCGTGGGGAAAACGACTCGTCAATTTCGACCTGCAAGAGAAGTTTAGTCTGCCATTACTGCAGAAACCGGTTCCGGGTGTTTTTACAGCTCACATTCTCGAGCGCAGTCTGCCACTGGCCCGTTTCAAAATAGACAGCGCAATTGAAATGCTGGGCTCGCCGGCGCTGAATTTCAAAACCGACCCCGCGATTGGATTGTTTTTTGGCAGTACCGCGGCGGCGCGTGACGAATTGTCCAATCAGCTAAGCGCCATCAGGCTGGATTTCGGCGGAACGTCCGCCAGTAATTTCCTGTTGGATAGCCTGAAACTAGATGATGGCGTCATTGAGGTAAATCCATTCGATTACAGTAAATGGAAGAGCGCAGGAGCTACAGATAAAAAGCGTGTTCAGTACATGACGGTCAATACACGTAACTTCAACCAGCGATTCAGCCTGACAGGTTACGGCGAAATCGCTGATGACCTCATCCACGAAATGATTCGGGTCAACCCCGCCAAGACCAGTCTGATCACTGCCGAGGGGGCGACCCGAGATGGTAAGGTCGGTTTGGATGTGGCGCCTTTACTAAACTTGGCAAAGGGACGCTTGCCCCGATCTGAGCCTATCACTGGCAGTTTTCACGAAAGTGCTCAAGCGCTCCTCAATGCAGACTCGCTGATGCTCGTTATTGCCTTGCTCAGTTTGTTGAAAACAAACGAAGCGTTGTTTTCGCTGAATCTCAGCATCATGCGCGCAGCGATCGAAGCCAGTGGAGATCAGCCCCTCACCGGTGAAGTTGTAATACAGCTGAATTGAGGCTGCGCCAGACGAAATTCAGTGTTGAATAACTTCGGTCATGGCCAGTTCGCGCCGATCCCGAAACTGCTCCAGCGCTTCGGGATTGGCCAGTGCATCGGTATTTTTCACTGGCCTCCCATGCACGACATCGCGCACCGCCAGCTCTACGATTTTGCCGCTGATGGTGCGCGGTATATCGGTTACTGCGACGATGCGTGCGGGAACATGCCTGGGTGTGGTATTGGCGCGGATCACTTCGCGGATTCGCTGTTCAAGCCCTTCATCCAGCTCGACGCCGTCGCGCAAACGCACGAACAACACGACGCGCACATCCTCCTGCCATTGCTGACCGATGGCGACGCTGTCCAGCACTTCACTGATTTTCTCGACCTGCCGATAAATCTCCGCCGTGCCGATGCGCACGCCGCCCGGATTCAACACCGCATCCGAACGGCCATGGATCATCATCGCTCCATCGCGCATTTGCTCGGCGTAATCACCCTGTGCCCAGACGCCGGGAAACTGGCTGAAATAAGACTGGTGCAGTTTTGTGCCGTCGGGGTCATTCCACAAGCCGATCGGCATCGCCGGGAAGTGCCGCGTGCAGACCAGTTCACCTTTCTCACCGATCACCGGCTGGCCAGCGTCGTTCCACACCTCGACGGCCATGCCCAGGCTCTTGCCCATGATTTCTCCGCGACGTACCGCTGACAGCGGGTTGCCATTGACGAAGCACGAAACGATGTCGGTGCCACCGGACATTGAGGCCAGACACACCTCGGTTTTGAAGTCGCGATAAACGAAATCGTAGCTTTGCGGTGACAAAGCCGAGCCTGTGCACAGCAGGGTTTTCAAACTGCTCAAATCATGGCTTTCCCGTGGCCTGGCGCCGCTGCTTTCCAGCGTCGCGAGGAATTTCGGACTGGTGCCAAACACGCTGATGCGTTCATCGTCGATCAGGTCGAGCAGGCGCTGGTGATCCGGGTGGAACGGCGAGCCGTCGTAGAGCACCACGGCGCTGCCAACCGCGAGCGCTGAAACCAGCCAGTTCCACATCATCCAGCCGCAGGTCGTGTAGTAGAACAAGCGGTCACCGGGACCGAGGTCGCAGTGCAAACCATGTTCCTTGACGTGTTGCAGCAGCACGCCGCCGGTGCTGTGGACGATGCATTTCGGCACGCCAGTGGTGCCGCTGGAGTACAGCACGTAGAGCGGATGATTGAACGGCACCGGGGTGAAATCCGGATCACCACCGGGTTGATAAAAATCTTCCCAGAAGCAGACATCGGCTAGGGTTCGGTAATCCCCGATGCGAGCTTGCGGGCGAGCGTACGGGACGATGATCAACTGCTGCAGTGACGGCAGTTGTGCAAGGATTTCGTTGAGCTTGGCGGTCTGATCCAGGGTTTTTCCGGCGTATTGATAGCCGGCACAGGTGAGCAGCACTTTCGGTTCGATCTGGCCAAAGCGATCGATCACGCCGTGGGTGCCGAAATCGGGCGACGAGCAGGACCAGATCGCGCCGAGGCTGGTAGTGGCCAGCATCGCCACCAGGGTTTGCCAGGTGTTGGGCATGCACGCCGCCACGCGATCACCCCGGCCAACGCCCGCCGCGCGCAGGCTCGCCTGAAACCCGGCGACCTGTTCGGCCAGCTCGGCCCAGGTCAGTTGTTCGCGCTGACCATTCTCTGCAACTGCGATCACGGCCACGGCATCGTCGCGTCGGCGCAACAGGTGTTCAGCGAAGTTCAGGGTCGCGCCGGGGAACCACTCGGCGCTGGGCATTTCTGCACCTTCACGCAAGACGGCGTCGGGCTGAGTGTGGAAGCGGATGTCGAAGAAATCGACGATCGCCTGCCAGAACGCCGGGCGCTGATCGATGCTCCATTGGTGCAGGGCAGGGTAGCCGTCGAGCTTGAGCGAATGCCGCTGATTGATATCGCGCCGGAAGGCATCCATACGCGAAACGGCGATACGCTGGGTGTCGGGTTGCCAGAGAATATCGGACATGGGCTTGCCTCTTCTTATCGGATTCGTACAGGCCAGGGAGATCGTTCCCACAATGGCCAGGTGTTTATTGCGCCAGCCAGCCACCATCAATGTTCCACGCCGCGCCGCGCACCTGGCTGCCGGCTTCGCTGCACAAGAACAGCACCAACTCACCCAGATGCTGCGGTGTGACGAACTCCAGCGAGGGCTGTTTTTCCGCCAGCAGATCATGCTGCGCCTGCTGCGGATCGACGCCCTTGGCCGCGCGATCGTCGATCTGCTTCTGCACCAGCGGCGTCAACACCCAGCCCGGACAGATCGCATTGCAGGTGACATTGCTGGTCGCGGTTTCCAGCCCGACCACTTTGGTCAGGCCGATCACGCCATGCTTGGCGGCAACGTACGCGGCTTTGCCGGTGGAGCCGACCTGGCCATGCACCGAGGCGATATTGATAATGCGCCCCCAGTTCTTGCGGCGCATGCCCGGCAGACTCAAACGGGTGCTGTGGAACACCGATGACAGGTTGATCGCAATGATCGAATCCCAGCGCTCAACCGGAAACTCTTCTACCGCCGCAACGTGCTGAATGCCGGCGTTGTTGACCAGAATGTCGACGCCGCCAAACTCGCGCTCGGCGTAGGCGACCATGTCGGCAATCTGCGCTCGGTCGCTGACATCGGCGGGATGATGGCCGACCTTGCCGCCGAACTGAGCGACTTCGGCGATCACCTTCGAAGCATCGCCGAAGCCATTGAGAATCAGGTTGGCGCCAGCCTTTGCGAGGGTCAGCGCGATGCCCAGGCCGATACCGCTGGTGGAGCCGGTCACCAAAGCTGTCTTGCCGGAAAGAGTGGTCATGAATACCTCACACAATACCAGTGGCGTAGAAAGTGCCGATCACCACGAAAACCGCGAGGGTCTTGATCAGCGTAATACAGAAAATGTCTTTGTAGGCTTCGCGGTGGGTCAATCCGGTCACCGCCAGCAGGGTGATCACCGCGCCGTTGTGCGGCAGGGTATCCATGCCGCCACTGGCCATCGCGGCCACGCGGTGCAGCACTTCCAGCGGGATATTCGCCGCGTGCGCCGCGCTGATGAACTGCTCGGACATCGCCGCCAGCGCAATGCTCATGCCGCCCGAGGCCGAACCGGTGATGCCGGCGAGCAGCGTCACGGTGATCGCTTCGTTGACCAACGGATTGGGAATCTGCTTGAGCCAGTCGGCCAGCACCAGAAAGCCCGGCAGCGAAGCGATTACCGCACCAAAGCCGTATTCAGACGCGGTGTTCATGGCCGCGAGCAACGCACCGCTGACCGCACTTTTGCTGCCTTCGGCGAGCTTGCTTTTAATGGCCTTAAAGCCGAACGCCAGCACCATGAGGATGCCGACCAGCAACGCCGCCTGCACCGCCCAGATCGCCGTGAGCTTGGCGATTTCGGTAGTGACCGGCGCGGCCATGCCCGGCAGTGCGAGGCTGTGGGTCTTGCCATACCACTGCGGAATCCACTGGGTAAACAGCAGGTTCATGATGCCCACGGCCAGCAATGGCGACAGGGCAATCCACGGGTTGGGCAGTTTCAGGTCTTCGGCAGTTTCCGGTTCGTTGCGCAGTTCAGTGCCGTAGCCTTCGCCGGCACGTTGCGCCTTGTTGCGTTGGCGCTGCAGAAACAGCATGCCGGCGCAGAACACGAAAATCGTGCCGATCACCCCCAGCCACGGCGCCGCCCATGCGGTGGTGTTGAAGAAGGTGCTGGGGATGATGTTCTGGATCTGCGGCGTGCCGGGCAGAGCGTCCATGGTGAACGAGAATGCACCGAGGGCAATGGTCGCCGGGATCAGACGTTTGGGGATATTGCTCTGGCGGAACATCTCCGCTGCAAACGGATACACGGCGAAGACTACGACGAACAACGACACGCCGCCATAAGTGAGCAGGGCGCACACGAGCACGATCACCAGCATTGCTTGTTTGGTGCCGAGCAGGCGAATCGCAGCGGCGACGATCGAGCGTGAGAAACCCGACAGTTCGATGAGCTTGCCGAACACCGCGCCGAGCAGGAATACCGGGAAATAGAGCTTGATGAAACCGACCATCTTGTCCATGAACACCCCGGTGAACGCGGGGGCAACGGCGGACGGATCGGTGAGCAGCACCGCGCCGAGGGCGGCGATCGGGGCGAAGAGGATGACGCTGTAGCCACGGTAAGCGGCGAGCATCAGCAGCGTCAGGGCTGCCAAGGCAATGATCACACTCATGGTGTGTCTCTCCAGATTGTTATTTTTGTGGGTGAAACGGGTGTGGAGAGGTGTTAGCGAGATTTGTGCCAATCTTCTAACTGTTTGAAATATAAGGAAATTAGATCTCGGTCGAGTTCTCGAAGCTGTTTTTGTCTCTTAGTTGAGATTTTCTTTGAATGGGCCGGAGCCTTCGCGAGCAGGCTCGCTCCCACATATGACATGCATTCCCCTGTGGGAGCGAGCCTGCTCGCGAAGCTTTTGTTTTGTCTTCATACAGAGATTCGATATCTCTTTATGTAGACTCGACAATCCCCAGCGCAGCCATTTTCTTGTACAGCGTCGACCGCCCCAGACCCAGCCGAACCGCAGCCTCCGGTACCTTCCCCGCGCATTGCGCCAGGGTCGATTCGATCAACTGCCGATCAAAGCGCGCCCGCGCCTGCGCGAATGTCTCCCGAGCCGATGCGTGCGTGCTCGGCTCGGACGTCCGCGCAACGGGAGTAAACGTGCCAATCGCCCCGCGAATATCCTGCTCGGTCAGCATGAGGTCATCACTGAGCAACGCCGCCCGCTCCAACACATTGCGCAACTCACGGATGTTGCCCGGCCAGGCATGCTGGCCCAACAGCGCCAGCGCATCGCGGTGCAGTTCATGCTGGCTGCGCAGTTCTTCGAGAATCGCCTCGCTCAGCGCCGGCAGATCTTCGAGACGTTCGCGCAGCGGCGGCACCTGGATCGGCAGCACATTGAGGCGGTAGTACAAATCGGCGCGAAATTCGCCGCGCTTGATCGCTGCCTGCAAATCCGTCGACGTCGCGGCGATTACCCGCACATCGCTCTGAATCACTTCATTGGAGCCGACCGGCTCGAACTCCTTTTCCTGCAACACGCGCAACAGTTTGCTTTGCAGCGGTAGCGGCATATCGCCGATCTCGTCGAGAAACAGTGTGCCACCCTGAGCGATTTGTAATTTACCGATGCGGCCCTTGCGGTCAGCGCCGGTGAAGGCGCCGGGTGCCGTGCCGAAAAATTCGGCTTCCAGCAGCGCCTCTGGAATTGCCGCGCTGTTGATACTGACGAAGGCTTTGTGCGCGCGCGGCGAAGCGCTGTGAATGGCTTGTGCGAGTAACTCTTTTCCAGTGCCGGTTTCTCCCAACAGCAACACGGGCGAATCAGCGCTGGCGCTTCGTCGCGCACGTCGTTTGACTTCAAGGCTGGCGGCGCTGGTACCGATGAAATGGGCGAAGTTGTATTTGGTCTGCCGCGCACGCAGCAGTGAGCGGGTCGAGGCGAGTTCTTCCTGCATGCTCAGGTAACGCTTGAGCATCGGCGACAGCGTGCGCAACTCGTCGAACAGGGCAAAACCGATGGCGCCGATCACGCTGCCGGCATCGTCGTGGATCGGCAGGCGCATCACCACCAGCGGTTCCTTTGGGGTGTCCTGCATGTCCAGCAGAATCGGCCGACCGGTGCGCACCACCTCGCGCAGCAAACTCCCGGGGATCACGCTTTCGCAAGGCTTGCCGATAGCGCCTGCCGCTGAATCGAGACCAAAGCGCCGGGCGTAGCGTTCGTTCATCCAGACGATATTCGCATCGCGGTCAACAATCACCGTGCCTTCGCTGGATTGCTCGATGATCTCGAACAGCGAACGGATCGCCAGGGTGCGTACCCGTTGGTAGTCCTTGAGGCTTTCGGTGGTGTTCATTGAGGCTGATCCTGATTGTTTGTTGCTGGTACCGGTCCCTTCGCGAGCAGGCTCGCTCTCACAGGGGACTGCATTCCAATGTGGGAGCGAGCCTGCTCGCGAATGCCGCGCCGCGGATTTACAGAAAAAAACCTACCCCGGATGCGCCGCCGCCAACAGCTCTTTGGTGTAGGGATGTTGCGGGTTGTCAAACACGTCGTGACTGGCACCACGCTCTACCACCTGGCCGTCCTTGATCACGATCATGTCGTGTGCCAACGCGCGCACCACCGCCAGATCATGGCTGATAAACAGGTAGGTCAAACCGTATTTTTCCTGCAAATCACGGAGCAGGGCGACCACTTGTTTCTGCACAGTGCGGTCGAGGGCCGAGGTCGGTTCATCGAGCAGGATCAGCGCCGGTTTCAGCACCAAGGCCCGGGCGATGGCGATGCGCTGGCGTTGGCCGCCGGAAAATTCATGCGGGTAGCGATGGCGGCTTTCCGGGTCGAGGCCGACTTCCCTGAGCACGCGAATCACTTGCTCATCACATTCATTAGCGGTCGACTCGCAATGCACTTCCAGACCTTCGCTGATGATCTGTGCCACCGACATGCGCGGGCTCAGGCTGCCAAACGGGTCCTGAAACACCACCTGCATCTGCCGCCGCCACGGCCGCAGCTGCTTTTGATTGAGGCCGTCCAGCGCTTCGCCCTGAAAGCGAATGCTGCCCTCGGAATCCAGCAAGCGCAGGATCGCCTGACCCAGCGTCGACTTGCCCGAACCGGATTCGCCAACAATGCCCAAGGTCTTGCCGCGCTGAATATTCAGACTGATGCCATCGACTGCGCGCAGATACTGCTTGTGCCTGAACAGCCCGCCGCCGACCTGGAAATCGACGCGCAGGTCAGCGACTTCCAGCACATTTTCACGTTCGTCACGGGGCAGGGCTTCACCTTCCGGCTCAGCGTTCAACAGCACGCAGCTGTAAGGGTGTTTGGGTTCGGTGAACAGGGTTTCGCAGGGTGCCTGCTCGACGATCTCACCAGCCTTCATCACACACACCCGCTGCGCGATGCTGCGCACCAGATTGAGATCGTGACTGATCAGCAGCAGCGACATGCCCAGGCGCTGTTGCAGGGACTTGAGCAGCAAGAGAATCTTGCGCTGCACGGTGACATCCAGTGCCGTTGTCGGCTCGTCGGCAATCAACAACTCCGGTTCGCAGGCCAGGGCCATGGCGATCATCACCCGTTGCCGTTGCCCGCCAGAGAGTTGATGCGGATAGGCTTTCAGGCGTTCCTTGGGCTTTTGAATGCCGACCAGTCCGAGCAATTCGAGAATGCGCTGCTGCGCTTGCTTGCCGCCGAGGCCGCGGTGCAGCAACAGAGTTTCGCCGATCTGCTTTTCGATGGTGTGCAACGGATTGAGCGAAGTCATCGGCTCCTGAAAGATCATGGCGATGCGATTGCCGCGCAGTTCTCGCAAGACCTTCGGATCAGCACCGAGCAGTTCCTGCCCGCGATAGCGGATGCTGCCACGGGTTTGCGCCTCGCTCTCAGGCAGCAGTTGCAGGATCGAATGCGCGGTCACCGATTTTCCCGAGCCCGATTCGCCGACCAGAGCCAGGCACTCACCGGGGCGGATATCCAGGCACAGGTCACGCACCACAGTCTGACCATGGAAGGCGACATTGAGGTGGCGGATTTCAATCAGGTTTTCAGTCATGGTCACGCTTCAGGATCGAGGGTCAAAAGCGTCACGTAGCGCTTCGCCGATGAATACCAACAAGGAGAGGATCAGCGCCAGGGTAAAGAACGCGGTCAACCCGAGCCACGGTGCTTGCAGGTTCTGCTTGCCCTGACCGATCAGTTCACCCAGCGAAGCGCTGCCGGCCGGCATGCCGAAGCCGAGGAAATCCAGCGCGGTCAGCGTCGAAATGGCCCCGGTCAGAATGAACGGCAGGTAGCTGAGCGTCGCATTCATTGCGTTGGGCAGGATGTGTCGGAAGATTACTTTACGGTCAGTCAGGCCCAGGGCGCGTGCGGCTTTGACGTACTCCAGATTGCGCCCGCGCAGGAACTCGGCGCGCACCACGTCCACCAGCGCCAACCAGGAAAACAGCGCCATGATCCCCAGCAGCCACCAGAAATTCGGCTCGACGAACCCGGAGAGGATGATCAGCAGATACAGCACCGGCAGCCCCGACCAGACTTCCAGCACGCGTTGTCCAAGCAGGTCGACCCAGCCACCGTAATACCCCTGCAATGCGCCGGCGGCGATACCGATCAGCGCACTGACAAATGTCAGCATCAAGGCAAACAGAATCGACACCCGAGCGCCAAAGATGACCCGCGCCAGCACATCGCGCGCCTGATCGTCGGTGCCCAGCCAGTTCACCGAAGTCGGCGGACTTGGCGCCGGTTTGTTCAGATCATAGTTGGGGGTGTCGTCGCTGAACGGGATCGGCGGGAACAGCAACCAGCCACCGTCCTTGCGTATCAGATTCTGCACGTACTCGCTGCGATAATCGGCCTGAAACGGCAGTTGCCCGCCGAACTCCTGTTCGGTATGGCGCTTGAACACCGGGAAGTACCACTGGCCCTGATAACTGACCATCAACGGTTTGTCGTTGGCGATCAACTCGCCACCCAGCGTCAGGATGAACAGGCCGATGAACAGCCACAGCGACCACCAGCCACGACGGTTTTTCTTGAACCGTTCGAAACGGCGACGACCCAAAGGCGAGAGCTTGAACATCAGGCATTCCTCGCGGCGAAGTCGATACGCGGGTCGACCAGGGTGTAGCACAGGTCGCCGATCAGTTTTATCAGCAGGCCGAACAGGGTGAAGATGAACAGTGAACCGAACACCACTGGATAATCCCGCGATACCGCTGCTTCGTAACTCATGCGCCCAAGGCCATCGAGGGAGAAGATCACTTCGATCAGCAGTGAGCCGGCGAAGAACACACTGATGAACGCCTGAGGTATCCCCGAGACCACCAACAGCATGGCGTTGCGAAACACGTGTCCGTACAGCACGCGGCGTTCGCTCAAGCCTTTGGCGCGGGCCGTTACTACGTACTGTCGGGTGATTTCATTGAGGAACGAGTTTTTTGTAAGGATCGTCAGCGTCGCGAATCCACCGATCACCAGCGCCGTGACCGGCAGCACCAGATGCCAGAAGTAATCGGCAATCTTGCCCAGTGTCGACAGCGATTCGAAGTTGTCCGACACCAGCCCGCGCACCGGAAACCAGTTGAGCGAAGTGCCGCCGGCGAATACGACGATCAGGAACATCGCGAACAGAAACGCCGGCATGGCGTAACCGATGATGATCGCCGTGCTGCTCCAGATATCGAAATGGCTGCCGTGGTGCACAGCCTTGCGGATGCCCAGTGGGATCGACACGAGATAGGTGATCAGCGTCGCCCACAGCCCGAGCGAAATGGTCACCGGCATCTTTTCCAGAATCAGGTCGGTGACTGTTGCGCCACGGAAGAAGCTCTTGCCGAAGTCCAGTTGCGCGTAATTCTTCAGCATCAGCCACAGACGCTCGTGGGCCGGTTTGTCGAAGCCGTACTGCTTTTCGATGTCCTTGATCAGCTGCGGGTCGAGGCCACGGCTGGCGCGCGAAGCGTTGCTCGAGGTCTCACTGGCACCGCCGCCGACACTGGCGCCGCCAATGCCTTGCAGGTGGGCGATGGCTTGTTCGACCGGTCCGCCGGGCGCGGCCTGAATGATGACGAAATTGACCAGCAGGATGATCACCAGCGTCGGAATGATCAGCAGCAGGCGCCGCAGTATGTAACCCCACATCAGTGCGGCCCTCCGGGTCTGCCGCGACTGATTTTCTCAGCGGTCATTTGCTGATTGGTCAGCGGCGTGCGGCTGATTTCCCACCAGCTCTCGATGGCTTCGTCGTTGCTCGCCTGCACCGTGGGAATGCCGAAGCGGTTCCACCACACGGTCGAGGTGCCCGGCGGGTAATAGTTGGGAATCCAGTAGTAGTTCCATTGCAGCACCCGGTCCAGCGCATGGGCGTAATGCAGCATGTCCGATTGGGTCGAGGCGCGAATCAGGCCGTTGATCAAAGTGTCGACTGCCGGATTTTTCAGCACCATGTAGTTGTTCGCGCCCGGATCGTTGGCCGCTGCCGAGCCGAAGTAGTTGAGCAACTCGCCGCCCGGAGAAGTGGTAACGGGATAGCCGGTGACGATCATGTCGTAGTCGCGGCTCATCAGGCGATTGACGTATTGCGAGGCGTCGATGCGGCGGATATTGAGCTCGATGCCGATCTGTTTCAGCGTGCGCTTGTAAGGCAACAGCAGGCGGTCCATTCCATTCTGGCTGACCAGAAAAGAGAAGCTCAGCGGTTCGCCGGCGCTGTTGACCAACTGGTCGCCATCCGGTTTCCAGCCAGCCTGCTCGAGCAGTTCCAAGGCTTGCAACTGCTTGTCACGGATGATGCCGCTGCCGTCGGTCTTCGGTGCTTCGAAGACTTTGCTGAACACTTCAGCAGGCACCTGACCGCGCAGCGGTTCAAGGATTTTCAACTCCTGCGCATCGGGCAACTGCCGGGCGGCGAGATCGGTGTTGGAGAAGTAACTCTGCTGGCGGATATAGACGTTACGCATCATCTGCCGGTTGCTCCATTCGAAATCCCAGAGCATCGCCAGTGCCTGGCGCACGCGGCGGTCCTGGAACATCGGCTTTTGCAGGTTGAACACGAAACCCTGGGCCGATTGCGGCGCTTCAGTGGCGAGGTGGGCTTTCTGCAAACGGCCATCGCTGAGGGCAGGGCTGTCGTAGCCGATCGAATAGCCGGTCGCGGAAAACTCGCGGTTGTAGTCATAGGCGCCACCACGCAGCACCTGGCGGGCGACATCGGTGTCGCCGAAGTACTCGATGCTGAAATGGTCGAAGTTGTACAGGCCGCGGCTGACCGGCAGGTCCTTGCCCCACCAGTCGCCATTGCGTTCGAAAGTGATGCTGCGCCCGGAGTCGACCTTGCCAACCCGGTACGGCCCGCTGCCCAGCGGCGGTTCATAACCACCGCCGCTGGCGAAATCGCGGCTCTTCCACCAGTGTTCGGGGAATACCGGCAAGGTCGCGATGTCCAGCGGCAAAGTTCGGTTTTCGTTACTTTTGAAGTCGAAGCGCACGGTCAGCGGTGCCTCGATGTCGACGCCTTTGACGTCGGCGAACTGGGTGCGATAACGCAGGCTGCCCTGGGTCATCAGAAGGTTGTAGGTGTAGCGCACGTCTTCGGCGGTAATCGGTTTGCCATCGGCAAAGCGCGCCTTCGGGTTGATGAAGAAACGTAGCGAAAGACCATCGTCCGAACGTTCCATCTTCTGCGCAACCAGACCATAGACGGTGTAAGGCTCGTCCAGCGAGCGTTGGGCCAGCGGCGAGTACAGCAGGCCGTCGATCTGCGTCACGCCGATGCCTTTGTCTATATAAGGCAGCAAATGGTCGAAGTGGCCGATCTCGATGGCCGAGCGCCGCATCGTCCCGCCCTTCGGCGCTTGCGGATTGGTGTAGTCGAAATGGCTGAAACCGGCGGGGTATTTGGCCGGTTCGCCGTAAACGGTCAGTGCGTGTTGCGGGGCAGCGTTCACGCCAGCGGCGCCAATGAGAAAGGCGAGGGCGGTGAGCATCAGTGTGGGAAAAACCAGTCGCATCGTCAGCCTTGGAACGCAAAATCGATAAGCGCAAGTTGTACGCGAGCCGCGCGCCACTCGCCAGCCGTATATGTAACTGAAACACAACGGCCCACCAGAAGGCGGGCCGTTGTCAGCAATCGGACGACGAATCAGTCCTGACGGCTGGTGACTTCCAGCAGGTGATAACCGAACTGGGTCTTCACCGGGCCTTGCACGACGTTGATCGGCGCGCTGAATACCACGGTGTCGAATTCCTTGACCATCTGGCCTGGACCGAACGAGCCCAGATCGCCGCCCTGACGGCTGGACGGGCAGGTGGAGTTGGCTTTGGCGACTTCAGCGAAATCGGCGCCGGCTTCGATCTGAGCCTTGAGTTCGTTGCACTTGTCTTCGCTGGAAACCAGGATGTGGCGGGCAGTGGCTTTGGCCATGGGGAATTCTCCGAACTGTTTCAATAAAAGGTGGAGCGTACCGGAATCAGTCGGCGAATTCTCGGCAAAGTTCCATTCTGCGTTCCTTGCCCGATTCATAGATCCGCCGCTTGCAGACGCTGGGCATGTTCGACGTACAGGTCGATCGGATCCGGCGAGGGCGCTTTTGTGCCCGCGCTCCGCCGCAGGCTGGCCAAATGATCCATTGGGTAATCGGAGCGGATCACTTGGCCGAGATGGCTACTGAAGCGTCCGACGAAACCATCATTCTGCTGGGGTTCGGTGGTGAAATATTGCGACAGGACCCGGCAGGTTGCTTGAACCGGATCCAGCACTGGCAACGTGGATTGCGCAACAACCCCGCTCCACGAGTAGTAGCGCACGCCGTTGACTTGCTCAGGACCATGCCCGCCCCAGGTTTGCGGCAGTCCCTGGGGAAATTTGTCATTGAATTGACCGACGCCGACCGTGGTCAATGCGTTGAGTGCGGCTAACGCATTCTGCGGCAATGTCACGCTGCCGCTCAGTAGTGACAGCAAGTCGGCAAATTGTGTCGCCACGTTCTGTGCGACGGCTTCGGGAAGCTTGCCTGGAATCAGTGCCCTGCGCAGGAAGTCGGCGAGCTCCGAGCCATGGTTCGGGCCACTGACGGAGGTGACCGAAGCAACGACGTCTGGTGCAAGCGCCGCCGCATAGCGTGCAGCGAGTGCGCCTTGACTGTGTCCTATTAGGTTGACTTTCTTCGCGCCTGTGCCTCGCAACACGCAAGCAATCTGTGACAGCAGTTGCTCGCCCCTCATTTCATTGTCGTGGGTGGCCGAAAGGTGTGGAACAAACAATCGACAGCCGGCCGTTTTCAGCACGGACTTGACGTCATGGAACAGCTCGCAATGACCGATACGCTCGAACCCGAACAGACCGTGGACCAACAGGATGGGATAACGAGTTGTAGCATTCCGTTGCATGTTCTTACCTTTTTCGTAGAAGTTCATCGGGAAATCACCGGGCCACTCTAAAACACTCATCCCGTTGAAGAAGTACGAAGAGGCTTCACATTGCGTTTGAAAATGGACTACGAGGCGTACGAAATTTCGGAGAGCTGTGAAATCCGAATCGGAAGTTCAGTGGGTCGTTTGTCGGCATAACCGCGTGACCTCTGCTGTTGCCTACTTTGCGAGTAGCGGTTACGCCGTTGTCGCGGTGGATTCGGCTGACATCCGGAACGTTCAAAGAGGTCCTCAATGTAGATGTCAGTGTCGTCATTCGGGGCGGCACGTTTTCCAGGGAGTGGAAGCGAAAATGAATAGCCATGAAATCGAGTTTTGCTGGCGGATGCGCCAGCCGATGGTTGCCGAAGTGTCTATCGAACCTCTGGTCGCGCCAACGATTGACGGGCTCCAAGGGAGCGTGTTGGATCCTTCGCTGGCCAAGGCCATCGTTCGCATTTCCCCTTATGCCAACATGAGCTGCGGCGATCAGATCGTGCTGTCTTGGGAGGGGCTGGATATCGAAGGCTTTGCCTATCAATACGAGAGTGTTCGATTCATCAGCCAGGCCCAGGTTGGCAAAGACGTCATCTTCGTCATCAGGGCCATGCATGTCGCTGCGCTGGACGGGGGTTCGCTTGAGGTTTACTGGGCACTTCAAAGTGCGTCCGCACCCAAGGCAGTGGAATCTGCTCGCCTGCAACTGTCTGTCGGGGACGTTGGACCGCATCTGTTGGCGCCGCAAATAGAGGGCTCGGTAAACGGAGCGCTGGAGCCGTCGCGAGTGGTCGAAGGCACCCTGGTGACCCTGCAGCCTTACGCTCGGATGTCAGCGGGCGACCGGATCATGCTGTCGTGGCATGGAGATGCTTCGCCTGAAATATTCACCGACTCGTTGAAGGTCGAGGCCTGCGCCGTCGCGCAAAGCCTGTCCTTCTGGGTGCCGGCCAGCTACGTCGAAGCGCATCGTGGTGGCGAGGTGGTGGTCGCCTACCGTGTTGAACAGCGCTGTGGAGCCATCCGAACCTCGGAGCCTGCGACGGTTTTCATTGGGCCGGCAGTGCGTGCTGAACTGGCCGCGCCGGATATTGTTGGGGCGATCGATGATGTGCTGTCGGTGAAGGACTCGATAGAGGGGGTTTCCATTCTGATTGAAGACCCGCTGGTGCAGGAAGACGAGTTGGTCTATCTCAAGTGCGATGGTGATTTTTTCAGTCATCGCGATGATCTTGAAATCACTCGGGAGACGGCCGGGCAACCGGTGAGTTTCATTGTTCCCCATCGGTTCTGGCGCGAGCACCACGGCACGACGGTGGAAATTGCCTACACCATCGAACGTCTGGACGATACCAGTCAGCAATCTGCCGTGAGGCGGATCAGCATAGTGGCATAACCCGGGGAAGGTCGGCCCTCCGCGCTTCGTATGGAACGGGAGGGCGATCTGCGATCAGGCCCTGGCGTTAGCGAGGCGCCGTGCGGCGTCGGTCAGCAAATGTTCCGTTGCGTCAAAGCCGAGGCAGCCATCAGTGATCGATACGCCGTAGCGTAGAGAGGTGCTCAGCGGCTGGCAGCCTTCGAACAGATGAGATTCGAGCATCATGCCGATCAGCGAGTGGTTGCCACGCAGGCGTTGTTCAAGCACCTCGTTGAAGACGGCTGGCTGACGCAGTGGATCCTTGCCGCTGTTGGCATGGCTGCAATCGACCATGATCCGGCTGGGAATCTTCAGTCGGCTGAGTTCGGCGCTGATGTTGGCTACGCTGGTTGCATCGTAGTTCGGCCCTTGATGGCCACCGCGCAGCACAATGTGGGTGTCAGCGTTGCCGGCTGTCTGCACGATCGCTGGATGCCCTTGGCTGTCCACGCCGAAGTGCCGATGCGCATGGCCTGCCGAGCGCATGGCGTCGACAGCAACGGCGGCGCCGCCGTCGGTGCCGTTCTTGAAGCCCACCGGCATGTTCAAGCCACTGGCCATTTCGCGGTGGATCTGCGACTCGGTGGTGCGGGCTCCAATGGCCACCCAGCTCAGCAGGTCATCAAAGTAGCCGGCGGCCATGGGTTGCAGGAGTTCGGTAGCGACCGGAAGTCCGAGCTGGATCATTTCCAGCATCAGTTCGCGCGACAGCGTCAGGCCGGTAGCCATGTCGTCAGTGCCGTCCAGATGCGGATCGTAGGCCAGACCTTTCCAGCCAACTGTCGTACGCGGCTTTTCAACGTACGCCCGCATCACCAGCAGCATTTCACCGCTGACATCCTCGGCCAAGCGAGCGAGTTTGCTGGCGTATTCGATTGCTGATTGCGGGTCATGGATAGAGCAGGGGCCAACGATGACCAGCAGGCGTGGGTCTTCACCGTCAAGGATGGCGCGCACCGCCTGGCGATGAGTGTTGACCTGTTGATGCAGGGAATGGCTGAGCGGCAATTGCTGTTTGAGCTGCAACGAGCTGGGCAGACGCAGGGTCAGCGCTTCGTTGGCAGAATCGATTGTGGATAGCGGCAAAGCGGAAACTGAAGAGTTCATGTTCGGTCTTCCTGGGCGGATGGCGGGTCTTTCCCGCGCAATCGGCCCTACTGGGGTGTTCGACAAATGGCCGTACTGGCTAGGCATGTGTGTTTGCCACCTGTGGGTGACCGATCGGAGGCGGCAGGCTGTCCCGAGCGGAGGCTGGTAAATCGCCAGGCGCTAAAGCTGTCGTAACGGTAATAAGTGGCGTAGTTCATGGTGTAATCCTCGAAATGTGGTGTGTCGCTGAAAGTGATGGGCCTGAAAAAACAAAACCCCCGGTCGGGAGGCCGACCGGGGGTTGAGAAATCTCTGGTAGGCGACCCGTTATCATGGGCGCCGTTTGGGTATCAGGCGCGCCAGTGGCTAAACCAATACCCAAAATAAAAGTTGTCAGGAGCGCAAGTGTGATTCACCCGGGCAGCCGCAACCGAGCGCAGGGCGCTGTTGGTGCAAGACTGTGGAAGGGTGTTGAACATGTGCTGTCTCCGTTGAATGCGCCGAGCTTACTCGACGCTGATACGCATCAGCAATCAGAAAATGCTATTGCCCGCCGCTCAAAACGCCTATCACTGGCAAACCATGCGGGTGAAGGGCAACTTTGCAGTCATGGAGAAAGCTGAATGAGTTATCGAATCCGGCATGCCACCCGTGATGATCTTGCTTTTGCGCGGGATCTGACCTGTCGCAACATGCTGCGCTATTACATTGAGCACGACCTGTTGTGGCAGGACGAGGCGTTCGACGCAGGCTGGCAGTATCGTGACAACTGGATGATCCTCCAGGATGAACTGGCGATCGGTTTTTTCAGTCTGAGCCAGGATGCGCGGGCGCTGTACATACGCGAATTGCAGATTGATCATCTCTGGCAAGGGCAGGGCGCCGGTTCCTGGGCCATTGGTCAAGTTACCGAAATGGCTCGTCAGGCAAGACGACCGGCACTGCGACTGACAGTGTTTGACAATAACCGGGCGCAAGAACTGTATGCACGCAAAGGACTGCGCATCGTGGGCAGGGATGAGTGTTTCCTCAGGATGCAGCTCGATTTGAGTACAGCTGTGCTCTGAAACCCACAGCCGGCAAGCCCTGAATGATGAATTGAAACTTTTTAAATGCGGCTTTCCGCTAGGTCTGTCTGGCACTTTTTGCTAAGGTGTCCGGCATCCCAATAAGACCATATCGCGAGGTGTCTGCTTGATTAGGGTGCTAGTGGTCGACGACCATGATCTCGTTCGCACAGGCATTACACGAATGCTGGCCGATATCGATGGCCTGCAGGTGGTGGGTCAGGCCGAGTCAGGTGAAGAGTCCCTGATCAAGGCCCGTGAATTGAAGCCTGACGTAGTGCTCATGGACGTCAAGATGCCCGGCATTGGCGGCCTCGAAGCCACGCGGAAGCTGCTGCGCAGCCACCCGGACATCAAGGTGGTTGCCGTTACGGTGTGCGAGGAAGACCCTTTCCCGACGCGTTTGCTGCAGGCCGGGGCGGCTGGTTACCTGACCAAGGGCGCGGGTCTGCCGGAAATGGTTCAGGCCATTCGTCTGGTCTTCGCCGGGCAGCGTTACATCAGTCCGCAGATCGCTCAGCAGTTGGCAATCAAATCATTCCAGCCCACCAATGATTCGCCGTTCGATGCGTTGTCCGAGCGGGAAATCCAGATTGCGTTGATGATTGTCGGTTGCCAGAAGGTCCAGATCATTTCCGACAAGTTGTGCCTGTCGCCGAAAACCGTGAATACCTACCGCTATCGCATTTTCGAGAAGCTTTCGATCAGCAGCGACGTCGAGTTGACACTGCTCGCGGTGCGTCACGGCATGGTGGATGCCAGCGCCTGACCATGACCGAGAAATTTGATTCCAGTGCTTTCCTGTCGACCGTCAGCGGTCGGCCCGGCGTCTATCGCATGTTCGACAGCGAAGCGCGCCTGCTCTATGTCGGCAAAGCGAAAAACCTGAAGAAACGTCTGGCGAGCTACTTTCGCAAGACCGGGCTGGCGCCGAAGACGGCCGCACTGGTCGGCCGTATCGCTCAGGTCGAGACGACCATCACCGCCAACGAAACCGAAGCGCTGCTGCTGGAACAGACGCTGATCAAGGAGTGGCGCCCGCCGTACAACATCCTGCTGCGCGACGATAAATCCTATCCGTACGTGTTTCTCTCCGACGGGCAGTTTCCGCGCCTGAGCATCCATCGCGGGGCAAAAAAGGCCAAGGGCAAGTATTTCGGCCCATATCCGAGTGCCGGTGCCATACGCGAAAGCCTGAGCATCCTGCAAAAAACCTTTTTCGTTCGCCAGTGCGAAGACAGCTATTACAGGAACCGCACCCGTCCGTGCCTGCAATACCAGATCAAACGCTGCAAGGCGCCGTGCGTGGGGTTGGTCGAGCCTGACGTCTACGCCGAAGACGTGCGCCACTCGGTGATGTTCCTCGAAGGTCGCAGCCATGCGCTGACCAACGAGCTGTCCACGGCGATGGAAGAGGCAGCGATCAATCTCGAGTTCGAGCGCGCGGCCGAATTGCGCGACCAGATCGGGTTGCTGCGCCGGGTACAGGACCAGCAGAGCATGGAAGGCGGAACCGGCGATATCGACGTTATTGCCGCATTCGTCAACCCCGGCGGCGCCTGTGTTCACCTGATCAGCGTGCGCGGCGGGCGAGTGCTGGGCAGCAAGAATTTTTTCCCGCAGGTCGGCATCGAGGAAAACGTTTCCGAAGTCATGGCGGCGTTTCTCGGCCAGTACTACATCAGCAGCCCCGAGCGGGATTTGCCGAGCGAGTTGATCGTGAATGTGGTTCACGAAGATTTTCCAGCGCTGATCGAAGGGATTCATACCTTGCGCGGCCGCGAATTGGCCATCAGCCATCGGGTGCGCGGTACCCGTGCGCGCTGGCAGCAACTGGCCGTGACCAACGCTGAGCAAGCGTTGGGCGCGCGTCTGGCCAACCGTCAGCACACCGCCGCGCGATTCGACGCGCTGGCCGAAGTGCTGAATCTGGATGAGCCGCCGCAACGTTTGGAATGCTACGACATCAGTCATTCCAGCGGCGAAGCGACGGTTGCCTCCTGCGTGGTGTTCGGGCCGGAAGGTGCGATCAAGTCGGATTACCGCCGCTACAACATCGAAGGCGTCACCGCCGGCGACGATTATGCGGCCATGCACCAGGCGCTGACCCGCCGGTTCAGCAAACTCAAGGACGGCGAGGGCAAGTTGCCGGACATCCTGCTGGTCGACGGTGGCAAGGGCCAATTGTCGATGGCCCGCGATGTGCTCAACGAACTGGCCGTACCGGATCTGATCCTGTTGGGCGTAGCCAAGGGGGCCACGCGCAAGGCCGGTTTCGAAACGTTGTATCTGAATGATGCAGCGCACGAGTTCACCTTGCGCGGCGATTCGCCCGCATTGCACCTGATTCAGCAGATCCGCGATGAGGCGCACCGCTTCGCAATCACGGGCCATCGAGCCCGTCGCGGCAAGACCCGCCGAACCTCGACGCTTGAGGGTGTCGCAGGGGTAGGGCCAACGCGCCGCCGTGACCTGTTGAAACATTTTGGTGGATTGCAGGAGCTGTCTCGTGCAAGCATCGAAGAGATCGCCAAAGCCCCGGGGATCAGTAAAAAGCTCGCTGAGTCGATTTATGCGAACCTGCATAGTGAGTAGAATGCCCCTTCACCTCGTAGCCAGTTGTGCCGATGAATATCCCTAATCTGATTACCGTTCTACGCGTCCTGCTCATCCCGATCTTCATATTGCTGTTCTATCTGCCTTACCAATGGAGTTACATGGCCTCCGCTTCGGTTTTTGCCTTTGCGGCTGCAACCGACTGGCTCGATGGTTATCTGGCGCGCCGATTGGAGCAAAGCACACCGTTCGGGGCGTTTCTCGATCCGGTCGCCGACAAGCTGATGGTCGCTGTTGCCCTGGTCTTGCTGGTGCAGGAACACGGCAATCTCTGGCTCACGCTGCCCGCAGCAGTCATCATCGGTCGCGAGATCGTGATTTCGGCGCTGCGCGAATGGATGGCCGAACTCGGCGCCCGAGCGCAGGTAGCGGTTTCCAATCTCGGCAAATGGAAAACCGCTGCGCAGATGCTCGCGCTGGTAATTCTGCTGGCTCATCCAAAGGCATTGAGCTTCTGGGTCGTGCTCGGTTATACGCTGCTGATCGTCTCGGCAGGGCTGACCCTGTGGTCGATGGTTCAATACCTTCGCGCCGCCTGGCCGCACCTGAAGACCGATGTCGAAAAGAAATAAAAGTTTTTTGAATCAAGGGGTTGACGGGGCTTCTTAATTCTATAGAATGCGCCACACCAAGCGGGAATAGCTCAGTTGGTAGAGCACGACCTTGCCAAGGTCGGGGTCGCGAGTTCGAGTCTCGTTTCCCGCTCCAATTTGTACAGTGTTTGTTGTTGCGCTACTGACAGCAAATACTTTGAGGCCGAGTAGCAAAATGGTTATGCAGTGGATTGCAAATCCACCTACGCCGGTTCGATTCCGACCTCGGCCTCCACTATCAAAAACCCCGTAGATCAATGATCTACGGGGTTTTTTGTTGCTTGTGGAAAAAGTGTGGTGTTCCGCATCGTTTATGGAGGGTCACTCAGTCAGACACGCCCCGGTCTTGATATGGCTGGCACCTTCCACCGTCAGATTCGAGAAAAAGATGCAGCCAATAAGGCGTGCGAATAACGTCAGTGTGTCCGCAAGATCCGGGTTATCAAACAGAACGGCCCTTGAATCCAGAGCACATAGGGCACCCCATAGTCTTCCGTCCGGCAGGAAAACAGGCGCGCCTGCGTAGCTTTCAATTGAATACTGCTTCACCACAGGACGTGACGAAAGTCGTCCATCCTTGCTGATTTGTGGAAGGAAGAGGGCTTGAGGATTTCGTCGAAACTCACTGCAGAGCGTAGTTTCCAGATCCAGCGTATCGCCGACGTTTATTCCCAGTTCAATCGGATCGTATGCCGAACAGACGATCCATTCCGTTTCCGTGAATTTTGCGATTCCGGCAAAGCGTGTACCGGTCAGGCGGGTGACAAGCTGCAGGATATTGGTGGTCGCTTCGATCTCGGCGATCGCCGAGCGCTCCTCTTGGCTTAAAGACGCTTTTAGAACGGTGTCACTCATTTGCATGGAATCAAATCTCCTGATTGCTTGTACATCCCTGAGCTCTGCTCTGGTGACGTTCTGTGAGGCGTGATCGTGGTTGAAGGGGGGCGTGCTGATACCCTTTGATTATTGATTTCGGCGCCAACCTTTAGCGTAGACATCCCGTCCAGACTTGGGTTGCCTGCTCATAATCTCAATCGATGAAACATCTGTCACCCGTGCAGCCAAGGTGATGGTGAGCATCTGAATCTTTTGAGTTTATCGCCACAATTTCCAGTCTGGTTGCTGCGATTTGCCAGTTACCTCGGCCTCTACTTCAAGCAAACTCCGTAGCTCCCTGATTTCTGAGGCTTTTTGATTTTCTGCGGTCAGCGATATTTAGTTCTCAAATCGCGCACTCCAAACTTGCTTCACCGGGACGTGATGTATATATTCCCCGCTCGGCTTTTCAAGCGGTCATCCTGTCAGGATCCAACCGCAAGGCTGAGCAGAGCAATACCGCGCTACCGCCCGAATGGCGAAACTGGTAGACGCATGGGACTTAAAATCCCCCGCTCGTAAGGGCGTGCCGGTTCGATTCCGGCTTCGGGCACCATCTTAAATCAAGGGTTTGCGGGTGAAAGCTGATGCAAGCCCTTGTTTGTTTCTGGTCAGCTATTTCGAACTTGGTCCGCAATTCACTTGGTAGGCATGACCTTTTTGCCCTTTCGATTGCGGATGTACTGCTCGGTCATCACCACCGTCGTATGCCCAAGTTGATCTCTGGCTTGCAAGATATCACCACTGGATTCCGCCTTATCGGTACCCGCCTTGGCGCGCAAGTCGCGCATCTGAAACTCCGCTTTCGGCACGCCGGCCGCCTCCCTGGCCAAGTCGAATCTCCTGCGCAACATCGCCACTGTCATCGGTGTGCCGTCCTCCGTAACGATCAGCCGCGTCGAGCGGACCTTGTGTTCTGACTTCCGGGACATGATTCGATCAATCAAAACCTTCAGCTCCCCAGTTATCTCGATCCGACGCTTCGCCTTTGTTTTGCCCTGCAGAACCCAAATCTGCCCGTCGCGCACGTCGCGCTCGTCCATCAGCCGAGTATCAGTCACGCGTTGCCCGGTGAGATAGGCGAGGTCCATTGCGTCTTGCAGGCCCACATCTGCCTTGTCGTGCACGCGCTTGAATAGCGCATCCTCGACATACGTGTCCCGGCCAGTTTCCTTGTTGCCCTTGATGCCCGCGCATGGATTGGCAAGAGACGTGTAACCCTTGTCCCGAGCGTAATTCCAGATGGCGCTGAGCAGTGCCTTCTCGCGGTTCGCGCGCACCGGCGCGGACTTGCGCCATGTCAGGTACTGGCGTACGTGCAACGGCTCGATCGTTTCCAGCGGCGCGGGCGGGTCGTCGAAGAAAGCGATCAGATTCTTCAGCTCGCGCTTGTTGTCAGCCTGGGTGGCTGTGCCTTTGGTGGGGACGACGTCGACCATGTATTTTTCGGCGACGTAGCGGAACGTGATGACCTTAGCGACCAGATCGCTTGCGGTGCGATCACGCTCTAGCTTCGCGTACTCCATGATCGCCAAGCCGTAGTCGCTGCCCAGTGGAATTTCCTTGCGGTCCTTGCCGCCCGTGTCGTAGTAGTAAAACACCCGGCCGCTGGCTTTCTTGCGTTCCCGCAGCCTGGCGATCGAGCCGGGTTTACTTGGTCGTCTTCCCATGTCAGCTGGCCTTACGTGATTTCCATACGGGCTTTTCTGATTCAAATGCGCCGACGGCGGTGACCGCCATCGCGGTGACACTCGGCCAACCGTTCACTTTAATCGTATGGCGAACGCCATTCTTTTTCAGGTTGAGGATCTGACCTGCCTTGGTCCGCGCGCCGGTGAGCTCGCAAACCTCCTCGTGAGATAGAAACTGGATGGTCATGTGATGCTCCATGCCGCGCGTGGCGGCAGAAGGTGGTGATGGGTTATGCGCCGACCTTGGCCAGAACTGCGTCGGCAACCTTCATGGCAGCCTGCGCATCGTTGACGTAGGCGGTGTCGAACCCGCCTGCCAAGTGGATCGTTGCTTGACAGGCACGCAAGTTCTCGCGGGTGAGTTTCAGCGCCGCGACCAGCTCTTCGTGCAGCTCGCGCTCTTCCCGACCGATTTCCCAGAATCGCGTTGCCCAGTGATCGGATGGCGGCGGGTTCGTGTTCTGCGCGCCGAAGGCCAGCGCTCCTACCACTGCGTCGAGCAAATCGCGCTTGTAGGCGTTATCGCCGTCGATGCTCAGGCCCTGCCGGCGCAGCGCGTCGAGCGCGTTATTCAAGTTCGCCTCGGGCGATGGCAGCACCAGGTCAAAGTCAGCTTTGCCCGGCCGGCAGACGATGACAAACATCTGGCAATCGAGCGGCAGGTGTTGGGCGATATCCGAGATCGATTCGATAGCCACTTCGCGCAGTTGGTGTTTTTGATCAGACATACGAAAACCTCGCCCGCCGTACACCGGCAGGCTGTTGAGTTGGGGGAGGGGTTACTGCTTGATGAGTTCAGCGGGGACTTTCACCGCGGCGCCGCGCTTGGCGAAGATCACGGCGCGGAACACTGCGATGGTTCGGGTTTCGCCGGGCTGGCGGTTGAACGGATCGTTGGCCATGTCGGCCAGCCAAGGGTGCCGGTGTCCAACATCGACCCAGACGCCGTACTTCGTGATCAGTTGCACGGCGTCGGGCAGGGTGAATAGATCCATCTGACCGGTACCGGGCTGCTGATCACCCTCGATCGCGTTGATTGCCCAGTCCAGCGCCGGGCCGGTCAGTTCCTCTGTGCGGACGCTGACCATGCGATTCATCCGATCACCGCCTTTATGGTCAGTACCAATGGAAGCCAGAAGAAGAGGGTGCAGCCGAGTAAGCATTTTGTGATCATGGCGCGGATCTCGCAGCTGTGACCTCGTCGATGAGCGATTGCGGAAGGCGTGCTGCGAACTTGCCCTCCGACCACGACAGCGGTTCGGACTGACGGATCATCTCGTTCAACAGTTCGAACGCCGCGACAAGCTGCTGATCTCGGATTTCGCCATCCTCGGGAAGGTCGTCAACAAATATGTCGGACGGGTCTAGTTCGCGCGGCATGTTCGGCTCGCAGATGCAGAGCTTTTGGTCTGCCAGATCAATATCGCTGTCGATCAGGTAATCACGCAGGCTGTCTTCGTCGAAAAAATATTTTTCATCATCGAAAATGACCAGCGGCTCGCCTGCCCAATCCTTGATCGGCATCGATGCAAACTTCGCCAGAGACTTTCTTCGTAGCACTGGCGGCAGTAGCTCCGGCTCTCGTGGATTGGATGACCTGGATTCTTCTCGCACCGGCGGTGAGTGGCGCCGCACCAGCGAGCCATGTGTTCATCGTTGCCCCAGAAGCGTCCATCGGCTGCGACCCAGCCAGTGAGGGTCTGAATGCTGGCGGCTTCGGGGGATTCGTACATCACGACTTTTTCTTCAGACATGACTTCGTCCTTGCCGCTATAGCGGCTAAAATATGTACAAGGGAATTGGAGCTGTAGAGGTATTGAAACCAGCCGTCCGTAACCGCTTCGGCGCCGTTGCGCTTCGTTCGATCAGGTCTATCTTTGGAGGAGTTTTAAGCCCCTATCAAGGAACAGGCAGGAGGGCGGTATGAGGCTTCGCGGCGACATTTTCTGGGCTTGGGCAGATCCCGAGATCCACAACCGAACACATGATGAAACTCTCAGTAATGGAACTCACATCGACGTGCAGGTCAGGCTATCTCGTACCGGCGAAACTCAAATGTTCATCGGTGTTTATGCTTCCGGTGGCATGGCGTTGCATGAAGAAACCGTTAACCCAAGTCCGGGTGAATCAATGACCAGAGCTATGGCTTGGGGCGTAAGCCGAGCTCGTCAGTTGGCTGCTGCTGGAAGTGCGAGTCCTAAGTCAGCGTCCTCGAAATAGCGGCTGACTTTGAAGGGGGAGGGAGTTACTGGTATTTCTTTCTGATGCGCGTGACGATGGCTTCGAGCTTTTCCGCCATGGCCCACATGTCGCTGTTGTCGCGGCGGGAGACGACCGGGGAGCGCTGAACGTTGCGGTCCATCAGGATCTTCGCTGCCAGCAGGATCAGCCAGGCTTCGAACTTGCGGCGGATGAAGCGCTTCATTCCTGCGGTGCCGGGTGGCTCGCGTTCCAGCGCTCGAAGGCTTCTTGCGTGGTGGCGGCTTCGATCTTCTCGTCGCACTGGTTGCACGCCGCCACACCGCCGGCCGCGCCGACATCGCGGTGACCTTGCTTGCACGGGTTCATATGCCAGTCGTCATCCTGTTCCTGTTCAACCACCTCCACCACCAGGTGCTTGCCGCATGAATGGCAGAAGTGCATGCCGTTTTCCTCCGGCCCGTCCTCGTGGAATGACCAAGTCTCACCGCAGCCACTGTTCCAGATGCCGCTGTCGTCTTCGCGACTCCATTCGCAGGTCCCGGCTCGATCATCGTTCAGTTGATCCGCTGCGTTCAGGCGCTGCTGCAGGGCGTCACGTTCGGCGGTGACCCGGTCGAAGTCAGCCGACTGGACGTACTGGCCGTCATCGGCAGGCACCATGTCCGCACACGACTCATCGGTCTCACGGTCAAGGTCATAACGCATTACTTTGCACATGCTTGTGTCCTATGCCGGGCCATACCCGGGCGGTGGAGTGAGTTCAATGGATCAGGTACAGTTCCGCGATTACCCAAGAAGGATCGCCATGAGCTGCTACATCTGCGGAAATAGCGTTGCACCAGTTGTGATGCCAGACAGCGAGGAAATTCCGTGCCCAGAGTGCGGGCGGTACCGGATTACTGGAACCGCAACAGAACTGCTTAAACGAAACATCCTGAAGTTTGATATTTATCTGTCACGGCGGTGGCTGGCCGACCAGCAGGGCAGCGGGATCATCCCGCTGATCGATAGCAATATCACTGGACGGCTGATGCTGCATTAAGGTGCTGCCCTAGCTCATAAGATCGGTTGATTTCATGGCGCTGGTTCCCCTTGCCGCGGAGTTGGAGGCTGGGTTACGCGGCTTCGGCTTGTCGTTCGGCGGCGCGCCACGGGTCATTGGCCCGTGCCAGTGCAGCCATCGGCGGAGGGCTGACGCTGTTGCCGCACATGTGCACCTGCTGGGTCTTGGTGAACGGCTTGCCGTCTGCTCCGTGACTAATGATGTAGTCGGCAGGGAAGCCCTGAGCCTTGTACAGCTCGGCCGGTTGCAGCATCCGCAGGCAGATGTCGACGATCACGTAAGGCGTGCCCTTGATGGTGACGGTTACCAGCCCGAGGCGATCCTTGGTGGTGATCGTTGGCGCTGGCGCGTCTGCTGCGCTCATGTTCTCGGTGCCGTAGTAGCTGATCAGGAATGCCGCGACCCGCAGTGCACCGGCCTCAACCTCTGGCGAGAGCTGCAGCTCGACCAGCGATCTCTTGCCGCCACCGCCTGCTGTGATGGTCGGCGCCGGTTCGTCCACGCCTTGGCCAACGCTGGCGCCGAACTGACGTTCCATGAAGGCAGTGACCAGCGCGTGATGAGTACCGCCGGCGCTGATGGTGTGCAGCGGATCGTCGGCGTCCCGCGCATCGCAGTTGCCGCGCAGGTGCACCAGGTTCGCCGTCACCAGTTGCTGCTGGCTGCCAGTGTTCGTCACGGTGGTCATCGGATCGTCGACGCTCTTGGCGACGGTGGTGTTGAACCCGCCGTTCATCTGGGCCATGAACACGGTTGAGATCCCCATGGCGTGAGCGGCACCGGCCGGGCGCTTGTAGTCGCCGCCGCTGGTTATGGTCGGCAGCGGCTCGTCGAGCGCCTTGCCTTCGTCCGCAAACCGGAACTTGACCAGGTGCGCAGCGGCGAGCGCGCGGTGACCACGCGTCATCAAGGTGCCGAGAGGCTTGTCCGCCGCTACCGGATTTCCGGCATATACCGGGCCACCAGCGCCTACCAGTACCGGACTGATCAGCGTCAGCTCGCCGCGATTCGCACACGTCACAGTCGGCAGCGGGGCGTGTGGATCGTTGACCCGGTCGCTGCCCTGATGGGTTGCTGGTGCGATGATTGGGCTGGCCATGGCGAACGATCCGCCACGCGGCCAAGACGTCACCGTGCGCAGTGGCTCATGGGCAGACTGGACGCTTTCGCCGGACCAGTTCGCGATCGGCACGATGAATGGGTCAGCGGCATCGATGACGAACTTCTTCATGCCCTTGGCGATCCGGCGCAGGGTGGCGGGTGCCAGCGGCTTTGCCCGGTCGAAAATGCTTTTGCTCGGTATGGTCCAGTCTATGCACTCGGCGGCAGTGCGCCACTTCTTTTGGCCCTTGGCCGGGTTCTTCGCGTGGGTTGGCTCTGGCCACACGATCGGCTGGCCGTCGCAACGGGCGATCATGAACAGTCGCTCGCGGCTGGTCGGCGCGCCGAAGTCGCAGGCCTTGATGACACGCCATTCAACGGCGTAGCCCAGGCGTTGCAGCTCGGCGACGAACACGGCCCAGGTCTGCCCGCGGCGTTTCGGATCAGGGACCAGAAACTGCTGGTGAACCGGTACGACTTCGCCTGGCTCGGCAATGGCGCCGCCCAACTTCATCACGCGGCCGGTCGACTTGCAGCGCTTGGCGATCAGCGGCCCCCACTGGAGGATCTGTTTCACGTTCTCCAAGCTGATGACGCGAGGCTTCTTCTTGCCGGCCCACTTCAGGCCGATCCATGACAGGTTCCGAATCTCCCGCTTGCGCGGCTGGCCGCCGGCGGCCTGGCTGTGGTGCGTGCAGTCCGGCGACATGTGGAACCAGCCCACGGCCTTGCCGCCGCACTCGGTGTCCGGATCACCGTCAAACACGTCGGTGGTGTAATGCACCGCGCCCGGGTGATTCACGGTGTGCATGCTGATCGCCTGCGGGCTGTGGTTCTTGGCGACATTCACCGCGCGACCCAGACCCATCTCCAGCCCGGTACCGGCACCGCCGCCACCGCAGAAGAAGTCGACAACGATCTCATCGTCCTGAGTGCTGAAGCCGAGTCCGTATTGAGTTTTGAAATCGAAGGGGTGTTTCTTCTGTTGTGCGGACATAGGGGATCCTCGCCGGCTGGCGTGATTCGTATAAGTGGGGTATTTGTGTTCGGCCCGGCATGGAGCCGGATCAGGCGGTAATGCGTTCGCCGATCACGGTGGTGGTGAACTGCACGGTGTACTCGGTCACCAGCTTAAATTCGCCGCCGCAGGTGTCGCAGGACATTTCCTTGTCACCGTAATCTTCCGACTCAATGTGCATCACGGTTGCGCAGTGAGGGCACTTGCATTGGTCTTGGGCGCGATAATCCCACTCGTCGTAATCGCGCTCTGCGACCTTGGCCAGCGCCTCGGCTTTCGCGACTGCATCTTCGGCGTCCTGACAGGGTATGCAGGTGAAACCGTCAGGGTGGCCCCATGGTGTTTCCGTGAGCTTGGAGCGGTGAGTGCCGCACAGACGGCAAACGTTGTGTTTGTCGCACACTGAGTAACTGTACTTCTCACCGGTTCCGTTGCACTTGGCGCAGCCAGACACCCAATACCAAGCTCCATCGATACGCTCGGCGTACAGGCCGTTTTCCGGGGGCCGCAGGCTGACTTCAGGCAGGTCAGTGGTGGTACGGTGAAATCGGTGATGATCCGCACCGTTCCACACGTTGAGGTTGCCGTTACGCTGGCGCTGGGTCCACTCACCGGGGATCTCCGGGATCAGGATCTTCGTGTTCTTGTCCATGGATTATCTCCAGTCAGGCGCCGCCCTCCGCGACCGGTGGTGGCAATTTGGTTTGGGTTGGGGTATTACGGGTGACCGGCATGGAGCCGGGTCAAGGAGATAGTGTGGCGATAGAAAATTTGATGGTGACCCTACATCGGCTTCCTGAGATTAAGGCTGTAGTTGATACTGGGACCGACCTGGTAACGCTTTTTGGATTCGTTCTCACCGCAATCGCGGTAATAGTTGGCGCTCTCTACAACACGCACACTTTTAAACGGTCTGTTGAAAGCCAAGAGCGCGTAGCAAAAGGAAGTGCCGAAGTCCTGAGAGCGCAAGGCCGATCTGAAGCAATTGCCATGAATCGTCAGCAGTGGATTAATGGCCTACGAGATGAATTGTCTCATTTTCTATCTCTAGGTTATGACGTGCATACACTTGCTCAGTTCATCGTTGACACCACTTGGATGGACTCATCGATACCTGAAGATCGGGCGAAAAATCTAGAGCTTTACAGACTAAGATACTCGGATTTTTCTGATAAGGTTGCGCGCTCACGCTTTCATTTCGCAAAAATTGAGTTGTTCCTAAATCCCGCAGAAGCCGAATCGAAGGAATTAGTTGACATTATGAGCGAATACATCAGCGAAGCGGTTGCATACGGCGATATTTTGGATAGCGGAAACCGCGCGGTAATGGCTGCACAAGTTATTCTTAAAAATGAGTGGGAAAAAGTAAAAAAAATGGAATGATGGGGGCTTCCACTGTTACGGTAGATGAATCTCGTCTTCATTCTCTCCGGGGTGCTTTGCTAAGTAGAGCAGCCCCGCGTCCCTCAGCTGTCGCAACACCTTTTCACTAGGCTCATAAGGTGTCGTGACACTACGAAGCATCCAAGCCTGTGTTTCGAAGTCGGCGCCTATAAGGTTCCGAATCAGGTTCTGATGGATTTCCTGCTGATTGTTGAATCCGTGCTCTTGCATCACTTTCTTCAGGTCAGGCTTGAACACCCCGGCCACCTCAACCGTAAACTTCTCGACGCCCAATGCAGCGTCCTTTGCTGCTGCCTTCTCGCGCTTCCTGCGCTGCTTGATGGCTTCCGCTGTCGGCTGGGGCTCTTCCACCGCCATTTCCTGTTCTTCGGCCATGGCCTACCTCTTCAATTCCGCTGGCCGGCAAGTCCAGCCAGGTCTGTCGTTTGCGTTGTTGGGTGCGAAAACGTCTCACGCTGCGACCTTCACCTGATGCCAGGCGCCGGCGGCGTAGAACAGCTTTGCGGCTTGGGCTTCGTCCATCGAAATCTCGTCGGGGATAGCGATCCAGCCCGAGGCCACCAGATGGTTCGGGTTCGCGCTGTTGCGCAGCTCAAGGTAGTAATGCTCGATCGCATCGGTGAGACGCTCGACCTTGTAGATGACCTCGGGCGAGATCTCGACCGACTTGATGTACTCGGCGCCGCGCTCGTCTCGACACATGGCGGCGATGTAGATCGTCCAGCGATAGGAGAAATCGAATATCGCGTTGGCGATCGCCAGGCTGCGGATCTGCTTGCAGCTCTTCCAGTTCGCCATGATCTGGCTGCCGCTGGGATCAATGTTCACCACAGCGACGTGGTTGGTGCGCAGCAGCGCCCGGCAACTGCGTTCAGCCCGGGCGAAACCGTTGTTGGGTTTGCGTTTCGACTTCATAGCGCGTCCGCCATTTTGCGCAGCGCCTTACGTTCGGCGGCCGATATCGCCTTCGGCCGCCGCTTGAGGACCGTTTCAGGGTCTATTTTCTTCGAGCGGGGCGGCTTTGGCTTCATTCGGGCGATCGGCAGCTCCTGATAGTTACCGCCGGGGCGCGCCCAGAAGTCCGCCATCGCGGCCGCGATTCGATCCGACTCAGTCTGCTTTTCACGAACTGCGTTGAGGTTGAGGCTGATCATGCTCAGGCTCCTAATCGATGGGCTTGTGCCCGCGCTTTATCCGCTACTTCGTCAACCATCCGGCCAAGCTCCAAATTGAACTGGACCAGCTCTTGATGAAGCATCGCGATGTACTCGTCATCGCGCTTGATGGTCTCGATGTACAGGCGGCAGTCTTCGTCTTGGCGCGGATCGAACGACAGGAAATCCCACCATTCCCGGCCCGTAACGAACATGCAGCCCTGAACCTGAGGCTTGTGTTCGTCGGGCATTCCTTCGAGCCAGGTGCGAACGTGGACGGCTTCATTGAATGGACACTTCGACTCGATGCCGCCGTCCTCGCCAATCAAGCCGTCCGGCGAGCAGCCCAACCAGTCGTATTTTGGATGAACCAAGAAGCCCGACTTGATGACGGTATTGCCGGTCAGAATTTCGTAAAAGTCGTGACTCGACTGCTCGACCTCGGTACCCCACGCCATCGACTTGCTGCTGACCGAATGCTTCGATCGGTTGGCCAGTCGCTCGAAGGCCAACTCGCGCATGTAAGTGGTGCGGGCCGCGAGTGGCTTGCGCTTCCCTTGCTTGTCACGATCACCCCAAGCAATCACATCCTTGAACCTGCTTGCCGTGAGGCGCCCGCTGCGGTCTTGATGCCACTGCTCGGTGCGCTGAAGGTCTACTGAGGCGTTCATTGATTACCGTCCTGCGGATCGTTGTCAGCACTGGCGTTCGAGCTTTCATTGAGGGTTGTAAACTCTGCCTCGATTGTCTGTGCAATCGACTTCAGCTCACCGTGACGTGTCACGCCAATTGCGCCACGCTGCTGCGGTTTCAGGGCCTTCCAGGCTTTTTCGTAGCCATCAATTCCTTGCTCTTGAGCGATCTTTTTGAGCTGCTCGAACAGGTCCGCAGTAGCGTCGGTTGCGTCGCCCTGAGGAACCGACGCAGCTCCCACATCTGCTGGCTTTTCGTTGGTAGATCGTGGGGTAACGTCCGTTTCCGGTAGCGCGTGGCCGTCGTCCAGCTCGTCACGGGTGTACACGCCAAGAATCACGTCGGGGCAATACAGGCGTGCCCATTTTTTCAAGGCCAGGTATGCGATCTGCTGCTTCGGATCGTCCGCCCAGAGCGTGGAGTTTCGGGTTCGAGCCTGAGTCATCAATGTGGTCAGTTCGCGGGGAGCGTCTTCGCCAACGAACGTAGCCCAGACGCGGACGCCGAGGCCTTTCTCGTCGTTTATGTTCCAGTTTGGGACGCGGTATTTCTTCGGCTGTCCGTGATCATCCATTTGCTTTTTGCTTTCGATTTCACGGAAGTTGCCAATGATCTTGTCCCAGTCGCCAAACCACTCGTAATGGATGCGATCAAGAGTCGGCGCTCGAGTGGTGATGACCGCATTGACCAGCTGTGCTTCATAGCTCAACTGGCCACCGTTCACGATGAACGTCTTCTGCGCAACCTGGAACGGATTCATGCCCCATTGCATGGACTGCATGATCACTGCCATGCAGTCGGCAGTGTTTCCGTGGAAATGCTTCGGCAGGGTGGTTTTGCCGCCTGCCATGATGCCCGCGAGTTCAGTCATCGACTGCATGCTGTCGCGATTGAGGATCAGGCCCGTCGGGCTTGTGTCCATTGGTACGGTAGCAATCTGGGTTTGAGCGTTCATTCCTAACTCCATAGCCGACGACTTTGGCCGGCCTCCGGGGTGATTTCAGGGTTTGTTAGAACGACAGGGCGCGCAGCCAGGCCGATGCCTCGTCATTGGTGACGCAGAAGGCCATGGCCACGACCTCGACCACTTCGTTAGCGCTCGGCATGTTCGAGTCAGCGACTTCGTCAGCCACTGGAACCGGATCACCTCCCACTGCATCTGCTGGCGCTGTGTCGGTAACGGCTGGTGTCGTGATGACGCCTGCAACCGCGGCGGGTGCTGCAGCCAGTGCGCGCAGGCGAGCCAACTCTTCTTGGTCGCGCTGATACTGCGCATCGCGTTCGCGCTGCTGGCGCTGCTGTTCTTCTTGCTGCTCACGTTGCTGGCGTTGTTGCGCTTCCATATCGCGGCGCTGCTGGTCGAGTTCATCCTGCTGCTTCTTCAAACGCAGGCGATCTTCCTCGGCGCGCTGCTTGCGCAACTCTTCTGCTTCAGCATCGGCGATGCGTTGCTTCTCACGCAGTTCATCCAGCTCTTTTTGTTGGGCCAGCAGCTTGGCTGCCGCCTCTTCGCGGGCAACAGCAGCCCTTTGCAGCGCTTCAAGCTGTTCAATAGCGTTGTCGCGGGCAATGGTGGCTTCCGCTTCGAACTCGGCGTATTCGTCCGGCAGGATTACCGACTCTTTGACGCTCAGAAGCACGTTGGCAACATCGGCAGCGCTACGGCTTGCATATGCAGCGGCGACTGAGCTGAATCGGGTGATTTTTGCTCGGATGGCTTCGACGCGCTCAGCTTCGATGCGCTCGCGTTCGGCCTTGGCGTCAGCTGCGCGCTTTTCTTCGGCCTTGATGGCTTCGTCGACAGGCGCTTCGATTGCCAGCACGCGATCCTTCAACGCCTCCCCGAATTCCTTCACTTGGTTGACGCGAGCTTGGGCGTCTTTAACCGCCTGTTGATAGGGGATCAGCGCCGTTTTCGTGGTATTGGCCAAGGCGTAGCGGACATCGCGAATATCCACGCGAACTTCCTTCGCATTCGCCAAGCCCTCACTTGTAGAGCAGTCGACAACGAGGTTTGCGTAGGTCGTTTCCAAGCGGACGATTTGTTCTTCATGCGGCCGATATTCGGCGATATCGGTGACAGCTACTTTTGGCGCTACAGCGGTCATTTCGATGGACTCTTGCAAAGGTGCTTGTTGGGCTTTTGCGGACATGACGGTTCCTTGCCGCGGCGAGCGCAGCTTGTGGTGGTGTTGTTTATTGAGTGATGCGATCGGCGAGAGCGCTGAGCAGCATCAGGAAGGTATAAATCGAGAGGACTCGAAACGAGCCGCGCCGAATCAGAGTGCGCCGAGCGCGCTGAAGGCTGGTCATCGGAATACGTGGTAGGTGGTGGAGCGCGGAACCTGGCAAGTGCCCGAGCCATCGCGAATGACACCGTAGGCGCCGGCACCGGCAATCAAGATCACAGCGAGAAACCAGTACAAGAGATTCATGGCCGAGCCCTCACAGCGATGCGTCCGCCTTTCATGGTCACCGACAGGCGCTGCGGGAGGCTGTCGACCAGATCCTCTCGCTTGCGACCGATCACTTCGTTGAAGGGCAGGCCGAAGCCGAGGATCGCGATGCGGCGCTCGATATCGTCGAGCTGCTCATCGACCAAAGTTTTTACCGGAGGCGTTGTCATGCTGCAGCTCCTTGCGAGACGGATGCGTTGTAGGAGGCGTAAATCTGGTCGATGCGTGCGCGGAAGTGACGGTGCTCGGCATCGTCAATGGCACGAAGCATGAAGGCCAGGGTGATGCAGGATGTCGCGGCGGCGCTGGCGTTGGGCTTGCCGAGGTCGCGGATCATGTTGCTGATCTCGCCCTCGATCCAAGTCACCGCCGTTTGATGGTCACGCTGCTGGATGTTCATTTGAGCCCCCAGAATTCGCCGTAGGCGACCACCGCTGCCGCGACTCGCTTGGCCCGCGCCTTGCGGTCGACCAACTCTTGAGCTGCCATCAGCGCCTGACGCTGTGTGCGTTCTCGCGCTGCGGCTTCGTAGTCGTGAAAGTCTTCAACCTTCGGCGCCTTGGGGCGCCCCCATTCATCAAAGCGCCGATCCCACTCTCGGGCCTGCGCACTGTCTGCATAGCTGGTTGCCATGGTCGCCTCCGTGGTGGCGGGTGTTGATCCAACAAAACTCGGATGCACTCATACGCTCCGCTGGTTGCCGTTGGGCGCGGAGGGGAGTGCATTCGGGGTTTGTCGGGTAGGGTGGGTGCAGATGGCCGGAGCTGATCCCGGCATGACTATTAGCGGCCTAAGTGACACCGGAGCTTCACCGGGGCGAAGGTTTCAGCCGCTTATTCTTGGACTCGCCGTGGCCATCTGGGCGCTTACTCACTCTACCGGCCACGATTCCCGCGATCCCTCAGGTCTTACACTTGCCCGTCAGCCCGGGCATTCATCTGCGTGTTGCGGTGATGCAGGCGGGCGGTTATAGGCCGCAGTTTCGTCCGCATCGGGGTGTGAACTGACCTGACCACATATTCCAGTTTCTTGGTTTATGGCGGGTCATTTCAGATCACACCCCGATGCGCTCTCATAGAGAGGATCGGGCAGCAGCCTTGCAATCAGCCGCCGTCATTCGATGGCCGTCTTCGCACTCAACAACGCGCACGCCACTGGTGAGTCCACGCTCAGCGTTGAGCCTATTCGCCTCTCGGATGCAGGCGTTCAGGTCAGCATCAGCGAAGACCTGCAGCTCTCCGCGCAGCGTGATGTGGATTACCTTGTTCATCGTCTTGCCCTCAGTTGATTTCCCGTCTGGCCCTGTCACCAAGGCCAGCCAGTGAAATCTGTTTTTCTCCGCACCCGCTTACCAGGTCATTCACTCAGTTCGGTCAACACCTCGTCCGCCGTCGCAGTGGGCTGCGCGTTGGCAGGCTTTCGGGCCTGTCGGATCGCCGGTCGCCGGTAGAGGCAAGTGCGGTTTTGTTCATCGGTTTACTGACCTCCCACCGATGGAGCCGGGAGTGACCTAACCGGAATGGCCGGGTAGTCGTTCATGGCGCGGGTTTTTAAAGAGCGGCGGGTCTGTTGAGGCTCTTCGCAGTGGCTGTGTGTCGCTGCGATGGGTGCAATTTAGAAAACTTAACAAAACACGTCAACACTTATTTTAGAAAACTTAACAGGCGGGACGAAAGGTAATGGATCGCGCTCATCGCAACAGGTCTTTTTGTTTAGGAATCTACACGCTATGCTGTATGTATATACAGTCAAATAAGGAGCAGTCTGGATGGCAAAGAAGCAGACTAAGCCGGCAGTGCGGCAGGAGATGAGCGGGATCGAGCGACTTGGTCTGAGGGTGTCATCGATGATCAACCACCCTATCGCTCAGGATCAGCGGTGGGTGACGATCCACCGCCTGGATACGGATGGACATAGGGAGTGGGGAGAGGTGATGGGGTTACTGTCCGAGACGGACGGCATAGAAATTACGTTCAACGACGACGATTCGGTGACGCTGAAGTGGGAGGCATCATCAGAAAACGATCATGAGGTTGAGGTGCCTGACGAGTTCATGAAGGTGGAGGAGGTTGCGCCATTTTGACGCACAACGAAGCCCGGCTCTTGGCCGGGCTGATCACTTCGGCGCGACCTGCGCACCCGGTGCTGCTGGAGCAGCTTGGGTTGCCTGCTGCTGGCGCTGAATCTGCTCAAGCAACTGCTTGGTTTCAAGCGACTGCTGTTTAGCTTCTTGAACGAGTGCTGAGGTTTCTCGGCCAGAGTCGAAGGCCGTGAAAGATAGGCTGACCGCAGCAATTATGGTGCCGACCATCACTGCAGTGGCCGACCAGATGTTCGCCTTCATCCCCTTGAGCGGTTGAATCTCAAGCCGAAAGTCGCTTACGGCTTGGCGTATGTCACCTTGGAAATCCGCAATACGGCGATCCATCCGCGCTTCGACAGCGGACAATTTTGCATCTAGCTCTTCACGATTCATATCACTCATAACGACAGTATCCACTGGATTCTGGTTTTCGTCTTGAATCTTTTCCTGGCTCCCAGTCGGCAAATTGTCCCTAATCGGTCTTATGTTTTCACCCCAGCCGTGATTCTTCATATTTCAGCCGCCGGAGGATTGTCTAAAATCCAGCTGATCACTCTCTGAGTATAGATTGACCGATAAGTCCCGCAGTTTTCGCAACTCATCGCGAAGCTCATGCGATAGAAGTTGGTCCCAGCGATCGGCATTTTGTAGGTGGTCAATACCTGATCGTCAGAACCGTCAGCATTCCCGGTAAACACATTCCACTCTCCGGAAGTCCCGCAATGGGGACAGACCATCGACATAGATACGCCATCTAGGAATCTTATAAAATCGTCATAGCTGACTCTGAATTTTTCAGGATCAAAATTGACTGCGCCGTCTTCTGTATCGCTCATCGCAACATCCCTGCATATTCCTTCAAACTTGAGTCTCGATGCTGTCGGAGAATTTAAGTCCTATGCTCGACAGCTTGCCTATGCTTTTCGCCCGTTCCATATAAAAAGAACCTTGGCGTGGATCGTCACATCATCGATTCTGGCTGTCTGATTTTCGTAATGTTGGTTGTCCGAAATCAGGCGGTAATTGTGTTCGTCCAGCCGCATCACCCGCTTGATGTACAGCTCCTGGTGCCAAGTTACGACGTAGATCCCCTCACCAACGAACTCTTTCACGCCGCGATCAACGATCACCAGATCCTTGTCGTTGATCGTGCCTTCCATCGATTGGCCCCACCCGGTGATCATGGCTAGCGCACTGGCTGAGGTGTACGTCACTCCCTTCTCGCGCAAGATTGCCTCACGCACCACAAGGTTGCGGACCGCCTCGTTGTACTCAGGCGGAACCTGGCCGTGGCCCATTGCGGCACGGATGTCGTATTGAGGGATCAGGATCTCGTCGCTCGTTGGGCGCAGCACCGCGTAATTCTTCGGTAGGTATTGCTGTCCGTTTACAGCAGGGGTATCGGCCTCAGCTGCTGCCGCCAAAACCATTTCCCGCGCTTTCTCTGACAGGTTCTTCCCGGCTTTTGTCGCAAGCATGTGAGCCACCAGTTCCGCGCTGGTAGCGCCTGATTTCGGGCCATCTTGCGATGCGGCATCACCTGGCGATCCCGTTCCTTCAGACAGCCATTCGGGCGAGCACTCAAGAGCCTTCGCTAGCGCGAGAAGATTTTTACCCTTCGCCCCATTAGTGCCGGACACCCAAAAGCTGACGGTCGCTTTGGAGACGCCAGTCGCTTTGACTATGTCCGCAGGCGTCAGGCCTAAGGCCTTCATGCGCTCGGTGATGCGGTCTTTAAATTCCATATTTAGGATTCTAAACAAATCACTGTTTAGATAACTTGCCTTGTGTTGTTAAGAACTCTAAACTCGGCGTAGACACTGGAGACACAACCATGACCTACGACGAAGCGTTGACACATTTCGGCACTGGCCGCGCTATCGGCGACGCCCTTGGCGTGACTGGCAGCCGGGTATCTCAGTGCCGAGCCACGGGCGGCTTCTCCTACCCAATGCAATGCGTTCTGGAAAAGGAGTCGAGCGGGGCGCTGATAGCGAAACGCGAAGACGATCCCGCCCAGGCGCTCAAGAAATCCGCCGCATAACCATTTTTCCATCACCAAGGAGCATCACCCGTATGGCCTTTGACAACCCGGCCCACAAACGTAGCGAAGTGATCAAGACCCGTCACAAGCCCGAGGAAGCTCGGAAGTTGCGCATGGAAGCCCGTTTGGCCGGCATGCAGTTGGCGACCTACGTCTACGAGCTGGCGAACCTGGCTCGCAGCCTGGGCGCCGCCGATCTTCTTCGAGAACACCACGGGGCCAGCAAGCAGGATAAATCGGCTTAAGACCCCTATGGAGGGCCTATGCCTGAAACAACATTCGAAATGCTGCCGCTGGAGGTGCAGGAAGAGGTTCGACAGCTGAGTGTCGATCTCGGATGGAGCCTTGAAAGAGCGGCAGATGAATACCTTGAGATGGGCAGGTCGCTAGCGCTTCAAGCCCAGCTCAAACAGGTACGGCGAAAAGCACCTGTGCTTTCGCTGGTAGGACACAAAAAGGGCCTCGATTAGGACTCTTTGTGAACACAGAAGGGGCAGTCACTTTCCTTCGGACGAAAAAAAGCCGGGATTGCAGCTCGGCTCTCTTAAACATCTCTGTGGGACGAATTATATGCACACCACAACATCAACAATCAATACCCCGGCCAGTGTCGCGACACAATTTGGCAACGGTGAAAACGTGTCGCGCATCATTTCAACAATCGCCCTCCGCGACATGATCAACGAGGCGCGTCAGCAAGCCGGCGAGCCAAAGGTTCGCAACGACCATTTCCTTTCCCGGGTAGAAGACGAGCTGGGCGATGATCTGGAGGGGGTGCAAAAATATTACACCCCCCTCCACGGTAACCAGGTTGCTACCTACGGCCTGACTCTCGACCAATGCATGCTGGTAGGGATGCGCGAATCGAAAGCAGTTCGTCGATCCGTTCTTCAAAAGCTCAAGGAACTGGAAGGCCCTCGGGTTCTCGCCACGCTCCCAGACTTCTCCAATCCTGCCGCAGCCGCCCGCGCGTGGGCTGAGCAGTTCGAGCTTCAGCAGGCTGCCAATCAGGCCCTGATTGAGGCCGCGCCGAAGATTGCCTTTGTCGAGCGTTACGTCGAATCAACTGGGCTGAAGGGGTTCCGCCAAGTGGCGAAGCTCCTCAAAGCCAACGAATCGCGCTTCCGCGAGTTCCTGCTCGACAAAAAGATCATGTATCGCATGGGAGGCGAGTGGCAGGCGTATCAGCCTCACATCGACGCTGGCCGCTTTGAAGTCAAAGCCGGCACCAGCGACAGCGGCCACGCCTACAACCAATCCAAATTCACCCCCAAGGGCGTCAACTGGATTGCCGGCCTGTGGGCTCAGCACAATCTCAAGGGGGTCGAATGATGGCTGCGCTTCCGTACATGCAGTTTTATGTCGCCGACTACTTGGCCGACACCACGCACCTGACTGCGGAGGAGCATGGTGCGTACATGCTCCTGCTGTTCAGCTACTGGCAGACAGGCAAGCCTTTGCGCATCGATCGCCTCGCAACCGTCGCACGGATTCCCAACGAACGTTGGCCGTCCGTTGCCGATACGTTGAGTGAGTTCTTCCACGTCACGGAAACGCATTGGGTTCAGTTCCGCGTCGAAGCAGATCTTGAGGCTGTAAACAGCAAAGTCGTTACCGCCTCCAACGCGGGCAAGGCGTCCGCGCGGGCAAAGGCCCTCAAAAAACAACAAGAACTCAACGACCGTTCAACGAACGTTGACGATCCGTTGGAACGGAATGGCAACCATACAGATACAGATACAGATACAGATAAGAACAAAAACAACACTCCACCGATGGTGGATGACCTCTTCCCGAAGTTCTGGAAGATGTACCCGAACAAGAAGGGTAAGGCTGCAGCTGAAAAAGCCTGGAAGAAGCTCAAGGTCACCGCTGACCTGTTCGGCCAGATTGCCGAAGGCCTGGCAGCGCAAGTCGTTTGCGAGGCATGGGTCAAGGACGGCGGGCAGTTCATTCCCCACCCAGCGACATGGCTGAACGGCAAGCGCTGGGAGGACGAGGTGAAAGTCGCCAGCAACGTGCACCCGTTCCCGCAATCCCGCCACACCGGCTTCGCTGATCGCGATTACACCTCCGGTCTGAAAATGCGGGAGGACGGCAGCTATGCGCTCTGAGCCAGTCCAAGCCACTCCAGAACTGCCGCCGGGCACTCGCATCCAGCCAGCCGAGTGCGAAACCCACGGCGCCTACGAGCAGCGGGTCTTCTCCGTGTTGAACAGGGAGCTCAGGAGTAACTGCCCTGAGTGCACTCGCATCGCCCGCGAGAAGTCCGAAGCCGCCGAGCAGGCCAACAAGGCGATGGAACTGCGCATGTCCCTCGCTCGCAAGCTGGGCGATGCGCTGATCCCGAAACGCTTTACCACTCGCACCCTGGGCAACTACCAGGCCGAGAACGAAGGCCAGCGAAAAGCCCTCCGGTTCTGCCAGCACTACGTGCAGATCTTTGACGAGATCCTGAAGACGGGTCGCTGCATGGTGCTGATCGGCAAGCCCGGTACCGGGAAAACCCACCTCGGCGCGGGCATGGCCAACGAGCTGCTGCACAACACGTCTCGCACTGCCGTGTACCGCACTGTCGGCGCAATCCTTCAGGCGATCCGCTCCACGTACGACAAGCACAGCGAACGAAGCGAGGCCGAGATTCTGTCGAGCCTGATCGATCCCGACCTGCTGGTGCTGGACGAGGTTGGCGTGAGCAAGGAGCAGCCGAGCGACTTCGAGCTGACGACCCTGTTCGCAATCATCAATGGCCGGTACGAGCAGGAGCGCCCCACGGTTGTGATCTCCAACCTCGAAGCCAGCCAGTTGCCGGCCGCGATGGGTGACCGCTGCGTCGACCGCCTGCGCGAGGGCGGAATGATCGTGGTCCCGTTCGATTGGGGATCTCAGCGCGGCAAGGAGGGTTTCTGACATGACCGTAAAACTTTGGAGCATGCGCGAGCAGTGTCACATCGTCCGAGGTGTTCGCGGGACCGTGTTCGAGCTGGCAAAGCACTTCGGGATTCCGCCAAAGGTCGCGCAAAGCCGAATCGCTCGGTATGGCTGGAGCGTCGAGAAGGCCGTAACCGAACCGATGCGTGAAGACTCTCGGAGGAAACGTCCATGACCGAGTTCGCAATCCGCAGCCAGCGCGATATCAGCCGCCTCATGGGCGTCCTCCATGCAACCGACTTCACCAAACCCAAGATCGTGGTCATCAAGGACGAGAAGCGCCCGGACGTCTGCAATCGCAAGATGTGGGCAATGCTCAAGGACGTATCCGAGCAGGTGATCTGGCACGGCAAGAAACTCACCAGTGAAGACTGGAAGTGCCTTTTCAGTGCCTCGCTGGAGAAGCAGCGCGCAGAGCCTGGCCTCGACGGTGGCTTCGTCGTGATGGCCGTATCGACCCGCAAGCAGTCGCAGAAGTGGTTCAGCGATCTGTTCGAGCTGATGCACGCCTTCGGCGCCGAGCATGACGTGCGCTGGACCGAGCAGGACAAGTGGGGAGGGCGGTACTGATGCGAGAGGACAAAACCTTCGCCATTGCCGACGCCAAGTGCATCACCACCTGGTATCTGAAGGGCACCGCGATTATCAAAACTGCCGAGGACACCCCGCCTGAATGCGGTGATACGTTCCGCCTCGGCTTCAAGGACTACACAGTGGTCGCGGTGTGCGGCGATTACAGCTATCGGTCTGCTTGCGCGACGATTGTTCCCAAGGAGGCCGAGCCATGCGCGTAGCCCTCAAGGAACAGAAGGCCCCGAAGCCGAAGAAATGCAAGAACCCAGCGTGCGGCATCAGCTTCCCGCCGCAGCGCTTGGGCCAGGCGGTGTGCAGTCCGAAATGTGCGCTTGCCATGGCGCCGGCGAACAGCGAGAGAGCCAGTAAGGCGATCGCCCAGCTCGGTCGCCGCGAGATCAAGGTCCGCAAAGAGGCCCTGAAAAGTCGCGGCGATCACCTCAAGGATGCCGAGAAGGCTGTGCGCGACTATCGGCGCACCTATGAGCTGAGCATCGGCAGCGGTTGCATGAGCTGCGGCGAGTCGCAGGAAAAGATTCTGGCCGCCCAAGGCTGGAAGGTGGGAGGGGCATTTGACGCGGGTCATTTCATGGGCAAAGGCGCCCGGCCGGAGCTGCGCTTAGAACCATCCAACATATGGCTTCAGTGCAAGGCCTGTAACTCAGGCTCCTACATGCACGCCCGCAAGGGATACACCGTCTCCCAAGGCTTCCGAACTGGTCTTATCGCCCGCATCGGCCTGGAGGCCGTCGAAGCGCTTGAAGCCGACCACGAACCGCGAAAGCACACCGTAGACGAACTCAAGGCGATCACCGCCGAATACCGGGCCAAGACCCGAGAACTGAAGAGGGCTGCAGCATGAACTACCACAACGTGATTTCCGCAGTAGTCCGGGCCTTGGCAGCCGAGACGATCAACAGTTCCGGCGGATGCAACGTCGAGCCCAGGGTGCAGGCCAGCAAGCTCAAGGGCGAGATATCCGGGAAGGATGCCGCGCTTTTGGCTGACTGCATTGTGCACAAGCTCTTGCACGCCCAGCTTTCCCCGAGGCACTGGAACGCCCTCGTCGCGAAGTACACCACGCACCGTGGCCGCAAGATCGACTCC
Source organism: Pseudomonas sp. 2957 (assembly GCF_031456345.1). Lineage (NCBI taxonomy): Bacteria > Pseudomonadati > Pseudomonadota > Gammaproteobacteria > Pseudomonadales > Pseudomonadaceae > Pseudomonas > Pseudomonas sp. 2957. The sequence goes on from NZ_JAVDUL010000006.1 coordinate 253,109, forward strand.
ATCGGCCGGCTGGTCGCCGTGGTGAAGACGCCGGCACCGCAGCGCTTCACGCAACAGGCCGTTCTCGTTTGGGCGGTACCGCAGCAGGTGAAGGGCATTCAGCGAGCGGTGACCCAGATCAAGGCGCCGAAGCACCGGGAGAACAAGGTGGAGGGGCAGTGGGATTGGCGCAACGCGGCAGCAGACGCTGATGTCGCTCGGGCCAACAAACATGCGCGTGCGGTAGCAGAGGAAAAGCCAGGCGAGATGATCGTGCTGGCCGACTCGAACTACGACATGACGAATTGGGATTCCCAAGGGCTTACAGAGCGCACCTACCAGCGCTGGAACAAGGCCATCAAGGACGGCTTGGAGTCGCTTGTGAACGAGGCTCTGGTCGAGGCGCAACACATGCTTGAAGCAGTCGGAGTGCTGGAAGGCGAGGCGGCATAAAATAGTCCCTCAAAAGGGCTTGCAATGTCATGTCGCCATGTCGCATGATTCACCCATCCTGTCATTCCTGCGTGTTTCAGGATTGGATAGCAGCCCGGCCATTGCGTCGGGCTTTTTTGTGGTTTAAGCATTGCCTATTTCAAGCGAGATGTTTCGGCTGCTGAATGACGGGCGTTTAATCCTCGTCCCAAGTGACTACAGCCGATTCGCGCCATTTCACATCAGTGAGGCCGAACCTTTCTGCCATTGGTTTTGAGACCCGTTTTAGTGGCGGTCGACCAGGCTTAGGTATCGGAACAAGTCCCGCGTCGCAGCTAGCCCATTGCCATGCTTCTGCGTTATTCATCGTACTCGTGCGAATAACAAAAGTTCTTGACTCTCCGCGGAGTAAGTACTCGACGTAATATGTGGTGCTCATGGGTATGTCTCCGTTTGCTCATTGGTAAGTGAGTTCACGGGATCACGGAAATTCAAGTTATTATCAAATTTTTTAAATACGACGCAGTAGCACATTTATTCGTAAATACCTTGGCGCATCGATCCGCGAGAGGATATTTACAGCCGCGGATTAATGGTTTTTCTTGAAGATAGAGCGAGCCTCATCCCACGCTTTTTTGCCTTCAAGCGTTTTAGCATCGGCTGCGGCCCTTGCGTTCTGAAATTCAATCATTGCTTCGGGTGAGTCCGCTGCATGAGTTAGAAGCTCGTAAGCAATAGCGTTCAGCCGATCCGCCTCTTGGAAAAGCGCGCTGCTGCGGTCGGTGGCTATATGCCACGCTGATGTCGTGCTCGGATTATTTTTCATCTTTTCTTCGCTCTTCTGACCGGCATCCCTGATTGCCTGCCGGCACCCAAATTTTCCTATTCGCTCCATTTTATGAACTTTATTAGTGGGTATCGCAAATGATGACTGATGATCGGAAAGGGAAACCTAGCGTGATATTCCGAGATACTCCCCAATTGTCGTAGTGCATCGACAATCGCCTACGAAACAATGTTTAACTTCCGGCACAATTTATTTCTAATAATGTGAACTGTTCGTGCCGATTAATACATAAAACCTCTACAAACTTAGATCCCTTGTTTCGTTTGTCATGAGTGGACAGAAGTTTTTTATTCGGCTCCCACGCCCATTGCTCCCAGCTGGGAGTGCAGCGGACGCCGACCTATTTGCGCTGGCCTGACGGGTCAGCTTTTCATGTTGGAGTTGCGATGGATCCTACTGACCTCGGCCCAGGCACAGCTACCTGGCTGGGCGGTACCGGAACCGTGTTGCTGGCCGGCTTCCTTTGGCTGCGTAAATTCCTCTCGAAGGATGCTGCTGACAGGGCGATGGATAACGCCGACATTTTCACGCTTCGCCGGCTGAATGAGCTTCTGGACTCCGAGCGTGTTGCGCGAAAAGAGGCCGAAGCCCGCGCTGACCAGTTCGCCAAAGAGCGCAACGAGCTCGCCGCAGCAGTAGGGCGGATGGAGGGGAAGATCGAAGCCCTCACCAGCCAAGTCGCACAGCTCACCGCCACGGTTACCTCGCAGAGCGAAGAGATCGCCCGCCTGCGTACCAAGCTGGGAGGCATCAACTGATGGACAGATGCGCTATGGAATTCATCGCTCGCCGCTGGTGGCGTCGGGCAGAGGTATGGTTGATAGCTGCGCTGTTGCTGGCCGGCGGCCTGATCCTCGGTTTCCAAGCTGGTGTGTGGTCAGCCAGTAGTGAACAGACGAAGCAGCTCGCCGAAGTTCGCGCAGCCTACGACGCAGCGCTGGGCAAACGAGACGTTCGCCTCAACAGCCTGGCCGAGAAGACGCAGGACGCGGCAGTAAAGGTGCAAGAGGCATCGAACTCAGCAGTCCAGGCAGCCGATACCGCGAGCAAGGCAGCGGAGAAGGTCAACGAAGCCGTAGAGCGGCAGACCCCGTGAACGCGTTGCTGAAGCTGGTTCCTGCGTGGGTGTGGGTAGTGCTGGCGTCGCTCGCAGCTGTCGGTTATCTATCGCTGCGTCTCGATAGCGTGAAGGACGATCGAGCAGCCATCGCCGCCGAGCTCGACACCGCGACCGCCCGCGTGGATTCGCTCACCCACACACTCCGCATCCAGCGTGAGATCACCAATGACATCAATCGAGTCTCCGACGATGCGAAAGCCAAAACTGAGCATGTGTCGGCTGCCGTTGTTACTGCTGATAACCGGGCTCGCAGCCTGCAGCAGCAAATCACCGACCTCATTGCCAAACGACAGTCCTGTGCTGCCGAGATTGCCAGCGGAAGCAAGGCAAGAGCCGACCTTACCGTTCTGCTCGCCGACCTGCGTAGAAGCGCTGACGAAGAAGCGGGAAGACTGGCAGAAGCGCTTGACCGAAGCCGAATAGCCGGCTTTGCGTGTGAGGCTGCATACGCCGCTGCACAGAAGAGCAAGTAGGTCGCGACACGTTTCGCAAGAGTGCAAATTGTGTCGCGACACAGCATTTACTTGCTGGCAATCGTCACTGTTGAAGTGATTTCAAATACCGAATAGCCCTTTGTTTGGAAGTCGTCCCACACAGTCTGAGGGTCGAAGCCGATAAGCCGTTCTGATGTGTCGAGTTCCTTGGTGTCTTCTGTAACTTGCGGCCCAATCCAGCGCTTGGTGTCATCCGAAAGATCATCCAGTGTCTTGTCGACAGGAATGGCCAGGGCGCGGTGCTTCTGATGGTTGTAGTACGCCTTCACTTTGAACTTCATGTCTCTGCTCCGTGAGTGTTGGAGCGTCACCAATACCGGCAACCCGCCACTATTTCAAGCTCAAGGTGACCCATGGACAGGCCAATGCCTCCGGAGTCGTTGCTCGACCTGTCCGAGATGTCCAGCTTCGGTATTCGCCTGATCCCTGCGCCTGAAGTGTGGGAGTGGCTCCAGAGCGAGATACTCGCCGACACCGGCAGCATCCACAACGAAGACCATGCCCATCTGATCGATGCGGACGTGAGAGTCATGTGGGCGTCTGCCGCCTTCACGAAGAAAGGGCGCACAGTGGTGGGCCAAGCCGAACAGGTAGCGTTCCGCGTCGGTGGTTGGCAGAAGGCCCGGATGGAACAACAGATGATGGATTGGTTCGGCGATGTACCGGCCTACATCATCACCCTGGCTGCCGACTACTGTGCTCAATGCTCAGACGCTGACTTCTGCGCACTGGTCGAACATGAGCTGTACCACATCGCTCAAGCGACCGATCAGTACGGCGCACCCAAGTTCACCCAGGAAGGATTGCCCAAGCTTGAGATGCGCGGACACGACGTTGAAGAGTTCGTCGGTGTGGTGCGTCGCTATGGGGCGAGCGCTCAAGTGCAAGAGCTGGTAGACGCTGCAAACAATCCTGCTGAGGTGGGGAAATTGAACATTTCGAGGGCCTGCGGAACCTGTCTGCTCAAGTCGGCCTGAGGTTAGACAGCAATAGACGGAACCCAATCCTATGGCAGCCCTGAGCAGCGAGGTGAAGGCCTTCATCGTTCAGGCGTTGGCCTGCTTCGACACACCCTCCCAGGTGGCAGAGGCCGTCAAGCGCGAATTCAATATCGATGTGACTCGCCAGCAGGTGGAGACGCACGACCCAACCAAACGATGCAGCAAGACGCTCGCCAAGCGGTGGGTGGAGATGTTTCACGACGCCCGCAAGCGATTCCGGGAGGAGACGGTAGACATCCCGATCGCCAATCGCGCCTTTCGACTACGCGCCATGAGCAGGTACGTCGAGAAGGCCGAGTCGATGAAGAACATCGGGCTGGCTATGCAAATCCTTGAGCAAGCGGCAAAGGAAGTCGGGGACGCTTACGTCAATCGCCGAGTCGAGCCAGACAAGTCGCTGGACGACGAGATCAAGCGGCTCAACATCCAAAAGCTGCAGCGAGAACTGGAAGACCCAAATAAGGGCCTGCCCGAGCCCAAGCAAGTAATCATCGGGGTAGAAGATGCAAGCGACCCTGAAGCTGAATAAGCCGCAGTTCGAGTTCATCAGTCACCCCAAGAAGTTTTCAGCGTTCGTCGGCGGCTACCGAAGCGGCAAGACGTTCGTGGGCTGCGTTCGTATGTGCATCAACGCACTGGAGCACCCAGGCATTCCGCAGGGCTACTTCGCGCCGACCTATCCGCAGATTGCGGACATCTTCTACGACACCATGCCGGTGGTGGCTGAGGCATTCGGCCTGTTCGCTGACATCGTGCCGAGCAAGAAGCGCGTGTACCTGCGCGACAACCGAGGCCGGTGCCTGTCGACCATCGTCTGCAAGAGCATGGAGCACCCGCACCGCATCGTCGGCTTCAACATCGCACATGCGTTGGTCGACGAGATCGACTGCATGGCGATCAAGAAGGCTGACAGCGCGTGGAAGAAGATCATCGCGCGGATGTCCACCGTGTGGCCGACCCGAGCAATGAACACCATCGACGTCACCACGACGCCGGAGGGCTTCAACTGGGTCTATCGCAAGTTCGTCAAGGAGCTTGCCGCCAACCCTAGCCAGCGCCCGTTGTACGGCATCGTGCACGCTTCGACGCGGCAAAACGCGAAGAACCTGCCGAAGGACTACATCAAGTCGCTGCGTGAGTCGTACCCGGCCAACCTGGTGGACGCATACATCGACGGCCTGTTCGTCAACCTGACGTCGGGCAGCGTCTACCCGAACTTCTGCCGAAAGCAGAACCACACCGACGCGACGATCCGCCCGGGCGAGCAGTTGCACATCGGCATGGACTTCAACATCAACCGGATGGCCGCGACGGTGCATGTCATTCGTGACGGCCTTCCGCTGTTGCTGGAAGAGGCCACGCACCTGTTCGACACGCCGGCGATGATCGTCGAGCTCAAACGGCGGTACCCGGGCCACAGCATCACGGTTTACCCGGACGCCAGCGGCAAGAACCGCAAGAGCGTCAGCGGCAGCGAGTCAGACCACAGCCTACTCCGCGCCGCCGGCTTCATGGTCATGGTGAACCCATCGAACCCAGCGGTTCGCGATCGGGTACTGGCCGTGAACGCCATGATGCTCAACATCGATCAGAAACGCCGCTACCTGGTGAACACCGACAACTGTCCGGTGAGTACGCAGGTGCTTGAGCAGCAGGCCTACGACGAAAAAGGCGAACCCAACAAGGACGGCACTGAAGACCCGGTCGACGCACTCGGCTACTTCATTGTCCAGCGCTTCCCGATTGCGGGCAGCTACACACTCGCGAACGTGAGCGACCAATGAGCGCATTCACTTATCTGAAAGACAGCCTGCAGAACCTGGTCGCAGGACTGGGCACCGCGCGCGACAAGGCATCGCACTCGCACTATGCACTCCCGGTGATGGACGACCAGCAACTGCTGAACGCATTCCGTGGATCGTGGACAGCGCAGAAGGGCGTGAGTATTCCGGCCGTAGATGCGTGCCGCAACTGGCGCAACTGGCAGGCCGAAAAGGCTCAGATCGAGCTGATCGAAGCCGAAGAGGATCGCCTGAACGTCAAGGGCAAGATTCTTGAGGCCCTATTGAAGGCCCGGCTGTTCGGTGGTGCTGCTGTGTTCATCGGCACCGGTGAGCGGGACACTGCGTCTGAGCTGAAGCCGGATCGGATCGGGAAGGGCGGCATCAAGTACCTGACGGTGATGACTCGCCGCCAGCTCAGCGCCACGGAGATCGAGCAGGACCCGCAAAGTCCGCGCTTCGGCAAGCCAAAGGCGTACCGGCTGCCGGGCTCTACGGTGGAGATTCATCCGTCCCGACTGGTGATATTCGTCGGCGTTCCGCATCCAGACTCTGAGCTTGCCGTAGGCACTGGTTTCGGCTGGGGCGACTCGGTGCTGCTGTCGGCAATGCCGGCGGTACGTCACTACGACGAGACGGTCGCCAACGTGGTCAGCCTGGTCTACGAGGCCAAGATCGACGTCATTAACATCCCGAACCTGATGTCGAGCATGCAGGACAAGAACTACGAGCGCCTGCTGCTGGAGCGCTTGCGTCTTGCTGCCACGGCCAAGGGCATCAACGGCACGCTGATTCTCGACGGGCAAGAGACGCACAGTTCCAAGTCGGCCAGCTTCGGCAACCTGCCTGAAGTGATCGCCAAGACCGAGCAGGGGGTCGCCGGCGCGTTCGATATCCCCGGCACTCGCATGTTCGGCCAGTCCTCGACAGGGCTCGGCGCGAACGGCGAAGAGAACACCCGCAACTACTACGACAACGTCGCGTCACGCCAGAAGCTGGAGATCAAGCCAGCCATGAGCGTGCTGGATGAGGGCTTGATCCGCTCCGCGCTCGGCAGTCGGCCGAAAGAGGTGCACTACACCTGGGCGCCACTCTGGCAGGCCACAGCGAAAGAGCGGGCCGATATCGGCAAGACCACGGCGGACACCATCAAGGCGCTGAAAGACTCCGGCCTGTTCCCTGAGGATGCGCTTTCGACTGCTGCGGTGAACCTGCTGGTTGAGCTGAGCGTTATGCCGGGGCTGGAAGCGGCGATCGAGAAGTTCGGCGCCGAACTGCCCGATGACGATGATGACCTGCCGAGCACCGGTGCGGATCAGCCGGTAGCGAAGAAAGCAATCACTGACGCCGCGCCTCGTTCGCTGTATGTGTCCCGCAAGGTCATCAACGGCGGCGAGATCATCGAGTGGGCCAAGTCGCAGGGCTTCGAATCAACAGTCCTGGCTGATGACCTGCACGTCACCGTTGCCTACAGCCGCAACCCGGTGGATTGGATGAAGGTTGGCGAGTCATGGTCGGGCGATGGCAAGGGCCAGCTCAAGATTGCACCAGGTGGCGCACGGCTGATCGACAAGTTCGGCGAAGGCGCGGTGGTGCTGCTGTTCAACAGCTCCGAACTGGCTTGGCGGCACGTCTCCATGGTTGAGGCTGGCGCCTCTTGGGACTGGCCGGACTATCAGCCCCACATCACCTTCACCTACGAACCCGGCAGCGTCGATATCGACAAGGTCGAGCCATACCGTGGCGCGATTGAGCTGGGTCCTGAGATCTTCGAGGAGCTCGCCCCATGATCTTCACCGACTCCGTGCCAGTCACGGGAGTGCGGCGCACCGAGGACGGCTATCTGGTGGCCGAGGCTCGAGTCGCGCGCACCGGCATCCAGGACTATCTGGGTACCGAGATCGACCCGGACAACGAACACGGCCTGCGGGATAAGCCAATCGTTCGTGTGTACCGGCCAGAGAGCGCGGTCTTCCACGCTGACGCCATGCACTCGTACGCCTACCGGCCAATGACCAACGGCCACCCGGGCGGGGACGGCGTCAACTCCAAGAACTGGAAAGACGTCGCGATCGGCCAAACCGGTGGCGAGGTTGTCCGCGACGGGCAGTTCGTCAAGGTGCCGCTGGTGCTGATGGACGCCAAGGCGATCGAGGACTACGAGTCCGGCAAGCGAGAGCTGTCCATGGGCTACGGCGCCGAAGTCGTGTTTCAGGATGGCGTTTCCCCCGATGGCGAGCAGTACGACTGCTTCCTCGGCCCTATGAAAATGAATCACCTCAGCCTTGAGCATCGCGCTCGGGGTGGCGAGCACCTTCGCATCGGTGACCATAAACCACACACCCCCCAAGGAGGCCATGACATGGCTGATTCACTGCGTACGGTCATCGTTGATGGCCTGTCCGTCCAGACGACCGACCAAGGCGCCCAGGCGATCGACAAGCTGACCAAGCAGCTGGCCGATGCCGGGGTAAACATCAAATCCCTGACCGACGCGCATACCGCTGCGCTGGCGCTGAAGGATGGCGAACTGGCGAAGAAAGACGCTGAGATCGACGCCCTCAAGGCCAAGCAGCTCAGCGATGCCGATATCGACAAGCGCGTCACCGCTCGCGCTGATCTGATCAGCAAGGCCAAGTCGATCGCGGACGCCGACTACACCGGGAAGACCGACGCCGACATCCGCAAGGCTGTCGTAGTCGCCAAGCTGGGCGATGCGGCCGTGGCCGGCAAGGCTGACGCCTACATCGACGCGCGCTTCGAGATTCTGGTCGAAGACGCCGCCAAAGATCCGGCCGGCGACCCGTTCCGCAAACACATGATTCAGCAGGACGGCAAGACCGTCGGCGATGAATCGGAAAAAGCGCGTCTGCAGATGATTGCCGACATGCAAACCGCCCACCTGCCGAAGGCATAAGGAGCACAGCAATGGCTACTTACCAAACCACGTACACCAGCGCTCCAGCCAAGGGCGTGCCCGGCCAGGTCGCCAACGAAGAGAAGTGCAACAAGATCAGCCGCACCGTCTCGAACGCCGAGGGCATTGTCTTCGGGGCACCGGGCTTCCGCGTTGCGGGTGCAGGCAATGATCACAAGATCGCTGCCACCGGCACTCTTTTCCTCGGGCTGGCCGTGCTGAGCCCTGCGGTTCCACCGGTTGCTACCGGCTCCACACTGATCGACGGCTATCCGCAGGACTTCACCGGCGCCTTCATGACCGACGGCCAGATGTATGTCACCGCTGGCGCTGCGGTGGTGCCAGGTGACGACGTGTACTACGTCGCCGCCACCAATCGCTACGTGACCACTGCTGCCGCTGGCGCTGTGCTCATCCCGGGCGCCTTCTTCGACACCACCGGTGCGAACGGCGACATCGTCGAAATCTCCCTCAAACATCGGAGCGCTTAACATGCCTCAAGTCTTTGAAGACGCTCAGTCGGCGTTCCCGTTTGTTCTGGCCCAAGGCCGGAACATCGAAACCCGCATCTACACGCGCCGTTACCCAGCGTTCAACTATGCGGCAAGCATCCCGGTTGTGACCGAGGGCGCGCCGTGGGCCATCGGCACCACCTTCTTCACCGTCGATACCGCCGGCGAAGCGAAGTTCTTGTCCGGCTCCGGCACCGACATGCCGTTCAACTCCGCGACCCACGATCAGGCATCGCACGACTTCGCGATGATCGGGTCTGGCTGGGAATGGAATCTGGAAGAGGTGAACCAGGCACAGCTGTACGGCATCAACCTGAGCGGCACCAAGGCGGATTCCGCCGCTGACAAGGTTGAGCGCCTGCTGAACTCCATCGCATTCGTCGGCAGCACCGAAAAGCGCTGGACCGGCCTGCTGAACGACGGCAACGTTTCCCGCGTCGACGCTGCTTCGACCGGTACCGGCAGCTCGACGTTCTGGCCAAATAAAGCGCCGGATCAGATCCTGGACGACGTCAACGGTGTTCTGGGTAGCATCCGCACCAACACTGGTGAGGTTGAATGGGCCGACACGCTGCGTCTTCCGCCCGACGCCTTCCGTCACATTGCGACTCGTCGCATGGGTGCTGGTGATGGCTTCATGACCGTGCTGGACTACCTGCGCAAGAACAACATCTACACGGCAGAGACCAATCAGCCGCTGGACATCGCGCCCCTGCGCGAGGCCCGCAATGCTTCCGCTGATGGTGGTGGTCGCCTGGTTGCGTACCGGAAGGATCCGGAGGTGGTTCGCTTCCACCTGCCAATGCCGCGCCGCGTTCTGGCTCCGCGTCAGAAGTCCATCATGGGTTTCGAGACCGGCATCATCGCGCGTACCGGCGGCACCGAGATTCGTCTGCCGGGCGCCGTGGCGTACCTCGACGAAATCACCCCACCAGCAGCCTGATAGGAGGTCGACATGAAAGTGACCAACAACTCGAAGGCGCTTCAGGGCGTGCACACCACGGCTGGCGTTGTTTATGTTCTTCCTGGTGAGACGCAAGACCTTGACCTGACGCCAGAAGGGCACAAAGGCGCATCGCGTCTCGTCTTCATGAGCGTCGATGGCAAGGCGCCTACCGCCGGCGGTGACGAAAAGGCTGAACTGCTCGCCAAGCTGAAGGCGCTGGGCATCGATGCCGCTGGCAACAGCAAAGTCGAAACTCTGCGCAAGAAGCTGGAAGAGGCCGAGGCTGCTGCCGAAAAGCAGAAGGTAATCGACGAGCTGAAGGCGCTGAACGTTGAGTTCGACGCCGAAGCTAATCTGGAAGCCCTGCAGGCCGCACTGGCCGCCGCCAAGGCGTAACACCCCGCAAAACCGGAGCGCATGACGCTCCACCTATTCGAGATATCCCGATGCCAGACTTTTACGGAACCGTCGCAGCCGCCGACGCCTATCACGTTGCGCGCGCGAATGCCGCGTGGGCCGGCGATGACGTGGCGAAGCAGGCCGCGCTGATCCGGGCATCGGTCTACATCGACGGCCGCTATCGGAAGCTGCTGGCTTCAGGTGTATGGCAGTCATTGTTCCCCGGCGTGAAGACCGAGGGCAGAGGGCAAGCCAGGGAATGGCCGCGCACCGGTGCTGAGGATTACGAGGGGCATGCAATCCCATCCGATCAAGTGCCGGTTGAGGTTGAGCAGGCAACGTACGAAGCCGCACTGCGTGAGCTGGTCGAGCCTGGCAGCCTGAGTCCTGACTTCGTGGCCGCGTCCACGGTGAAACGCCAGAAGGTCGGCCCGATCGAGGAGGAATTCTCGGTTGCGGCAGGCGCAGATGGGGCGGAGTCGGTCAGGCCGGTGATCAGCATCATCGACGAGATGATCGCTCCTGTGCTGGTGGCCCGCTACACGCTGCCTGCGGTGTTCGTGGTATGACCCCGGCGCAGATCATCCAGGTCATCGAGGGAATGGAGCCTGCGATGCAGAAGGCCTATCTGGACCAGATCAAGCTGGTGGTAGGCGCGGCAAAAGTTGCTGAGGTTGAGCGACTGATTGCCGAAGAGGATGAAAACGGGCTGGCAGCATTGCTGAGCCTGGGAGCGCTGGCCGCCTTCCTCGAGCTGGCTCGAAATGTGTACCTCGCAGGCGCCAAGTTTGAGATCAAGGCGATCGCGATCCCCAAGGATCTGGGGCGATTTGAATTCGACGTCCGCAATCCTGAGCCAGAGCAGTGGCTGGTGGAAAAAGCCGCCGAGATTCGACGCAACGCCGATGTGAACGTGCGCGAGGCGATCAGGGCAGTCATGGGTTCGCGCAGTCGCGCTGTTGCTACGCCGTCGCTGCAGGTCGAAGTAGGGGCCACGCCGATGACCCGCAGCCCACGGCAGGCGGCGCTCGATTTACTTGGACGAGTAAGCGCGCAAACAGGATCCCGCTCAGGCGGTGTGATTGGCCTGCCCGGCAACTATGCGCAATACGTCATAAATGCCCGCCAGCAGCTGCTGAGCGGAAAACCCGACGAGATGCGCAACTATTTGCAGCGCAAGCGCCGAGATCGCCGTTTCGATGGCATCGTGAATCGCGCCATCAGTGCAGGCAAGCCTGTTGCCCAAGCTGACGTCGACAAGATCGCTGGCCGGTACGCTGATCGGCTGATGAAGACCTACGCCGAGATGCTTTCCAAGGCTGAGGCGCTGGAATCCTTCGGCGCTGGCCGGGACCAGGTCTACGAGCAGCTCATTGCTCAGGGGCTTGATCGCGATTCAGTAACCAAGACTTGGCGAGATCGGGCTGACAAGAAGGTCCGGCACACGCATTCGTTGATGGGCGGGCAGGAAGTGCAGAAGGATCAGCCATTTCAAAGCCCGAACGGCGCGCTGCTTCGTTACCCGGGCGATTCTGCGCTGGGTGCTGGCTGGAGTGAGCGAGCCAACTGTCGATGCTCAGCGATCTACAAAATAAGGCGGAAGTGATGCCAGACATTTATGACCGCGCCAAGGCCACGGCAACCCGCATGCTCGCGCCCCGCAGCAAGGGTGGGAAAGGCCTTGAACTGGTCTTGCGCCGCGAGATCATTGGCGAATACGACCCAGATGCGCCGCCTGCACCCAGCGAGCTGATCGTGAACGGCTCAGGCTTCCGCGAGGAATACGACAACAAGTACATCGATGGCACGCTGATCGTTCGCGGCGACGTGAAGCTACTGGTGTCGCCGGTCCAATTGACTGGGGAAGACATGCCAACACCGCAGAGCAACGACAAAATCACATTCGACGGCACGGTGTACACGGTGATAGCCGTTGCTCCGTGGAACTTCGCCGGTCTGGCGGTCGGCTTCGAGCTGCAGGTGCGCAAGTAATGGCGAATCACATGACCAGCCGCTACGGCGGCCAGCACGGAAGTTTTGCTGAAAGCCTGGCGCAATTCGCCGAGCAGGCGAAAAACGCAATCGATGAGGTGTTTCGCGAAGTCGTTATCGAACTTGGAACCTCTGTCATTCGCCTCTCGCCCGTCGACACTGGCCGATTCAAAGGCAACTGGCATCTGTCGATCGACAATATCGAAAGCGTTACCTTCGACGAGGTTGATCCGACCGGTCAGGACACGATCGCCTCGCTGATCGCCTCAGCCAGTGACCTCACGGCAGGGCAGGCGGCATACATCCTGAATAACCTGCCGTATGCGATTCCGCTGGAATACGGGCACTCAGCCAAGGCGCCGGCCGGTATGGTGCAGATAACTCTGGCCCGCTTCCAGCAGATCGTGCTCGAAGCCATCAGGAACAATCAGGTATGAGCCACAACATCATTGCTGCGGCCTGCGAGTCGCGCCTGCTGACTTGGGCCAAGGCTCGCGCCAAGCCGATCAAGGTTGTGGTCGAGAACGAAACCTACACGCCGGCGACGGGCGAGACTTACCTGCGCGCTTTCACTCTGCCGGCGGTCACGGCCAGCAATACGCTGAGCGGCGATCACCGCGTCTACGCTGGTGTGTTCCAGGTCAACATCGTGACGCCATCCGGCAAGTACCGCACCGAGGCGAGCGGCATAGTTGACGAACTGGCGGCGCTGTTCCCGCTGAACCTGCGTATTCCCCGCGCCGGACTTATCGCGCTGGTCATGACGCCAGTTGCGCCGGGGCCTGGGATACCAGACGGCAACACCTTCACGGTATCGGCTTCGTTCCAATACCGATCCGACACAAACTAATCCGCCCGTTGGGCAAACCCAGTACCCGCCACCGAGCGGGTTTTGTCATTTCTGCACAGAGGAAACACAACCATGGGCTTTCGACTCCCCAACGGCGCCACGCTCGAAATCGCATCTGCATTCGGCCCTGCCATTCCTGTCACAGCGCTGAGCAATGCCAACCCAGCCGTGGCGACCGCAGCAGCGCACGGCCTGTCTGATGGCGACATTATCGCTGTGACCTCGGGCTGGACTCGCTTGAATGATCGGGCTGCCCGCATTGCGAACAGTCTGACCGGTACTTTTGCGCTGGAAGGCATCAACACCACCAACTTCCAACCGTACCCGGCGGGCTCCGGCGCTGGCTCCGTGCGCGAAGTCACCGGCTTTACCGAGATCTCGCAGATCACCGACCTGAACTCCAGCGGCGGCGATCAGCAGTTCCTCACCTTCGGCTTTCTCGCAGATGACGATGATCGCCAGCTTCCAACGACCAAGAACCCAATCAGCATGGCGGTCACTGTCGCCGACGATCCTGACCTGCCTTACGTGGCCATTGTCGAAGCGGCTGACGAAGACAAGCAGACCCGTGTGCTTCGCCTGAACCTGCCAGGCGGTAGCAGCATCGTCTACAACTGCTACGTGTCGATCACGTCGACCCCAGCGCTCAGCCGCAACAACCTGATGACCCGAGTCATCACTCTGTCGCTCGCTGGCCGCCCAACCCGCTACGCAGCGGCGGTGTAACCCATGGCCAAGATCAAGATCTCCCAGAACCCAACCTTCAAGGCGAAGGTCGCGATTCCACGCGTTGGCGCTGAGCCGGTCAGCGTTGAGTTCGAATTCAAGTACATGGATCGGCTGGCCCTGGCCGCACACTTCGATAAGTGGAATGCGGCGCGCGACGAGCATGCCAAGAAGGTGCAGGAAGACGAGCTGAACTGGCAGGAAGCGACCGGCGCCGAAATCGCGCTGCAGGTCGGCCAGCTCAAGGACATCATCGAGGGCTGGGGCTTTGACGAGAAACTGTCGGATGAATCTCTGACGGCGTTGGTCACCACCTGCATTGGCGCACCCCAGGCTGTGCTTTCCGCGTACCAGAGCGCCTATCAACCGGCCCGCCTGGGAAACTGACCGGCGCCGCCCGCGTCCTGTACGAGCCCGGGCCGTCCGAAGCTGATTTGGCAGCCTTCGGCATGACGCTCGCCGACATCCCTGAAGAAGAGTACGAGGTCTGGCCAGACAACTGGCCGGCCTTTCTGCTGTTCGAGGCGATGTCCACGCAGTGGCGCGTAGGTATGGGCGGGGCTACCGGGCTGGACTACAACGCCTTGCCGCCGGTGGCTTCGATGCTGGGCATGAAGCGGCGCGAAATCCCTGAAGTCTTCCACGACATTCGTGTCATGGAAGCAGAAGCCATGCTCGTGATGAGCGAATCGAAATAACGGAGCCCGCATGACTTCTATTGCTGAACTCGGCATCAAGGTCGATTCGACCGATGCTGCGCAGGCGAGCTCCGACCTCGACAAGCTTACGGCGGCAGGTGCACGGGCCGAGAAGGCGGCGGAGGGCGTCTCCAGAGGCGCCGACAAGGCAACAGCTTCGATCAAGAAGCAGAAGGACGAGCTGAGCGATCTGCTCGGCGAGATCGACCCGACAGTTAAGGCGCTCGGCAGGCTCGACGAACTCGAGAACAAGCTGGCGAAGCAGAAGAAACTCGGCGCGCTTGATGCGTCGACCTTCAGCGAATACCAGTCGAAGATCGACCAGTCTCGGGCGAATCTGTCCCGCTTTGACGACAGCCTGACTCGCACTGGCAACACCGCCAAACAGACGGCAGCTGCGCTTCGTGGCGTGCCGGCGCAGTTCACCGATATCGCGGTGTCGCTGCAAGGCGGCCAGGCTCCGCTGACTGTGCTTCTTCAGCAGGGCGGACAGCTCAAGGACATGTTCGGCGGCATCGGGCCGGCGGCGCGGGCCATGGGCGGCTACATCCTCGGTCTGGTGAATCCGTTCACTGTGGCGGCAGCGGCGGCAGCGGCTCTCGGCCTGGCCTACTACAAGGGCAGCCAGGAGGCCGACGAGTACAACAAGGCAATCATCTTTACCGGGAACTCTGCGGGCACAAGCGCCACTCAGCTGGCATCGATGGCGCAGCAGGTGAGCGCAACGGTCGGCACCACTGGCGCGGCTGCTGAGGTTTTGGCAAAGCTGGCGGGCAATGGAAAGATCGCCAGCGGCAGCTTCGAAGAGATCACCGAAGCTGCTCTGCAGATGGAAAAGGCCACCGGCAAAGCCATCGACGAGACGATTGCCGAGTTCGCGAAGATCGCCAAGGATCCGGTAGCCGCAGCCAAAGAACTTAACGACCAGTACAACTTCCTCACTGCCTCGGTCTACTCGCAGATCGTGGCGCTGAAAGAGCAGGGTGACACCATCGGGGCGGCGAAGCTGCTCACCGACACCTATGCCGATACGATCAAAAATCGAACCGGTGAGGTGACGGCGAATCTCGGCCTGATTGAGGGCGCTTGGCAGAAGATCAAAGCCGCAGCGGCCGGCGCGCTGGACGCCACTCTGGATGTGGGTCGAACCCAGCCCATCGATTCGCAGATCACCAACTACCAGAAAATCCTTGATGGGCGTAAGTCCGGCGGCTTTCTCTCGTCGTTTTTCGGCGACGAACTTGGTGCCAATAGCCAATCCACCAAGTTCCTTGAGCAGCAGATCGTCTTGCTGCAAAAGCGCAAAGAGGAAATCACCGCCGGCGCCAAGGCTGACGCTGACCGGGCGAAAACCGAGCGCGACGGCATCGACGCAAGCCTGCGACTCAAGGCAATCAGCGATTCGAACCTCACCAACGAGGAAAAGCGCAACAAGCTGATCAAGGAGTACAAGCGAGACGTCGAGGCGCTGCGTAAGGCGAACCCGAACGATCCGCTGGTGCAGGAAGCGGTTGTCTCGAAGACGATCCAAAACATCAAGGACAAGAACAAGGACCCGAAAGCCGCGACCTCAGCGGTAAACCTGACTGAGTTCAACGACTCGAAAAACCAGCTGTCGCTGATCCTCGGCGAATACAAAAACTCCCAAAAGGAACTGGAAGCCGCGCAGAAGGCCGGACTGGTCACGCAGGAAGACTACCTGCTCAAGCGCCAGGCGCTGATCGGCAACGAGCGCGACGAGGTAACCGCCGCGTATCAGGCTGAAATCAGTTCGTTGGAGGTGGCAAAAGGCAAGGCCAGCACCTCGGCAGCGCAGCGCATCCAGCTCGACCAAAAGATCGCTGATGCCAGGACCAATATGGTCAAGGCTCAGAAGGAAGCCGACAGTGAGCTCGGAGTCATCGCGACGAACGAGCAGGGCCGGCTCGCCAAGCAGGCGCAGGCGATCAAGGTCTACACCGATGCCCTCGACCAGCAGAACGTCGCCCTGCGGCGCGCTGGCGGCCGTGCAGCGGATGGTGTTGGCCGTGGCGACCGGGAGAACGCCATCAATGGCGAACTGAACGGCATTGCCGATCGAGCCAACCAGCAACGTCTGGATCTGGCGCGCGACCGGGCCGACAAGGCGCGCAACATGAGCGCCGAGGAGTACCAGGCCAAGCTCGACGCGATCAACAGAAGCGAAATGGACCTGAGCGAAACAGTGCTCAGCAACTACGAGCAGATGTCGGCCGCGCAGAGCGACTGGCGCAACGGGGCAACCTCGGCGTTCAGCAACTATCTGGAGAGCGCGCGCAACATCGCCGGCCAGACTCGCGACCTGTTCAGCAACGCTTTCAGCTCGATGGAAGACGCAGTCGTCAACTTTGCCATGACCGGGAAGCTGTCGTTTGCTGACTTCACCAAGTCGATTCTGGCGGACATGGCTCGGATCGCGACCCGTCAGGCCAGTTCGGCGTTACTGAGCAGTCTGGTTGGCGCTGGCGCAAGCTACTTCGGTGGAGGCGGCGCGGCAACCTCGGCAGGCTCCACTGCGGCGGGATACAGCGGTGACTTGTCAGGCTTCACGCCGGGCAGCGTCCAAGCGAATGGTGGAGCATGGTCCGGTGGCGTTCAGATGTTCGCCAATGGCGCGGCGTTCACCAACTCCGTCGTGAGCAAGCCGACAGCCTTCGGCATGGCAGGCGGGCAGGCTGGCGTCATGGGCGAGGCAGGGCCTGAGGCAATCATGCCACTGACCCGCACCGCCGGCGGCCAACTGGGCGTGCGCGCAATCAGCGGCGGCGGGAGTGGTGGTGGCAACGTTTACAACTTCCCCGTCGCGGTGTCGGTGCAGATCCAGGGCAATGGCGGCACGGCCAGCACGGAAGACACCACGCAGCTTGGAAAGGGCATTCAGCAGGCAGCGAAAGCCGAAGCCGAAACTGCGATCGCCCGAGCGCTGCAACCCGGCGGCTCAATCTGGAAACTCACGAACGGGAGGGGCTGATGGCCATCGAGACATTCACTTGGCCAACCCAGCACGGTGACGCGCCCGAGATCTTGTATCGGGTGCGCACCGCGCAGTTCGGCGACGGTTACAAACAGGAAGTTGGCGACGGGCCGAACAACAAGGAAGACGCTTACCCGATCACCTACAGCGGCCCTCAATCCAAGGTGCTGGAGATCATGGCGTTCCTTGATCGGCACGCGGGCGCGAAAGCCTTCCTCTGGACTACGCCATTGGGCCAGCTTGGCCTGTTCACCTGCAAGAACCCCGTGCCCACTCCGGTGGGCGGCGGCGTTTTCAAACTCACCGCCACGTTCGAGCGGGCATTCCATCCATAAGGGGCAACCATGCCGCTGATCAGTGACATCCAGGTTCTTGAGCCTGGCAGCGAAGTGCTGCTCTTTGAATTGGACGGCACGGACTACGGTGCGGATGTTCTGCGCTTCCATGGGCACGCGATCCCGCACACGGCGGCCGAGCTGATCGCCGCCGGCGACAATGCAGACCAACTGCCGGCGAAGGCGATCTACTGGCAGGGCAACGAGTACAGCGCCTGGCCGATGCAGATCGACGGCATTGAGGCGAACGGCGACGGTACTGCTGTTCGGCCGACACTGTCCGTCGGCAACGTCAACGGGCGCATCACAGCACTCTGTCTCGCGTTCGAGGATTTGCTGGAGTTCAAGCTGACGATGCGGCACACGCTCGGCAGTTACCTCGACGCGGCGAACTTCCCGGCCGGCAACCCTACAGCAGACCCAACCCAAGAGACGATCGAGGTCTGGTATATCGACCAGAAGACGAGCGAGGACGGGGAGACGGTCAGTTGGGAGTTGGCGAGCCCGGGCGACGTCGGCAATGAGTCAATCGGCCGACAAGCCACAACCCTTTGCCATTGGTGTCTCACCAGCGGATATCGCGGGCCGAACTGCGGTTACACCGGGCCGTACGTCACGAATGACGGTGTCATCACTGACAACCCTGAGCTGGACGAGTGCGACGCCACGCTGGGCAAGGGCTGCATCCCGCGCTTCGGCGAAGGCAATCCGCTGCCGTTCGGTGGCTTCCCCGCTGTATCCCTGATCGCAAGGAGCTGACATGCGAAAGCACATCTTGAACGCGATCCAGGCGCACGCGGCGGCCGAGTACCCGAAAGAGTGCTGCGGGCTGCTGCTGGCGATCGGGCGCAGGCAACAATACTTCCCCTGCATCAACGTCTCCACCGAGCCGAATGAAGAGTTCCGGATCGATCCCGAGCAGTACGCGGCGGCCGAAGACTTGGGTGAAGTCATCGGCGTAATTCATTCACATCCGGACGCCACCAGCAGGCCGTCACCGCGCGACTTGGCCATGTGCGAAGCGACTGCGATGCCCTGGCACATCCTGAGCTGGCCCGAGGGCGATCTGCGCACCATCGTCCCGACCGGCGAAGTGCCGCTGCTGAAGCGCCCGTTCGTGCACGGCGCCTGGGATTGTTGGCAGGTCTGCGCCGATTGGTACAAGCGCGAGTGGGGGCTGGAATTTGAAGCCTTCAAGCGCGCCGATGGCTGGTGGGAGAGCAAAGACAACACCAGCCTGTACGAGGCGAACTATGAGGCCGCCGGCTTCTACCGCGTCGACCAGCCGCAACGCGGCGACATGATCGTGATGGAAGTGGGGCGCACCGTTTACCCGAACCACGCGGGGATCTTCCTCGGCACTGATCCGGAGTTGCCGGGCGAAGATGCCGCCACGTTTGGCCCCGGGCCGTTCCTGCTGCATCACCTGTACGGCAGGCCGTCAGAGGTCATGGTTTTTGGTGGCCCTTGGCTGGATAGAACTCGCATGATTCTCAGGCACAAAGATTCACAGTCACATAACGCGGCTGGGCCGCAGGAGAACCAAAATGGATAACGACAAATCAAAATTACTCAAGTGCCTGGACTCGATGGCGCTTTCTCTGGCGGAGCATGATCATGAATGGAGCCATGAACAGCGCCAGGCATATGAATCAAGCGTTGCCTACCTTACTTCTGGCGATTGTAAGGAGACTGGTTCGTCGGTTTGAGGCTTACATTTTCCTCTGCCGCTTTTGAGTAGATGGAATCCTCTGAACGGCCTAGTTTTAGCCCTATTACCCTGGTTGGAGTGTTTTCTTTGGCCAGTTTTTTCAGTTCGGCTACGTCAGCCGCGCTCCAAGCCTTTCCGGCGTTTTCAGGTTTTTTTGCCATTTTGACCTCCAGGTCATAAACGCGCCGAAATTGGCGCAATCCCAGTCCTTGGGCTTATAGGCAAAGGACTGAGGTATTGCTGCTTCAGCCTTCTTGGTAAAAAGAGATCGTTTCTTTTAGCGAGCTTGAAAACTCATAGATCTCATCGATCGAGCTAATTGGATGGCGGGTTTCGACTTTATCCTTGTCGAAAATCCCGAGGTACTTTTGACCTCGGTTGAAGTGAAGCCGAGCAATCGGTTTCCGATTGTTGTCGTCCAGCAGTATGCCGAAGTAGCTTTGTGTGTCTCTGCTGGCTATACGTTTAGCGTCAATCACAGTACGTACGATGGCTTTGATAATGTGGAAACCTTCAAGCTCTTCCATCGTGGTCAGAATGCGATCCTCAGGTGCTTCCACTGCCTCAGCCTGATTTTCTGCCACGACTGATTCAGCTACCGTAGGATAAGTCGCCTTGCTCATCGCAGACTTTAATCGGTCGTTGATTTGGTCGTTTAGGAACTGAGCGGCTGCTTTGCGTGTGAGTTGCGCAAACTGTTCTCGCACCTTTTGCGTGATTACACCTTCGTAGACGCGAGAGGCAAAAAAACGAACGAAGTCGTCATCTGGCTGAGCGAACTGGGTAGCCAACTCTCTTTTGATGTTGCCCACATACTTCAGCTCACCAGCGGCATTGATGATTGAGTCCACGTCGAAGGCGGACTTAGTCAATTTCTGTAATTCTGGAATGACATGTTCATCAATGTTGAGAAGATCAATCTCCAAAAAAGGCTTTTCATCCATTTTGTTGGGTGCATCGAGATCAGTGTAAAAGCGGTAAAATCTTCCGTTGGTCAGGATAGAAATTCTTGCAGTTGTGACGTGGAAGTAGCGGAATAGCTGGCTCGCGTGATTGATGTTCAGCGGTTCGCCGATCTTCTTGGTTTCGATCAATATCTGGATCTGACCGCCCTTGAGTATCGCGTAATCAATCTTTTCGCCTTTTTTAGTACCGATATCGCAGATGTACTCAGGAACGACTTCGGATGGGTCGAACACATCGTAACCAAGCACTGTATGAATGAATGGCATAACGAATGCGGTCTTTGTGGCCTCTTCGGTTTGGATGGTTGAAGCTAACTGACTTACCTTTGCCGACATTGCGCTCAAGCGTTCTACAAAATCCATTTTCAGCTCCGCGGGGTAGGGCCCAGTCGGGCCTGTAAAGGCGCAACGCTACTACTTGTCTCGGTCAAACGAGTACTGGCATTTCATCCACGCTGGATGCCCGGACAGTGCCGCGTTACAGTGCATCCTTTCCCACAGGAGTGACCTGCATGAAATTGATCGTAGGAGCGCTGGCGGTAGCGCTGTTGGCTGGGTGTGTATCCCCTGGGGATCTTCAGAAAAATGACCCGAGCTTCAAGGCAACAACCGCGAAAGATCCCAAGCGTTATGCGCTGTGTGTTTTCCCGAAATGGCAGGACGCCAGAAGCGATGCCTCAATGTCCGAGACAGAAAACGGATACAGATTGCTGGTCGCGAGCAACAATATGACCGACGAGCTGCTGGATATACGCAAAGCACAGAAGGGTAGTACCGTAACGCTGTATCAGCGCATGGCATGGTCGCCGGGCTATGGCCGAGGAGACATGAAGCAGGCGATAAAAGATTGCCTTTGAACACCCAAAAACAGCCGCCGAAAGGCGGTTTTTTTATGTCTGGAGAAAACCGTGACAGCAACTGCACATTGCCGCCCAATGATGACGACCATTCTTCTATCGGGTCCGCTGATTAAACTGTTCGGCCGAGTTCACTACCGCGAACTGGGCAGTCGTTCCGTAGGGGAGGCGTTCAAGGCGCTGAAGTGCACGCTGGAGGGGTTCGACGCAGCGATCAAAGACTTGGAGCGGCGCGGTCTGCGCTTCGCCATTTTCCGGAACAGAAAGAACGTACCTGAGAAGGATTTCGCGCTGGGCGGCGCTCAGGAAATCCGCATCGTGCCGGTGGTTGGCGGCAGCAAGCGTGCTGGCCTGCTTCAAACGATCATCGGCGCAGTCCTGATTGCTGCATCGTTCATTCCGGGGTTTCAGGCTTTGGCCCCGGTGGGCATTGCACTCGTTGCCGGCGGTGTCATCCAAATGCTCAGCCCGCAGGCCTCTGGCCTGAAGCAAAGCGCATCCCCCGAGAACTCTCCGTCCTACGCCTTCGGCAGCGCCAAGAACACCACTGCCAGCGGCAACCCGGTGCCGATCTGTATCGGCGAACGCCGGTGGGGCGGGATGATCATTTCGGCCTCGATCCTGGCTGAAGACAAAGTGTAATCAGGACAGCAGCACAACGACCGCCCGCGAGGCGGTTTTTTTATGCCTGGAGGAAAGCATGGGCGCACCCGCAAAGATCGACATCCACGGCGAGAAGGGCGGTAGCAGCAAGCCGAAGTCGCCGACCGAAGCCAGCGACAGCCTGCGCTCGACCAACCTCGCCAAGCTCCTGATCGCCGTGGGCGAGGGTGAGTTCGACAGCGTCCCGACCGATTACGACATATACCTGGACAACACGCCGATCCGCGATGCCAGCGGCAACTACAACTTTCCGAACGTGAAGTGGGACTGGCGCCCGGGCTCGGTGGATCAGACGTACATACCCGGCATTCCGTCCGTGGAAAACGAGACGTCGCTGAATATTGAGCTGCGCAGCGATTCGCCGTGGGTGCGCTCGATCACCAATACCCAGCTTTCCGCCGTGCGCATGCGCTTGGCCTGGCCGGCGCTGCAACGCTCGGATGACCAGGGCAACGTCGGCGGCTACCGGATCGAGTACGCAATCGATGTGGCCACCGATGGCGGCGCCTATCAGCAGGTGCTGGTGGACGCGGTCGACGGCAAGACCACCACGCGTTACGAGCGCTCGCGCCGCATCGATCTGCCGGACGCCACCACCGGCTGGCAGATCCGCGTGCGCCGCCTGACGCCGAACCAGAACACCAACAAGATCGCCGACACCATGCTGGTGGCCGGTTACACCGAGGTGATCGACGCCAAGCTGCGCTACCCGAACACTGCGCTGCTCTATATCGAATTCGACGCCGAGCAGTTCACCAACATTCCGGCCGTGACCGTGAAGTGCAAGGCGCGCCGCTGGATGGTCCCGAGCAACTACGACCCGATCGCGCGCACCTACACCGGGACGTGGGATGGCTCGATGAAATCAGCCTGGACCAATAACCCGGCGTGGATCACCTACGGCATCTGCACCGAAGACCGGTTCGGCCTGGGCAAGCGCATCAAGCCGTTCATGGTCGATAAGTGGGAGCTGTACCGCATCGCCCAGTATTGCGATCAGTTGGTGCCGAACGGACTGGGTGGCCAGGAGCCGCGCTTCCTCTGTGACATGAACCTGCAGGGCAAGGCTGACGCCTGGTCGCTGCTGCGCGATATATCGGCGATCTACCGGGGCATGACTTACTGGGCGCAGGGCCAGTTGGTGATGCAGGCGGACATGCCGCGTGCGCAGGACTTCGACTACGTCTTCACCCGGACAAACGTCATCGATGGCAAATTCTCGTATGGCAGCGCCTCGGCGAAGACTCGTTACACCCGGGCACTGGTCAGCTACGACAATCCGGCGAACAACTACGATACCGACGTCATTCCGTTCGCCGATCTGGATCTGCAACGCCGTTACGGCGACCGGCCGACCGAGCTGAGTGCCATTGGCTGCACGCGCGCCTCCGAAGCACAGCGCCGGGGCAAGTGGGCCATCCTCAGCAACAACCAAGACCGCACCGTCTCGTTCAAGACCGGTATGGAGGGCGTGATCCCGCTGCCCGGACACATCATCCCAGTGGCGGATTCGCTGCTGGCTGGTCGCGAAGTCGGCGGCCGGATCTCGGTGGTGGCGGGGCGGGTGATCACGCTCGATCGCGACACCCAGGCCAAGGCTGGCGATCGGTTGATCATCAACCTACCGGGCGGCCGCGCCGAAGGGCGCACAGTGCAAAGCGTCAATGGCCGCGCCGTGACCGTCACAGTCGCCTACAGCGAACCGCCGGTGGCGCAGTTGCAGTGGGCACTCGACGCCGATGATCTGGCAATCCCGCTGTATCGCGTGCTGCGCACCAAGCGCACCACCGAGGGCGACTACGAAATCAGCGCGCTCCAGTTCGACCCGAGCAAGTTCGCATTCATCGACACCGGTGCACGATTGGAAGAACGCCCGATCAGTGTGATTCCAATAACCGTTGTTCCGGCGCCTGCGAGCGTGTCGCTTTCGTCGACGTCGTCGGTTGTGCAGGGGCTGGCCGTGGCCACCATGACAATCACCTGGCCTGCGGTGGACGGCGCGGTCGGCTACGACGTCGAATGGCGCAAGGACAGCGGCAACTGGATCAAGCTGCAGCGCACCGGCATGACCAACGTCGACGTCGTCGGCATCTACGCTGGCGCCTATGTGGCACGGGTGCGCGCGGTGAGCGCCTTCGACATCACGTCGCCGTGGCGCAACTCGATCCTGACCAACCTCAGCGGTAAGCAGGGGCTGCCGCCGGCGCTGGCGTTCCTGACTGCCACGCCGCTGCTGTTCGGCATCTACCTCAAGTGGGGATTCCCTGCTGGGGCCGAGGATAGCCAGCGCACGGAGATCTGGTACGGGCCGACGACCGATCTTGAGGCCGCGACCAAACTGACAGACCTGGCCTATCCGCAGAGCGATTTCTCCATGCTCGGCCTGCGGGCTGGTGTGACCTTCTATTTCTGGGGGCGCATCGTCGACAAGATCGGCAACATCGGTCCGTGGTATCCGATCGGGCTTGGCGTGCAGGGTCAATCCAGTTCGGATGCCGCTGCCATTCTGGAAATGATCGCCGGCCAAATCACCGAGACGGAACTCGGCGAGGATCTGCTGGCAGAAATCGAGAAGATCCCAGGCCTGCAGGCGCAGATCGATGCGCTCGACGGCCTGAAAGGCTACGACTCGGAAGCCACCTACGAAGAGTACGACCTGGTGGTGGAGGGCAAGCGGATCTACCAAGCCACCGGCCCGGTGCCAGTCGGAACTCCGCCGCCGAATCCGCTCTACTGGCTTGATGTCGGGCAGACGGTGGAAACGGCCAATGGGCTTGCCCAGCAGGTAGCGACCAACACCGCCGAGATTACCGAACTCGACGGCGTCGTCACTGCTCAGGCGACAGCGTTCGAAGCTTTGCGGGCCTCCTATCGTGATGATAACGGCGAAGGTGAGCTGGCGGACGCGATGAAGGGCTGGAGCAGTACGGCAGCGATTGCCACCAATGACAAGGTCAGGGCATCGGAGAACCTTGCCAGCGCCCAGAAGATCACCACCCTCGACGCCAAGGTTGGCGAGAACGAAGCCAATGTGACCGACCTCCGCCAGACGGTTGCAACTGACAAAGAAGCTACCGCGCAGGCGCTCACGCAAGTAAGCGTGAAGGTCGGCGAGAACACCGCCGCTATTCAGGAGACGTCGACCGCTTACGCAGACACCAGCGGTAAGTTGTCGACGATGTGGTCAGTGAAAATGCAGGTCACGGCGAATGGGCAGTACGTAGCTGCGGGTATAGGTCTCGGTATTGAAAACACCGGCGCCGGGTTGCAGAGCCAGTTCTTGGTGAGCGCTGACCGGTTCGCAATCGTCAACACCATCGCCGGCGGAGCCATCTCGGTGCCGTTCGCGGTGCAGGGCGGCCAGGTCTTCATGAACTCGGCATTCATTCAGGACGCCTCGATTGGAAACGCCAAGATTGGTTTCTTCATCCAATCGGACAACTACATCGCGGGTGTTCAGGGTTGGCGCATCGACAAGGCAGGCAACTTCGAGTTGAACAGCCCGCTGGGCGGAGGGGCTCGTCAGGTCATAAACAACAACGGCGGCAAGGTATTCGATGAGAACGGCGTGAAGCGCTATCAGTGGGGGAATTTGAACGCATGAGTTACGGCATAAGGATATGGGGCGCCGATGGGGCGCTCCAGCTGGATGAGAACTCATTCACCATTCGTGTCGTGCTCTCGGTGCAAGTGACCTTCGCGCTTGGATCCAGCAAAGGAACGCAGGACTTCTCTGTTCCCGGAGTCGGACCGGGTAACGGAACAGCAATCGTGGTTCCGATTGGTGCCTATCCGGATTCTCAAATGCAGTTCGAAACGGAGATGCTCGATGGAATTGTCCGGGTTTACAACTACACGCGGACGTACGCGGCGAGCACTACTTCGTCCGGAACCATGCGCTTAATAGTCATGAGGTGGAGCTGATGAGCTATGGCGTCCAGTTCACAAACAACAATAACGTGGTGACTTTAGATTCAGAGTTCTCGCGACTGATGGTCATCTCTTCAGGGCGGTATGCCCCGACACAGGAAGGGGGGCTTGGGTCTGTTACTACCTTTGCACGGCCAGTTACTTCTCAGGAGCCACCACTTGTATTTGTTAGGCCCGACACGTTCAACGGAATAGCAGGGCTTTGTCGTATGAGGCTCCTTGGCTCCGCAGGTAATTGGACTGGCTTTTATGTCAGAGCGTACGACGTCAACGCTGCCGGGCTGAACGGGCGGTACTTTGTAGCAGCATTTGATGCCCAGCCGGTGGCGCAATACGGTATGCGATTGTGGGATGGCGCAGGGAAGCTGCTGTTTGACTCCGGTACGCCGAACGCGACATTTACCCGAGCGTTCCAGAACTGGACCTATGTTCGCTACGACACCAGTCAGCAGGGGCTGACGCGCATCTTCTACAGCGTCCCGTTCAACTTCCCTGAGAACGAATTCATGTTGCTGAACACGTTCGGCATGCCCATGACTTCGGGGAGTGGCATTCCGCGCGAGCTTTATTGCTGGTGGGATTTCCCAAACAACACGCTCTATGCCATCACCGTTGCTGCATCGAACCCCTTCGCTTTTTTCCTGCCGGCAGTGTTCGCAAAACAAGCCGCATGACCCATTTATAGGATTTACTTTATGCCCTGGTACAAATCAGGAACGGTCTCTGTCACCCAGAATTCCAATGCGATTATCGGTATCGGTACCGCGTTCATCGCCAATGCTCGCGTTGGTGACGCGTTTCGTGGTCCGGACGGTGGTTGGTACGAAGTGACCAACATCCCCAGCGACACTGGAATGTCGATCGCGCCGAACTATCAGGGTGCGACCAATGCATCGGGGACCTATGCGCTGGCACCGATGCAGGGCTATGTCAGAGATTCCGCTGATGCATTGCGCGCACTGGTGAACCAATTCGGTGGGGTTCTGGCGGTACTTGGCAATGACCCAACGCTATCGGGTGTGCGCCAGGCGCTGAATCTTTCAACTACAGACGGTCTACCGGAAGGTACCACCAACAAGTACCTGACCAACTCTCGCGTTCTCGGCGTGCCATTGACCGGTGTCGACTTGGTAACTCCAGGTGCGATTGTTGCAACGGACACCATCATCAAGGCTCTCGGCAAGCTTCAGGCGAGCAAAGCCGATCTGGCCGGCACGAACAAGGCGGTCGCGATCGATCAGGGAGGAACAGGCGCCAAAACGGCTAAGGATGCCCGGGCGGCGCTTGGCGCGACTGGTCCTAAGAACCTGTTATTGAACCCGCGATTCCGGGTCAATCAGCGTGGATACGTCTCCGGTGCGGCTGCTACGGTTGGGCAGTACACGCTGGATCGCTGGAAAGTGCCTGTGGCGGGCCAGTCTCTGACGTTTGCCGCATCTGGCGCAGGTATGCGCGCAACCTTTCCGGCTGGCGGTTGCGATCAGGTGATCCTTGGCGAAAATGTTCGGGGTGGGATTTATACGCTTTCGTGGGTGGGTACCGCCGTGGCGAAAGTGAACGGCGTCACCATTGCCAACGGCGGTCAGACCGCAACCCTTCCGGCCGGTAGTAATATCACGATCAACCTGTCCGGAGGATGGGCTGAAGATGTCATGTTCCAGCTGGGCAGCGTTGCGACATCGCCAGATGACCAGGGATATGCTGCTGAGCTGTTCGACTGCCAGTACTACGGCTGGTCTTTATCGCCTAGTGTTGCTGGGCAGCCGGTCTGCTCGGTCACTTTTACGTACAGCAACTACCTGGCTATTGGTGCGTTAAGGTTTCCAAGAGCAATGAGGGTTAACCCTACTGTCAGTTTCTTAGCCGGCTCTCCTCCTTCTTTCACCGTAACGGGCGGCGGTGGCGGCGGAATTCCATTGGACAATTTGCAGGTTGCTGCAATCGGTAAAGAGTCTTGCTCCCTTGGTGCCGCGATATCCACCTCGTTTGCCATAGGCTATGGCACTTTGCTGTGCTTCGGCTCATCCCCCAACCTATTCTTCTCGGCCGAGGTTTGAAATGTACAAGTATTCAGACGACGTGATCCTTCGCTTGTCCGATGGCGCTTACATCCCGAAAGATCCAGAAAATCGAGACTATAAGGAGTATCTGGCCTGGGTTGGGTCCGGAGGGGTAACGCTTCCGGAGTTCTCCGAGGAAGATCTGGCCCGACAGAAGGCTCAGCTGGATGCTTCTGTCGAGAGCTCGTGGCGCGCTAGCGAGCTTCAGGTCATAGCCCGACAGATCGAAGCGTTAGAAGAGGCGGATGCTGATGTGTCTCCGCCGGATCTGCTACCCGGCACGAAGCCGCAGTGGCTGAGGTTTCGAGGTCAGGTCAACAACTGGAAAGAAGGAGCTGAAAATTTTCCTGAGCAGGATCAACGCCCAGTGCGACCCGCGTAATTGTCAGCAGCACAAACACCCGCCATCGAGCGGGTATTTTTTTGCCTGGAGAAAAGTGATGACTGCAACCGAGAAAGACCGCGACATCCTCGCTCGCACGCTGTGGGGTGAAGCGCGCGGCGAGGGCACAGCCGGCCAGATCGCCGTCGCCTGGACGATCCGCAACCGCGTGTTCGATGGCAAGGAAAAGTCGTGGTGGGGGGAGGGCTACGCCGGCGTGTGTCAGAAACCCTACCAATTCAGCTGCTGGAACAAGACCGACCCGAACTATCAGTTCCTGATCGGCGTGAAGGGGATCCCGTTCCGCGAGCTGGCCCAGTGCCGTATCGCTGCTGACCAGGTGATCGACGGCAAGGTGCCGGATCCCACCGGCGGCGCCACTCACTATTACGCCACCAGCATCAAGGCGCCGGCCTGGGCGGCAAAGGCCAAGCAGACACTGAAGCTTGGGCACCACGTATTCTTCAAGGACGTGCCGTAATCCGAATCTGGCTCACTCTTCCTCCTCGCTACAGCGAAGCTCCCTGAGTAGGCGCTGGTTTTCATTGAATAGATGGTTTCTGTTGTGCTCGACGTCGGCGAATTTTCGCTTTTCGCTCAACAAAGCCCCTTCGGCGTACTGAAGCTTTGCCCTGAGAGAGATTCTCTCTTCCGTGAGCGCATCATTGTCTCTGACTAGGCCTTCGATATTCGCCAGCGCTCGATCGAGCTTGAGAGTGAGCGCTTCGAATTCGTTCTCATACATCCTGAGCTGGTGTCGGCACGTTTCGAGCGGGGTCGGGTTGCCGAGCCAATCGTCGGTGTCTTCTATATAGAGGGGGTCCACGAGCATGCCTTACTGAATACTGTTTGCATATACAGTAATCGAGGCCGTGCCAGCGGGCGAGAGTGAGGCGACGAGCTGTCAGTCGGGCGTCATCAAAACAGCCAAGGTCATTTTGATGAATTCTTCATTTCGATCGAGCGCGGCCAGAGAGCTGCGGACGTTTTCCGCGACGTCGGCGGATCCCCGCTGCTCGACCCAGAGGGTGAGCTCCATGATGGCGGCTTCAAGGGCGAGCTGGTTTTCATTGATTTTGAGGAGTAGGGAAGGGAGCAGATCAGAGTTTGGCATTGGTTTCCTCCTTGGACGAAACCAGAGTAGCAGGGGATTCAATGTCGGCAGAACGCCGGAGAAGGGCAAAGCGCTGGATTATGCAGAGTCGGCATAATGCCAGCTTCTCAGTGCCAGATAGGATTTCAATCTTTACGTAAAATTTGAGGTCTTTTCTCGGGCCGCAATCATTCTGCGGTATGCGAAAACATTGGGCCGAATGGCAGTCTTTCGAATCGAATTGCGGCCCAAAAAATCGCATCCAAGCCGCAGCCCGCTTGATTCTGGCGCGGGACTTAAAATCCCCCGCTCGTAAGGGCGTGCCGGTTCGATTCCGGCTTCGGGCACCATAAATATCAAGGGCTTGCATGACATATGTCATGCAAGCCCTTATTTTTTGTGCCGTGGGAATGTTTTCCACGCTCCTGACTGGCCATTCCGTCGCCGTCTGGTGCCTGGAGATCCACTCCTTTCTTCAGCGTCGACTGCATCCATCAGCGAGTAAGCGTTTCCGGCGCTACCACCCATACGCTACAGGGCATTTTGTACAACAGATGCTCGACCGTGCTGCCAACCAGTCTGCCTATTCCTCGATGAGTGACGCGGCCCATTACGATCACATCGATGTCGTAAGCATCGGCATAGCTGGAAAGCACCTTGGCGGGATCGCCCACAATCATGTGCTGGTTTTCTGCCGGAATGTTGTTGCGTGCAGCCAGCGCCTGGAAAGCTTCGCCTTGGGCGTCGAACAGTTTCTTGGCTGCGCTGGAAGAAAAGATCGCGGACGCGTTATTGAAGCCGAATTCGGCAGCGCTGATCGATGACAGGTCATGAGCATAAATTACGTCCAGGCTGCCATTGCAGATACCGGCCAGTCTTGCTGCTTCGCGCAGGATCCGGTCGTTGAGGCCCTGGTATTGGCCATCACGATGGAAGGGGTCGACCGCCGCGACGATTCGGCGTGGCAGTGCGTTTTGAGCGTGGCTGACAAAATGCAGCGGCACCGGGCATTCGCGCAACAGGTGGATATCCAGCGGCGTGAACATCAGCCGCGACAGAAGTGATTCGTGCTCCAGAGCCTTTATAAGGGCGGCCATCGGCTGTTCCTTCAAATGGATAAGGATCTCCTTCAAAGGATTGTCCACCCAGACGACCTCGGTGGTGACGGTCACTCCGATCTTGCGCAGCGGCCGGGCTTGGTCTTCGAGCCATTGATGATGGCGTTCGACATAGCCCAGAC
The DNA here is from genome assembly GCF_031456345.1 of Pseudomonas sp. 2957. Taxonomy (NCBI): domain Bacteria; kingdom Pseudomonadati; phylum Pseudomonadota; class Gammaproteobacteria; order Pseudomonadales; family Pseudomonadaceae; genus Pseudomonas; species Pseudomonas sp. 2957. Next base: position 284,031 of record NZ_JAVDUL010000006.1, read on the forward strand.
GCATCTGCTCCAGGGCTTGCTCGTTGACCATTCCTGCGGTCGCCAGGCCCTCCAGATAATCAAACGCGACAATATGCAGTGCGGCATCCGACGCTTTGGCCAGTGCGGCGGCGCGGTCGAATGCGGGACTGTTTTTCATCAGCGGCGACACGACCAGCATGAAACGCGATTGCTCAGACATGACAGAACTCCCGAGGCAGTCACCCAAGCATTGCGCTGCATGCCTGGAGTGAGTAGTGGCGCATGCGCTTATCCTGGAGCGAGCCAGCAGGGCGGGGTTGATATTTATCAACCAGACATCAGCGCGTGGTCGTGAGCGGATGTACGGTCGAGCAAGACTACTGATCCTCGGATAGTTGACCATTATCAACTACGACCCTGTCGCCGCGGCTCAAGCTCTGCTCTGCGCTCACCTGTCGGCGGAGGGAAAGTCATCATGGCCACCATGAAAGCCGCAATATTCGTTGAAAAAAACCGCATCGTGCTCGATGACAAGCCGATTCCCGAGGTCGGGCCGCTGGATGCGTTGATCCGCGTGACCACCACCACCATTTGCGGCACCGACGTACATATCCTGCGCGGCGAATATCCAGTGGCCAAAGGGCTGACCATCGGCCACGAACCGGTCGGCATCATTGAGCGATTGGGCTCGCAAGTACGCGGTTTTATCGAAGGGCAGCGAGTGATCGCCGGTGCCATCACCCCAAGCGGGCACAGTTACGCGTGTCTGTGTGGTTGCGGCTCGCAGGACGGCCCGGACACCCGGCACGGCTTCAAGGCCATTGGCGGCTGGAAGTTTGGCAACACGATCGACGGTTGCCAGGCCGAGTACGTATTGGTGCCGGATGCACAGGCCAACCTGTGCCCGATCCCCGATGAGTTGAGCGATGAACAGGTGCTGATGTGCCCGGACATCATGTCCACCGGGTTCTCGGGGGCCGAGCGGGGCGAGATCGCCATCGGCGACACTGTAGCGGTATATGCATTGGGCCCCATCGGCCTCTGCGCCGTGGCCGGAGCGCGCCTGAAGGGCGCCACCACGATTATCGGTGTCGACGCGGTGCCCGAACGCATGGCCATGGCGCGCCAGCTGGGCGCGACCCATACCGTCAATTTCAAGGACGGCAATGTGGTGGAGCAGATCATGGCGTTGACCGATGGCCGTGGCGTGGATGTGTCCATTGAAGCACTGGGTACCCAAGGCACGTTCGAGTCGGCATTGCGGGTGCTGCGCCCGGGCGGGCGCTTGTCCAGCCTCGGGGTGTATTCCAGCGATCTGCACATCCCGCTCGGCGCGTTCGCCGCCGGACTGGGCGATTACAGCATCGTTTCCACCCTGTGCCCGGGCGGCAAGGAACGCATGCGTCGCCTGATGGCGGTGGTGCAGAGCGGCGCCGTCGATCTGTCACCGCTGGTGACTCACCGTTTCCAACTGGACGACATCGAGCAGGCGTATGAGTTGTTCGCTCATCAACGCGACGGGGTCATGAAAGTCGCAATCACTCCTTGAAAGCACCTTGGCGTGCCGCTGAAACCGGGGTTTGCATGAACATCAAGATCGCTGAAAAACACGCTCCCCATGGCTGGGTCGTGCACATGGATGACTGGGGTGTGGGCTTCAGGAGCCTTAAGGCTGCGCAGGAATTTGTCGAGGTGCTTGAGGCCCGTATCAACGCCCCTCACGAGTGGCCGAATGCGTTTGCCCAGCCGTTGCCAGCGCGGCCGGCAACGGCGCGCCGAATGGCCGTGAGCGTTGAATGCTCGCCGTAAGCCGAATGCAGAGCAGGGTCGCAGACCCTGTGGGACGCTACCCATCATGAATGAGGTTTTTGATCTGTCCGGCGCCGCTGCGGCGTTGGGGATCGGCATGCTCATCGGTCTTGAGCGTGAACGGCACAAGGGCACCGGCGATGCGCGACACTGCGCCGGTTTGCGCACGTTCGCCATTACCGCGCTGTTGGGGTATGTCGCGCTACAGGTCGGCGGTGGCCTGCTGCTGGGGATCGTCGCCGGCTGTGTCACGTTGCTGACCAGCGTTGCGTACTGGCGTAGTCAAAGCGACGACCCTGGGCTGACCAGCGAGGTGGCGTTGATCGCGGTGCTGATCCTGGGCGCGTTGTGCGCAACCGCGCCGGCGCTGGCAATTGCCCTTGGCGTGGTGATTGCGGGCCTTTTGGCCTATCGCCAGACGCTGCATCACTTTGCCAACAGCCAGTTGTCCGACGCGGAAATGCGTGATGGCCTGATCTTGCTGATCGCAGCGCTGGTAATACTGCCATTGGCACCGGACCGATATATCGGCCCGTACGCCGCGATCAATCTGCGCACCATTTGTACCGTGACGGTGTTGCTGATGCTGGTCGGCGCGTTCGGCCACATTGCCGTGCGGGCTTTGGGCTCGCGCTATGGCTACGTCATCAGCGCGATTGCATCCGGCTTCGCCTCCAGTACCGTGACGATCGCGACCATGGGCCAACGCCTTGCCCATGAGCCGGGCAATATCCGCATCCTCAGCGCGGCTGCGATTTTCTCCAATCTGGCAACGGTGATACAGGTCGGACTGATCCTCATGATGGTTGATCCGAATCTGCTGAACAGTATATGGACGCCACTGCTTTGCGGCTTGATCGCCACGTTGTTGTACGGCGCCTGCCTGATGTTCCCAGACCCCACGCGAGGGAGCCGCAGCAAACCGGTCGACACGGCAGGGGCGTTCAATCTGAAACTCGCGGTCATCGTGACACTGACTCTTACCGGCATCACATTCGTCTCCTCGGCCATGCTCAGCCACTTTGGTCAGGCGGGTCTGTGGCTTACCGCAATGCTTTCGGGCTTTGCCGATGCGCACTCTGCCACAGCGTCCATCGCCAGCCTGGCCAAGGCGGGCCAGGTGCCTTATGACTCGATAGTCGTGCCAGCGCTGATTGCCGTCAGCAGTAACTCGGTGAGCAAATGCGTGGTGGCGTGGGTCAGCGGCGGCAGGCGTTTCGCTGCCTGCGTGATCCCGGGGCAGTTGTTGCTGACCTTGGCCATGTGGGCGGGCACTGTGCTGTTTTGAGCGCAATCGGTGCTCTTGCTGATAAAGATCAAGCTGCCAATGGCCACAGCATTCACCCTGAAGACTGTTTGTTCTGGCTGGCCGCATGCCGAGGTATCCCATGTCACAGACTCCGCGTTTACTGTTGATCGCTCCTTCAGCCATGGAGCACACGCCAGCGTTCGAGCGCGCGGCTGCGCTGGCCCAGGCCATGCAGTTGCCGCTGCACATCGTGGCCTTCGATTACTTGCAGGCGCTGGCAGTGGCAGGGCTGTTTGCCCCCGAGCAGATCCGCCTCGCCCGCGATGGTTATCTGCGCACTCACCGGCAGTGGCTCGCAGAGCAGGCTTCATTGCTGGCGAGGCATCAGATCATGGTCACCAGCGAGGTGATGTGGGTTCAGGATCCCTTCGCCGAGATCCTGCAGTTCATCAACGAGATGCCGTTGCTATTGATCATCAAGGATGTGCAGCACGAGTCCGTGCTGGAGCGTATTTTCTACACCCCGCTGGACTGGCAACTGTTGCGCGATTGCCCGGTGCCGGTGCATTTGGTGACCGACGACACTCATCCGCGCCCACGCCGTGTGCTGGCCATCGTCGATGTCTTGCGCAGCGAAGAGCAGGACTGCCTGTTCAACGATCAAATCATCGATGCCGCCACCCAACTGGCCGCGCAGTGCGATGCCCGTCTTGATGTGGTGCATGTTTACGACTGGACGGCGGCTTACGCCACGGACATGGTGTTCGGCGCATTGCCGTTGGCCACCGGGATTCATGAAGCGCTGGGCACTGCGCAGCATGAGGCATTTACGGCCCTGGCCGAGCGCCACGGCGTGCCGGTCTCACGCCGGCACTTCATCGAGGGCGCACCGGTGCGCAGTATCTGCGAGTTCGCCATCAACAAGCAGATCGACGTCATTGTCATGGGCACAGTGCAGCACCACGGCTTGAGCAAGTTGTTAGGCACCACCGCCGAACAGCTGCTGCATCGGGCACCTTGCAGTGTGCTGGCGATCAAGCCGCAACCCACACTGCAATCCTGAAACACGAACGCCCCGAGGTGAATCGTTGGCCGACTCACCTCGGGGCGATTCATTTACAGGTCAAGACGATGAATGACCTGGCGTGCGTCGTCCGGATCATTGTGGGTCTCGAAGCCCAGGCTTTTGGCCAGGTCGCGCATCGCCGCGTTACTGGCGGCATCGACCGAGTACATCTGGCGGAATCCGTTGTGGCGGGCTGCCTTGATCAAGTGTTCCATCAGCAACGTGCCCAAGCCCAGGTGCTGCCATTCATCGGCGACCGTCACCGCGCACTCGCATTGATGTCCGCCTGTGCCGGCATAGCGGCTGATGCCGATTTCGATCAACTTGCCGTTCTCGTGAACCAGTGCAATGAAGGCGGTGCGCTGTTTGTTATCGGTGTCCATCAACTGGTCGAGCAGAGCGGTGCCGGGTTCGCCGATCTGGGCGAGAAAACGCATGTGCCTGGATTCGGGGGACAGGCGCTTGATGAAGTCGTATTCGCGCAGGCGATCCTTCTCCGTGAGCGGCCGGATCAATACATGGCGACCGTCCTTGAGCGCCTCAATCCAGTATTGACCGGAAACCGCTGCATAAGCGGCCACGGCCTGATCGTTGTGGTCTTTGACGGTGAGCATGGTCATTCTCCATCCGGTTCGAGAGGCTGGCGGGCGGTTGGAAAAGCGTCCGCTTGCCTCCCTTCTACGCGGTTGCCCATGGCGACATCTGATCTACATCAGACAGCTGCCATGCGCCTCGTTGATTGACCCGGGTTTGATGTAAATCAACGCCCGGCCAGGGCGAGCGGGCGCAGTCTTGAAGCCTGCCGGCCTACCGCGCCGGTGCCGAGCGGAGGTGTGTGATGGGCCAATATGAACGTCTGTTGCTGGTCGCTGACCAGACGCTGCATCAATCGGCGGCGATGCTGCGTGCCATCGCACTGGCCAAGGCGAGCGGGGCGGCGCTGGATGTGCGGGCCTTCGTCGAGCCGGTGCCGATCACCCATCTGTGGGAGGAAAAAATCGATGACGTGGATGCTCAGCGCTATCAGCGGCGCTACCGTCGCTGGGTGGCCGATGAGCTCGAGCAGCTCAGCAACCAGGGGTTGGACGGCACCGTTGATGTGGTCTTCTCCAGCCATCCGCTGCTGGACATCCTGAAGACCGTCCATGTGCTCAAGCCCGACCTGTTGATCAAGGATGTGCGACTGGAACCGGCGCTCAAGCGCGTGTTCATCACGCCGCTCGATTGTCACCTGCTGCGTGAGTGTCCGGTCCCCGTGCATCTGGTCAATCAGATTCGCTATGCGTTGCCGCATCGTGTCGTCGCGGCCGTTGACCCGTTTGATCCTGATACCCAAATCAATGGCTTGAACGACGTCATCATACGATCGGCGAACGCTTTGGCGTTGCAATGCGACGTGCCGTTGCACCTGCTATGCGCCTACGATTTGTCCGCTGCCTTCAACGGCGAAGCGCCAATGGTCAATGGTGGCTGGAACGAAGATCTGGCGAACGAGCTGCGTCAGACACTGCATCAGGCTTTTGTCGCCCTTGCCGATCGCCACGCTGTGCCCCCTGAGCGTCGACACTTCGTCATGGGCCATCCAGTGCAGGTCATCAATGAGTTCGTCGAGCAGTACCTGGCCGATGTGGTGGTGATGGGCACGGTTCATCGCGTGGGCATCGAACGCGTGATCGGCAGCACCACCGAGCGCGCATTGTATTCGCTGCCAGGGAGCATTCTGGCGGTGAGGAAAGAGCCTGTGCGGTGAGCATGATCGCACAGTAGCGAGCCAGCCTGTTCGCTGGCTCGCTAGGGTATTGCATAGATCCTGAACAGCTTTTTGGCCGCGTTGCCGGCGCCGCCCAGATGTTTGTCGAATGCCTGTTCAATTTCGCCGGATCGGTACATTTCACTCAGCGCCGTGTCGACCAGCAGACGGAAATCCTCATCCTCTCGATCCACTGCCATCGCCGTCGGTGCGGACTCGAAAATCCGCTCCAGCAGCACCAGGTTGCCCGATGGATAATTTCTGGTCAGCAGATGCTTGAGCATCATGCGTTCAGCGAAAAACGCATCGGCTTTGCCATTGGCAACCAGATTCAGACCGGCTTCTGCGTTCTCTACGGTGACCAGCGTGGCGACCACACCCAGCAATCGCATCTGCTGTTGTATCCACGTCTCGGTGACCCCGCCGGCGATGGCGGCATACGTCTGATTGGCCAGACCACGGTTCACCGTGGCTCGCCACGTTGGCCCGGTATGGGCCACTTTGCCGTTCAGCACATTGAGCAAGGTTTCGGAAGCATCCTGGCGCACCACGGCCGAGAGACCGGCGGTGTAAATCGGCACCGAGTAGCTGACGACCCTGCGCCGCGCCAGCGTGGGTGGGGTCGGCGTACAAAGAATGTCGATCTTGCCGGAACTGACGGCGCTCATCTCGTCGTTGAGCGAGACCGGTTGGTACTGGATTTTCAACGTCGGCACATTCAGATCGATCCTGACGTTCTCGGCTATTTTCAGGCAGAGATCAATGGCATAGCCGCTGGCTTTATCGGCGGCCTGATCACTGAAAGGCATGAAGTCAGGCACGTAGCCAAGGGTGATCGCTTGACTGGCACGGATGCGCTCCAGCGTATTGCCATGGGTCACTACCGGTAGCAGCGCAAGGACGCAGACGAGCAGCAGGTGGTGGGCTCTGATCAGTTTCACGTTCATGCGCGCGGTTCCTCGAATTCAGATATCTGTGCTGTACCGAAGACTTCGATCAAGGGTTATCAGGCCGGGGGCCGACAGACGCAGGGGCAGCGACAAAACGTTTGGCAAGGAAACCGTAAAGCAGGTAGCCGAACACCAGGACCAGGATGCCGCCGAATACCGCGTCCTTGCCGCAGGCATACAGCGCATACAACGAATAGGCCACGGCAACCACTAACAGCAGGGTATTGCGCGTGTATACGGCGGCGCTGACTCTGGCTTTGTACATCATGACCAGCAGCCCGGTGGCTGCCGTCACGTAGGGAATCAGGTTGGTCACCGCGGCGAGGCTGACGAGTTTTCCAAACTGCGCGCTTGCGTTCGGCGAAATGGTCGACAGCGCCATCAAGGTCTGCAGTACGCCGCAGACCAGCATCCCGACGATGGGGGCGTTGCGTGCGCTGACCTTGCTGAACAGTTTCGGGAACATGCCCTGATCAGCGGTCACCTTGGCCGTTTGCGCCAACGTGAACTGCCAGCCCAGCAGCGAGCCAACACAGGCCATTACCGCGAGCGCCATGGTGATGTTGCCGACCAGGGGATTGAACATGTGTGCATAAACGAGCGCGAAAGGAGCAGATGAGTTGGCCAGTTCGGCGTTGGGAATAATGCCCTGAATGACCGTCGTCGAGAGCACATAGACCACCGCGGCGCCCAATGTCCCGAACAGACAGGCCAGCGGTACGGTGCGCTTGGGGTTTTCCACCGCATCTGAGGCCTGGGCTGCCGACTCCATGCCGAGAAACGCCCAGAGTGTCAGGGGAATCGCTTTGCTGATGGCCTCGGATATCGGCAGTTGATTCGGGTTCCAGGCGGCGATGATCAGATCGGGTTTGAACCAGAACCAACCGATGATGCTCAAGCCCGCTACAGGAATGATTACCCCCCACACCGTAACCGCACCAATCCTGCCGGTGATGCCTGGGCCGCCGAAATTCGCCACGGTGGTCAGCCAGAGCAGACCGACCGTTCCAACGAATAAAGGAATGGCGCCGCTTCCCAGCCAAGGCATGAACGATGTCATGTATCCCACTGCGGAAATGGCCACCGCCACGTTGGCGATGGCCAGCGACAGGAAGTACAGGTAAGAGCACAGAAAAAAGCCTGACTTTGCATGCGCCTCTTCGGTGTAGGCAGATAACCCGCCAGAGCGCAGGCAGAAGATGCCGCACTGGGAAAAGCAATACGCGATGGCCATGGAGCCGACAGCGGTGACGATCCATGACAACAATGAAACAGCCCCGAGTTGGGCCATGCTCGTCGGCAACATGATGATGCCTGAGCCCATCATGTTCACCGTCACCAGTGTGGTGAGCCCCATGAGGCTCATTTTCTTGCTTGAGTCGGCCATCGCAGTTCCCTCGATTTGCGCAACGCATCACCGCTCAGCCAACGCTCAAGGTTTTGCCGGCATCGGCAGTACGCAGCTTTTCAAGCGACGTTCAACGGTTAGAAAGACAGGTGATTTCAAGTGCATCGAAACAGCGCGCCCATCGCTTCGATATGGCTTGCCCGAGGGATGGCGAAGGCATGGCAGGAACTCATGGACGGGCTCAATGCTGCTGGCGGTTGCAGCCCGACACCATCTGCTTGAGGCCGTCCATGTTGCGGATTTTTACGTCGCGTGCGGTGATTTCCACCAAACCCTGATCGCGCAAGTGGGCAATGCCGCGGCAAATGGTTTCGAGACGCAGCCCAAGGTAGGAGCCGATTTCTTCACGGCGCATTTTCAGCACGAACTCTTTCGAGGAATAGCCACGGGAGCTGAGGCGTTGTGAAAGGTTGACCAGGAAAGCCGCGAGGCGCTCATCTGAGTTCATGTTGCCCATGAGCATCAACATGCTGTGATCGCGCACAATTTCCCGGCTCAGCAACTTGTTGAGGTTGTGCTGCAGCGATGGCAGGCTTTGCGCGAGTTTTTCCAGCTGTGCGAAGTGAATCGGACAGACTTCGCTGTCTTCCAGCGCATACGCAGTACACGCGTGTTGATCGATGCTGATGGCGTCCAGCCCGAGCATTTCGCCGGGAATATGAAAACCGGTCACTTGCTCGCGGCCATCGACGGAGACCACGCTGGTCTTGAACGAACCTATTCGCACAGCGTACAGAGAGCGCAGCGGGTCCCCGGTCCGGTAGAGAGCGACACCTTTCTTCACCTTGTATCGCTGCACGATCAGCGTATCGAGTCGATCAACCTCCGGGCCAGTCAGACCGAGCGGCAGGCACAACTCAATCACGCTGCAGTTGGAACAGGCAGTTTTGAGAATCGGCGGGGGCGAGTGGGCTTCAAGCATGGATAAGCAGCCTCCAATGAGTGTGATAAGCATAGAAGTCTTCGCAGCGCACGTACTTTTCGTTTGGCGTGCCAGCGTGATTACGGACGAACGGCGGGGAGGGAACTCACAGAGGCGTCGGGCTCTTCGCCGCTCTTGTATTGCAGGGTTAATGGGGAAACTTGATGCATATCAAGCGTGGCGGTTGGCAGAGTTGCAGAATCGTCCGATGGCGCTGACTGGAAACACTCGTGATGTTCAGGCTCAAACGAATTCTGTTGATCGCACCTGCCGAAATGACCCGCACCCCGGCGTTTGATCGCGCCCAGGCACTTGCTAGGGCCAGTGGCGCGTTGCTGCACATCGTAGCGTTCGATCATGTCCAGTCCTTGGCGTTGGCCGGTCTGTTCGATCACGACGCCATGGCGCAAGCGCGTGAAGGCTATTTGCAGATGCATCGCCAGTGGCTGGAGCAGCAGGCCCGGTTTCAACGTGGCGCCGGCGTGCAAGTCAGCACCGAAGTGGTCTGGGCCAGGGCCACGCCGGCGCATGTACTTGAGTACATCAATGACTTTCATATCGATCTGGTGATCAAGGATGCTCACCATGTTTCGGCGCTCAATCAAACGTTTCACCAGCCGTTGGACTGGCTATTGGTACGAGATTGTCCCGCCTGCGTGCATCTGGTCATCGAGGCCGCACATCCGAAACCCTTGAAGATACTGGCGGCCATTGACCTGTCGCATCTTGAGGATCTGACCCAAGGGCTCAACGACCGGATACTCGGCGTTGCATCGACATTGGCAGCGAAATGCGATGCCTCGCTGCACTTGTTGAATGTGAGCAACTGGTCGGTGGTGGGTGATGCGGCGATGAGTGTGCCGAACTTGAGTCTGGATCACAGTTTGCGCGATGCGATCAACGACACTCAGCAGGAAGCCTTCGATACGCTGGCCGAGCGCTATGGTCTCGATGAACAGCACAGCCACATGTTTGCAGGTGTCCCGTACCGGGTGATCGAAGACTTCGCCCGGCAGAACGCGTTCGACCTGCTGGTGCTCGGCATCTGTCACCATCAAGCGCTGGACGGCTTCATCGGCGGCACGGCCGAATGCCTGATGAACCGGGCTCCGTGCAGTTTGATGATGGTCAAGGCAATGCCTGCCACAGCCTGACCGGTCATCGCAGCAGTTGATGGTAATCGGTTGAGGGTAATCAATCAGTGACTGCGCCCACCATGTGCGTATTGCCATTGTTGCCAGGCGTGCCGATATTTCTCATCGGCGCGTTTCCTCGCTTCGCTGAACTTGTGCATGGTGTCTGGAGAAAACGGCTCTTCAAGGACGGCATAGGCCTGTTCGCTGAGCCGATCGGCTTCGTGAAACAGTGCGCCACTGTCATCGATTGCGTCGCGGACATTGGCGGTTGTCATGGCTGGATCATTGATGACCATATCGTGAACCTCGCAAAGCAAGAATGAGGGTGGGTTGCGGACCTGCCACCCTGTGGCCGCATCTGTAACTTTCACGCGTTCGAGCAGCTTGTGACTGTCCCTGATCCGAAACGCGGGCGCCGCCGAATCATGACCCTATTTCGATCCAGTTTGTCGTCGCAGCGATTGATCCAGATCAATGCCGCTCGCCAGTTTCATCGCCGCTTTGTCGGTTTCCCAGGCGCTTGCGCAAGGGTGGTGGACAAGCCTCGATATTCAGGTTTTTCACTGTACCAGGACCCCTGCAGCGTACTGGCGGTCTAGCGCAAACGCTGGTGCACCTTACAAAGTCAGCGTTCCGGCCCACAACATCCGGCCAGCGTAAATCGCGGCGGCCCAGATGATGATCAACACACCCGTTTCCGGACCGCTGAGCGGCTGACCCTGACGTGTTTTCAGCGTGCCCAGGTAAATCAACGAGCCAGGCGCGTAGAGCAGAGCGCTGAGCAGCAGGTATTTAGGGCCGGCGGCATACAGCTGAATCAATCGGATGATTATTCCCCTGCCGGAATCGATAACGTCGCCCTCAAACCGCCCTCTGCGCGGTTCGCCAGTTCAATCCGTCCGTTCAGTCGCATCGCGATGGTGTTGACAATGGTCAACCCCAATCCGGCGCCATGCGCCGTGCCACGGCTGTAGAAACGCTCGAACAATCGCTCTCTGTCCGATTCATCGATTCCCGGCCCTTGATCGTCGACCGTCAAATGACAGAAGCCATCGGACTCGCTCAGGTGCACGGTGATCGCACCGTGTTCGGGGGAGAAATTCGCCGCGTTGGTGATCAGGTTATTCAGCGCAATGTCGATGGCGGCGGGGTCGGCGAGGACATGAAACGGTTGGTCGCTGACCTCGAAGATCAATTCAAGGTGTTTGCTCAGCAACCATGGTGTCAATTGCACCAGGCTGTTGCGTACGGTTTCGCTGAGATCAATGCGTTGCAGTGGCGGCGGGTTGGGTTTGGGTTCAAGACGCGCCATGGTCAGCAGCTGGTTGACCAGTCGGCTCGTGCGGTCGACTCCGGAGATCAGAAACTCAAGTGACTCACGGCGCTCCTCTTCGGTACCGGCCTCCTGCAGATTTTGCGCATGCACCCGCAGCACCGCCAGCGGCGTGCGCATTTCGTGCGCGGCATCGGCGATAAAACGACGCTCCCGGCCGAGCACTTCCTGAATCTGCGCGAGCATGCGATTGAGCGCTGCCTGCATGGGCTCCAGCTCACTGGGCAGGGGCGTCAGTTGCAGCGGCTCAAGTGAACCACTGTGACGGGCGCGCAGAGTCGCCGCCATGTCTGCCAGGGGCTTGAGTCCCCAGCCTATGGCCAGCCAGATCATCGCGGCGAGGATCAGGCTGCCAAGCATGTTCGGCCACAGCGTGTGGCGCACGATGCGGTCGACCAGGTCGGCGCGCACATCGTCGCGCTCGCCGACCCAGATGCGCAGGCCGTTCTGCTTGTCTTCCAGCATGAACGCTCGCCATTGCCGACCTTTCAGATCGACAACGTCGCTGAAGCCCGTTCTTGTCGGCGGCGCAGTGAAGGAGGGCGCACTGGCGGTGTGTACCAGCACCTCGCCTTGCGGGTTCCACACCTGGAAGGCGATTTTGCTTTCGTAAGGATGTCCGTCAACCCGTGGCTTGGCTTCCCCGAGAGCCTGATTGAACGCCTGATACAACTGCGCGTGCTCGGTACTCGCCATCGGCATACGCATCACGCCCTGCAGCAGGCGTGCGTTCTGCGCCAGTTGGGCGTCGTAGACCTCGGCGATTTCGTGGTTGCTGTCATGCACGTTGAAGAGGCTGAGTACCGCTAGACCGGCCAGTAACAGGCCGATGATCAGGGTCAGCGTGCGCCGGCGGATCGAGGTCATCGACGCTCCTCCACCAGATAACCCACGCCGCGGATGGTGCGGATCAGGTCGGTGGAGAACTTCTTGCGCAGGTGATGAATGTGCACTTCCAGGGTGTTGCTTTCCGCTTCTTCGTTCCAGCCGTAGAGCAACTGGATCAATTGATCGCGAGTCATCACCCGCCCCGGCGGCGACAGCAGTTCGTGCAGCAGCTGATATTCCTTGGGGGTGAGCGCGACCGGCTGGCCTTGATAACTGACCTGCTGGGTGCCGGGGTTGAGGCTGATGCCGGCGTGTTCGATCAGCGCCTGGGCGCGCCCGGCACTGCGGCGCAATAAGGCGCGCAGGCGGGCTTTGAGTTCGGCGAGGTCGAACGGCTTGACCAGGTAATCGTCAGCACCGGCGTCGAGTCCGGCAATGCGGTCTTCGGTGGCATCGCGAGCGGTGAGAATCAACACCGGCAGGTTCGAACCGCTGTCGCGCAGGCGGCGCAACACTTCGAGGCCATCCATGCGTGGCAGGCCGAGGTCCAGCACGGCGACGTCAAACGTTTCGCTGAGCAGCGCGTGCAAGGCGCTGCTGCCGTCCTTGAGCCAGTCGACGGTGTATCCCTCACGGCCCAGCGCCTGATAGATGCCTTCACCCAGCGCCACGTCATCCTCGATCAGTAATAAACGCACGCGCACTCCTTTCAGTCGAGTTTCTTGTTCACGTCCACCAGCAAGGCGTCGATCTCTTTACGACGCCCGGCATCGGCACTTTCGCGGCCCGCACGGGGTGCGGCTTGTCTGGCCTTGATCAGCGCTGCCTTGGCTTCAGCGTAGCGCTTCTGACGGTAGAGATGGTCGCCCCAGAAGTACAGACTGTCGATGCCATCGGGGTTGAGCTGCAGGGCTTGTTTGAGCAATTGCTCGGCCTTGTCGCTGTCGCCGAAGCCGATCGGCCAGCCCGGTACCCGATCGTACAATGCAGCGAGGCTGGTGTATGCCGAGCCTTGCAGGGCTTTAGGGTCAAGCGTCAGGGATTTTTCCAGGTCCGCTTTGGCGTCCTTGGCTTTGCCCAGGGCACCGAGCCCGCCCTCGGCACCGGCCCAACTGCTGGTGACGATGCCTTTCCAGATCCAGGCTTCGGCCACATTCGGACGTTGCGTGGTGAACGCGTTGGCTTCGCTGGCCAATTGCTCGAACGCCGCGGCGCGCTGCTTTTCCGCGACCTCGTATTGAATGTGCGCCCAGTTCTGCTGGATGCCGGTGAGACGTTGCTGATCAGCCGGCTCAAGCGCCCAGACACTTTGACTGAGGGCGGCAAACAGCAGGCATGTGGAGAGTTTTTTCATGGCTTTGAAGCCTCGTTGTCAGGTTTTTCACTGAGACGGCGGATCAGTGGCAATTGCTTGCGCAGACCGCGATCCACCAGATGCGGAAGTAAGCTGTTCAAACGGACGAAAAATCGCTCCGGCCAGCCTAGGTAGAGATCACGACGGTCGCCGGCAATCGCATGCATCACTGCCGACGCCACGGTCTGCGGATCGTCAACGCTGGCCTTGAGGGCATCGTTCAAGGCTTGCGCAGCGGCGCTGTTCATCGAGGTGCGGGTGGCCCGGGGCGCTACATACAACACGCTGACCCGCGTGTCGGCCAGCTCGCGGCGCAACGCCTCGGAGAATCCGCGCAGGGCAAATTTGCTCGCGCAATAACTGGCGTAACCTGGGTAGCCGATCGAGCCATAGGTCGAGCCGACGTTGACCACCATCGCGCTGTCAGCCTGCTTGAGCTGCGGCAACAGCATTTTGGTCAGGCAGATTGGCGCGCTGATGTTCACCGCCAGCATCGCGTTGATGTCACTGTCATCGAGCTGTTCGAGCATGGCGAAGTGATTGACCCCGGCGGCGTTGATCAGCAGGTTGATGCCGCCGATGGCGTCGGCGGCGGCCAACACTTTGCGGCGATCGCTGAGGAAGGTCAGGTCGGCGGCGACCCAGCACAGGTTCTGCGGATACCGCTCAAGCAGCGGCAACAGCGCCTCCTGATGCCGCGCCACGGCCAATACCCTGGCACCGGCGGCGCACAAGGCACTGGCGATGGCCAGGCCGATGCCGCCACTGGCACCTGTCAGCACCACGCGGGCTTCATGCAGCTGCATATTGGGCCTCAGCGTCGCGGGGCAGATCACGGAACATGTCGGTGTAGAGCCGATAGACGACTTTCGAAGCATGAATGACCGCCGCTTGATCGTCAGGGTCTTCCAGCTGATTCATCAACCGCCGATAGGTCTGCATGTGCTCGATGTCGAGCGCGCCGTGGGAGCTCAGATAGCTGAATGCCGTTTCCGGCAGCGCCAGGCGATCGCGAATGCTCCCCGCCGCGTGGGTCGCCAGGGCAATGCTGGTGCCTTCGAGCACGTTTACCATGCCGAACAGACCCACCGGATTGCCCCGGGCGATCAGGTCGTAGAGAAAACTGACCATCAGCTCGATTGACAATGACGGCTGGCCATCGCGCACGGCGTCGCGATCACCACCACAGACGGCAATGTCGTTGAGTACCCACTGCTCGTGGCCGTATTCATCTTCAATGTATTCGCACACCGCTTTGCGCAGCCATTCCAGGCGCGTCGGCAGGCGTGCACCGCAAGCCATCATCAGCGGCACGGTGTGGCGCACGTGGTAGTAAGCCTGGGCAAGAAAGGCCCGATAGCTGTCGAGGCTGACCTTGCCTTGCAACGCATCGACGATGATCGGCAGGTTGAACAGCTCGTGGCGTTCGCGTTGCGTGGCTTCTTGCAGGGTGTCGAAAAAACTCATTATGCGGATTCCTCGGAAGTGGCGGATTCGGTCAATTGCGTGTGGTACTGCGCGATGATGGCGTCACGGCGCGGCCGGCCATTGGCGGTGAGCAGGCCGTTGGCGGCGGTGAAGGGCTGCGACAGGCGCGTCCACTGATGCACCTGGGCGTAATCGGGCAACGCCTCGTTCGCTTCGGCGACGGCGGCGGCCAGCTCGGCATCGGTGCAGTCCGGACGATGCGGCCAGAGCAGGGCGTGGTTGTGCGGCATCGCCTCGCCATAGACGAACGCTTGAGCGATGTGGCGGCGCTGGGTCAGTTCCGACTCGACCCATTCCGGGTTGACGTTTCGCCCGTAGCTGGTGACGAATTGGTGTTTTTTGCGGCCCTTGAGATAGAGAAAACCTTCCGGATCGAACTCGCCCAGATCGCCACTCGGCCACCATTGATCGGTATACGCCGGCTCCCCCAGATAACCGAGCAACACCGAACCCTTGATCAGCACTTCACCGTCCTCGGCCAACCGCACCTCGAGGTGGGGCAGAGGGCGCCCGACGCTGCCCGGACGGCGCGCGCCGGGGCGATTGAGGCATACGACCGAGGCGCACTCGGACAAGCCGTATCCCTCGTAAACCGCTAACCCGACCCGTTGCGCGCGGTGCAGCAGATCCGCTGACACCCGCGCTCCACCGACCGCGGCGAAGAGCAGGGTTTGCGGATCGAAAGCCTTCTGTTCAGCGGCGCTGACCAGAACTTGCAGCAGCTGTGGCACGAGTATCAGACTCTCCGGCGCACGCTTGCCCAGATAACCGAGCAGGCGCGCAACATCGATGCCGCTGGCACCTTGAATGCCGAGGGTTGTCTGGCTTGGCAGGCTCAACACCGCACCGGCGTACAGCGCGGCATAACAGCCCAGGTTCTCCAGCAGGATCGCCAAAGGCAACAGCGCCAGATGGTGCTCCGGTCCAGTGGCTGCGCTTGCCTGATCAAGCTCCCGGGCAACGCGCAGGAAGCTGTCGGCGCTCAGGCACACCCCTTTCGGCGTGCCGGTGGTCCCGGAGGTAAACGTGAGTTTCGCGGTGCCCGCCGGCATGCGACTCGGGCCATTGAACGAGCGACACCAGAATTCGCCTCGTAATTCATATCCCGCCGCCAGCAGCTCGGCTTGCAGTTGCGGCTCGGCGATCACCCGTTCGGCCTGGCTCTGCTCCAGACAATGGGCGCGCTGCGCGGCACTGAAAAACGGTGGCAGCGTTACGCAGGTCAAGCCTTCGAACAACACAGCCAGATCCCAAAGCATCGCGTCGACGCCGTTGTCCAGCGCCAGCGCAATCACCTGCACCTGCTCATCGCGCAGGCGCTCCTGGCGATACAACACCTCGGCATACAGCGTGGCGTAATCTATTCTCAGCGTGTCGCCCCACAGGGCTGAGGCGTTGTCATTGCGTCGGGCATGGTCGCGCAGGGTTTCCTGGAAGCGCTGCAATTCAAGCGACATGGCAGGCTCCTTCAACGGAAGTCGGCAAACCCAGGCGAGTGAACAGGCCAATATTGCGCAGATGAACAAATCCCGCGCGAATGTTGCCGACGTGCACCCAGGGTTTGCTTTCGTAATAACTGCCCCAGTGTTGACGCTCGTCACCCAGTCGCTGTGGATCAGCGGCGCACAATGTCACGGGCTTCAGACCCAGGCGATGGAAGCTGTTGACCAGTCCGATGTTGCCGGTGAAGGTCACCCATTCCAGGCCGCCCATGGCCAGCAGATAGGTGATGGCGATGATGCTCAGGCGCGCACTGCCGGTATCGCTGGCGGCGAGGTTGCCGACTTCGACAATGACCTTGCGATCCACTGCACGACCGGCGGCGGCGCTGATCAACGGCTCGATCGGTTCATCCAGATAGCGCTCGAGAAACAGTGCCTGCAGATGCGCTCGACGGACCCCGGCCACTGCGCACAACTGGCCATCGCTGTTGTGCATGCCGAACAGCTCGGGCATGAAATGGCGGATTTCGGCACCGTGAGCCGTGCGAAAACGCTGCTGGATAAAGGCTTCGAAGGGCGCGCGCAGCTCGTCCTCCGGCAACGCGTTTCTCAGCGTCATCGGCAACGACTCGGCCTGGCCGAAGTGCAGGGGCAGCGGGATGTTCCAGTCGAATTCGGGCATGGGCAGAACGCCTCCCTCAATGGGTTTGAGCGCAGTATCCAAGCCATTTCTTAACGAAGTCTGAAGATGAAAAACCGTTAACCGCAGCGCCGATCTTCAGACTCCCTTAAGGCTGGGCAAGCATGGTTAGCCTTGATTCAGGGCAACCGGATCGATAATTTCGAGCGAGATGATCGTCGCTCCACAACAATCACGAGGCGTTTCCTATGATTCGCGACACCGCTGTAACCCGTTATGGAAAACTCTCAATCATCCTGCATTGGCTGATGCTGGCGTTGTTCGTCGGTGTGTATGCGTGCGTCGAAATCAAAGGCTATATGCCCAAAGGCAGCGAAGCACGCGGCCTGCTGATGGGTATGCATGGGCTGTTTGGCGCAAGCATCTTCGCGTTGGTGTGGATTCGTCTGATCGGCCGCCTGACCCCGCGTCCGCCGATCATCCCCAAGCCGCCAGCGTGGCAGACCGCAATCGCGCACCTGACGCACCTGGCGCTGTATGGATTGATGATTGTCACACCGCTCCTCGCGTGGTTGATGCTCGCGGCGGGCGATAAGCCGTTTCCTTACTTCGGCTTCCATGTGCCGGCGCCGGTGGCTATTGATCCGGACCTGGCCAAACAACTCAAGTACTGGCACGAATGGATTGGCAGTGCCGGCTACTGGCTGATCGGCCTGCACGCGTTGGCGGGGCTGTTCCACCATTACTGGGTGAAGGACAACACGTTGCAGAGGATGTTGATTGAGCGTGCCCGCTCTTGAGGCAAGCATCTGGCGCTGTTCGCTGAAGGTAATGCTCGCCGTAACTGAAGCGCATGGCTGCGGTGGAGTTGAAAATCCGGAACTGCCGGCCCTCGCCGATGCCGAAATAGCATCGACAACGAGGGCAAAGCCATGACTGAAGAAAAACCCGAAGTGCCGCAAGAAGTACCGGATCAAACAACCCCGGCGCATTCCACCGAAGAAGAGCGCGAGCGCTTGAAGGACTTCAACAAGGACGGTATTCCGCCGGGCAGTTGCTGATCACCAGTTACCGCGGCTGCGTCACCAATTCTCCGCTGATCGCATCCATCATCGCCGGATGCTCCTCAGCGGCCACACGCAAATCCTCGGTGACCCGCAACTCCGCACCCGTCGGCGAGTAGGTTGCTGCCGCCGTGAAAGGTGCGGGGTTGGCCGGCACCGGGCGTTTGCCGCGGCGCCAAAAGAAAAAGCTGACCATGCTCAGGTTGACCACCGCAAATACCCAGAACAGGCCGTTGGCGCCGAACGAGTTCATCACCGGCGAGATCATCATCGGGCTGATGGCCGAGCCCAGCGAGTTGATCAGCAGCAAACCCTGAATCATCGGCACCAGCGCTTCGGCCGGGGCGCGGTCGGCCGCGTGGCTGACGGCCACCGGGTACAGCGCGAAGACGCCGCCACCGAGCAGAAACAGCATCGCCGCGAGCATTGTCGAAGACAGCGGCAGCAGCACAATCACCAGCGATAATGCCGTGCATGCCACCGTCAGAAGCGTCAGCACCTGCAAGCGATCCGTGCGGTCGGACCAGCGTCCGACCGGATACTGCAGCAGCATCGCGCCGAGGATCGTCCAGGCCATCATGCTGCCGACTTCTCCGACGTCCAGACCTCTGCGTTGCAGATACAGCGGCAACAAGGTGTAGATCGCCGCGATGGTCACCCCCGAGCCGAAACAGCCGACCAGCCCGGTCGGCGTCACGCCCAGCAGTTGCCGGGGCTTGAGCGGCTCGACCTGATCGAGCAGCGGCGACACACGCGGCAGGATCACGATCGGCAGCACCGACAGCGCAGCAAGCATGCCGGCAACCATGAACGGCGCGCTGTCGCTCATGCCGGTGATGGTCCCGAGCGTCGCCTGGCCCAAAACGCCAGCGCCATAAAGGACGATCATGTACAGCGCGAGCAGGCGCCCGCGAATCTTCTCGTCACCGGCCAGCAGCAGCCAGCTCTCGATCACCAGAAACACACCCACCGTGGCCCAGCCATTGATCAGCCGCAGGACGAGCCAGCCCCAGGTGTCGTAGAACAGACCCTGCAACAGGATCGTCACGGCAATCAGCGAGGCGAAGCTGCCGTAGGCGCGTATATGGCCGATGCGCAGAATCAGCCGGTCATTGAACACCGCGCCTAGCGTCAGGCCCATGAAGTAGGCCGAGGAAACAATCCCGATCATCGTCGCCGAGGCGCCGGCGGCGTCCAGGCGAAGGGTGGTCAGGGAAGACAGAAAACCATTGCCCAGAGCAATAATGAACAGCCCGAGCAGGGGCGCCAGCGCCATGGCCAGCAAACGCGGAGACATAAAAACCTCAAGAAATAGTACAGCGCAACGTGCGCCTCTGCGCGTGCGGTTGCCAGGCTGGAACAGGTGTTGTGCAAGAGTCTGCCGATCGGGCAGGGCGGTGGCGTCGAACGACATGGCCAGCCCTGCAGATCGCGACTGTGACGAGACACGCGATGCCAGAGCGCGCGGGATTCTACGGCTTGCGCAGGATTTGCCAATAGCTGAAGGCTGCGACGTTAGGACGCAGGCTGTTTTGAGGTTCGAGAGGAGGCTGAAAACCAATCATCGGGCTGAGCTCCGACAAGGGCCATGCATGCAAAAGCTATGCAGGCCCTTGCTCGTTTCAGCGCCTAAGTATGCGATATCAACAAATCACTGATGATGCAGATCGAGCCATCCTCTGGCGGGGTGGCGTCGGTGTAGTCGATCTGGTTGTAGACCCCGCCGTGGAAATTGAACACCTGCGAATTCCAGGTTGAGTCGAGCTGCAAATCACCTGATGTACCGACAACGCCGTTGTAGTCGACGGTGACTCGAGCTACGCCGGCAGAGTTGGCGCGAATGGTCACCTTGAATTTCGCGCCCAGCGGTACGCCCTTGAGCACCGTGGTGTTGACCGGGGTGGGCTGGTTGAAACTCTGGCGGAAGCCCATGGTGATGTTGCCTTTCTGCCAGAACACCTTGATGGCGGGGCTGTCGTCGTTTTTCACATGCATCTGCGAGATAACCACTTTCTGCGCAGAGTTGACCTTGGTCACGGTCATTTCCTGAAAGTTGAGGTGGTCAGCGGCGCTGGCCAGCGACCAATAGAAGGATTCTTTCCATTCGCAGCGGGTGCGGTGGGTGCTCTTGCTTGAGGCGCCTTTGGTCGGCGCGGACAGTTGCAGCGATCCGTCCGGCAGCACGGTGACGATGCTGGGAAATTGCGCAATGGCTTCGGCGCCGTTGAGCTCCAGTGCGACCGGATTGGTCGCCGAGACGGGTACCGGGGTGGAGAGGGTGAGATTGCTGATGTTTACGGCCATGGTTTGTACTCCTGACGATAAAAATCATTAGCGACCCAAGCCTTCAGTGGATTGGCACATCTGTCTGCGCGGACTTTCACCATCTCTTGGGCACAGCACCATAGCGGCGCAAGCGGCCGCCGCGAAAACACAAAGGGCAACGATTACGCCGGCAGCCTCCAGCACCGCGCCGAAAACCGGCGTGCCAGCGGTCTGACCGAGCGCCAGAAGCAGAAACGGAATGCCCAGTCCCAGGTCCGGGCGGTCCGGCAACAAACGAATGCCTTGCAGCAGATAAACGCCTGAAGAAACAATGTAGGCCGCGCCAAACAGGCACATCGCGGCGAGGCCCGATCCGGCGGAAACTGATGCGGCAGAAAGGCCCAATGTCCCGAGGGCGATCCCGGCAAGCGCCAGATGCTGCATCCGTGCGACACCGAAGCGGCCGGTGAGCACACCGGTCATGCAGCCGCTGATTCCCGCAGCGCCCAATACGATCCACGCCCACGCAATGCCCTGATCGGAGAAACCAGCCTCACTGCGCAAAATATCGGCGCCGAATGTCCAGATCGCCGTGCTCGCCAGGCCCATCAGGAAAGCACTGGCGCACAAAGGCAGTACGCCGGGTCGACGCAGCATTGCCAGCGAGAAGCTCTGCGCGACGTCACGCTCGACCCGTCGCGGCACCGCAAACCAGAGCCAGAGCGTAACGCCGATGCCGATCAAGGCAAACAGGGCATACAGCTGGCGCCATTGCCCGGCCGCCAATATCGCCGCAAAACCGGAAAAAACGATTCCCGCCGCTGTCCCTGCATTGATAAAACCATTGGCCCGTGGGCGATCCGCATCATCAAGACGCGCTGCCACCGCACTGGCCAATGGCGGCGAAGTCAGACCCGTGCTCAATCCCGCCAGCGCCACACCGCAGCCCAACGTCAGCCCCGACGAGGCCACAACCACCAGTCCCATGCCCAGCGTCGCGGCGGCGCCGGCCATCACCGTCAACCCGCGCGGACTGATTTTGCCATTGCAGACAAACGTCGCAACGATGCCCACACAGTAAGCGGCGAACGCACTGCCACCGATCCAGCCGGCAGCGGTCACGCTGAGCGTCAGATCCTGACGAATCTGCGGCAACAGCAGTCCATAGGCGAAGCGCGCGAGGCCATAGGACAAGGCGGTCAGCGCGAACGCTGCCGCGACCAGATTGAGGCTGCGCCGGTCAAGACTCACGGTGAAATCGGATTGCTGGCAGGAAAGGTTGTCTCGACCGCATGCTCCGGTCTGGACCAGATGCGATCGGAGTTGGAGGGATCATTAGCCATGAGTGTCCTCGAGGATGTCTGTTGCTGGAGTGGTTACCGATTCTGATAACGGACTTGCACTTGGGTTTGATGATTTTCCAACACAGCCGATGGATGGTAGAGCAAAGGGCGAGGGCAGCCGCTCGGTTGGCTTGGCGCACGTCAACCTTTGCGAGCAGGATCGAGTGATGTTTGCGGGTATCGAGGGGCGGGGGATGGCGCTTGGAGAGAGGCGAGTTAGTGCAGGACGGCACGCCGGAAGAACTGCGCGAGCGTCAGGGAGGTTTCCGCACGCTGTGGCGGATGCAAGCGAAGGTCCAAACCCGTTGAACACAGCACTACTGCGGCGAGCGGGTCCAGACCCTGACGTAATCGATGCGAAACACCGACGGCAGGTCAGCATCGTCGACCACCCCGAACCAGTCCCACATCGCTTCGCTGTCGAAAACGATTTGCATGGGGAAGTGCCAGTAGGTGTTCTTCGCCTCCCGGACCAATACGCCGTCGACGTACCAGCGCAAGGTCTCGGGTTGCCAGTCAAAGCCGTAGACATGAAAAGTATTGGCCAGCCGCCACGGTGCGATCCAGGTGCTGCCGGAGCTCAGGTGTTGATCGTTCTGCGGTCTGGTCCAGACATGCGCGTTCATGTTGTACAGGCGATCAAAGGCTTCGTTGCGGGTCTTGCCGCCGATTTCGAAGATATCGATTTCCGTGGCATTGTCCGGCAGCCCGGTCCACGCCAGCCAGAAGGCACTGGAGCCGGCAGAGTTCATCGGCTTCGCCCGGGCTTCGTAATAGCCGTACATGCCCCGTTCGTTGGTGCGCACCATCGCCGAGCTGTAGTCCTTGTAGCCCAGGGCGACGTATTTTTCCGGGAGGGTCTGTTTGCGGAAGGTGATGTTCAGATTACCGCTGCCGACCTTGGCGTTCTCCGGCAAAAACAGCGCCGGTTTGCGCCCGAGGGAATCGGTACCGGTGGCGTTGTTGACGTGCCAGCGCTCGACATCGAGGGTGCTGCCGTTGAATTCGTCGGACAGCCGTGTATCGAGTTTCCAGCCGCCGGCATTGGCCTGATCCGACAGCGGCAGATCGGGCGTAACGTGCGTCGGGGTCGCGCCTAACGGGCCGACGCGGGTCCAGGCATCGGCCTGCTGCGGAATGGCGACCGCCCATTTCTGCGCCAGATACTCGAACACATTGCGGCGTTCTTCCTGGCTGCTGAATGGGCGGTCATAAACCAGTACTTCGGCGATGTCGCCGCGGAGGATTTCCGAAGTGCCCACCACATTGCGCGCCACCGCGAACGGGCCGATCGGCACGTCACTGGTTTCCAGCAACGCCAGCGCCGGCTCGTACCCGGTGGTCTGCTGCACGCTGATGCCGAAGTTCGGCGCGACATTGTCGTTGTCCGCCAGTTGCGGGCGGGAGCTGAACAGTCGCTGCCAGGCCTTGCCGCCGGCCTGCTCGGGCAGACGTCGCGAGACGACGAAGACCGTCACCGGGCCTTTGCTTGTGCGGATCGCCTGGCCCATGAACGCTGCCGTGCCGTTGAAACGCACCACACCGTGGCCGTTGAGGGCGTTGTCGACGCGCGTGGGCAATGTCGTCGCCGCGCGGTTGTCGACAGTGACGTCATTGCCCTTGCCGGATTTATCCAGCCAGCGTACGACCTGGTTTTGCCCCTCCAGTGTCATCGCGGCCGGGTCATTGCCGTCCAGCCACAACACCAGGCCTTCAGTGACCGGTCGTGGAATATTGGCGCTGACGCCAGCACTCAGCAGCAGCAAAACCAACAGCAAGCATGGTGATCTGTTCATGAGTCGTCCCTAACATGGATGTGCGCCGGTTCAGCTACCCACCGCCAGCAGCGGCGCCGGTTGCGGGCGGTAGCCCCACGGGTTGCTGGTCTGCCAGCGCCAGCTGTCGATGAGCATCTGCGTCAGCTCGCGTTGTGCCCGCCAGCCCAGCTCGCGCCCGGCCTTGCTCGCGTCGGCGCGGCACTCGGCGACATCACCGGCGCGGCGGGCGGCGAACCGGTAGGGAATGCGCAGGCCGGTGACGTCTTCGAAGGCGCTGATGATCTGCAATACGCTGTAGCCGGTGCCGCTGCCGAGATTCCATACGTGCAGGCCATGCTCGTCGCCTTGCAAAACCTGCAGCGCCTTGAGATGACCTTCGGCCAGATCCAGCACATGGATGTAATCGCGAATACAGGTGCCGTCGACGGTTGGATAGTCGTTGCCGTAAACGGTCAACGCCGCGCGCTGGCCGCTGGCGACCTCGGTCAGGCACGGCAGCAGATTGTTCGGTCGACCGCTGGGTGCTTCGCCGATCAGCCCGCTCTGGTGCGCGCCGATCGGGTTGAAGTAACGCAGCACAGCGATGTTCCAGCGTGAATCGGCGAGGGCAAGGTCGCTGAGCAATTCTTCGATCATCAACTTCGAGCGCCCGTAGGGATTGGCCGGTTTGCCGGTGCCGTGGTCTTCGACGATGGGCATGCGGGCCGGCTCGCCGTACACCGTCGCCGAGGAACTGAACACCAGATTGAACACGTGGGCGCGGGCCATCGCCTGACACAGGTTCAGCGTGCCGAACACATTGTTGGCGTAGTAATCCATGGGGCGGCGCACGCTTTGCGCAACGGCTTTGAGGCCGGCGAAATGCAGCACTGCATCAATCGCGTAGGTGCTGAAAATCTCTTCCAGCAGCGCGGCGTCGCGGATATCGCCCTCGATGAAATCGACGTGCGAATGACTCAACAGCTCCAGCCGTGCGACTGCTTCGCGGCTGCTGTTGCACAGATTGTCGAGGATCAGCACCGAGTGTCCGGCTTCGATCAGTTGCAATGCCGTGTGCGAACCGATGTAGCCGGCACCGCCCGTGATCAACGTGGTTTTGCGCATGACGACGTACTCCATTGCGAGGAAATGCAGCTCAGCGGGCGGTGAACACCAACTTGAATTCTTGCGGCCAGCGCGGGTGCAGCAGGCTGTAGGCCAAGGCATAGGTCAGCGTGCCGATGGCAATGTCGCCGGCCAGGTGCGCATAACCGGACAGGCCGGTCTGCCGCGACAGCCACATCACCACGACGACCATCACGAGAGAGGCAAGCAGGCTGCGGTAACTGGACTGAAAGAAGCTGCGCCAGTCGTAACCGATCGCGGCGTGCAGGCCGCGTACCTGCAACGGCGTGATCAGCAGCGTGCGCAGCAGCAATGCCAGCGCCGCCGCCATGCCGCCGTAGGTCGCGCCGAGCAGATACACCAGCGCCAGCGCGAGCAGGGTGGTGGCAACTTCGGCCTTCAGGGTCAGATGTGTGCGATTGACCGCCACCAGCGCAGTGGTTGCATACAGCGCCAGATTGCCCAGCGCCGCCGTGCAGGCGAGCACTTGCAGCAAGGGAATCGCGTCGGCCCATTTCGCGCCGAAGATCAGCAGGATGATGTCTTCGGCGGTCAGGGCGATGCCGAAGAACAGCGGCGTGAGCACGAAGCCGCTGATCGCCGTGGAATCACCTATCACGCCGATCAGCCGCGCCGGTTCAGCGCTGCGCCGGGCGAACACCGGCAAGGCGTAACTCATCAAGCCGTTGTAGATCGCCGAGCGCGGCAGGTCGATGATGCGCATGGCCAGATTGAACATGCCCACCGCGTGCGCCCCGGCAGTCAGGCCGAGAATCAGGTTGACGCCGCGTTGCAGGGTTTGCGAACTCATCACGTTGACACAGACCGGGAGACCGGCGCGCAGCAGTTCGCTCAGCACCTGGCGGTCGATCAGCAAGGGAATGCGCCGACGTTCGCTGCGCATCAGTACCAGTGTGGAAACGCCGTCCATGATCAGCGCTTGGGCAACCACCGCCCACGGGCCGAAACCCAGCAGCGCAACAGCCACGCCGCCAACCCCGCCAGCCACTTTGCCGAGCAAGGTGCGCGAGGCCAGCAGCTTGAAATTGCCGCTGCGGCGCATCTGTGCCACATACACCCGCGCCATCAGGGTGAAAAGGATTTTCACCGAGGCCACAGCGGTCATCCAGCGCAGCGCGGTGGACGGCGTATAGAGCACGACCGCCAGCGAAATCAACGCGATCGATAGCAGGCTGACCAGCACGGCAAACCAGAACACGCTGCTGATGTGTTTGTCTTCCATCCGCTGCAGGCGCACCAGCGGGTCTTCCAGCATCGACGAGAACAGAATGCCGACCACTTCGACCACGGCGATGATCAACGTGCCGATGCCCAGCTCCGTCGGCGTCAGCAAATGCGCGTAGACGACAAAGGTAATCATCGACAGGAAAATCAGGCCGAACTTCTCGGTGAAAATCCATGCGAGGGTCATCAGGCGACGGTTGGCCATGGCGCGATCCCTGAAATTCAGCGGCTGTTGCCCAGACTTTTGAAGCAGGCGTAGAGGTAGCGCAGGGTCGGTTTGCCCCGGGAGAACAACAGCGTCTGCCACGAATGCCCGAGCATCTGTCGGAACACCTCGATGACCCGGTGATGATCGCCGCGCCGGGAGAAGGCATTGAGAAATTCCGCGTGGTTGGCGAGAACGAAATAGATCCGCTGTTGCTGGTTCAAACGGGTGCCGTAACGCGCCAGGTACAGCTGGATGAAGCGCAGCTTGTGCGGGTAATACTTGTGCGGTTGCGCGGTGATGTTGGCGGCGTTGACGGCGCGCCAGTGGAGAATCTGCGGCACGCTGTGGATCTCGCTGATTTCGGCGATGCGCGTCCACAACAGGCGATCTTCAGCGAAGCGCAGGCTCTGATCGAAGCCGCCAATGGCGACGATGATCTCGCGCAGGGCGAGTACGCCGGAGGTGCCGTTGATGATGTTCTCGCGCATGAAGTCGGCAAAGTGCTCGCCGTGTTTACAGCGATCCTCCAATTGGCGTTTGCCATCACTGAATTCGCTCATCTGAAAGCAATCGATCAAACCGACTTTGCGTCCCTGTCGGGTCAATTCCGCGTGCAGTGCCAGTTGTTTTTGCAGTTTTTCCGGATGCCAGCGGTCGTCGGCATCAAGGAAAGCGATAAAGGTTTCTTCGGCGCTGAACACGCCGCGATTGCGTGCACTGGCCGGGCCTTGGTTGGGCTGCTGCAACAGCACGATGGGGAAGGGCGCGGCGTACTGCCTGACGATCTCTGGCCCGGCATCGCTGGAACCGTCATCGACGACAATGACTTTGTCCGGCAGGCGGGTCTGTGCGCACACCGAGTCCAGTGTGCGTTGAATGCTGGCGGCGGCGTTGTACAGCGGAACCACCACGCACACGGTGACGGCCGATGGATCATTCAGCATGGGCGTTGCTCCCGGAAAGTGCCGCGCATTGGCCGAGCATTCGCCGCTGGCAGCGGCTGCGGACGAGCGACGAGGTGGTGGCGGAAGGTCAGGCTGAGCACGCAGAAAATCAGGAACTCGCCCGAGCGGTAGTTGGGAATCACATAGGCGACGTAATTGGTAACGACGAACAGGCCGATGATCACCAGCGCACAGGCCTGATAGCGCGCCGACTGATCCGCCGTGATTGCCCGATAGCGCTTGCTCAGGGTCTGGGCAAACATCAGCAGCAGGGCGATCAACTGGATCAAACCGCCGTTGAGCAGGGTTTCAACGTAGCCGCTGTGGGCATTGCCGATGTAGCCCCAGCGCGTGATAAACGCATCGGCATCGGCACTGGCCCAGAACGCGCCGAAGCCGTAGCCCTTGAGAAATTGCGCATCGATCAGCGGCTGCAACAGCTCCCAGATCAACGTGCGGTCAGTGAGTGACGGGTCGCGGCCGACCAGTTCCAGCAGCATGGCGTAGTTGGCGTAAAGCACCCCACACAAGAGGAAGAACACCAGCGTGGCGGCGGTGAAGGCCAGCAGTGAGCGGTTGATGCGCAGCCGGATCAGCGTGATGAAGTAGGCGTAACTGGCGGTGCCGGCGACGATCAGCGAAATCGCCGTGGCTGACTGCGCCAGACCGATGGCGATCAGCGCGAACAGCCCATACAGCATGGCTAGCGGGTTGCGCTGGCGGATCATCGGCAGCAGCAACAGGATCGCAATCGCGTTCAGGCGTGCGCCAGCGTTCTTTTCCGCGAACACCCCGCGAAAGGCCCCGTCACGGATGCCGCCGGAAATAAAGGCGATGTCCGGGCGAATCACGGCGAAGATCAAGCCGACTAGCGCCGCTGCACCGATCACGCAGCCGAACAGAAAAGCGATCCGCTCGATGCTGTAGCGCCAAGCGATAAAACCGGCAAAAAACACCACGCTGAGCAGCGCAACGAAACGCTTGAAACTGAGCATCGGCTCGCTCGACCAACTGATCGACGCCGCCACGCAGCCGAGAAACAACAGCAAAAACAGGTTCTGCCGGTAGAAACTCTTGCTGAGGAACACTTTGTGGCGAATGAAGAAGAACAGCGGCACCAGCAACGTCAGCAAGCCGCAGACCTGATTGGCCAGATTGCCTTCCAGATCCTGCTGGGCATCGTCCAGCCTGCTCACATTCCCCAGGCGCAGAAAGAAGCCGATCACTTGCGTATAGAACAGCACGCCAAACAAGGTGAAGGCGTCGGCCAGTGTCGAATAACGCACTTGCAGGCGGTTCATCTCAGCGCCTCCCAAGTAACGCCTTGAGGTAGGTCTGCACCGCGCGGCCGCTGACGAAGCGCGCGGCGGCATCAATCCGCCGCTGGCGATGCAGGGCTCGTGGCGCGGCCATTTGTGCGCTGATTGCGCTGGCGAGGGCGGCCGGATCGTCCACCTCGACCAAGGGGGCGACGGCGCCATCTGCGAGGATTTCCTGCGGGCCGTACGGGCAGCGGGTCGCCACGACCGGCGTGCCGGTCGACAGGGCTTCGACCAACGCGTTGGGGCTGCCCTCGAAACGCGACGACAGGACGAAACAGTCCGCTCGGGCAATCTCGGCGATAGGGTCACTGGCGTATCCCGGTAGATCGCAACGCTCTGCGACGCCGAGCGCTGTCGCTTGGGCCAGCAGTTCGCCGCGCAGGGCGCCTTCGCCGAAGATGATCAGCCGCGCATTGCCTTGCGGCAGGCGGGCGAAGGCGTCGATCAAAGTGTCGAAGCCTTTTTGCTGCGCCAGGCGTCCTACAGCGACGATCACCGGAGTGGTTTTGGCCTTGAGCCAGGGATGGCTGGGCGCGGCGGCGGGTTTGTCACGAAAATCGTTGTCGAGCACCGGGTTGTCAGCGGTCGTCACATCGCGCGCGCGGGCGATGGTGGTGTCGACCAGATCCTCGGCGACGCCTTGTGACACGCAGATCACCGGGTTGGGAATCAGCCGGTACAACCACGGCGCCAGCCAGTAGGCGAGCTTGACCGACAGCGCCGGGTTGACGTGTTTGTCACGCGAAAAGGCATTGCGCTCGCTGACATGCAGCCGCGCCAGCGTCCCGGACAGCGCGGCGGCGGCAATCGCCACGACGTTGACGTGTGTGAGGGCGGCCAGTTGCGCGTCGTACTGATTGCTGCGTAAAAACCGTGTCAGTGCCGGCACAGCCGCCGCGCTGCGCGGACTGTCGAGCAGCACTTGTCTGACTCGTGGGTCGAGCGCCGGCTGATTGATGCCGGCACCGGTGAGCATCAGCAGCGTGACTTCGTTGCCGGCCTCAACCAAGGCACCGGCGAGGCGCACCATCATTTTCTCCGCGCCGCCGGCGCCGAGGTCCTGGAGAATGATCAGCAGCTTTTTCATCGGTTCCACACCTGGTAATAAGCCTGCGCGGCGTACTGGCTGGTATAGGGCAGGATCGCGTCGCTGACTGAGCGTCGGGGCGGCGGCTCGGGTTCGCGGCTGGCCAGACTGTCGAGCAGCGCCTCGGCCAGGGCCGGCACATCATTGACCTTGACCAAACGCCCGAGGCGTCCATCGTCGAGCAACTCGCGCGGACCGCTGCCGCAATCGGTGGAGATCACCGGCGTACCCAGCGCCAGCGCCTCGACCAGTACCGTCGGCAAACCTTCGTGCAAAGAACTGAGCACCAACAGTTGCGCATGGCGGATCAGCGGATAGGGATTGCGCAGATGCCCGGTGAAATGCACCAGGCGTTCGATGCCCAGCCGTTGTGTCTGCGCTTCAAGCGCTGCGCGTAACGGCCCGTCGCCGGCAATTACCAGATAGGGCAGCGTGCGTTGTTGCGCCGCCAGGGCGTAGGCGTCGAGCAGCAGCGCGAAGCCCTTGGTTTCCGCTAGCCGGCCGACACCCAGCCAATAATGATGGGGCACGCCACCGGGCAACGGCGCCTGTGCCGCGCGCAACAGTTGCTCGCTGATCACCGCGTTCGGGCAATAACGGATGCGCGGCTGGCCCCACGGCATCAACCCGGCAAGGGACTGGCGCAGACCGTGGGACACCGCGACCACCTTGCCGCTGCCGCACAGGTACAGCGCGTACAACAGACGCAGGCTGGCGCGCCCGGTGTTCTGTTCGGCGCAATCCAGCGCGGCGTGGCGGGTGTAGATGACTTTGCAGGCACTGCCCAGGGTGGCGAACCAGGTGCAGAGGTTGGCCTGCTCCTTGGCGCCAATCAGATGCGTCACGCCCTCACGGCGGATCAGCCGGCGCAGCAGCACGATCGATTTCAGCCAGCCCGCGAGCCCACTGCCGCCACCGGCCATGCTCGGCGCGCCGTCGACGTTGGGCGAGTCGCCGTTCATGACGAAAAAACTCACCCGCCGGCCGTCCGCCAGAAACTGCTCGGCGAGGCGTTGCTGCACGCACTCGACGCCGCCGCCAGTCTGGTAATCCTTGAGCGTGAACAGAATATGCATCGGCACAATCCTCATGGGGCAGTGACATTGATTGCCACTTGCTGGCGCAGAATCAGTTCGGTCAGGCGCAGGGCATTGCTCGGGTAGTCGAGCAGGTAACGCTTGATCGTGTGCGGCTCGCGGTACATGCGGTAAAAGGCGCGCAGGTGCAGGCGATTGATAGCGTCGGGGTAGTAACGCTCGCTGGCATTGGCCTCCTGACGAATGAAACCGCCGCAGGTGAACGCCACGCCGCTGAAACCACCGCGCAGTGCTTCGAGGATAAAGCGCTCCTGCAGACCGGCGCCAAGGCCGACCAGCAGCAGGTTGGTGCGCTGTCGGCGGATGTCAGCTTGAATTGCCGCACCTTGTTCGGCGTCGAAGTAACCGTTGTGCGCGCCGACCAGTTGCAGGCGCGGGTACTGCATACCGAGCTTGTCAACGAAACGATCAAGCTCGGCCTGCCGCGCACCGACCACATAGACGCGTTTGCCGCGCTGCTCGGATTCACGCAACACCGGATCGGCAATCGAGGTGAAATCGAAACTGACCCGCTGCACCGCGCGCCCGGTGATGCGCGACATGAACCCGGACATCAGCATGCCGTCGCAAAAATACGCCAGCGACGACGGCGGCTGGCGGATGAAACTGCCGATCGAGGCGAAGTTGAGAAAGGAGAAGGCCCGGTTGGATTCCAGCAGGGCCGGCGAATAACGGTCGAGCAATTCCAGGCGGATCATGACGCGAGATCCTGTGCTTGGGCGGTGCAGGTCGGCCGGCCGACACTGATGTAGGTGAAGCCGCGCGCGCTGAGGCGCTGCGGATCGAACAGGTTGCGCCCGTCGAAAATCAGCGGATTTTTCAACTGGCGGGCGAGCAGTTCGAAGTCCGGCGCGCGAAACGCTTGCCACTCGGTGACGATCACCAGCGCGTCGGCATTTTTCAGCGCCGCCTCTTTGGTGCCGGCCAGCGTCAGGTCATCGCGCGGGCCATAAAGCTGCTGCGCCTGTTCCATGGCTTTCGGGTCGAACGCCTGCACGCTGGCGCCGGCACGCCACAACGCCTCCATCAACACGCGGCTGGGGGCTTCGCGCATGTCATCGGTGTTGGGCTTGAAACTGAGGCCCCACAGCGCGAAGGTCTTGCCTTCCAGCGCACCGTTGAAGTGCTCGGCGATCTTGTGGAACAGCGTGCTTTTCTGCTCGTTGTTGCGCGACTCCACCGCCCGCAGCAGGCGTGCATCGACATCGACGCCGTGTGCAGCATGGATCAGTGCACGCACATCCTTGGGAAAACACGAACCGCCGTAACCGATGCCGGGATAAATGAACTGGTAGCCGATGCGCGGATCCGAGCCGATGCCATGGCGAACCATTTCGATGTCGGCGCCAAGCTTTTCGGCAAGCCCGGCCATCTCGTTCATGAAGCTGATCTTGGTTGCCAGCATGCAGTTGGCGGCGTACTTGGTCAGTTCGGCGCTGCGCACATCCATGACGATGATTTTTTCGCGGTTGCGATTGAACGGTTCGTAGAGCTCGCGCATCAGCGCTTCGGCGCGCGGGCTGTCGGTGCCGATGATGATCCGGTCGGGGCGCATGCAGTCGTCGACCGCGCAACCTTCCTTGAGAAATTCCGGGTTGGAAACCACATCGAAGGTCAGTGCACCACGCCCGCTTTCGCCGAGGATGGCGCTGATGCATTCGCGCACCCGGTCCGCCGTGCCCACCGGCACCGTGGATTTGTCGACGATGATCTGCTCGCCGCGCAGGTGCTCGCCGATGGTGCGGGCGACACTGAGGACATGTTTGAGATCCGCCGACCCGTCCTCGTCCGGCGGCGTGCCGACCGCGATCAGCAACACATCGCCGTGCTTTACCGCAGCGGCCAGATCACTGCCGAATTGCAGACGGCCACTGTGATGATTGTCCCGCACCAGGCTTTTCAGACCCGGCTCGTAGATGGGCAGAGTGCCGTCGTTCAAGGCCTGCACCTTGGCCGCGTCGACATCCACACACAGCACGTTGTGGCCGACCTCGGCCAGCGCGGCGCCCTGGACCAGTCCGACATAACCGATACCGAATACACTCACATTCATGGGAAAACCTCATGCGTGGCGGGGTGGGCCAGAGCGCTGGCCGCTGTCAGTAGATGTTTTTCGAGAACAGGGTGAAGGGCGTTTTCAGCAGGATCTTGATGTCCAGCCACAGCGACCATTGATTGATGTAATTGAGGTCTTGGGCGACCCGGCGCTGCATCTTTTCCACGGTCTCGGTTTCGCCGCGGTGCCCGGTGATCTGCGCCAGCCCGGTGATGCCAGGCTTGAGCCGATGCCGCGCCATGTAGGCGCGCACCTTGCCGGTGTAATAGATGTTGTGGGTGACCGCGTGCGGACGCGGGCCGACCAGCGCCATGTGGCCGAACAGCACGTTGAACAGTTGCGGCAGCTCATCGATGGAGCTGCGCCGCAGAAAGCGTCCTAGCGGTGTGACGCGGTCGTCGTCGCGGGTGGCCTGACGCACTTGCTGATCGTTGTGCACGCGCATCGAACGAAACTTCCACACGCGGATCACTTCGCCGTCGCAGCCATGGCGGTTCTGCTTGAACAGCACCGGCCCCGGCGAGCTCAGCTTGACCGCGATGGCCACGCCGAGCAGCAGCGGGCTGAGCAGAATCAGCGCCACCGCAGCGACGCTGCGTTCAAACAGGTCCTTGCAGAACAGGCTGCCGGGGTGCGAGGTGAGCAGGCTTTCGTTGAGATAGATCGCCGGCATCCGCTCGATCTCGGAGATCGAATGATTGAGCAAGACCATGCTGCCCAGATCCGGAATCCACACCACGTCGACGTTCATGTCGAGCAGATTGATGTACAACGCTTCGATCGTCGCCGCCTCGGCCATCGGCAGCACGATGTACACCCGCCGCGCCTGCAAGCGCGTGATGATTTCGCGGATGTCCTCGACTTCACCGAGCAGCGGCAGAATGCTCGGCGCCGGGCCGCTGTCGGCTTTCGCCGCGACAAACCCGAGCAGTAACGCGCGATCCGGGTCGAGGAGTTTGCGCGCCAGTTCATGGGCGGTCGGGCAGGTGCCGATGATTACCGCGCGGCGCTCGTTGCAAATCATTTTGGTGTACATGCGCACGAACAGATGCAGCGGCAGAAACGTCGCCGCCTGGGCGAGAAAACCGACCACCGCCCAGACAATCACCACCTGCCGGGAGAACAACGCGCTGGTCTGGGTGACGAAGGCGATGCTCATCAGCAGTCCGAGCAGAATCAGCCAGCCGGCCAGCAAACGTCCGAGCCCGACCAGCAGACCATGGCGCTTGTGGTAGACCTGCACCAGGCCGTAGACCGGCATCGAGCCAAGCACCGTGAGGATGATCAGTAGCCGGTATTCACTGGGCAAGGCGCCGATGCGCCAGTGCACCAGAACAATCAGCAACAGATTGACCAGGGTCATTGCGCACAACCATTGCCCCCAGAAGGTGAGGCCGCGACGGTGTGCCATTTGCGCGGAATATTGCGAGGTCATCGGCGCGATCTCCGATTCGTCGTACAGGGAAGGACAGGCTGCGGCCGGGCGGCACGGCCCGAAGGATCAGCGCGGGGCGAAGTCGTAGTCGTAGAAGGAACGGGAATGGCCATGGCCGTACTTGCGCGCCTTGCGCAGATCGACCTGATTGAGCACCACGCCGAACACCGGCGCCTGGCTCTGCTGCAATACGGCGATGCTTTTGCGCACCTGGCCGACCGGCGTGCTCTGCGCCTTGACCACGTAGATCACCGCATCGGAATGCTGCGCCAGCAACAGCGCGTCACTGACGATTTCCGCTGGCGGCGAATCGATGATGATGTGCCGGTAGCGCGACTTGAGAATCTGCAACAGCCGACCGAGGCGCGGTGAGCTGAGCAAGTCCTGCGCGGGGGCCACGGCGTTGCTCGAACTGCTCGAGGCTTTCAAGCGTGGTGCCTCGAACGGGTCCAGCGCTGCGGGCGTCAGGCAGCCGGCCGGGAGCATGTCCAGATTACCGACACTGCGAATGCAGTCTTCCAGCCGCGCGCTGCCGGCCATGAGGTTGGCGAGGCCGGGGCTCTGCGGCGGGAAATCGAAGTTCAGCGACAGCGTCGGCTGACGCATGTCGGCATCGATCAGCAGCACCCGTTCCAGTGGCGCCAGTGACGAGGCAAGGTTGTTGGCGATGGTACTTTTGCCTTCGCCCGACACCGAGGAAGTGACGAGCACCACCTGCGCCGGGCGTTCGTTGTTCTGCAGCATCAGCCAGGTGCGCAGGTTGCGGATGGTTTCGCAGAAGCGCGGGTGGTCGTTGTCTTCGAACAACCGCGCCAACTGTCGCCGGCTCTTCTTCATCACCAGCGGCACGACGCTGAGCAACGGCACATTGAGCAGACTCTCGACGGTGTCGTCGGTCTTGAAGGTGTTGCTGAGCGTATCGAAGAGGAAGGCGAGGGCAACGCCGACGATCGCTGCGACCAGCGCGACAATCGCGAGAATCAGATTCTTGCGCGGTTTGCTCGCTTCCAGAGGTGCGATCGCCGGGTCGACGATGCGCGCCTTGGCCGAATCCATGTCCGAAGTGGCGGCGGTTTCCTTGAGGCGGGTGACGAAGGTTTCATACAGCGCGCGGGTGCTGTCGACTTCACGCTGGAATTCGCGCAGCTGGAATTCCTTGCGCGAAATGTCCTGAATCTGCGCTTTGTTGCTGTTGAAGGATTTGCGCAGGGCGTCTTCGCTGGCCACCGCCAATTGGTATTGACGCTCGATGCCGGCGACCACTTGCTGCACTTGCAGGCGCAGACTGTTGGCGGCGGTGCGCTGTTCGGAACGGGCGGATATCAGCGCCGGGTGTTTCGGCCCGTAGCGGCCCGACAACTCTTCGACTTTGGCCTGAGCCTTGGCCAGGTCGGCCTGGAACTGCTGAATCAGCGGATTGCTCAGCACTGCCGGCACGCTGGACAAACGGCTGATGTCGCCGTTGCTCAAGGCTTGCGCCTGACGGAACTGGCTCTCCGCTTCAGCACGGTCGCGGCGCGCATCGATCATGCGGTTGCCGGTCATTTGCAGCTCGTTGGCACTGATGGTGGCGACGCCGTCGACATCGACCAGACCCTGTTCCTCGCGATAGGCCTGCAACTTGTTTTCGGCCACGCGCAGGTTGTCACGCAGTTCGACCAGGCGGGTGTTCATCCAGCTGGTGTTGTTTTGCGAAGACTTCAGGCTGGTGTCCTGCTGGCTGTCGATGAAGCCTTGCGCGAGGGCGTTGGCCACCGCCGCAGCGAGTGCCGGGTCGGGCAGTTCGACGTCGATCTCCAGCAATTGACTCTTGCCGACAAACTTGACGCTGGTGTGCAGCATCAGGTTTTGCGTGACGTCGTTGAACATTTGCTCTTCGGTCGCTGGCGGCTTCGGCGGCGGCAGCAGATCCAGCCATGGCAGCCATTGGTCGCGATTTAGCTCCGCCAGCCATTGGCGCGGGGTGAACCAACTCTGCGCCTGCTGGCGTGGATCGGTGACCGGGTGGGTGGTGAGGCCCAGTTTGCGTACGGCGCGCTCGGCCAGCTCCCGCGATTGCAGCAGCGCTTGCTGGGTCTGCAAGTAATCGGTGGTGGTCGCGCCACCGGCTTCGGCGGCTTGCTGAAAACTCATCACGGGCGGCGTCTTGTCCTTGATCAGCAACGTCGCACTGCCGACGTATTGCGGCGTGATGAACGACAGCGCCGCCACGGCCAGCGCGCAACTGAGCAGCACCAGCCAGGCGATGTTCCACTTCGCCGACCAGACCACGCGCCACAGGTGCAGCAGATCAAGGGTGTCCGACTCATCAGCCGCTTGCGTTTGCGAGTGGCCCTGGAGCGGACGTTCGAGGTAGGTGCTTGGGCTGTTGTCCATGATCAGAAAAAGCCTTGTGCAATGGAAATGGTGTCGCCGGGAGCGATGACGGTGGTGCGCGAGATGTTTTCAGTGACCGGTGGGCCGCCACTGCCGCGCAGGATCGTCACGCGTTTCATCGAGGCGCGTTCGGTCAGGCCGCCACCTAGGGCAATGGCTTTTTCCAGGGTGAGTCCGGGCTGGAAGGGATAACTGCCGGGCTTCTGCACCTCGCCGTTGATGTAGAACGGGCGGTATTCGATCTGGCTGAGGCTGACTTTCGGATCGACCAGGTAGCCTTGCTTGAGGCCGTCGACGAGCTTTTGTTCGACCTGATTGGGCGTCAGGCCCTTGGCGACGATTTCGCCTAAAAACGGATAGGAAAAGGTGCCGGCATCGTTGAGGCGGATCTTCTTGAAGCTCAGTTCCGGCTCGCCGAACACGATGATGCGCAAGACATCGCCAGCGGCCAGGCGGTAATGGGTGTCGGTGTCCGCCGCCTCGACCGTGGGCACTGTCCAGAGCAGCAACAACAGTAAAATCAGGCGCGTGTGCATGGCCCAACCCTCCTAAAGACTGACGTCGAACGTGATCTGGAAAACATTGCGGGTGAAGCTTTCGTTGTCGGCATCGGAGTCGTTGTCGCGGTGGCGGTAGGCGACTTCGATGTCCAGCCAGCGGCGCATTGCGTAATTCACGCCGAGTTTGTAATCCTGCAAATCGTCGCTGCGATCCTGGCCTTCGTAGACGTAATGGCCCATGCCGGCTTCAGCAATCGTGGTAATGCGCTCGGTCCAGCCGTGGCGCCAACCGATCTGGGTGAAGGTGGCTTTCACCGCGTCGGAGCCGTCATCGCCTTCGGCCATGGCCTGGCGCGCGAGGAAGGTGAAGGTCGAGTAGGTGCGCGGTTTCCACGCCAGATCCACTTGCCAGGTCGGGTTGCTCAGATCGTCGGAACCGCTCTGGTCGAAATTCTTTCGCTCGTAACCGACGCGCAGCTTGCCGGTGGTTTTCGCTGTCATGTCCCACTCGGCTCCGGCCAGCACTGCATCGGAGCGACTGCTGCGCGGGCTGTTCGATTGCAGGTAATCGAAGCGGGTGTGGTCGTATTCGAGCAGGCCACGGGTCTTGCTGCCGAGGCGGTGATACCAAGTGCTGGACAGATTGCTGGTGTTGCGCTCCTTGTCATCGTTGATGCCGTCGGAGTTGTCATAGCGCAGTTGTGCGTAACTGGCGCCGAGGTCGATCTGGTTCAGCGCACTGCGCGCGCCGAAGGTGTAGACGCCGCCGACGCGCTGGCTCTCGATCTTGTCGTTGATGCCGTCGACGGCGGTCGAGGTGGTGCGCTCGTACTTGCGTGCCTCGGCTTCGAGTTTCAGCCGATGCCGGTCGGTGAACTCCATGATGCTGTCGGCGCGCAGACGCTGGGCGGTGTTCGAAGCGTCCGAGGCGCTGTGATAGATGTAGCGGGTCGGCTCCCAGATCACCCGCGTGGCGCTGCTGCGGTCCTCGGCTTTGAGCTCGAAGGCCGGCGCCAGGCGGGTGACCATGGTCGATTCGACATCGTGTTCGACTTCACGAAAGTTGTCGTCGTAGCTTTCCGACAAGGCAAAGGTCGGGGTGAAATCGAAGCCGTACACATTGATCGCTTGCGGCTCAACGCTCCAGGCAGCTTCGGGGGCACAGCATGCGACGACTAAAACCAGGGAACAGCGAGGCTTCAGAGCCATGGATCACGCTCCTGATTAAGGGGGTCGGGGTCAGGGCGAAGCGGATCCGGACTATTGTCGCTGGCGTTCGAGGTAACTCAGCGGGACGCTGACGTGCTGTTGGCGGTTGAGGAAATTGAGCAGGATCATTACCCGCTCATCGCCCTGCATGGACAGGAACACGCCTTCGAGCGGGGACAGTGGACCCTGGACGATTTGCAGAGGTTCGCCGGGCTTGAGTGTCGGTTCCGCAGGAAAGCCGATCGACTCCTGACTGCGCTCACGCAATTGCGCGATCACGTCTTCATCGACCCGGGCGGGCACATGGTTGAATTCGACGATGCGGCTGACACCACGGGTCGAGCGAATCGGTGCCCAGTTGTCGTCGCGGCTCAGTTGAATGAACACGTAGCCGGGGAACAGCGATTCCAGTGTTCGTTGGCGTTTGCCACGAATACTGCGCTCGCTCATCAGCTGCGGCCGGAAGGTCGAATAGTTCTGTTGCTGCAGATTGAGTTGTGCCCGTTCATCCTGGCGGGGCTTGCACTGCAATAAATACCAGTTAGAGCCGTTGCGGCAAACCGTTAGCATGCTGGAGTACTCCATACATAGCGATCGTTTAAGCAGGACGGCCGATAGCGTGGGACGAGCCGTCATGCTTGCTAGTAGGTAGTAGGCTGATCAAGGCAAAGTGCCGAGCCAGATGCATCAATGTTTATTGGCAGAAGAAGTGTTTCAAAAATGAATCAACTTGTTGGTTATTGTTATATCCGTGGCCGTCTTGGCTATAACGAATCGGCGCGCTTTCATTCAGGCAAAGCTACCGCACGGTTCGCAGTTGCGACCTTCAGGATCCAATTACATAAGTAGCCGGAGAGCAGAAAAGTGCGCGGCGGCGCGAGCTCTTCGGGCAGTGCTAAGTTATCGGCCAGTCTTTGCAAGCTGTCAATTAATAACAGTCAAAAAGACTGCCTTTCATCCGCTGATAATGGCCGTGTTTCGTAAGTCATTGTTTGTGAATGGTGAAATTTATTCGTCGGATTTTTTAAACTTTTCGAAGTTATTGAAGTCGCGGGTGTTAGATGGCGTCCGTGATAGCAAATTAGTTTCAAACTTACATCTTTCGATTCATCGGCAGTTCGACTTTTAAATACCTCGCGTCGGATGCTGCTGGCCAGGGTAACTAGGGTCGTCTATCAATAGTTGCCGTTGTTGGCCGGTAAATGTTCGGTGCTGTGTATCTCCTTAAAGTCCAACCGGTGAGCCGAGGTGATCATGAGTGTTCTGGTGACAGGTGCCGCAGGTTTTATCGGTTATCACACGGTCATGCGTTTGTGTCGCGAGGGGCTCGAGGTTGTGGGTATCGACAATCTCAATCCTTATTACGATGTCAAACTCAAACAGGCGCGTTTGCACAGATTGCAGACGCTGGCCAATTTCACTTTCCATCGACTGGACATTGTTGATCAGGCGGCGTTGAACGCGCTGTTACAGCACGGACACTTCAAACAGGTCATTCACTTGGCCGCCCAGGCCGGTGTGCGCTACTCGCTGGACAATCCTGATGCATATGCGCAATCGAATCTGGTCGGGTTTCTCAACGTTCTGCAGGCATGCCGTCGTCATCCGCCGGAGCACTTTATCTACGCCTCGAGCAGCTCGGTGTATGGCGCCAATACCAAGATGCCGTTTGCAGAAGACGACCCGGTCGACCAACCGGTTTCGTTGTACGCCGCGACCAAGCGTGCCAACGAATTGCTCGCGCACAGTTACTGCCATCTCTACGGCTTGCAAGCCACCGGCCTGCGTTTTTTTACCGTCTACGGTCCCTGGGGTCGACCGGACATGGCGCTGTTCAAGTTCACCGAAGCGATGCTGCAGGGGCGCGCCATCGACCTTTACAACCAAGGCGAAATGGCGCGGGATTTCACCTACATCGATGACATCGTCGAAGGGATTTTCCGACTGCTCGACAAACCGCCCGCACTCAGCGCCGAGCGTGGTACTAACCGGCTGTTCAATATCGGTCGCGGCAGTCCAGTAGCGCTATTGATCTTCGTCGAATGCCTGGAGCAGGCATTGGGCATGAAGGCCCAGCGCCGTTATCTGCCGATGCAGGAGGGCGATGTATTGAAGACCTGGGCCGACGTGTCGGCGCTGGCACGCTGCATCGACTTCAGCCCGCAGGTGCCGATCGAGCAGGGCGTGCAAGCATTCGTGCAGTGGTATCGCGAGTTCTATCAGGTCTGATTCAGTGCAGGGTGACGGCCCTGCGACTTTCCCCGATGCGGATCCGGTCGAGGGCGCGATTCAGCGCATCCAGTGCATCGAGCAGCGCCTTGGCCTCGGCCTCACGACCTTCACCCCATAGGCGTTCGGCCATTTTGTTCAAGGCCAGAATGGCGCGTTCGATGTCGGCTGCGCTGGCGATGCTGTCAGGGGCTGGTGGTTTTTTCGGCATTCAGGGTTCCTCGGCGGTCGGCAAATCACCATACCGCCAAGGCGCCGAGCAATACAGCGACAAGTGTCCCCGATCAGCAGCGGACGCAGTTTGGTCAGCGATTAGCCTCAGTCAATCCCGCCTCGATAAACCGCACCGAACTCTCCAGCGCCTGCTGCCCCTCGGCCAATATGCCCGCGTAGAAATGCCAGGCGTGAAACATGCCGGGCCACACTTCAAGATTGGCCCGGACGCGGTTGTCCGCCAGGTGATTGGCCAGACGCATCGCGTCACTGAGCATCAGTTCGTTTTCGCCGATCTGCACCAGAATCGGTGGCAGTCCGGTGACGTCGGCGAACACCGGCGAGGCTAGCGGATGGTTGGCCAAGGTGTCGCCGAGAAAGGCTCGCGCGAGGATGTCCAGCACTGGCTTGGAGTTTAGCGGGTCAAGGCCTTCACGATTGCTCATGGAAGCGCCGGTGTGTTCGAGGTTGGCCCATGGCGAAATTGACGAGCCCACCGCAGGCAATGGCAAACCTTTGGATTTTGCCGCGACCATCACGCTGACCACCATCGCGCCACCCGCCGACTCGCCAGCGAAGGCAATCTTGCTGGCGGCGATGTTCTGCTCAAGCAACCACTCATAGGCGCGCAAAGTGTCATCGATGGGGGCGGGGAACTGATGCTCGGGTGCAAGGCGGTAATCCGGCATATACACCCGCGCGCCGAGCATTTTTGCGTAGTTGCCGCCGATGCCGTGGTAGCCGTCAGGTCGACCGACGATGTAGGCGCCACCGTGGATGTACATCAGCACCGCGTCGGTCTTGAGCTCATCCGGAGTCACCAGCGTAGCGGGCACGCCGCCCATGTCGACTGTTTCAAACCTCACGCCAGCCGGCGGCTGATTCTGCCCGAGCATTTTTGCGTAGGCATCGCGGATGTCGCTCATCTTTGTGGTGGTATCGGTGCCCTTGAGCACGGGTACCAGATCGCTGAGGCTGTTGGCCCAGGTTTGCACGGCTGCTTTTACTTCAGTGTTCATATGACCTCAATCAGGCGTTGGTGATGGATTAACTAATCGAGATGTTATCCTCATGATTGGGGAATAGGGTTCCCCATAACCGGTGCCAAGCCGCCTGAATGCCAAATCCGGAGGCCTCATGGAACTGCATAACCTGAACGACATCGCCGCCTTCGTCGCCTCGGTGGATGCCGGAAGTTTTACGGCGGCGGCCAGGCAACTCGGGCTGACTCGCTCGGCCGTCGGTAAATCGATCGTGCGGCTCGAATCGCGTCTGCAGGTCCGTCTGCTCAACCGCACCACCCGCAGCCTGAGCCTGACCGACGATGGTCGGGTGCTGTATGAGCGATGCGTGGGCATCCTGCAGGATCTGGACGAGGTCGAAGAGGCTTTGGCGTTCCGCCGTTCGACGCCCAGCGGCCGCTTGCGCATGAGCCTGCCGGTAGCACTGGGCCGGCTGCACGTTGTGCAGCACATCGAGCGCTGCTTGAGAGACTGGCCGTCGCTCGCCATCGACGCGACGTTTTCCGATCGGCTGGTCGACCTGATCGACGAGGGTTTCGATCTGGCGATTCGCATCGGTCCGCCCAAGGAAGACTCCGGGCTACTCACGCGCACGGTGGCTTACCAGCAAATGATCACCTGTGCCTCGCCCAATTACCTGAATGAACATCCGGCACCGCAGACACCTGAAGATCTCGCCGGGCATGCGTGCCTGCACTTCGTCAGCGGTGGCCGATTGCTGCCGTGGAATTTTCGCGTCAATGGTCAGCCTGTGTCGGTCATTCATGCCGGGCGGCTGCAGATGGACAGCGCTGAAGCCTTGCATCAGGCGACTGCCGCAGGCCTCGGTATCGCGACGTTGCCATCCTATGTGGTCAACGATGACTTGCGCAGTGGCAAGCTCGTGCAGCTGCTCGCAGAGCACGCCGAGGCTGCCGAGCCGATCCGGGTGATTTATCCGAGCAAGCGACACCTGTCGCCGAAGATTCGGCTGTTCATCGACAGGCTGGTGGAAGCGTGGTCGCCGGCGCCTTGGGACTGATCAATTGGCGATAGAAGCTGTGCCGAAAATTCACAGCAGGTGTGCTTTTTCAGCTATATCCAGCCAATCTTGGCGAGCCGTACTCTTGCAAACAGTGGCGCAAAAACTTGCGTGTCATCGCCACTGTAATCCGACGATGTCTGTGCTCGGCACGGATCATTTGAAGGAACAATAAAAACAATATCTGCGGGAGATGAATCCAATGAGACTCGCTCAAGAGGAAGCCGTGGCCGTGGCGGCTACCGCGAAAAGCTGGCTGAAAGCTGCCGGCATCCTGCTTTGCCTGTCCACTCCGGTTGCCGCGCTCGCGGACATCAGGATCGGTGCGCTTTATCCCCTGAGTGGATCCCTGGCGTTGCTGGGCGACGAGAGCTTCCGTGGCCTCGAACTGGCCGTCGCCGAACGAAATGCCTCGGGCGGTTTGAAGGGCGAGCCGATCAAATTGCTCAAGGCCGACGCAGTCGATGCGGGACAAGCGGTCGGTGCCGCGCGCCGGCTCACCTCTGTTGAGAACGTCACTGCTGTATTTGGCAGCTATTCCTCGGCGCTGTCATTTGCGGCCACGCAGGTGACGGAGATGGCGGGGGTGCCATTTTTCGAATTGGGTGCGGTGTCCGACCACATCACTGAGCGTGATCTGAGCT
The DNA here is from genome assembly GCF_031456345.1 of Pseudomonas sp. 2957. Taxonomy (NCBI): domain Bacteria; kingdom Pseudomonadati; phylum Pseudomonadota; class Gammaproteobacteria; order Pseudomonadales; family Pseudomonadaceae; genus Pseudomonas; species Pseudomonas sp. 2957. The sequence goes on from NZ_JAVDUL010000006.1 coordinate 327,529, forward strand.
ACGTGATGCGCAGCAACCCGACCGCCAGGAATTTTGCCGAGGGCACCATTACCGCCATCACGGAGATTGTCAGCCCATCGCTCAAGGTCGATCCGAAACAATTGAAGGTCGCGATCATCCACGAGGATGCGCTGTACGGTACGACCATCGCCGGGTTTCAGAAAAAAATCGCTCAGGAGCAAGGTCTGAATGTGGTCGAGGTACTACCGTATTCGGCCAAAGCGGTCGATCTCTCATCGCTGATCCTGCGTTTGAAAGGTGCCCAGGCGGATGTGGTATTGCAGACCAGTTATCAGAACGACACGACGCTGTTTTTCCGCCAGATCCGCGAAGCCGGTTTCAGGCCCAAAGCCGTTATCGGCGCCGGCGGCGGCTATTCCATGCAGGACACGGTCAAGGTCGTCGGCGCAGCCAATATGGAAGGCGTGCTCGATGTCGATTTCCCACAGTTCCAGACCAATGAAAACGGCGCTCCCGGTATCGGGGCGTTCGCCAAGGCATACAAGGATCGCTACGGCAGCGAACCGCGCTCGGGCCACAGCCTGATCAACTATGTCGGGGCGAAGATATTCCTTGATGCCATGGAAAACAGTACTTCGCTGGACGCCGATGCGATCCGTGCCTCGGTGGCAACCATCGATATTCCTCTCGGCGGCACGGCTGCCGGCATCGGTGCCAGGTTTGGCAAGAACGGCCAGAACCAGCGCGCCAATACGGCAATCATGCAGTGGCAGAACGGACTGCTGAAAACCGTTTACCCCCAGGCAGCCGCCGTTGCCCAAGCGCGTTTTTCCGACCAACCCTGATACCTGAACCCCGCAATCTGCTGAAGCTTGATCATTGAGCTTCACGGGTTCGTTCGCTCGCAAAGAGGGCGCCAACCGTGGAAATTTTCATCCAGCTCCTGTTGAACGGCTTATTGCTCGGTGGCACGTTGGCCATCATCAGCATCGGCCTGACGTTGATTTTCGGCATCGTGCGTGTGGTCAACTTCGCCCATGGCGAGTTTCTGATGATCGGCCTGTATGCCGTGTACTTGCTGAATTCGCACTTCGGCATCCACCCGTATATGGCGATCATTCCTGCGACGATCCTGTTGTTTGCCGCTGGTGCGGCAATGCAGCGTTTCATCATTCAGCCGTTGCTTGGCGCCGAGGGACATATCCAGATTTTCGCCACCGTGGGCGTCTCGATTGCCCTGATGAACGGCGCGTTGCTGATCTTCGGTGCCGACGTCATGACGGTGAAGAACATCAGCGTCGGTACCACGACCGTCAGCTTCGGCGCCTTTCGCGTCAGCAGCGGTCAGTTGATCACGTTTGTCGCGTCGCTCGCACTGGTCGCGGGGCTGCACTGGTTTTTGCAGAACACATTTCTCGGCCGGGCTGTCCGCGCTACTGCACAGCATCGCAACGCGGCGCAACTGATGGGTGTCAACGTCAAAAACATCTATGTGTTTGCCTTCGGCCTGGGTTGCGCCTGCCTGGGCGTCGCCTCGGGACTGATCGCCCCGCAATATCCGGTCTTTCCAACCGTTGGCACTTTCTTCGTGCTGACGGCGTTTGTGATTGTGGTGCTGGGCGGCCTGGGTAGCCTGTCCGGCGCACTGATCGGCTCAATGCTGATCGGCATCGTCGACAGTCTCGCCGGTTACTACATCGCGCCGGACCTCAAGGAGGTCGTCTACTTCACGATTTTCCTTGGCATCCTGGTGTTTCGTCCGACAGGTCTTTTCGGCGCCGGTCGCGGGTCTGAGTGAGGAAGATGTTCATGAATATTTTGCACCCGCGTGTCTATGTCAGTGCACTGGCCCTGGCGCTGTTACTGATCATTCCATTGAGCGTTGGCTCGCCGTTCGTTTATCACCTGTTCATCCTCATATGCAGTTATGCGGCACTGGCCAGTGCCTGGAACATCGTCGGCGGGTTTGCCGGCCAGCTGTCGTTGGGGCATGCCGTGTTCTATGGGGTGGGCGCTTACACGACGACGCTGCTGATGATGAAACTGGGCATCAGTCCATGGATCGGCATGTTCGCTGGCGCAATCCTGTCGTCGATTGTCGCGGTGCTGATCAGTTGGCCGTGCTTCAGATTGCGCGGGCCGTTTTTTGCCTTGGCGACCATTGCGGTGCTGGAGGTCGTGCGTCTGGTGGCGATCAATCAGCATGACGTGACCGGTGGTGCGGCAGGGCTGGGCGTACCGCTGAAGCTCGGTTTCGAGTGGATGTTGTTCCGCCCGCGCTGGCCATACCTGCTGATTGCCTTCGCGTTTCTGCTCATCACATTGGCAGTGTCGTGGAAGATCAAGAATTCCCGACTGGGTTATTACCTGATCGCCGTGCGTGAACGTGAAGACGCCGCCCATGCGGTGGGCGTGAACTCGGTCAAGGTCAAGCTGGTCGCCGTGGTGTTGTCCGCATTTATCACCAGCCTGGTCGGCAGCTTTCATGCGATGTACCTGACCTTCATCGAACCCGGCTCGATGTTTTCTCTCGAGATGTCGATTCAGATCGCCATGTTCGCGTTGATTGGTGGACTGGGCACGGTATCGGGACCGCTGATCGGCACTTTGCTGGTGCTGCCGCTGGCTGAACTGGCACGCGGCTGGCTTGGCGATCTGGGCAGCGGGGTGCACGGTCTGGTCTATGGCATCGTGCTGGTCGTGGTGGTGCTGACTATTCCGCAAGGCGTGGTGGGGCGTTTTGGGGCCCGGATATTTGCCTGGATCGACTCATTGCCCGGCGGCCGTCGTTCGATGGCAAATACAAAAGCACCGATCGGGCCGACCTTGGCGCAAGCCCACTCGGCCACCCACGGTGAGCCGGTTCTGGTCGCAGAAAACCTGCACAAGTTCTTTGGCGGACTGCACGCCACCAACGATGTTTCGCTGAGCTTGGCCGAAGGCGAAATCGTGGGTGTGATCGGCCCGAACGGCGCCGGCAAAACTACGGTGTTCAACCAGCTCTCCGGGTTTCTTCTGCCATCCAAAGGCCAAGTGAAAGTGCGCCTGCTCAATGGCGACTGGGTCACCCCGAACAGCCCGGCCGAGTTCGCCCGGGCAGGCATTGGCCGAACCTTTCAGATCGTCCAGCCATTCGCTGATTTGAGTGTTTGCGAAAACATCATGCTCGGTGCATTCATGCACACCGCCGACGCGAAGGAGGCGAGGGCGATCGCCGAGCAAGTCGCCGAGCTGACCGAACTCACCGCGCTGCTCGACACCCGGGCGCGCAACTTGACGGTCGGCGGCATGAAGCGCCTGGAAATGGCCCGCGCCCTGGCGACGCGCCCGCGCATCCTGCTGCTCGACGAGGTCATGGCCGGCCTCAACCCGACGGATGTTGCCAAGGCCATCGCAGTCATTCGCCGGGTGCGTGATTCGGGCGTCAGCGTGTTGATGATCGAGCACCTGATGCAAGCCACCATGAGCCTTTCTGACCGCATCGTCGTGATCAGTTCCGGCACGCTGCTGATGCAGGGCGCGCCTCACGATGTGATCAACGATCCTCAGGTTATCGAAGCCTACCTCGGTAAGGAGTACAGCCATGCTTAAACTCGACAACGTCCACAGCGGCTATGGCGGTACGGAGATCCTTCGTGGCGTGTCGTTCGAGGTCAATGCCGGTGAGGTGGTGACTATCGTCGGCGCCAACGGCGCCGGCAAAACCACGACCCTGCGCAGCTTGTGCGGCATCGTCACACCGTCCCAAGGCACGATCGAATTCGAAGGCCAGCGCATCGATGGCAATCGCCCCGATCAGATTGTCGACGCGGGCCTGACGCTGATACCGGAGGGGCGCCAGTTGTTTCCCTTCATCAGCGTGCGCGACAACCTCTTGATGGGCGCCTACAAACGCAGTGCACGAGCGGGCTACAGGCAGCGTCTGGACAATATTCTCGATCTGTTTCCGAGGGTACGCGAACGCCTTGATCAGAACGCCGGGACACTGTCGGGCGGCGAACAACAAATGGTCGCCATCGCCCGGGGCCTGATGGCCGAGCCGAAATTGTTGATGTTTGATGAACCGTCGCTGGGCCTGTCGCCGCTGCTGGTGTCGCAGGTCTTCGAGATTATCAACAGGATTCTCCAGTTGGGCACCACCGTGTTGATCGTCGAGCAGAACATCGTTCATACGCTGCGCATTGCTCATCGCGGTTACGTGCTGGAGAACGGCGAAGTGGTGCTCAGCGGCACCGGCCAGGAACTGCTGGAAAACCCGCACGTCAAGCGTGCTTATCTGGGGCTCTGACCCAGTCCATTCATCTGCAAGTGAGAACAGCTCATGACTCATTCCAGACACGCCGGGCGCACCGTATTGGTCACCGGCGCCGGGGGCGGCATCGGTGCGGCGATCGCGCGGTTGTATTGCGAAGAAGGTGCAGCCGTGGCGCTGCTCGATGCTGATGCCGACAAGGTGCAACAGCAGGGCGTGGCGTTGCGTGATGCGGGTTTTGCGGTCGCGTGGGCGCAGGCTGATGTCGCGAGTTTTCAAGACTGCGCTGCTGCCTGCGAGCGCTTGCAAGGTGAGCTCGGCCTCATCGATACCCTGATCAACAACGCCGGCATTTCGCCCAAACACCACGGCGCACCCGCGCCGATCTGGACCATGGCGCCGGATGAGTGGCTGCGGGTGGTCGATATCAACCTCAATGGCTCCTTCAACCTGGTGCGAGTGCTCGCGCCCGGCATGGTCGAGCGCCGGTTCGGGCGCATCGTCAATATGTCTTCGGTGGCGGGCAGCGCGTTCTTGCCGATTGTCGCAGCGCACTACAGTGCGACCAAAGCCGCAATCATCGGCTTTACCCGCCACCTGGCCGGCGAACTCGGGCCGTTCGGTGTCACCGCCAATGCGCTGGCACCTGGACGAATCGAAACGCCATTGCTCAAGACCGTATCGGCCCAGGCCAATCAAACCGTGGTCGACGAGACACCGCTGCGCAGGCTGGGCACACCGCTTGAGGTGGCGAGAGCGGCGTGTTTTCTCACGTCAAGCGAAAGCGACTTCATTACCGGCCAGGTGGTTGATGTCGCGGGCGGCTGGTTGATGCGCTGATGACTTCTTGCGAGGACGTTTGTCATGGTTAAAACGATGGGATTTCCCGGGCGCTACGAGCAGGGTCCGAATGCATTGCAACAATTGGGCAGAGTGCTGAACGACATGGGCCGATCACGGCCGCTGGTGCTTTGCGATGAGTTTGTCGCCCGGCATCTATGGCCGCAGGTTGGCGCCACGTTGCAGGACCAGGGATTGGAGCCATTGCACATCGAGTTTCCCGGCGAGTGCACGCGCACTGCGATTGCGCAGTTATCCGAGCAGGCATTGCTGCACGCCCCCGACACGATCATTGCGCTGGGCGGTGGCAAGACCATCGATACGGCGAAGGGGCTGGCGGCCAATCTCGACGTGCCGATCATTGTCTGCCCCACGATCGCTTCAAGTGACGCGCCAACGAGTCGGCTGATCGTGCTTTACGACGAAGAGCACAAAGTGGTGGGCGTGGAGTTTCTGAAGATGAATCCCGCTGCGGTGATTGTCGATACAGAGGTCATCGTTCAGGCGCCGGCACGGTTCTTCGCGGCCGGGATCGGCGATGCCATCAGCAAGAAATTCGAAGCCCGACAGTGCTACGCCGCCGGCGGCCACAACTCTTTCGGCACACCGCCGCTGCACACGGCATTGATGCTCACCAACCTGGTTTTCGACACGCTGATGCAGTACGGCGTCCCGGCATATCAGGCGGTGTGTCGACATGAACTCACCGATGATGTCGAGCGGGTCATCGAAGGCACCGTGCTGATTAGCGGTGTCGGTTTCGAGAGCGGTGGTTTGTCACTGTCCCATGCCCTGGTTCGGGGGCTGACCGCGATACCGGCGATGGCGTCGATGCTGCATGGCGAACTGGTGGCGTTCGGCACGCTGGTGCAGATGGCGGTGGAGGCGCGACCGGCCGAAGAGATTGAACAGGTCGCGCGTCTGCTGCACGCGGTGAAGCTGCCCGTGACGTTCGCTGAACTGGGTCAGCGCACGCCGTTGACGACGGCGCAGATCAATATTCTCGTGGACGCAACCTTATCGGCGGTTTACGCCAGAAACATGCAACCGCCCTTGAACTACCAGCGCCTGGTGGAAGGATTGGCGGCGGCTGACAGCCTTGGTTCACGGCTGGTCAGAGTCTGCGCGAACCCGCCCCGACACTGTGATCCTGCGTCACAACAGGTGTGACCAAGTAGCTGTTTTCTCCCGTACAGCGACGCCATAACCTTTCCCTCAAGCGAAATCCTGGCGCAATCAAGTGCTGTGAATTCGTCAAAAAAACCGAGAGGCCTGACTATGAATACTCCTGTTAAACCTGATGAACTCGCCATTGCGTATCAGTTGCCGCAAGTTCCCTTCATGACGCCCGACATGGTGCATCCGGGCGTCATGACGCAGTGGCTCGAAGACGATGCGCTGTGGGTGCCGGTAACAAAATCTGTCTCCTTCAAGCCATTGCTGCTCAACACCAGCGGCGGCTATTACATCAACCTGTTGCGGGTGCGTCAGGCCGGCGTGCTGTCGCGTCACCGCCATACCGGCGGCGTGCATGCGATCGTGCTCAAGGGTCGCTGGTACTACCTGGAGCATGACTGGGTCGCGGAGGAGGGGTCTTTTGCCTATGAGCCGCCCGGTGAAACGCATACCCTGTTCGTCCCCGAGGATGTGAGTGAAATGATCACCTGGTTCCACGTGCAGGGTGGCTACACTTACGTCGATCCGCAGGGCGTTGCCGTGGGTTACGAAGATGTGTTCACCAAGCTTGAAGCCGCCCGAGCGCATTACAAGACGCTGGGTTTGCCGGACGACTACATCGAACAGTTCATTCGCTGACCCGGACCCCAGGAAAAAGCGCGCTTCGGCGCGCTTTTTCATAAGCGTTGAGACAACATGCCTTCAAGCTTTTCGCCAGGACCGGCCATGGACAATTATTCGCAGCTGCTCGCTTTTATATGGTCTACCGAATGTGGAAGTTTTTCTGCTGCCGCGCGCGCCCATCACCTGACGCCATCAGCGGTCAGCAAACTGATCACCCGCCTGGAAGATCGCTTGCAGGTCCGGCTGTTCCAGCGCGGCTCACGCGTGCTGACGCTGACCGAGGAGGGCGCCGCTTACCTGCGCAGCGCCAAAGCCGTCGTTGAAGCCATGAACGAGGCGGACTCGCTGGCCGAGGCGTTGCCCTCCAGGGTCAGTGGCACCCTGCGCATCCACACCATGACCTCTTTCGCCAAACACTAGATCGTGCCGTGGCTACCGGAATTTCTGGATTTGTATCCCTCACTGGACGTTGAGATTCAACTCGGCGCGCAATTCGTCGATCACTTCGAGCAAGGGCTCGATATCGCCATCCACAGCGGCGTATTGCCCAGCTCATCACGCATTGCCAGACGCATCGGCGAATGTGAATGGCTGATCTGTGCCTCGCCGCAGTACCTGGCTGAACACGGCACACCAACCACACCCGCAGATTTGCTGAATCATCGTTGCTTCAATTTCAGCTTCGTCAGCCCGTGGAACAAATGGTCATTTTTGCAGGATGGAGACGGCGTCTCGGTACCGGTGACCGCCAGCGCGTCTTTTACTCAAGGCGATCTGTTGCGCGACATGGCGCTGTCAGGCGCTGGCGTGGTGAAGCTTGCGGACTTTCATATCGGACTTGATGTAAAAGCGGGAACGCTGGTGCCGTTGCTTGAGGATTTCAAAACGGGTGTGGTTGAGCCGATCTACCTGCTTTATTCGGATCGCAAGCATTTGAGTCCACGGATACGAGTCTTCATCGAGTTTTTTCAGAACAAGTGGCGTGAGCATCCGTGGAAGGTCTCCTGACGTTCAGCTCTGGGACCAGCGTATTGATCAACGCGATGCTCAAACTGCGCATTAAAAAGCCCTGAATCTTCAGGGCTGAGTTTTGGTTGAGGGGGCGTAGAGTGACAAGCTCGCGGTCGGTCTACTTCGCGCTCGAAGAGCAAGCCAACCGATATTGCTCGTAATTCAAACCTTCGACCTTTTCCGGCAGCTTGTATGGCACGGGGCAGCTTTTGCCCTGCCACTTGATGGTGATGACACCGTGATCTTTGGTCACCAGCGCCAGGGCCTTGCCTGTCGGATCTGACAATGCCAGTTGTTTGCCGTCGCTATCCAACAGCACCGCGCCGAATGGAATCGGCTGGCCGTTGGCATCGTACAGTTCAAACTGGACGCGTCTGCCTTTGCTGCCTTCGAAGCGTGCAAGAACTATCGAACCTCGTCTTGGCACCAGTTGCTGGGTGGCATTGTCCAGCTCGATCTCACCGCCCAGGTTACGCGTGTCCAGCGTTACCCAGTTCACGCGGTACGGTTGCGCGTTAGGCAGAACCGCATAGCCGTTCAGGCCGGTTTTCACACCCGAATAGCTGCTGACTTCGACGCCCGACATGCCGGGCACTTCCACCAGACCGAACGTTTCACCGACGGTCTGGCCCATATTGATGCCGCCTGCATGGGCCACCAGCGATCCGGCGGCACTCAGGTTCTGTGATTCATAACCGTTGCCTCGGTTGTAACCCAGGCTCAGGTCGCCCATCGATGTGCGGGTACTCAGGCTCAGCGAGCCAGATCGATCGCCTTGGACACTGCGCCCGGTCTGCACGGAATAGTAGGTGTCGCTGTCCTCGGTCAGATAACCGTTGATCCCGGCTTGGGTGCTGGTACCGGTGTTCTGATGGTTACTGGAAATGTAGGCGCGCGGTGCGCGGGGTGTCGAACCGAGCGGAAACGAAATCGAGACGCTCAGTTGTGTGTCGTTGCTGGTGTCACCGCGCGCGCCGAACTCCTGGGTTTTGCTCAGGCTGATGTTGTAGTTCAGGTCGCGCCAATTGTTGTTGTAGCCGGCGGAAAAGCTCCGCGAGCCACCGCGATCCCAATAGCGCTGGTCACTGGCGTTCAGGTACAGCGAGCCGAACTGGCGTGCTTCGCCCAAAGTCTGGTTGACCGTGAGGTCGGTGCGGGTTTTGGAATTACCCAGGCGCCGGGTGGCCCCGGAGCTGGTGTCCTGGACATGGTCGGTCAGCGTGCGATAACCCTCGGTCGAATAACGATAAGCGGCGAGGGTGAAGCTGGTATCGGTGCCGGTGAAGGTCTTTGCATAGAGCGCGCGTATGCTGCTGCCTTGGGTGGTTTTGCCGAATGCCTTGCTGGACGATTGCGTCACGTCCAGGGACATTGCGCCAATCGAGGTGTTCTTCGCCGCACCGATGGACAGCGCCTTGAAGCCGTTGCTCGCCTGAATGCCGGCAATGCCCGTCAGGTTGCTGGTCAAGCCGTAGGCGAAAGTGCCCCCAAGGAAAGCCGGTTTGTCATAGCCCTCGCTGTTGTTGTTGAACTTGCCGCTCGACAGGCTGTACTTCAGTTGCCCCTCACGCACCATCGTCGGCAGGGCGGAGAACGCCTGCCGGGTAACCTTGCGCCGTCCATCTGCTTCAACAATGGTGATCTCCAGATCGCCGTTGGAGCCCGATGGATAGATGTCACTGATCTCGAACGGACCCGGCGGCACGTTGGTGGTGTAGAGAATGTAGTTATCCTGGCGGACCTCGATCGTGGCGTTGGTTTCAGCAACGCCACGTATGATCGGCGCATAGCCGCGCTCGCTGTCTGCGCGCATGCCCTCATCAGAGGCCACCTTGACGCCTTGATAGCGCACGCTGTCGAACAGATCCGAATCGGAAAAGATTTCACCCGCGCTCAGTTGCCCCTTGATCGCCGTGAGGTCGCGCTGGATGAACGTGCGGTTGCTGACAAAACGATTGGGCCGGCCGGTGGAGCTGCTCAGATTGGAATCGTTGCGCAGACGCCAGGCGCCAAAGTTGATGCCGTTGCGCAGCCCCAGGTTATTGGAGATTTGCGTGGTGTAATCGGTTTTGCTGCGGGTGCTGCTCAGCTGGTAGTTGATGAAACCGGCGGCCACACCTTGGTCCCAAAGCTCTGGATCTACATAGCCGCGCATGCCACGCGCCATGGCGACCTGCGGCACGCTGATATTGAGGCGCAGGCGGTTGGCATCGAAGCTGAGACTGGCTTGCTCGATCATTGCAGGCAGGTCGTAGTGATCGGCAGGGTGTTGCTCGTCAACCAGACCCTGCTCACGAAGTTTGCGCATGTCCACACCCAGCTGCTGCAACAGTTCCAGAGTGATGCGTGGCTCGACTTTGCCGTTGACCGGGTTGGCCGCGAAATCGATATCGCGACGCCCGACCAGCGTGCCATTGCTGAACACGTCGACGCGGTATTGGCCCGGCAGTACGCTGTTGGCATTCAACAAGGGTTGCAGATCGACCGCTGATGAACCTTCAAGAAACAACGTATTGAAAGCTTCACCCGCTACCGCGGCCGGCGCGTCGGCACCTATGGCAAATCCACAGATAGCCATGTTGATTGCAAAGCACAATGGATGCAGGCAGCCCAACGCCGCTTTGTTTTTCTGGCGCGCAACATGATGCTTAACACAACTTTCAGATGTGTGGTGTTGGGAGGGAAACATGCAATTTGCCTTATAAGTCCGTGTTGCTTCAACCGGAGTCCGGAACTTGTGAATAGCTTGTAAGTTGGCAGGGTGGGGTGGGGGATTTACTGGGCGGAGGCATCTTTCACGCGCTCGGCATGGCTTTCGGCAACGCTTAGTGGTGCATCGAATCGTTGTTGTGCGCCGTAATCGTTAATTGCTGAAAAACTCAAATGCGAAGTACCAGCTGGCAGATCTTTCAGATTGAATGAGCGAACTTCCCCTGGAACGATCATTGTCGAATCAATTACCAATTCCGCTTTTTTTCCTGCAACGACTTTCAGATCGGCCAGCGACACGTGGTAGTTGCTTTGGTTTTTTACTTTCAGCACCGACTTGCCAGCCTGAGTGACCAATTGCCATGCAAGTTGCTCCGGTGCCTTTGCGGCATCACCGGTGAGTCCGTCCGGGCGGAAGAAGACCTTGATACGCTGACGTACCGCCAATTGCAGCGTGTTGACATCGGCAGCACTGGCCTGGGGGATTTCCTGCACGTTCAGCCATACCACCGACTCCTTGTCCGCAGGCATGCCGCGGCCTTCATAAAGAATCCTCAGTAATTGCTGTTGATTGGGCTCAAGTTTGGCCAGTGGTGGAGTAACTGCGAAAGGCGGTGCGCTGCCAGCGGTGTCGCCGGCATCCAGCCACGATTGCGCCAGAATGGTTTGTCCGCCGTTGCGCACGGTGACATTCGCCTCTTTGTGCGCGCCATCGAAGATAATCCGGGTGGAGCTCAGAGAGATGCTGGCGAATGCCGAGTGCGTCATCAACACCCCGGCAAGCCCCAGGCAAAGCGGAAAGTAGCGACTTAACATAGATTTCACCGATTAATCTGTTCGGGAAGGACGAGGCACAGCGGCCCCGTCCAGGTATTGCGGGCTGCTTATTCGTATTCGAGAACGAACGGCAGAGTGGCGTTACCGGTACCGGCAGTAGCGGTGGTCTTGTCGCCGGTGGTGACGTAAGCGGCTGCGAACGACAGGGTGCCGTCACCACCTGTGGTTGCGTCGCCAGTCAGGTTGGTCTGCACTTTGGCAGTGGCTTCGGAGCTCAGGTCGATCAACTGGCCATTGCTGTCCAGCAGTGCGATACCAACGCCCTTGGCCGCGTCTGCACCCTGCAGCTTGAGAACTTTCTTGCCATCAACCAGGCCCGAACCGCCGTTTACGGTTGGTTTGAACAGCATCGAAACCTTGGTGCCAGCGTTGCAGTTCACTTTCAGGTTGAAATCGTTGGCGGCCACACGACCGGCGCCCGGAGCAGAGTCGGTGCCCATGTCTTTGATCGACACGCTGCCCATGTCCACGGCAATCATCTTGTCGTTACCCGAAGCGCCGTCTACCGAGCAGGCGTCGTTGTTGATAACGCCGGTGAAGCTGATTTGACCGCTGCCGCCCTTGACAGCTTTAGCGGCTTCTTCTTCAGCCACTGCACCAGTGGAGGCAGCCAGTACGGAAAGAGTGAGTACTGCGAAAGCGAACTTTTTCATGTTTATATCCGAAGTTATTGTGAAGTGCTGCATTGAAATGCCAGGCCATATTAGGTGTGCGGTGGTGGCGGGTCTTTGGGATTTGTCTTAAAGCGATAAATGTGCGAGCCAGTCAGTAATATGGCAGTGGCGTATTCATATTTGCGGTAATGGTGCAGCGAACCAAATGAGACAATTCTCAAAGTCGTGCGGTCTTTGTCTGGCTAGTATTCGCGGATGCAGAAATTCTCAGTCAACGCAAAGTTTGTGAGCGGGCGTCCTGCTTGAAAGATTATTCAGACTTTCGCTATTAACGACTGATAGAAAGAGGTTCCAGGTTTGTGAACACGCTTCGTATATTGGTCTTGGAAGATCACGCCTTTCAGCGCACGGCGGCAGTCAGTGCGCTTAATAGTCTGGGGTACAAAAATATCTTTCAGGCGGCTGACGGCAAGGATGCGCTGGCTGTGATATCCCAGGCTGGAGGCGTGGACGTTGCATTGTGTGACTTGAGCATGGCCGGGATGGATGGTTTGACGTTCTTGCGCCTGGCGAGAGAGGCCGGTTTGATTCGTGCAGTGATCATCTGCAGTTCACTGCCTGAAGACTTGTTGCGCACGGTTGATCGAATCGTCACGTTGCAGGGGCTTGAGCTGCTTGGCAGTGTCGGAAAACCGTTGATGGTCGATGTGCTGGCGCCGTTGTTGGCTCGCTACCGGCCGCACAATCAGATCGATGCCAAAGTGGCAGAAAGTCAGCTTGATCAGCCCACAGAGGGTGAGGTACTCGAAGCCATTCGTCGGCAGGAGTTTCGCGCCTACTTCCAGCCCAAATTTCATCTGCGCAGTGGTGAGGTGGATGGCGCCGAGGTGCTGGTGCGATGGCAGAGCCCCAGTCGTGGATTGCTTTCGCCGGGCATGTTCTTGCCGACGATCGAGCGCTGCGGGCTGCTCGATGAGATGTTTTTCAGCCTGCTCACGCAAGGCTTGAGTCTGCAGCGCTTCGTCCAGTCTCACGGCAAGCCGTTCAAGCTGGCGTTCAATCTCGACGTGACGCAGATGGCCAATCCGAATCTTGTCGACCGGATCAAGGCGCTGTTGCGCATCCATGGCGCCTCGCCAGCTGGGCTCATTTTCGAGCTCACGGAAACCGGCCTGCTGCAGATGCCCGAGATCAGCATGGAAAACATGGTGCGTCTGCGCATGCTCGGCTTCAGTCTGGCAATCGATGATTTCGGTGTCGGCTATTCTTCACTTGAGCGGCTGTGCCAGATGCCGTTCAACGAAATCAAACTCGACGCCGGCTTCGTGCAGAATTTCCATCAGGCGCGCTACAGCGCGGTCATCCACGGGGCGTTGGCCTTGGCGCGGGAATTGGACATGCGCGTGGTGGCAGAGGGTATTGAAACCGCAGATCAGGTTCAGCATCTGGCGCGGCTTGGTTGTCAGTGGGGGCAGGGCTTCTTCTATGCTCGCCCGATGAATTGGGCGCATTTGGTCGACTGGCGTTTCGAAGGCCAGAAGTCGTCCTGGCGCCGCGCGATAGGCACATCCGATCGTTGATGCAAGCGGCATTCTGACTTTTGGGACAAAGCCCTATTTCGTCACGCCTTCAAAACACTCATCATGTGCCGAGAAATCAATCAGATGCACCTGAATGCTTCGGTGATGCCCGGGATTTGCTGCGGTTGCCAAGTGCTGATGGTCCTCCAACACTCTTCATCATGGAGCTGTTCATGCATTGGTCAGTCGTGAATCCGTTACGCGTTGCCATCCTTGATGATCACTCGCTCATACGTCTGGCGATGAAGTCGCGGCTGACGCGCGAAGCCGAGTTCAGTGTCGTAGGTGTGTATGGCAGCAGCGCGCAGTTGCTCACCGGATTGCGCGAAATCGACATCGACCTGCTGATACTCGATTACAAACTGCACGATGGGGAGCTGGACGGGCTCAATCTGATCCGCCTGCTGCGCAAGCAATATCCGGGCATGCGCATCCTTGTCTCATCTTCCGAAGAGCGCCCGGCGGTAGTGAATATGGCGATCGGGGCGGGCGTCAGCGGATTCTTCGGCAAGTCGCAGTCGGTCGATGACCTGATCACCGCCATCCGCAGTGCTGCGTCCGGCCAGTTGTATCTTTCGCCGGAAATGGCCTTCGAACTCGATGTGCTGCCTGCGTCGGTCGACGAACCTGCTGGTGCCAATGACGATGGCGCGGCGCACGGCGACGACTTCCTCAGTAATCCTCTTCTGTCACCGAAAGAAAAAGAAGTATTGCGCTGCTGCCTCGAGGGGATGGGAGTGACGCAGATCGCTTTGAAGTTCTCGCGCAGTCGCAAAACCATCAGCGGGCAAAAACAGGCCGCTTTCAAAAAGCTTGGCATTCGTGGTGATGCGGAGCTGTTCAAGTTGCAGCACAGCCTGACGGCGGACAACCAGGGATAACTCGCTTATGTTTCATCTGTTGCGCGGTGTTTTGCTAGTCAGTGTGCTTGTCATGTTCGGTAGCGGGTCGTTGTGGGCAGCAGAGCCGCGCACTCTGCAGGTGTTCGGTCGGTCTGACTGCAAGGAGCTACAGGTCGATCTGGCCAATGAAGACTGGAGTTGGCTGCGGCAGAAGCGCAGTCTGGTGCTGGGCTCGGCGCTTCCGGATTTCCCGCCTTATGTCATGACCGCCAGCGGTACGCGGTACGAGGGAATAGCCGCCGACATCGCCTGCATTATCGGTCAGGCCTTGCATGTCGAAGTTACCGTCAAGGCTTATCCCGACCGTCGCGACGCCATGGCGGCGCTCGAGCGTGGCGACATCGACATGCTGGGCAGTTCCAACAGTTTCGAGTTGATCGACGGCCTCGTCACGCTCAGTAAGCCTTATGTCGAAGACGTGCCGGCAATGTTCATGCGCGGTGATGATCGGCGCCCGATGCCGGCCAATCTGGCCGGTTTGCGTATTGCGGTTGCCGACGATTACCTGCCTTCCAGTCAATTACACGCGTTATACCCCAACGCCGAATTCGTGCTTTTTCCATCGAACGAGTTGGCACTGGCTGCGCTGGCTTTTGGCAAGGTCGACCTGTTTCTCGGCGATACGGTGTCGAGCAATTACCTGATCAACCTCAACTACTTCAACTATGTGCGGCTGCACTCTTTCGTCAAAACCCAAACCAGCGGTTTCAGCTTTGCCTTGCGCCGGGGCAACGACCAATTGCTGCGTCTGATCGATTCGACCCTCGAGTCGCTGGGTGATGCGAAGATTGCCGAAATTACCAAGCGCTGGTCGGGCGGCGGCGGGGCGCTGACGCCCAAACGCATTGACCTGACACCCGGCGAAGCACGTTGGCTTGAGCTGCATCCGGTCGCGCGGTTCGTGATCAATGACGATCAGGCACCGTTTGCATTCTTTGATGGTGACGGCAACTTTGGCGGGATCGGCGCTGATCTGCTCGAGCTCATCCAGCGGCGTACCGGCTTGCAGATCAATGTCGAGCGCACCGACAGCTTTTCCAGTCTGAGCACGCGTCTGCTGGATGGCAGCGCGGATATTTCTCTGCTGACACCAACGGTCTCGCGGGAAGTCGGCATGCGTTTCACTCATCCGTTCCTTGCCAGCCCCTTTGTGATCGTCACCACCAAGGACGCAGGCGCGCCTTCAAGCCTGCAGGAGCTGCGCGGCAAGCGCGTCGCAGTGCCCGAAAGTTCGGCTGAGCGTGAGCTGCTCAAGGACTACCCCGACATCGAGATCGTTGATAACGAAACAGTTCTGGGCGCCTTGGCTGACGTGAAGGACGGTCGAGCGGACGCGATGATTACCACGTTGCACAGTGCGCGCTACTACATCGCCCACATCTACAGCGACAGCTTGCGTATCTCCAACATCGTCGGCATGAACAAAGGCTTCCTCGCTTTCGCCGCGCGGCGTGCCGATACCGAACTGGTCAGCATTCTGAACAAGGCGCTGCTGAGCATTCCGCCGGATGAGCTGGACGTAATCCTCAACAGGTGGCGTCCCATTGCAGCGTTTTCGGGGTTGTCGTGGCGCGATTACAAGGCGCTGATCTACCAGATCAGCGCTGGCGCGTTCCTGATTATCCTGGGATCGCTGGCGTGGAATTTCTACATCCGTCGGCAGATTCGCGAACGCAGTCGTGCAGAGCGCTTGCTCGGCGATCAGCTGAAGTTCATGGGGGCGCTGATCAACGGCACGCCGCATCCCATTTACGTACGTGACCGGGAAGGTCGGCTGGTGACCTGCAATAATAATTATCTGCAAACATTTGGCCTGTCAGAAAAGGACGTGATCGGCAAGACCGTGCTCGAAAGCGGCAAGCGCAATCGTCAGGAGGCGTTGCAATTTCACGACGACTACCTGCGCGTCATCGAGCAGGACGAACCTTACGAGGTGGATCGCACGCTGCATGTGGGTGATACGCGGCTGATCATTTACCACTGGATCCAGCCGTATCACGACACGGCGGGTGAAGTCAGAGGCGTGATCTGCGGCTGGATCGATATCAGCGAACGCCGTGAACTGATCGAGGAGTTGCGTTCGGCGAAAGAGCTGGCTGACGAGTCGAGCCGCGCCAAAACCACGTTCCTGGCGACCATGAGCCACGAAATCCGTACGCCGATGAGCGCCGTGATCGGCATGCTCGAACTTACCCTCAAGCGTGCCGAGCAAGGTCACTTCGATCGGCCGGCGATTGAAGTGGCATACGACTCGGCAAAAGGTCTGCTGGAACTGATCGGCGATATCCTCGATGTGGTACGCATCGAATCGGGCCATGTCAGCCTTTCGCCGAAACGTGCCAACCTGCGCGAATTGGTCGAATCCGTGGCGCGGGTGTTCGACGGCTTGGCCAGGCAGAAGAGTCTGGTGCTGAAGCTCGACATCGACGCCACTGTCGGCTGTGACGTATTGGTTGATCCGATGCGCTTCCAGCAGGTGCTCTCGAACCTGGTGGGCAACGCGATCAAGTTTACCGACACCGGTCATGTCAGCGTCTCGATTCGCGGCCAACGTCTCGCTGACGAACGCTTACAGGTCGACCTCAAGGTCGAGGACACCGGCATCGGCATTTCCAGCGCCGATCTGCAGAATCTGTTCCAGCCGTTTTCCCAAGCCAACCATGGTCCCTCCAGCAGAGGCGGCACCGGTCTGGGACTGGCGATCTCCCGTTCATTGTGCGAATTGATGGGCGGGCGGCTGAACATTACCAGTACGCTTGGCAAAGGCACCTGCCTGGAAGTGTCGCTGTTCTTCAATATTCTCAGCCCGCTTGGCGGCAAAGTGCTGCCTGTTTCGGTTGTTCAGGACAAACCGGTACCGACACTCAGGATTCTCGTAGTCGATGACCAGAGCGCCAACCGCCTGCTGTTGACGCAGCAGCTGAGTTTCCTTGGCCAGGCGGTGCGTGATGCCGCCGACGGTGCCCAGGCATTGGCGCTGTGGCGCTCGGAGCCGTTCGACATTGTGATCACGGACTGCAACATGCCGGTCATGAACGGCTATGAGCTGGCCCGCACCATTCGCCAGGACGAACGCGAAAGTGGTGGATCGCCGTGCATCGTACTGGGCTTCACGGCCAACGCGCAGCCGGAAGAAAAAGTGAAATGCCGGGAGGCCGGGATGGATGATTGTCTGTTCAAACCGATCAGTCTCGGCACCTTGTCGATCATGCTTGCAGGCTGGGAAAAAAATGTTGAAACCCAGCCATTTGAAAGCCCGCCTGCGGCGACTATCAAGGAGCTGGGTTCGATTCGCGAGCGTCTTGACGAGCTCACCGGAGGCGATCTCGACATGATGAAAGAACTTCTGCGCGAGGCGCTGTCGAGTTGCGAAAAGGATCTGGAGGAGTTGCATTCGCTAATACCCGAAAGCGATCCCGGGCTGTTGGCTGACCTGGCGCACCGCATCAAGGGGGCGGCGCGCATTGTTGCCGAGCATCAGGTCATTGAGGCGTGTAACGAGCTTGAAGCCGAGTGCGAGGCGCCTGTTATCGATCCGCTGGACCTCAATCGCAGTGCATTGAAGCTGGAGCATGCACAGGCTGATCTGATCAAGAAAATCAAACGGATCGAGCTGTAAACGTATCGGCTCATGACCATCCGACTGGCCTTGCATTAAAGCTGACGTTAAAGATCATTTTGCAGCGGGCGATACCTTGGTAATAACCATGGAGTTTCGCGATGATCATTCGACGTCCTTTATTGATTGCCTGCCTTTGCCTGCTCGGTTTTGACACCGTCAGCGCAGCCCAGTCTGCGCCGGTCAGCGGAGTGATTCGCTTCAGCGGTCGAATTGTCGAGGCAAGTTGCATTGCCAGTGGCGCCAGCCATTCTTCTGTCGAGTTGCTTGATTGCCCCCAGGCAAGCACCGGGCAGATTTTTACCGTGAACAACGTCAGTGCGGCAGGGCGAGGTGAGTCGCGCCAGCAGGTGTTTGTGAAGGTGATTGCCGATACTCATGAGCAGGACGATTATTACGACCAGCGCTTGCTGCTCACGGACAACAAGGGTCACCAGATAACGAGCGGTAATTACGTAGTGACGATGACGCTGCCTTGATGGCTTGGAAAGAATGAGCCTGCGCCCCTTGTTTCAAGGTTACTGACAAAGAGGGGCGTTAATAATGAGAATTGTCTGGTTCGCACAGAACCGTCCCGCGCTTCTGGCTTGTCGCCACTCCCCTGCGTTGCAAAATCCCTCCTTCAACACTTTCTGAGCCAGACCATGCGCCGATCGCTTGGGCTGTCGTCAAGGTGTGGCTTTTTATCATCTATCCCTGCGTTCATTTTTGAGACAAGTCTCATATCAGGCAGGTTGGCCCTTGGTTATTTTCTTGAAAGGAAGAATGGAGCTGCCAAAGGTGTCCGATGTTTCTTGAAAATAACCGCAGTCGATCCTTGCGGATCCTGATCGCCGATAGCGATGTGCGAAGAGGCCAGTCAATCGAACAGCAGTTCAACAAGCTGGGCTGTCTCAGCGTCTTGAACGTTTGCACTTATCGTGACCTGAAAATACTGACGTATTACTGCCCTCAACGGTTGAGCCTGGTCGTCGTCAATGCTGAGTTGCTCAGCGAAATGGCGATGGATCCGCTCGACTTTTTCGGGGAAAACCCGCTGATTCGTCATCTGCTGATTTTCAATCCCAACGATGATCACCAGTGGTCGAAGACCTTCTTCAACCCGCATCCGCAACGCTGGATGCGCCTGGTCTCGAAAATCAATCTGCCGCGCCTGGCAGATTTTCTGATGCTGGCCGACCCGGCGCTCAAGGAACTTGCGGAGCCGGCCTCGACCGACTCCACACTCTCTTCGTGCGCAAACCGCTAGCTGCTGCACCTTCCCGCGATGATCCACGTAGACGCTGAGGTGCTATTGCCCAGCGCCTGCTGTGCCGCCCACTCGTTTGCCCCATTGTCTTGAATACACTCTAAGGTAAGGCATCATGCTGCTTCGTAAACTCAATCTCGCGCCTCGTTCGGCGCTGTGTTTCGGCTTGTTCTGTCTCATGATTATCGCGATCGGATTGATCGCTCTGCAGCAAGTCGACTTGCTCAACAAGGCAGAAACGTACGTCGAGACGACGATCGTGCCGAGTATCAAGCTGCTCGGCCAACTCGATCGAGAGTTCGTCGAAATCAAGGGCAACAACGCTCGCTTGCGCAATCCCATTGAAACGAGTGAGCGCAAAGCGCAGGCCCTGATTGACATCCAGCAGTCGCGTCAGATGATCAAAAATCATCAGCGTGCGCTCATTGACCTGTTGGCGACTGACGCCGGTCGCGAGGCGTTCGAGGAGTTTGCCAAAGCACAGAAGGTCAACGATCAGGCGCAGGATCAATACCTTGAAACAGTGGCGAACGGGCAGCTTGAAGCGGCCATTGCGTTGTCAAAGAATCAGATGCGTGCTGCCTCGGATGGCGTACAAGTCGCGCTCAAGAAGCTGATTGCACTCAACGAAATAGAAGCTTATGAGGCGGGCAAGCAGGCCGACAATGTCTATGAGCACACGCTGTTGATCGTCAGTGTGTTCATTCTCATCGCGATCGGTGCTTCGTTGGCCCTGGCCGTGTTGTATACCCGCAGTCTGACCGTGCCGATTGCAGGCTCGCTGAGGGTAGCGGAATGCATCGCCGCCAATGATCTGAGCGAAACCATTGCGCTGGATGGCTCTGATGAGGCGGCGCAAATGCTGTCGTCATTGGCGGCGATGCAAACCAGCCTGCGAGATGCCCTGATCATGATCCGTGATTCGTCCACGCAGTTGGCCGAGACCTCGGAGGTCATGCACGGCGTCACTGAAGATATCTCGCGTATCACTCAACGTCAGAGCCATGAAATCGAAATGGCCGCCACCGCCGTCACTGAAATGAGTGCAGCGGTGGAGCAGGTTGCAGACAACGCCGCATCGACCTCGCAGCTGACGTCGGAATCAAGTGCGGCAGCCGTCGCCGGTCGAAGCCAGGTTAGCGACACGGTAGCCGCAATCAATCTGATGGTGTCCAGCGTGCACAGCACCTCGGCTGAGGTGCAGGCGCTATCGACCATGGCGAGCGATATCAGCAGCGTGCTGGACGTTATCCGAGAGGTTGCCGAACAAACCAATCTGCTTGCCTTGAACGCAGCGATCGAAGCAGCGCGGGCGGGGGAGGCGGGTCGCGGTTTTGCCGTGGTTGCCGATGAGGTGAGAGGGCTGGCGCAGCGTACTCAGAAGTCGACCGAGGACATCGAGTCCATGGTCAGCTCCATTCAGTCGGGCACCAGCCGCGCAGTTTCCTCCATGAGCCACACCCGCGCTCAGGCCGAGAGAACGCTCGAAATGGCCAATATCGCCGGCGAAGTGCTGACCGACATCACTGGCTCGCTGAATCTCATCAACGAGCGAAACCTGCTGATGGCAACCGCTGCCGAGGAGCAGGCTCAGGTTGCGCGGGAAGTCGACCGCAGCCTGATCAGCATTCGTGACCTGTCATGTGAAACAGCAGAGGGGTCGAAACAGACGGCAGTTGCATCGGCGGAGCTGTCGCAACTGGCGGCATCGCTGAATAAATTGACCAAGGAATTCAAGCTTTAAGACGTTAACGGGAAGCCCTGATTGCCAGGGCTTTTTTGATCCGCGATCAAGCGCAGCGCGCAACGAGTGCTGACTCAACTCTGTGTTGGCGATTCGGTGTGTGCCGTCAGTTGTTCAATGCAGGTGGCGAGTTGTTTTTCATAGCTTTCAAGCACGGCTTCGGCTTCAGCTTCGCGCTCATCACGCAGACGAAAGAAGTCGTCGCGACTGAGTTGGTCCGCTACGAGTCGGATATTTTGCTCGATGATCGCGCAGAGTGAGTCTTCATCCTCTAACGCCGCGCTGGTTTGTGCTGCGCGTTGAGTGTTTTCGAGTTCGGTCTTTGCCGCCTCGGCGGCCTTCGCCTGTTCCTTCGCGGTAAGCAGGTCGGTTTCCAGGGCCTGCTTTTGTTCCGCCAGACGCTTGAGTTCAGCGGTCATTGACTGGATGGTATCGGAGCGCTGCTTGAGCTGGATCTCCTGCTGTTGCACCACGGCCTTCAGTGGAAAGAGATTGTTGAGCTCATAACCGGCGACGACAGTCATGGCGATCAGCGCCAGTGCCAGAATCGTCAGGCAGTAGAGGGCGGCGTTGCTGTGGGGTTTTGCGCTATTGAGGGTATCGAGGGCTCTCACGGAATCTGTTCTCCTATCAAGAACAGTCAGGGTACTGGCCGAGTTCCACTGTGCATTTAAGACGAGTCTTAAATTGGCTTTAGTTATTTGCGCTGAGTAAGTGTGATGCTAAATAGCGTGTCTGTTTGTAGATTTTTCAGGTCTGACTGGCTGGTTATAAATCTATGAGAATTGTCTTGTTATTGAATAAATAAATTTTTGCTCAAGTGTTCTTTTTTTATTATCTTCTCGTTCCGGTCGTGGTGATTTTGCTGCCAATTAAATAGGTGTGGCTACGTCAGCCATTCAGTTGTTTACACGCTAGATAGAGTCAGAGAGAGTGTTATGAAATTGTGCCGTGTATTAATTGTCGGGCTCTTGTATATGCTGTCGTCAAACGCAATGGCGGCGGTATGCGAATTTTATCCGGACAATTCCATGGGCAATATGCGGGTTATACTGCCGGCCACTCTCTCGGTACCACGTGACGCGCCGAATGGCACGGTTATCTATGAAAGTCCGATCGTGACGCTGGGTTCCATTCCCAGTTCGTTCAGGTGCTCTGCAGTGCACAATGAAGGTGTGCGCAATAATGTCGGCGTTACTCAGCCGGGCGTGGAGATTTTTCCTATTGGGAATACCGGAATCGGCTGGCAATGGGTCCGACCGCCATCGGGGAAAGCGTGGAAGGGCTTTCCAGGAACTACCGACACTGCTGGCGGTTGGGGTTGGAATGGTTCGGAGCACATCTTGCGTTTTGTAAAGACGGGCACTATTTCCGGCAGTGCGACGATACCTTCAGGCCAACTGGGGACGTTTGTCGCTGCTGAAATCGAGCCTTTGGCAATGAATACCAGCGGCACGCGGGTAGTCTCACAGTCTTGCGAAACACCCGATGTGAAAGTCGATATGGGCAGCTATAACTTGAGCGATTTCCCCGAGAACGGCGCATCTGCCAAGGAGCAATACTTTTCTCTCAATATGAAAAACTGTCCCACAGGAATTAACAACTTCCGATTTTCCTTCTCACCCACTGCGGGCAGCCCTGTGTGGGACGCTGGTACTGGTATGGTAAATCTGAACAGTAATTCCACTGCCAAAGGTCTGGCATTGCAGATGCGCTTCAGTGACAAGTCGACACTCAAACTGAATCAGAACTACATAATGAAAGCGCCCACATCGCAAGGCGGCAATGCATATATTTCCTTGCAAGCCCGCTTCGTGCGCATCGAGCCTTCCAATGCGCAAATGCGAGCGGGCGATGCCAATGCCGAAATTGCCTTTGTCGTCGAGTATCTATGAGCCCAACAGCCTCTTCACCTCAGCCACAATCACCGCAATATCAAACGGCTTGGGCACCACCACATCAAACAGATCCGAACGCTGCATGCCGATGTGCGCTTGCGCGCCACTCATGAGAATGATCGGCAAGTGTTTGACGGACGGCTGGGCACGCACGGCTTCGGCGAATTCGAGGCCGTCCATGACCGGCATCATGAAGTCAGTGATGACCAGGGCTGGACGTTCTCTTTCCAGCACTTCGAGAGCCTTCTTTCCATTGCTCGCGGTCACAGTCATGAAGCCCTCATCCTCAAGCGCAAAGCCAAGAATGTCAGCAATCAGATACTCGTCGTCGACTACCAGGATGGTGGTCATGTTATTTCAACCCGCTTGCAGACTTACGAAATTGAACCAGGCAATGACTCAGCTGTGACTGAAGGTTCATTTTTCAAAGCCTTTTCCAGGAACACATCTTGATCACGGATAACCACCTCGAACCGCGACGGGTTGTAGGAGCTATCACGTATCTTGAGAATGGAAAGCGTCCTGTGAAGTTCAGCGTGATTCTCAAAGAAACGCATGAGCATCAGGTTGTCGACAATACTGGACAGGTCGGAGTTCGGTGCGCTGACCTCGGAGCCGAACAAATCGCGCATTTCCCATGAGGCGAACACCGTAACGCCTCTGGATCGCAGCTCATTCATCAGCGCGCTGAAAAAGTCGGTGATGCGTTCCGGTGTGGTTGAAACCCGAGTCATGCCGCTGAGGCTATCGATGAACAGGCGCTTGATGCCTTTTTCATCGACCAGGCTCAGCAGGCGTGCGCCGAGGCCGTCCAGCAAGCCTTCGGTAGTTGGCTGCCAGGCAATGCTCAGCGCACCGCTGTGTTCCATGTGTTCGATATCAATGCCCAGCGAACGGCCTTTGAGCCGCAGCCGCTGCGGGCTTTCATAGAAGCCGAAGTGCAGGCCCGGCGCTTCGGCCGTCGACTGTGCGATGAACTTCAGACCCAGCGTGGTCTTGCCGATCCCGGAAGGCCCCATGACCAGCGTCACGCTGGAGCTGTGCAAGCCACCCCCGAGGATGTCATCCAGTGAAGCAATGCCGCTTGGAATGCGCGTCATGTCCGCGCTGTCAGGGGCGGAAGGGCGCTTGTAGAGGCTTTCGAGGCGCGGGTAGACGACCAGGCCGTTATCGGTGATCTCGCACTCGTGAAGACCGGTCAACGCGCCGCTGCCGCGAGTCTTGCGCAAATGAATGCGCCGTACGGAACGGGTACCGAACAGCTCTTCGCCCATTTCGATGACGCCGTCGACCATCGTGTGCTCGGGGCTGCCGTCGTCCAGGCGCGAGCTGGTCAGGAACAGCACGGTGCAACCGGCAAATGCGGCATGGCCTTGCAGTTCAGAGATGAATTTTTTCGTATCGATCGGCGAGTCGGCTTTGGAACGTGCGTTGAGCAGGCCGTCGACGACCATGACGGTCGCCTTCTGCCGGGTGATTTCGCGCCGAAGCAGCTTCACGACTTCATCGAGGCCTTCGTTTTCCAGCGTATCGAAGGCGCTGACAAACTGAATTTCGGCGCCGACTCGCGAAGCGTCGAAGAAACTCATGGTCGACAGGAACTGGAACAGCCGGTCGTGGGACTCGGCCAGCAACGTGGCGACCAGAACACGGCCGCCGTTGCGGGCATGGTGAAATCCGAGCTGATTGGCAAGGATGGTCTTGCCGGAGCCCGGACGCCCTTGAATGATGTACGAGGCGCCCGCGACAAAGCCCCCCTGAAGCAGCGCGTCGAGCCCTTCGATCCCGCTTTGAAGGCGTTTTAGCTTTTCCACAATGCAACCCTGATCTGAATAAACAGGCTTGTTCAGCCGAATGAGTGAAATGCTAACGCCATTTCCGGTCGAGGGCCATAAAGGCTGGGGAAAAGTAGCGTTTTTGCAATGTGAACCTGGCGCGTGACTGCTCGGGATCAGGGGGTAGTGACAAGCCCGGCACAGGAAGATTCGATTTTTCGAAACCCGGAGGCCGATTACATCCATAGGCGCTGCTGCGGACCATGAGGGTAACGCTTGCCACTTTGCTTTCATGAAATCGTCACAAAACTGCTGCAGAGTTCGGGAGCCCGTAATCACTAGGTGTCATTTAATGAAAAGTTTGATGAAGTCTGCTGCGCTCGCCATTGCGGTATCTCTTTGTGCCACCTCGGCCTCCTTTGCAGCAGAAAATGTTCGCCTGACGGGGTCCGGAGCAAGTTTCCCGGCGCCGATCTATCTGACCTGGTTCAAGGATTTCAGCAAGAAATCCGATGGTGTCACTGTCGATTACCAATCCAAGGGCAGTGGCGCGGGCGTACAGGACTTCTTGAACAAAACCGTGGATTTCGCTGCCAGTGACTCGGCAATGAAGGACGAAGATATCGCCAAGGTCGCCGAAGGCGTGCAGTTGCTGCCAATGACCGCCGGGGAAATCGTGCTGGCCTATAACCTGCCGGGCAATCCCAAGGGTCTGAAGCTGCCACGCGACGTCTATTCCAACATTTTCCTGGGCAAAATCACGCGCTGGAACGATCCGCAGATCGTCGCAGCCAACCCGGACCTGAAACTCTCCGATACGCCGATCACGGTTGTCGTGCGTGCAGATTCCAGCGGTACTACCGCCGTATTCACCAAGCACCTGGCAACCGTCAACGCCGAGTTCAAGCAGGCGTTGGGTGAGGGCAACACCGTCAACTGGCCGGCCAGTGACAAGTTCATCAAGTCGCCGAAAAACGATGGCGTAACCGCTACCGTGCGTCAGACCCCTGGTGCGATTGGTTACATCGAATATGGCTTCGCCAAGCTGGCCAAGGTCGACTTTGCCCAGTTGCAGAACAAGGCAGGCAATTACGTCGTGCCAAACGCCGAAAGCGGTGCCGAGGCCCTGGCGGCGGTGAAGATGCCGGAAAACCTGGTGGCCTGGCTGCCTGATCCGGACGGTGCCAAGTCCTATCCGATCACCTCTTATACCTGGATGATTTTCCGCAAGGACAATGGCAACCCGGCCAAGGCCAAGGCCATGCGTGAAATGGTCGAATACAGCCTGACCGAGGGGCAGAAGATTGCCGATTCGATGGGTTACATCCCGTTGCCGCAATCGGTCGTCGAACAGGTTCGCAAAGCGTCCGCCAACATTCAGTAACGCCGTGAGGTCTCTCTCGGCGTGTGCGTCTGCGCCACGCCGGGAGAGTTTTCCCCCTGTTCCGGACCTAGCCCATGAACAAACCTTTTGTCGTACCGGTTAATCCCGACTCTGCCTGCCAGCCACCCTCGACGAAGGATTTTCTGGTTGATCGCACCTTCCGCGCGCTCGCACGCATCGGTGTGGTACTGATTCTGGCGCTGGTATTTGCACTGGTGTTCGAAGTCGGACGCAAGGCACTTCCCGGTATGGAGAAGCACGGCTTCGATGTGCTTCTGGGCAGTGTGTGGGACGTCAACCAGGGCAAATACGGCATCCTGCCGGCCATCTGGGGCACGCTTTACAGCGCCTTCATCGCGTTGCTGATCGCCGGTGTCTTTGGCGTGAGCATGGCGATTTTCCTGACCCAGGATTTCCTGCCGACCAAGCTCGCTGCGCTGTTTCGCACCATCGTCGAACTGCTCGCGGCCATCCCCAGTGTGGTCTATGGCCTGTGGGGGATCTATGTGGTGATTCCGGCGATTCGGCCGCTGACGACCTGGCTGAACAGCGAGCTGGGCTGGATACCCTTTTTCGGCACGTCCCTGAGCGGTCCGGGCCTGCTGCCCGCAGCTCTGGTGCTCGCCATCATGATTCTGCCGACCATTGCCGCCGTTTCGCAGGACGCGCTTACGGCTGTGCCGATGAAAACCAAACAGGCCGCGTACGGCATGGGCACTACCCATTGGGAAGCGATTCTCAAAGTGATGGTGCCTTCGGCCGCCACCGGCATTTTCGGCTCTCTGGTGCTGGGCCTGGGGCGCGCGCTGGGTGAAACGATGGCGCTGGCCATGCTGGTCGGCAATGCCAACAACATTTCCCTCTCGCTGTTTGCACCGGCCAACACGCTTGCCGCTCTGCTGGCGCTGAACTTCCCCGAAGCCGGACCAAACGAGATCGAGGTGTTGATGTATGCCGCGCTCGTGCTGATGTTGATTACGCTGATCGTGAACATTTTCGGCTCGATGATCATGATGTACGCCCAACGGGGTAACAAGTGATGACTGATCTGACCGCAGCAACAGACCTGACGGCGCCAACCGGCGCGATGCCCAGTTTGCAACGCAGGTTCGAAGGCCGCGCGCTGCGCAGCCTGATCCTGACCACCCTGGTCTGGGCAGGTGCTTTGCTGGCCAGCGTGCCGCTGATTTCCGTGCTCTACATGCTGATCACTCGTGGTGGCGCGCGTCTTAACCTGGAAGTTTTTACCGAACTGCCGCCGACCGGCTTCGAGATGGGCGGCGGTTTCGGCAATGCGATGGCGGGTACCTTTGTGATGGTCGGTATCGCGGCAGCGATCGCGGTGCCGGTCGGGATCATGGCGGCCATTTTTCTGGCTGAACTGGGGCCGGATAGCAAGCTGGGGAACGCCGCGCGTTTTGCCGCCAAGATGCTTACGGGCCTGCCATCAATCCTGGCAGGTGTATTTGCCTACGCCTTGGTAGTGATGACCACCGGCACGTATTCGGCACCGGCAGGTGGCGTGGCGCTCGCCGTCCTGATGCTGCCTATCGTGGTGCTGACCGCCGAAGAGTCGATGCGGATGGTGCCCAAGATCATGAAAGATGCTGCATATGGCATGGGCTGCACCCGCTCGCAGGTCATCTGGAAAATCATTTTGCCGACCGGCATGCCGGCGATCCTGACTGGCGTGATGCTCGCCGTGGCGCGTGCCGCAGGCGAGACGGCCCCTTTGTTGTTTACCGCGCTGTTCAGCAACTACTGGATCTACCACCAGGGCAATCTCGATGTCATGAATCCGACTGCCTCGCTGGCGGTGCTGATCTACAACTTCTCCGGCATGCCTTTCGATAACCAGCTCGAGCTCGCATGGGCGGCCTCTTTGGTGCTGGTGATGATCGTGCTGTTCGTGAACATCATCAGCCGGATTTTCGGCAAGCCCAAGTATTAAGAACGGGAGCATCTGATTTTGAACGTATCAACTGCGCAAATTGCCGCTCCGTTTGTCACCCAGGCGCCTGTAGTCATGGACTGCAAACTGGACAAGATTTTCTACGGCAACTTCATGGCAGTACGTGACAGCCACGTGCCCATCGAGAAAAACAAGATCACCGGATTCATCGGTCCCTCAGGCTGCGGCAAAAGTACCGTGCTGCGCAGTCTCAACCGGATGAACGATCTGGTGAAGGGCTTTCGTTTCGAGGGCCATGTGCATTTCCTCGGCCAGGATGTCTATGGCAAGGGCGTCGATCCGGTGGTCGTACGTCGCTACATCGGCATGGTGTTTCAACAGCCTAACCCGTTCTCGATGAGCATCTACGACAACGTCGCGTTTGGTCTTCGCCTCAATCGCTACAAGGGCGATATCGGCGACCGGGTC
Organism: Pseudomonas sp. 2957; assembly: GCF_031456345.1. Lineage (NCBI taxonomy): Bacteria > Pseudomonadati > Pseudomonadota > Gammaproteobacteria > Pseudomonadales > Pseudomonadaceae > Pseudomonas > Pseudomonas sp. 2957. Next base: position 356,084 of record NZ_JAVDUL010000006.1, read on the forward strand.
AAGCATGCGCTGCAAGGCGCCGCGCTGTGGGACGAAGTCAAGGACAAGCTCAAGGTCAGCGGCCTGTCGCTCTCCGGTGGCCAGCAACAACGCCTGTGTATCGCCCGGGCGATCGCCACTGAGCCGGAAGTCCTGCTGCTGGATGAGCCTTGTTCGGCACTGGACCCGATTGCCACCCGACGCGTCGAAGAATTGATGGTCGAGTTGAAGAAGGACTACACCATCGCACTGGTGACCCACAACATGCAGCAAGCCATCCGTGTTGCTGACACCACGGCGTTCTTCTCGGTGGATATTTCCCAGGGCACACGCACCGGTTATCTGGTCGAAATGGGGCCGACGGCGCAGATCTTCGACAACCCGCGTGAACAGATGACCGGCGATTACATCAGCGGCAAGTTCAGCTGAGCCTTGCCACCGGTCACGGCCGCCTACCTGCACAAGCCAAATGGATTTGGCGGGCATCGGTGGACATTTACCAAGCGTTTCCAAGGAGCTCCAATGCCTGCCACGCATCGCCTTGATTTGCCTGCGATTGAACGCGCACTGCGGAAAGTGCAGAGCCGTTTTGCCGAGCTCAGCCGGCACTTCACCGAGCCTCGGGACCCGTTCACTGACGAAGTTCTGCACAATGTGCTTGAAGGCTATGCGTTGGTTGACGAATATGTTGCCCGCGGCATCGACCTGTTCGATCTGCAGCAACTGAACCTGATGCTGGAGATCAATGCCACAGTGCTTTGTGGCCGGGATCCGGCGCGCCGGCTGGAATACGCCCAGCATCTGGCAGCCACTGAGGCGCACTTCTTCAACAATGTTGAGGGAGGCATCAAGGACTTGTACAACTGGTATTGCGCGTATCGCAGTGAATCGGTCTGGAAGCGTGCAGCCGGTGTCTATGTGCGCATTCTGAGCAAGCCGCAGCTGTTTATCGAAGGCAATAACCGTAGTGGCTCGCTCATTGTGAGCTACCTGCTCATGCGGGCGGGGCTGCCTCCATTCGTGTTGACGCTGGAAAACGCCGAGGGCTATTTCAACCCGTCTTCGGTCATCCGCAACTCCGCCAAGCATGGCGTCAAGGCGTTGTACGAATTGCCCAAGATCAAGAAAAAATATGCAGCATTCTTAGAAGAACAGGCGCCCGATCCAATGAAGTTCTTTCTCAAAGGCAAGCCTTTGCCTCTCTCTCAAGGTGGCCATTGATGAACTGGGCACCAGCATTTGCCAGATTGAGAACCTTCGGCAGCCGGGCAGGGCAGGCTATCCGCTGCGCTTTGCCGCAGTTGTTCGAACGTCAGCGCATACGAATTTCGTTCGATATCGATGACACGCTCGCTTGCCAGCTCCACCACTGCGCAGTGGAGAAGAGTCGACTACCGGCCTGTATTCATCGCTGGCTGGGTGAACCGTTGCGGATGGGCACACGATCGCTGATCCGAGAGCTGCGTCGCCAGGATTGCAGTGTCTGGGTCTACACCTCATCCGGGCGCACGCCGTCCTATATCAGGCGCTGGTTGGCGCTGTACGGTATCCGCGTCGATGGCGTGGTCAACAGCGTGCTGCACAACCGTGCGCTGACGGCGCACGGGATGTCGAATGCGCCTTCCAAGTATCCGCCAGCGTTCGATATCGACTTGCATGTCGATGATTCGGAGGGCGTGCAGATTGAAGGCAAGGATCATGGCTTCCGGGTGGTCGTGGTGCATCCCGAGGATGATCGCTGGGCGCAGAAAGTGCTGGATTCGGTGGCCAAGGTCCAGGCGCAGCTCGCCTGGCAGCAAATGCTCAGACCTCAGGCGCCGGTGCAACAGCGTGCGGAGGCTGTCTTTGAGTCGCTTGGCTGAGCGGGTACGCATTGGCTATTCGGGCAGCAGCGCCTCAGGTGTACGAGGCACTGCTGTGAAATGACTCAACAGATGCGCAAACGATGCTGCGCAAAACATATCTCGCAGAAACGACAAAGCCCTGAATAATCAGGGCTTTGTCGTATAAAGATGGCGGAGGCGATGGGATTCGAACTCATGGACCTGTTACAGTCGACGGTTTTCAAGACCGTTGCCTTAAACCACTCGGCCACACCTCCGTTTGCGTTGCGGGCGCCATAATACCTGAATGAAACACACTGTCAAACTCTCTGCATGGCTTGTTACAGAGCGTCTGTTATGATCTTTGCGACTGAACGTTTCAAACCAACAGGAGTGTCGCCATGCGCGAACAGGATTACGCAGTTAATAACAGCGTGCAGGCTGAGCAGCTAGAGGTTAGCCGCGTCCTGCGCAACACTTATGGTCTCTTGGCTCTGACCCTCGCATTCAGCGGTGTGATGGCCTTCGTAGCCCAGCAGATGCGTGTCGGCTACCCGAACATTTTCGTGGTGCTGATCGGCTTCTACGGGCTGTTCTTCCTCACCAACAAACTCCGTGATTCCGCGTGGGGCCTGGTATCCGCCTTCGCGTTGACCGGTTTCATGGGTTTCCTGCTCGGCCCGATCCTCAACCGTTACCTGGGCATGCAGGGCGGCGCTGAAGTGGTCAGCTCGGCTTTCGCCATGACCGCACTGGTGTTCGGTGGTCTGTCGGCCTACGTGCTGATCACCCGCAAGGACATGAGCTTCCTTGGCGGCTTCATCACCGCAGGTTTCTTTGTCCTGCTGGGCGCTACGCTGGCGAGCTTCTTCTTCCAGATCAGCGGCCTGCAACTGGCGATCAGCGCCGGCTTTGTGCTGTTCTCGTCGGTCTGCATTCTGTTCCAGACCAGCGCGATCATCCACGGCGGCGAGCGCAACTACATCATGGCGACCATCAGCCTGTATGTATCGATCTACAACCTGTTCGTCAGCCTGCTGCAACTGTTCGGCATCATGAGCCGCGACGACTGATCGTAATGGCTGCAATAAAAAACCCGCTTCGGCGGGTTTTTTATCGTCTGGACAAAGGTGTCTGCTCAGTTGATGACGATGCTGCCGTCCACTTGCTGACGGTAGATCGTGTAGGGCAGCAGCAAGGTATCTAGGGCGCCGGAGACCACGGCGTCCACCAGCACCACCGGAATCGCCGCGTTGCGGTGATCATCGGGATCGATGCCTGAGGCCAGCGGAGCGTTCAGCGTGCAGAAGTCATAAGCGAGGCCGCTGTAGATTCTCGGTACCGCGCCGCAATAACTTTTCTGCTGCTTGAGTCCGTCAACGGCAGCCTGATCGTTGCGCGCTACTGTTTGAATCGTGCCACAGCCGCCGAGCAGCATGCCGGCCAGCAGTATTGCCTGAATTTTCATAGCGCCATTCCTTAGCCGCAAAAAAACCCAATCTACCCTGATCATTGGTAAAAGACACCTACGCCATCGGTGGCAGTCGCCGCTTGACCGGGGTCTTCTTGACGATCGCGGTGTTGGTTTCGGCCAACGTATTCAGTCGGTCGAGCAGGGTATCGAGCTGCTCCATCGAGCGCACGTGCAGGCGGGCAATAAAGCAGTCGTCGCCGGTGACCTTGTCGCACTCGGTGAACTCCGGGATCGACATGATCTGCCGCTCAACCTCCTGCAGTTGCCCTGGCAGCGGCCGCACACGGACGATCGCCTGCAACTGATAGCCGAAGCATCTCGGATCGATCTCTACCGTGTAGCCCTTGAGCACGCCACGTTCTTCCAGACGCCGCAACCGCTCGGCCACGCTGGGCGATGACAGGCCGCTGATCTGCGCCAGCGCTTTGAGCGAGCGACGCGAGTCTTCCATCAGCGCGCTGATAAGGATCTGATCGATATCGTCAGTCACATTCAAACTCCGGATTAGGCGAAGGGCGCGAATCACCCTCGATAAAAAAGGCGAAAACCAAGTTTAGCCTGCTTTATGCGCTGGAGCAGCCCGAGGTGCGCTTGGCATACTTTTGCCATGCTTCGCTCACAGCCTCAGGAGAAGATGATGGACAACGCAATCCGCCGCGGTTCGCTGGAAATGACCGCCGCCATGCTGATATCCGGGACGATCGGCTGGTTTGTGCTGGTGTCCGGGCAACCGGTGCTGGACGTGGTGTTCTGGCGCTGCGTGTTCGGCGCCGGCACCTTGCTGTTGGTCTGCGCCGCGTTCGGATTCCTGCGTCCGGGGATTCTGACCCGCACAACGTTTCTGCTGGCGGTGCTCAGTGGAATGGCGATTGTCGGCAACTGGGTGCTGCTGTTCGCATCCTATTCCCGCGCCTCGATTGCCATTGGTACGGCGGTCTATAACGTGCAGCCGTTCATGCTGGTCGGCCTGGCGGCGTTGTTCCTCGGCGAAAAAATCACCTTGCAGAAGCTGTTCTGGTTGGCGATTTCGTTTCTGGGCATGCTGGCGATTGTCAGCGCCCATGGTACCCAAGGCGAGAGCGGCAATGACTATCTGCTGGGAATTGCCCTGGCGTTGGGCGCGGCGTTTCTGTATGCGATTGCCGCACTGATCATCAAGCGCCTGACCGGCACGCCGCCGCACCTCATCGCGCTGGTTCAAGTGTGCACCGGTGTGTTGTTGCTCGCGCCGTTCGCGCATTTCGATGCGTTGCCACAAGGCGCCGATGCGTGGGCGAGTCTGCTGACTCTCGGGATCGTGCACACCGGTCTGATGTACGTTTTGCTGTACGGCGCGATTCAAAAATTGCCGACGGCATTGACCGGCGCGCTGTCCTTTATATATCCGATCGCGGCGATTTTCGTTGACTGGTTCGCCTTCGGCCATCGCCTCCAATTGCTGCAATGGATAGGCGTCGCAGCGATCCTGCTGGCGGCCGCCGGCATGCAACAAGGTTGGGGCGGGAAAGCCCGGCGGCTGGCGGCGCAGTAAGGATCAGATGTTCCAGCGCGGTGCGGTCGCTGCCAGGCGCTGGCGCATCTCGCTGATATTGGCCGCCAGTTGTCGGGTCAACATCCGGTAGCCGTCGAGCGTATTGGCAACCGGCGCATCAAGGTCCACTGCTGGCAGCTCCATCGGTCGCTCCAGCCGTTGCGAGGCCCCGGTTTTCAACGCGCGAGCCATGCCGATCAGCTGCACACGAATTTGCCGGTGCTCAGCCTTCAGTGCCGTTTGCAGATGTGCCGTGGCCTGCGGGTCGCTTGCGTTGGGGCGGATATTGCCGAGGATCTCCAGCGTGCTGATGCACATGCGCAGGTTGCGCTGAATGGCGTCGAGCTCGGTCATGGAAATTTTCACTTCCTTGGACACCGACGGCATCAGCGAGCGCAACTGCACCATCACCGCACCGACCTTGCTCATCAGCCGCACGTGTTCGTCGGCGCTGACCGCTTCACCGTTGATGATGCGCCCGTACACCGTGGCGCAGTCGCGCAAGGCATCGGCGAGGTTGTAGCGCCACGAGTAGACCGCGTACAGCGGCAGGGCGAAGGAAAACGCCAGGGCGAGGGCGATGCCGATCAGGATGTCGACCCCGCGCCACAGTCCATCGGTGATCGGATTGTCGCCATGCCCGGCGACGATGAACACGGTGATGGCCGAGAGCAGGGCGGTGTAGCCGCCCTTGCCAATCGCGTGATAGGAGAAAAAACCACAGACCACAGCCATGGAAAAATAGGTCAGCCACGGCATGCCCAGCCAGGCGTGCTGCGCCACCAGGGCCAATCCGACCCCTGCACCGATCAGGGTGCCGATGGCGCGCTCGGCGGCTTTTTTGCCGATGTTGCCGTGGTGCTGCAAACCGCCGATGACCACCAGCATGGTCACCGATGCCCATTCGCCGTGGGGCAGATTGATGCCAGTGGTCAGCAGAATCGTCGCCAGCAACCCCAAGGCCACCCGCACGGAATGGATCAGTCGGGCGTGACGGTAGCGCCGATACGGGTCCAGCAACGGACGCAGGATACGGCGCAACAGCGGTGGCAGGCGGTGGGTGCTGTAAGTAGTCAGTGCGAACCTCGTGAGTCAGTCAAATCAGTGGAAGGGGAAAATGTAATTCATCCAGGCGGACATGCGCAGCAGGATTTTGCGCATCGCGCCGATGTGGTGAAAGTGCTGACTGTAAAGCGCCGCTTGCCCGTAGGCGCCGCCCGGCATGAGCGCGCTGTATTCGGCGAACGCCGGATCGGTTATCTCGATGATCACTGGCACCCGTCCGGCCGGTGGCGAACCGGTGTAGCTGATCAGGGTACCGGAAGGTTGCACCTGGCCCTCGGCGATCACCCCGATCACACTTTTCACCCGACCGGCGAAGACCTTGCCGGGAATGCCGTCGAAGGCGACTTCGGCCTCGTCGCCCACGGTCAGACGCAGCAGGCTGTTCTGACGCATCCAAGCGGCGAAGTACTGACCTTCCTGCGGGATAAACACCATCGACGGGCGCAGCGGCAGCTTGCTCGCCATCATCCCCGGTCGCAGCGAAACGTGGGTGACGAAGCCTTTGCTCGGTGCTCGAACCACGGTGTTGTCCAGCTCGAACTGCGCATTGTCCAGTTGCGCCTGCAGATCGTCGGTGCGGGCGATGGCCGCGTCCAGTTCACGCTGGGTGCCGAAGTTGCGGCGAATCAGTTCGGTGATGCGGTAGCGGTCGCCTTTGGCTGCAACCAGTTGCGCCTTGAGCGATTTCAGGCGGTTCTGGAAAGGCGTGGGATCAATGCGGAACAGCACGTCGCCTTTTTCCAGGGGTTCGTTGCCCTTTACCGGTACGTCGATCACCTGGCCACTGATGATCGGAATAACCGGCACCGAGACGAAGTAGGAGCGCGCCACCTCGGAATAGGGATGGTTGTAGTTCATGGTGAAAATCAGCGCGCCGATGATCAGCACGCCACCCAGCACAGCGGTGGGCACCGTCCATTTGTTCAGCGGAATGCGGAAGATCTTGAAGATGGCGACGCAGAGCGCGGCATACGTGAGGATGAGCAACAGATCCATGCTCAGATCCCCCGGCTGTCAGATTGCGGCGCAACCGGCGACTGCGCTTCGAGCCGCTCGATCCGGGCTTGCAGCTCGACGACCTGCTGCTCCAGTTGATTGACGTGATTCTGAATGGGTTTGCCATCGCCGAACCCCCAACCGCGGTCCTCGCGATAAGCCATCGCCCAGATCCACAGAAACGGCCAGAGTGCATGCAAGGTGAACAGACTGACCCAGCCCGTGGCATGGATCGCGTCCTGGTGCGGGTGGTTGCGGTGGACGGCGATCTCGTACGGGATGTCATGCAGCACGATGATCCCGTAAAACAGCACGAGACCGACAAAAACCAACAGACCCAATGCGAAGTAATCGAGCATGGTCAGCCTCCCGGGCATCCAGCAATGCTGGGCTGAGTGTAGTCACTGAATCGCCGGGGGGCTGACGGATCGGCAGGATCATTCAATCCTGCCGATCACCCGTCAAAAGATGTAATCGGTGGTCAGGAAGCTCGAATCACGCCCGCGAATGATCTCGCTGATCAGATCCTTGTTGCTCTCCTGGAACTTGGTCGCCACCAGGGTGCGGATCGAAAACACTCGCAATGCATCGTGAACCGACAGCGTGCCTTCGGCGGAGTTTTTGCGGCCATTGAACGGGTAAGTGTCCGGGCCGCGCTGGCACTGGGCGTTGAGGTTGATCCGCCCGACCTGATTGGCAAAGGTGTCAACCAGCCGGCCGACCGCCACCGGGTTGGTGCCGAAGATGCTCAACTGCTGACCGAAATCCGATTCCAGTACGTAGTCGATCACGGTATCGAGGTGGCGGTACGGCACGATGGGCACGACCGGGCCGAACTGTTCTTCCTGATAAACGCGCATCTGCGGATTCACCGGATACAGCACTGCCGGGTAGAAGAACGAGGCGTGGGACTCGCCACCATTCGGGTTGACCACCTGGGCGCCTTTGCTTTGCGCATCCGCGACCAGACCGTGCAGATAGTCGACTTTGCCCGACTCCGGCAGTGGCGTCAGCGCCACGCCGCTGTCCCACGGCATGCCTGGTTTCAGCGTGGCCAGTCTGGCGTTGAATTTCTCGATGAAGCTGTCGACCACGTCTTCATGGACGAAGAGGATTTTCAGTGCGGTGCAGCGCTGGCCGTTGAACGACAGCGAACCAGTGACGGCCTCGCTGACTGCATTGTCGAGATCGACTTCGGGCAAAACGATGCCCGGGTTCTTGGCGTCCAGACCGAGAGCGGCGCGCAAACGGTGTGGTTTCGGGTGCAGCTTCTTCAGGTCACTGGCAGCCTTGTTGGTGCCGATGAAGGCAAAGATATCGATCTTGCCGCTGGCCATCAGCGCGCTGACGGTCTCGCGGCCGCTGCCGTAGATGACGTTGATCACGCCGCTCGGGAAGCTGTCGCGGAAGGCTTCGAGCAACGGCCGAATCAGCAGCACGCCGAGCTTGGCCGGTTTGAACACCACGGTGTTACCCATGATCAGTGCCGGAATCAGCGTGGTGAAGGTTTCGTTCAGCGGGTAGTTGTAAGGCCCCATGCACAAGGCGACGCCGAGCGGCACGCGGCGGATCTGGCCGAGGGTGTCCTGCTCCAGCTCGAAGCGGCTGGAGCGGCGGTCGAGTTCTTTCAATGCGTTGATGGTGTCAACGATGTAATCGCAGGTGCGATCGAACTCTTTTTCCGAGTCCTTGAGGTTCTTGCCGATCTCCCACATCAGCAGCTTGACCACGGCTTCGCGCTGCTCGCGCATACGACCAAGGAATGCTTCGACGTGCTGGATGCGTTCGGCCACGCGCATGGTTGGCCACAGGCCTTGGCCGCGATCGTAAGCGCGAACGGCAGCGTCGAGGGCGGTGAGGGCGGTGTCGGCATCCAGCAGCGGCGTGCTGCCGAGGATCACCTGTTCTTCGCCGTTTTCGCTTTTCAGATAGACCGGGCTGCGCACCTGCGCGAGCGGGCCGTCCCAGCGGCGCAACTGGCCATCGACCAGATATTCACGCTGCTCGACCTGAGCGTCGAGGCGATATTTTTCCGGGATGTCGCTGACCGAAGGGAACAGGTTGCCAAGGATGTTTGCTGTGGTCATGTCACTACCCTGTGTTGAAGTCGGCGTGCCGATTGAAAGTCTTGTGAAGGTTATACGCCTGAACGGGCCGGGATTTAACCCCGTGAATGTCACGCGAATGTCACGCAACGGTGCAACCACAGTCCACCTTGTGGGAGCGAGCCTGCTCGCGAAGGCGGCGGCACATCCAACATCCTCATTGCCTGACACAGCGCTTTCGCGAGCAGGCTCGCTCCCACAGGTTCATGTGCACAACCAGGAGGGCCTGCCACACACAATTCCCGTGTAGGAGTGAGCCTGCTCGCGATCGCTGTGTATCAGTCACAGAGAAGTTGGCTGACCTGACGCCATCGCGAGCAGGCTCACTCCTACAGGGCATCGGCACCACCGATGCCATCTTCGGTAATGAAGCTTTTATGACAAAAGTTCGGTAGCCCTTTGCCAGTCCGGTCATGCCTGTGTAACGCGCTTGAGGGGCCTTTCGGGGCGCACTTTGCAAGCCGAGGCGGGACGCCGGGAGTGAGGCAATGGGGACTATGGAACGCTATTCGAAAGTGGGCATGCAGGAGCTCGATCAACGCCTGTCGAAGATCGTCGAAGCCGCGCGCAAGAAGCCGGTTTCGGTGTATCGCTACGGCGCGCCGTGGGTCTGGATCGTCTCGCAGGATGACTGGCAGGGCGCTTTGAAAGAGGTCTCCAGCTACATTCCGCCGGGCCATTCGCTGGTGCTGCTGCGCCCGCAGATCGACGATCTGCTCGACGCCCACCAGGACCTGCTGCGCGACCTCAATGCCGCACCCGGCATGCTCATTCCCGCGCAGACGGTGATGCACATCCTGCTCCTGCAATTGCTGTATTCGGTGCCCAGCGAACAGCAGCTCTATGAACAGCTCAATTACAACCTGCTGTTCCGCTGGTTCGTCGGCCTTGGCCTGAACCAGAAGGTCTGGAGTTTCACCGCCCTCAGCCGTGACATCGCCACGCTGCTCAACGAGCCGCGTGCGGTGCTGCTGATTCAGAAAATCATCGGCGAAGTGTTCTGCGGTGCCTTGCTGCAAATGCCCGAGTTCTCGCTGAACTTTGCGCTGTTGCACACCTGGCTGGGCAAGCATGCCTGCGCCACAACGATCAGCAATTGACGCATCACATCGGGCGCTAACGCCTACAGGTCATCGCGAATTTCAGGGGGTAGTGTGGAACGGATTTTCACGTCACGGCTGGCACTGTGGGGCTGGCTGCTGGTGACGGCGGGCGCGCAGCCGGCGCTGGCCGAGGAGGGCACAGAAGCGCCCGCCGCGCAGCGACTGGTCGACGTCAACGAATACTTCGTGCGCGGCAACACCGTGCTTGATGCGCGGGCGATCGAAGAAGCGGTGTACCCGTTTCTCGGCCCGCAGAAAGCCTTGAGCGATATCGAAGGCGCCCGCGATGCGTTGCAGAAGGCCTATCAGGAGCGCGGCTATCAATCGGTATTTGTCGAGCTGCCCGAGCAGGCCGTGGCTGATGGCATCGTCTATCTGCAAGTCAGCGAAACCAAGGTCGGCCGGGTGCGCGTGGTCGGCGCCAAACACTATTCGCCGCTGGACATTCGCGACAACGTCCCGGCGCTGAAAGAAGGCGAGGTGCCGGACTTCGCCAAGGTCCAGGGCGAACTCGCGCAACTTAACAAGACCCCCGGTCGCCAGGTCATGCCGCTGGTGCGCGAAGGTCAGCGCCCCGGCACCATGGATGTCGACTTGCAGGTCGAAGACCAGAACCCATGGACGGCCAGCGTCGGCCTCAACAACGACTACAGCGCCGACACCGAAAAGCTGCGCAGCGTCACCAGCCTCGGTTACAACAACCTCTGGCAACTCGGTCACAGCGTCAACCTGACGTTCTTCACCGCGCCGCAGGAAACCGACAACGCCAAGGTCTGGTCCGGGTCCTACACCGCGCCGCTGAGCGAGCGCTGGAGCGTGCAATTCTCCGGTTACCAGTCCGACAGCAACGTCGCCACCATCGGCGGCAGCAACGTGCTCGGCAAGGGGCACAGCTACGGCGTCGCGGCAATTTACACGCTGCCCTCGAGTGGCAACTGGTCGAACTCGCTGTCGGCCGGCATCGACTTCAAGGACTTCGACGAGCGCCTGAGCCTGTCCGGCGAAAGCGACAAGGTGCCGCTCAAATACGCGCCGTTCACCTTCGCTTACAACGGCTATCGCTACAGCGAAAAGAGCCAGCTCGGCCTCGGCCTGAGTCTGGTTGCCGCCACGCGCAGCGTGTTCGGCTACGGCAGCGACGACGAAGACTTCGACTACAAACGCTATCGCGCCAAACCGAGTTTCGCCGTGCTCAAGGGCGACACCAACTACACCTGGACCTTCGACAGCGACTGGCAGAGCGCAAGCAAAGCCGCATTCCAACTCGCCTCGGGGCCGCTGGTTTCCAACGAACAATTCTCCGCCGGTGGCGCCACCTCGGTGCGCGGCTATCTCGCGGCTGAACGTACCGCCGATGACGGCTACCTGCTCAGCCAGGAATTGCGCACACCGTCGCTGGCGAAATTCGCCGGCACGTGGATGCAGGACTGGCGCTTCTATGCCTTCGCCGAAGGCGCGCAGTTGTACCTGCGCGACGAACTGCCGGATCAGGACGCCAATTACGCCCTGGCCAGCGTCGGCCTCGGCACCCGCGCCAGCCTCAGTAAATGGCTGTCCGGCAGCCTCGACTGGGGCTACCCGCTACTCGAAGGGCCGAACACCTCAAAGCAGGAATCGCGCCTGCACTTCAACCTTCAAGCCACTTTCTAACGGAGCACGTCCATGCAACGCCTCTTCCTTTCGTTGTTGATCTGCCTGGGCTTCGTGCTCCCGGCCACGGCTCAGGCCTGGTGGCAGGACGACTGGCATTACCGCAAACAGATCGCCGTCGACACCACGCCACAAGGCGCGGCGATCAATCAGGCCCTCGGCCGCACCGCGCTGCTGGTGCGCCTGCACACCGGCAACTTCACCTTCGACGGCGTGAAAGAGGACGGCTCCGATCTGCGCTTTGTCGCTGCCGATGACAAAACCGTGCTCAACCACCAGATCGAGAGTTTCGATGCGCTGATGGGCATGGCGCTGATCTGGGTCGATGTGCCGAATGTCGAGGGCGGTCAGCGTCAGGACATCTGGATGTATTACGGCAACCAGAAAGCCCCGGCTACCGGCAACGGCCAGTTGACCTTCGATCCGAGTTACACCGCGCTGTATCACTTCGACAGCGCCACCGGCACCCCGGCGAAAGACACCACTGCGTACGGCAACACCGCGCAAAGCGCGACCGGCACAGCGATCGATGGCGTCGTCGGCCGTGCGTTACAGTTCAGCGGTCAACCGTTACTGCTACCGGCCAGTCCTTCACTGCAACACAACGCCGGCAGCGCGTTCACCTTCAGTGCCTGGCTGCGTCTGGATCAGGCCACTGGCGAACAACTGATCCTGGCTCGGCGCGAAGGCTCGCAGAGCCTGCTGATCGGCGTTAGCCAAGGCCTGCCGTTCGTCGAAATCGACGGCCAGCGCGCCGCTGCCACGCAGGCGCTGGCGCCGGCGCAATGGCAACACGTTGCGCTGACCGCCGAGGGCTCGAAAGTCACCCTGTACATCAACGGTCGCGAAAGTGCTGCGTTGGCTCAGGCGATGCCGGCGTTCAACTCGGTCATGGCCATCGGCGCCGATCTGCAGGAAGGCGCGTTGCAGCCATTCACTGGCGCTATTGATGAGCTGCGCCTGTCGAAGGTCGCCCGTCCTGCTGCGCTGTTGCTGGCCGATGCCACCTCGCAAGGCGCCGAGTCGAAACTGGTCGCTTACGGCGTCGATGAAGAACAATCCGGCTTCGGTTTCGGCAGCCTCGGCTTCCTCCTCAACGCGGTGCCGATCGACGCTTGGGTGATCATCGCCGTGCTGGTGCTGATGATGTTCCAGTCGTGGATCATCATGCTGCGCAAGAACCGCAGCCTCAGTCGCGTCACTGCGGCCAACGAAGACTTTCGCGTGCAATTCGCCAAGGTCGGCACGCGTCTGGAAATGTTCGCCGACGACGCGCAACTGGCTCAGCGTCTGCAGCATTCGTCGCTGTGGCGCCTCTATCTGGTGGCGGTCAAAGAGATCCGCACCCGCCGCGAGCAGGGCGCCGATACCTCTTCGGTCTCTGCCGCGACTATCGAGGCCATTCGCTGCTCGATGGACGGCGTGCGCACCCGCGAGAACCAGCAACTGAGTTCGAAACTCTCGACCCTGTCCAACGCCATCGCCGGCGGTCCGTATATCGGCCTGCTAGGCACGGTGCTGGGGATCATGGTGGTGTTCCTCGGCACGGCAATGGCCGGCGACGTCAACATCAACGCCATCGCGCCGGGCATGGCCGCAGCACTGCTCGCCACAGCGATGGGCCTGTTCGTCGCGATCCCGGCGCTGTTTGGCTACAACCGCCTGATCACTCGCAACAAGGAAGTCAGCGCCGACATGCGTGTGTTCGTCGACGAGTTCATCACTCGTCTGGCGGAGATGCATGGCGAGAGCCAGTTCAGTGAGGCGTCGCACCAGCGCGGCCATCACGCCAACCACTCCGTACCGGCCTGAGGAGTACTGCCATGGCGTCCGTAAATGCCTCCCACGACGATGATGACGATGCCGCAGTCGACAGCATCAACATCACCCCACTGGTCGATGTGCTGATGGTGGTGCTGGTGATGTTCATCCTCACTGCCACCGCGCAGGTTTCCGGGATCCAGATCAACCTGCCCAAGGCCAGCGCTTCGGTGTCGCTGTCGGAGGCCAAGACCAAGGCGATCTCGGTCAACGACGGCGGCCAGGTGTTTCTCGATGCCTATCCCGTGACGTTGGCGGAGCTGGAAGAACGCCTGCGCATCGAGAAAGCGCAGAGCCCGGATTTTCCGGTGATCGTGCGTGGCGATGCGACGGTGCAGTACCAGAAAGTCATCGAAGTGCTGGACCTGCTGCGCCGGCTCGAACTGTCCCAGGTCGGTCTCGTCACCGGCAAACCGAGTCAGGGCTGAGTCATGACCGCACAACTCCCGATCGAACCGCCGCCCGTGAAAAAGTCGCCGTTGCGTTATGTGAAGTGGGGCGCCGGATTGCTGGTCGGCGCACTCGCCGCGTGGTTCCTCTGGCAGTGGGCCAACGACATGGCCGGCGTGCGTCGCGAAGCGCCGAAGGTGCCGACGATCATTCCGTTGCCGCCACCGCCACCACCGCCGCCGGAGAAACCGCCAGAGCCGGAAACGCCGGTGGAAGAAAAAGTCGTCGAGCCCGAGCCAACGCCGGAGCCGGAGGAGGTCAAGCCTGAAGAAGAAGCACCGCCATCGCCGGCGGACGACCTGGCCAACCCGATGCAAATGGACGGCGACGCGCAGGCCGGCAGCGACGCTTTCAACATCGGCGCGGGCAAGGGCGGCGGCATGGCCGGTGCCGGCGGCGGGCGTTTGGGTACGGGCACGTACAGCCAGTTTCTCGCGTTCACCTTCCAGCGTTTGCTGCGCGAGAACCCCGAGCTGCGCAACCTCGCGTTCTCGCTACAGGCCGATGTATGGCTGAGCAGCGTCGGCGAGATCACCCGTGTCGAGCTGATCAAGTCCAGTGGCAACCCGCAAATCGATACCCAGGTGCTGGCCGCTTTACGCGGTGCGCCAGCCCTCAGCGAACGGCCTCCGGCCTCCATTACTTTGCCCGTGCGCCTGTCCCTGCAAGGGCGGCGTCCGGGTTAATTCACTTATTCAAGCTTTGGCAAAAGGAGTTGTGTGCAGATGATTTCCAACGTGAATCGATTGTCCCTGGCGGTCGGCATGGTCATTGCGACCCTGGTCGGTCAGGCCGTGGCAGCGCCTGCGCCTTCGGAGAACGCCACGATCAATCTGATCCGCTTGCTGGTCGAGCAGGGCATTCTCAAACAGGACAAGGCCGACGCGCTGATCGCCCAGGCCCAGAACGAAGCGGCGCAGGCCAAACAGGCTGCCGCGTCCACTGCCGTAGCGGCTGGACCGGTCGCCGCGCCGGGGGATGTGCGCGTGCAGTACGTGCCGGCAGCGGTGCGCGACCAGATCCGTGATCAGGTCAAAGCCGAGGTCATGGCCACCGCCAAACAGGAAAACTGGGCAGCGCCGAATACTTTTCCGGACTGGGCCTCGCGCATCAGTTTCGATGGTGACATTCGTCTGCGTGACGAATCGCGTTACTACTCGGGCAACAACAGCAACGAAATCGTCGACTTCGCCAAGCTCAACAACAATGGCCCGTACGACGTGAATCCCAACAGCAGCACCAGCCTGCCGCCGTTGCTCAACACCCGCGAAGACCGCGAAAATCTCTTTCGCCTGCGCGCACGCCTGGGCATGAAAGCGCTGATCTCGGAAGAGTGGACCGCCGGCATTCGCATCGGCACCGGTTCGGACAACAACCCGGTATCGACCACGCAGAACCTCGGTGGCGGCTTCGCCAAGAAGGACATCTGGCTCGATCAGGGTTACCTGAGCTGGAAGCCAACGGACGAACTGACCCTGACCGGCGGGCGCTTCGCCAACCCGTTCATGTCCACCGACATGCTCTATTCCAACGACCTGAATTTCGACGGTGTGGCAGCGATCTTCGACCACAAGCTCAACCGCGATTGGGGGGTGTTCGGCACCGTCGGCGCATTCCCGGTGGACTACACCAACGACACCTCCAGCAGCAACGGTTTCGACAAGGAAGAGAGCGACAACAAGTGGCTGTACGGCGCGCAGCTCGGCGCGAAATGGGCGATCAATAGCAACAACCGCCTCAAAGGCGCGCTGGCCTATTACCGCTTCGATGACATACAGGGCCAGCGCTCCAGCCCCTGCGAACCGTGGGCCGGCGCGCCGGGTTGCGACAGCGACGGCACCCGCGCGGCGTTCATGCAGAAGGGCAACAGCGTGTTCCTGCTGCGTGACATCACGCCGAACCCGCTCAACCCGAGCGCTACACCGCAGCCGCAATTCGTCGGGCTTGCGTCCGAGTTCAACCTGCTCGATCTCAACGTCGTGTGGGACGCCGACCTGCCGCAGGACTTCAAACTGCGTAGCCAGGGCAACTACATCCACAACCTCAGCTACGACGAAGGCGACATGCGCAAGCGCTCCGCCGGGCAGATCGTCAACAACCTCGACAGCAACGGCGAGATCGAAAGCGGCGCCAATGCATGGATGGTGCAGTTCACCCTCGGCAACGCACTGGACCTCAAACGCAAGGGCGACTGGAACCTGTTCGCCGGCTACAAGTACATCCAGCCGGACGCCTTGCCCGACGGCTTCAACGACTCGTCGTTCCACCTCGGCGGCACCAACGCCAAGGGCTATTTCATGGGCGGCAACTACGGCCTGGCGAAGAACGTTTCCGCCACGGGTCGCTGGATGAGCACCGAAGCGGTGTACGGCGCGCCGTTCGACATCGACGTCTTGCAGCTTGAGATCAACACGCGCTTCTAAGGCGCCGGGAGAGCTTTATGAACACGCGTTTTCTCGCGCTGGGCCTGGGTTTGTTGATTGCCACCGGGGCGAGCGCCGAAGGCATGGAAGAACGCTTGCGCACGCAATTGCGCAGCACCACCCAGCAATTGCAGGCCCTGCAAAGCCAACAGGCCCAGGCCAGCGCCGCGCAACTGGCGGCGCAGAACGAAGCCAAGGCAGCGCAAGCGCAAATCAAGCAATTGACCGCCGAACTGGCCAAGGCCAAAGGCCTCGCCGAGCAACTCGCCGGGCAGCAACAGAGCCTGCACAGCCAGGCGCAGGCGCAAGTCGCGGCCAGTGCCGAGCAGACCGGCAAGTTCAAAAAAGCCTACGACGAGTTGCTGGTCCTCGCTCGCGGCAAAGAAGCCGAACGCTCAAAGCTGCAAGCGCAACTGGCGGAACGTGACACACAAGTGCAGCAATGTTCAGCCAAGAATCAGCAAATGTACGGCGTCGCCAAACAGATCCTCACGGCCTACGAAAACATCGACGTCGCCGAAGTGATGAAGATCCGCCAGCCCTTCGCCGGCAGCGCCCGGGTCAAGTTCGATGAACTGGCCCAGGGCTTTGGCGACGAGCTGTACAAAACCCAATTCGACGCGCCGCAAGCGGCGATCGCTCACTGATAACAAGGAAGAAAGCCATGACTCAATTGATCACCCACGTTTCCCCGCAATCACTGACCGACGTCCTGCAAGCCGCCGGTTACCGCGTCAACCAGAGCGAACAGAACGGCATCGTCCAGTTGCTCAGCGCCAGTCAGGGCATCGGCTACGCCGTGCGCTTCGGCAACCCGGCGGTGGAACAGGGCAGCTTTGTTGATTTCACCTTCAGCTGTGCGCTGCGCGTGCAGGGCGACTTGCCCCAGGGCGTGGCCGAGCAGTGGAACGCTACGCGGCGGTTTGCACGGTTGTCGTTGCAGGGTGAGTTTCTGCTGATGGAAATGGACGTGGTCGTGGCCGCAGGGGTGAGCAACGAGCACCTGCGCGGCAATCTGGAGTTGTGGGATCGCCTGTTGCAGGAATTCATCGTTTACCTGCGCGATTTTAGCCAGACCGCTGCTGTGCAACCCGCCAAATCCGCTGTCGCCGAAGCAGAGGAAGTCGCACTGTGAAAAAGCCTGCCATGGTGATCGGCGCCGGAGCGGTGGCGTTGTTGGTGGTGGCCGTGGCGCTGCTGCTGCGACCGGGCAGTGATCCGGTCGCCGCCCAGCAGCCGTCGCCGTTTCCGGCGGTTGCAGCCGGGCCAGCGGTCGCGCGGTTGGGCAATCAGCAGGTTTCGCCAGAGGAATTGCAGGCGCTGCTGGCCACCGTCCCGGCGCAAACCCGCGAGCAATTGCGCGGCAACCGTGAGGCACTGGAGCGCTGGATTCGTGCGCGGCTGGCCGAGAAAGCGGTGCTGGAACAGGCCGATGCGCAGGGTTGGGCGCAGCGTCCGGACGTCGCCCGGCAGACTCGCGCAGCGACTGAGCAAATCGTGTTTCGTGATTACTTGCGCTCGGTGAGTCAGGTGCCGGCGGAGTATCCGAGCGCAGCTGAATTGCAGCAGGCGTACGACGCCGGCAAGGCCAATTGGCAGACGCCGCCGATGTACCGGGTCAGTCAGATTTTCCTTGGCGTCAGTGACGCAGCGAATGTGGAAACCGTGCGCAAACAAGCCGCTGAATTGAGCAAGAAGGCGCAATCAGCACCGGCTGATTTTGCGGCGCTCGCTACGCAATATTCGCAGGATCGCGTCACGGCAGAGCGGGGCGGTGATACCGGCCTGCAACCGTTGCAGCAACTGGTGCCGGAAGTACGTGGCGCTGTGGCGCGGCTCAAGGTGGGCGCCGTGTCTGATCCGGTGCAAAGCGCCGCCGGTTTCCACGTGATCAAACTCACCGAACAACAACCGGCCCGCACCGCGACGCTGGAGGAACTGCGCGACCAACTGACCCAGGCCCTGCGCGCACAACGCCAGGAACAGATCGCCCAAGCTTATCTGGACGGCATGCTCAACACCGCGACGCTGAGCATTGACGGTGCCGAACTGAACAAAGTGATAGGTAACTGACACACGGTGTTTCTGTAGGAGCTGTCGAGTGAAACGAGGCTGCGATCTGTTGATTTTGCTTTTAAAGATCAAAAGATCGCAGCGTGCCGCAGCTCCTACAAAGATTTGCGTAACGACACCACATTAGATCGACAGGGAGTCATCAATGTCATTCACCGAACCCGCAGGACGCCCGGGCACCGTTGATTATCAATCGCCGCAATCCCGCTCCGAGCCCTGGCTAAACCAGGCCGCGACCATCGACAGCGAAGTCGCCCAATACTTCCTGGTCAGTGCTCGCTGCGGCTGCTTCATGCAAGCCGCGCGCAGCCTCAACGTGCGCTCAACTGTATTGCGCAAACAACTCGCGCAACTCGAACAGCAACTGCAACGCAGCCTGTTCAGCTTCCAGGGCAGCGCCCTCAGCCTGACCCGCGAAGGCCAACAGTTGCAGGCCCGACTCATCACCCTGGCCCACGAACGCAAACTCCCGGTCATCGAACAACCGCTGATTCGTCTGGCCATCGCCGAATCGATCCTGCACGACATCCTCGGCCGCGACCTCATCGCACTGCTGCGGCGCAACGCCAGCCTGCGCCTGGAAATTATCGCGCTGGATTGCGAACTGGCATTGCGTGCGGTCAGCGCCGACATTGTCCTGTGGCTTGCTCCTGGCGAATGCCCAAACTCCGGCCCGACCTTTTCCACCAGCCAACCGCAACACCTCGCGCGGATCGAGTACCTGCCGCATATCGCCAAGCGCTATTCACGGGTGACAGCGCGACCGGAAACGCCGGAAGATCTGGCTGATTTCATGTTGGTGCACTGGCAGCATGACCGACAGGTTGAGAGCTTTCGGCCGTGGAATGAGTTGGTGGAGGAGAGGTTGGCTGGGGTGGTGCAGATGCAGTCTTATGGATTGATGCTGGAGATGATTCGCTGCAGCGCGTGCATCGGGTTGCTGCCGGCATACATGAGCCGCTTCGACCGTGGCCTCATCGCACTGCCCGGATTATTCGCCGAACCGATGCAGCTACACGCGTGGCTCGCCGTCAACACCGACTCGCAAAACTCCCCCGAAATCAAAACCCTCATCGACCTCATCCAGCAAACCTTCAACGAACGCCACGAATGGTTCCAGCCTTAACCCGCCCCCCTGTAGGAGTGAACCTGCTCGCGAAAGCAATCCGCCAGTCGAAGCCTCAGTGACTGACCCACCGCCTTCGCGTGCAGGCTCGCTCCCACAGGAATCTTCGTTGCTTACGCGTTGATCGTTCCCACGCTCCGCGTGGGAACGCAGCCCGGGACGCTCTGCGTCCCCACCAGAGCTGGAACGCGGAGCGTCCCTTGAGGCATTCCCACGCAGAGCGTGGGGACGATCATCATCCGTAAGACTTGGTGATTGCCGGTGCGCGAGTATGGCCTCCATCAGTAATTTAGGCACTTTTTCGGAGTGTGGTTTAGGCGACAGGTGGCTTTAAATCAATAAGCCGATTGGACAGTTTCAACCATCATGTCGGGACAACGAACAGTGCCCGAAATGGGGGGGCAAAGGTCCCGGTGTGAAAGGATATGCCATTTGACCAGGACATATACCTAGTCCCATTGGGGAGACCGTGAGTGTACACCCACGATGACAATGGGCTTCCCCATTGAATGCTCTCGAACAAATCGCCGAAAACGTTTGTGAAGTTAGCGTTAAGGGTTGCGGCGTGCCAAACGTTGTGGATTTGGCCGAGATGGAGGCCACCTTGGCTTCCGATCCATTGCTGCGCGGCAATGCCTCCAGGATCGCCGATATACGTCGTACTTCCCTTGGTGATTCGATAAACGTTTTTAACATTCACACTAAACGAAACGGCGGCGCCTGAGACATCGCGCACTCGAATCGTTGTTGTGCCATTTTTTAATCCGGTAACCTTTCCTGTAGATGTCACTGAAACCACGGCCGGATTATCTGATTGATAGGTGTAGGGTGGAGTGCCACCTTGTGCCTGACGAGTCAGAACGTTTCCGGGAACTTCTTTAGTGCCCCAGCCGTAGCTTTGTACGAATTTCACTGCGTCTAGATTCATAACACTTTCGTCGATGGTCAGCGCAGCCACAACATTGAATTTTCTGACTGCGGACTTATTGCCTGAGCCATACGCTGCCTCAGCGGTGATTTCATGGAGGCCTACGCTGAAAGTGGCTGTCATCGTCCAAACACCATCGGCAGGATCGGCTGTGGGGCCGCCAATGGAGGTCAATCCGTCCAGAATATTCACTTTCAATCCGTTGGCTGCTTTCCCTGTCAGCGTCACACTTGTATCCGACGTTGAACCTCCTTCAGGTATTTCGACGTTGCTGGGCGAGCCTTTAACCGAATCAATCGTCGGCGCGACATCCGCTGTCACCGTAAGACTACGCGCGCCTGAATCAACTTCTCCACTGTGATACAACGATCTCGCAAATAACCGGTGCTTCCCTTCAGCAACAGTCACTTCTCGTGTCCAGATCCCCGTCAGCGGGTCGGCCGTCGCTCGCCCTTTGGCAACAGTGCTCGACCCATCATCATCGAACACCTCGATATCCAGTCCCTTACTGGCAGTTCCCGACAACGTTAAGCTAGTGCTGACCGTCCATCCCCCTTCCAGCACTTCCTCACCGTTCGAGTCCAATACCCTGTCCAGTGTCGGCACAACCAGTTCCACAGACTTGATCGTGTAAACCCGATCCGGAAATTTCACTGCGTTCGTTTCGATATTGCTCTTGTCCAGCGCCACCAGGTATTTAAGCGTCAGTGTCGTGCCATGCCCCAATTGCACGAGATAGCTGTTAGCCAGCGACTTCGGCCAGAAGCCTTGCCTGATCCAAGTGCTGTTGACCTTGGCCGGTAATCCTGCCCAGATCGTCAGATTATGCGCAGTGCCATCAGCCTTCTTACCCTCAAGCCGCAGCCAGCAGGGCTGTTCGGCTTCAATCAAGGTATGCAGCAGCGCATGAATGGTTGCGTTTTTGGTGCCGAGCGCCGTTATGTCGAGAAAATTGTTGGCATCGGCCTCGACAATTTTCGGGGAGTTCAAAGCGGTTGCCGGCAGCGGCAGAATGTCCAGCAGCAACACAGCCGACTCCACGGGTTTGTCGTCGCGGTCGATAAAATAACTGACTGCAACCCGTTGGCCCAGGCTGTAGGCGAGCACCGAGCGCGGCACCGCAATCTCCAGGCCGGCACTGACCAGCCGAGGCGGGCTTGGGTAGGAGCCTTCAGGGACAGCCGTCGCGCCTTGCCAGTTCACCCACAACGTGTCGGTGGGCAGTAACGAACCCTGCGGTACTAGGACTCTGATTTCCGGAGTGGTCGGACTGAACTGATTGCCGTTCATGCCACGGACGGTGGGTGCCAGCAGAGAAAGGCGACCGAGGTGAATGTCCACGCGCTTTTCACCTGACATGACGGCATTGCCCAATTGGTCAAATACTCTGAATTCCGCCACAGCATTCGGGTTGTCACCGGCACGCTGGAAGGTATCGGTGAGCAGGGTCAGGTTGATCGGGGCCGGCGCGTCGGGCACGTCGAAGCGCACGGTGGTATCGCCGAGCGCAAAAACGATGGAGTCGAAGTGGCGTCGGTTGGTGTAAGTAAACGCAAATGTCACACCTCGTGCGGCGAGCTCCGGCCCCACGCCTTCACGTACTACTTCCGGCGGAATGATCAGATCCAGAGATTCCGGCAGACGCAAATGGTAGAGGGCTAGCGTGTCCCGAGACGATTCATCGTTACCTCCTACGCGCGTGACCTTGTAATACAGGCGATTGACGCCCTGATTGAGCCAGCCGTGGGGCAAGTACAAGCGCACCCGCTGTTGTTCTTCGCCCGGGGCAACGGTCTTGCCCGTTGCGGGAGTAGGGTTGTCGTTGACGTACAGATCGACGCGGTCATCAGCGGCCATGGTCCAGGAAGCGAGCTGCATTTCCGTCCACGGATCTATCAGACATTCCAGACCCTGCGTCTCGCCATCGTAAAGCACCTTGGGAATCCCGCCTTGGGCAATGCCCTGCGGCTTCACCGGTGTGACCCAGCCCCTGATGATGACCGGATACAAGACAAACAATTCGTTGAAAATCGAAGACTGGATATCCATGGAAGCGCTCCCTGAGAATTTTGCCGTGCCGTGCCGTGCCGTGCCGTGCCGTGCCGTGCCGTGCATTGAATGGGATCCATCTCACTCCAGTTTGAAAAAAAGCACACCTGTCAGATCTGACAGGTACAGGCGGTATTCAGACGAGCGGTCGAGCCGGCTCTTGTTTGCGCGGTTGTTGTGGGAGCGAGCCAGCCTGCGAATTTGTCGTAATGTTCGGTTGCAATGCTGACTGCTCCGACGCTTTCGCGAGCAGGCTCGCTCCCACAGGAATCTTCATTGCTTACGCGTTGATCGTTCCCACGCTCTGCGTGGGAATGCAGCCCGGGACGCTCTGCGTCCCCCAGAGCTGGAACGCGGAGCGTCCCTCGAGGCATTCCCACGCAGAGCGTGGGAACGATCATCAAAGGCCCGCTACTGCGGCAACTCCAGATTATCAAGCACCCGATTCACCGCCAGTTCGCCGAGCATGATCAACTGCGCAATCCCCATCAGCGTCCGCCGCTGCGATGGCTTGACCAGCCCGGCGAACTCCTGGGCGATGGTTTTGGCCGAGGCGAGGGTTTCGCAGGCGTTGGCCAGCAGGTCTTCGTTTTTGGTGTCGGCGGTGACGGCGTACATGGCGCGGGGGCTGAAGGGCGGCGGGGTGGAGCCGGGTGGGCAGAAGTAGTGGTCGAGGGCGCGGTCGGCGGCTTGGTGAAGTTTTTTTGAGTCGAGGGATTCGTAGGGAGAGGTGGGGTCGGTTTGGGGTGGGTTGGGTGTGGGTTTGATCATGGTAAAGCTCCTAGAGTCGACGGAGCTGCCACCTTTCGCTGCGATACGAAATGGTTGGTGGCAGCTGTACGCGGGTCGCAGACCGGGACTCTAGAACCGGCAGACCCGAAGGTCTCCCACGTACAGCCGCCATAAAAACAGCGGGTGTTGTGCGTCCAGAGATCGACGGGCTGCGAGACCCGATCGCTGATTCGTCAGCGACCGCACCACAATAGAACCCGCCCCCAAGGCGCACAAGCCGGCGGATTCTGGCTTGGCTGTAGGCAACGACGCAAGGATTTGTAGCCTGGAAGGCGTGTCAGCAGGTGTCATTTAAACAGCGGTGTTTAAAAAGCAAAAAATTGGCGACAGCACGGTAGACGTTTTTGCCGGGAAGCAGGTGTTGGCTATGAGGTCGCTTTCGCGAGCAGGCTCGCTCCCACAGGAATCTTCAGTGCTCACAGGGGTTGTGCCCGGGCTGGATCAAAATGTGGGAGCGAGCCTGCTCGCGAATGCAATCTGCCAGTCGAGGCTTCAGTGACTGGCCAACCGCCTTCGCGAGCAGGCTCGCCCCCACCATTGCCGCTCGCCAGATTCCAGATCAGCGGTTTAGAGTGACCAGCCACACGCTGATCACGGACCGATCCCATGTCAGACCCAACCTCCACGATCCATCTCGAACGCTCCAACGAATCCCACCTCGAAGGTATCACTGCGCTTTACAACGACCCCGTCGTTGCACGGCAAGTGCTGCAAATGCCGTTTCAATCCACCGAGGTCTGGCGCCAGCGACTGCAGGCCGACAACGAGCGCGCGCTGAAACTGGTGGCGCTGCATCAGGGCGTGGTGATCGGCAATCTGGGCCTGGAAGCTTATTCACGCATGCGCCGCGCCCACGCCGGCAGTTTCGGCATGGCAGTCGGGGCGGCTTGGCAGGGCAAGGGCGTCGGTTCGATGTTGTTGGCGGCGGCGCTGGAGGTCGCCGATAACTGGATGAATCTGCACCGCGTCGAACTCACGGTGTACGCCGATAACGAGGCAGCCATCGGCCTTTACCGCAAGTTCGGTTTCGAGGCCGAAGGGCTGTTGCGTGATTACGCGGTGCGCGACGGGCAGTGGGTCGACACCCTGAGCATGGCCCGTCTACGCAATAGCCCGAAAGCCTGAGTCAGTCGCCCAGTGCGAACGCCACTGCCGACTGCGCATGCAGCTCGGTAGTGTCGAGCAGGGGCAGGGCGCTGTGTTCGGGTTTGATCAGCAGACCGATTTCGGTGCAGCCGAGGATGATTGCCTGGGCGCCACGGGCGGTCAGGGACTGGATGACGCCTTGATAGATTTCTCGCGATTGTTCGCTGATCACACCCACGCAGAGTTCGTCGTAGATGATCCGGTGCACCTCTTTGCGCTCGGCATCATCCGGCACCAGCACTGTCAGGCCTTGGGCGATCAGACGCTGCTTGAGGAAGTCCTGCTCCATGGTGAACGCGGTGCCGAGCAACCCGACGGTGCGCGCGTCGATTTCCAGTGCAGCCTGCGCGGCGGGTTCGGCAATGTGCAAAAACGGAATGCTGATCGCGGCCTGAATCTGCTCGGCGACCTTGTGCATGGTGTTGGTACACAGCACCACGCATTCTGCGCCACCGGCTTCAAGCCTGCGCGCGGCATCCACCAGAATCGCCGCTGCATCGTCCCAGCGCCCGGCGTGCTGGGCCTGTTCGACCGGACCGAAATCGACGCTGTACATCAGCAACTGCGCCGAGCGCAACGGGCCGAGGCGCTCGCGAACCTGTTGGTTGATCAGGCGATAGTATTCGGCGCTGGACTCCCAGCTCATGCCGCCGATAAGGCCGATGGTGCGCATTGGATTTCCTCAAGCAAATATCAGTGTCGAGCATTCAGGGCTGCCTGAAGTTTCCTTCTGTTCGAGACTCGACGCCAGTACCGACTGACTGTACCGCCGATCTTTCCCGCAACTGTGCATCTGCAAGAACTAAACGTACGCCGCGCCGGGGATCTGCCACTATCACCCTTCGCAGGTCCTTTCCGAGGAACACCGCAATGAACGACATACAGCAACTGGGCGAAATGCTTCGCCACTATGCCGAAAGCGAAGCGCACAAGAAGCAACTGTTCACCACGCAATCGGCTGCTTGGGCGGCTCGGATTGGCGCGCTGTTCGACCAGATCGAACAATGGCTTGAACCGGTCAAGGCGCCCAATCTGCTGGAGGTCAGTCGCGAGGCGTATGTCGCATCCGGGCCGAGCGTGCCGGTGGAAACCTCGACGTTCAAGACGGAAAAATTGAGCATTGTGATTGCCGGCAAACCGGTGGAATTTGTGCCGGATGTGATGGGCAGCGGCGGGCAGATTTCCCTGGCAGTGATGGGGCTGACGGCGGCCCGGTATGGGAGCATTTCGCTGGTTGGCCTGGCGGATGGTGCGTGGCAGTGGCGCAAGACCAATGGCTTGAAGGATCCGGATACGTTTGCCTTCGACGCCGATTTCCTTGCTCAGCAATTGCAGAGCCTGATACCTCGCGATCGCGGTTAAGATCAAAAGCTTACCCCCTCACCCCAGCCCTCTCCCCCAAGGGGGCGAGGGGGAAAGGGGGGCAGACCGAGTGATGTTCAAAACTTGAGCTCGACGCGATATTTCAGGTCGACGTGAGTCCTACGAACACTTCGGTCAGTCCCCTCTCCCTCTGGGAGAGGGCTAGGGTGAGGGCAGCCCGCCGCCAGCCACAAAAACATCACGCCCAGCGCATCAAAAAGCATCTCCATCACCTGAGCCCTCAAGCAATTTGAGCATGACGCCGGGCCAGCGCCACATCCGCAGGAGGAGTGAGGCGTAGACCGGGGAAACCCTTAGGTTCGGTGCCAATCCGGCATTTTCCCTTGGGTCACTGATGGCCTTTTGGTAGAGTCGCCGTCGCCAGCGGGTTTTCGGCTGGACGATGGAACCGAAGAAGGGAGTCTGATCAGTGAGTCCGGGCAAAAAAATCCTCGGTCTCACGGCGTCGCTTTTGTTGCTGACGCTGTGGGCCAGTTACTTTTATGTATTCAAGGAAAACCGCGACGGCCAGCTTGGCGGTGTCGGCGAAAGCACCGCGTGGTGCGGCACGCCACCGACCAGTGAAGCGGCGTTGCTGGGCAAGGATCAACTGACCTTGCGCGTCACCAACAACCTGCGTGGCGAATTCATGGTTGGCGGCTCGCTGGTGGTTTCCGAACGAACCTTCAACCGCTACGACCTGGGCCGCAACGAACTGCGCCTGCGTCTGGAACCGCTGCAGTGGTCGTTCGGCGTGACGCCGATCTTCCTCGAGCAGGTCAAGGTGCAGCCGCTGAGCCGCAACCTCTCGTCGACCAACAAAAGCGCCTTCGCCGAACTTGAGCCTCGCGCAATCGGCGTGCACGCTCAGACTGCCGCGTTCCCCTTCGATACCTATCGCTACGGCTATAAACCGGTGCTGTATTACCTCAAGGGCAGCGAGCGCATCGACTTGCGCTTCAAGAACATCACCACGCTGATGGAGATGTCCAACACCTTCACGCCGATCCAGAAGTACAACCGCGCCGACTACATCAACGAGAAAAACTCGATGATCCGCGATGAGGACTACAAGCCGTACGGGGCGCATGAGTGCGCGTTCAGCGTCGAGCGCAAAGGCTCGTTCAAGGTCGTGGTGTTGCTGCTCTTGCTGGTGCTGTGCCTGCCGCTGATGCTGGTGTTTTACCGCGATGAGCCGGGGATCGACTTTCTCGCGACGCTGGTGGGAATTGCGGTGGTGCGCACATTGCTGATCGGGCCGGTGGAAGATTTCCAGCTATACAACATCGACTTCTTGTTTGGTGCGGCGATTCTGCTGGTGGGAACGGTGTCGCTGATCAAGGCGATGCGCGCCAATAGCCGGCGAGAGATGGCGTTGCGCAGTGGCGAAACATCCTCCTGGTAATACCGGTTGGCGAGGCACACGCGCTGTCGGATGTGAACTTTGCAATTGGCCATCGCATTTGCCGGGGTTTTGGCTATACCTGTATCTCCCCTATGCAAAATGTCTTGGCCTTCTCAAAGGAATTACAGCATGAAGCTAGCCGTCGTGATGGGCACGCTGTGCATTGCCACCCTTGGCGTGGTGGGTTGTTCCAGCAAAACCGTCGAGCCTGACCAGTATTCCGGCTTTCTCAAGGATTACAGCCAGCTGAAGGAGGCCAAGTCACCCTCTGGTGCCGAGGTGATGCGCTGGATGGACCCGAAACTCGACATCAATAAATTCACCAGCGTTTACGTAGAGCCAAGCCAGCTCTACCCGAAGCCGCAAGCCACCGAGAAAATCCCCCAGCAGACTCTCAACGGCATCACCAGTTATTACGATCAGGCGCTCAAGCGCGAACTCGGCAAATCGCTGCCGTTGGCCGCAGGTCCCGGGCCGGGCGTAATTGTGGTGCGTCCGGCGATTACCGCAGTCAGCAGCAAGACCGAAGGCCTGCAAGTCTATGAAGTGATCCCGATCGCACTGGTCGCCGCAGCAGTAAGCACGGCCACTGGTATCCGCGACCAGGAAACCACGCTGGCCACCGAAGCGGTATTCATGGATGGTGCGACCAATCATGTCATCGCGCAGGTGGTGCGCAAAGGTACCGGCAAACCGCTGGAAAACTCTTCCCAGGTGATGAAAGCCGACGACATGAAAGCGGTGATCGATGGCTGGGCAAGCGATCTGCATCAGTCGTATCTGAAACTCAAATCTGAAGCCAAATGATGCAGTAAGGCTGGTTGCCTTTTCGCGAGCAGGCTCGCTCCCACACTGGACACGTATTCAGTGTGGGAGTGAGCCTGCTCGCATTTCGGTGTATCAGTTTCGAATATGCGGCCTGACACAACCCTTTCGCTAGCAGGCTCACCCCTACAGGGAAGCTGTGGTGGGTTGTATACAATGTCACCGTTCAGCATCCAACAATTTCAAACAGGGCATAGGTCGTCAGCCGATTTCGTGGTTAACTTCCGCCTCTTGCATGCTTTCCAATCAAAAAACAGAAGGACTCAAGTCATGGCTCAAGTCACCCTCAAAGGCAATCCGGTTCAAGTCAACGGCCAGTTGCCACAAGCCGGTTCCAAGGCGCCAGCCTTTTCCCTGGTAGCCGGCAATCTGTCCGACGTCACCCTGCAAGACTTCGCCGGCAAGCGCAAAGTCCTGAACATTTTCCCAAGCGTCGACACCCCGACCTGCGCCACCTCCGTGCGCAAGTTCAACGCCCAGGCCAACGACATCAGCAACACCGTGGTGCTGTGCATCTCCGCTGACCTGCCATTCGCCCAAGCACGCTTTTGCGGTGCTGAAGGTCTGGAAAACGTACAGAACCTGTCGACTCTGCGCGGCAGCGAGTTCATCGAAAACTATGGCGTGGCCATCGCTGACGGCCCGCTGAAAGGCCTGACCGCTCGCGCGGTTGTGGTGCTGGATGAAAACGACACCGTTCTGCACAGCGAACTGGTCAAGGAAATCGCCGAAGAGCCTAACTACGAAGCGGCACTGTCCGTTCTCAAGTAAGGCTTTTACAATTGTTAACGGCCTGGCCCTGTCCAGGCCGTTTTCATTTGTGTATCAGGGTTTTGCCTCACACCTTGAAACGTAAGTGGAAGGTAAATTGCCGGTAAAGCTGCTTTGCTTAAATCCACTCAGTGCTTATCGTTCAGCCTCCCGTAATAGAAGCCCACGCGCCCAATGGTCAATAACTCCATGCAATCGTCCCCCCGCAAATCCCGTCGCTGGCTGATCAGCCTGCTCGTCCTGTTGGTCATCGCTGTCCTGTGCTGGAAATTCTGGCCCGCCGGCTCTGCTGACAAGGCGGGAGGCGACAAAGCGGCCGCTGGGCATACCGGGCGCTCGGGAATGATGCGGCCTGGCTTCGGCGGCGGTACCGGGCCGATTCCGGTGCGTGTGGCGCCGGCGGTGAAGGGCGACTTCCCGCTGTATTACAAGGCACTGGGCACGGTTACCGCGCTGAACACCATCAATGTTCGCAGCCGCGTGGGCGGCGAACTGGTAAAGATTCATTTCGAAGAAGGGCAGATGGTCAAGGCGGGCGACCTGTTGGCCGAGATCGATCCGCGTCCTTACCAGAATGCTTTGCTCCAGGCCGAAGGCACGCTGCTGCAGAATCAGGCGCAACTGAAAAACGCCCAGGTCGACGTCGAGCGTTACCGCGGTCTGTATAAAGAAGACAGCATCGCCAAACAGACCCTCGACACCGCCGAAGCGCTGGTTGGCCAGTACCTGGGCACGGTCAAGACCAATCAGGCGGCGGTCAACGACGCCAAGCTCAATCTCGAATTCACCAAGATCCGCGCACCGATTGCCGGTCGCGTCGGTCTGCGTCAGGTCGACGTCGGCAACCTCGTCGCCGCTAATGACACGACGTTCCTCGCAGTGATCACCCAGACGCAACCGATCAGCGTGGCCTTCACCTTGCCGGAAAACAGCCTCGACACCGTGCTGGCCCGTTACCGCAGCGGCGCCAAGTTGCCCGCCGAAGCGTGGGATCGGGGCGACACCAAGCTGCAGGCTACCGGTGTGCTGCAAAGCCTCGACAACCAGATCGACGTCGCTACCGGCACCCTCAAGTTCAAGGCCCGTTACGATAACCGCGACCAGTCGCTGTTCCCCAATCAGTTCGTCAACGTTCATTTGCTGGCCGACACGCTCAAAGGTGTAGTGCTGGCACCGTCGGCAGCGATTCAGTTCGGCACCAATGGCACTTTTGTCTATGCGCTGGACGGCGACAAGAAAGTCACCATTCGCCAACTGAAAATCGGTGCCAGCGACGGTGACAACACCGTGGTCACCGAAGGCCTCGCCGCTGGCGATCGCGTTGTGCTTGAAGGCACCGATCGCCTGAAGGAGGGCAGCGAAGTCGAAGTGGTCAATGACAGCAGCGAAGTGCCGACCTCGCCGACCGAACACCTGCAAGGCAAATCTGCCGCCAATCCCGATGCGACCACAGCCGATAAGGCCAAGAAGGGCGCATGAACATTTCGCGGCTGTTCATCCTCCGTCCGGTAGCCACCACCCTGAGCATGCTGGCCATTGTTCTGGCCGGCCTGATCGCTTATCGCCTGCTGCCGGTTTCGGCCTTGCCGCAGGTCGATTATCCGACCATCCGCGTCATGACCCTGTACCCCGGCGCCAGTCCGGACGTGATGACCAGCGCCGTCACCGCGCCGCTTGAACGCCAGTTCGGGCAGATGCCGGGCCTCACACAAATGGCCTCGACCAGCTCCGGCGGCGCTTCGGTGCTGACCCTGCGTTTCAGCCTCGACATCAACATGGACGTCGCCGAACAGCAGGTGCAAGCCGCGATCAACGCCGCGACCAACCTGCTGCCGACCGACCTGCCGGCACCGCCGGTGTACAACAAGGTCAACCCGGCGGACACGCCTGTTCTGACCTTGGCCATCACCTCGAAAACCATGCTGCTGCCCAAGCTCAATGATCTGGTCGATACGCGCATGGCGCAGAAAATCGCCCAGATCAGCGGCGTCGGCATGGTCAGCATCGCTGGTGGCCAGCGTCAGGCCGTGCGGATCAAGGTCAACCCCGAAGCGCTGGCGGCCAACAGCCTCAACCTGTCGGACGTACGCACGCTGATCGGCGCCTCCAACGTCAACCAGCCGAAAGGCAACTTCGACGGCCCGACCCGGGTGTCGATGCTCGATGCCAACGACCAACTGACCTCGCCCGAGGACTACGCCAACCTCATCCTGACCTACAAGAACGGCGCACCGTTGCGGCTCAAGGACGTCGCGGAAATCGTCGATGGCGCCGAGAACGAGCGTCTGGCCGCGTGGGCCAACCAGAATCAGGCGGTGTTGCTGAACATCCAGCGACAGCCCGGCGCCAACGTTATCGAAGTGGTCGACCGCATCAAGGCCTTGCTGCCAAGCATCACCGACAACCTGCCGGCCGGCCTCGACGTCACGGTGCTGACGGATCGCACCCAGACCATCCGTGCCTCGGTCACCGACGTGCAACACGAACTGCTGATCGCTATCGCGCTGGTGGTCATGGTCACGTTCCTGTTTCTGCGCCGCGCCAGTGCGACGATCATTCCGTCCGTAGCCGTGCCGCTGTCGCTGATCGGCACCTTTGGCGTGATGTACCTCGCCGGTTTCTCGGTGAACAACCTGACGTTGATGGCGCTGACCATTGCCACCGGTTTCGTCGTCGACGATGCCATCGTCATGCTCGAGAACATTTCGCGCTTCATCGAAGAAGGTGACAGCCCGATGCAGGCAGCGCTCAAGGGCGCGAAACAGATCGGCTTCACCCTGATTTCCCTGACCCTGTCGCTGATCGCCGTACTGATTCCGCTGCTGTTCATGGCCGATGTAGTGGGGCGCCTGTTCCGCGAGTTCGCCATCACCCTGGCGGTCGCAATCCTGATTTCCCTGGTGGTGTCGCTGACCCTGACGCCGATGATGTGCGCGCGCCTGCTCAAGCGTGAACCGCAGGAGCACGAGCAAGGCCGTTTCTACCGCGCCAGCGGTGCGTTCATCGACTGGATGATCAAGGAATACGGGCGGATGCTGCGCTGGGTGCTCAAGCATCAGCCGCTGACCTTACTGGTCGCCATCGGCACGCTGGCGTTGACCGTGTTCCTTTACGTCATCGTGCCGAAGGGTTTCTTTCCGGTGCAGGACACCGGCGTCATTCAGGGCATTTCCGAAGCGCCGCAGTCGATCTCCTTCGCGGCGATGGGCGAGCGGCAGCAGCAACTGGCCAAGATCATTCTTGAAGATCCGGCGGTGCAGAGCCTGTCGTCCTACATTGGCGTCGACGGCGACAACGCCACGCTCAACAGCGGCCGCTTGCTGATCAACCTCAAGCCCCACGGCGAGCGCGATCTGACGGCCAGTGAAGTGATTTCTCGCCTGCAACCGCAACTGGACAAACTGGTCGGCATTCGTCTGTTCATGCAGCCGGTGCAGGATCTGACCATCGAGGACCGGGTCAGCCGCACCCAGTACCAGTTCAGCATGTCCTCGCCGGACTCGGAATTGCTCAGCCAGTGGAGCGGCCGTCTGGTCGAAGCCCTGGCCCAGCGTCCGGAGTTGACCGACGTGGCCAGTGATCTGCAGGACAAAGGCTTGCAGGTCTATCTGGTGATCGACCGCGACGCCGCATCGCGCCTTGGCGTGTCGGTGGCGAATATCACCGATGCGCTGTACGACGCCTTCGGCCAGCGGCAGATTTCGACCATTTACACCCAGGCCAGCCAGTACCGCGTGGTGCTGCAAGCCCAGGCCGGGGAGAAGATCGGCCCGCAGGCGCTGGATCAGATTCACGTCAAGACCACCGACGGCGCGCAGGTACGCCTGTCGAGTCTGGCGCATGTTGAAGAGCGTCAGGCGCAATTGGCGATCACTCACATCGGCCAGTTCCCGGCGGTGATGATGTCGTTCAACCTCGCGCCGGGCGTGGCGTTGGGGCATGCCGTGGACATCATCGAGCAGGTGCAGCAGGACATCGGCATGCCGGTCGGCGTGCAGACTCAGTTCCAGGGCGCGGCGCAGGCGTTCCAGGCTTCGCTGTCGAGCACCTTGCTGCTGATTCTGGCGGCCGTGGTGACCATGTACATCGTCCTCGGTGTGCTCTACGAGAGCTACATCCACCCGATCACCATTCTTTCGACCTTGCCGTCCGCCGCAGTCGGTGCCTTGCTGGCGTTGCTGCTCAGCGGCAACGATTTGGGCATGATCGCGATCATCGGCATCATTCTGTTGATCGGTATCGTCAAGAAGAACGCGATCATGATGATCGACTTCGCCCTCGACGCCGAACGCACCCAGGGCATGGCCCCGGCAGAGGCGATCTATCAAGCGGCGCTGCTGCGCTTCCGGCCGATTCTGATGACCACGCTGGCGGCGTTGTTCGGCGCAGTGCCGCTGATGCTGGCCACGGGGTCTGGCGCGGAACTGCGTCAGCCGTTGGGTCTGGTGATGGTCGGCGGCTTGTTGGTGAGCCAGGTGTTGACGCTGTTCACCACGCCGGTGATTTACCTGTACTTCGACCGCCTCGGAAGGCGCTTTGGCAAAGCCAAAGCCAAAGCCGAAGGTGACGAGGTCGCGGTATGACGGTCGGAATATATCTCCCCTGTGGGAGCGAGCCTGCTCGCGAAAGCGGTAGGTCAGTCACTGCCAAAGTTGAAGGTAAGGGCGCATTCGCGAGCAGGCTCGCTCCCACAGAAGTATGCGGGGAGAACAAGAGTCGATGAACCTCTCCGGCCCTTTCATCAAACGCCCCGTGGCAACCATGCTGCTCTCCCTGGCAATCATGTTGCTCGGTGGGGTCAGCTTCGGGCTGTTGCCGGTATCGCCGTTGCCGCAGATGGATTTCCCGGTGATTGTCGTCCAGGCCAGTCTGCCGGGCGCCAGTCCCGAGGTGATGGCTTCGACGGTGGCGACGCCGCTGGAGCGGTCGTTCGGTGCGATTGCCGGCGTCAATACCATGAGCAGCCGTTCCAGTCAGGGTTCGACGCGGGTGATTCTGCAGTTTGACCTCGACCGCGACATCAACGGCGCGGCGCGGGAAGTGCAGGCGGCGATCAACGCCTCGCGCAATCTGCTGCCGAGCGGGATGCGCAGCATGCCGACCTATAAAAAGGTCAATCCGTCGCAGGCGCCGATCATGGTGCTGTCGCTGACTTCGGATGTGCTGGAGAAAGGCCAGCTCTACGACCTGGCTTCGACCATCCTCTCGCAAAGCCTGTCGCAGGTGCAGGGCGTTGGTGAAGTACAGATCGGTGGCAGTTCGCTGCCGGCGGTGCGGATCGAGCTCGAACCGCAGGCACTGAACCAGTACGGCGTGGCTCTCGACGATGTACGCAAGACCATTGCCGACGCTAACGTGCGCCGGCCCAAGGGTTCGGTCGAGGACGGCGAGCGCTTGTGGCAGATCCAGGCCAACGATCAGTTGGAGAAAGCCAAGGATTACGAGTCGCTGATCATTCACTACGCCGATGGCGCCGCATTGCGTCTCAGGGATGTGGCGAAAGTCAGCGATGGCGTCGAAGACCGTTACAACAGCGGTTTCTTCAACGACGACGCGGCGGTATTGCTGGTGATCAACCGTCAGGCCGGCGCCAACATCATCGAGACGGTCAACGAGATCAAGGCGCAGTTGCCCGCGCTGCAAGCGGTGCTGCCGGCCAGCGTCAAACTCAATCTGGCCATGGATCGCTCGCCGGTGATCAAGGCCACGCTGCACGAAGCCGAAATGACCTTGCTGATCGCAGTCGCTCTGGTGGTGCTGGTCGTGTATCTGTTTCTGGGTAACTTCCGCGCCTCGCTGATCCCGACGCTGGCGGTGCCGGTGTCGCTGGTCGGTACCTTTGCGGTGATGTACCTGTACGGGTTCTCGCTGAACAACCTGTCGCTGATGGCGCTGATTCTCGCCACCGGTCTGGTGGTGGACGACGCCATCGTGGTGCTGGAAAACATTTCCCGGCACATCGACGAAGGCGTCAAACCGATGCAGGCCGCGTACCTTGGGGCCAAGGAAGTCGGTTTTACCCTGCTGTCGATGAACGTCTCGCTGGTGGCGGTGTTCCTGTCGATCCTGTTCATGGGCGGGCTGGTCGAGAGCTTGTTTCGCGAATTTTCCATCACCCTGGCGGCGGCAATCGTGGTGTCGCTGGTGGTTTCCCTGACGCTGACGCCAATGCTCTGCGCGCGCTGGCTCAAGCCGCACACGCCGGGCCAGGAAAACCGCCTGCAACGCTGGAGCCACAAGACCAACGACTGGATGGTCGGCAAATACGCCACCAGCCTCGACTGGGTATTGCGTCATCGCCGTCTGACCTTGTTCAGTCTGCTGCTCACCGTTGGCGTCAACATTGCGCTGTATGTGGTAGTGCCGAAAACCTTCCTGCCGCAGCAGGACACCGGCCAGTTGATCGGTTTCGTGCGTGGCGACGACGGTCTGTCGTTCAACGTCATGCAGCCGAAAATGGAAACCTTCCGCCGCGCCGTGCTCAAGGACGAAGCGGTGGAAAGCGTGGCCGGCTTCATTGGTGGTAACAACGGCACCAACAACGCCTTCATGATCGTGCGCCTGAAACCGATCAAGGAGCGCCAGCTGTCGGCACAGAAAGTCATCGAGCGTCTGCGCAAGGAAATGCCCAAGGTCCCCGGGGCGCAGTTGATGCTGATGGCCGACCAGGACCTGCAATTTGGCGGCGGCCGCGAGCAGACCAGTTCGCAATACACTTACATCCTGCAAAGCGGCGACCTCGCTGAATTGCGCAAGTGGTTCCCGAAAGTGGTCACCGCGTTGCGCGCCTTGCCCGAGCTGACCGCCATCGATGCCCGCGAAGGTGCCGGGGCGCAGCAGGTGACACTGATTGTCGACCGGGATCAGGCCAAGCGCCTGGGGGTCGACATGAACATGGTCACCGCCGTGCTCAACAACGCTTACAGCCAGCGGCAGATTTCGACGATCTACGACAGCCTCAATCAGTATCAGGTGGTGATGGAGGTCAATCCGAAATACGCCCAGGATCCGGTGACGCTCAAGCAGGTCGAGGTGATTACCGCTGACGGTGCGCGCGTGCCGCTGTCGACGTTCGCCCATTACGAAAACAGCCTGGAAAACGACCGGGTCAGTCATGAAGGCCAGTTTGCGTCCGAAAGCATTTCATTTGATATGGCCGAAGGCGTGACCGTAGAGCAGGGTAGCGCCGCCATCGAACGAGCGATCGCCAAGGTCGGCTTGCCGGAGGATGTGATTGCGAAAATGGCCGGCACTGCGGACGCCTTCGCCGCCACGCAGAAGAGCCAGCCGTTCATGATCCTCGGTGCATTGCTGGCGGTGTATCTGGTGCTCGGTGTGCTGTATGAAAGCTACATCCACCCGCTGACCATTCTCTCGACCTTGCCCTCGGCCGGGGTTGGCGCGTTGCTGTCGATCTATGCGCTGGGCGGCGAGTTCAGCCTGATTTCCCTGCTGGGGATATTCCTGCTGATCGGCGTGGTGAAAAAGAACGCCATTCTGATGATCGATCTGGCGCTGCAATTGGAGCGGCATGAGGGCCTGTCGCCCCTGGAGTCGATCCGCAGCGCCTGTCTGCAACGCTTGCGGCCGATCCTGATGACCACGCTGGCGGCGATCCTCGGCGCCTTGCCGTTGCTGCTCGGCCGCGCCGAGGGTGCGGAAATGCGCCAGCCGCTGGGCCTGACCATCATTGGCGGCCTGGTGTTCAGCCAGGTCCTGACCCTCTACACCACCCCGGTGGTTTACCTTTATCTCGACAAGCTGCGCCATCGCTTCAACAAATGGCGTGGCGTGCGTACTGATGCCGCTCTGGAAACTCCGCTATGACTGACCGTTCGCTTATCCAATTGGCCACCGTCCGCGGCTCGCGCCTATTGAGCCTGTCGCTGTGCGTGGCGCTGCTCAGCGCTTGCGCAGTCGGCCCGGACTACCAGCGCCCGCAAACTGCCGAAATCGCTCAGTTCAAGGAAGCCGAAGGCTGGCGTCAGGCCAATCCCAGCGACTCGCTGGCCCGGGGCGCCTGGTGGGAGTTGTACGGCGATCGGCAGCTCAACGCCTTGGTGGAAAAACTCAACAGCTCCAACCAGACCGTCGCCCAGTCCGAAGCGCAGTTTCGTCAGGCGCAGGCTTTGGTGCGCAGTGCACGCGGGGCGTTTTACCCCAGTGTCGACCTGAGTCTGGGCAAGAACCGCTCGAGTCAGGGCACCGGCAGCAGCAGTTCGAGCCTGAGCAGTTCCTCAAGCGGTATTCGTGATACCTACACCGCGCAACTGGGCGTCAGTTGGGAAGCCGATGTCTGGGGCAAGCTGCGCCGTGGGCTGGAGGCGGATGAGGCCAACGCCCAGGCGAGTTTTGCCGATCTGGCGGCGATGCGTCTGAGTCAGCAGTCGGAGCTGGTGCAGAACTACCTGCAACTGCGCGTCATCGATCAGCAGAAGCGTTTGCTTGAAGCCACGGTTGCCGCTTACGAGCGATCACTGAAGATGACGCAGAACCAGTACCGCGCCGGGGTTTCCGGGCGCGATGCGGTGGCGCAGGCGCAAACCCAGTTGAAAAGCACCCAGGCCGATCTGGTCGACCTGATCTGGCAGCGCGCACAGTTTGAAAACGCCATTGCCGTGCTCACTGGCGAAGCCCCGGCCAACTTCAGCATTGCCGAAAGCCAGAACATCCCGAATCTGCCGCAAGTGCCGTTGAGCCTGCCTTCGCAATTGCTCGAACGCCGTCCTGACATCGCTTCGGCAGAGCGCTCTGTGATCGCCGCCAACGCCAATGTCGGCGTGGCGAAAGCCGCGTATTACCCGGACCTGACCCTGAGCCTGAGCGGCGGCTACAGCAGCAGTACCTCGAAAAACCTGATCAGCCTGCCGAACCGTTTCTGGTCGGTCGGCCCGCAGCTTTCTCTGCCGCTGTTCGACGGCGGCATTCGTTCGGCCGAGGTTGACCGCAGCGAGGCGGCCTATGACGAAACCGTCGCGCGCTACCGCCAGACCGTGCTCGACGGTTTCCGCGAAGTGGAAAACTACCTGGTCCAGCTCAAGGTGTATGAGGACGAAGCGGCAGTGCGCCAGGAAGCGCTGGATGCTGCCCGCGATTCTCTGCGCCTGACGGAAAACCAGTACAAGGCCGGGCTGATTGCCTATATCGACGTGGTCGTGGTGCAAGCCACGGCGCTGAGCAACGAACGCAGTGTGCTGAATATTCTGCAGAACCGACTGATCGCCAGCGTGCAACTGATCGCCGCGCTGGGCGGCGGCTGGGACGGCCAACTCGACGTCAGCGACAACCGCTGAACCTGTGGGAGCGAGCCTGCTCGCGAAAGCGGTGGGTCAGGCAGCCACGATGGTGGCTGTGCCGACGCTTTCGCGAGCAGGCTCGCTCCCACAGGGATTCGCGTTCGAATGGTGCGGGGTGGCTGGACGCTGAAAAATTGTGGGAGCGAGCCTGCTCGCGAAAGCGGTGGGTCAGTCGAGTGAGATGGTGGCTGTGCCGACGCCTTCGCGAGCAGGCTCGCTCCCACGGGGATTTTTGTCTGGCATGAGATCGCTTTCACAGGGTGAGGTTAAAGCCCACCGCAGAGCCTTGTAGGACGATCGAACAAGCGTTTCATCGGCTTGATGGCAATTTGGTTACTTTGTCAGTGCGTTCTTCCGCGCAATCAGTACAATCGCCGCATTTGCCCGACCGAGAATGGAAGCAGTACGGTTTCGGCTTGTCACGAGAACGTCCATGCTCATCGGCAGCTACTCCTTCACCCTGGTTTTCATTTCGTTGTGCGTGGCCATTCTGGCTTCCTACACGGCGCTCGATCTCACCGGGCGCATTGCCACGGCTAAAGGCCGGGCCGTGCATTTCTGGACGGCGGGCGGGGCGTTGGCGATGGGCGTTGGCGTCTGGTCGATGCATTTCATCGGCATGCTCGCCTTCAAATTGCCGATCGACCTGGGCTACGACTTCGCCCTCACTGCGCTGTCGCTGCTGATCGCGGTGCTGTCCTGCGGCTTCGCGTTGTGGCTGGTCAGCCAACCGAAACTGCCGCTGGCGCAACTGGCTTTCGGTGCGCTGATCATGGGTTCGGGCATCAGCGCCATGCACTACACCGGCATGGCCGCGCTGCGCATGACACCGGGCATCGATTACGACCCGACCCTGTTCAGTGCCTCCCTGCTGATCGCCGTCGGCGCCTCGGCAGCGGCATTGTGGATTGCCTTTCGCCTGCGTCAGCACTCGCCCTATGTGCGGCTGATTCGTGCCGGCGCGGCGGTGATCATGGGTGTGGCGATTGTCGGCATGCACTACACCGGCATGGCGGCGGCGCAATTTCCTGACGGCAGTTTCTGCGGCGCGACGCTCAATGGCTTGAAGGGCAATGGCCTCGATAGCCTGGTCGTGGTCACTACGCTGGCGGTGTTGTCGATTGCCCTGTTGACCTCGATTCTCGACGCCCGCCTCGAAGCGCGCACGGCTGATCTGGCGCACTCGCTGACGGTGGCCAACCGCGAACTCACCCAACTGGCCCTGCACGATCCGCTGACCAGTCTGCCCAACCGCATGCTGCTCGACGACCGCATCAATCAGGCGATCAAAAAGGTGCAAGAGCAGGGTGGCTGCTTCGCCTTGATGTTCATCGACCTCGACGGCTTCAAACCGGTCAACGACGCATTCGGCCATCACATGGGCGACCAATTGCTGCGCGAGGTCGGCGCGCGTCTGCGTGAAGACTTGCGCAGCCAGGACACTCTTGCGCGGATCGGCGGCGATGAGTTCGTTCTACTGGTGCGTTTGAGCGAGCCCAATGACGCCTTGAGCCTGGCTGCGCGACAGGTCAGCCTGATCGGTCGCACGTTCCGCGTCGCTGAACATGATCTGCAGATTTCCGCCAGCGTCGGCATTGCCCTCTACCCGGGCAACGGTGACAACGCCCAGGAACTGCTGATGAACGCCGACGCCGCGATGTACCACGCCAAGGGCGGCGGCAAGAATGGCTACAGCTTCTTCGATGCGTCGATGAACACCAACGCGCGCAAACAATTGCAACTGTTACAGGATCTGCGCGCGGCCATCGAGCACAACCAGTTCTGCCTGCATTACCAGCCCAAATTCGACGCCGCCAATGGCCGTCCGGTCGGTGCCGAAGCGCTGCTGCGCTGGAAGCATCCGCTGCATGGCATGCTGATGCCGGATAAATTCATCGATCTGGCGGAGAAAACCGGGCTGATCATTCCGATGGGTGAATGGGTGCTCAACGAAGCCTGCCGGCAGATGCGTGAATGGTACGTGCTCGGTTACACCGACTGGCGCATCGCCGTGAACCTCTCGGCCTTGCAGTTCTGCCATGCCGGGCTGGTGCAAAGCGTGGCCAAGGCGCTGGCGACCCACCACTTGCCGGCCAACAGCCTGACCCTGGAAATCACTGAAACGACAGCGATGAGCGACGCTGACGCGAGCATGACCGTGCTGCAAGAGTTGTCGGACATGGGCGTCGACCTGTCGATCGACGACTTCGGCACCGGTTATTCCAGCCTGATGTACCTCAAACGTTTGCCGGCCAATGAGCTGAAGATCGACCGCGGTTTCGTCCGCGATCTGGAGCATGACAGCGATGATGCCGCAATCGTCTCGGCGATCGTTGCGCTGGGGCAGGCCCTGGATTTGCGGATTGTCGCCGAAGGTGTCGAAACCGGCGCGCAACAGGACTTCCTGACCAAACTGGGCTGTGATTCGCTGCAGGGCTATCTGCTCGGCCATCCGATGCCGGCGGAGCGCTTCATGCAGGACATCGTGCGTGGGCAACGGCTGGCGGTGGTCTGAGAGACCGAGTCATCGTTCTTCGCGAGCAGGCTCGCTCCCACAGGGGATGGCGGCAACACCAGAACTCATGCAAAAGCCATGAATGGCAGTTATTCTTCCCCCGACTGTTACGTGTGCACGTGGGGGAAGGCCAGCATGGATAAAGTCATTGTCATCACCGGGGGCGGGCGCGGAATCGGCGCGGCTACGGCATTGCTGGCAGCCGAACAGGGCTACCGGATCTGCATCAACTATCAGTCGGATGAACAGGCCGCACACAGCGTGCTCGAGCAGGTTCGCGCCTTGGGCGCGCAGGCCATCGCGGTTCGCGCCGATGTCAGCATCGAAGACGAAGTGATCGCGATGTTTCATCGCGTCGACACCGAACTGGGCCGTGTCACCGCGCTGGTCAATAACGCCGGCACCGTCGGACAGAAATCGCGGGTCGATGAGATGTCCGAATTCCGCATCCTCAAAATCATGAAAACCAATGTGCTGGCGCCGATCCTCTGCGCCAAGCACGCGATCCTGCGCATGTCGCCCAAACATGGCGGGCAGGGCGGCAGCATCGTCAACGTCTCCTCGGTCGCGGCACGCCTCGGTTCGCCGAACGAGTACGTTGATTACGCCGCATCCAAGGGGGCGCTCGACACCTTCACTATCGGTCTGTCGAAAGAAGTCGCGGGTGAGGGCATTCGCGTCAATGCCGTGCGTCCGGGCTACATCTATACTGACTTCCATGCGCTGAGCGGCGACCCGGATCGGGTCAGCAAGCTCGAATCGGCGATTCCCATGGCCCGGGGCGGGCGGCCGGATGAAGTGGCGGAGGCGATTGTCTGGTTGCTGTCGGACAAGGCATCGTATGCGACAGGGACGTTTGTTGATTTGGGGGGTGGGCGGTAAACCGGTGGGTTTGCAGTGTTAAAACCGGCCTCTTCGCGAGCAGGCTCGCTCCCACAGTGGATTTGTGAATACAGACCCCATGTGGGAGCGAGCCTGCTCGCGAAGGGGCCAGTCCAGACAACATCTATCCCTCAGAACGACCGCACAATCCGCCCCAACGTCTCCATGGCCTTTTCCGATTCCTCGGTCCAGGGGCTGCCGTAATTCAACCGAATGCAATTCCTGAAGCGCTGGGTCGGCGAGAATATCGGCCCCGGCGCGATGCTGATGCCTTGTGCCAGTGCCATCTGAAACAGCTTCAGCGAATCCATCTGCTCCGGCAATTCCAGCCACAGAAAGTAGCCGCCCGCCGGTTGGCTGACCCGGGTCTGCGCCGGAAAGTAGCGGGCAATCGCCGCGAGCATCGCGCTCTGTTGTTCTTCCAGGGCATAACGCAGTTTACGCAGATGCCGATCGTAGCCGCCGTGTTGCA
Organism: Pseudomonas sp. 2957; assembly: GCF_031456345.1. NCBI lineage: Bacteria > Pseudomonadati > Pseudomonadota > Gammaproteobacteria > Pseudomonadales > Pseudomonadaceae > Pseudomonas > Pseudomonas sp. 2957. The sequence goes on from NZ_JAVDUL010000006.1 coordinate 398,146, forward strand.
GATAATCGGCGATAGCCGCTTGCGCCGGCATCGAAGCGCACAGTGAGGTCATCAGCTTCAGCCGTTCGATTTTCTGCGCAAAACGCCCGGCCGCCACCCAGCCGATGCGATAACCGGGCGCGAGACTTTTGGCGAACGAGCCGCAATGCATGACCAATCCTTCGGTATCAAAAGCCTTGGCCGGTTTTGGCGCCTGTTGCCCGTAATAAAGCTCGGCGTAGACGTCGTCTTCGATCAACGGCACCTGATGCTGACGCAGCAGTTCGACGAGTTCCTGTTTCTTCGCCTCGGGCACAGTCGCGCCCATCGGATTCTGGAAACTGGTCATGCACCAGCAGGCCTTGATCGGGTGACGATCCAGAGTTTGCGCGAGCACACCGAGGTCGATGCCATCGCGCGGGTGCACGGGGATCTCCACGGCTTTGAGCTTCAGACGCTCGAGCACCTGCAGGCTGGCGTAGAACGCCGGGGCCTCGATGGCCACCAGATCACCAGGCTCGGTCACCGCTTGCAGGCACAGGTTCAGCGCTTCGAGCGCGCCGTTGGTGATGAGCAATTCTTCCATCGGCAGCATCAGCCCGCCGACCATGTAGCGCAGAGCAATCTGCCGGCGCAGTTGCGGGTTGCCCGGCGACATATCGGTGACGACCATGCGCGGGTCCATCTCCCGCGCGGCGCTGGCCAGGGAGCGCGACAGGCGTTGCAGCGGGAACAGCGTCGGGCTGGGGAACGCCGAGCCGAAGGGCACGGTGTTGGGGTCTTTGATCGAATCGAGTACCGAGAACACCAGTTCGCTGACGTCAACCTCGGTGGATTCATTGACCTGGCTGCTGATCACCGGCTCGGAAAATGTGCTCGGCGTATGGGCGTTGACGAAGTAACCGGAGCGCGGCCGGGCGCGGATCAGGCCACGGCGTTCGAGCAGGTAATAGGCCTGGAACACCGTGGACGGGCTGACGCCGTAGGTCTGGCTGGCGTAGCGCACCGACGGCACCCGCTGGCCGTGGCCGAGGACGCCGGAGCGGATCAGTTCAGCGATGTCGTCGGCGAATTTTTCGTAGCGTTTCATCGGTGGGCCTTGGTGGACTTGATTTTGTGGGGTGTCAGGGAAGGAGCCCTCACCCTAGCCCTCTCCCAGAGGGAGAGGGGACTGATTGGGGGATGCTGATGAAATATGCCGACCTGACAGTGCTTTGCCGAATCCATAATCGACTCGGTCTTTCAGGTCGATGCATAGCGACAGACACCTCGGTTGGCTCCCTCTCCCTCCGGGAGAGGGGACTGATTGGGGGATGTTGATGAAATATGCCGACCTGACAGTGCTTTGCCGAATCCATAATCGACTCGGTCTTTCAGGTCGATGCATAGCGACAGACACCTCGGTCGGCTCCCTCTCCCTCCGGGAGAGGGCTGGGGTGAGGGCAGCAATGCCAAATTCTCAACGATTTATCGGCGCCACAAACCGGCTCTTCGCCACGCTGTATACCTGCGGCTCGTCACTGTCTTCAATCCTGAAACTCAATGTCTGCGAACTGCTCGCCGGGCGCTCGGTGGTCATCGCCACCGACACCGGCACATCGACAATCTCCCCGGGCGCCAGGCTCAATGCCGTTTTGCCCTGCAACTCAAACCCGTCGCCATCAACCAGACTCAACCGGTATTCCTGTCGCTGCTGAGTCTTGTTGATCACTTTCAGCGAATAAATATTCTCGATCTGCCCCTGAGCGTTCTCGCGGAACAACCCGCGATCCTTGGTCACGTCCAGCGACACCATCGGCCGCTCGATCAATGCCAGCGCCAACGCTCCGATCATCACCAACAACACCGCCGTATAGCCAATCAAACGCGGACGCAGCAGATGGGTTTTGCCGCCCTGCAATTCGCGCTCGGAACTGTAGCGGATCAGGCCGCGCGGGTAATGCATTTTGTCCATGATCGAATCGCAGGCGTCGATGCACGCTGCGCAGCCGATGCATTCCATTTGCAAGCCATCGCGGATGTCGATGCCGGTCGGGCAGACCTGCACGCACAACTGGCAGTCGATGCAATCACCCAGGCCGGCTTCGACCGGGCGCACATCACGCTTGCGCGGACCACGGTTTTCGCCACGGGCGGCGTCGTAGGCAATGGTCAGCGTGTCCTTGTCGAACATCACACTCTGGAACCGCGCATACGGGCACATGTGCATGCACACGGCTTCACGCAGCCAACCGGCGTTGATGTAGGTGGCGGCGGCGAAGAACAGCACCCAGAACAGACTGACGCCACCGATCTGCAGGGTCAGCAAATCTTCAGCCAGCGGCCGGATCGGGGTGAAGTAACCGACGAAGGTCAGGCCGGTCATCACGCTGATCGCCAGCCACAACGTGTGCTTGGCGGCGCGCCGCGCCAGTTTGTTCAGGCTCCACGGCGCCGCTTGCAGTTTGATCCGTTGGTTGCGCTCGCCTTCGGTGATCTTCTCGCACCACATGAAGATCCACGTCCACGAACTCTGCGGGCAGGTGTAACCGCACCAGACGCGACCGGCGAACACGGTAATCGCGAAGAGTCCGAACGCAGCGATGATCAACAATGCTGAGAGCAGAATGAAATCCTGCGGCCAGAACGTCGCGCCGAAGATGTGGAATTTGCTCTCCGCCAGATCCCACAGCACCCCCTGCCGACCGCCCCAGTTCAGCCACACGGTGCCGAAGAACAGCAGGAACAGAAACCCGGCACCGCTCATACGCAGGTTGCGGAACAGGCCGGTGAAACTGCGGGTGTGGATCTGCTTGTCGCTGGATCCGGCAGTCGCTTTCAGAGGGCGTGCGGGTACGCTTCTTATCGTCGGCGCTGCTTCTACGGTTCGGACGGGGATTTGCTCGCTCATGTTCGTTCGCTCATCAGCCTCCATCAGGCCGATGCACTATGAGCGCCGATCTGTTTGCAGAACAGACTCAGGTTTGGCAATAAAAAGCGGATCAGATGGGGTTTGGCGCAATCCCTGCGACAACTTGAAGCATCAGGGTGGGCGCGGCGCAAACGCCTATTGCAGGCGCCTGCGCCGGGTGTTGATCGAGATCAATCAAACCACCGAATCACTGTCATCGGCCTTCAGATGTTTGCGCCCGTCCTTGGCCCCGGCGACGGTCAAGACATCGGCTTCTGCTTCGGTGATGTAGGCGCGTTTGCCTTCGATTTCCACGAACGACATGGCTTTTTCGCTATCGGTCTCGACTGTCAACGTGTCGCAGATACGGATTTCCTCACCATGCTCGACGGTGAAAAAACACACTTTCTGCTCAGGGTTGGATTCATCGATTCGAACGGTCATGGCGGCAGTCCTTTCAAGTGAGGTCTGCACGTTAGGAAACGCAGCGCGCAGTTCGTTCTGCGCAACCGATTAATGGTCGCTGTTGTCCATCGCTTATCAAGCCAATAACAAGGGAAGCACGATGGAAGACTGGTGGGATGAAGTGTGGGCCACGATGCAAGCCGAATTTGCCGATATCGGCGACGCCTCGCAAATGACCCGGATCACCGTACGCCTGCTGATGGCGGCGATTCTCGGCGGGATACTCGGATTTGAGCGCGAGCATAAAGGCAAGGCAGCGGGCGTGCGCACGCACATGCTGGTGGCGTTGGGCGCTGCGCTATTCGTGTTGGTGCCGCAGACCTCGGGCGCAGAATCCGATGCCATGAGTCGGGTCTTGCAGGGTGTGATTGCCGGGATCGGCTTTCTCGGCGCCGGCACCATTCTGAAAAATCAGCAGGGCGACGAGGCCCATGTCAAAGGCCTGACCACAGCGGCGGGCTTATGGATGACGGCGGCGATCGGCGTGGCGGCGGGGCTGGGCAAGGAAGCGACGGCATTGCTCAGTACCATTCTGGCACTGGCGATTTTCAGCGTGATGCCTTACGTGGTGAGAGTGTTCGAAAAGGATGTCGACAAGAATGACCACCTCTGACTTCCCGCCGGCTGATGATCGTTGCCTGATCGTTCCCACGCTCCGCGTGGGAATGCAGCCCGGGACGCTCCGCGTCCCTTCTGGAGCCGAACGCGGAGCGTCCGTTGAGGCATCCCCACGCGGAGCGTGGGAACGATCAGGGGGGCAGGGTCAGACGATCACTGGCGGCATCGTATTCGGTGGCTCTTCTTTCGGCGGTGGCGTGGTGCCGGGTGGCTCTTGCTCGGGCACCGGTGGCGGCTCGGTATCCGGCAGGGTGGGTTTGTCGATGTTCGGATCAGGCGTTTCCGCCGGGATCGGGATGTTCATCTGATGACCTCCGTATGGCACATGGCGTGGGACGTGCTTAAGTAAGTTGACCCGGCCACGGCAAATTCGATCCGCCGGTTTGTCTTGTTAATTTCATCTGAACTTTTCCCCGCGCCGGTTGCTCGGAACCTAAGTGAGTTCATGACAGGGCCGGCGCTTTGTCGCGAATACTGTTCCGGCACAAGAGCGTCCTTGGGGCGTTAAGGAGAGATGCTCAATGACTGCTGAAAGACCTTCAGAGCTGAGTTACAACCCGCACATGCCATTGTCGCAGGCGTTGCTGCTGCCTCGAATCGTTATCGAAAACACCATGCCGACCCTCGACGGCGGCCAGTTTGCCGTCAAGTCGGTTGCCGGACGCGAAGTGGTGGTGACCAGCAAAGTGTTTGCCGACGGCCATGACAAGCTCGCCGTACGCATCCGCTGGCGCGAAGAAGGCCAGGAAACCTGGCAGACCGAGGTCATGTCCGATCAGGGCAACAACACCTGGCAAGGCCAGTTCCGCCCGCAAGAGCAGGGCCGCTATCTGTATTGCATCGAAGCGTGGATCGACCATTTCGCCAGCTTCCAGTACGAACTGGAAAAGAAGCACAACGCTGCTGTGCCGGTTTCCCTGGAGCTGCAGGAAGGCCGGACCATGGTGCAACAGGCCGCAGAACGCAGCGAAGGTCAGCTCAGCGAGCAGCTTGCCGCGCTGCACCATGAATTGTCCGGCCTGCTCGAAACCGAGCAGGTTGCGCTGTTTCTGCACTCGCGCAGTGCAGAGCTGATGGCTCAGGCCGATCACCGCGCCTACCTCAGCATCAGCGCCGAATTCCCCATGGACGTCGAGCGCGAACTCGCCGAGTTCGCCAGTTGGTATGAGCTGTTTCCGCGCTCGATCACCGACGATCCTCAGCGTCACGGCACTTTCAACGACGTGCACTCGCGTCTGCCGATGATTCAGGACATGGGCTTCGACGTGTTGTACTTCACGCCGATTCACCCGATCGGCCGCGCCCACCGCAAGGGCCGCAACAATTCCCTGACTGCTGGCCCGGATGATCCCGGCAGCCCGTATGCGATTGGTAGCGAAGAGGGCGGCCACGAGGCGATTCACTCGCAGCTCGGCACCCGTGAAGATTTCCGCCGGCTGGTGGCTGCCGCCGCCGATCACGGTCTGGAAATCGCTCTCGACTTCGCCATCCAGTGCTCCCAGGACCACCCGTGGCTCAAAGAGCATCCGGGCTGGTTCAACTGGCGCCCGGACGGCACGATCAAATACGCCGAAAACCCGCCGAAGAAATACCAGGACATCGTCAACGTCGACTTCTATGCGCCGGATGCAATTCCGAGTCTATGGGTCGAGTTGCGCGACATCGTTGTCGGCTGGGTCAAGGAAGGTGTGAAGATCTTCCGCGTCGACAACCCGCACACCAAACCGCTGCCGTTCTGGCAATGGTTGATCGCCGATGTGCGCACGCTGTATCCGGAAGTGATTTTCCTCGCCGAGGCCTTCACCACGCCGGCGATGATGGCGCGTCTGGGCAAGGTCGGTTATTCGCAGAGCTACACCTATTTCACCTGGCGCAATACCAAGGCCGAGCTGGCGGAATATTTCACCGAACTCAATCAGTCGCCGTGGCGCGAATGCTACCGGCCGAATTTCTTCGTCAATACCCCGGACATCAACCCGGCGTTTTTGCATGAGTCGGGGCGTCCCGGTTTCCTCATCCGCGCTGCCTTGGCAACGATGGGCTCGGGCCTGTGGGGTATGTATTCCGGCTTCGAGTTATGCGAATCGGCACCGGTGCCGGGCAAAGAGGAATACCTGGATTCGGAGAAATACGAAATCCGCGTCCGCGACTTCACCGCGCCGGGCAACATCATTGCCGAGATCGCTCAGCTCAACCGCATCCGCCGGCAGAACCCGGCGCTGCACACCCATTTGGGCCTGAAGATCTACAACGCCTGGAACGACAACATTCTGTACTTCGGCAAGCGCAGCGCCGATGGCAGCAATTTCATTCTGGTCGCGGTCAGCCTCGATCCGCATAACGTGCAGGAAGCGAATTTCGAACTGCCGCTGTGGGAAATGGGCCTGCCGGACGATGCCACCACCCATGGCGAAGATTTGATGAACGGCCATCGCTGGGACTGGCACGGCAAGTATCAGTTCATGCGCATCGATCCGGCGTATCAGCCGTTCGGGATTTGGCGGATTACCGCTTCGTAACATTTGCACCGCCTCCGTGGCGAGGGGATTTATCCCCGTTGGGGCGCGCAGCGGCCCCTGTTTTCAAGCTGCACCGCGTTAACAATTTGCGACTGCTGCGCAGCCGAACGGGGATAAATCCCCTCGCCACAGGGGCTCACCAATGCTAGCTCCTCGGTGTATCAGAGAATTTTTCAGGAGTTCCACATGGCGAAGAAACCCAAGGCAGCCGCCTTCATCAAAGACCCGCTCTGGTACAAGGATGCGGTGATTTATCAGGTTCACGTCAAATCGTTTTTCGACTCCAACAATGACGGGATCGGCGACTTTCCCGGGCTTATCGCCAAACTCGATTACATTGCCGACCTCGGCGTCAACACCATCTGGCTATTGCCGTTCTATCCCTCGCCACGCCGCGACGACGGTTACGACATCGCCGAATACCGTGGCGTGCACAGCGACTACGGGACCATGGCCGACGCCAAGCGCTTCATTGCCGAAGCGCACAAGCGCGGGCTGCGGGTGATCACCGAGCTGGTCATCAACCACACCTCCGACCAGCACCCGTGGTTCCAGCGTGCGCGTAAAGCCAAGCCGGGTTCAGCGGCGCGGGATTTCTACGTGTGGTCCGATGACGATCAGAAATACGACGGCACGCGAATCATCTTTCTCGACACCGAAAAGTCCAACTGGACCTGGGATCCGGTCGCTGGCCAATACTTCTGGCACCGCTTCTACTCGCACCAGCCGGATCTGAACTTCGACAACCCGCAAGTGATGAAAGCCGTGTTGTCGGTGATGCGTTACTGGCTCGACATGGGCATCGACGGCCTGCGCCTCGACGCGATTCCGTACCTGATCGAGCGCGACGGCACCAACAACGAAAACCTGCCCGAGACCCACGACGTCCTCAAGCAGATCCGTGCCGAGATCGACGCCAACTACCCCGATCGCATGCTGCTGGCCGAGGCCAATCAGTGGCCGGAAGACACCCAGCTGTATTTCGGTGACACCGACGCTGCTGGCGTCAATGGTGACGAATGCCACATGGCCTTCCACTTCCCGCTGATGCCGCGCATGTACATGGCACTGGCGCAGGAAGATCGCTTCCCGATCACCGACATTCTCCGGCAGACCCCGGAAATTCCGGCGAATTGCCAGTGGGCGATTTTCCTGCGCAACCACGATGAGCTGACCCTGGAAATGGTCACCGACCGCGAGCGCGATTACCTGTGGAACTACTACGCGGCTGACCGTCGCGCGCGGATCAACCTCGGTATTCGCCGTCGTCTCGCACCGTTGATGGAACGCGACCGTCGCCGCATCGAACTGCTCAACAGCCTGCTGCTGTCGATGCCCGGCACGCCGACGCTGTACTACGGCGACGAAATCGGTATGGGCGACAACATCTACCTCGGCGATCGCGATGGCGTGCGTACACCGATGCAGTGGTCGATCGACCGCAACGGCGGTTTCTCCCGCGCCGATCCGGCCAGTCTGGTACTGCCGCCGATCATGGACCCGCAGTATGGCTATCAGTCGGTCAACGTCGAAACCCAGTCCGGCGATCCGCACTCACTGTTGAACTGGACGCGGCGCCTGCTCGCAGTGCGCAAGCAATCGAAGGCGTTCGGCCGTGGCACCTTGAAAATGCTCTCGCCGAGCAACCGTCGCGTGCTGGCTTACACCCGCGAATACACTGATGCCGACGGCAAGCACGAAATCATTCTGTGCGTGGCCAACGTCTCGCGCAGTGCGCAAGCGGTCGAGCTAGACCTGTCGGCGTATGTCGGCATGGTGCCGGTGGAAATGCTCGGTGGTAACGCGTTCCCGCCGATCGGTCAGTTGAATTTCCTCCTGACCCTGGCGCCGTACGGTTTCTATTGGTTTGCACTGGCGGCAGAAAACCAGATGCCGAGCTGGCACGTCGAACCGGCGCAGAGCCTGCCGGATTTCACCACGCTGGTGCTGAAAAAACGCATGGAAGAACTGCTCGAAGTGCCATCGCGGACGACGCTGGAGCAAAGCATCCTGCCGAGCTGGCTGCAGAACCGTCGCTGGTTTGCCGGCAAGGATGCGGCGATCGAGAAGGTCAATCTGGCTTACGGCGTGCGTTTCGGTGATGCCCAGCATCCGGTGCTGCTCAGCGAAATCGAAGTCACCAGCGGTGGCCAGACCAATCGTTATCAACTGCCGTTCGGCTTCATTGGCGAAGACCATGTCGGCCCGCCATTGCCGCAGCAATTGGCGCTTTCGCGTGTACGCCGTGTGCGTCAGGTCGGCCTGATCACCGATGCGTTCACCTTGGAAACCTTCGTCCGCGCCGTTCTGCAAGGCATGCAGAACAACACCGTACTGGAGTCGATCGAAGGCGAAATCCGCTTCGAACAGACAGATCATCTGGAAAAACTCGGCCTCGGCGCCGAGTCGGATGTGCGCTACCTGTCGGCCGAGCAATCGAACAGTTCAGTGGTAATCGGCAACAGTCTGGTGCTTAAGCTGATACGCAAAGTCGCTTCTGGCGTACACCCGGAACTGGAGATGAGCGCTTACCTGACCGAGGCCGGGTTTGCCAATATCTCTCCACTGCTCGGTTCGGTGATTCGCCGCGACGCGCAAGGCGAAGACAACTTGCTGATGATCGCCCAAGGCTATCTGAGCAATCAGGGCGACGCATGGGAATGGACGCAGAACAACCTGGAACGGGCGCTGCGCGATGAACTGGCCGACGCCATGTCCGAGCAGGAGCAGCATTACAACGCCCTCGGCGAGTTGAAGGACTTCGCCGGCATGCTTGGTCAGCGTCTGGGCGAGATGCATCAAGTGCTCGCTGCGCCAACCGACAATGCCGACTTCGCGCCGCAAGTGTCGTCGAGCAAGGACATGGCCACGACAGGCAAGGACGTCACCGCCCAGGTCGAACACGCCTTGAAACTGCTCAAACAGCATCAAGGCGAGTTGAATGCGACGGATCAGAAACTGGTCAAGCGTCTGCTCGACGAGAAGAAAACCATTCTTGCCCATGTGCAGGATCTGGCGAAGAAAGCCACCGGCGGCTTGCGCATCCGGGTGCATGGCGACTTGCATTTGGGCCAGGTGCTGGTGATCAAGGGCGACGCCTACCTGATCGACTTCGAGGGCGAACCGGCGCGGCCATTGAGCGAGCGTCGCGGTAAACACAGCCCGTACAAGGACGTCAGCGGCGTACTGCGTTCGTTCGATTACGCAGCGGCGATGACCATCAATGTGCATAACGTTGATAACAGCGTCGAAGCCGAAGCGGCGCGCAAACGGGTCGCCGAGCGTTATCTGCGTGAGGCACGCGAGGCATTTGTCCAGGCATACCGCGAGGCAGCAGCTAGTCTTGAGCATGCCTGGCAGGATCCTCAGGGTGCCGACGCCGCGCTGGCGTTGTTCGGCCTGGAAAAAGCCGCTTATGAAGTGGCTTACGAGGCAGAAAACCGCCCAACGTGGCTGCCCGTGCCATTGCACGGCTTGTATGGATTATTGACAGGGCTTAAACCCTTTTCCGATCTTGGTGGAGAGTAGTCATGAGTTTCTCGAACAAGGAACAGGGTGTGGTAAAGGAAGCATTGTTACCCTCGGCGCGCGACATCGATGCTTTGGTGCGCGCTGAACATCAGGACCCGTTTTCAATCCTCGGCCCGCATGGCGATGGTGCCGGCGGGCAGTTCATCCGCGCCTATTTGCCAGGTGCGCTGAGTGTTGCAGTGCTGGACAAGGACAGCGGCGAAGAGCTTGGCCCGCTGGAAATGACCGAAACGCCGGGGCTGTTTGTCGGCCATTTCGACCAGGCGCGACCGTATCTGTTGCGCACACGCTGGGCCGGTGGCGAGCAGGTCGCCGAAGATCCATATAGCTTCGGTCAGTTGCTCGGCGAAATGGACCTGTATCTGTTTGCCGAAGGCAATCACCGTGACCTCAGCGCTTGCCTCGGTGCACAGCTGAAAACCGTTGATGGCGTTGACGGCGTGCGCTTTGCCGTGTGGGCACCGAATGCCCGCCGTGTTTCGGTGGTCGGCGATTTCAACGTCTGGGACGGGCGTCGCCATCCCATGCGGCTGCGTCATCCGTCCGGTGTCTGGGAACTGTTCATCCCGCGCCTCCAGGCGGGGGAGTTGTACAAGTACGAAATCCTCGGCGCCCACGGCATTCTGCCGCTCAAGGCCGACCCGATGGCACTGGCCACCAGCCTGCCGCCGGACACCGCTTCGAAAGTTGCCTCGCCCCTGCAGATCGACTGGCAGGATCACGACTGGATGAATTCCCGTCAGGATCGCCAGCAGCGCTCCAAACCTCTGTCGATCTACGAGTTGCACGCCGGTTCCTGGCAGTGCGAGCTGGATGATCTCGGCGAGGTCGCGCGCCAGTACACCTGGCCGGAACTGGCCGAGCGCCTGATTCCTTATGTCAAAGAGCTGGGATTCACCCACATCGAACTGATGCCGATCATGGAGCACCCCTTCGGCGGTTCCTGGGGCTATCAGTTGCTTTCGCAATTCGCCCCGAGTGCGCGTTATGGCACGCCGGATCAGTTCGCCGAGTTCGTCAACGCCTGTCACCAGGCCGACATCGGGGTGATTCTCGACTGGGTGCCGGCGCATTTCCCCACCGATACCCATGGTCTGGCGCAGTTCGACGGCACCGCGCTATACGAATACGGCAACCCGCTGGAAGGCTTCCATCAGGATTGGGACACGCTGATCTACAACCTTGGCCGCACTGAAGTGCACGGCTACATGCTCGCCTCGGCGTTGCACTGGCTGAAACACTTCCATATCGACGGCCTGCGTGTCGATGCGGTGGCGTCGATGCTGTACCGCGACTATTCGCGCAAGGCTGGCGAATGGGTGCCGAATCGCCACGGCGGTCGGGAGAACCTGGAGGCCATCGACTTCCTGCGGCATTTGAACGACGTGGTTGAGCTGGAAGCGCCGGGTGCGCTGGTGATTGCCGAAGAATCCACCGCCTGGCCGGGCGTCAGCCAGAGCACCCAGCAGGGCGGCCTGGGCTTTTCCTACAAATGGAACATGGGCTGGATGCACGATTCGCTGCACTACATCCAGCAGGACCCGGTGTACCGCGCCCATCACCACAACGAGTTGAGTTTTGGCCTGGTCTACGCCTGGTCGGAGCGCTTCATCCTGCCGATTTCCCACGACGAAGTGGTGCACGGCAAACACTCGCTGATCGACAAGATGCCCGGCGACCGCTGGCAGAAATTTGCCAACTTGCGCGCCTATCTGAGCTTCATGTGGACGCATCCGGGCAAGAAGCTGTTGTTCATGGGCTGCGAGTTCGGCCAATGGCGCGAGTGGAACCACGATCAGCAGCTGGACTGGTACCTGCTGCAGTATTCCGAGCACAAAGGCGTGCAGAAACTGGTTGGCGATCTCAACCGGCTGTATCGTGAAGAGCCAGCGCTGCACGACCAGGACGATGCGCCGCAGGGCTTCCAGTGGTTGATTGGCGACGATGCGATCAACAGCGTTTACGCGTGGTTGCGCTGGAGCAAGGATGGCTCGCCAGTGCTGGTGGTTGCCAACTTCACCCCGGTACCGCGCCAGGCGTATCGGGTCGGCGTGCCGTTTGCCGGGCGCTGGACCGAGCTGTTCAACAGTGACGCCGACATTTATGCCGGCTCCAACTATGGCAATGGCGGCGGAGCGTTGACCGAAGAAGTGCCAAGCCATGGTCAATCGTTGTCGCTGGAACTGAACCTGCCACCATTGGCGGTGTTGATTCTCAAGCCGCACGGCTAGCACCTGTGGGAGCGAGCCTGCTCGCGAAGGCGCCATGTCAGTCAACGATGATGTTGAAGGTGGCACCGCTTTCGCGAGCAGGCTGAACTGGCCTAATGATTTTGGACACTTCAATCAGGCGCTATGATGGCGTCCAAATCTGAGGTGTTCGGATATGCGTAACTCTTATTCAACTGAA
>NZ_JAVDUL010000007.1:0-365239 GCF_031456345.1 Pseudomonas sp. 2957
TGGGGTTTCCCCATGTGAGAGTAGGTCATCGTCAAGATTAAATTCCGAAACCCCAATTGCGAAAGCAGTTGGGGTTTTGTTTTGCCTGCGAGAAATGTGTCCGCTTGATTTCTATGCAACGGCCCGGGGCATGGCTATTATGCGGGCCTCATTGTGAGGCGATACCTGCATGCTGACGTTGTTGAATCTACTGAAGGATGGACGATTCCATTCCGGACAGGACTTGGGCGTTGCCCTGGGAATTAGCCGAAGTGCTGTATGGAAGCAGCTACAACAGCTTGAAGCTGAACTAGGCCTGTCGATCCATAAAGTTCGCGGTCGCGGATATCAATTGTCGGCGCCTTTGATGCTCCTTGATCCTCTTGAAATAACCAGGAAGATGCCGCAATGGCCGGTGCGTGTGTTCGACTCCGTCGACTCGACAAATGCCGAAGCTCTGCGCTCCATCAGCGAGGGCGCCCCCGCGCCGTTTTTGGTGCTCGCGGAGCGACAATTGGCAGGCCGTGGTCGTCGAGGCCGCAAGTGGGTGAGCCCATTTGCGGAAAATCTTTATTACAGCCTGGTTCTTCGAATAGATGGCGGCATGCGTCAGCTTGAGGGGTTGAGCCTTGTTGTTGGCTTGGCCGTGATGCAGACCTTGCGAAGCGCCGGCGTGCCCAATGCCGGTTTGAAGTGGCCCAACGATGTTTTGGTGGGTAACAAGAAAATAGCCGGCATCCTGCTCGAACTCGTCGGCGATCCGGCGGATGTATGTCATGTTGTATTGGGTATAGGAATCAACGTGAATATGCAGGTTGCCGATGAGGTCGACCAGCAATGGACTTCTATAAAACTGGAGTCAGGCAAAGCCTGCGATCGCAATGCTCTGGTGGTTGAGTTGAGTAATCAACTCAAAGCTTATACCCATAAACACCAGCTCAACGGGTTCGCAAGTCTGCAGGCAGAATGGGCGGAAAATCATCTGTGGCAGGGTCGATCCGTGTCGTTGATCGCGGGTAACAGCCATATCGATGGGATAGTGCTCGGGATTGATAGCCAAGGCGGGTTGCGCTTGATTGTAGATGGTGTTGAAAAAGTCTTTAGTGGTGGAGAGCTCAGCCTGAGGTTGCGTGATGATTCTTGAGCTTGACTGCGGCAATAGTTTTATCAAATGGCGCGTGCTGGATGCGTCGGCGAGTGGGCTGGTCTCGGAAGGAGTTGTAGATTCCAATCAGGCTTTGCTTGAGAGTCTACGGATCATAAAGTCGCTCTCGCTGCGCAAGTGTCGTTTGGTAAGCGTCAGGACTAACGAGGAAACCAGCGCTTTAACCGAAATGCTTGAGCGCGCGTTCGGTATTCCTATCGTGTGTGCGAAACCCGCCCGCGAGATGTCCGGTGTTCGAAACGGCTATGAAGACTATGAGCGTCTGGGGCTTGATCGCTGGCTGGCGATGCTCGGCGGCTTCCACCTGGCTGCCGGAAGTGCTTGCCTGGTTCTCGATTTCGGTACCGCGGTCACTGCCGATTTTGTCGCGGCTGACGGTGAGCATCTCGGGGGGTTCATTTGTCCTGGTATGCCTTTGATGCGAAACCAGTTGCGCACCCATACCCGTAAAATTCGTTATGGTGATGAAGCAGCAGAGCGCGCCCTTTCCAGTCACGTCCCGGGACGGACCACCGTTGAAGCGGTGGAGCGCGGTTGTTCTTTGATGCTGAGGGGCTTCGTTCTCACTCAATTAGAGCTGGCTCGAGCGTACTGGGGAGAGCAATTCGCCGTCTTTATTACGGGAGGGGATGCCGAGTTGGTTAAAGGCGTCGCGCCTGACGCCAGGGTTGTGCCCGACCTGGTTTTTGTCGGCTTGGCGATGGCTTGTCCCTTGTCTTGAGGTTTATATGCGTTGGTTGTTCCTGCTGCTGGTTGTACTCAATGTTTTTTACTATGTCTGGCATCAGCAGGAAGCGCCCTTGCGAGCCAAAGATGTAACGCCTCTTAATCTGTATCGTGGTTCGCAGCAGGATATCCGTCTGCTGAGCGAAACCGCAGGTGAAGGTCGAAGAGGCGAGGTGGCGCCGCGTCAGCAGTGCTTGTTCCTTGGCGGATTTTCTGACGAAGATTCAATTGCCAGGTTGCAACAGCGTCTGGTGGCGATGAAAGTCAATGTGCAATCCCTGCCGAAAGATGCTGCCGGAAGCGGGTACTGGCTGGCAGCTGCGCCGGACAGCCAGCGTTTGTTGGGCGATCTGCAGTTGCAAAACCTTTCCAAGGAATTCAATGAGTTAAAACATAAAATAATGCTGTGCGAAGGGGTTGCACCTGCTCAATAGTTTGCATAGAATGGCGCCCGCTCCACAGCGAACACCTTAAGCGGGATTCGAAGTGAAGCGTGTCAACGCAGCTAACCTCAGGTTTTTAAATGAGAAAATGCTTGACAGGGGTTTGGCATGATATAGAATGCCGGCCTGATTAGGAGGGGTTCCCGAGCGGCCAAAGGGATCAGACTGTAAATCTGACGTCTACGACTTCGAAGGTTCGAATCCTTCTCCCTCCACCAGATTTAAGCGTGAGCTGCAGGCTCCGCGGGTATAGTTTAGTGGTAGAACCTCAGCCTTCCAAGCTGATGATGCGGGTTCGATTCCCGCTACCCGCTCCAAGTTTGCAGGTTGTGCAAAAGGGTTTTGCTCTTGTAGCTCAGTTGGTAGAGCACACCCTTGGTAAGGGTGAGGTCAGCGGTTCAAATCCGCTCAAGAGCTCCATATAACAAGGCAGATATGAAAATATCTGCCTTTGTTTTAATGGTTGATATTGTTTGTCTAATTTCTTCTGTAGAGGGTGATATCGATGGCTAAGGAAAAATTTGATCGTTCCCTGCCCCACGTCAACGTTGGGACCATTGGTCACGTTGACCACGGTAAAACCACTCTGACTGCTGCTCTGACTCGCGTTTGCTCCGAGGTTTTCGGTTCTGCAATCGTTGACTTCGACAAGATCGACAGCGCACCAGAAGAAAAAGCTCGCGGTATCACCATCAACACCGCGCACGTTGAGTACAACTCGAAGATCCGTCACTACGCTCACGTTGACTGCCCAGGTCACGCTGACTACGTGAAGAACATGATCACCGGTGCTGCTCAGATGGACGGCGCTATCCTGGTTTGCTCGGCCGCTGATGGTCCGATGCCGCAAACCCGTGAGCACATCCTGCTGTCCCGTCAGGTTGGCGTTCCGTACATCGTGGTCTTCCTGAACAAGGCTGACCTGGTAGACGACGCTGAGCTGCTGGAACTGGTTGAGATGGAAGTTCGTGACCTGCTGTCGACTTACGACTTCCCGGGCGACGACACTCCGATCATCATCGGTTCGGCTCGTATGGCGCTGGAAGGCAAAGACGACAACGAGATGGGCACCACTGCCGTCAAGAAACTGGTTGAAACTCTGGATGCCTACATCCCAGAGCCAGTTCGTATGATCGACAAGCCATTCCTGATGCCAATCGAAGACGTATTCTCGATCTCGGGTCGCGGTACTGTTGTGACTGGTCGTATCGAGCGCGGTATCGTTCGCGTTCAGGACCCGCTGGAAATCGTTGGTCTGCGTGACACCACCGTTACTACTTGCACCGGTGTTGAAATGTTCCGCAAGCTGCTCGACGAAGGTCGTGCCGGCGAGAACTGCGGCGTTCTGCTGCGTGGTACCAAGCGTGATGACGTTGAGCGTGGCCAGGTTCTGGTCAAGCCAGGTTCGGTCAAGCCGCACACCAAGTTCACCGCAGAAGTTTACGTTCTGAGCAAGGAAGAAGGCGGTCGTCACACTCCGTTCTTCAAAGGCTACCGTCCACAGTTCTACTTCCGTACTACTGACGTGACTGGTAACTGCGAGCTGCCAGAAGGCGTTGAAATGGTAATGCCAGGTGACAACATTCAGATGACTGTTACCCTGATCAAAACCATCGCGATGGAAGACGGTCTGCGTTTCGCTATCCGTGAAGGCGGTCGTACCGTCGGCGCTGGCGTCGTAGCAAAAATCATCGAATAAGCGGTTGTAATGTATTTTTCGGGCCGGCATAATGGTCGGCCTGATTTTGTTTTAGGTCAGTAGCTCAATTGGCAGAGCGACGGTCTCCAAAACCGTAGGTTGGGGGTTCGATTCCCTCCTGACCTGCCAGATTCACTCGGTGTATCTGGCTTTCTTTTCACAGGATCTTCATAGATGACTCCTAAAGCTGAAGCTCAAGGCTCTCGCTTCGATCTGCTCAAGTGGCTTGTAGTAGTCGCTTTAGTGGTTGTTGGCGTTGTTGGCAATCAGTATTACGCTGCTTCGCCGATCCTGTACCGTGTACTCGCTTTGCTTGCCATTGCTGCCGTAGCTGCCTTTGTAGGCCTGCAAACCGCGAAGGGCAAGTCTTTCTTTGTACTGGTTAAGGAAGCTCGCACCGAGATTCGTAAAGTCGTGTGGCCAACTCGCCAAGAAACCACGCAGACCACGCTGATTGTCGTGGCTGTTGTTCTGGTTATGGCGTTGCTGTTGTGGGGTCTTGATTCCCTGCTCGGCTGGCTTGTTTCCTTGATTGTCGGCTAAGGGTGTCCCGTGGCTAAGCGTTGGTATGTTGTGCATGCTTACTCGGGTTACGAGAAGCATGTGATGCGCTCGCTGATCGAGCGCGTAAAGCTGGCTGGCATGGAAGATGGCTTCGGCGAGATTCTGGTTCCCACTGAAGAAGTGGTTGAGATGCGTAACGGCCAGAAGCGCAAAAGCGAACGGAAGTTCTTTCCAGGCTATGTGCTGGTCCAGATGGATATGAACGAGGGTACTTGGCACTTGGTCAAGGATACTCCTCGGGTGATGGGTTTTATCGGCGGTACCGCTGACAAGCCTGCGCCAATTACAGATAAAGAGGCAGAAGCGATTCTGCGTCGCGTTGCTGATGGTAGCGACAAGCCTAAGCCGAAGACATTGTTCGAGCCAGGTGAGACGGTGCGTGTCAACGACGGTCCATTCGCTGATTTCAATGGCGTTGTGGAAGAAGTTAACTACGAAAAGAGCCGGATCCAAGTGGCTGTGCTCATTTTCGGTCGCTCTACTCCGGTGGAGCTCGAGTTCAGTCAGGTCGAGAAGGTCTAACTGGACAAGCAATCCCAACCCCGCAGCCTTAGGCTGTGGGGTTTTGTCGTCACTGGGATAAACGCGCAAGTAACCGGGGAGCCTTTCGAGGCGTTCGAACCCGTAATTGGAGTGCCTCATGGCCAAGAAGATTACCGCTTACATCAAGCTGCAAGTGAAGGCCGCTCAGGCTAACCCAAGTCCACCGGTTGGTCCTGCTCTGGGTCAGCACGGCGTGAACATCATGGAATTCTGCAAGGCTTTCAACGCCCGTACCCAGGGTCTTGAGCCAGGTCTGCCGACTCCAGTGATCATCACTGTCTACAGCGACCGTAGCTTCACTTTCGAAACCAAATCCACCCCTGCTTCGGTTCTGCTGAAGAAGGCGGCCGGTCTGACCAGCGGTTCCGCTCGTCCGAACACCGTTAAGGTTGGCACTGTTACCCGTGCTCAGCTGGAAGAAATCGCGAAAACCAAAAACGCGGATCTGACTGCAGCTGATATGGATGCAGCCGTGCGTACTATCGCCGGTTCTGCTCGTAGCATGGGCCTTAACGTGGAGGGTGTGTAATGGCTAAGCTGACCAAGCGTCAAAAGGCTATCGCCGGCAAAATCGAAGCAGGCAAGGCCTACAACATTGTAGACGCCGCTGCTCTGCTGGCCGAGCTGTCGACTGTCAAGTTCAGCGAGTCGTTCGACGTTGCTGTAAACCTGGGTGTAGACCCGCGTAAATCCGACCAGGTTGTTCGTAGCGCTACTGTGCTGCCACACGGCACTGGCAAGACCGTTCGCGTTGCTGTGTTCACCCAGGGTCCAGCTGCTGAGGCCGCTCTGGCTGCCGGCGCTGACCGTGTAGGTATGGACGACCTGGCTGCCGAAATGAAAGGCGGCGACCTGAACTATGACGTAGTGATCGCATCCCCGGATGCCATGCGCGTTGTAGGTCAGTTGGGTCAGATCCTCGGTCCACGTGGCCTGATGCCTAACCCTAAAGTCGGCACCGTAACTCCAGACGTAGCCAACGCGGTCAAGAACGCCAAGGCTGGTCAGGTTCGTTATCGCACCGACAAAAACGGCATCATCCACACTTCCGTTGGCAAGATCGGCTTCGACGCCGTCAAGCTGAAGGAAAACGTTGAAGCCCTGATCGCTGATCTGAAGCGTATCAAGCCAGCTTCCTCGAAAGGTATTTACGTCAAGCGCGTTACCCTGAGCACCACTATGGGCCCAGGTCTGGTTATCGACCAGAGCTCGCTCGACGCGTAAGACAAAGGTTGGCGCGGATTGCCGCGCCAATTGAAAGATTGGGGTCCCTGCCTGGCGGGGGCTATCCAAGACCGTAGGCGGCGCAAGCCTTAAACCTCAAGCCTACGCAGATGGTGCTCCCGGTTCCTTACCGAATCAGACACCAAAACGACATTCGGTTCCGATCGAATGAAACGGTAACAAGCAGGAGTTAAACCCGTGGCAATTAATCTCGAAGACAAGAAGGCCATCGTCGCTGAAGTCAACGAGGCTGCCAAAGTCGCTCTGTCCGCTGTCGTGGTTGATGCACGTGGCGTAACAGTAGGCGCAATGACCGGACTCCGTAAAGAGGCTCGTGAAGCTGGCGTTTACGTACGTGTTGTACGTAACACCCTGCTCAAGCGCGCTGTTGCTGACACTCAATACAGTGTCCTCAACGACGTGTTCACCGGCCCGACCCTGATTGCATTCTCGAACGAACATCCGGGCGCTGCTGCCCGTATCTTCAAAGAGTTTGCCAAGGGTCAGGACAAGTTCGAGATCAAGGCAGCTGCGTTCGAGGGCAAGTTCCTCGCAGCTAATCAGATCGACGTACTGGCAACTCTGCCGACCCGTGACGAAGCAATTTCTCAGCTGATGAGCGTGATTCAAGGCGCAACCAGCAAATTGGCTCGTACTCTGGCGGCAATTCGCGACCAGAAAGAAGCTGCCGCAGCCTAAGGCTCGTCACTTCTCGCGTTTTTTGTTTATTTCGATGGTCGCGTAGGCCGTCCCCCAATTCAGGAATTGAGTCATGTCTCTGACTAACGAACAAATCATCGAAGCAATCGGCCAGAAATCCGTAGTGGAAATCGTTGAGCTGATCAAAGCGATGGAAGAAACCTTCGGTGTTACCGCTGCTGCCGCTTCGGCTGGCCCAGCTGTAGCTGCTGCTGCTGTTGAAGAGCAAACCGAGTTCAACGTTGTTCTGCTGGAAGCTGGCGAGAAGAAGGTTAACGTGATCAAGGCAGTTCGTGAACTGACTGGTCTGGGCCTGAAAGAAGCCAAAGAGAAAGTAGACGGCGCTCCTCAGGTTGTAGCTGAAGGCGTTTCGAAAGAAGCGGCTGAAGACGCCAAGAAGAAGCTGGAAGAAGCAGGCGCTAAAGTCGAGCTGAAGTAAGCATCGACTTTGCTCCTCCAGCCCGAGCGTCAAGCGACAGGCTGATGGCTGGTGGCTCTTGCCACCGGCCTTTTTCCGTTATTGGCAGCCGACTGGGTCGGTGCTGATAAAGGCGCTGTAACCACCCGATGCGGTGGCGCAAACCATGGGGTTTGCACGATTTTCTGGCTGCTCCCGTCGGGAGGGGCCAAACAAGCAGGTGACCAAGCTGGGGAACGCTGATGGCTTACTCATATACTGAGAAAAAACGTATCCGCAAGGACTTTAGCAAGTTGCCGGACGTCATGGATGTGCCTTACCTCCTGGCCATCCAGCTGGATTCGTATCGTGAATTCTTGCAAGCGGGAGCGACTAAAGATCAGTTCCGCGACGTGGGCCTGCATGCGGCCTTCAAATCCGTTTTCCCGATCATCAGCTACTCCGGCAATGCTGCGCTGGAGTACGTCGGTTATCGCCTGGGCGAACCGGCATTTGATGTCAAAGAATGCGTATTGCGCGGTGTAACTTTCGCCGTACCTTTGCGGGTAAAAGTGCGCCTGATCATCTTCGACAAAGAATCGTCGAACAAAGCGATCAAGGACATCAAAGAGCAAGAAGTCTACATGGGTGAAATCCCCCTGATGACTGAGAACGGTACCTTCGTAATCAACGGTACCGAGCGTGTTATCGTTTCCCAGCTGCACCGTTCCCCGGGCGTGTTCTTCGACCACGACCGCGGCAAGACGCACAGCTCCGGCAAACTGCTGTACTCGGCTCGCATCATTCCTTACCGCGGTTCGTGGCTGGACTTCGAATTCGACCCGAAAGACTGTGTCTTCGTGCGTATCGACCGTCGTCGCAAACTGCCGGCTTCGGTACTGCTGCGCGCACTCGGTTACACCACCGAAGAGGTGCTGGACGCGTTCTATACCACCAACGTATTCCACCTGAGCGGCGAAACCCTCAGCCTGGAACTGGTGCCATCGCGCCTGCGTGGTGAAGTTGCGGTTCTGGACATCCAGGACGAGAAGGGCAAGGTCATCGTTGAGCAAGGCCGCCGTATTACCGCGCGCCACATCAACCAGATCGAGAAAGCCGGTATCAAGACGCTGGACGTGCCACTGGACTACGTCCTCGGCCGCACCACCGCCAAGGCTATCGTGCACCCGGCTACCGGCGAAATCCTGGCCGAATGCAACACCGAGCTGAACACTGAAGTCCTGGCAAAGATCGCCAAGGCCCAGGTGGTTCGCATCGAGACCCTGTACACCAACGACATCGACTGCGGTCCGTTCGTCTCCGACACGCTGAAGATCGACTCCACCAGCAACCAATTGGAAGCGCTGGTCGAGATCTATCGCATGATGCGTCCAGGCGAGCCGCCAACCAAAGACGCTGCCGAGACCCTGTTCAACAACCTGTTCTTCAGCCCTGAGCGTTATGACCTGTCTGCGGTCGGCCGGATGAAGTTCAACCGTCGTATCGGTCGTACCGAGATCGAAGGTTCGGGCGTGCTGTGCAAGGAAGACATCGTCGCGGTCCTGAAGACTCTGGTCGACATCCGCAACGGTAAAGGCATCGTCGATGACATCGACCACCTGGGTAACCGTCGTGTTCGCTGCGTAGGCGAAATGGCCGAGAACCAGTTCCGCGTTGGCCTGGTACGTGTTGAGCGTGCGGTCAAAGAGCGTCTGTCGATGGCTGAAAGCGAAGGCCTGATGCCGCAAGACCTGATCAACGCCAAGCCAGTGGCTGCGGCGGTGAAAGAGTTCTTCGGTTCCAGCCAGCTGTCGCAGTTCATGGACCAGAACAACCCGCTGTCCGAGATCACCCACAAGCGTCGTGTCTCTGCACTCGGCCCTGGCGGTCTGACTCGTGAGCGCGCAGGCTTCGAAGTCCGTGACGTACACCCGACTCACTACGGTCGTGTCTGCCCGATTGAAACGCCGGAAGGTCCGAACATCGGCCTGATCAACTCCCTGGCTGCGTACGCTCGCACCAACCAGTACGGCTTCCTGGAAAGCCCGTACCGCGTGGTGAAAGAGGGTGTGGTCACCGACGAGATCGTGTTCCTGTCCGCTATTGAAGAAGCCGATCACGTGATCGCGCAGGCTTCGGCGACCATGAACGAGCAGAAAGTCCTGATCGACGAACTGGTTGCCGTACGTCACCTGAACGAATTCACCGTCAAGGCGCCGGAAGACGTCACCCTGATGGACGTTTCGCCGAAGCAGGTTGTGTCGGTTGCAGCGTCGCTGATTCCGTTCCTCGAGCACGACGACGCCAACCGTGCGTTGATGGGTTCGAACATGCAGCGTCAGGCTGTACCGACTCTGCGCGCTGACAAGCCGCTGGTAGGTACCGGCATGGAGCGTAACGTAGCCCGTGACTCCGGCGTTTGCGTCGTGGCTCGTCGTGGTGGCGTGATCGATTCCGTCGATGCCAGCCGTATCGTGGTTCGTGTTGCCGATGACGAAGTTGAAACCGGTGAAGCCGGTGTCGACATCTACAACCTGACCAAATACACCCGCTCGAACCAGAACACCTGCATCAACCAGCGTCCGCTGGTGCGTAAAGGTGATCGCGTTCAGCGTAGCGACATCATGGCCGACGGCCCGTCCACCGACATGGGTGAGCTGGCACTGGGTCAGAACATGCGCATCGCGTTCATGGCATGGAACGGCTTCAACTTCGAAGACTCCATCTGCCTGTCCGAGCGTGTTGTTCAGGAAGACCGTTTCACCACGATCCACATTCAGGAACTGACCTGTGTGGCCCGTGACACCAAGCTTGGCCCAGAGGAAATCACTGCGGACATCCCGAACGTGGGTGAAGCTGCACTGAACAAGCTGGACGAAGCCGGTATCGTTTACGTAGGTGCTGAAGTAGGCGCAGGCGACATCCTGGTGGGTAAGGTCACTCCGAAAGGCGAGACCCAACTGACTCCGGAAGAAAAACTGCTGCGTGCAATCTTCGGTGAAAAAGCCAGCGACGTTAAAGACACCTCCCTGCGCGTGCCAACCGGCACCAAAGGTACTGTCATCGACGTACAGGTCTTCACCCGCGACGGCGTTGAGCGTGATGCTCGTGCACTGTCGATCGAGAAGTCCCAGCTGGACGAGATCCGCAAAGATCTGAACGAAGAGTTCCGCATCGTTGAAGGCGCGACTTTCGAACGTCTGCGTTCCGCACTGGTAGGCCACAAGGCCGAAGGCGGCGCCGGCCTGAAGAAAGGTCAGGACATCACCGACGAAGTACTCGACGGTCTTGAGCACGGCCAGTGGTTCAAACTGCGCATGGCTGAAGATGCGCTGAACGAGCAGCTCGAGAAGGCTCAGGCCTACATCGTTGATCGTCGCCGTCTGCTGGACGACAAGTTCGAAGACAAGAAGCGCAAACTGCAGCAGGGCGATGACCTGGCTCCAGGCGTGCTGAAAATCGTCAAGGTTTACCTGGCAATCCGTCGCCGCATCCAGCCGGGCGACAAGATGGCCGGTCGTCACGGTAACAAGGGTGTGGTCTCCGTGATCATGCCGGTTGAAGACATGCCGCACGATGCCAATGGCACCCCGGTCGACGTGGTCCTTAACCCGCTGGGCGTACCTTCGCGTATGAACGTTGGTCAGATTCTCGAAACCCACCTGGGCCTCGCGGCCAAGGGTCTGGGCGAGAAGATCAACCGGATGGTCGAAGAGCAGCGTAAAGTCGCTGAACTGCGCACTTTCCTGGACGAGATCTACAACCAGATCGGCGGTCGTAACGAAGATCTGGACAGCTTCTCCGATCAGGAAATCCTCGATCTGGCGAACAACCTGCGTGGCGGCGTTCCAATGGCCACTCCAGTGTTCGACGGCGCCAAGGAAAGCGAAATCAAGGCCATGCTGAAACTGGCAGACCTGCCGGAAAGCGGCCAGATGCAGCTGACCGACGGCCGTACCGGCAACAAGTTCGAGCGTCCAGTTACCGTTGGCTACATGTACATGCTGAAGCTGAACCACTTGGTAGACGACAAG
Organism: Pseudomonas sp. 2957; assembly: GCF_031456345.1. NCBI lineage: Bacteria > Pseudomonadati > Pseudomonadota > Gammaproteobacteria > Pseudomonadales > Pseudomonadaceae > Pseudomonas > Pseudomonas sp. 2957. Next base: position 11,474 of record NZ_JAVDUL010000007.1, read on the forward strand.
ATGCACGCGCGTTCTACCGGTTCTTACAGCCTGGTTACCCAGCAGCCGCTGGGTGGTAAGGCGCAGTTCGGTGGTCAGCGTTTCGGGGAGATGGAGGTCTGGGCACTGGAAGCATACGGTGCTGCTTACACTCTGCAAGAAATGCTCACAGTGAAGTCGGACGATGTGAACGGCCGTACCAAGATGTACAAGAACATCGTGGATGGCGATCACCGTATGGAGCCGGGCATGCCCGAGTCCTTCAACGTGTTGATCAAGGAAATTCGTTCCCTCGGCATCGATATCGATCTGGAAACCGAATAACACGTGACGCGAATCGAGAGCGGGGCAGGATTGCCCGCTCTCTGCTCCGCCAGGAGGAAAGGCCTTGAAAGACCTACTGAATTTGCTGAAAAACCAGGGTCAAGTCGAAGAGTTCGACGCCATCCGTATCGGATTGGCCTCGCCGGAGATGATCCGTTCGTGGTCGTTCGGTGAAGTTAAAAAGCCGGAAACCATCAACTACCGTACGTTCAAACCTGAGCGTGACGGCCTGTTCTGCGCCAAGATCTTTGGCCCGGTAAAGGATTACGAGTGCCTGTGCGGTAAGTACAAGCGCTTGAAGCACCGTGGCGTGATCTGCGAAAAGTGCGGCGTTGAAGTCGCACTGGCCAAGGTTCGTCGTGAGCGCATGGCGCACATCGAACTGGCTTCGCCGGTTGCCCACATCTGGTTCCTGAAATCGCTGCCGTCGCGTATCGGCCTGCTGATGGACATGACCCTGCGTGATATCGAGCGCGTTCTCTACTTCGAGAGCTATGTCGTTATCGATCCAGGCATGACCACCCTTGAAAAAGGTCAGCTGCTGAACGACGAACAGTACTTCGAAGCGCTTGAAGAGTTCGGAGACGATTTCGACGCCCGCATGGGTGCCGAAGCTGTCCGTGAACTGCTGCACGCTATCGACCTGGAGCACGAGATTGGCCGTCTGCGCGAAGAGATTCCGCAAACCAACTCGGAAACCAAGATCAAGAAGCTGTCCAAGCGTCTGAAGTTGATGGAAGCCTTCCAGGGTTCCGGCAACCTGCCAGAGTGGATGGTGCTGACCGTTCTGCCGGTTCTGCCGCCAGATCTGCGTCCACTGGTCCCACTGGATGGCGGTCGTTTCGCGACCTCCGACCTCAACGATCTGTATCGTCGAGTGATCAACCGTAACAACCGTTTGAAGCGCCTGCTGGATCTGTCGGCTCCGGACATCATCGTGCGCAACGAAAAGCGCATGTTGCAGGAAGCTGTCGATGCACTGCTCGACAACGGTCGTCGTGGCCGCGCTATCACCGGTTCCAACAAGCGTCCTCTGAAATCCCTGGCTGACATGATCAAGGGTAAGCAGGGTCGTTTCCGTCAGAACTTGCTCGGTAAGCGTGTTGACTACTCCGGTCGTTCGGTAATTACCGTAGGCCCGACCCTGCGTCTGCACCAGTGCGGTCTGCCGAAGAAGATGGCTCTCGAGCTGTTCAAGCCGTTCATTTTTGGCAAGCTGGAAATGCGTGGTCTGGCGACCACCATCAAAGCGGCCAAGAAAATGGTCGAGCGCGAACTGCCAGAGGTTTGGGACGTTCTCGCTGAAGTGATTCGAGAACACCCGGTTCTTCTCAACCGTGCACCGACCCTTCACCGTCTGGGTATCCAGGCGTTTGAACCGGTACTGATCGAAGGTAAGGCTATCCAGCTGCACCCGCTGGTCTGCGCCGCGTACAACGCTGACTTTGACGGCGACCAAATGGCCGTGCACGTACCGCTGACACTGGAAGCCCAGCTCGAAGCGCGTGCGTTGATGATGTCGACCAACAACATTCTGTCGCCAGCCAACGGTGAGCCAATCATCGTTCCGTCGCAGGACGTTGTATTGGGTCTGTACTACATGACTCGTGAAGCGATCAACGCCAAGGGCGAAGGTCGTGTGTTCGCGGATCTGCAGGAAGTCGACCGTGTGTTCCGTGCCGGCGAAGCCGCACTGCACGCCAAGGTCAAGGTTCGTATCAACGAAACCGTCAACGACCGTGACGGCAACAGCGTGAGCGGTACCCGTATCGTCGACACCACTGTCGGCCGTGCGCTGCTGTTCCAGGTTGTGCCGAAAGGTCTGTCGTTCGACGTCGTCAACCTGCCGATGAAGAAAAAGGCGATCTCCAAGCTGATCAACCAGTGCTACCGCGTGGTTGGTCTGAAAGAGACCGTGATCTTCGCTGACCAGTTGATGTACACCGGTTTCGCTTACTCGACCATCTCCGGCGTTTCGATCGGTGTTAACGACTTCGTTATCCCGGATGAAAAAGCCCGCATCATCGGTGCAGCCACCGACGAAGTGAAAGAAATCGAGAGTCAGTACGCCTCCGGCCTGGTAACCCAGGGCGAGAAGTACAACAAAGTGATCGACCTCTGGTCGAAAGCGAACGACGAAGTTTCCAAGGCGATGATGGCCAACCTCTCGAAAGAGAAAGTCATCGACCGTCACGGCGACGAAGTCGACCAAGAGTCTTTCAACTCGATGTACATGATGGCCGACTCGGGTGCGCGGGGTTCCGCAGCACAGATTCGTCAGCTGGCCGGTATGCGTGGTCTGATGGCCAAGCCGGACGGTTCCATCATTGAAACGCCGATTACTGCGAACTTCCGTGAAGGTTTGAGCGTACTTCAGTACTTCATCTCGACTCACGGTGCTCGTAAAGGTCTGGCGGATACCGCGTTGAAAACTGCGAACTCCGGTTACCTGACTCGTCGTCTGGTAGACGTGGCGCAGGATCTGGTTGTAACCGAGATCGATTGCGGCACCGAACACGGTCTGCTGATGACTCCGCACATTGAAGGCGGTGACGTTGTAGAGCCGTTGGGTGAGCGCGTATTGGGTCGTGTCATTGCCCGTGACGTATTCAAGCCAGGCACCGAGGACGTCATCGTTCCTGCCGGTACTCTGGTAGACGAGAAGTGGGTCGAATTCATCGAGCTGAACAGCATCGACGAAGTGATCGTGCGTTCGCCGATCAGCTGCGAAACCCGCTATGGCATTTGCGCCAAGTGCTACGGCCGTGATCTGGCTCGTGGTCACCAGGTGAACATCGGTGAAGCGGTCGGCGTTATCGCTGCCCAGTCCATCGGTGAGCCGGGTACTCAGCTGACCATGCGTACGTTCCACATCGGTGGTGCGGCAAGCCGTACTTCCGCAGCCGACAGCGTTCAGGTGAAGAATGGCGGTACCGTCCGTCTGCACAACCTGAAGCACGTTGAGCGAGTGGATGGTCACCTGGTTGCTGTGTCCCGTTCCGGTGAGCTGGCAATCGCTGACGATTTCGGTCGTGAGCGCGAGCGTTACAAGCTGCCGTACGGTGCTGTGATTTCGGTTAAAGAAGGTGACAAGGTCGACGCTGGCGCAATCGTGGCCAAGTGGGATCCGCACACTCACCCGATCGTTACCGAAATGAAAGGTACCGTGACCTACGTGGGCATGGAAGAAGGCATCACGATCAAGCGTCAGACTGACGAATTGACCGGTATGACCAACATTGAAGTACTCGACGCGAAAGATCGTCCTGCAGCGGGCAAAGAAATTCGTCCTGCAGTGAAGATGGTCGACGACAACGGCAAGGATCTGTTGCTGCCAGGCACTGACGTAATCGCTCAGTACTTCCTGCCAGCCAACGCCCTGGTCGGTGTGGCTGACGGTGCGAAGATTGCGATCGGTGATGTTATCGCTCGTATCCCGCAGGAAACTTCGAAGACCCGCGACATCACCGGTGGTCTGCCGCGTGTTGCCGACCTGTTTGAAGCGCGTCGTCCGAAAGAAGCGTCGATTCTGGCTGAAGTCAGCGGCACCATCGCGTTCGGTAAAGAGACCAAGGGCAAGCGCCGTCTGGTCATTACCCCGAACGACGGTAGCGATCCGTACGAAGAGCTGATTCCGAAGTGGCGTCACCTGAACGTCTTCGAAGGCGAACAGGTAAACCGCGGCGAAGTTATCTCCGACGGTCCAAGCGATCCGCACGACATCCTGCGTCTGCTGGGTGTAAGCGCGCTGGCCAAGTACATCGTCAACGAGATCCAGGACGTTTATCGTCTGCAAGGCGTGAAGATCAACGACAAGCACATCGAGACCATCCTGCGTCAGATGCTGCGTAAAGTTGAGATCTCCGAGTCCGGCGATTCCAGCTTCATCAAGGGCGATCAGATGGAACTGACTCACGTTCTGGTCGAGAACGAGCGTCTGAGCGCGGAAGACAAGTTCGTCTCCAAGTTCACTCGCGTTCTGCTGGGTATCACCAAGGCGTCGTTGTCCACCGAATCGTTCATCTCGGCGGCTTCCTTCCAGGAAACCACCCGCGTACTGACCGAAGCGGCAGTCACCGGCAAGCGCGATTACCTGCGCGGCCTGAAAGAAAACGTAGTCGTGGGTCGTCTGATCCCGGCCGGTACCGGTCTTGCCTATCACAGCGAGCGCAAGCGTCGCCGTGATGCCGACAAGCCGTTGCGCGTAAGCGCCAGTGAAGTGGAAGCTGCACTGACCGAAGCGCTGAACTCGAGCGGTAACTGAGTTCTGCGATAAACGAGAGTGAGGCCCTGATCGCTCCGTTCGTCGAATCGAGACATCAAGTCAAGGTTCGATGGGCGGGGAGGTCGGGGCCTTGCCTTGACTGGAATCAAGATCCTCTTTAGACTCTTGATCCCCTAAATTTGGCGGGAATTCGTTCCTGCCATTTTGCTTTTCTTGCAAGACAATAGCGTCGCAAGACAACAGTGGAGCTAGTAGATGGCAACTATCAACCAGCTGGTACGTCAGCCGCGTAAGCGTATCGTCGAGAAATCCGACGTACCTGCGCTGCAGAACTGCCCGCAACGTCGTGGCGTGTGCACCCGTGTGTACACCACCACGCCGAAAAAACCTAACTCGGCACTGCGTAAAGTATGCCGTGTGCGTCTGACCAACGGTTTCGAGGTTTCCTCGTACATTGGTGGTGAAGGCCACAACCTGCAAGAGCACAGCGTGGTACTGATCCGCGGCGGTCGTGTAAAAGACTTGCCAGGTGTTCGTTACCACACCGTTCGCGGCTCCTTGGATACTTCCGGCGTTAAAGGCCGTAACCAGGGTCGTTCGAAGTACGGTACCAAGCGTCCGAAGTAATCGGCCGTTTTGCAGATTTTTATTTTATTGAGTCGATAAGAGTAAGGTCGGGCACGCATCCTCTGGATCTGTCCCGAGCTAACCTGAAGACCGCTTGAGGGCTTATCATGCCAAGACGTCGCGTAGCAGCAAAGCGTGAGATTCTGGACGATCCGAAATACGGAAGCCAGATCCTCGCCAAATTCATGAACCACGTTATGGAAAGCGGCAAGAAAGCCGTTGCCGAACGTATCGTTTATGGTGCCCTGGAAACCGTTGCGGCCCGTAAGGCTGGCACCGATCCCCTGGAACTCTTCGAAAAAGCACTCGACGCCATCGCTCCGCTGGTCGAAGTGAAGTCGCGCCGCGTTGGTGGTGCTACTTACCAGGTTCCGGTCGAGGTTCGTCCTTCCCGTCGTAACGCTCTGGCAATGCGCTGGTTGGTAGACTTCGCCCGTAAGCGCGGCGAGAAGTCTATGGCTCTGCGTTTGGCTGGCGAACTGCTGGATGCTGCTGAAGGTAAAGGTGCTGCTGTTAAGAAGCGTGAAGACGTGCACCGTATGGCCGAAGCTAACAAAGCTTTCTCGCACTACCGCTTCTAATTTTAGCTTCACTAATTTTGCGAGGGCTTTATGGCTCGTACTACTCCGATTAGCCGCTACCGTAACATCGGTATCGTCGCTCACGTGGATGCTGGTAAAACCACCACCACCGAGCGCGTACTGTTTTACACCGGCAAAAGTCACAAAATGGGCGAGGTGCATGATGGCGCCGCGACCACAGACTGGATGGTTCAGGAGCAGGAGCGTGGTATTACCATTACTTCTGCTGCCATTACCGCCTTCTGGAAAGGTTCCGAGAAGCAGTACTCTCACGAGCACCGTTTCAACGTAATCGATACCCCGGGCCACGTTGACTTCACCATTGAAGTTGAGCGTTCCCTGCGCGTACTCGACGGCGCTGTCGTTGTGTTCTGCGGTACTTCGGGTGTTGAGCCGCAGTCGGAAACCGTATGGCGTCAAGCCAACAAATACGGCGTTCCACGTCTTGTTTACGTAAACAAGATGGACCGTGCCGGCGCCAACTTCCTGCGCGTGATCGGTCAGATCAAGCAGCGTCTGGGTCACACTCCCGTGCCGATCCAGTTGGCCATCGGTTCCGAAGACAACTTCCAGGGTCAGATCGATCTGATCAACATGCAAGCTGTCTACTGGAACGACTCCGACAAAGGTATGGTCCCTGTTCGCAAGGACATTCCTGCCGAGCTGCAAGAGCTGGCGGAAGAGTGGCGCAACAACATGGTTGAAGCTGCCGCCGAAGCCAACGAAGAGCTGATGAACAAGTACCTGGAAGGCGAAGAGCTGTCGATCGAAGAGATCAAGGCTGCTTTGCGTCAGCGTACTATCGCCGGCGAAATCGTTCTGGCCGTTTGCGGTTCTTCGTTCAAGAACAAGGGCGTTCCCCTGGTTCTCGACGCCGTTATCGACTACCTGCCTGCTCCGACCGACATTCCTGCTATCAAGGGTTCCAACCCTGATAACGAGGAAGAAGAGATGGAGCGTCATGCAGACGACAACGAGCCTTTCGCGGCTCTGGCGTTCAAGATCGCTACCGACCCATTCGTGGGTACTCTGACCTTCGTCCGCGTTTACTCGGGCGTGTTGAACTCCGGCGACGGCGTGATCAACTCGGTCAAAGGCAAGAAAGAGCGCGTGGGTCGTATGGTGCAAATGCACGCAAACGCCCGTGAAGAGATCAAGGAAGTACGCGCTGGTGACATCGCGGCCCTGATCGGCATGAAGGACGTCACCACTGGTGAAACCCTCTGCAACGCTGACAAGCCAATCATCCTGGTTCGCATGGACTTCCCGGAGCCGGTTATTTCGGTTGCTGTAGAGCCTAAGACCAAGGATGACCAGGAAAAAATGGGTATCGCTCTGGGCAAACTTGCTCAGGAAGACCCGTCTTTCCGCGTTAAAACTGATGAAGAGACTGGTCAGACGATCATCTCCGGCATGGGCGAGCTGCACCTGGACATCCTGGTTGACCGGATGCGCCGTGAGTTCAACGTCGAAGCCAACATCGGCAAGCCTCAGGTTTCGTATCGTGAGCGCATCACGAAGAACTGTGAAATCGAAGGCAAGTTCGTTCGTCAGTCCGGTGGTCGCGGCCAGTTCGGTCACTGCTGGATCCGTTTTGCTCCTGCTGACGAAGGTCAGGAAGGTCTGCAATTCGTGAACGAAGTTGTAGGTGGTGTGGTTCCTAAGGAATACATCCCGGCTATCCAGAAGGGTATCGAAGAGCAGATGAAGAACGGCGTTGTTGCCGGCTATCCGCTGATCGGCCTGAAGGCTACCGTGTTCGATGGTTCTTACCACGACGTCGACTCCAACGAGATGGCGTTTAAAGTGGCTGCTTCCATGGCGACCAAGCAACTGGCCCAGAAGGGTGGTGGTGAGTTGCTCGAGCCGATCATGGCGGTAGAGGTTGTTACGCCTGAAGACTATATGGGTGATGTGATGGGCGACCTTAACCGTCGTCGCGGCATGATCCAGGGTATGGAAGACACAGTGTCCGGCAAGGTTATCCGTGCCGAGGTTCCACTGGGTGAGATGTTCGGTTATGCGACCGACGTTCGTTCCATGTCCCAGGGTCGCGCAAGCTACTCTATGGAATTCAAAAAATATGATACGGCTCCGTCGCACATCGTCGAATCCGTAACCAAAAAACAAGGCTGATTCAGCCCCTTTAGGCTAGGAGTTAATTGTCGTGGCTAAAGAAAAATTTGATCGTTCCCTACCGCACGTCAACGTTGGCACCATCGGTCACGTTGACCACGGTAAAACCACTCTGACTGCTGCTCTGACTCGCGTTTGCTCTGAAGTTTTCGGTTCTGCAATCGTTGACTTCGACAAGATCGACAGCGCACCAGAAGAAAAAGCTCGCGGTATCACCATCAACACCGCGCACGTTGAGTACAACTCGAAGATCCGTCACTACGCTCACGTTGACTGCCCAGGTCACGCTGACTACGTGAAGAACATGATCACCGGTGCTGCTCAGATGGACGGCGCTATCCTGGTTTGCTCGGCCGCTGATGGTCCGATGCCGCAAACCCGTGAGCACATCCTGCTGTCTCGTCAGGTTGGCGTTCCGTACATCGTGGTCTTCCTGAACAAGGCTGACCTGGTAGACGACGCTGAGCTGCTGGAACTGGTTGAGATGGAAGTTCGTGACCTGCTGTCGACTTACGACTTCCCGGGCGACGACACTCCGATCATCATCGGTTCGGCTCGTATGGCGCTGGAAGGCAAAGACGACAACGAGATGGGCACCACTGCCGTCAAGAAGCTGGTTGAAACTCTGGATGCCTACATCCCAGAACCAGTTCGTATGATCGACAAGCCATTCCTGATGCCAATCGAAGACGTATTCTCGATCTCGGGTCGCGGTACTGTTGTGACTGGTCGTATCGAGCGCGGTATCGTTCGCGTTCAGGATCCGCTGGAAATCGTTGGTCTGCGTGACACCACCGTTACTACTTGCACCGGTGTTGAAATGTTCCGCAAGCTGCTCGACGAAGGTCGTGCTGGCGAGAACTGCGGCGTTCTGCTGCGTGGTACCAAGCGTGACGACGTTGAGCGTGGCCAGGTTCTGGTCAAGCCAGGTTCGGTCAAGCCGCACACCAAGTTCACCGCAGAAGTTTACGTTCTGAGCAAGGAAGAAGGCGGTCGTCACACTCCGTTCTTCAAAGGCTACCGTCCGCAGTTCTACTTCCGTACTACTGACGTGACTGGTAACTGCGAGCTGCCAGAAGGCGTTGAAATGGTAATGCCAGGTGACAACATTCAGATGACTGTTACCCTGATCAAAACCATCGCGATGGAAGATGGTCTGCGTTTCGCTATCCGTGAAGGCGGTCGTACCGTCGGCGCTGGCGTCGTAGCCAAAATCATCGAGTAAGACTTTTAAAGTCAGCTTGATGAGTTGAAAAAGCCCCCGCTCAGCGGGGGCTTTTTTATTGGGTTGACACCTATCGGGGGCGTCTATAGAATTGCGCCTCCTTTTAACGGGCGTATTGCGCCCGGTGGGAATAGCAGCCGGAGTCTGAAATCCAATGCAAAATCAGCAAATCCGTATCAGGTTGAAGGCTTTTGACCATCGCCTGATCGACCAATCAACCCAGGAAATCGTGGAAACCGCGAAACGTACTGGTGCTCAAGTGCGTGGTCCAATTCCACTGCCTACCCGTAAAGAGCGGTTCACCGTTCTGGTTTCCCCGCACGTCAACAAAGACGCGCGTGACCAGTACGAGATCCGCACTCATAAGCGTGTTCTGGACATCGTCCAGCCAACGGATAAAACCGTTGACGCGCTGATGAAGCTTGATCTTGCGGCCGGTGTGGAAGTGCAGATCAGCCTCGGCTAAGACTCGGTCTTGGTCGTGTAACGCTCTGAAATGGGCGGCCATAGCGGGTGAAAGCCCCGTACACTCATGAGGTTTACAACATGACTATTGGTGTAGTCGGTCGTAAATGCGGTATGACCCGTATTTTCACCGAAGAAGGTGTCTCCATTCCGGTCACGGTCATTGAGATCGAGCCGAATCGCGTCACCCAGTTCAAAACTGAAGAGACCGATGGCTATCGTGCAGTGCAAGTCACTGTCGGCGAGCGTCGCGCTTCGCGTGTAACAGCAGCTCAGGCTGGCCACTTCGCTAAAGCGAACGTTGCCGCTGGTCGCACCACCATGGAATTCCGCCTTGAAGAAGGCGAGTACCAGGCTGGCGATCTGATCAACGCTGAAATCTTCGCCGCTGGTCAACTGGTTGATGTAACCGGTCAGTCCAAGGGTAAAGGCTTCCAGGGTACGATCAAGCGTTGGAATTTCCGCGGGCAAGATAACACCCACGGTAACTCCGTATCCCACCGCGTCCCAGGCTCTATCGGCCAGTGCCAGACTCCTGGTCGTGTATTCAAGGGCAAAAAAATGTCCGGTCATATGGGCGCTGAGCGCGTGACCGTGCAGTCCCTGGAAGTAGTGCGCGTGGACGCTGAACGCAATCTGTTGTTGGTCAAGGGTGCTGTTCCTGGCGCTACTGGCGGCAACCTGGTTGTACGTCCAGCAGCCAAGGCTCGCGGTTAAGGGGAAGCTGACATGCAATTAAATGTAAATGACGCTCAAGCGATCGAAGTTTCCGAACTGACATTTGGCGGCGAATTCAACGAGACGCTGGTTCACCAAGCAGTCGTGGCCTACATGGCCGGCGGCCGTCAAGGTAGCAAGCAGCAGAAGACCCGTTCCGACGTTCGTGGTGGCGGCAAGCGCCCATGGCGTCAGAAAGGTACTGGCCGTGCTCGTGCCGGTACTATCCGTAGCCCAATCTGGCGTGGCGGCGGTACCACTTTCGCAGCTCGTCCACAGGATCACTCCCAGAAGCTGAACAAGAAGATGTATCGCGCAGCAATGCGCTCCATCCTTGCTGAGCTGGTGCGTACTGATCGTCTGGTCGTGGTTCAGGATTTCGCTGTTGAAACTCCGAAAACCAAAGATCTGCTGGGCAAACTGAACAACATGAGCCTGACCGACGTTCTGATCGTGTCGGACGCTGTTGATCAGAACCTGTACCTGGCTGCTCGCAACCTGCCGCACGTAGATGTACGTGACGTGCAAGGTTCCGATCCAGTTAGTCTGATCGCATACGACAAGGTGTTGATCACCGTGTCGGCCGTGAAGAAATTCGAGGAGCTGCTGGGATGAACCAGGAACGCGTATTTAAAGTTCTGCTTGGCCCGCACGTTTCCGAGAAGGCTACGGTTCTGGCAGACAAGAAAGGCCAGTTCGTTTTCAAGGTTGCTACTGATGCAACCAAGCTGGAAATCAAGAAGGCCGTCGAAAGCCTGTTCAGCGTGAAAGTAGAGCGCGTCACTACCCTGAACGTTCTGGGTAAGAGCAAGCGCACTGCTCGCGGTCTGGGCAAGCGTAATGACTGGAAGAAGGCAGTTATCTCCCTTCAGCCAGGCCAAGATCTCGATTTCAGCAGCAGTGCTGAGTAAGGAAGGGGTGCATCATGGCAATCGTTAAATGCAAACCGACTTCCCCTGGCCGCCGTTTTGTGGTCAAGGTGGTCAACCAGGAGCTGCATAAAGGCGCTCCTCACGCACCGCTGCTCGAGAAAAAATCGAAGTCTGGTGGTCGTAACAACAATGGCCGTATTACCACTCGTCACATCGGTGGTGGTCATAAGCAGCATTACCGTATGGTCGATTTCCGTCGCAACGACAAAGATGGCATCGTCGCCACTGTCGAGCGTATCGAATACGATCCAAACCGTACTGCTCACATCGCACTGCTGTGCTACGCAGACGGCGAGCGTCGCTACATCATCGCCCCTAAAGGCGTGAGTGCTGGCGACCAGCTGATCGCAGGCGCTCTGGCTCCAATCAAGCCAGGCAACGCTCTGCAACTGCGCAACATTCCAGTCGGTTCTACCGTACACGGCATCGAATTGAAGCCAGGTAAAGGTGCACAGATCGCTCGTTCCGCTGGTGCTTCGGCTCAGCTGATCGCTCGTGAAGGTGTCTACGTGACCCTGCGTCTGCGTTCCGGTGAAATGCGTAAAGTCCTGGCTGAATGCCGTGCGACCCTGGGTGAAGTCTCGAACTCCGAGCACAGCCTGCGTTCGCTGGGTAAAGCTGGTGCCAAACGCTGGCGTGGCGTTCGCCCAACCGTTCGTGGTGTTGCCATGAACCCGGTTGACCACCCACATGGTGGTGGTGAAGGTCGTACCTCTGGTGGTCGTCATCCGGTATCGCCATGGGGCTTCCCGACTAAGGGCGCGAAGACTCGTGGTAATAAGCGTACCGACAAAATGATCGTCCGTCGTCGCAAGTAAATAGAGGGATACGACAGTGCCACGTTCTCTGAAAAAAGGTCCTTTTATTGATCTTCACCTACTGAAGAAGATCGAAGTGGCGGCGGAAAAGAACGATCGCAAACCAATTAAAACCTGGTCGCGTCGTTCGATGATCCTGCCACAAATGGTCGGTCTGACCATCGCAGTACACAACGGTCGTCAGCACGTCCCAGTTCTCGTTAACGAAGACATGGTCGGCCACAAACTGGGCGAGTTCGCCGGTACCCGCAACTATCGCGGGCACGTGGCTGACAAGAAAGCCAAGCGTTAAGGGGTAAGGAAATGGAAGTAGCCGCTAAGTTGTCGGGCGCTCGAATCTCCGCCCAGAAAGCCCGCTTGGTCGCCGACCAGATCCGCGGGAAGAAGGTGGGCGAAGCGCTCAACCTGTTGGCTTTCAGCAGTAAGAAAGCCGCCGAGATCATGAAGAAAGTGCTGGAGTCGGCCGTAGCCAACGCCGAGCATAACGAAGGCGCAGACGTTGATGACCTGAAGGTCAGCACCGTTTTCGTCAACGAAGGGCGTTCGCTGAAGCGCATCATGCCACGTGCCAAAGGCCGTGCTGATCGCATCGTCAAGCGGTCTTGCCATATCACTGTCAAGGTTGCTGACAAGTAACGGAGTCGAAGAGATGGGTCAGAAAGTACATCCCATTGGCATTCGCCTGGGAATCGTCAAGGAGCACACCTCCGTCTGGTACGCAGACGGTCGGACTTATGCGGACTACTTGTTCGCAGATCTGAAAGTGCGTGAGTATCTCCAAGACAAACTAAAAAGCGCGTCCGTAAGCCGTATCGATATCCATCGTCCGGCCCAAACTGCACGCATCACCATCCACACCGCTCGTCCAGGTATCGTTATCGGGAAGAAAGGTGAAGATGTTGAGAAACTGCGTCAGGACCTGACCAAGCAAATGGGTGTGCCTGTGCACATCAATATCGAAGAGATCCGCAAGCCGGAGCTCGACGGTATGCTGGTTGCGCAGAGCGTAGCTCAGCAGCTGGAGCGTCGTGTAATGTTCCGTCGCGCTATGAAGCGCGCTGTACAGAACGCCATGCGCATTGGTGCCAAAGGCATCAAAATCCAAGTGAGCGGTCGTCTCGGCGGTGCTGAAATCGCACGTACTGAATGGTATCGCGAAGGTCGTGTGCCACTGCACACCCTGCGTGCCGACATCGACTATGCCAACTACGAAGCTCACACCACTTACGGTGTGATCGGTGTAAAGGTTTGGATCTTCAAAGGCGAAGTTATTGGTGGTCGCCAAGAAGAACTGAAACCACAAGCACCAGCGCCTCGTAAAAAAGCTGCTAAGTAAGGGGTACGCCAAATGTTGCAACCAAAGCGTACGAAGTTCCGCAAGCAGATGACCGGCCACAACCGTGGTCTGGCACTGCGCGGTAGCAAAGTCAGCTTCGGCGAGTTCGCGCTGAAGTCTGTTGCTCGTGGTCGTCTCACCGCTCGTCAGATCGAGTCAGCGCGTCGTGCTCTGACCCGTCACGTAAAACGTGGCGGCAAGATCTGGATCCGTGTATTCCCGGACAAGCCGATTTCCAAGAAGCCTCTCGAGGTTCGTATGGGTAAAGGTAAGGGTAACGTGGAGTACTGGGTTGCCCAGATTCAGCCAGGCAAAGTCCTGTATGAAATCGAGGGTGTTTCTGAAGAGCTGGCGCGTGAGGCTTTCGCCCTGGCTGCTGCAAAGCTGCCGCTCGCCACCTCCTTTGTTAAACGGACGGTGATGTGATGAAAGCGAATGAACTTCGTGAAAAATCCGCACAGCAGCTGAACGAGCAACTGCTCGGCTTGCTGCGCGACCAGTTCAATCTGCGCATGCAGAAAGCAACTGGCCAGTTGGGGCAGTCTCATCTGCTCTCGCAAGTTAAGCGTGACATCGCTCGCGTGAAGACTGTGCTCAACCAGCAGGCAGGTAAGTGATCATGGCTGAAGCCGAAAAAACTGTCCGTACGCTGACTGGCCGTGTTGTCAGCGACAAGATGGACAAAACCATCACCGTTCTGATCGAGCGTCGCGTAAAGCACCCGATCTACGGTAAATACGTTAAGCGTTCGACTAAGCTGCACGCGCACGACGAAACCAATCAGTGCCACATCGGCGACAAAGTCACTATTCGTGAAACTCGTCCGATGGCCAAGACCAAGTCTTGGGCGCTGGTTGATGTTCTCGAACGCGCTGTGGAAGTCTAAGGGCTAGGGGTCGGAGAAATTATATGATTCAGACTCAATCCATGCTCGATGTGGCCGATAACAGCGGCGCTCGCCGTGTTATGTGCATCAAGGTGCTGGGTGGCTCCCATCGTCGTTACGCTGGTATCGGTGACATCATCAAAGTTACCGTGAAGGAAGCAATTCCTCGCGGTAAAGTGAAAAAAGGCCAAGTGATGACTGCTGTTGTAGTCCGCACTCGTCACGGCGTACGTCGTGCTGATGGCTCCATTATCCGCTTTGATGGCAACGCTGCTGTTCTTCTGAACAACAAGCAAGAGCCGATCGGCACCCGTATCTTTGGGCCAGTGACCCGTGAACTTCGTACTGAGAAGTTCATGAAGATCGTCTCGCTCGCCCCAGAAGTGCTGTAAGGAGATCCGACATGCAAAAGATTCGTCGTGACGACGAGATCATCGTGATCGCCGGCAAAGACAAAGGTAAGCGCGGTAAGGTGCTGAAGGTTCTTGCTGACAACCGTCTGGTTGTTGGTGGTCTGAACCTGGTCAAGCGTCATACCAAGCCTAACCCGATGTCGGGCGTACAGGGCGGTATCGTCGAGAAAGAAGCGCCACTGCACGCTTCCAACGTCGCCATCTTCAACGGCGAAACCAACAAGGCTGACCGCGTTGGTTTCAAAGTAGAAGACGGTAAGAAAATTCGTGTCTTCAAGTCGACCCAAAAAGCGGTTGATGCTTGAACACTGCTAGGTAGAAGACCATGGCACGACTAAAAGAGATTTACCGGAAGGAAATCGCTCCGAAACTTAAGGAAGAACTTAAGCTTTCGAACGTGATGGAAGTTCCGCGCGTTACCAAAATCACCCTGAACATGGGTCTGGGCGAAGCGATCGGCGACAAAAAAGTCATCGAGCACGCTGTTGCTGACCTGGAAAAGATCACCGGCCAGAAAGTCGTTGTGACCTACGCTCGTAAATCCATCGCTGGCTTTAAAGTCCGCGAAGGATGGCCGATCGGCGTCAAAGTGACCCTGCGCCGTGAGCGTATGTACGAGTTCCTGGATCGTCTGCTGTCGATCTCCCTGCCTCGGGTTCGCGACTTCCGCGGCCTGAATGCCAAGTCCTTCGATGGTCGCGGCAACTACAGCATGGGCGTGAAAGAGCAGATCATCTTCCCGGAAATCGACTACGACAAGATCGATGCTCTCCGCGGTCTGGACATTACCCTGACCACCACTGCCAAGAACGATGATGAAGGCCGCGCTCTGCTGCGTGCTTTCAAATTCCCGTTCCGCAACTGATTGGAGTAGGAAAATGGCCAAGAAGAGCATGAAGAACCGTGAGCTGAAGCGTCAGCTCACCGTTGCCAAGTACGCCACCAAGCGTGCAGCGCTGAAAGCTATCATCGTCGATCTGAACGCAAGTCCAGAAGCGCGTTGGGAAGCTACCGTAGCTCTGCAGAAGCAACCACGTGACGCAAGCGCTTCGCGCATGCGTAACCGTTGCCGCCTGACTGGTCGTCCGCACGGCGTGTACCGCAAGTTCGGCCTCGGCCGTAACATGCTGCGTCAAGCTGCAATGCGTGGTGACGTACCAGGTCTGGTTAAAGCCAGCTGGTAACAGTTGTCAAAGTCTCGATGTTCGGGTTCGCAAGAACCTGACCATCGGTGGCCTTGAATCTGAATCAAGCCCCTTTTGGGGCTTGATTCATTTCTGGGGTGTGTCTAGAATGACCGGCTCGCCTGAGCCCGTGTTTTTCTGCCCGGAAGTTCTCGGCGACAAGTAGTAGCCGCAAGGCTAATTTTTTTGTATTAGGAGCGTCTAGCCCATGAGTATGCAGGACCCGTTAGCGGACATGCTAACTCGAATCCGTAATGCCCAGATGGCTGAAAAGTCTGTCGTAAGCATGCCGTCTTCCACGTTGAAGGCTGCTGTAGCAAAAGTCCTGAAGGACGAAGGTTACATCGCGGATTTTCAGATCACCACCGACGCCAAGCCGTCGCTGTCCATCTCGCTGAAGTACTTCGAAGGCCGTCCGGTTATCGAAGAAGTGAAGCGCGTTAGTCGTCCAGGCCTGCGTCAGTACAAGTCCGTTGAAGATCTGCCGAAAGTTCGTGGCGGTCTTGGCGTGTCTATCGTCTCCACCAACAAAGGTGTGATGACTGATCGTGCTGCGCGCGCTGCCGGTGTCGGCGGCGAAGTTCTTTGCACTGTGTTCTAAGGGGGGATAAGCATGTCTCGCGTCGCTAAGAACCCCGTTAAGCTGCCAGCCGGTGTCGAAGTCAAATTCGCAGGCCAACAGCTTTCGGTGAAGGGTGCCAAGGGCACTCTTGAACTGAACATCCATTCGTCCGTTGAGATCGTTGAAGAAGCTGGTGAGCTGCGTTTCGCTGCTCGCAATGGCGATCAACAAACTCGCGCAATGGCCGGTACCACGCGTGCGTTGGTAAACAACATGGTCCAGGGCGTAAGCCAAGGCTTTGAGCGCAAGCTCCAGCTGGTCGGTGTTGGTTACAAAGCGCAAGCAAAAGGTCAGGTTCTGAACCTGGCTCTTGGCTTCTCGCACCCAGTGGATTACGAACTGCCGGAAGGCATCACCGCTGAGACTCCTAGCCAGACCGATATCCTGATCAAGGGCATCGACAAGCAGCTGGTAGGTCAAGTGGCCGCCGAGATCCGCGACTTCCGTCCACCAGAGCCGTACAAAGGCAAAGGTGTGCGCTACGCGGACGAAGTCGTCCGTCGTAAAGAAGCCAAGAAGAAGTAGGGCATAGCAAATGACCGACAAAAAAGTTACTCGACTGCGTCGCGCTCGCAAAGCACGCCTGAAAATGCACGAACTCGAAGTCGTGCGTCTCTGCGTGTTCCGCTCGTCGCAGCACATCTACGCCCAGGTCATCTCGGCCGACGGCAACAAAGTCCTGGCAAGTGCCTCGACTTTGGATAAAGAACTGCGTGATGGTGCCACTGGCAACATCGACGCGGCCACAAAGGTTGGCCAGCTGGTCGCTACGCGTGCTAAGGCCGCTGGCGTATCGCAAGTGGCTTTCGACCGCTCTGGCTTCAAGTACCATGGCCGCGTTAAAGCGCTGGCTGATGCTGCTCGTGAAGCTGGGCTGGAGTTCTAAGTTATGTCAAATAACGACCAAAAGCGCGACGAAGGCTACATCGAGAAGCTGGTTCAAGTTAACCGCGTAGCCAAAACCGTTAAAGGCGGCCGTATCTTCACTTTCACCGCGTTGACCGTGGTTGGTGATGGTAAAGGGCGTGTTGGCTTCGGCCGTGGCAAGTCGCGTGAAGTGCCTGCTGCGATCCAGAAGGCAATGGAAGCTGCTCGCCGTAACATGATTCAAGTTGACCTGAACGGCACCACTCTGCAGTACGCGATGAAGTCCGCTCACGGCGCTTCAAAGGTGTACATGCAGCCTGCTTCTGAAGGTACCGGTATCATCGCTGGCGGCGCTATGCGTGCTGTCCTCGAAGTTGCTGGCGTTCAGAACGTTCTGGCCAAGTGCTACGGCTCGACTAACCCGGTAAACGTGGTTCACGCCACTTTCAAGGGTCTGAAGGCTATGCAGTCTCCTGAGTCCATCGCTGCCAAGCGTGGCCTGCGTGTTGAGGAGATCAAGTAATCATGGCTACCGTTAAAGTTACGCTGATCAAAAGCATGACCGGCCGCATCCCTAACCACAAACTGTGCGTTAAGGGTCTGGGTCTGCGTCGCATCGGTCACACTGTAGAAGTCCAGGATACTCCCGAGAATCGCGGGATGATCAACAAGGCTTACTACATGCTGCGTGTCGAGGGTTAATCGATGAAACTCAATGATCTGAGTCCAGCGCCGGGTTCCCGTCGCGAAAAGCATCGTCCGGGCCGTGGTATCGGTAGTGGTTTGGGCAAGACTGGTGGCCGTGGTCACAAAGGTCAGACCTCCCGCTCCGGTGGCACCATCGCTCCAGGCTTTGAAGGCGGTCAACAGCCGCTGCATCGTCGTCTGCCTAAGTTCGGTTTCGTTTCCCTGAAAGCCATGGATCGCGCAGAAGTGCGTTTGTCCGAGCTGGCTAAAGTGGAAGGCGACATCGTTACTGTGCAGTCCCTGAAAGATGCCAACGTGATCAACGTCAACGTACAGCGTGTGAAAATCATGCTGTCCGGTGAAGTGACTCGCGCTGTCACTATCGGCAAGGGAATCGGCGCCACCAAAGGTGCGCGTGCGGCTATCGAAGCAGCTGGCGGCAAGTTCGAGGAATAAATGGCTAAGCAAGGTGCTCTCTCTGCGCTCGGCAAAGGCGGTATGTCTGAACTCTGGGCTCGTCTGCGTTTTCTGTTCCTGGCGATTATCGTCTACCGAATAGGCGCACACATCCCGGTTCCAGGTATCAACCCGGACCGACTCGCAGACCTGTTTCGACAGAATGAGGGGACCATTCTTAGCTTGTTCAACATGTTCTCCGGCGGCGCGCTGGAACGGATGAGCATCTTTGCACTGGGGATCATGCCGTACATTTCGGCATCGATCATCATGCAACTGATGACCGCCGTCAGCCCGCAGCTGGAGCAGTTGAAGAAGGAAGGTGAAGCTGGCCGTCGCAAGATTAGCCAGTACACCCGCTACCTCACCGTCGCTCTCGCTCTGGTCCAGGCTATTGGCATGTCCATTGGTCTGGCGGGGCAGGGCGTCGCGTTCACTGGTGACTTTGGCTTCCATTTCGTCGCGGTAACCACATTTGTGGCTGGTGCGATGTTCATGATGTGGCTGGGTGAGCAGATTACTGAGCGTGGTGTTGGCAACGGTATCTCGATGTTGATTTTTTCGGGTATCGTCGCCGGTCTTCCGAGAGCAATCGGGCAGTCTTTCGAGTCTGCGCGTCAGGGCGATATCAACATCTTCGCCCTGGTTGCCATCGGTTTGCTGGCAGTAGCGATTATCGGTTTCGTGGTGTTCATTGAGCGTGGTCAGCGTCGTATCGCTGTTCATTACGCCAAGCGTCAGCAGGGCCGCAAGGTTTTTGCTGCGCAGACAAGCCACTTGCCGCTGAAGGTGAACATGGCCGGTGTTATTCCGGCTATTTTCGCGAGCAGCATTTTGCTGTTCCCGGCTTCGTTGGGTGCCTGGTTCGGTCAGTCTGAAGGTATGGGCTGGTTGCAGGACATCTCGCAGTCGATCGCTCCTGGTCAGCCGTTGAATATTCTGCTGTTTAGTGCAGGGATTATTTTCTTCTGCTTCTTCTATACGGCGTTGATGTTCAATCCGAAAGACGTAGCGGAAAACCTGAAGAAGTCCGGTGCCTTTATTCCGGGCATTCGTCCAGGTGAGCAGTCTGCGCGCTATATTGATGGCGTTCTGACCCGCTTGACCCTGTTCGGTGCTCTTTACATGACGGCCGTGTGCCTGTTGCCCCAATTCCTGGTGGTTGCAGCAAACGTTCCGTTCTACCTTGGCGGGACCTCGTTGCTGATCGTGGTCGTGGTTGTGATGGACTTCATGTCCCAAGTACAATCGCACCTCGTTTCGCACCAGTACGAATCCCTGATGAAGAAAGCCAACCTGAAGGGTTACGGCAGCGGCATGTTGCGCTGAGTACCCATAAGGTTCGAGGAGTTGGTGATGAAAGTTCGTGCATCGGTGAAAAAGCTGTGCCGTAACTGCAAGATTATTCGCCGCGAAGGTGTTGTTCGAGTAATTTGCAGCGCGGAACCGCGTCACAAACAGCGCCAAGGCTGAGTGTGATTGTGCTTCAAGCCCGGTAGCTAGTGCGCTACCGGGTTGATTATTTGTTATTACAGCGATATTATCTCGCGCCCTATTTCTTGGCTTCCGGGGCGTAGGTAGCTGTCAATTGGAGTCCCACTGAATGGCCCGTATTGCAGGCGTTAACATTCCAGATAACAAGCATACTGTTATCTCGCTGACCTACATCTATGGTGTTGGTCGCACTACTGCGCAGAAGATCTGTGCAGTGACTGGGGTAAACCCAGCAGCAAAGATCAAAGATCTGAGCGACGAGCAAATTGAACAGCTGCGTGGCGAAGTGGCGAAGTTCACCACTGAAGGTGACCTGCGTCGCGAAATCAACATGAAAATCAAGCGCTTGATGGACCTCGGTTGCTATCGCGGTCTGCGTCATCGTCGTGGTCTGCCAGTACGCGGTCAGCGTACCAAGACCAACGCGCGTACCCGTAAAGGTCCGCGTAAGCCGATCCGCAAGTAATCGCCCCAGCGAATCGACAGGAATTTAATCATGGCAAAACCTGCTGCTCGTCCTCGTAAAAAAGTTAAAAAGACAGTGGTTGATGGCATCGCCCACATCCATGCATCTTTTAACAACACCATCGTGACCATTACCGACCGTCAAGGTAACGCTCTTTCCTGGGCTACCTCCGGTGGTTCGGGTTTCCGCGGTTCCCGCAAGTCCACCCCGTTCGCTGCTCAAGTAGCTGCTGAGCGTGCTGGTCAAGCTGCGCTGGAATACGGCCTGAAAAACCTCGACGTCAACGTCAAGGGTCCAGGTCCAGGTCGTGAATCCGCAGTCCGCGCTTTGAACGGCTGTGGCTACAAGATCGCCAGCATCACCGACGTGACGCCAATCCCGCACAACGGGTGCCGTCCGCCGAAGAAGCGCCGCGTGTAATCCAGGAGATTGTAAAGAATGGCTCGTTACATTGGTCCAAAATGCAAACTCGCTCGTCGCGAAGGCACCGATCTCTTCCTGAAGAGCGGCGTGCGCGCGATCGAATCGAAGTGCAACATTGAAGCAGCACCTGGTATCCACGGCCAGCGCCGCGGTCGCCAGTCCGACTACGGCACCCAACTGCGTGAAAAGCAGAAGGTCCGTCGTATCTACGGCGTTCTCGAGCGTCAGTTCAGCGGCTACTACAAAGAAGCTGCTGGCAAGAAAGGTGCAACCGGTGAAAACCTGTTGCAACTGCTCGAATGCCGTCTGGACAACGTTGTATACCGTATGGGCTTTGGTTCGACTCGTGCCGAATCCCGTCAACTGGTATCGCACAAGTCGATCAGCGTTAACGGTCAAACCGTAAACGTTCCGTCGTATCAGGTTCGTGCTGGTGACGTGGTTGCAGTTCGCGAGAAAGCAAAAAACCAGCTTCGCATTGTCCAAGCTCTCGATCTGTGTGCCCAACGTGGCCGCGTAGAATGGGTAGAAGTAGACACTGAGAAGAAGTCGGGCGTTTTCAAGAACGTTCCTGCTCGCAGTGATCTGTCCGCCGACATCAACGAAAGCCTGATTGTCGAGCTCTACTCCAAGTAAGGGCTAGAAAATAGGTGCATCCATGCAGATTTCGGTAAATGAGTTCCTGACACCCCGCCACATTGATGTGCAGGTTGTCAGTCCAACCCGCGCCAAGATCACTCTCGAGCCTCTCGAGCGTGGTTTTGGCCACACCCTGGGCAACGCGCTGCGCCGCATCCTGTTGTCCTCAATGCCCGGCTGCGCAGTAGTCGAGGCCGAGATTGACGGTGTGCTCCACGAGTACAGCGCCATCGAAGGTGTACAGGAAGACGTAATTGAAATCCTGTTGAACCTTAAAGGTCTGGCCATCAAGCTGCACGGTCGTGACGAAGTTACGCTGACCTTGTCGAAGAAGGGTTCGGGGGTGGTTACCGCTGCCGATATTCAGCTGGATCATGATGTCGAGATCGTTAATCCCGATCACGTAATCGCTAACCTGGCGTCTAACGGCGCCCTGAACATGAAGCTCACCGTAGCTCGTGGTCGTGGTTATGAACCAGCCGACTCGCGTCAGAGCGATGAAGACGAAAGCCGCAGCATCGGTCGCTTGCAGCTCGACTCTTCGTTCAGCCCGGTTCGCCGTATCGCTTACGTGGTGGAAAACGCCCGTGTCGAGCAGCGTACCAACCTGGACAAGCTGGTTATTGATCTGGAAACCAACGGTACCCTGGATCCTGAAGAGGCTATCCGTCGCGCTGCAACCATCCTGCAACAGCAGCTGGCTGCGTTCGTCGACCTCAAAGGTGAAAGTGAGCCGCTGGTTGTCGAGCAGGAAGACGAGATCGATCCGATCCTGCTTCGCCCGGTTGACGATCTGGAACTGACTGTACGTTCGGCTAACTGCCTTAAGGCGGAAAACATCTACTACATCGGCGACCTGATTCAGCGTACCGAAGTAGAGCTGTTGAAGACTCCGAACCTGGGCAAGAAATCCTTGACTGAAATCAAGGACGTTCTGGCCTCCCGCGGTCTGTCCCTCGGCATGCGCCTCGACAACTGGCCGCCTGCAAGTCTTAAGAAGGACGACAAGGCGACTGCCTGATCGTCGTAATCACCGAACGTAGTGTTTGGTAAGGAATGAACCATGCGTCATCGTAAAAGTGGTCGTCACCTGAGCCGCACCAGCTCGCACCGCAAGGCCATGTTCCAAAACATGGCGGTGTCGCTGTTCGAGCACGAGCTGATCAAAACTACTCTGCCAAAAGCCAAAGAACTGCGCCGCGTTGCCGAGCCGCTGATCACTCTGGCCAAGACAGACAGCCTGGCTAACCGCCGTCTGGCTTTCGACCGTACTCGTTCGAAAGCTATCGTTGGTAAGCTCTTCAACGACCTGGGCAAGCGTTACGCTACCCGTGAGGGTGGCTACCTGCGCATCCTCAAGTGCGGTTTCCGCGCTGGCGACAACGCGCCTATGGCGTACGTCGAGTTGGTTGATCGTGCTACTGCTGGCGAAGCTGTATCCGCCGAGTAAGACGTCAGTCTGAAACAAAGAACCGGGCCTAGTGCCCGGTTTTTTGTGTCTGTAAGAAATGCGCCGTCCATACAAGTTTCTGACATGGTTGAACTGCCACTATGTGCCGGGAAAACATAATTAGTAATTATCTATCGATGCTTGCAGGTTAATGAATTTGTAGCTGTAACGTCGATGATCAATACTTCCCTCCAAGCCCATTAGCCGGCAGTTCAAGACTGACAGAGGAAGAAGACCGCATGAGCCAGACCAAGACGCTTACAACCGCCAGTGGCGCGCCAGTCGCTGATAACCAGAATTCCCGTTCCGCCGGCCCACGCGGTCCGCTGCTTCTCGACGATTTCCATCTCATCGAAAAACTCGCGCACTTCAACCGTGAAAACATTCCCGAGCGCCGTGTCCACGCTAAAGGTTCGGGCGCTTACGGTACGTTCACCGTCACCCGTGACATCACGGAATACACCAGTGCCAAGCTGTTTGAATCGGTAGGCAAGCAAACGCCAACCTTTCTGCGCTTTTCTACCGTAGGTGGCGAGCGTGGTTCGGCCGACACTGAGCGCGATCCGCGCGGCTTCGCCTTGAAGTTCTACACCGAGGAAGGCAACTGGGACATCGTTGGCAACAACACGCCAGTGTTCTTCATCCGTGATCCGCTGAAGTTTCCGGACTTTATCCACACGCAAAAGCGTCTGCCGCAAAGCAACCTGAAAAGCGCGCAGATGATGTGGGATTTCTGGTCGCATTCGCCTGAGGCGCTGCACCAGGTCACTATCCTGTTTTCTGATCGTGGCATCCCTGACGGCTATCGCCATATGCATGGCTTCGGCAGTCACACTTACAGCCTGATCAACGCCAAAGGCGAGCGTCACTGGGTGAAGTGGCACTACAAGACTCAGCAAGGCATCAAGAACCTGGCACCAGCCGAGGCCGCCCGTTTGGCCGGTACCGACCCGGACTATGCGCAGCGTGACCTGTTCGAGGCCATCGAGCGTGGTGAATTCCCGAAATGGCGCGTGTGCATTCAGATTATGACCGAAGCCCAGGCGGCGGCTCATTATGAGAATCCGTTTGATGTGACCAAGACCTGGTCGCAGAAAGAGTTTCCGTTGATCGAAGTTGGTGAGCTGGAATTGAACCGCAACCCGCTTAACTACTTCGCTGAAGTCGAGCAGGCTGCGTTTGGCCCGAGCAACATGGTGCCAGGCGTGGGTCTGTCGCCAGACCGCATGCTGCAAGGTCGCGTATTCGCCTACGCTGACGCGCACCGCTACCGTGTGGGCACCAACCACCAGCAATTGCCGGTGAACGCTCCGCGCAGCCCGGTGAATACTTATCAGCGTGACGGCTCTATGGCGTTCGGCAGCAATGGCGGCGCGGCGCCGAACTATGAACCGAACAGCTACGTTGAGTCGCCGAAACAAGCGCCACATTACGCTGAGCCAGCGCTGGCCTTGAGCGGTGCCGCTGATCGCTATGATCACCGCGAAGACACCGACTACTACAGCCATGCCGGTGCCTTGTTCCGCTTGATGAGCGAAGAGCAAAAAGCGCTGCTGGTCAGCAACATTGCCGGTGCGATGGCGGGTGTTTCCAGCGACGTCGTCGATCGCCAGTTGCAGCATTTCTACAAAGCCGATCCAGCGTATGGAGAAGCAATCGCAAAGCTGCTCAGCCTACAGCTTAACGAAGTCTAAACGAGAAGCAGAACCGCCCTCATTTGGGCGGTTTTTGCGTTATTTGGCCTGCTTTTCTCAGAATATCTTCGCTTTTATTGCGTGCGGTGAGTGACCTTCCAGTCAGGTTGGTTCAAACTACAGACTTTCAGGAAGGGAGATGTAGGGCGATGCAAGGCCACCCAGATGTAATCGATTACCTCAATACGTTGCTGACCGGCGAGCTGGCCGCGCGTGACCAATATTTCGTTCATTCGCGGATGTATGAGGACTGGGGGTTCACCAAGCTCTACGAGCGCATCAACCACGAGATGGAAGAAGAAGCCGGCCACGCCGATGCATTGATGCGGCGGATTCTGATGCTCGAAGGCACGCCGCGCATGCGTCCGGATGATCTGGATGTCGGCACCACCGTGCCTACGATGCTCGAAGCTGATCTGCGCCTCGAGTACAAAGTCCGCGCTGCGCTGTGCAAAGGCATCGAACTTTGCGAGCAACACAAGGACTACGTCAGTCGCGAAATTCTGCGGGTTCAGCTCAACGACACCGAAGAAGATCACACCTACTGGCTGGAAAAGCAGTTGGGCCTGATCAAGCTGATCGGTCTCGAGAACTACCTGCAATCCCACGCGTCCTGATTGCACCAGCTACAAAAAAGCCCCTGGCACCTCAACGGTGACAGGGGCTTTTTCATGCCTGGCAGTTACGCCCGATCACGGATCAGCAGCGGCTTGAGGTAATGGCCGGTGTGAGATTGCTTCATCTCGGCGACTTCCTCCGGCGTACCGGTGGCAATGATCTGCCCGCCCTTGGAACCGCCTTCAGGACCGAGGTCCACCAGCCAGTCAGCGGTCTTGATCACATCGAGGTTGTGCTCGATCACCACCACAGTGTTGCCGTGATCGCGCAGACGATGCAGAACATCGAGTAACTGCTGGATATCGGCGAAGTGCAGGCCGGTGGTTGGCTCATCGAGGATATACAGGGTTTTGCCCGTATCGCGTTTGGACAGCTCGCGCGACAACTTGACCCGCTGTGCTTCACCGCCGGACAGGGTCGTCGCCGACTGCCCGAGCTTGATGTAGGACAGGCCGACATCCATCAGCGTTTGCAGCTTGCGCGCCAGTGCCGGCACCGCATCGAAGAATTCCCGTGCTTCCTCGATGGTCATTTCGAGGGTTTCGTGGATGCTCTTGCCCTTGTATTTGATCTCAAGGGTTTCGCGGTTGTAGCGCTTGCTCTTGCACACATCGCAGGGCACGTAGATGTCCGGCAGGAAGTGCATTTCCACCTTGATCAGGCCATCACCCTGGCACGCTTCGCAGCGACCGCCCTTGACGTTGAACGAGAAACGCCCCGGGCCGTAACCCCGGGAGCGCGACTCGGGCACGCCGGCAAACAGTTCGCGGATCGGCGTGAACAGCCCGGTATAGGTCGCGGGGTTGGAACGCGGCGTACGACCGATCGGGCTCTGGTCGATGTCGACGACTTTGTCGAGATGTTCCAGACCTTTGATGCTGTCATGTGCGGCCGCTTCCAGCGTGGTCGCGCCATTCAGTGCCGTGGCGCTCAGCGGGAACAGCGTGTTGTTGATCAGCGTCGATTTGCCCGAACCGGATACGCCAGTCACGCACGTCAGCAGGCCGATCGGGATGTCCAGATCGACATTGCGCAGATTGTTGCCGCGCGCACCTTTGAGCGACAGGTTGAGCTTCTTGTTGCGCGGCGTGCGCTTGGCCGGCACTTCGATCTTCACCCGGCCGGACAGGTATTTGCCGGTCAGCGAATCAGGGTGTGCCATGACTTCGTCCGGCGTGCCCTCGGCAACGATCTGCCCGCCGTGCACACCGGCGCCCGGGCCGATATCGACGACATAGTCAGCCAGACGAATCGCGTCTTCATCATGCTCGACCACGATTACCGTGTTGCCGATATCGCGCAAATGCTTGAGCGTACCGAGCAGCCGGTCGTTGTCGCGCTGATGCAAGCCAATGGACGGTTCGTCGAGGATATACAGAACGCCGACCAGACCGGCGCCAATCTGGCTTGCCAGACGAATCCGTTGCGCCTCGCCACCGGAGAGCGTGTCCGCGCTGCGATCCAGCGACAGATAGTCGAGTCCGACGTTGACCAGGAACTGCAGACGCTCGCGAATTTCCTTGAGAATCTTGTCAGCGATCTCGCCACGCCGACCGGTCATCTTCAGCGCACCGAAATATTCGCAGGCATCGCCGATCGGCAGATTGGTCACTGCCGGCAGGGTTTTCTCGCCGACCCAGACGTGCCGCGCTTCGCGGCGCAGACGCGTGCCACGGCAATCCGGGCAGGCCTGATGGCTGAGGAACTTGGCCAGCTCTTCGCGCACGCTCGCCGATTCGGTTTCGCGATAGCGACGCTCAAGATTCGGCACGATGCCTTCGAACGGGTGCGAGCGTTTGACGATGTCGCCACGGTCGTTCAGGTATTTGAAGTCGACGTTCTGCGAGCCGCTGCCATGCAGGATGAACTTCTGCTGCTCGGCGCTCAGCTCGTTGAAGGGCTTGTCCAGACTGAATTTGTAGTGCGAGGCGAGTGAGCCAAGCATCTGGAAGTAATAGACGTTGCGCCGGTCCCAGCCACGGATCGCGCCCTCGGCCAGGGTCAGCTCGCCATTGACCAGACGCTTGATGTCGAAGAACTGCTTCACGCCCAGGCCATCGCAGGTCGGGCAGGCGCCGGCCGGGTTGTTGAAGGAAAACAGCTTGGGTTCCAGCTCGCTGATCGCATGGCCGCAGATCGGGCAGGCGAAGCGTGCGGAGAAGATCATTTCTTCGCCCGGCTCGTCGTCCATCGGCGCGACCAAGGCAATGCCGTCGGCGAGTTTCAGCGCAGTCTCGAAAGACTCGGCCAGACGTTGCTGCAGATCGGCGCGGACCTTGAAGCGGTCAACGATCACATCGATCGAATGCTTCTTCTGTTTATCCAGCTTCGGCAGCTCGTCGAGCTCGCAAATGCGTCCGTTGACCCGGGCGCGGACGAAACCCTGCGCACGCAATTCTTCGAAGACCGACAGGTGTTCGCCTTTGCGTTCGCGGATCACCGGTGCCAGCAACATCAGTTTGCTGCCTTCCGGCTGCGCCAGCACCAGATCGACCATCTGGCTGACGGTCTGCGCCTCCAGCGGAATGTCGTGATCCGGGCAGCGCGGCGTGCCCACGCGGGCATAGAGCAAGCGCAGGTAGTCGTAGATTTCGGTGATGGTGCCGACCGTCGAACGCGGGTTGTGCGAGGTCGACTTCTGTTCGATGGAGATCGCCGGCGACAGGCCTTCGATGGTGTCGACGTCGGGTTTTTCCATCATCGACAGGAACTGCCGAGCGTAAGCCGACAGCGATTCGACATAGCGGCGCTGACCTTCGGCATACAGCGTGTCGAACGCCAGGGACGACTTGCCGGATCCGGACAGGCCGGTGATCACGATCAGCTTGTCCCGTGGCAGGGTCAGGTCGATGTTCTTCAGGTTGTGGGTACGGGCCCCACGTATCAGGATCTTGTCCAAAGTGGCCTCGCTTGGCGGGCGTCGAAAACGTAGGAGTATACGGGCAAATACTGGATGGATGCACACTATCAAACGAAGGGCGTTTTGCCGTTAATGAAGAGAGTTTCATCTATACGCGTCATAGCGTCGCGATATACCCCGTCTTCCGATGGGACTGGTAGAATCGCCGCCGGTTCACACGAGGTTTTTCCATGCACGATCCCCACAGCGAACGCATGAGTGGCAGCGAGACCCGCGCGGCGAGCGGTCTGGCCCTGGTGTTCGCCTTCCGTATGCTTGGCATGTTCATGGTGTTGCCGGTGCTGGCGACCTATGGCATGGATCTGGCGGGAGCGACCCCGGCCCTGATCGGGCTGGCGATTGGCGCTTACGGTCTGACCCAGGCAATTTTCCAGATTCCGTTCGGGATCATTTCCGACCGCATCGGTCGCCGGCCGGTGATCTACCTCGGCCTGATCGTGTTCGCTCTCGGCAGTGTTCTGGCTTCCCAGGCCGATTCGATCTGGGGTGTGATCGCCGGGCGGATCCTGCAGGGCGCCGGGGCGATTTCCGCAGCGGTGATGGCGCTGCTTTCCGACCTGACCCGCGAGCAGCATCGCACCAAAGCCATGGCGATGATCGGCATGACCATCGGCCTGTCGTTTGCCGTGGCCATGGTGGTCGGGCCGTTACTGACCAGTGCGTTCGGGCTGTCCGGGCTGTTCCTCGCCACTGGCGCCATGGCGCTGGTCGGCATCCTGATCATCATGTTCATGGTGCCGCAATCCACCGGGCCGTTGCAGCACCGTGAGTCCGGCGTCGCCCGGCAGGCACTGATGCCGACGCTCAAACACCCGGACCTGCTGCGCCTGGATCTGGGCATCTTTGTGTTACATGCCATGTTGATGTCGAGCTTCGTGGCCTTGCCGCTGGCACTGGTGGAAAAAGCCGGTCTGCCCAAGGAACAGCACTGGTGGGTCTACCTCACCGCGCTGCTGATTTCGTTCTTCGCCATGATCCCGTTCATTATCTACGGCGAGAAGAAACGCAAAATGAAACGAGTTTTGCTCGGCGCCGTCATGACATTGATGCTGACTGAACTATTCTTCTGGCAGTTCGGCGACAGCCTGCGTGCTCTGGTGATAGGTACGGTGGTGTTTTTCACAGCGTTCAATCTGCTCGAGGCATCGTTGCCGTCGCTGATCAGCAAGGTTTCACCGGCGGGCGGCAAGGGCACGGCCATGGGCGTGTACTCCACCAGCCAGTTCCTCGGTTCGGCACTCGGCGGGATACTCGGCGGCTGGTTGTTCCAGCATGGCGGTCTGTCGGTTGTGTTCCTCGGATGCGCCGCGCTGGCTGCACTTTGGCTGGCCTTTGCTGTTACCATGCGCGAACCTCCCTACGTGACGAGCCTGCGCTTGCCGTTGTCGCCCGAAGCGATCCGCGAAGCGGGTCTGGTCGAGCGCCTCAAGGCCCTGGTAGGGGTAACAGATGCAGTGATAGTCGCCGAAGAGGCGGCTGTTTACATCAAACTGGACAAAGAATTAGTGGATCGCACCACCCTCGAACGCCTGGTCAACAACCCGGCCGGGGCTGCGTGCGACGCTTAGGAGAACGTTATGGCCCGTGGGGTTAACAAAGTCATATTGGTCGGCACTTGCGGCCAGGATCCCGAAGTTCGCTACCTGCCTAACGGTAACGCCGTGACCAACCTGAGTCTGGCCACCAGCGAACAATGGACCGACAAGCAGACCGGTCAGAAGGTCGAAAAGACCGAGTGGCACCGTGTGTCGATGTTCGGCAAGGTTGCCGAGATCGCTGGCGAATACCTGCGCAAGGGTTCGCAGGTCTACATCGAAGGTAAACTGCAGACCCGCGAGTGGGAAAAGGACGGCATCAAGCGTTACACCACTGAAATCGTGGTCGACATGCAAGGCACCATGCAACTGCTCGGCGGCCGTCCACAACAGGGCGATCAGCAAGGCGGCGGCAACAACTACCAGCAGCAGGCGCCACGTCAGCAGGCACCGCGCCCGCAGCAGTCGGCTCCACAGCAGCGTTCGGCTCCGCAAGCACCGCAGCAGGCCGCACCGCAACCGGCTCCGGATTTCGATAGCTTCGATGACGATATTCCGTTCTGATTTGCCGCTGTAACCGTCTTGAATGAAAAAGGCCCGTCGCTTAAACGACGGGCCTTTTTTGTGAGGCTATTTCAGCGCGACCCCTATCACCTGTAGGAGCAACGAGTGCAACGAGGCTGCGATCTTTTGACGTTGCTTCTGAAGATCAAAAGATCGCAGCCTCGTTGCACTCGTCAGCTCCTACATGAGGAATTGTTTCAGTCGAGGATCAGGTGCGGCAAAAATCGACTTGAATCCTTGGTGATCAGACTATTGTCTTCACGCACACCAATCCCCGCTGCCTCATCGCCAATCACCCACGAGCCAATCAGCGTGTAGCTGTCGCCAAACTTCGGCAGCGGTGCGAACTCCTGCAGGATGAATGGCGCATCGGTGTAAGGCCCGTCCTCTTTGACGATCAGACCTTCCACTGTTTGCAGTTCGATGTTGGCACCTTCGCGGGAAAAGTACGGCTTGCGCACCCAGCCCTTCGGCACCGCACTCTGCGGATTCGGATCAAGGTGCGCAGCGAGCAGATTCGGATGTCCCTTGTGCAATTCCCACAGCAGCGGCAGGGCACCTTTGTTCGACAGAATCGCCTTCCACGCCGGTTCGAAAAACTGCGTATCGCATTCGGCGATCGCTGCGCCGAACGGCTCGTGGAAGATGAATTCCCAGGCGTGCAGCTTGAACAGGTGCGGGATCCAGCGATCCTGCAGATCGACGAAACGACCTTCAGCCGTCAGGCCAATGTCTTCGATATCGATGTGGCGTGATTCGATGCCGACCTTTTCCGCGATCAGCCGCAGGTAATCGGTGGTGCCTTTGTCCTCGACCGAATCCTTCATCGACGCAAAGTAGAACGGCCGCTTCAACTGCAACTCGGCGAAGGCCTGATGCAGCTTGGTGTCGATGCTGTTGAACTGGTCAGCATGTGGCGGCAGCGTGCCACGCTCGATGCACTGTTCCAGCCAGCCCCATTGAAACGCCGCCGCCTCATAGAGGCTGGTCGGCGTGTCGTAGTTGAGCTCCAGCAGTTTCGCCGGCCCGTTGCCGCTGTAGGAAAAGTCCATGCGACCGTACAGATGCGGATGACCCTCGCGCCAGGAGATGCGGATCATGTCGTAGTACGCCGCCGGGATACTCAGGCGATCGAGCAACTCCTCGCTGTTGACGACGCGATCCACCAGATCCATGCACATCTCGTGCAGTTCGGTAGTCGGGTCTTCCAGATCGTTTTCGATCTGCGCGAGGCTGAACTGGTAGTAGGCGCTTTCGTCCCAGTACGGTTCGTCGTCGATGGTGTGGAACAGGAAACCGAGGCTTTCAGCGGTGTGTTTCCAGTCGGGGCGCTCGGCGCAGTGGATCTTTTTCATGTCAGCTGCTCGAGCGTCCGGAACTGCTGCCCCAGCCACCCCAACCGCTGCGGGCGCTGGACTGGCTGCCGAAGCCGCCGCGCGAAGTCGACGAGGCAACGTTCACCGGTTTGCTCTTGCTGCTCTCGTAATCCGACTGGCTGCGCGAGGTTGTGTCAGCTCGGCGGTACTGCGTTGAGGTGTTGTACGGCTGGCGCGTTTCGCGATCACGGTAAACGGTGCGTTCGGCGTTGTTGCTCATTGCGTTGCCGATCAGCCAGCCGGTCAGCCAGCCATTGCCGCCGCCACCTGAGCCACCGGAATAGTGCGAGCCGCCGTGGCTGGCACTGCTGCTGGTGGTGTCTCCCGCCGGCATTTGCGAATTGGCGATGGCATCGAGATCCTGCGGCGTCTCGGCATTGCCCGGCACTTTGAAGCCGCCGAGTTTCGGCACGAAACGGCCATCGGAATTTTTCTGACACCAGCCAGCGGCAAAGTCTGCGTCGCACTTGGCCTTGTCGTTGTAGGCCGGGGCGATGCGCCGGTGTTCGTTCAGGGCGGCGACGTAGGCGCTGGAGCAGAGATCGGCGGCCAATTCGGCGTCGACACACTGTTCAACGCTCTGGAAGTTGCGCGGCTGATCCAGCGCCGCTGCTTCACCGGAAATCGCCATCGCCACCGATGCGGCGAGGGACAATTGCACGTATTTGCTGCGTTTCATCGAGAGGCTTCCTGCCGGTCAGTGGGACGGGGTCATGCACGCGGCATTGAGCATGCCGACGCTGATCGCCACGGCGGCGACATAAATGCCGGCGGCGACTTCACCGTTGGCGATGCGCTGGGACGTGCCCTTGAGCACCAGCCCGGTCATAACGAACGCCAACAGCTGCACGACGGCGGCGATGACCGCCCAGAGGACAAAGTCGAGCACGTTGACCGAGTAGGCGATCACGTTGCTCGCCGGAATCGCGAAACCGATGATCGCCCCGGACAGGGCAATGGCGGCGGCAGTGTTGCCGGCGCGGATCAGCTCGAATTCCTTGTGCGCGGTGATGCGCGTGTAGACGAATTGAAACAGCATGAACAGCAACACGGCGCCGATCAGGTAGACGACAAAACCGACCAGCGCGGTTTTGTTCAGAGAAACGGCCAAGACTTCCAGCATGAAAAACTTCCTTTTTTAGATGGCGCTCAAATCAGTCGTGTACAGCGAGATGCCCAGCGAGGTGCTCAGGCTGACGGTGCCTTCTTCGTCCTGTTCGACGGAGAACAGCAGCAGTTCGCGGCGATCGGTCAGGCCGGTGTCGCGGGCGTACAGCATGGCGTGGTGCTTGATGGTGTAGGACTCGTCCGGGTTGACCACGTGTTCGGTCATTGGCACCAGTTCAGTCTGCTGCAGTTCGGTGCCCCATTCACGGGTGTATTCGACACCGTCGTGGTTGTAGGTCGGCAGACCGATCAGGCTGTTCGGGCCGGCCAGACGCTGCAGTTCGGCGTCACTGTTGACCGTCACGTAGCTGAGGTAATTGAACAGGGTGACCGACTCGACCTGATCATCGCCGGTGACGTGGATCTGCACCCAGAAATCCTCGTCGTTCATGTAATAGCGGTGCAATTTGTTGGACTGGCCGAGGTCGACCCAGCCGGCGCTCCACACCGCTTGATCGAATGGCACCCGCACCGAAGTCGAGCCTTCCAGCAGCAACGCCAGGGTCGTGTCGAAGCGCACGCCTTTGCCTTGTGCCATGCCCAGTGGACCGCTGGCGCCGGTGCTCGTTGGCGCAGCGGTCTGCCAATTGCTGGTGCCGAGCAAGTCTTTAAACCATCCCATGGGTACGTTCCTTGAAGCGGGTGGAGGTGTTCGGGTGAAAAAGTGGCGGTAGTGTAACGGGCGAAGCGGTGAACGAGCAGGGGCAATTACGCCGCAAAACCATGTGGGAGCGAGCCTGCTCGCGAATGGGTTGTGTCAGTCACTCGATTATTTGACTGTCACGACGCTTTCGCGAGCAGGCTCGCTCCCACAAGTTACCGTTCAGTCATTACTGCGCGGACTTCTGCTTCAGGCGCTCAAGGATCGCATTGGCGCTGCCTTCGTTCGGCGTGATGCCGGCGTCGCGCAGTTTGCGTTCCAGGTCGTTGCCGGTGGAGGCGTCGGCCAGTTCGTCCGCTGCGCTCAGTTCGGCAGCGCGTTGCTGCTGCTTGGCTTGCAGGCGGTTCAGGGTGCCGACTGCAGTTTCCAGTTTGCCGTTGGCGCCGCCGCTGGCAATCGAGGCGCTGACCTGGGCTTTCTGCACGCTGTCGCGAGCCTTGGCCATGTCCACTTGCTGGCGCAGGCTCTTGATCCGCGATTCGGCTTTGCTGATGTCTTTGCGCATGTTGTCGGCGTAGGCGCCGAATTCATCGCTGAGTTTCTTCTCGGCAGCGAGGTCGTTGGTCAGGGTCGAAATCGCTTCAGCCACTTCCAGCGCCAGGTCTTCGCGGCCGGCATTCAACGCGGCCAAAGCCTTGGCTTCGAGGTCCTTGATCTTGGCGTCGTATTCGCTGACGCGGTCGGCGGCCAGTTTGTGCTTGGCCATGATCGTCACCAGTTCGCGGCGGGCATTGGACAGCGCGGTGTCCGCGTCGCGGATTTCCTGATCGAGGATGCGCAGGGCCTGCTGGTC
Source organism: Pseudomonas sp. 2957 (assembly GCF_031456345.1). Classification (NCBI taxonomy): domain Bacteria; kingdom Pseudomonadati; phylum Pseudomonadota; class Gammaproteobacteria; order Pseudomonadales; family Pseudomonadaceae; genus Pseudomonas; species Pseudomonas sp. 2957. The sequence goes on from NZ_JAVDUL010000007.1 coordinate 45,754, forward strand.
GGCGATGGCTTCGCCAACTTCATTGGCGCCGCCGCGCAGTGCGGTGAACAACTTGCTCCAGATGGACTGAGTCATTGGATATTCCCTGTTGATTACTTGAAGAAGTGTTCGAAGGCTTCGCTGGCGCGCTGCACGTTGTCGACCAGGGTTTTCACCTCGGTGACTACGTTGGTCAGGCTCGAATCAGCACTGAGCGCGCCGAACATGTTGTAGACGGTCTGCCCGTTCGGCATCGATTCGATCCCGATCGAAGACAGCGGGAACATCTCGCGGCTGCGCAGCACGGCATCGTTGAACGCCTGGACATTGCTGATCGAATCGATGTCCACCAGCACGGTGTCGACGATGATCTGCTGGCCGGCCAGGGCGATATGAATCGGCAGGCCGCCGAATTCGTTCATTTCCAGCTTGATGCTCGGTTCGGAGCTCTGGATCAGGGACAGCGAAATCTCTTGGGAAGCCACCTCGTCCAGCGCCTTGAGGGCATTGAAGAGGCTGTCGATGGTCCAGTTGTTGCCTGCGCTCATGTATTTCTCCGACATGAAAGAGCCAGCCAGAATCGGTTGGCGTAGCTGTTGCTCCATTTGCTTGAGCAAGCTTCGGTTTTCCGGAAGCACCCAAGTTTCGTGTTTCACATAACCGGCGGCGGCCAGGCCTGCGCGCATCTGCTTCATGTAGAAGCTCGACGGTTTTTTCGCTGACGTCTTGCCACGTTCGCCCTTGGGGCTGGCTGCGGCAGGCGTCGGAGTGCGGCTTGTCATGGCTGGAATCCGGTTATGAGCGTCTCACGCGTGGGCCACACTACAACCAATGCAAAGTGCCATCAATGACTCACGCGTGAGATTTTCATGACAGACGCAAAAAGGCCCGCAGCGCGGCGGGCCAGGGGATTGCGCAGTTGTTGCTAGGCGTTGCTGCTCAGGAACTCGTCAGTGGATACCACGCTGGCATAGGCGAAACCCAGCGCGGCCATGAATGCTGCGTGCACATGGGCGGCCGGCACCATCAGGCCGTTGAATTCAAGGTCACGGCTGGCGCAGGCATCGTGAATCACGGTCACGCTGTAACCCATGTCCGCCGCCGCGCGGGTGATGCCATCGACGCACATATGGCTCATGCTGCCGACCACCACAAGGTCGGTGATGCCGTGTTCGTCGAGCACCGATTTCAGCTCAGTCTCACGGAACGAGTTGACGAAGCGCTTGAGCACCACCGGCTCGTCGGCGCGGTTGAGCACTTTCGGATGCAGTTTCGCGCCCTCGGAGCCGGGAGTGAAAAACGGCGCGTCTTCGGAGGTGAATTCATGCCGAATGTGCACCACCGGATCGCCCGTTTCGCGAAAGGCTGCGATCAGCCGTGCGGCGTTATCGGCAGCGGCGTCGGCGCCGACCAGCGGCCACTTGCCTTGGGGGAAGTAGTCGTTCTGGATATCGACTACGATGAGCGCTTGCTTGGCCATGGGATTGTCCTCGAGACGGTGATTGGGTGTGGCCTCAGTATTGACGCTGGCCGAGGATTCGAGGATTGGCCGCACCGACAATAGACGGGGGAAAACTGACAATGGCTGCACAAAGAGCCGCCACCGCTGAACTGGGCGTGCTGATTTACCCCGGCGCGCAACTGGCGGCGGTGCACGGTCTGACCGACCTGTTCGCCGTGGCCAACCGCATCGCCGCCGAGTATCAGGCTGTGCAATTGCCCGTGCTGCGGGTCAGTCACTGGCAGGTTGAGGGCGAGCAGCTGCCGACGCGGGTCTATGACAGTCATCCGGGCGACGAGGACGGTTTGCTCGCCGTGCTGATTCCGCCGTCCCTCGGCGGGTTCGATGCGGCGCAGATGACCGTGAGTCTTGCGCAATGGCTGCGCGATCAGCATGCGCGCGGCGCAACCCTTGGTGGTGTTTGTGTGGGCTCGTTGATGCTCGCTGAAAGCGGCTTGCTCGACGGTCGCAGCGCCACCACCCACTGGACCTCGGCCCAGGCGTTTGCCGAGCGTTACCCGAAGATCAAACTGAAGGCCGACACGCCGATTGTCGACGACGGCGACCTGATCACCACGGCCGGGCTGATGGCCTGGTCGGAACTGGGACTGCGTCTGGTCGATCGCTTGCTCGGCCCGAGCATCGCCACCGCGACCGCGCGTTTTCTGGTGATGGAACACAGCGACAGCGCCAGTGAATGCGGAAGCAATTTCGCACCGATCCTCAGCCATGGCGACGCGGCGATTCTCAAGGTCCAGCACTGGCTGCAAAGCACCGGGGCGACGGATGTTTCGCTGACGGCGATGGCTGAGCGTGCGGGACTTGAAGAGCGTACTTTCCTGCGCCGATTCCGCGCCGCGACAGGCTTGAAACCGACCGAGTATTGCCAGCACCTGCGGGTCGGCAAGGCGCGGGAAATGCTCGAGTTCACCAATGGCACGATCGACCACATTGCCTGGACGGTGGGCTATCAGGATCCGGGCGCGTTTCGTGCGATCTTCAAGAAGATTACCGGGCTTGGGCCGAGTGAGTACCGGGGGCGGTTTGGTGTGAATCCCGCTCCCAGAACGACGATGAACTAATGTGGGAGCGAGCCTGCTCGCGAAGGCGCTGGATCTACAGAATTGTAGTCGGCTGACACTACGCTTTCGCGAGCAGGCTCGCTCCCACAATGATCGCGGCGAGGGTGAGAGATCGTGCAATTTGCCGGAGTTTTGCGCGCTGTCGTGCAGTTTGAAACAGGCGTGATGCCAGCACAGTCACGGCAAGCTCCCGATTATCGGGCGGTTCGTGGGGATCGCTGATTGGCCTGATCTCTGCAATTTCCTTTGAGAACCCATCGACTGATAAAAGGGGAACGCATGACCCCGACACCCAGCAACAAAATCGTCGTGGCCCATTCGGTGCGTGCCGAGGCGCCGCAACATGAAGTCGAGACCAACAAGGCCCTGGCGCGTTGGCTGGCGCAGATTCTCGGCTGCAAATTCGGCGGCAGTTTCGATCCGGCCAAACATCAGGGCCGCGAGCTGTATCTGCTGCCAACGCAAACCATCGTTGGCGCCGCCCACGCTCAAGCGCTGGGCATCAAAGGCCCCGATGACTTGTGGGGCGGTTACGTCGAATACGATTTCATCTGCACCAAAGCCATCAGCCACGGCTTGCGCAGCCATCTGGCGCACGCGCCGCAAGGCTGGTCGCCGCTGTTTTCGGAGCGGGTGCGCAACGTTGTGCTCGACGGTCTCAGCGTATTCGCCCTGGAAGATGCGCGGCCCGCCGCCGAGCATCTGTTGTACGCCGGGCCGATTCGCTTGAAGCCGATTCACGCTTGCGCCGGTCGCGGTCAGGAAGTGATCAAAAGCCTCGATGCGTTCGATGAAATCCTCGCTCGTCCCGAAGCGCAAAGCCTGTTCAGCGACGGCGTAGTGCTGGAGCAGGACTTGCGCAACGTCGTCACCCACAGCGTCGGCCAGTCGTTCATCGGCGGCAAAGTGTTGAGCTACTGCGGTGATCAATACTTGACTGAGGACGGTCAGGGCGAAGAGGTCTACGGCGGCTCGAATCTGCTGGTGGTGCAGGGCGGCTATGATCAATTGCTCGCGCTGGATCTGCCTGACGATGTGCGTCTGGCCATCGAGCAGGCGCAGGTCTTCGACAGTGCCGCCAACGAAGCCTACCCACGCTTCTTCGCCTCGCGGCGCAATTACGATATCGCCCAAGGCCTCGACGCCAGCGGCAACCCGCGCAGCGGCGTGCTCGAACAATCCTGGCGCATGGGCGGTGCCAGCAGCGCTGAAGTGGCCGCGTTGCAAAGCTTCGTCAACGATCCACAGATGCGCGCGATTCGCGTGTCGTCGGTGGAAACCTATACCGATCAGGCGCTGCCGGCGGACGCCATCGAGGTCTATCGCGGCCCGGCGGAAAACAGCGCGTTTCTTCTCAAATATGTGACGGTCCAATCCTATGACGGCTAGAAGCGAAAGCATTCAAATCGACATTGATGACGAACAGATGAGCGGCACCTTTCTCAGTCCCAAATCGAAAGTCCCAGGGGTGTTGTTCGTGCACGGTTGGGGCGGCAGTCAGGAGCGTGATCTCGAGCGGGCCAAAGGCATCGCGGGCCTAGGTTGCGTGTGCCTGACCTTCGACCTGCGCGGGCATACCGGCGGCACCGGAATCCCGCTGACCCGGGTGACCCGTGAAGACAATCTGCGTGACTTGCTGGCGGCCTACGATCGCCTGCTGGCGCACCCGGCCCTCGACACTTCGGCGATCGCCGTGGTCGGCACCAGTTATGGCGGTTATCTGGCCTCGATCCTGACGTCACTGCGCCCGGTGCGCTGGCTGGCGCTGCGCGTGCCGGCGCTGTACCGCGACGAGCAGTGGCACACGCCCAAGCGCGATCTGGACAAGGCCGACCTGCGCGATTATCGCAATACGCTGGTGCGCGCCGACAGCAATCGCGCCCTGCATGCCTGTTCGCAATTCACGGGCGACGTGCTGTTGGTGGAATCGGAAACCGACGACTTCGTGCCCCACGCGACGATCATGAGTTACCGCGCCGCATGTCAGCAGACTCACTCGTTGACCCATCGGATTATTGATGGCGCCGATCACGCGTTGAGTGATCCGGTTTCGCAGCAGGCCTACACCTCGATCCTGGTGGACTGGATTACCGAGATGGTGGTGGGGGAGCGGTTGAGCATTATCCAATCCAGATGATGTTTCGCATGTACCGGCCCCTTCGCGAGCAGGCTCGCTCCCACAGGTTGAACGCATTTCAAATGTAGGAGCTGCCGAAGGCTGCGATCTTTTGATCTTGATTCTAATGTGTGGGTTTCTTCTCGATCCGCAGTGCCTTTGCCTTGGCCTCCACCACCAGATACATCACCACCGTGATCAACAGCGGCAGCAGAAAATAAATCGCCCGATATGCCAGCAATCCCGCGACCAGACTGCCGCGCGATGCCTCATGCTGCAGCAACGCCACGAACACCGCCTCTAGCACACCCAGCCCCGCCGGAATGTGCGTAATGACCCCGGCAATCGCGCTGATCAACAGCACGCCAAGCACCAGCGGATAATCCAGTTTGCTTGGCAGCAGAGTGAAGATCACCGCCGCCATCAACGACCAGTTCAACGCCCCCAGCAATAATTGCAGCACCGCCATGCGCAGCGACGGCAGGTTGATTTCCACGCCGCGTATCGACCACTCGCGGCGCTTGGAAAACTGACACGCCGCCAGATAGCCGGCACTGACCAGCAGCAATAACACCCCGACCAGTTGCAAGGCCGAACTGCTGAGTTTCCAGCCCGGCGGCATCGTCACCAGACCGCTGCTGAACACTACGCCAGCGATGGTCATGTAGCCGAACCAGTTGGTCGCCAGGCTCAGGCCGAGAATCTTGGCGATGTTGCCTTTGCTCACCCCCAGCCGCGAATACAGGCGATAACGCATGGCGATGCCGCCGACCCAGGCGCTGAGATTGAGGTTGAAGGCGTAGCTGATGATGCCCACCGGCAGGATCTGCTTCCAGGTCAGGTCCTGACGAATGTAGGTGCGGCCAATCAGGTCGAAACTGGCGTACACCAGAAAGCTCAGCAACGTCAGGCTGGCGGCGATGATCAGCGTGCGCACCTTGAAATCGGCGAGGGTCTCCAGCACCTCGGCCCATTCGATGCGCGTAGCGAACATCGTCAACAGGACGATGAGCGCGAGAAAAAACAGGATGGTCAGCGGACGTTTCCAGCGGCTCCATTTCGACGGCGCCGCTTGTGCCGAATGGCTATCGGAATGGACTTCGGAATGACTCATGGACGCGCACCTCGGAAAGGCTTCAGACGCGGTTTATGCGCCGGCAGCCAACCGGCCATGGCCGGGAAGTGCCGCAGGAAGTGGAACACCAGAAAACCCACGGTCATGTGCCAGATACGCCCGCGCGGCAACAGCTTGGCGTCCATGGCTTTGCAGTGGTTCTGGCTGAGATCTTCGAGGCGTTCGTACAGGTGCTGATTGAACGCGCGGTCGCGGATCAGCACGTTGGCTTCCAGATTCAGCGACAGGCTCAGCGGGTCGAGATTGCTCGAGCCCACGGTGCTCCAGTCATCGTCGACCAGCGCGACCTTGCCGTGCAGCGGGCGCTGGCAGTATTCGTGAATCTGCACGCCGGCACGCAGCAGATAATCGTAGGTCATGCGCGCCGCCAGTTTGGCTACGAGCATGTCGGGCTGGCCTTGCAGGATCAGCCGCACCTCGACGCCACGGCGGGCGGCGTTGCGGATTTCGCGCAGCAAACGGTAGCCGGGAAAGAAGTAGGCGTTGGCGATGATCACCCGGCGCTTGGCCTTGCGCAGCACCTGCAGATAGACGTCTTCGATATCGGTGTTGTGTTGATCGTTATCGCGGAACACCAGGCGTACCTGGCCGTCGTGATCGGTGAAGGCCATTTCCTCCAGACGCTGGCGCCGGCGCTGCCACCAGAACCGCGCGCGTCCGGGACGACCGCTTTGCAGCAGGGCGAAGTGATGGATATCGGCGACCACCGGGCCTTGGATCTCAACCGAGTAATCCTGCTTGGCTTCAGGGCCGAAATCGGCCAGGTGATCGCCGGAAAAATTGATCCCGCCAATGAACGCGATCAAGCCGTCGACCACCACGATCTTGCGGTGCAAGCGGCGGAACCAGTTGGTGCGGATGCCCAAGTGCTTTGGCGCCGGATCGAAGATCTGCAAATGCACGCCGGCATCGCTCAAGGCCGACAGATAGCCGGTGCTCAGCTCGCCACAGCCGAAGCCGTCGAGGCTGACCGTGGTGCGCACGCCGCGCTGGGCGGCTTCGATGAGGATTTGCTGCAACTCGGCGCCGACCTTGTCTTCGAAGACGATGAAGGTCTCCAGCAGGATCTCGCTCTTGGCTGCGCGCATCGCTTCGAATACCCGGGGGAAATATTCCTCGCCGTTCTCCAGCAGCTCTACGCGGTTATTGCTATGCCATTGATACTCGACGTCAACGTGGCCGGGTTCGCGCACCGGCGGGTTTAGCGGGACCGGGTCGACGGCGGATTTTTCCAGTGGCGCACTGTTCATAGTTCAATCTCCACCGATAACGGTGCGTGGTCGGAAAGGTGGGACCAGGGCCGGTTGGTCAGTACTTTTGGGCGGCTGGCCTTGAGGTTGCGTACGTAGATGCGGTCGAGTCGTAGCGCTGGCAGCCGCGCGGGAAAACTGCGCGCCGGCTTGCCGTACTGCTCGGCGAACACTTCGCGCAGGCCACAGGGCTTGAGCTGCGCATCGGCACGCTGGCGCCAGTCGTTGAAATCGCCAGCGACGATCACTGGGGCATCGGCGGGCAATTCGGCGAGACGTTGCATCAGCAGATCCAGTTGCGCGTTGCGGTGGCTCTCGCGCAGGCCCAGATGCACGCAGATCGCATGCACTTCGGTGCCGTCGCCAGGCAGGCGCAGCACGCAATGCAACAGGCCGCGGTTCTCATGGCCGCTGATCGACACGTCGAGGTTGTCGTGGCGGATGATCTGGAATTTCGACAGCAGCGCATTGCCGTGATCGCCCGCCGGGTACACGGCATTGCGCCCGTAGGCGAATTGCGGCCAGAGGCTGTCGGCGAGAAATTCGTATTGCGGCATCGTCGGCCAGTTGTCGTAGCGTTTCGGATGCTGCTCGTGCGTGCCGTGCACTTCCTGCAGAAACACCACGTCGGCGGCGACGCTGCGCACCGCTTCACGCAGCTCCGGCAGGATGAAACGCCGGTTCAGCGCGGTGAAGCCCTTGTGGGTGTTGACCGTCAGTATGGTGAAGGTGCGCACCGAGGGCGCAACCACGGAGCCTTCGTCGGTGAAACCGACCGGTTCGGGAATGCTCATGACAGAACTCCTTCTGCGGCGACTTGCCCGGGAGTTGTGGCGAGGTCTTTGTCGAGGTCCAAGCGCTGCAACAAGTTGCGTGCGTCGTAGGGCGCGCGGACTTTGATGTCGTTGTCGAAGTAGCAGAACACTTCGCGGGATTTGCGCGCGCGGGGTTTCAGGCGTGGGGCTATCAGGTGGGCGTCCTCTGGCTGTTTACCGTGATGCCAGGCGTCGATGCGCTCGGCCCAGCGCTTGAGCGCTTGCTCGGAATAACCGCTGGCGTAGAGCTCTTCGGCGCCGTGCAGGCGCAGATAGACGAAGTCGCTGGTGAGGTCTTCGCGGTACGGCCATTTGCCGGCGGTGTCGGCAATGACCAGCGCGGTGTTGTGGCGTTTGAGCAGGCGCACGAATTCCGGATCGATGAAACTTTCATGACGGATTTCCACCGCATGGCGCAGCGGTTTCTTGCGCCAGGCTTTGACGCTGGCGTGGCCGGGCAGATGCGAGTCGTGCTGGCGGGCGAGGGCGGCTGCGGCTTGGGTATCGTGGGGCAGTTGCGCGAGAAAGTGATCGAAGCGCTCGGCGTCGAATTTGAAATTCGGCGGAAACTGCCAAAGGATCGGCCCGAGTTTTTCCTTCAGTTCCAGAACGCCCGAGGCGAAGAAATTCGCCAGTGGTTTTTCGATTTCGCGCAAGCGGCGCACGTGGGTGATAAAGCGCGGCGCCTTGACGCTGAACACGAAGTCATCGGGGGTTTCGGCGTACCACTGGGCGTAACGTTCGGGGCGTTGCAGGGCGTAGAACGATCCATTGATTTCAATGCTGTTGACCGCGCGGGAGGCGAACTGCAGTTCGCGCTTCTGCGCCAGTCCCTTTGGGTAGAAATCCCCGCGCCACGGGGCGTAGCGCCAGCCTGAAATACCGATGTGAATCGTCGCCATCCCATCCTCCCGTAGAAAGTCCTCGTGTTGCCGATGTTCTGTGATGACTGCGGCGGGGGTGGGAAAGTTTCGGTGGCGTTACGGACGGTCGCGGGTGAAGCGAAGATCAAGAGCTTACCCCCTCACCCCAACCCTCTCCCCCAAGGGGGCGAGGGGGAAGGGAGCAGATCTTCATGCCTCCTGAAATCGCGTACGACTGTGAAGGGAGCAGATTTTCATGGTCTTCAGGACTTGAGTTCGACTCAAGACGTGCAGTTGGTGATTTTGGTCATGCAACTCGGTCGGCTCCCTCTCCTGGGGGAGAGGGCTGGGGTGAGGGGGCTCTTGAACTTGCCGCGCAATTACCGATCAGTTCCTTACCAGGGTCAGCCACGGGAGATCGGAGCTTTGCGCAATTTCAGGATCGCCATTCTGCTGGGAGCGCTGCTGTGCTTGGGCGTCAACACATCGCAAGCCGTCGCGCTACCGGGCGTTCCGGCTGCCGCCGATACGGCGGAAAAACCTGCCGAACCGGAACCGCTGGTGCAGGGCGGTCTGCTCGGGGCGATCAGTACGAGCATCGACGATGTGCAGGAAAAACTCGATCTCAACGAACACCTGGTCGATGCCTGGCGGCTGCGTGCTGACCGCGCGGCGGATGAGGTCGATCGGCTGGTCAAGCAACCGTCGAATCGCTCGGGCTGGAGCGTCGCCGGGGATTTCCTCACGTTGTCGGGAGTGTGGCTGGGCAGTTTCGCCCTGCTCACCGTGCTCGGCAGTCTGCTGGCAAAGCGTCTGCGTGAGGGCCGCTGGTTGCGCACCCGCCAGCGCAGTCAGGATCTGCTCGGCTACGTGCTGCCTTTCACCGTGCCGGCGCTGATCTGCCTGCCGCTGACACTGTATGTCAGCCACTTTCTGCAAGCTTCGGTGGGCCGTGCGCTGGCGCTGTGTCTGGCCTATGCCACCAGCAGCGGTATCTTCTCCACATCGATGTTGTTGTGCGTGGTGGTGATGTTCAACGTCGGGCACAAGCGCGCCGCCGCGCGAATCATCCGTGAATACTGCCCGCGCCCGCTGTTCCTCATCGGCTTTCTCGCCGCCCTCAGCGATGCCCTGACCAGCCCGCAGATCGCCCGGCAACTGGGCGGCAATATCACCAGCAGCATCGCCGTGTTCACCGGGCTGATCGCCTCGGTGATTTTCGGTTTGCTGGTGATTCGCCTGCGCCGGCCGGTGGCACATCTGATCCGCAATCGCCCGCTCGCTCAGCGCTTGAAACAACCGTCGCTGCAGGAATCGCTGCGGATATTTTCCGGGCTGTGGTATTGGCCGATCGTGCTGATGGTGCTGGTCTCGGCAGTCAGCCTGATTGGCATCGGCGAGGACAATCAGAAAGCCCTGCGCTGTGCCTTGTTCACTACCGTGCTGCTGATCGCCACAGTGTTTCTCAGCACCGTGTTGCAGCATTTGTTCAAATCACGCAAGGCTGAGGCGATCCAGCGCAGCAGTGCCTACAAGGAACGTTTTCTCAGCCTGTTGCATGCGTTGCTGCGCATCGTCATGGCGATTGTGTTCATCGATATTCTCGGGCGGATCTGGGGCGTGTCGTTGCTCGATTTCGCCCAGAGCAGCACCGTCGGTCGAGCGATCAGCAACGCCTTGAGCAGCATCGGCCTGATCTTCCTGGTGACGTGGCTGCTGTGGGTGGTGCTCGACACGGCGATTCAGGAAGCGCTGAAACCGCCGCTGAGCAAACGCGCGGCACGCCAGCCGAGCACGCGGGTGAAAACCATCCTGCCGCTGCTGCGCAACGCGATCAAAATCATCCTCGTGGTGATCTGCGCGATTACCACCATGGCCAACCTCGGCATCAACGTCGCGCCGCTACTAGCCGGTGCGGGCGTGGTCGGTCTGGCGATCGGTTTCGGTTCGCAGCAACTGGTGCAGGACGTCATCACCGGGTTGTTCATCATCATCGAAGACACCCTGTCGATCGGCGACTGGGTGGTGCTCGATTCCGGCCACGCCGGCACCGTGGAAGGTTTGACCATCCGCACCTTGCGCCTGCGGGACGGCAAGGGTTTTGTGCACTCGGTGCCGTTCGGCCAGATCAAGGCTGTGACCAACCAATCACGCCAGTTCGCCTTCGCATTTTTCTCGGTGCAGTTCACCTACGACACCGATGTCGACAAAGCCATTGAGCTGATTCGCGAGGCCGGTGATTCGATCCGCGAAGACCCGTTCCTCAAGTACAACCTGCAAGGGCCGCTGGATGTGTTTGGCGTGGACAAAATGGACTTGAACGGCGTGGTGTTGACGGCGCAATTTCGCACGGTGTCAGGTGGGCAATATGCGGTGAGCCGCGCGTTCAACCAGCGCTTGAAGAAGCTTGTGGATAACACACCCAATGTGCATTTTGCGCAGACTTATCCACAACAGGTGCTGTTGCCGAAGCGGCAGGAGGAGGGGGCGGTGGTTGCGGATGAGGTACCGCAGGAGTCACGGACCTGACGCCTGTTTGTGTAGAGACAGGGCCGGCGCTTTCGCGAGCAGGCTCGCTCCCACAGGGGCAATGGGATTGGACTGTGGGAGCGAGCCTGCTCGCGAAGACGCCGGTGCGAACACTCTCAATGCCGGATCAGCTTGGCATGCAGTTGTCCCATGGCTATCGGATCCAGCTCTACCCAAACCTGCTGCTTGCCGGCAATCACCGCGGCCACGGACACTCCATCGCGATAAACCAGCCGATTGCTCACCAGCGCCGGCACCTTCGCCCCCGGCAACAAGGTTCCGGCCAGATTCAATGGATCAACTCCGCACACCGCCACCAGGCTGCCGTCCTGCGGGCGGCGGCGTACTTCGCGCAGCAAGGGAATGGCTTCGGGCAAGGCAAACTGCTCGCCAGCCAGACCACTGACAAACCGCCCGCCACGAATCTCGCCCCGCGCCTCCAGACGATGAAAGGTGCGCAGCAATTCCCGCCAGCTCGGCAGCCAGTCCGCTTCGCGTTCGAGCAAGCGCCAGAACACCACGCCGTAGCGGCGCAGCAGGGTCATGGCGACGTGTTCGAGTGTCTCGGCGGCATCGGCTGACGAACCCCGGCGCAGCAATGCCCAGCGCCCGGCATCGTCCATGCCGCCGATAAACGCGCCGCGCCCGCGTCGGCTACTGCGCTGCTGGCGCTTGCTTGCCGGCGTGATCAGCGCGCGCAGGCCGGCGAAGCTGTCGGCGTTCACCAAACCTGCGGCGACCAGTTCCTGCAAAGCAATTTCCAGTTCGCTGCGCAGCAGGCGCGCTTCATGAATCAACTCATCGAAAAACAGCGCGCCATGCTGACTCAGCGCCTCAAAGACTTTCTGTGTTTTCGGCGATAACTCACTCACCGGCGTCTGTTCAGCCAACGCACTCCACAAACCCACCTGACTGCGCGGCAGCAGCACAATCGGTGTACTGCGCAATGCCGAGCCGCTGACTTTCTGCCGCGCGCTGATGCGCGTCCACACCAGTTTGCCGTTGCGGCACAGTTCATCCAGCCAGCTCGGCGAATAGTCCTTGAGGCGCGCCGGCAGGATGTCGCTGTCCCATGCCGAGGCTGCCGCCGGATAACCTTCGAACTGGCCGACAATCGCCGGCAGCACCGCGCTGCCCTGACCTTGGGTGGCCGGCGTCAGATGCTGCCAGTCGAACAGAAAGCGCATGAAGTCCTGCAATGCCACCGGTTCGATTTCCCGGCGCAGGCGCTTGACCGTGTAGCGATGGATGCGCGCGAGCAGATGGCGTTCGCACCATTCTTCAATCGCGCTGTTCGGCGTGAACTGGCCGCGCAAGACGTACCCTTCACGCTCCAGTCGGGCGAGGGCCTGACTCACTTGCGCGGCGGGCAGGGCGAGCGGCTCGGCAATGGCTGGCAAAGGGGTCGGCCCAAAGGCGCCGAGGCGGGCGCGGATCACTTCGACCAGCGCCTCATCGAATGTCCACGCTTCGTCGAACCCGGGCAGCACGACTGCTGCGCTCGCCAACGTGGCCTGTGGATAAAGTGCCTGCAGGCAACTCAGGCGTTCGCGAGCCAGCCACAACTGATGCTCGGCGTCGATCTGCAACCGGCAGGCGCGGCCGCTGGCCATCAGCGTTTGCAGCCAGTCCGGCCAACCGGCGTTGGCGCGCGCTTCGGCGTCACTGATGCAGGCGAGGCTCATCAGCGCTTCGTGCATTTCATCCATGGAATTGGGCGACGGCCAGGCTTCTTCGCGCACTGCGGTGATCGCATCGGCATCGAGTGCGCCGAGATCATCGGTCGACTGCGGATCGCTCCAGCGTCGATTAATCACCGCTTGCGTGCGGCGTTCCTCCAGCGGCGCGTCGTCGAGAAACGTGTAGGGTCGGGCGCTGAGAATTTCTGCCGCCAGCGGCGACGGCGCAGGTAAATCCCGGGCGATCAGGCGCACCTCGCCACGCTCCATGCGCCGCAGCAGGGTCAGCCAGCCTTCGCTGTCCATCGCTTCGTGCAGGCAATCGTCGAGGGTCTGTTCCACCAGCGGATGTTCGGGGACTTCACGCTCGCCGGCGAGGTTTTCCAGGCAGGCGATCTGGTCGGGAAACACACTGGCGATCAGGTCTTCGCTTTTCATCCGTTGCAGTTGCGGAGCGACTTTGCGCCCGCCGGTGAAGCGCGGCAACGCCAGCGCCACCCCGGCATTCCAGCGCCAGCGCACGCCAAACAAGGGCGCATCGAGCACGGCTTGAATAAGGGTGTGTTCGGCGCTGTTGCTGTGCAGGTAACGCCAAACCTCGTCGAGCTCGAAGCTGTGACTGGTGGACAGCGACAGCACGATCGCGTCTTCGCTGGCGGCGGCCTGCAACTCGAAGTTGAAGGTGCGGCAGAAACGCTTGCGCAAGGCCAGGCCCCAGGCGCGGTTGATGCGGCTGCCGAACGGCGTGTGAATGATCAGTTGGGTGCCGCCGGACTCGTCGAAAAACCGCTCCATCAACAGCGTGTCCTGCGAGGGCAGGGCGCCGAGGGTTTGCCGCGCGCGCGCCAGATATTCGACCAGTTGCTCGGCGCTGGCGAGGTTGAGGCCGAGTGTGGTGGTCAGCCAGTCGAGCGCCGGTTGCAGATTCCCGGGCCTGGCGCTGAGCAATTCGTCCAACTGCGCTTGCAGGCGCGCGACGGCCGCCGACAGTTCATCACTGCGCCCCGGCGCTTCGCCGAGCCAGAACGGAATGGTCGGCGGCATGCCCTGCGCATCCTCGACCCGCACCTTGCCGCTTTCTACCCGCAGGATGCGGTACGAGGTATTGCCGAGCTGGAACACATCGCCGGCGATACTTTCCACGGCGAAATCTTCGTTGACGCTGCCGATGTTCAAGCCCTGGGGTTCGAGCAGCACGCTGTAGTCGGCGTTGTCCGGAATCGTGCCGCCACTGGTCACGGCGGTCAGTTGCGCGCCCCGCCGGCCACGCAAGGTGCGACTGACGGCATCGCGGTGCAGGTAGGCGCTGCGGATGCCCTGGCGGCCGTTGTAACCCTCGGCGAGCATGCTCAGCAGGGCCTGATAGTGTTTTTCGTCGAGATCGCGATACGGCCACGCTCGGCGGAACATCGCCAGCAACGCGTCCTCCGACCATTCCTGGCAACTGACCTCGGCAATGATCTGCTGCGCCAGCACGTCCAGCGGTTTTTCCGGAATGTGCAGCGTATCGAGCTCGCCCCGGCGCACGCAGTCGAGCAGGGCGGCGCACTCGATCAGGTCGTCGCGGGTGGTGGCGAACAAACGACCCTTGGGCGTGCCGCCGACCTGATGTCCGGAGCGACCGACTCGTTGCAGAAACGCAGCAATCGAACGCGGTGAACTGATCTGGCAGACCAGGTCGACTTCACCGATATCGATGCCCAGCTCCAGTGATGCAGTGGCGATCAGCACTTGCAGCTCGCCGCGTTTGAGGCGCTGTTCCGCATCGAGGCGAAACTCTTTGGCCAGGCTGCCGTGGTGCGCCGCCACGGCCTGCTTGCCGAGGCGCTCGCTCAGATGCCGGCTGAGGCGTTCGGCAAGGCGTCGGGTGTTGACGAAAATCAGCGTGGTGCGATGCTCGCGGGCGAGTTCGGCGAGGCGCTCGTACACCAGTTCCCAGACATCGTTGGCCATCACTGCCGACAACGGCACCGGCGGCACTTCGATACCCAGGTCTCGTGGGCGGGCGTGGCCAATGTCGACGATTTCGCAGGGGCAATCGTGACCGACCAGAAACCGCGCCACGGCTTCTACCGGCTTCTGCGTGGCGGACAGGCCGATGCGGGTCAGCGGTTCGGCGCACAACGCTTGCAGCCGTTCAAGGCTCAAGGACAGATGACTGCCGCGCTTGCCGGCGGCCATGGCGTGGATTTCGTCAATGATCACCGTGCGCGTGGTGCCGAGCATCTTGCGCCCGGATTCCGAGCCGAGCAGCACGTACAGCGATTCCGGGGTGGTCACCAGAATATGCGGCGCGCTCTTGCGCATCGCGGCGCGGTCTTTTTGCGGCGTGTCGCCAGTGCGTACGGCGGTAGTGATGGTCAGCTCCGGCAGGCCCATCTCGCGCAATTGCGCGGTAATGCCGGCGAGCGGATTCTGCAGGTTGATCTGGATGTCGTTGGACAGTGCCTTCAACGGCGAGACATAGACCACCAGGGTTTCGGCGGGCAGACCGTCGGGGTGTTCCAGACCACGATGGACAAGCTCATCGAGCACGGCGAGGAACGCGGTCAGGGTTTTCCCCGAGCCAGTGGGCGCGGCGATCAGCGTCGACCGGCGCTGGCGAATCAACGGCCACGCACGGGCCTGAGCGGCGGTGACCGCCGGGAAAGTTTTGTTGAACCAGGCGCTGACGGCGGGGTGAAAACCGGCCAGCGCGCTGTTGGCGGGGAGGGGCAGATTCATGACTGGAGTTATGCGGGCGGGGGCGGGAAGATGCAAGTACCGTTCGGAGCCCTTCGCGAGCAGGCTCGCTCCCACCTTGGAATGCGGTCTCCTGTGGGAGCGAGCCTGCTCGCGATAGCGCCAGTGAGGCCGATACAAATCCGCGCATCTACACTTTACGGATGACGGTTGCGCACTAAACCCGCAAAATGCAACGATTCCGGCAATTATCGACGACGGTTCCACGAGAACCGTCGCTAAAGCCATCGTTCCAATCAGACTGGGCCTGCTGACTCTATGCGAATGCGCCTTATGTTACTGGGCGGCGGAAATGCCCTTGGGCAGGCGCTGATTCGCCTCGGTGCGGAAGAAGACATCGGTTTCCTCGCCCCCCGCCCGCCCGAAAACGGCTGGGATGCCGCGAGCCTCACCCAACTGCTCGACGACACCCGTCCCGATGCGTTGATCAACCTCGCCTACTATTTCGACTGGTTCCAGGCCGAGAGCGTCAGCGAAAGCCGCATGATCGGCCAGGAACGCGCCATCGAGCGTCTGGCCGAACTGTGCCAGCACCACAACATTGTCCTCGTGCAGCCGTCGAGCTATCGCGTGTTCGACGGCTCGCGGGCCACGGCCTACAGCGAAAAAGACGAACCGGTGCCGCTGGGCCTGCGCGGTCAGGCCTTGTGGCGCATCGAGCAAAGCGTGCGCGCGACCTGCCCGCAACATGTACTGCTGCGTTTCGGCTGGCTGCTCGACGACAGCCCGGACGGCACCCTCGGACGCTTCCTCGCTCGCGCGGAAAAACCCGAAGAGTTGCTGCTGGCCGATGATCGGCGCGGCAATCCGACTCCGGTCGATGACGCCGCTCGAGTGATCATCTCCGTGCTCAAGCAACTCGACTGCGCCGCGCCGCTGTGGGGCACTTACCATTACGCCGGCCACGAAGCGACCACCCCGCTGGCGCTGGGCCAGGCGATTCTCACCGAAGCACGCAGCCTGCATCCGCTGGCGATCGAAGCACCGACCGCGCAGGCCCACGCCGCGCGCCCGGACGCCGCCGAAGAGCCGCAACACGCAGTGCTGGCCTGCAAGAAAATTCTCCACACTTTCGGGATCAAACCGCGCGCCTGGCGTGCCGCACTCCCGGGTCTACTGGACAGGTTCTACCGACATGGCTGAAGCAACGGTTTTAATCACTGGCGGAGCCGGCTTCATCGGCTCGCACCTGACCGATGCCTTGCTCGCCAAGGGCTATGCGGTACGCGTGCTCGACGACCTGTCGACCGGCAAGCGCAGCAACCTGCCGCTGGACAATCCCAAGGTTGAACTGGTGGTCGGCGATGTCGCCGATGCCGCCCTGGTCGCCCGCGCCATACAAGGTTGCAACGCTGTCGCGCATCTGGCGGCGGTGGCCTCGGTGCAGGCCTCGGTGGACGATCCGGTGAAAACCCATCAGAGCAATTTCATCGGCACCCTGAATGTCTGCGAAGCCATGCGCCTGGCCGGGGTCAAGCGTGTGGTGTACGCCTCCAGCGCGGCGGTGTACGGCAACAATGGCGAGGGCGAGTCGATTGATGAAGACACGCCGAAGGCGCCGCTGACACCCTATGCCTCGGACAAACTGGCCGGTGAGCAGTACTTCGATTTCTACCGTCGCCAGCATGGTCTGGAGCCGGCGATTTTCCGCTTCTTCAACATCTTCGGCCCCCGCCAGGATCCGTCCTCGCCGTATTCCGGGGTGATCAGCATCTTCAGCGAACGTGCGTCGAAAGGTTTGCCGATCACCGTATTTGGCGATGGCGAGCAGACCCGCGATTTTCTTTATGTCGGTGATCTGGTCGATTTGCTGGTGCAGGCGCTGGAAAAGCCTGAAGTGCAGGAGGGCGCGGTCAATGTTGGCTGGAATCAGGCGATGAGCCTGAAGCAGATGCTCGAAGCGTTGAAATCAGTGGTCGGTGAACTGCCGCCCGTGAGCTACGGGCCGGCGCGTTCGGGTGATATCCGCCATTCGCGGGCTGACAACCGACGCTTGCTGCAGCGCTTTGAAATGCCGCCGCAGACGCCGATGAGTGTGGGCCTGGCGCGCTTGCTCGGGCGCTCCTGAGAAGCCCCTCACCCTAGCCCTCTCCCAGGGGGAGAGGGAACTGACTGAGGTGTTTGTGAGAAGTACGCCGACTTGCGATACCCAGTCGAACTCAGGTTTTGAACAACACACAAATCGGCTCCCTCTCCCCCGGGAGAGGGCTGGGGTGAGGGGCCCGGGCCTCCAACGCCCCACATGACTCAGCACCAAATGAAAAAGGCGCCCTGCAACAGGCGCCTTTTTCACGGCCGGAATATCGCTATTCCTGTGGCGAGGGAATGTTATTCCCCGATCGACTGCGTACGGTCGTCGTCAGGTCTGTGCCTGCCCGCCACCAAGCCTCATTCACCACCACGTGAACGTTCAGTAAAAAATCGACTTAGAACTTATAGCCCAAACCGACCATGTAGATGAACGGATCGACATCCACATTCACCCGTGCGCGGGTGCCGGGTGCGACGGCGTTGTTCTCGACGGTCGCGCGTGTATCGATATCGATGTAGCGCACTTGGGCGTTGAGCATGATGTTGTCGGTGATCATGTAGTCGGCGCCGACCTGCCAGGCCAGACCCCAGGAGTTTTTCGCCTTGAAGTTGCTGAAACCGTTGGCGCTGGCTTCGCTGCCGACGTGTTCGTCGTAAATCCAGGTGTAGTTGATGCCACCGCCGACATACGGCTGGAAAGGCGATTTCGAATCCAGCGGGTAGTAGACGACGCTGAGGGTCGGCGGCAGGTGTTTCAGGGTGCCGAGCTTGCCGTTGGCGGCGGGCAGGGCGGTGCCCTTGAGCTTGACGTCATGCTCGAACGGCGTGGCTGCCAGCAGCTCGATACCGATGTTGTTGGTGAGCATGTAAGCGAAGTTCAGACCCAGTTGGGTGTCGCTGCTCATGGTCGCCTTGCCGCCCAGATCAGTGCCGCTCAGCGGACCCTGATCGACCTTGACGCTGGAGCTGTCGGCCTTCGGGTTGACGGTGATCGCGCCGGCGCGCACGAGAATGTCACCGGCTTCGTGGGCGTGGACGAGCGGGGCTGCGAGCGCGAGGGCAAACAGCGAGGCGCTGAGCAAGGACTTGTTCATGGGGGCTCCGAAAGGACATAAAAATTCGATGTCCTAGGGTACGAAGCCGTCTGATACGGTGTTTTGACTCAGCTCAATGAAACAGTGAAGGGGCGGGGTTTTGTGGAACCTTTGAGGGCCTATTCGCGAGCAGGCTCGCTCCCACCTTGGAATGTGATCACCTGTGGGAGCGAGCCTGCTCGCGAAGACGATAGACCAGCCAATACAAAATTACCGGGAATTACTCCGGCAGTTCATACGCATAAATCTTCTCCGCCTCCATCTGATACCCGGCATCGGCCAGCTCACTGCTTGAGGCTTTCACCTGCAACGGTCCTTCGACCCAGTACGGCTGATACAGCTCATCAAGCTTCACGCCCAGTTCGCTTTTCACGTGGACGATCTGGTTCGACGGCGGTGGCGGGACGTGGATGCAGGCGCCGAAATATGGCACCAGCAAGAAGTCCGTGGTGCGCCCCTCTTCGCTGACTTCCAGCGGCACGATGTAACCCGGCAGGCGAATGTTCTGCCCGTCGAGGCTCTTCACTACCGGTGCGTTGGGCATGTCCTGCTTGGCCGCCGGCGCGGACTCGGCAGAGAGTGCGTCGCCCATCTTCGACAGGTCGTGCAGCGGGGTCATGTTCGGCACTTCCGGCGCGGCGTCCGGCGGGATCATTTCCGACCAGGTCAGGTCTTTCGGCGCCGCCGCCCACACGGGCAGGGCGACCAGCATCAGCAGCGCAAGCAGGGCGCGGGGCATGGTGAACATCCTCATAAACGGATCGACAGGCCATCGGCCAATGATTGGCGATACGCGCGCCAGGCCGGCACGCTGCCCATCAGCAGCGCGGCCGCCAGAATGCCACCGAGCAGCGTCCATTCATACTCGCTCGGCCATGCCAGCGGCAGGTATAAACCGTAATTGGCCTGCACGTAACCTTGCGCAGCGGCGATGCCGATGTATAGCAATGCCAGTCCGGCGATGACTCCAGTCAGCGCCAACGCAAAGGCTTCCAGCACCAGCAGGCTTGCGATGTGCCACGGCCGCGCGCCCACCGAACGCAGAATCGCCATCTCGCGGCGACGTTCGTTGAGGCTGGTGAGAATCGCCGTGAGCATGCCGATCAACCCGGTCAGCACAACGAACAGCGAGACCACGAACAAGGCTTTCTCGGCCGTACTCATCAGGCTCCACAATTCCTGCAAGGCCACGCCCGGCAGGATCGCCAGCATCGGTTCGCCACGGTATTCGTTGATCTCGCGCTGCAAGGCAAAGGTGGAAATCTTGCTGTTGAGGCCGAGCATGAACGCGGTGATCGCTTGTGGCGTCAGGTCCATATTGCGCGCCTGATCAGCGCTGATCCTGCCGTTGCCGCGCGCCGGCACGCCGTTGTGCCAGTCGATGTGGATCGCCTCCATGCCGCCGAGGCTGATGTGCAGCGTGCGGTCCACCGGGGTGCCGGTGCGCTGGAGGATGCCGACCACGGTGAAGGGTTTGTCGTCGTGTTTGACCAGGCTGATCGCCGCCACGCCGTGGGCCAGTACCAGTTTGTCGCCGAGCTTGTAGTGCAGCGCTTCGGCGACTTCGGCACCGAGCACCACTTCGAAAGGATCGGTGGCAAACGCGCGACCGTCGGCCAGCGCCAGGTGTTGCTGGCGCCCGTACTGGTAGTGCTCGAAATAGGCTTCGGTGGTGCCCATCACGCGATAGCCGCGATGGGAATCGCCCAGGGACATGGGGATTGCCCACTTCACTTTCGGGTTGTTGGCGAAGTGTTCAAAGCTGTCCCAACGGATGTTGTTAGTAGCGTTGCCGATGCGGAACACCGAATACAGCAGCAGGTTTACCGACCCCGAACGAGCGCCGACGATCAGGTCAGTACCGCTGATGGTGCTGGCGAAACTGGCCTTGGCTTCGGTGCGCACGCGCTCGACGGCGAGCAGCAGGCACACCGAAAGAGCAATGGCAAAGGCGGTGAGCAATGCGGTGAAACGGCGGTTGGCCAGGCTGGCCATGGCCAGACGAAACAGATACATCTCAGACCTCGGCGGACGTGGCGGCGCGATTGAGTTCGGCCAGGGACAGATGACGGTCGAACAGCGGCGCCAGGCTCTGGTCATGGCTGACGAACAACAGACTCGATCCGGCCTCGCGGCACTCGGCAAACAGCAGGCGAATGAAGTTTTCGCGGGCGTCGTAATCCAGCGCCGAGGTCGGTTCGTCGGCGATCACCAGCTCCGGTTGGCCGATCAACGCGCGTGCGGCGGCGACCCGTTGTTGCTGGCCGATCGACAGCGAGTCGGCGCGGCGGCTGAGGATGCTTTCGTCTTTCAGACCCAAGTGCGCGAGCAACGTGGCGGCGGCTTGATCGACGCTGCCGTGGCGCTGT
Organism: Pseudomonas sp. 2957; assembly: GCF_031456345.1. Taxonomy (NCBI): domain Bacteria; kingdom Pseudomonadati; phylum Pseudomonadota; class Gammaproteobacteria; order Pseudomonadales; family Pseudomonadaceae; genus Pseudomonas; species Pseudomonas sp. 2957. Next base: position 66,939 of record NZ_JAVDUL010000007.1, read on the forward strand.
TTCGCCCGTTGCGCACGCAGTTTTGAAAAATGACACGGCAACTCAACGTTCTCGCGCACCGAGAGAAACGGCAGCAGGTTGAATTGCTGGAAAATGTAGCCAGTGTGATCGACACGAAACGTATCGCGCTTGCCGGCAGAAAGCTCGGTCAGCTCCTGGCCGAGCAGGCGAATGCTGCCGCGATTGGGCTTCTGCACCCCGCCAAGCAGGCCGAGCAGGGTGGTCTTGCCGCTGCCGCTGGGGCCTTTGAGAAACAGGGTTTCGCCGGCTTCCAGACGAAACGCCGGGATGTCCAGCAGCGGCGGGTGACCGGGCCAGTTGAAGCCAAGGTCGGAAAGTTCGATGAGTGCTTGGGTCATGGCACCGATTTTCATGAAGTGAACACATAACCCTGTGGGAGCGAGCCTGCTCGCGAAAGCGCTGGGTCAGACACCCACCTGTCAACTGACACGCCGCCTTCGCGAGCAGGCTCGCTCCCACAGGGGATTTCGGTGGATCCTAGAATTTCAGCGCAGCTGACTTGGCCGTCACTTCGGTACCTTGCTGGCCGGTCGCGCTGATCAGTTGTACCTGAATCTTCTGCGTTGCCGGGAAGGTCTTGAAGACGTTCGTCAGGTTCAGCGTGCTCAGCGCGCCCGGTGTGGCGCAGCTGAATTGGTAATGCGCGTGGATTTCGCTGTGGTCGTGGTGATGCTCGTGACCGTCCTTGTCCGCTTCATCTTCGTCGTGATCGTCGGCGTCCGGCTTGTCGCCGAACAGCGGGCTTTCCAGTTCCTGGCTGACCACCTTGCAGCCGGCCGCAGCGGGCAGGCTGAACAGGGCCAATGGTTTTTCCAGCTGCGCACGAGCGGCAGCGACTTTGGCCTTGTCGGCATCCGACGTCGCGGCGTGTTCAAAACCCACCAGATTCATCGCCGGGCTTTCCAGCTCCAGCTCCAGGGTCTGACCATCGAGCGCGGCATTCAGGCGACCCACACCATGCTCATGGGCGCCGAGGCTGCCGTGCTCATGATCGTGATCGTGCTCATCCACCGCATGAGCAGCGGCCAGCGGCAACAGGGCAAACGGCAAAGCGAGCAACAGACGACGCATGACGGACTCCGAGAAAAATGAAAAGTTTGTTATGTAATCTTATAACGAAAGTGCGCAGAGTGTGCCCGTGCGCTTGAGATTGCGCAAGACATGGCTAAGCACCGCCCGGGATGAGGTCGCGGGCGGTGCTGGGATTGAATGTCATGCTTGCAGAATCAGAAGCCTGCGCCGGGATAGTCGAACCAATAGTGTCCCGAAAGGACATCGTTGATCAGATTTGCGTCGAGCACGCTCGGGGCATCGCGACTGAAACGCTGTCGCCAAGCCGGAAGCCACCAGTAGTTGATGGCTGTTCCGCGCGGAAATACCACCAGAGTCAGCACCTCCTTATCCATTTTGCCCTGCGTGTAGAGTTGATGACTGCGATCCATCAGGGCCATGTACTGGTCGATTGGCAGTCTGAACATAAGTGCCATGGTGAAGATTTTTTCACTCTGACTGAACGCCGGACTCTGCAGTACCCGCAATGCTTCGCAAGTGTGTGAATTCGGTTGACTCGCTATGCTCTGGCCTTCGGGGGTTGAAAGTATGTCGAAACGATCATCCATGTCTCGCCAGTCGGTCCGGCTATTGCGCTCAAAGTAATCACGAATAACAAGGGTCAGTGGACCTGCAGTTTCCCCGTCAGCGGGACAAGCCGAAAGATCGGCAGGCAACCAGATGCGCCATGCCACGATGAGCAAAAACGGAATTATGAGGAGGAGCGAATAAGGGCGTTTCATTGTGGCGTGCTGTGTTTGTAGCGTCGGAAAATAGTGAAGTCATGGTCGCTGGGATTTGCATTGCCGGTCGCATGGCGAAAACCTGCGTCGTTAACTTCAACTTTTTCCCACCCTGCAGAAATGCATACGCCCTTCGTTAGAACGAAGCCGACATGGCCACTGGCGTCGGAATAATTCATTGCGTAAGCGCCGACGTCCCCGGGCAACGGCGTGCGCTCGACTTTCCAGCTGTTGAGCAATCGTTGTCCATTCGCCCATTCACCCGCGAGCGGAGGGCTAACCTTGGAGAAATATGGCAGGTATTTCGATTTGCCATGTTCAATCAACGCCACGTTGACCCCAATTGCGGTCAGCACGTCGTAGACGAACAGATTGCATTTATTTGTGTTTGGTGGAAATTCCACGCTCTGCCTGAGAGTAGGGTGTGGTAGCGACTTTTTGCTTTTATTCCCTGCCCATTGTGTTGATCCCCGGTGTGACAGCGCCTCCATCAGTATCCTGCGCGGCATGTCCTGAATGACGACTTTCACCGTTCGGGTTTCATTGGTACGTTTCACACCATATTCGACTTCGTAGAACGCGTCGTTCGAGACAGCGCCGCTGGTCGTTAGCGGGACTTTTACCCACGGTGATATCGCTACGATCGAAAGAGACTTCCCTGGATTCAACGTAGCAGTGTGCATACCTTTTTTTGTACCGGAGTTCCCCACAATCTGAACCGTCACTTCGTGGGTGTCTCGGGTTTTGATCGACGGTAGTTCCTTGCCCGCGAGCGTTATAGCGATCTGGCCGTTTTTGGATATCAATGAATAAATGCGAGGCCTGTCATCGTTTTGAACGATGTTGTCATCTACGACCTGACCGTCGATAAGCAGCTGAAATTTTACGCCTGGCGGTGGCTGCATCAGAAAGTCTTTAAAGATGAGTTTGATTTCCGATTTCATGACAAATCCTGTGTCAGGGGCTCTTCATAGGCATAGAAAGTCCATTCGGAATCTTCCCCTACCAACAGGGTGTCATAATCCGAAGCGTTTTTTACCGGGTGTTCGCAGCCTTCGCCTGTGAGGTTGCAAGTGCTGTCTTGTAAAACGGCAACCTTCGCCTTGTCCTTGAGTTTGTAAGCCAAACCTGGCTTTTCCGTGTCATTAAGGCGTTCGATGATGACCTGCAAGTAGCGATAAGAGGTCAGGGCAGCAATCGGTGGCCCCATGTCAATTGGAGCGGGCCGGCCAATTCCTGCGAAACCACTGTGTTGCTGAGTGAGCAGCTTATTGGTCATGGGCGGACAACCGCAGGCGACGTAGTCACCCTCTAGCGCAGCTGGTCCGGCAGGTAAAATCAGCGTTTTTTCACCCACTGCTACGATGGGGCCTTTGCCAGGCCCACAGACCGGACAACTGGCGAGTTGTCCAATGGAAGCGATTATTCTTCCTTCGATATTGAGGTTCTCATTTCCTTCAAGTATCACGCCACCTGTAGAGGTCGGGCCTCCTTTAGAGGCCAGTTTTCGTCCTGAAGACATTGGGAATCCTTCCCGCAAAAAGAGATTAATTTAGCCGATCAACCGGGAATTACCAGATGTGTTTGGCGCCCTTTACTTGGCGTTGCACAAGTCCCGTGGGAGCATGCAGGTCAGAAAAGTGCAGGAGCGAACTTGATGTTGCGGATACGCGGAACGGTCGGCGAGGTGCCGGTGGATTTGACGGTGGAGCTGGATGACAGCGATTGGGCCAGGCTGGGTTCGGCGCTGAGCGGGCAGGCGCCGGTCGCGCAGTCCGAGGCAGTGGCGTCGGCCCCGGCGGCGAAGCCGGTGAATCAGGACGATGCGCTGTGGCAGGTGGCCAAAGACTTGCTGCGTAAGGCCGGGCAACTCAGTGGACCGGATCTGCTCGATCAACTGGAAGCGCTGACCGGCAGTGCGGTGGCGGGCAAGCGTTTGCTCGTGCGCTTGCGCCACAGTTCCGATGTGAAAGTGGCGAGCGGCGGGGATACGCCGCTCTATAGCTGGATCGGGTAAGGCCTTAATACAGCGCCGCAAACACTTTGCGACGGTAAGCCGTCACCAACGGATGATCATTGCCCAGCAGTTCGAACACCTGCAGCAAGGTCTTGTGCGGCAAGCCTTCGCCGTAGCTGCGGTTGCGGATGAACAGTTTGAGCAAGGCGTCCAGCGCCGCTTCGTATTGCTGGCGCGCCAGTTGCTGGATCGCCAGTTGGTACACCGCTTCATCATCCTGCGGATTTTGCGCCAGGCGGCTTTTCAGGTCGGCGGCGTCCGGCAGGTCGCGGGCGAGGCCGAGGAACTGGACCTGCGCCTTGGCCCCAGCGAGTGCGGCTTTGTGCTCATCGCTCTTGACCGCGTCGAGCACGGTTTGCGCTTCGCCCAGCTCACCGCGTTCGGTCAGGCAGCGTGCGTAAAGGATCAGCGCCCTGGCGTTGGTATTGTCTTCATTGAGCAGGGTCACCAGCGCCGCTTCCGCCTCGGCGAAGTGACCTTCGTCGAACATCGCCTGAGCCTGTTCGAACGGGTCGGCAGCGGCCGGTGGCGGCATCTGCACATGCGGTTCGAGCAGGGCGCGCACGGCGGATTCCGGTTGTGCCCCGGCAAAGCCATCGACCGGCTGACCGTCCTTGAACAGCACCACGGTCGGCAGGCTGCGGATGCCGAAGCGGGCGACGATGTCCTGCTCGATGTCGCAGTTGACCTTGGCCAGCAGCAACTCGCCCTGATAGCTCTCGGCAATGCCTTGCAGCATCGGCATCAACGCCTTGCACGGCGCACACCATTCGGCCCAGAAATCCACCAGCACCGGTTTGTTGAAGGAGGCTTCGATCACCGACTGGTCGAAATCGGCAGTCGTGGCGTCGAAGATGTACGGCGTTTGCTCACTCATGGGGGATCTCGTCAAAGCGTGGATGGGGCAACTATAAGGCTTGGTGGGGGGTGGCCGGAAGCGGGGCGGGTCGAGAGGTGTGTTGCATGGGCGGACGCCTTCGCGAGCAGGCTCGCTCCCACAGGGGATTTATGAACGGCACAGATCCAGTGTGGGAGCGAGCCTGCTCGCGAAGCTTTTAGCTAGCGCCGTGCATGGTAGAGGCTGACATGTCTGAATTCTTCGGGCTCGGCCAGATCGGGGAGGGTCATCGCCTCCAGCATCTCGATCCGTTCATACAACGGATGCCGAAAATCCCGCACCCGTGAATCCGCCACCAGCGCCTCGCGTCCGCGACTGAGAAACGCGTCGAGCAGCGGCAAGTTCGCCCGGTCATACAACACGTCGGCAACCAGAATCAGATCGAAGCGATCGGCCTCGGCAAAGAAATCCGTCGAGTAGCTCATCTGCACAGCATTGAGCTCGGCATTTGCCCGGCAAGCGGCGATCGCCAACGGATCGAGATCGCAGGCCACCACTTCCAGCGCCCCGGCCTTCACCGCCGCGATACCGGCAATCCCGGAGCCGGCGCCGAAATCCAGCACGCGCTTGCCGCGCACCCACTCTGGAAACTGTGCCAGATAACGCGCCACGGCCAAGCCGCTGGCCCAGCAAAAGCTCCAATAGGGCGGTTCATGCAGGATGCGCTGGGTTTCTTCCTGGCTGAATTCGCGGGCCATGTTGTCGCCGTCGATCAACCACAGCTGCAAATCGGTGCCCGGCAACGCGCAGGCTTTCAGTCTGGCGTCGCCGAGCAATTCCCCCAAGGCCTGTTGCAGGTCGAGCGGTGCTGTCATGGCGCTTTGACGAATTGCAGCTGGCCCAACGCCTGAGTGGTCGGTTGAGTGATGGTCTGCGATGGCAGGTGCAGAATCAGTTGTCCGGACTGGCTCGCGCGACCGCGCAGCTCAACCCGTGCGCCGGCCGGAAACGCCTCGGGGTTGAAGCGCAGGTGAAACGGCAGGATCTGGTTGTTGCCGATCAGGCTGGAACTGGCGAGCAATTGTTGCGGGCGGTCCTTTTCATCGATTACCAGCAGCGCCAGTTCGACTTCGGCGCCGGCCGGCACCCCTTGCAGGCTGCCGCTCAATTCGCGCTGATGCGCCGGCAGCGGCCCAAGGTCGGCGGCCTCTTTGGCTTTTTTCTGCGCCTGCTGCGGCGCGGGGCCTGGCGTCGGCGGTTGCGGCTTGGGTGCGTCGCTGCCACAGGCCACCAGCAGGCTGAAAAGACTGAGCAGAACGAGCGGACGTAACGGCATTGGAGGCTCCGGCAGAATGAATTCCATGGATCAGACGATCATGCCGTTCTGTATACCGCAAAGCCTATGGCTTGTCTTGCCACGGGGATGCGCTACCATGGCCCTCCCATTTTTTGTTGCCAGCCACCATGCACTGTCCCTTCTGCGGTGCCAACGACACCAAGGTCATCGACTCGCGTCTGGTCGCCGAGGGCGAACAGGTGCGCCGCCGGCGTGAATGCCTGGCCTGCGGCGAACGTTTCACGACGTTCGAGACGGCCGAACTGGTGTTGCCGCGCCTGATCAAAACCGACGGCAGCCGCCAACCGTTCGACGAAGAAAAACTCCGCGCCGGCATGCAGCGCGCGCTGGAGAAACGTCCGGTCAGTGTCGAGCGCCTCGAATCCTCTCTGGTCCACATCAAGCACAAGCTGCGCGCCACCGGCGAGCGCGAGGTCAAGTCCCTCGTGGTCGGCGAGCTGGTGATGGCCGAGCTGCAAAAGCTTGATGAAGTCGCCTACATCCGCTTCGCTTCGGTGTACAAGCGCTTCCAGGACCTCAATGAATTCCGCGAAGAGATCGACCGCCTCGCCCGCGAACCGGTGAAAGAATGACCACCGCCGCCGAGCAGGCGATCCTCGACGCCCATTTCATGGCCCGCGCGCTGGAACTGGCGCGCAAGGGCCACTACACCACCCACCCCAATCCGCGGGTCGGTTGCGTGGTGGTGCGTGACGGGCAGATTGTCGGCGAAGGCTGGCATGAGCGCGCCGGCGAACCCCATGCCGAAGTCCATGCCCTGCGCGCCGCCGGCGAGCAGGCCCGGGGCGCGACGGCGTATGTGACCCTCGAACCTTGCAGCCATCACGGACGCACGCCGCCGTGCGCCGACGCCTTGGTGACCGCTGGCGTTGCCCGGGTCGTGGCGGCGATGCGTGATCCCAATCCACAAGTTGCCGGGCGCGGTTTGCAGCGCCTGGCCGAGGCCGGTATCGCCACGGAAAGTGGGGTGCTGGAAGCGGAAGCACGCAAGCTCAATCAAGGTTTTCTGAAACGCATGGAGTTCGGCTTGCCATTCGTGCGGGTCAAGTTGGCCATGAGCCTCGACGGGCGCACGGCGATGGAAAGCGGCGAGAGCCAATGGATCACCGGCCCGGCGGCGCGTTCGGCGGTGCAGCGTTTGCGCGCTGAGGCGGCGGTGGTGCTGACCGGCGCCGATACGGTGCTGGCCGACGGCGCTCGGTTGACCGTGCGCGCGGACGAACTCGGTCTCGACAGCGAGCAAACCGCGCTGGCCATGAGTCGCCCACCATTGCGCGTATTGATCGATGGCCGCCTGCGAGTGCCGCTGGATGCGCCGTTCTTCAAGGCCGGGCCGGCGCTGGTGGCCACCTGTGTCGCGGTCGAGGAGCAATACGCCAATGGCCCGGAATGCCTGATCGTGCCGGGTGCCGACGGCCAGGTCGATCTGCATCAATTGCTCATCGAACTGGCCAATCGAGGCACCAACGAGGTGCTGGTCGAGGCCGGGCCGCGTCTGGCCGGTGCCTTTGCGCAATTGGGGTTGGTCGACGAATTCGTGATCTTCATTGCCGGCAAATTCCTCGGCTCCACGGCGCGTCCGCTGCTCGACTGGCCGCTGGCGCAGATGAAAGACGCGCCGGAGCTGAAAATCACTGAAATCCGCGCGGTGGGCGATGACTGGCGAGTCACTGCGATCCCTGTCCCTTCAGCCCGCGTATAATTCCCGGCCATTGCGTTAGCGCTGGCCTCGTTCTCAAGGAGAACCCCATGTTCACCGGCATCATCGAATCCATCGGCAGTATCCGCGCACTGACCCCAAAGGGCGGTGATGTGCGGGTGCACGTCGCAACCGGCAAGCTCGATCTGAGCGACGTCAAACTCGGCGACAGCATCGCGGTCAACGGCGTTTGCCTGACCGCCGTCGAGTTGCCGGGCGACGGCTTTGCCGCCGACGTCAGCCGCGAAACCCTTGATTGCACCGCCATGAATGACCTGAAAAGCGGCAGCCCGGTCAATCTGGAAAAAGCCCTGACCCCGACCACTCGCCTTGGCGGGCATCTGGTCAGCGGTCACGTCGATGGTGTCGGCGAAGTGGTCTCGCGCAGCGACAACGCCCGCGCCGTGGAATTTCGCATCCGCGCGCCGAAAGAACTGGCCAAGTACATCGCCCATAAAGGCTCGATCACCGTCGACGGCACCAGCCTGACCGTGAACGAAGTCGATGGCGCCGAATTCATGCTGACGATCATTCCGCACACCCTCAGCGAAACCATCATGGCTTCTTACAAGCCGGGCCGCCGGGTGAATCTGGAAGTCGACCTGCTGGCGCGTTATCTGGAGCGTCTGCTGCTGGGTGACAAGGCTGCGGAAAAGACCGCCGGCAGCACCATCACCGAAAGCTTTCTGGCCCAAAACGGCTACCTCAAATAATTCAAAAGAAGGGGGTGCCTTGTGGCGCTCAATAGCATCGAAGAACTGGTTGAAGACATCCGCCAAGGCAAGATGGTCATCCTCATGGATGACGAAGACCGCGAGAACGAAGGCGACCTGATCATGGCCGCCGAATGCTGCCAGGCCGAACACATCAACTTCATGGCCAAGCACGCCCGTGGCCTGATCTGCATGCCGATGAGCCGCGAGCGCTGCGAACTGTTGAAGCTGCCGCTGATGGCGCCGCGCAACGGTTCCGGTTTCGGCACCAAGTTCACCGTCTCGATCGAAGCCGCCGAAGGCGTGACCACCGGCATCTCCGCCGCCGATCGCGCGCGCACCGTGCAAGCGGCAGCCGCCAAAGACGCCAAGGCTGAAGACATCGTCAGCCCGGGTCACATTTTCCCGCTGATGGCCCAGGCCGGCGGCACCCTCGCTCGCGCCGGCCACACCGAAGCCGCTTGCGACCTGGCGCGCATGGCCGGTTTCGAGCCGAGCGGGGTGATCTGCGAAGTGATGAACGACGACGGCACCATGTCCCGTCGCGCTGAACTCGAAGCATTCGCCGCCGAACACAACATCAAGATCGGCACCATCGCCGACCTGATTCACTACCGGATGATCCACGAACGTACCGTTCAGCGGATTGCCGAGCAGCCGCTGGACAGCGAACTGGGCCAATTCAACCTGGTGACCTATCGTGATTCGGTGGAAGGCGACGTGCACATGGCCCTGACGCTGGGCACTGTCTGCGCCGAAGAGCCGACTCTGGTCCGGGTGCACAACATGGACCCGCTGCGCGATCTGCTGATGGTCAAGCAACCGGGCCGCTGGAGCCTGCGCGCCGCCATGGCTGCGGTCGCCGAGGCCGGCAGCGGTGTCGTGCTGCTGCTCGGTCACCCGCTTGATGGTGACGTGCTGCTGGCGCATATCCGTGAAACCGGTGAGCAGGCAGCGCCGAAAAAACCGACCACTTACAGCATTGTCGGTGCCGGTTCGCAGATCCTGCGTGACCTCGGCGTGCGCAAAATGCGCTTGATGTCGGCACCAATGAAGTTCAACGCGATATCCGGTTTCGATCTGGAAGTTGTAGAATACGTGCCCTCCGAATAATGACCGGCTGTTTCCGGACTCCGATTCGCGGCAAATAATCACTGAGGGGCGCGTAGCAGACGCGTCCCGGCTCTTTAAGAGAACTGACGAATGACCCTGAAGACCATCGAAGGTACCTTCATCGCCCCCAAAGGCCGCTACGCTCTGGTAGTGGGCCGCTTCAACAGCTTCGTGGTTGAAAGCCTGGTCAGCGGTGCCGTTGATGCCCTGGTTCGCCACGGCGTGAGCGAAAGCGACATCACCATCATCCGCGCGCCGGGCGCCTTCGAAATCCCGCTGGTTGCGCAGAAAGTCGCCCAGAAAGGCGAGTTCGCAGCGATCATCGCCCTTGGCGCGGTCATTCGTGGCGGTACTCCGCACTTCGAATACGTGGCTGGCGAGTGCACCAAAGGCCTGGCCCAGGTCTCCATGGAATTCGGCGTACCGGTTGCGTTCGGTGTGCTGACCGTTGATTCCATCGAACAAGCCATCGAACGTTCCGGCACCAAGGCCGGTAACAAAGGTGCCGAAGCTGCCCTGTCCGCTCTGGAAATGGTCAGCCTGCTGGCGCAGTTGGAGGCCAAGTGATTAGCGACGAAAGCGATCGTTTCAACCCGCGCGATCCGAAACCTGCGGATGCCGGCAAGCCGTCGAAAAGCGCCAAGCGTCGCGAAGCCCGTCAGCTCGCGACCCAGGCGCTGTACCAGTGGCACATGGCCCGGCAATCGCTGAACGAGATCGAAGCGCAGTTTCGCGTTGATAACGATTTCACCGATGTTGACGGTGCCTACTTCCGTGAAATCCTTCACGGGGTTCCGCAGTTCAAGACCGAAATCGACACCGCCCTGACGCCGTGCCTGGATCTGGCGATCGAAGAGCTGGACCCGGTTGAACTGGCGGTTCTGCGCCTGTCGACCTGGGAACTGCTCAAGCGCGTCGACGTGCCGTACCGCGTTGTGATCAACGAAGGTATCGAACTGGCCAAGGTGTTCGGTTCGACCGACGGCCACAAGTTCGTTAACGGTGTGCTCGACAAGCTGGCCCCGCGCCTGCGTGAAGCTGAAGTGAAGGCGTTCAAGCGCTGATCGGCGCTTGAATACTTTTTCTCGGCCATGGGCGAGTTTGAGCTGATCCGCAATTTCTTCGCCGCCGCGCCTTGTGCGCAGGGCGGCGAGGGCGTTGCTTTGGGGATCGGCGACGACTGCGCCTTGCTGGCAGTTCCCGTTGGGGAACAGCTGGCGGTTTCCACCGATACGCTGGTGGCCGGTGTGCATTTCGCCGACCCCTGCGATCCGTTTCTGCTCGGTCAGCGCTCGCTGGCCGTCGCGGTCAGTGACCTGGCCGCCATGGGCGCTGCCCCCGTTGCCTTTACCCTTGCCCTGACTCTACCGACGGTGACTGCCGATTGGCTGCAAGCCTATGCCCGGGGTTTGAATCGCATGGCGCAAAGCTGCGGCGTCGCCTTGGTCGGCGGCGATACCACGCGCGGGCCGTTGAGCCTGACGGTCACCGTGTTCGGCCGCGTACCCGCAGGCGAGGCCTTGACCCGCAGCGGTGCGCAGGCCGGTGATCTGCTCTGCGTCGGCGGCGAACTGGGCAATGCGGCCGGCGCCTTGCCGCTGGTATTGGCTCAACGTGATGCCGAAGCGCATATCGCCCAGCCGCTGCTCGATCATTACTGGTCGCCACAGCCGCAACTGGCGCTCGGTCAGGCCCTGCGCGGCAAGGCCACGGCGGCACTGGACATCTCCGACGGCCTGCTCGCCGATTGCGGGCATATCGCGCTGGCGTCGAAGGTGCGACTTGAGATTGAACGCGAGCGTGTACCGTTGTCGGATGCTTTAGTCGCGTTTCTCGGCCAGCGCGGTGCCGAGCGCGCGGCATTGAGCGGTGGTGATGATTACGTACTGGCCTTCACCTTGCCGTCCGCCGAGTTGCCGGCACTGCTGGCCGACGGCTGGCCGATCCATGTGATCGGGCGAGTGCTGCCGGGCCAGGGCGTGGTGCTGCTGGACCGCGACCGACACGACATCACTCCGCAGATTCGCGGCTACCAACATTTTCAGGAGACACCGTGACAGATCACCCGAAACAGGTTCCTGCCGAATTCGTGCCTCCTTCGGTCTGGCGCAATCCGTGGCATTTCCTCGCGTTCGGCTTCGGCTCCGGCACCTTGCCAAAAGCGCCGGGCACGTGGGGCTCGCTGGTGGCGCTGCCGTTCATTCCGCTGTGGCAGATGCTGCCCGACTGGGGCTACTGGCTGATGCTCGGCATCACCATGCTGTTCGGCTTCTGGCTGTGCGGCAAAGTCGCTGACGATTTGCGCGTTCACGACCACGAAGGCATCGTCTGGGACGAAATGGTCGGCATGTGGATCACCCTGTGGCTGGTGCCGGAAGGCTGGTACTGGTTGCTTGCGGGTTTTCTGGTGTTCCGCTTCTTCGATATTCTCAAGCCGTGGCCGATCCGCTGGATCGACAAGCATGTGCATGGCGGCGTCGGCATCATGCTCGACGACGTGCTGGCCGGTGTGTTCGCCTGGCTGGCGATGCAAGGGCTGGTATGGGTATTCGCCTGATTCGACTCACGTGAGGAACCACGCAATGCTGCGACGCGGGTTGGCGCTGCTGCTTCTGGCTCTGCTGGGCACGTTCGCCCACGCGCAGGCCGCCGCGCCTGTGCCTGCGGTCATCCACCTGGCCAGCGAAGACTGGGAGGATTACACCGCCGCCGATGGTCACGGTCTGGCCTGGGACGTGTTGCGCAAAGTGTTCGAGCCGGCCGGGGTCAAGCTGGATATTCGCACGGTGCCGTACACCCGTTCGATCGGGCTGGTGCAGTTGAAGGAGGTCGACGCACTGGTCGGCTCCTACCGCGACGAAGCCGAGCATGTGCTGTACCCGCAATCGAAGTTCGATTCTGATCACATCTACGCGCTGGGCCTGGCCAGCAGCCCGCCGCCGACCCTGGCGACCCTGGGCAGATACCGTTTGGCCTGGGTGCGCGGCTACCGTTACGAAAACTACTTGCCGAACATTCAGCGCTTCAACCAGATCGAACGGCGCACCGGCATTCTGCTGATGCTCAAGCAGGGGCGGGCGGATTACTACATCGATGCGCTGACCGAAATTGAAGCGGTCGTGCGCGATGCTGCAGATCCCGCGCAGTTTCGCTATTCGCATCTGGCTGAGTTGCCGCTGTTTCTCGGTTTCGCCGATACCCCACAGGCTCGCGTGTTGATGGCGCTGTATGACCGGCGCATGGCGGAGCTGGTCAAGAGCGGAGAGTTGAAGCCGGTCTTCGAGAAGTGGCAGCAGCCGTATCCGTTTGATCCAAAATGATCACAATGTCCTGTGGGAGCGCATGGCAGCTGTCATCAAACTTTTTGATGGTTATGCCCGATAATTCAGCCTAAGCGTCTACAGGAACCTGCTGTTACAATGCCCGCCTGCGAATTTTCAGTCTTCTAGATCAGGAGCACATCGGTGCCTGTCGTCTTCGTCGCCGCTTCCAAGCTGCCAACGCCTTTTGCGCAATTCACCATGCACGGCTTTCTCGATGAGAGCACCGGGCGTGAGCACGTCGTGCTGAGCCTCGGTGAAATTGCCGATGGCGCCCCGGTACTCGGTCGCCTGCATTCCGAATGCCTGACCGGCGATGCCTTGTTCAGCCAGCGTTGCGACTGCGGCTCGCAATTAGAGGCAGCTTTGCAGGCGATTGCGCGCGAAGGCCGTGGCGTGCTGCTGTATCTGCGTCAGGAAGGGCGCGGCATCGGTCTGCTGAACAAGATCCGCGCTTACGAGTTGCAGGACGGCGGCGCCGATACCGTGGAAGCCAACGAGCGTCTGGGCTTTGCTGCCGATCAGCGCGACTACGCCATGTGCCTGCCGATGCTCGAACATCTGGGCGTGAAATCCCTGCGTCTGATGACCAACAACCCGCGCAAGGTCAAAGCGCTGACCGACATGGGCATCGTCGTCGCCGAACGCGTGCCGCTGCACACCGGGCACAATCCGCACAACAAACTCTACCTGGCGACCAAGGCCAGCAAGCTCGACCACATGATGGGCAATGAGCATCAGGGCGAGGCCGACCGCGCGTGACCCGCGGCCAGGTGCGGCGGCGGTTGTCGGTGGCCTGGTGGCAATACCTGGCGCTGGCGCTGTTGCCGCTGTTTGTGCTCAACGCGCTGTTCGGTGAAGGCCAGGGCCTGTTGCCAGTGCTGGCGATGCCTTTCTTCATCGCTGGCGTCGCCTCGATGTTTGTCAGCCTCAAGTATTTCGCTCGCTACAAACACGCGTTGATCGCCACGCAAAAAGCCCTCGATACCGCTGAAGAACCCGCCGCCTGGATTGCCCTTGCGGCGCGTCGGCGTACGGCGTTGCTGGTGGCGTCTTTGCCGGCGTGGATTGGCGCGCTGGCGGTGTTCGTCGGCCTCGAAGCCGTGCCGTTGATGCTGCTGGCGCTGTCCACCGCCGTGCTGTTCTACCTCTACCGTATTCCGCGTCAACTCGGTTGATGCCTCGCCTATGGCTGGCGGTTGTGCTGCTCGCCCTGAGCAGCCAGGTGCCGGCCGCATTGCGGGTGGTCAGCCTTGCGCCGTCGCTTTCCGAAATCGTCGTTGAACTGGACTCTGCCGACCTGTTGGTCGGCGTGCTGGATGCGGGCGAGCGGCCGCTGGCAATTGCCGATGTTGCGTCTGTGGGGCGCTACGGTCAGCTCGACATGGAGCGCTTGCTCAGCCTGAAACCGGATTTGCTGCTGCTCTGGCCCGGCAGCGTCGGCGCCGGGCAGCGTGATCAGCTCAAACGTCTGAACATTCCGACCTTCGTCGCCGAGCCGCACACGTTGACGCAACTGGCGACGCAAATTGAAGCGATCAGCAAACAGCTGGGGCGTCCTGAACGTGGGGCGAAACGAGCGGCCGAATTGCGCGAGCAGCTGAATGATCTGCGCCAGCGTTATCGTCGTGATGTGCCGCTGCGGGTGTTTTATCAGGTCTGGGACAAGCCGCTGTACACCATCGGTGGCGGGCAGATCATCAGCGATGCGCTTGAGGTGTGCGGCGCGCGCAATATCTTCGCCGAGCTGAATCTGCCGGCACCACAAGTGAGTATCGAGGCGGTATTGCAGCGTGATCCCGAAGTGATTGTCGCAGGTGATCAGGCGCAGCTAGGGGCGTGGAAGGCCTGGCCGCAGGTGGCGGCGGTCAGGCAGGGGAGACTGCTATTGGTCACTGACAAAGGCCTTGAGCGACCGAGCGGGCAGATGATCAGCGCGACTGCCAAGCTTTGCCAATTGATCGCGCCGGATCGGTAGATCGTATCGCCTGTATTCGCGAGCAGGCTCGCTCCCACACTGGACTTGCGGTGAAAACAAAAGGTGTGGCCGCACTCCGTCAACTGTGGGAGCGAGCCTGCTCGCGAAGAGGCCAGCCCGCCAAAAAATCTCAGCTCAGAGTTCAGGGGTCCAGGTCACCCCGAACATCCACGCCCGACCTTCTTCGCGATAGCCATACTGCGCGCCGTCATAGCTGTAGTTCGCCCGGCTGTAACCCTTGTCCAGCAGGTTATCCACCTTCAGATCCAGCTTGATCTCACGAGTAAGCGCCCAACTGCTGCGCAGCCCGAGCGTGCCGTAGCCGCCCAGCGACTGGGTGTTGTTCAAGTCGTCGTAACTGCCACTGACCAATTGCCAACTGGCGCCGAGACCCAAGCGATCGAACTGCCGATCCAGATCCCAACTGGCCGTGCGCCGCGCCCGTCGCGCCAGCGTATGCCCGGTATCGCGATCTCGCGGATCAATGATTGCCACGCCGAGATTGCTCTGCCAGCCAAACAGCTCCTGCTTCAGCGCTGCTTCAAAACCGTTGATGCGCGCTGACGCAACGTTCTGCGGGCGTGAGTTGCTACCGAAGATGATCGCGTCTTGCAGATCGGTGCGGTAAATCGAGGCCTCGAGCCGCGCGCTGTCGCTCAATTGGCTGCGCCATTGCAGTTCGTAGCTTTTTGAGGTTTCCGGTTTCAGGTCGGGATTGCTGAAATCCGGGTAGTACAGGTCGTTGAAGGTCGGCGCGCGGAAACCTTCGCTGTAGCTCAGCAGCACGTCGTTATCCGGATTGAGCGGCAGGGTGAAAGTGCCGCTCCAAGTGTTCTGGCGGCCGAACTGTTGGTTGTCGTCGTGGCGCAGGCCGATCTCGGTGGAGAAGCTGTCGGCCTGATAACGATGCTGGATGAACGCTGCGCGATTCCAGCGGCTGTCCTCGTCGAACGCAGTGCTGCTGTTGATCCGGTCTTCGTACCAGTCACCACCGAGGATCAGGCTGTTGCGCGGGTCGAGCGTCAGGTCGTTCTGCCAGTTCACTGAGTCGCGATAGGTGTTGAACACCGTGCGCTCGTCACTGAGCTTGTCGAGAGTCTTCTCGCGGTTTTCGCTGTGGCCGAATTCGACGCGGGTTTTCCAGGTTTCGTTGACCCGCGCATCGACGTAACTGCTCACGCTACTGATATTGAAGTCGCTGTACGGCTGCTGTTGCACCGACTCAAACGTGTCCATGTCGAAGCGGCCGAACGGATTGTCGAATTCGCTCCTGCCACGGTTATCCAGCAGATTGGCGCCGACTTCGATGTCCTCGTTCAGCGCGTGGCTGAGGCTCAGGCTCAGGGATTTGTTGCGGTAGGCGTCATGGTCGCTGTCGCTTGGATACGACTCGTGGGTACGGTCGATCCCGGCCGTTTCGTCGAGGCTGGCGCCGAGGTTGAAGCGGGTCTTCTCGTCGCCGCCGGACAAGCCGAGGCTGCGCTCCCATGTCTGCTGACTGCCGAAGCCCAGATGCAGGCGTGGCTGCAAGCCTTGCCCAGTGCCGCGTCGGGTGAAGATCTGGATCACCCCGCCAATCGCGTCGCTGCCATAAATCACCGAGCGCGAGCCGCGCAGCACTTCGACTCGCTCGATCTGCTCGATGTTCAGATGTTGCAGATTACTGTCGCCGGAAGTCGAATTGCCGATGCGCTGGCCATCGACCAGCACCAGGCTCTGCGCCGATTGCGTGCCGCGAATGTAGATCCCCGGCAGACTGCCGCGCCCGCCAGTCTGCGCCACTTGCACGCCGGGCACGCGCCGCAGCAGATCGGGCACGTCGCTTGGTTGCAGGCGATCAATGTCTTCGCGGGTGAACACGGTGTTGGCGGCGCTGCTGTCGTTGCGCGCCTCGACCTGACGATTGGCGCTGATCAGCGTGTCCGGCAGCTTCAGCGCCTGATCGCGCTCGAAGGTATCGGCGGCAGCGCTTGCGGTTGGCAGCAGGAGGAAGGGCAGGGCGAGGCGGGAGAGGTTCATGGCAATCTATGGTCTTTGCAAAACCATGTAGGAGCTGCCGAAGGCTGCGATCTTTTGATTTTGCTTTTTAAAGGTTCCGGAGCTGCCGAAGAGCAAGATCAAAAGATCGCAGCCTTCGGCAGCTCCTACAAGGGATTGCGTCAGCTGTTGAGCAATGCCAGCCGCTGGCGAATCGACGCTTCGATCCCGGCCTCATCCAGCCCGCACTCGGCAAGCATCTGGGCCGGTTTCGCATGCTCGACGTAAATGTCCGGCAAGCCCAGATGCAGCATCGACTTGAGGATGTTCTCGCGGGCGAGGAATTCGCTGACCGCGCCACCGGCGCCGCCCATGATTGCGTTCTCTTCGATAGTCACCAGCAACTCGTGGTTGCCGGCGATCTCGCGCACCAGCGCTTCATCCAGCGGTTTGACGAAACGCATGTCGACCACGGTGGCGTCGAGCTTCTCGGCGACTTTCAAGGCTTCGCTCAGTTGCACGCCGAACACCAGCATGGCGACCTTGCTGCCCTGACGACGGACGATGCCCTTGCCGATTTCGATCGCTTCGAGATCTTTTTCAATGACTGCATTCGGCCCGCTGCCACGCGGGTAACGCACTGCCGCCGGGCCGTTGTAGAGGTGGCCGGTGGTGAGCATTTTGCGCAATTCGTTTTCATCGCTCGGGGTCATGATGAGCATGCCCGGGATGCAGCGCAGGTAGGACAGGTCATAGCTGCCAGCGTGGGTCGGGCCGTCTTCGCCGACCAGACCGGCGCGGTCGATGGCGAACAGCACGTCGAGGTTCTGCACCGCGACGTCGTGTACCAATTGGTCGTAACCGCGTTGCAGGAATGTCGAGTAGATCGCCACTACCGGTTTCGCGCCTTCGCAGGCCATGCCGGCGGCGAAAGTGACCGCGTGCTGCTCGGCAATCGCCACGTCGAAATAACGCTCGGGGAAGCGCTCGCTGAACGCCACAAGATCCGAGCCTTCCTTCATCGCCGGGGTGATCCCGACCAGACGATCGTCAGCCGCCGCCATGTCGCACAGCCACTCGCCGAACACCGCCGAATACTTTGGCCCGCTGGCGGCTTTAGGCGCGGCGGCCGGGGCGTCCAGTGGTTCGAGTTTGGTGATGGCGTGGTAGCCGATCGGGTCAACTTCCGCCGGGGCGAAGCCTTTGCCTTTCTTGGTGACGATGTGCAGGAACTGCGGGCCTTTGAGATCGCGCATGTTGCGCAGGGTGGCGATCAAGGTTGGCAGGTCGTGGCCGTCGATCGGGCCGATGTAATTCCAGCCCAGCTCTTCGAAGAGGGTGCCGGGGACCAGCATGCCTTTGGCATATTCTTCGGTACGACGGGCGATTTCCCAGGCGCCGGGCAGGCGCGAAAGGACTTTCTTGCTGCCCTCGCGCATGCTCGCGTAGGTTCGACTGGAAAGGATCTTCGCCAGATAATTCGACAACCCGCCGACGTTGCGCGAGATCGACATATCGTTGTCGTTGAGAATCACCAGCATGTTGGCGTTGACTTCCGGCGCATGGTTGAGCGCCTCGAAGGCCATGCCGGCGGTCAGCGCGCCGTCACCGATCACGGCGATGGCCTTGCGATCGCTGTCCTGCAGGCGGGCAGCAATGGCCATGCCCAGCGCAGCGCTGATCGAGGTGCTGGAGTGGCCGACGCCGAAGGTGTCGTACTCGCTCTCGGAGCGGCGCGGGAATGCGGCAATGCCGTCCTTCTGACGCAGGCTGGCCATGCGCTCGCGGCGACCGGTGAGGATCTTGTGCGGATACGCCTGATGCCCGACGTCCCACAGCAGACGGTCGTCCGGGGTGTCGAAGACGTAATGCAGCGCGATGGTCAGCTCGATCACGCCCAGGCCGGCACCGAAATGCCCACCGGTCTGGCCGACCGTGTAGAGCAATTCCAGGCGCAACTCATCGGCCAGGGTTTCCAGCTCGGCTTCGCCTAACCGGCGCAGGCCGTCCGGCGTGTTCGCGCGGTCGAGCAGGGGCGTGGTCGGGCGCTTGCGGGGAATCTCATGAAACGTCGTGGGCATCAGGCGAATCGTTATAGGTATAAAAGATGCGGCAGTTTACCTGATGCATCGGCCCCTGCCCACGCGTTGGTCTTTTTTGGCCGATACGCCGTCAGTTGCGCCGCTCGACGATATACCGGGCCAGCTCGCGCAGCGGCTCGGCGGCCGCGTCAAACGGTCGCAGCGCCTGCAGGGCCTGATCGCGCAGTTCCAGAGCGTAGGCCTTGGCAGCGTCGAGGCCGAGCAGGGCCGGGTAGGTCGGCTTGTCGCGGGCGATATCGGCGCCCTGGCGTTTGCCGAGGGTCGCGGTATCGCTTTCCACGTCGAGGATGTCGTCCTGCACCTGAAAGGCCAGGCCGATGGCCTGTGCATAAGTCTGCAATGCCTGCAGCTGATCAGGCTGGGCGCGGCCGCTGGCCAGGGCACCAAGCTTGACGCTGACTTCAATCAGCGCGCCGGTCTTGTGTCGGTGCATCTGCTCGAGGGCCGTTTGATCGAGCTTGAGACCGACCGAGCCGAGGTCGATGGCCTGACCACCGACCATGCCCGCCGGACCGGCTGCATGGGCCAGCGCTGTGACCATCTGCAGACGGATTTCGCTGCTGCAATCGCTCAGGCGCGGGTCGAGCAGGGCGCTGAAGGCCAGGCTCTGCAAGCCGTCACCGGCGAGGATCGCGCAGGCTTCGTCGAATTTTTTGTGGGTGGTCGGCTGGCCGCGACGCAGATCGTCATCGTCCATCGCCGGCAAATCGTCATGCACCAGCGAGTAGGCGTGGATCAGCTCGACCGCACAGGCCGCGCCGCTGGCCTGTTCAGCCTTTCCGCCGAGGGCTTCGCACGCGGCGTAAGCCAGCAACGGGCGCACGCGCTTGCCGCCGTTCATCACGCTGTAGCGCATCGCTTCGTAGAGCCGCGCCAGTTCCGGCAGCGGCGCGTTGAACAGCGTTTCCAGCGCCGCGTTGACCCGGGCCTGACTGCTCGCCGAATATGCCGCGATCATTCTGGCTCATCCGCGTCGAAGGGTTCCTCGGCGAGTTCGCCATCACGCTCCAGCAGCACCTGCACTTTCTGCTCGGCCTGGGCCAGCGCCGCCTGGCAGTCACGGGTCAGACCGATGCCCTGCTCGAAAGCGGTCAGCGAGTCTTCCAGCGACAATTCACCGTTCTCCAGACGCTCGACCAGTGTTTGCAGGTCGGCGAGGGATTGTTCGAAATCCAGTGCAGCTTTTTTGCGGGCCATGGCGGCAATTTCCGGTAGACGTTAAACCGGCGCGACACTAGCAGATAGGGGGGGTATGGGCAAATGAGGCGCCCCACCCAAAGCCGCGCACATGACCCCGTGGCGAGGGGATTTATCCCCGCTGGGTTGCATAGCAACCCTAAAACCAGACAACCGATACTCCCAGGAAAATCGAAGTCGCCGGTTTTACGACTGCTGCGCAGCCGAGCGGGGATAAACCCCCTCGTCACAAAGTTAATGTGAAGTTTCGGGGCTGAGGCTTATTCGGCTCATTTTATGAGCCGAATAACTTCGCTATTCGGCTCACACCCTCTCGAAAGCGAGATTCCTACAGCAATCACACATGTATCCGATTGTTAAAAAACTGCCGAATCGCTAATCTTCGCGGCTTCTACGGCCCCGACAGTTGCGGGGCATTCAGACGAAACGCAGTTCACCGCTGTGAAGTACCGAGGATCGGGTGCAAGGTTTCGTTCAAGGCATGGCAGGAGGCGTCACATGCGTTCATTTCTTTTGCTGCTGATCGGCTTCGCCTGCGCGCCTGTGCTGTGGGCCGCGCCGACTGCGCAATTGTCCGAGCCGGTCGGCGGCTGGCGTTATCACGGCCTGCTCGATCGTTCGGAAAATTCGCAGGTCGCCTACCCGACGCCGCCGATCGATCGCGGCATTCAGCGCAATCGCACGATGATCCAGGGCCAGCTCAAAGCCCTCGGGCACATGCGTCCGCCGCACAGCCTCGCCGTCAACGGCAATCCATTGAATCTGTACACCGATGATCAGGGACGTTTTGCCCGGCCCTACGCATTTGGCGCCGGTTCCAACAGCGTCGAAGTGATCAGCGCCGAGGGCCAGTCGCTCAAGCGCGTGCAATTTTATGAAGCAAATAATCTGCGCACGCCGGCGCAGATTCGTCTTGTCTTGGGATGGGACGACCCGAAAGCCGAGCTGGATCTGCATATTGTCACCCCCGACGGTCAGCATGCCTTTTGGGCACGGCCGGCGCTGAGCAATGGCGGCGGTCTCGACCCGGATGGCGTCGACGGCCCCGGCCCGGAAATGTTCACCATGACCGCGCCGCTGCACGGCACGTATCTGGTCTACGTCAACTATTGGGGCAACTACGGCGATGGTGGCTATAACTTCGAGGAGACCAGCAATCAGAACGAGGTGATCACTTCGCAGATCACCCTGGTGCTCAACGAAAACACCGTCGACGAAAAACGCGAAACCTTCATCGTGCCCCTGCGGGCGATCGGTGATCTGCTGCTGGTCAAGACCTTCAACTATTAAGCATCCCGCCACGGATGAACTCGGATGTTGTGAACATGAGCGATAACACTGTGACTCCAGCTGCCGCGACACCGGCGGCCAAACCTTCGCGGCGCTGGCCGCTGGTCGTGCTCGGCCTGTGCCTGGTGGCCGGTGTGGCGGGCGGTTTCGGCTGGCTGCTGCTCAAGCCCAAAGCGCCGCCAGCGGCACTGGCCAGTGACAGGCTCGGCCTCGGCCGTCCGGATGCCTTGCTCGAAACCCGTTCACTGAGCCAGTTGCCCAAGGACCTCCTGACGGTGCCGTTTCTCAAGGCCACGCTCACCGAGGATTTCGTCTTCTATTACGAAACTCACGCCGATCGCCTCGGCCTGATCGGCAGCCTGCGCCGGATTATCTACGAGCATGACCTGAAGTTGCAGGACAGCCTGATCGAGCAGCTTTTCGATCAACCGGCCGATGTTGCGCTGTGGCGTGGCGCCGATGGTCGTTTGAAGGATTTCCTGCTGGTGATGGATCGCGGCGGGTTGGCCAAGCTGCTCGAGCCATTGGCGAAAGTGGCGCTGGATGACACCCAGCTCAGCGTCTTCGGCACTCTCAAAGTCGGCAGCGACGAAGTGCCGCTGTATCAACTCAGCTACAACGCCAGCAAATCGCTGCTGTTCGCGTCGCGCGGCGACAAACTGGTGGTGCTGTCCAATCCAGCCAAGTACTACGATCCGGAAAGCGGCGTCTCGGAAGAATCGGGCCGCGTCTCCGCGCAAGCACTGGCGGCGTTGCTCAACGGTGAAAAACTTTTCCCCGAAGCGTTCGGCTTGCCGGCGAAAAGCCCGGAAACCAGGCAGCGTCTGTCGGTCAATTCCAGCGTGCTCGCGATGGGCTATCAGCGCTTCATCCCGAATTTCGCCGGGCTGCGTTTCGACATGGACGACAAGGGCTGGCACAGCTATCTGGCCATGGATGAGCTGGAAAACCAGCCGGACTTCGATTTCAAACCGGTCTGGCAAGCGATGCCGCTGGGGGCGAGCGCTTGCGTGACCCTGCCAGTGGCGGCCGAACCGCAGAAGCCGATATTGATCAAACTCGGCGCTGAAGAAGCGGTGGCGCAGACCCTCACCGAACATGTCGCCGGCGCGGCCGGCCTGTGCTGGTACGCCGATTCGCGGCTGTACACGCCATTGCTGGTCGCCAGCCTCAAAGACGAGGACACCAGCAAGCTTGATGGTGATCTGGGCAAGTTGTTCGGTTCGATGGTCGGCGCGTTCGAAGCCAATGTCGCCGAAAGCGTATTCCCGGTGATCGACAAGCAGGAAGGCCAGAGCCACGTCTGGCAGCGTCAGGTCAGTTCCAGTTTCGGGCCGTACGCGGCGAAGACCGCCGAGAACCCGGAGGCGATTTCCGGCAAGGCGTTCATGAAAGTCAGCCTCGCCCGTCACGGCTCGACGCTGCTGTTTTCCCTCGACGACAAACTCGTCGACAAAGCCCTCGGCACCCTCGACAAGCGCTTCCCGCCGATGGCCGACGTGCTGCCAAAAGACGTATTGATGCCGATCTACTTCGGCCCGGACGCGATGGCGCAACTGATGCAGCGCGAAACCCTCGACAGCCTGCCGCAGGACATGGAGCCGGTGTTCTACAACGCCGCGCAAACCTACCTGATGCCGAAACTGCGCACCCTCGGCGGCTACGGCAAATATGCTCTGACGCTGCCCGAAGGCAGCGAGCCTGACGGCCACTGGCAATGGCTGCCACTGGAATGGAAAGCGCTGTGAGCGCACTGATCCGCAGCCTTGGCCTGCTCGCGCTGTTGCTGAGCGCAGGTGCCCGCGCAGTTGAGGTGCCGGCACTCGATCCGGCGCAATCACAAGTGTTTCGCGCCTGGTTTGTGCGTATTGCTCAAGAGCAATTGAGCCAAGGCCCAAGCCCGCGCTGGTATCAGCAGGACTGCGCCGGCCTGGTGCGCTTTGCCGCCAACGAAGCGCTGAAAGTCCACGACGACAAATGGCTGCGCAGCAATGGTCTGTCCAATCGCTACCTGCCGCCGGAACTGACGCTGAGCAACGAGCAACGCAAGCTCGCGCAACAGTGGCAGCAGGGCGGCGGCAAGGTCGGGCCGTACGTCAACGCGATCAAACTGATTCAGTTCAACAGCCACCTGGTCGGCCGCGATGTGGCGCAGGCGCGGCCCGGCGACCTGATGTTTTTCGATCAGGGCGACGATCAGCACCTGATGATCTGGATGGGCCGCTACATCGCCTATCACACCGGCACCACCACCCCCACTGACAACGGCATGCGTTCGGCAAGCCTGCAGCAACTCATGACATGGAAGGACACCCGATGGATACCCGACGCAGCCAACCCCAACTTCATCGGCGTCTATCGACTGAACTTTCTCTCCCAATGACCGGTGCCCGCATGTTGCGTATCTGTTCGCGAATTTCTTTGCTGTTAGCGTTGTTGCTGCCGTTTACCTGGGTCAACGCCGAAGACTCGGTGGAGCCGAGCAATTACACGCCGGTGGCCGGTGAGAGTTTCTTCCTGCTCGCCGACAGCAGTTTTGCCAGCGACGAGCCGGCGATGGTCCGCCTCGAAGCCCCGGGTCGTGACTACCGGCGCTTTCGCATGGAACCGTACGGCGGCGCCGACATTCGCGTATACCGCATCGATAAGCCGCTGGATTTCCTCAAGCGCCAGAAGAACCTGCATCGCGTCGTCAGCGACGGCCAGTTCAAGGGCGAAGGTCTGTCCAACACCCTCGCGTATCTGTGGGACAACTGGTATCGCAAATCCCGCCGGGTGATGCAGCGTGCGTTCTCCTACGAGTCGCGCAAGCAGGTCACCGAAGAAGTGCCGGAGCTGAAAATGGGTGAGGCCATGGCCGCGCCGACGCCGTACGACGCGCAGCCGCAATTCGCGCTGATCCCGGGTCTGCCGGTGGTCAGCCAGTTCCGTTATCCACTGTGGCAGGCCAAGCCGATCCAGCCACCGACCGGGGTCAATCTGGCCGGCTCGTCCAGCGACTTTGTCAGCGTCGCACCGGGCAACGTTTACATCCCGTTGGGCAACCTGAAGCCTGGGCTGTATCTGGTCGAAGCGCTGATCGGCAAGTACCGCGCGACCACCATGGTTTTCGTCTCCAACACCGTCGCGGTGAGCAAGATTGCCGGTGATGAACTGCTGGTCTGGGCCGCGCGCAAACACGAGGGCAGCTCGGTGCCGAAGGTCAATGTGCTGTGGACCGATGGCCTCGGCGTGATGAGCAGCGGTGCTACCGATGCCGACGGTCTGCTGCGCCTGAAACACGTCAGCCCGGAGCGTTCGTTCGTCATCGGCGAGGACGAAGAGGGCGGCGTATTCGTCTCGGAAAACTTCTACTACGACAGCGAAATCTACGACACCAAACTGTATGCCTTCACCGATCGGCCGCTGTATCGCCCGGGCGATTGGGTGTCGCTGAAAATCGTCGGGCGCGAGTTCAAGAATGCCCGTGATTCGGTGCTGCCGGGCGCGGCGGATGTCAGTGTCAGCGTGCTCGATGCCACGGGGACCGAACTGCAAACCCTCAATCTGAAGCTTGATTCGAAAGCAGGTACCCAGGGTCGCTTCCAGTTGCCGGATAACGCCGTGGCCGGTGGTTACGAGATCCGTTTCAACTACAAGGATCAGGCCTACAGCAGTGCTTTCCGCGTTGCCGAATACATCAAGCCGCACTTCGAAATCTCGCTGAATCTGGCCAAGCAGGATTACCGCACCGGTGAGCCGGTGAAAGGCAGTCTGGTGCTGCTCTACCCCGACGGCAAACCGGTGGCCAATGCCAAATTGAGCCTGAGCCTGCGCGCCCAGCAACTGTCGATGGTCGACAACGAGCTGCAATACCTCGGGCAATTTCCGGTGGAGCTGACCAGCACCGAACTGACTACCGACAGCAAAGGCAACGCGACACTGGATCTGCCAGCGGCGGAAAAACCGAGCCGCTACATGCTCACCGTGTTTGCCAGCGACGGCGCGGCGTATCGGGTCAAGACCACCAAGGAAATCCTCATCGACCGTGGCGCGGCAAGTTTTCGCTTGAGCGCGCCGCAACGCTTCAGTGCAGTCGGTGACAAGGTTGCGTTCAGCTACGCCAACGAGGGCGGCACCGAGCAAAGCAAAGCGGTGACCCCAAGCACGTATGGTTGGGTGCGTCTGGAAGATCAGAGCACCGGCGAAGGCAAACTCGCCGCAACGGACAAAGGCTTCAGCCTCGCCTTCGAACGTCCGGGCACCTACAACCTGACGCTGAAGGATCAACACGGTCGCGTCCTCGGCGCCACCGGCCACTCGGTCACCGGCGACGGTGTGAAAGCGGTGCCGGGCACAGTGGAAATCGTCCTCGACAAGCCCGAGTACAAGGCGGGCGAAGAAGCGCTGGCGCTGATCACCTTCCCTGAGCCGGTCAGCGACGCACTGCTGTCGCTGGAGCGCGACAAGGTCGAGGCCACTGCGCTGCTGGCCAAGGGCGCCGACTGGCTGAAGCTGGAAAAACTCAGCGACACCCAATACCGCGCGCGCATTGCGGTGAAAGACAGCTTCGCGCCGAACCTGACCTTCTCCGTGCTCTACACCAAGGGCGGTCAGTACAGCTTTCAGAACGCCGGGATCAAAGTGGTCGCGCCGCAAATCGACGTGGCGATCAGCACCGACAAAGCGGTGTACCTGCCGGGCGATACGGTCACGGTCGACCTGACCACGCAGTTCGCCGGCAAAGCGGTTCCGGCACACTTGACGGTCAGCGTGGTCGACGAAATGGTCTACGCGCTGCAACCGGAAGTCGCGCCGAGCATCGACCAGTTCTTCTATCACCCTCGGCGCAACAACGTGCGCACCAGTGCCAGCCTGTCATTCATCAGCTACGACGTGGCATTGCCGGGTAGCCCCGGCGCCCCGGGTAAAGCCAATCGCAGCGAACGCGGCGTGAAGGTGCTTGAGCGTCCGCGCCGTGAAGACGTCGACACGGCTGCGTGGCAGCCGGAGCTGTTGACCGGTGCCGACGGCAAAACCCGCTTCACCTTCAAGATGCCGGACTCGCTGACCCGCTGGCGCATCACCGCGCGGGCGATTGCCGATGACGGTCAGGTCGGGCAGAAGAAGCAGTTTGTCCGTTCGGAAAAACCGCTGTACCTGAAGTGGAGCGGGCCGAGCAAATTCCGCAAGGGCGATCAGCCGCGGCTGGGCGTGTTTGCGTTCAGTCAGGCGGAGAAACCGGTCAAGGCGGAACTGGTAACTCACTATGCCGGTACCGAACAACGTCTGCCGGTGACTCTGAACAGCGGCATCAATTACCTGCCACTACCGGCGTTCGCTTTGGCCTCTGGCGAGTGGACGGCGGAGTTGGTGCAGGACGGCAAAGTCGCCGATGCCCTGGCTGTGCGCTTGAGTGCCACCGGTGAAGGCTGGCAAGTCACGCAAACGCAAAGTCTCGATGTGGTCAGCAGCGATACACCCTTGAGTTTGCCGGCGGATGCCACGGATATCCGCCTGCGTCTGGATGACAGTCCGCAAGCGCTGTTCCGTTCCGCCCTCGATGATCTGCTCGGCTACCCGTACGGCGGCGTCGAGCAGACGGCCAGTCGGTTGCTGCCGCTGAGCATCGCTTATCCATCGCTGGCGTCGAACCCGCAGATTCGCGATCGCTTGCGCCTGATCATGCAGAACAGCCGTCTGCGTCTGGTGCAAATGGCCGGGCCGTCGGCGAGCTTCACCTGGTGGGGCTACGACGGCGAGCCGGATGCATTTCTCACCGCCTATGCCTATTACGCTGACTGGAATGCCAGCCGCGTACTCGACCTGACCCTGCCGCCGGATCACTGGCAGCGC
The DNA here is from genome assembly GCF_031456345.1 of Pseudomonas sp. 2957. Taxonomy (NCBI): domain Bacteria; kingdom Pseudomonadati; phylum Pseudomonadota; class Gammaproteobacteria; order Pseudomonadales; family Pseudomonadaceae; genus Pseudomonas; species Pseudomonas sp. 2957. The sequence goes on from NZ_JAVDUL010000007.1 coordinate 94,189, forward strand.
GTACTCGAGGTGTACGCCAAGCAAGCGCCGAATACGCCATTGCTGCAGCGGGCGCTGATTCTGTCGTTCGCTAAACAGATGCAGTTGCCAGTGAACACGCTGCTCAGCGGTTTGATCGACGACCTGGTCAAGGCCGGTGAAGGCGGTGCCGAAACCTTGCTCGACGACGGCCAGGACAGTCTGGTGATGAACGACCCGGATTCGGCACTTGGTCTGGCGACGGCGCGGGTACTCACTGCATCGTTGGCCACGCAGGCGAAAGTTGCTTTGCCGGAGGCGTTCAATCGGCAACTGGGCGCAGCGCAACAACGTCTGGCGGTCAGCTCGCAGCCCTTCGTCGAAGCACTGAACCTGTCGCTGCAACCGTTTGATCAGGCCCGTGCGACGGCGTTGTTGCAACGCCTGTTGCCGCAGCAATCGACGCTGGAACGTGCACTGGCGCTGACCTGGCTGCAACGCAGCATCGCGCAGGCCTCACCGACCATCGCGCTGATGCCGGGTGAGGGCTGGAAGAAAAACTACGGCGCCAGCGGCGAGATGTACTGGACATGGCAAGGCGCGACGCCTTTGCCGAACGTACTGAGCGTGTCCGGCACGCAAGAGCGGCCGTTGCGTGCAGCGCTGAGCTTCCAGACTCAACAGCCGCAGGTCGATCCGATGGCCGTGAGCGTCACTCGGCGTCTGTCGCGGCTGGTGCCGGGCGACGAGGCGTTTACCTTCAAACTCGAGCCGGTCGGTACTAAACCGTTGTCCAGCGACAGCCTGTACCTGGACGAGGTGATCCTCACCAGCAAAGCGCCGAAATCGCTGCGCTACGGCATGCTTGAAGTGCCGCTGCCACCGGGCGCGGATGTCGAGCGCACGACGTGGGGCATCAAATTGCAGGGCAAGGACGGCACCGAACCGACCGCGCTGGAGAAGGCGCGCTTCGAACCGGGTCAGTTGGCTTACGCGGTGCCGGTTGATGCGCTGAGTGGCGAATTGCGCCTGCGCCATCTGGTGCGCTTCTCGCAGAAGGGCCAGTTCAACCTGCCGCCGGTACGCTTCAAGCAGGTGTATGCGCCGCAGCATCAGGCCCAGGAGGCGAAAGCCGCCCTCGGTCAGGTCACGGTCAACTGACATGCGCCGGCCGCTGTTGTGGCTGCTGATGGGTGTGATGCCTGCGCTGGCGACAGCGCAGGATGAGCCGTTGCGCGTGGCCTATCAGGGCGAGTTGTTGTCGTTGAGTCAGACGCAACTGATCAAGCGCGAACCGTTGCCAGCGTCGCTGGATGCGCCGCTGGGCAGTCTGTGGAAGTTGTTCGTCTACGCCTGGCTGGTGGATACCGGTGCGCGGGAGCCGGCTTATGAATGTCGCGGGCAGTCCAAAGAAGAAGTTTATTGCTGCTCGGCGGGCGGCAAGATCGAGCGGGATCAGGCACTGGTGAAATCCTGCGGTCTGTATTTCGACCCCGCGCGGTTGGGCATTGCAGAGACGGATTGGCGAGCGTATTGGCAGGCGCGGCAGGCACCGTCGTGGTTGCTGGATTTGCCAGCCGTGCAACCGGCAACAAGGGTTTCGGTTGCCGAGTTATTGAGCGTTCTGGCATTGCTGCCAGCGCAGGATCAGACGCGCCGCGTGCTGCTCGATGTCGTGCTGAACGCGGCGGACGGCAATGTCGTCGGCGAGTTGGGCGGGCGCCTGCGGGTGAAAACCTGGAGCTGGCTCGGCGACCAGGATGCACAATCGCGGCAAGGTGGATTCGCCGGCTGGAGCGCCGACGGCGCACCGATCTGGGCGGGTGGGCGCGGTACCAGTCAAATGGTTCTGCGTCACTACGGTCAGGCGCTGGCCAGCGTGTTGCCGACGGCGTGGCCAGCGGACACGGGGCGTTGTGTGGAAGTCGGGCTGTTTTCGAAATACCCGGTTTCGACAGTTCTGGCCGGGGATCGTGTTGCCACGTCCGGGCCATTGCGCGGCGACTATCGCGTCGAATTCGCCAACGGCAACGCGCTGGACATCCACAGCGATGGCGAATTGTTTCTGCTCAACGACAAACTCGTCGCAAGACTTGATCGCGAAGAATATGTCGCCCGTGTCCTTGAGCGCGAAGCCAAACCTGAACCTGCCGAAGCCGCCAAGGCGCTGGCCGTAGCGATCCGCACCTATCTGCTGCAAAACGCCACGCGCAACGGCGATTGTCTGAGCATCGACGACAGCAGCAATCGCCAGCGCGTCGCCCCGCGTCCAGCCTCGGCCGAGTCGCGCAACATTACGGCGTGGACGGCGGATCTGGTACTGGCCGGCAGCACCGTCACCTATCACTCCGACCAGCCCGGCCCAGACAAACTCGCCTGGCAGCAAGCCGTCGAGCAAGCGAACGCCGGCCAGCGCTACGACGCGATTCTGCTGCACGCCTATCCACGCGCCAGCCTCAGCCGCTGGGACAACCCGGTCGCCTCCTGCGAAGCATTACCCGCCGCGCAAGACTGGCTGCAGAAGCAGCGACGCGGCTGGCGTCCGAGGCTCGAAAGCGAAACCGGCTACAACCAAGTCAGCACTTTCGCCGTGTGCAAACTCGCCTTCGGCCGGCCCTTCGTCGACCGCGAGCGTCAGCGCATTTATGTGCGCGGCGTGCTGAGCCTGCAGGATCGCCTCGATCTGACCCACGAATATCTGCACCTGGCCTTCGAAGCACACCCCAACGGCCAGGATGAAACCTACATCGAAGGGCTCGCCCGTCACCTTTTGCTGGAATAGACCATGACACTCCGTTATCCACAGGTCTTGCTGCTGCTCTGTGCCCTCAACGTGCTGCCGCAAGCGTTCGCCGCCGATGGCGTCAAACTCGACACCCCGGTGGGCGGCTGGCGCAGCGGCGCACCGCAAGGCGAGGGCGAGAGCTTTCGCCAGACCGTCAACTACCCGGCCTCGTCGGTCAACACACCGCTTGGCCAGGCCAATACCGCCAGAATCAGCGGCCAGATCAAAGCCGTGCCGAAGAACAATGAACCCGGGCGCCTGATCGTCAACGGCGTCAGCATGCCACTGAAAATCGACCCCGCCGGCGGCTTCGATCGCCCGTTCTCCTTCCCCAACGGCAGCAACAGCGTCGAAGTGCGCAGCGCCGACGGCCAGCAACGCCACCGCACGCAATTCCTCAACGCCCGCGGCGGCTCCACCCCGGCCAAACTGCGCGTCCTGCTGGCCTGGGACAGCGACGGCACCGACCTCGACCTGCACCTGATCACCCCCGACGGCGCCCACATCTGGTACGGCAACCGCAGCGCCGCCAACGGCGCCGCCCTCGACGTCGACGTCACCACCGGCTACGGCCCGGAAATCGCCGCCATGCCCGCGCCGATCAAGGGGCAGTATCTGGTGTATGTGAATTATTACGGCGGCGGGTATCGCGGGGATGACGAAGGTGGGGATGAAGCGGTGCAGGCGCTGACCACAGCGCAGGTGACGGTGACTACTGAAGAAGGCACGCCGAGCGAAAAGATGGAGACGTTTGTAGTGCCGATGCGGACGGCGGGGGAGTTGACGTTGGTGAAGTCGTTCAGTTATCCGTGAGGGGCATTTGTCCAACAGGTTGGACAAATTCAGCAACTGTAGCTGGGCGCTCAAACAGCTTACAGATCAGCCAGACTGATCTGCATTCACTGAGGAGCGGCGAGGCGCTCGTGAACGATGGCGGCAAGTTCGTCATCTTCTTCACTGGCCAACTTATCTTCGGCAGGCGGCTCGCCTCGTTCGGCGGCGCGCTTCAGCGCGTCCTCAATGGGGAATGAGGTTTTGGGCATTTGGTGTTTCCTGCGATATTTGGCGGGACGGTAACCAGTGCATTGGGCGCTATACAAGCTGGAATGCAATTTCAGCAATGGATATGGTTTGTTGCAGGCATTAAAAAGCCGGCTTGTGGCCGGCTTCTCGGGGACTGGCTTGGTTTATTTTTGGTAAACCGCGCCAGCCTTCAAAACGTACATCCGGATCTGCGTCCGGCTGTGGGACTTGGTCAGACGTTGGTCTGCCGCGTCGGGCGTCATCCGAGCCGCTGGGCGGGTCGATGCGCGAATGTGGGGCGCAGGATACTGAGTTTTGCTCTGGATTCCCAGCCTCAAGTGCGGTTTAGAGCGACTGAAACGGTACAAACTCCGGATTTGTACCGGTTGTCAGGGCCTTTTCGCGGGCAAGCCCGCTCCCACAGGTTCTGGCAAACAATCACAGAAACGGCACCACCGGCCGGCGCTTGCCCAGTGTCGACCACCAGAACACCCAGCCAAGAATATGAATCCGCTGCTCTTCGATCTGCGCTGGCCGGAAGACCTCGTCGGGGTATTCGGCGCTGTTGTGGCTGCGCATGCGCAGGCCGTTGCCGGGCATGCGGTGCAGGTATTTGATGCGCAGCATGCCGTCGTGCTCTACGGCGTAGATTTCGCCGTCGACGACCTGGGTAAGTCCGCGGTCGATGGCGACGATGGAGCCGTCTTCGATGCGATCGGCCATGCTGTTGCCGATCATGTGCGCGCAGATGGCGTTGGCGTGCTGGATGTCGAGTTGATCGAGGTGGGCGCGGGGCAGGCGCAGGGACTGGTCGGGGTCGAGGATGACGTGGGTTTTACCGTCGCCGTTGGCGATCGGGGTTTCCTTGAAAAATGCCAGGTCGATGTCGCTGGGGTTGATGACTGTGTAGACGCCGCAGATGGCCTGGGCATCGAACGTGTCGCCATTGCTGGCGGGTGGGTGCAGGCGCGCGACCTCCTTGACGCCTTCCCCGGTTTTCAGCCATTCACTATTGACCGACAACAGGCGTGAGACTTCTTCCATGCGATACGCCGGGACGCCCCGGGTGTACCAGTTATGAACGTTTTGGGCTTCCGTGCCCCAGAACCTTGCGAAATCCGTGGTGCTGATGTTCGCTGCTTCCAGGAGTGCCTTGAATCGTGGACCGCTAGTGTTCTTTCTCATAAACACGGAGTCTACGGCCGGACTAGAGCGGTTTGAATAAACCGGGCGTTCAAAAAAAGCCTGTATTTTGCGACGGGATGTAAGACGTACTTGTGGGAAATTAAACAGATTAAAACTGCATGTAGGAATTTAAACGGTTTGTTTAGTCGGGCTTTTTCAAGAGCCCCTCACCCCCACCCTCTCCCGGAGGGAGAGGGGGCCGACCAAGGTGTATTTCGAGTTACATAGACCTGAACAACCGAGTCGATTATGCAGACGCCAATAACAAAAAACCCCGGAAATCCGGGGTTTTTTCAAGCGTCACGCAAGGCGCAATTGCTTAGCCCTTGTAGGCGGCAACCGACTTGGTGATCGCTTCGCGGGCGGCGTCTGCACCGGCCCAGCCTTCGATCTTGACCCACTTGCCCTTCTCGAGATCCTTGTAGTTCGCGAAGAAGTGCTCGATCTGCTGGATCAGCAGGGGTGGCAGGTCGGTGTATTCCTTCACATCGACGTACAGCTGCGACAGCTTGTCGTGTGGCACGGCGATGACTTTGGCATCGCCGCCGCCGTCGTCGGTCATGTTCAGGATGCCGACCGGACGGGCGCGGATTACCGAGCCTGGAGCAACCGGGTAAGGGGTTACGACCAGCACGTCGAGGGGATCACCGTCGTCAGCCAGGGTGTTCGGGATGTAACCGTAGTTGGCCGGGTAGAACATTGGGGTGGCCATGAAACGGTCAACGAACAGGCAATCGCTGTCTTTGTCGATTTCGTATTTGATCGGCGCGTGGTTGGCCGGGATCTCGATCGCGACGTAGATGTCGTTCGGCAGGTCTTTGCCAGCCGGAATCTTGCTGTAGCTCATTGGGCGTTGCCCCCGTAGTTGACCAAAAACACTTGGCCGGATTGACCAAAAAGTGGCGGCGATTATAGGCACATTCCTACGCCGACGCCACGTACCAGAAGTCGTGCAGAGCTCAGTCGTGCGCCTGATAGACCGGGTCTGTGGCCTGAAGTTGCCGCAGTCTGCCCAACGGATCCTGCCGGTAGAAAAGCTGCAGTTGCAAGTAGACCTGTGGATAAGCCTCGTGCAGCAGATCCGGGGCGCTGAAGAAGTATTCGCTGGCGACGGCGAAGAACTCTGCCGGGTTCTCGGCGGCGTAGGGATCGATGGCGGTTTCGGCGTCTGGATCGTGGTCGAGTTGGCGGTTGAGGTCGTCGTAAGCGGCCTGCATCACTTTGGCCCAGTCGCTGACGCGCATGTCGGCGTGCAGTGGCGGCAGGCCGTTGGCGTCGCCGTTGAGCATATCGAGCTTGTGCGCCAGTTCGTGGATCACCAGGTTGTAGCCTTCCCAGCCACCGCTGGCCTGTACGCCGGGCCAGGCGAGAATCACCGGCCCCTGCTGCCAGGCTTCACCGCTGTGTTCGCCGTCCCACTCATGCTCGACGCCGCTGGCATCGCGATGGCGTTGCGGGCTGAGGAAGTCATCCGGGTACAGCACGATCTCGTGGAAACCCTGGTACCAGTTCAGATCGCCGAGGTGCAGCAACGGCAACTGCGCCTGGGCGGCGAGCAGCAGGCGTTGCTCCTGATGCAGTTCGACACCGGGCAGGGCGGTCAGGTGTTTGTCGTCGAGAAACAGCACGCAGGCTTCGCGCAACCACTGGTCTTCAGCAGCGCTGATGCCATCGAGGAAGGAGAGTTGATGGCGCACCCGTTGCCACAGGTCGTCGGCAATCGGGTGCCTGGCCAGGAGGCGCCGGCGTCGCCAGGCGCTCAGTGACCACATCGGATCAGTGCGATTGCACTTTGGTGCCGCCGAACCGGCTGCGCACCACGCCGATGATCATCGGCACCAGCGACAGCAGGATGATTGCCACCACCAGCAGCGAGAGGTTTTTCTTGATGAACGGCACGTTGCCGAAGAAGTAACCCAGAGTGACCAGACCGCCGACCCAGAGGATGGTGCCGAGCACGCTGAAGCCGAAGAAACGCGGGTACGGCATCCGCGCCACGCCCGCGACGAACGGCGCGAAGGTGCGGATGATCGGCAGGAAACGCGCCATGGTCACGGTTTTGCCGCCGTGCTTGTCGTAGAAATCGTGGGTTTTTTGCAGGTAGTCGCGACGGAAGATTTTCGAGTTCGGGTTGCTGAACAGCTTCTCCCCGGCCGTGCGTCCGATCACGTAGTTGGTACTGTCGCCCATGATCGCCGCCAGCATCAGCAGGCCACCGAGCAGCACCGGATCCATGCCGCCGCCGGCCGCCACTGCGCCAGCGATGAACAGCAGCGAGTCACCCGGCAGGAACGGCATCACCACGAGCCCGGTTTCACAGAAGATCACCATAAACAGGATGGCGTAGATCCATGGCCCATAGTTGTTCACCAGCAAATCGAGATACACATCGAGATGCAGGATAAGGTCGAGCGGGTTGAAATCCATGGGGGCACCTGTATGACGGCCCGACTCGGCAGGCCTGTGCGGATGACTTCGTGTAAGCCTACAGCGGGGTGTAGTTTTTCTTACAAGCCGGAAAGATCGGGATTATACGGTCTGAGCGATGAAAAGCGCGTCGGTTTTGTAGCGGGGAGTGTCGCGAAGTGAGCAATTGTCAGGGAAAAGGTGGCCGTGGCGAGGGAGCGAACTCCCTCATCACCGAAGCCGTTGGAGTCAGAGCTCGTCGCTGATCGGCAGTACGTAGTTCTTGAACTCGGTGTCTTCCTTGAAGCCGATCGATTCGTAGGTTTTCTGCGCCACTTCGTTGTTCGCGCTGGTCGAGACGCGCATGCGCACGGCCTGGGTTTCCTTGGCCATTTTCTTCGCGGTACGGATCAGATTGTCGGCGACCAGTTGCCGGCGCGCGTCTTCAGCAACGTAGATATCGTTGAGAATCCACACGCGTTTGAGCGACAACGAAGAGAAGCTCGGATAGAGCTGGCAGAAACCCATGAGTTTCTTGTCGTCATCGTCGGCCAGGGCCAGATAGATTACCGACTCTTTGCGGCGCAAGCGCTTTTCGAGGAACGCGCGGGAGGAATCCGGGTAAGGCAGGGAGCCGTAGAACTCGCGATATTTGACGAACAAAGGAGTCAGCAAATCCAGATGTTCGAGGGTCGCTTGAATAATCCGCATGATAGGTCTCGTCTTCAAGTGGCTGTCTTCAACTGCTCTGACGGCGATGGGAAACCCGGGCGGCCGTGCGTCGATCCTGCCTGAAAGCAGCGCAGAAAGGCAATGCGGAAACGGTTCAGGCTGGCGGTGGATCGAGCAGGAAGTTGCCTTTCATGTCGACAGCGTCGTCCGCCTCCAATGTGTGCAGCTGAGCTTCATCCTTCAGGTTGACCCCCGACAGCTGGCGCCTACAGGCCTCGCGCATCAGATACAGCAACCGATGCGCCGCCATGCCGTAGCTCAAACCTTCAAGCCGGACATTGGAAATGCAATTACGATAGGCGTCGGTGAGGCCGACCTTCGGCGCGTAGGTGAAATACAGCCCGAGGCTGTCCGGCGAACTCAAACCCGGGCGCTCGCCGATCAGCATCACCACCATTTTCGCCCCGAGCAGCTGGCCGATCTCGTCACCGATGGCGACGCGGCCCTGTTCCACCAGCACCACCGGCGCCACGGACCAGCCGTCGCCGCTCATCTGTTCTTCCAGGCGTGTCAGGAACGGCAGGGTGTGGCGATGCACCGCCAGTGCCGACAGGCCATCCGCGACGACCATCACCAGATCGACGCCGCCCGGGTGTTCGCTGGCGTAATCGCGTAAGACCTGCGCCGATGCATCGCTGAGCTTGCGCCCCAGATCCGGGCGTTGCAGATAGGTGTGTCGGTCCGACGCGGCGCTTTGCAGCGCCAGGGTTTCCCGCCCGCGGTCGCTCAGTTGTACGCTGATTTCGCTGTGATCGAAGGCCAGATGCACGGCATCACGGGCCTGGGCGTGGGCAAACTGAAAATCCAGCTGCGCCCGCGTCGGCAGACTGGTGCCGGTGCGGCCCAGGGCAATCCGCGCCGGGGTCAGGCGGCGCAGTTCCAGCCATGGGTTTTGCGGATCGACCGGTGGTTTTTCCATAAGACTCATCCCAAGTGCGCCAAGGCCTGGCGGAAGGCCGGCGGCAGATTGTTGCCGAAGCGAACCTTGCCGTCCGCCTGGGTGAAGATGCCCATGTTGGCCAGCCATTGCTCGAACTCTGGCGCCGGTTTCAGGCCCAGGGTCTGGCGGGCGTACAAGGCGTCGTGAAACGAAGTGGTCTGGTAATTGAGCATGATGTCGTCGGAGCCGGGGATGCCCATGATGAAGTTGATCCCGGCGACGCCGAGCAACGTCAGCAGGGTGTCCATGTCGTCCTGATCGGCTTCAGCGTGGTTGGTGTAGCAGATGTCGCAGCCCATCGGCACGCCGAGCAACTTGCCGCAGAAGTGATCTTCAAGGCCGGCGCGGATGATCTGTTTGCCGTTGTAGAGGTATTCCGGGCCGATAAATCCTACGACGGTGTTCACCAGGAATGGCTTGAAATGTCGCGCCACGGCGTAGGCCCTTGTCTCGCAAGTCTGTTGATCTATGCCGTGGTGGGCGTTGGCCGACAGCGCGCTGCCTTGACCGGTTTCGAAATACATCAGGTTCTGCCCGAGTGTGCCGCGCTTGAGACTCAGGCCGGCGTCGTAGCCTTCCTGCAACACGTTGAGGTTGATGCCGAAACTGGCGTTGGCCGCCTCAGTGCCGGCAATCGACTGGAACACCAGATCCAGCGGCACGCCACGGTTGATCGCCTCGATCGAGGTGGTGACGTGGGTCAGCACGCAGGCTTGGGTCGGGATGTCGTAGCGCTGGATGATTGCGTCGAGCATCTCTAGCATCGCGCAGATCGAAGCGATGCTGTCAGTGGCCGGGTTGACCCCGATCATCGCATCGCCGTTGCCGTAGAGCAGGCCGTCGAGAATGCTCGCGGCGATGCCGGACGGCTCGTCAGTCGGGTGGTTGGGTTGCAGGCGGGTCGACAGGCGCCCGCGCAAACCGAGGGTGCCGCGAAATTGGGTGACCACGCGGATTTTCTGCGCGACCAGCACCAGATCCTGTACACGCATGATCTTCGACACGGCGGCGACCATTTCCGGGGTCAGGCCGGGGGCGAGGGCGCGCAGGCTGGTTTCGTCCGCCGCGTCACTGAGCAGCCAGTCGCGAAAGCCGCCAACGGTCAGGTGACTGACCACGGCGAAGGCTTGTTTGTCGTGGGTGTCGATGATCAGCCGGGTGACTTCGTCGGCTTCGTAGGGGATCAGCGCTTCCTGCAGGAAGTGGGTGAGCGGGATGTCCGCCAGGGCCATTTGCGCGGCCACCCGTTCGCCGTCGTTGAGCGCGGCGACCTCGGCGAGAAAGTCCCCCGAGCGGGCGGGGCTGGCCTTGGCCATGACGTCTTTGAGGCTGTCGAAGCGGTAAGTCTGCGCGCCGACCGTGTGAGCAAAACTGGCCATTCAGCGTTCTCCGTGACGGCGCAGAACAGCTCTGCGCCGTGGTTTTCGACAATCAGTGCAAGGCTTGTTCAGCTTTTTGAATCGCCGCGAATTCTTCTTCCGGCGTGCCTGCTACCAAGTGATGCCGACTGTAGAAAGCAAAGTAAGCAATTAACACTCCATAGATGATCGCGGCGCCGATCACCACCCGTGGATCGACGAGGAAACCCGCCACCACGGCGATGCACGCCAGCACCAGCGCCACACCCGAGGTGAAAATGCCGCCCGGCGTGCGATACGGCCGGTCCATTTTGGGGCGCCGGATACGCAGGGTGATGTGTGCGGCCATCATCAGCACATAGGAAATGGTCGCGCCGAACACCGCGACCAGAATCAGCAAATCGCCCTGGCCGGTCAGCGACAGACCAAAGCCGATGATGCCGGGAATCACCAGAGCCAGCACCGGTGCCTTGCTCTTGTTGGTCTGCGACAGTTTGCGCGGCAGGTAACCGGCCCGCGACAGCGCGAAGATCTGCCGCGAGTAGGCGTAGATGATCGAGAAGAAACTGGCGATCAGCCCGGCCAGACCGACGAGATTGACGAAGCTGCCCATCCAGGTCGAGCCACCGTAGGCCTTGCTCAGCGCTTCGACCAGTGGATTACCGGAGGTCAGCAGCGAATTCGCACCGGCGCCGCCGGGGCCGACGATCAGAATCAGCAGGGCAAACATCAGCAGCACCAGCATTGCCCCGATCAGGCCACGCGGCAGGTCGCGCTTGGGGTTTTTGGTTTCTTCAGCGGCCAGCGGCACGCCTTCGACGGCGAGGAAAAACCAGATCGCATAGGGAATCGCCGCCCACACGCCGACGTAGCCGAACGGCAGAAACGGGCTGGCACCGACCGCAGTGGTCACCGGGATGTCGAGCAGGTTGGCAACGTCGAAGTGCGGCACCATCGCCACTAGAAACACCCCCAGCGCCAGCGCGGCGACGGCGGTAATGATGAACATCAGCTTGAGCGCTTCGCCGACCCCGAAAATGTGGATGGCGATGAAGATGATGTAGAACGCCAGATAGATCATCCAGCCGCCAATACCGAACAGCGACTCGCAGTAGGCACCGATGAACACCGCGATGGCGGCGGGGGCGATGGCGTATTCGATGAGGATCGCGGTGCCGGTGAGAAACCCGCCCCACGGCCCGAACGCACTGCGGGCGAAACCGTAGCCGCCGCCAGCGGTGGGAATCATCGACGACAATTCGGCCAGGGAAAAACACATGCACAGGTACATGGTCGCCATCAGCAGCGTGGCGAGAAACATCCCGCCCCAGCCACCCTGGGCGAGGCCGAAATTCCAGCCGGCGTAGTCGCCGGAAATCACATAAGCGACGCCGAGGCCCACCAGCAGGACCCAGCCGGCGGCGCCTTTTTTCAGTTCGCGTTGTTGGAAATAATCGGTGCCGACTTTTTCGAAGTCGACGGAGGAGCCGGTCGCCGGAGCGCCGGCCGGGGATTCGCTTGGCATAGGGTTCACCATTTTTATTGTTTTATTGGCCCGGCTACAGCCAGGAACCTGATCGTTCCCACGCGCAGCATAGGAATGTATCAACGGACGCTCCGCGTTCGGCTTTGAAGGAACGCGGAGCGTCCCGGGCTGGATTCCCACGCAGAGCGTGGGAACGATCAGCATCGCAGGATCAGAAGAATCCCAACGGATTGATGTCGTAGCTCACCAGCAGGTTCTTGGTCTGCTGATAATGGTCGAGCATCATTTTGTGGGTTTCACGCCCGACGCCGGACTTCTTGTAACCGCCGAACGCGGCATGCGCCGGGTACAGGTGGTAGCAGTTGGTCCACACGCGACCGGCCTTGATCGCCCGGCCCATCCGGTAGGCGCGGTTGATGTCGCGGGTCCACAGGCCGGCGCCGAGGCCGAACTCGGTGTCGTTGGCAATCGCCAGGGCTTCGGCTTCGTCCTTGAAGGTGGTGATGCTCACCACCGGGCCGAAGATTTCTTCCTGGAACACGCGCATCTTGTTGGTGCCCTTGAGCAGGGTCGGCTGGATGTAATAACCGGTGGCCAGGCTGCCCTCGAGTTTTTCCACCTTACCGCCGGTCAGCAGTTCCGCACCTTCGCCCTTGGCGATTTCCAGGTACGAGAGGATCTTGTCGAATTGCTGCTCCGATGCCTGGGCGCCGACCATGGTGTCGGTGTCCAGCGGGTCGCCACGTTTGATCTGGCTGACTTTCTTCATCACTGCCTGCATGAATTCGTCGTAGATCGATTCCTGCACCAGCGCGCGGGAAGGGCAGGTGCACACTTCGCCCTGGTTGAAGAACGCCAGCACCAGGCCTTCGGCGGCTTTTTCGATGAAGCTCGGCTCGGCCTGCATGATGTCTTCGAAGAATATGTTCGGCGACTTGCCGCCCAGTTCCACGGTCGACGGAATGATGTTTTCCGCTGCGCATTTCATGATGTGCGAGCCGACCGGGGTCGAGCCGGTGAAGGCAATTTTGGCGATGCGCTTGCTGGTCGCCAAGGCTTCGCCGGCCTCTTTACCGAAACCTTGCACGACGTTGAGCACGCCTGGCGGCAGCAGGTCGCCGATCAGTTCCATCAGCACGCAGATGCCCAGCGGGGTTTGCTCGGCAGGCTTGAGCACCACGCAGTTACCGGCGGCCAGCGCTGGCGCGAGTTTCCACGCGGCCATCAGCAGCGGGAAGTTCCACGGGATGATCTGGCCGACCACGCCCAGCGGTTCATGAATGTGATAGGCCACAGTGTTGCCGTCGATTTCCGCAGCGCTGCCTTCCTGGGCGCGCAGGCAACCGGCGAAATAACGGAAATGGTCAGCGGCGAGCGGGATGTCGGCGTTGAGGGTTTCGCGGATGGCTTTACCGTTGTCCCAGGTTTCGGTGATCGCCAGCAGTTCGAGATTCTCTTCGATGCGATCGGCGATTTTCAGCAGGATCAGCGATCGCGCCTGCACGGAAGTGGCGCCCCACGCATCGGCGGCGGCGTGGGCAGCGTCCAGCGCCTTGTCGATGTCTTCAGCGGTGGAGCGGGGGAATTCGGCGATTGGCTGGCCATTGACTGGCGAGGTATTGGTGAAGTACTGACCTTTGACCGGCGCGACGAATTCGCCGCCGATGTAGTTACCGTACTTGCTCTTGAACGAGACTTTGGCGCCGTCGGTACCGGGATGGGCGTAACGCATGATGATGTTCTCCTTGGCTTTGTACTTATTAGAGAAACGCGCAAGTGCGCTTGCTATAAGCGTAGAGCAAGGGCCGGGCCACTGCCGTGCAGGTCAGGCAAATCAAGGGCTTGGCCGGTTTGTCTCGGACGAATGGAGTGGCGCTGTGACGGTTTCGGTACAGCGCGGGTGACAGTTTGTACCGCTTGCGGCACAGCCCGTGACCGGGCGGTCTTGCCAGCATTGCAATGCGCGGGTGGCTGAGGGATCCTCAGCCAACAGCAATTCGGTAGGAGCTGCCGAAGGCTGCGATCTTTTGATTTTGTTTTTGAAGATCAAAAGATCGCAGCCTGCGGCAGCTCCTACACGGGATTGCGTCGACCTCTCGGGGAGAACAATAAGAAATGCACGACAACCATTTGAGTCGCCATGCCCGCCAGGTTCTCACCGTCACCCAGGGCAAACCGCACCTGCACGGCCCCGGCGCCGATCCATCGATCGCCCGTTCGTGGCTGCGTTGCCTTGAGGACTATCACCTCGATCCTTCTGTGACCATGGCGCCGACCGTGCTCGAGCATGGCCGAGTGCTGGAAAGTCGCGAACGTCTGCAGCAAGTGCTGCAAATCGCCGGTACCGAGATGAGCAGCCTGCATCAGCAACTCTCCGGTGCCGGCCATGCGGTGCTGCTGACTGACGCGCGCGGTGTGATCCTCAATTGCGTCACCGCACCGGCCGAACGGAAGATTTTCGAGCGCGCCGGTCTCTGGCTCGGCGCTGACTGGAGCGAAGCCTGCGAAGGCACCAACGGCATCGGCACCTGCCTGGTCGAGCGTCAGGCGCTGACCATTCACCAGGACGAGCATTTTCGCGGCCGCCACACCGGGCTGACCTGCTCGGCGAGTCCGGTGTTCGATCCGCACGGTGAATTGCTGGCGGTACTTGATGTGTCTTCGGCGCGGCCGGACGTTTCACGGCAAAGTCAGTTCCACACCATGGCGCTGGTCAATCTGTCGGCGAAGATGATCGAGAGCTGCTATTTCCTGCGCTGTTTCGACAATCAATGGTTGCTGCGTTTTCATCTGCAGGCCGAGTCCGTCGGCCTGTTCAGCGAAGGGCTGCTGGCGTTTGACGGCGAAGGGCGGATCAGTGCGGTCAACCAGAGTGCGCTGAACCTGCTCGGGCATATTCGCGGCGGTTTGCTCGGGCAACCGGTGGAAGCGTTTTTCGATTGTTCGCTGGATGACCTGCTCGGTCGCGCGAGTGCCAACGCCAGCGCCAGTTGGCCGCTGCGCACCCGTGATGGCCGGCATCTGTTCGCGGTGTTGCGCGGTGAATCGCGCAAACCTACTGCCATTGTTCCAACGCCAATCACTGCTCCAGCGCCACGCCTGTCCGGCATCTGCCTCGGCGATGAAGCGTTGCAGGCGGAATTTCGCAAAGCCCTGCGCGTGTTCGAGCGCGACGTGCCGCTGTTGATCAACGGCGAAACCGGCTCGGGCAAGGAAGCGTTCGCCAAGGCAGTGCATCAGGCCAGCCAGCGCTCCAGTAACGCCTTCGTCGCGCTCAATTGCGCAGCCATTCCGGAAAGCCTGATCGAGAGCGAACTGTTCGGCTATCGCGGCGGCAGCTTCACCGGCGCGCGCAAGGACGGCATGCGCGGCAAGCTGCAACAGGCCGATGGCGGCACCTTGTTCCTCGACGAAATCGGCGACATGCCACTGGCGTTGCAAACGCGTTTGCTGCGAGTGCTGGAAGATCGGCAAGTAGTGCCGATTGGCGGTGAACCGCAAGCGGTGGACGTGCGCATCATCAGCGCGACGCACCGCAATCTGCTCGAGCGGGTCGAGGACGGCAGTTTCCGTGAAGACCTGTATTACCGCTTGAACGGCTTGGAAGTGGCGCTGCCGGCATTGCGTGAGCGCAGTGATAAATCGCAGTTGCTGGACTTTCTCCTGGCCGAGGAGGCAGGGGGTGAAACGATTCTGATCGACGAAGCGGCGCGGCAGGCGTTGCTCGCATTCAACTGGCCGGGCAATGTGCGGCAGTTGCGCAATGTCCTGCGTACGCTGGCGGCGTTGTGTGATGGCGGGCGGGTCGGCGTTGAGGATTTGCCGGTGATGATTCGGCAGGCGCGGCCGGCGGTGGTGGCGGCGCAGCCATTGGAAGATGCCGAACGACTGGCCTTGCTCAGTGCGCTGGAGCAGACGCGCTGGCACATGACCCATACAGCGCAGCAACTGGGCGTAAGCCGCAACACCCTTTATAGAAAACTGCGTAAACACGGAATTGAGCGGCGTGTCAGCTGAAAGCCCTCACCCTAACCCTCTCCCAGAGGGAGAGGGGACTGACCGAGGTGTTTTGGCGATTTACGCCGACCTGAAATATCGAGCCGAACTAAAAATTTGAAAGCGACCGAGATCGGCTCCCTCTCCCTCGGGAGAGGGCTGGGGTGAGGGGCTGCGGTCTGAAGCCGTGCGCAGATGTAGCCGCCAACCCGTCTCCATCCTTCAGCTAAAGAGTGCCATTTCCCCCTCCCTACGCTAACCTGCGGCCATGTTTTACGAGGTCGACTATGCACATTCATATTCTGGGTATCTGCGGGACTTTCATGGGCTCGATGGCAGTGTTGGCCAAAGAGCTGGGTCATCACGTCACCGGCTCCGACGCCAACGTCTATCCGCCGATGAGCACGCAGCTCGAGGCCCAGGGCATTCAGCTGACGCAGGGTTATGACCCGGCGCAGCTCGATCCGGCGCCGGATCTGGTGGTGATCGGCAATGCCATGTCCCGTGGTAACCCGGCGGTGGAATATGTGTTGAACAAAGGCCTGCCGTACGTCTCCGGCCCGCAGTGGCTGGCTGACCACGTGCTGCAAGGGCGCTGGGTACTGGCCGTGGCCGGTACCCACGGCAAGACCACCACCAGCAGCATGCTCGCCTGGGTGCTGGAGCATGCCGGCATGAGCCCGGGTTTTCTCATCGGCGGCGTGCCGCAGAATTTCTCGGTGTCGGCGCGCCTGGGCGGTACGCCGTTCTTTGTGATCGAGGCTGATGAATACGACAGCGCCTTCTTCGACAAGCGCTCGAAATTCGTCCACTACCGTCCACGCACCGCCATCCTTAACAATCTTGAATTCGATCACGCCGACATTTTTCCCGATCTGCCAGCGATCGAACGTCAGTTCCATCACTTGGTGCGCACCATTCCGAGCGAAGGGCTGGTCATCCATCCGACCACCGAGCCGGCCTTGCAGCGCGTGATCGAGATGGGTTGCTGGACCCCGGTGCAAACCACCGGCGCCGGCGGTCAGTGGCAGGTAAAACTACTGAGCGAGGACGGTTCGGCGTTCGAAGTGATGTTCGAAGGCGTGTCCCAGGGCACCGTCGAGTGGGAATTGACCGGTCAACACAACGTCGCCAATGCCTTGGCCGCGCTGGCTGCGGCGCGTCACGTTGGCGTGGTGCCATCGATGGGCATCGCCGGTTTGAGCGCGTTCAAGAACGTCAAACGACGCATGGAGAAAGTCGCCGAGGTGCGCGGCATCACCATTTACGACGACTTCGCTCACCACCCGACCGCTATCGCCACCACGCTTGATGGCCTGCGCAAACGCATCGGCGACGCGTCACTGATTGCGATCATCGAGCCGCGCTCCAATTCGATGAAGCTCGGCGCCCACCGTGACGGTCTGCCGGACAGCGTGGTCGATGCCGATCAGGTGATCTGGTATGCCCCGGCCAACCTCGGTTGGGACCTCGGCGCCACCGCAGCGTTATGCACCGTGCCGTCCATCGTCAGCGATTCGCTGGAAGGCATCATCGAGCGCGTGAAGAGCCAGGCGCAGCCCGGTACTCACGTGGTGATCATGAGCAACGGCGGCTTCGGCGGCCTGCACGGCAAGCTTGCCGAGGCACTGCAATGAACAGTTTTTCCCAGGCCGGCGGCCCGGAACGCATCACCCTGGCGATGACCGGCGCATCGGGCGCGCAGTACGGCTTGCGCCTGCTCGATTGCCTGGTGCGCGAAGATCGCGAAGTGCACTTCCTGATCTCCAAGGCGGCGCAACTGGTAATGGCCACCGAGACCGATGTGTCCCTGCCGAACAAGCCGCAGATGATGCAGGCCTTTCTGACCGAATACACCGGCGCCGCTGCCGGGCAGATTCGCGTGTATGGCAAGGAAGACTGGATGTCGCCGGTGGCTTCGGGCTCCGGCGCGCCGGCAGCCATGGTAGTGGTGCCGTGTTCGACCGGCACGCTGTCGGCGATTGCCACCGGCGCCTGCAACAACCTGATCGAACGCGCGGCGGACGTTACGCTGAAAGAGCGCCGCCAGTTGATTCTGGTGCCGCGCGAGGCGCCATACTCGAGCATTCATCTGGAGCACATGCTCAAGCTGTCGAATCTGGGCGTGACGATACTACCGGCCTCGCCGGGCTTCTATCACCAGCCGCAGACCATCGATGATCTGATCGACTTCGTTGTGGCGCGGATCCTCAATCTGCTCGGCATCCCGCAGGACATGCTGCCGCGTTGGGGTGAGCATCACTTGAGCAGTGATGAATAAGCTGCTGGTGCTTGTGCTGGCCCTGCAATTGGCTGGATGCGCTACCGTGCGCACGCTGGATGCGGCCAAACCCGGCGCGCCGGTGGTGTATGCCGGGACGCGGCTGGATTTGTATGCGTTGAACGGCGGGTGTTGTGCGATGGACCGGTTCGGTGCCGAGGCGCCGAGCTATCCGGGAGTGGACCTGCCGGCCAGCGCGTTGCTCGATACGCTGTTGTTACCGTTGTCGTTGCTGACGGTGATTGGAGTAGGTTTTCAAGCGACTGGTGGATTGTAGCGACTGATCGTTCCCACGCTCTGCGTGGTAACGCATCCTGTGACGCTCCGCGTCACGCTTTTTAGGACGCAGAGCGTCCATGGCTGCATTCCCACGCAGAGCGTGGGAACGATCATCATGGGTGGATGGATTATTTGCCGAGCTTCCTCAGTTCATCCGATTCGATCACCCGCACCCCATCCTGTTCTTCCAGCGCCAGGCGCCACATCGCTCGCGCCAACTGGCACGCTTCGATGCCGTGGTATTTCCCCGGAATCAGCTTCGACAATGGCCCGGCCAGTTGCTCGACCAGACGTGGTTCGGTGCGTTCGCCAAGCAACAGCGAAGGTCGGCAAATGGTCAGCTGCGGCCAGTTCTGCGCGCGCAGGGCCTGTTCCATTTCACCTTTGACCCGGTTGTAGAACACCGAGGAATTCGGATCGGCGCCAATCGCACTGATCACGATCAGGTGCCGCGCGCCCATTTCCCGCGCGCGCTTGGCAAACGCCACGACCATGTCCAGATCGACTGCGCGAAAGGCTTCTTCGGAGCCGGCCTGCTTGATCGTGGTGCCGAGGCAGCAGTAGGCGATATCGACCCGGCCACTGAGCTGCGGCAGAAACGCCTGCGGGTCACCGACCGGGTTTTCCAGATGCGGATGCTCGGCCAGCGGCCGGCGCGAAGGGGCGAGGACACGGGTAATGGTTGGTTCGTTGAGCAAACGGTCGAGCAGATGTTCACCGGTCAGTCCGGTGGCTCCGGCAAGCAATACGTGCTGAGGCGTCAAGTACATAGTGTCTCTCCCTTGATACTGTTCAGCTTAGTTGCCTTTTTTCGCCGCGTCGTTCAATGCGCTGCTTTGCAACGCTTTGCGTGCTTGCTGTTTGCGCAGCAGTTGCCAGTGCGACAGCACGGTTTTCGGCGCCCAGATCTGCGGCTCCGAGGCTTCGAAACCGTCGGCCAGCTCGCGTTCGGCAACGGTGGCCTTGGCCAGTTTGAATGCCTGTTCGAGGTCGTCGGTCTGATTCAGCGCCTGGGCGAACAGCGCGTCGCCGAAATAAGTGAAGTTGGCTTCTTCCGAGCAACCGAACGACACCCGATCGGCGCGCGAGGCAGTCATGATCAGCGTGCGTTCGTCTTTCAGCGCCGGGATGAAACCGCCGGAATAGCACGAAGAAATCACGATGACCTTGTCGCGATGCTTCAGCGGCGCGAGCACGGCGGCGAGTTCATCGGCGGGCAGGTCGGCCAGCTCCATGCGCGGCTGATCGAGCACCAGTTCATGTTCGGCGGTGCCGTGGCTGGTCAGATAAATGAACAGCAGGTCTTCCGGCCCGCTGCGTTCGGCAAGGGCTTGCGCGGCGCGGCGCAGGTTTTCGCGGGTGGCCATCGGCCGGTCGCCGAGATGATCGCGATGATTGACCAGGCGGATCTGGCCGTAGGCGCCGAAGCGCGTACTGAGCATGTTGGCGACGTAATCGGATTCACGCAGGAACACGCTTTGCTTGCCGTCGCCGCCGAGGGTCAGGGTGTACAACTCGACTGCCGGAGTCGAAGCGGGGATCGCCGCCAGTGCCTCGTCGAGCAGACGACCCTGGGCGAGCAAACCGAGTTCGAGAGTGTCGGGGAGTAATTTGCCGTCGGCGTCGCGTACGCGTTGGCCGTTGATCCAGGTGCCGCTGAGCACGCTGCCATCGGTCAGCACCAGAGTACCGCGTCCTGAATAGCTGTCGTTGTCGAAGCCGCCGATGTAGAAGCTGCCATCGGCGAGGTTCAAACGGCCCTGGCCGGTGAAGCGCCAGTCATTGAACACACCGATGTAATGGCTGCCATCAGCGCCGATCAGTTCGCCCTTGCCGGTCAGCGCGCCTTCCTTGAACTGGCCGAGCCAGACGTCGCCGTCGGCGTTCTCGTAGCGGCCT
Source organism: Pseudomonas sp. 2957 (assembly GCF_031456345.1). Taxonomy (NCBI): domain Bacteria; kingdom Pseudomonadati; phylum Pseudomonadota; class Gammaproteobacteria; order Pseudomonadales; family Pseudomonadaceae; genus Pseudomonas; species Pseudomonas sp. 2957. The sequence continues at coordinate 114,517 of NZ_JAVDUL010000007.1, forward strand.
TTGCCGTGCAATTGATTGTTCTTGAAGCCGCCGACGTAGATATCGCCGTCGGCGCTGTTGTAAGTGCCGTTGCCTTCCAGTTGACCGTTGACGAAATGGCCGGTGAACGAATTGCCGCTGGCATCGCCGCGCTGGCCTTCGCCGTTGGGTTTGCCGTGGGCGAACTGGCCTTGATAGGAGCTGCCGTCGTCCATTTCCAGACGGCCGAGGCCGGAATACTGGTCAGCCTTGAACTCGCCGCGATAGGTCATGCCGTTTTCTTTCAGCGTACCTTCGCCATCGCGCCGGCCCTGCTTGAAACCACCGGTATAACTGCTGGCATTGGTGCTCAGGCTGCCCTGTCCATCAAACAGACCTTGCTGGAACTGGCCGCGATAGACCTCGCCATTGCTGCCATGCCATTCGCCTTGCCCGTGCCACTGACCCTTGTCGAACTCTCCGGCGTACCAGCTGCCGTTGGGGTAGTCGACGCGGCCCTGACCTTGCAGCAAGCCGTCGACCAGTTCACCGCGATAGCGTCCGCCATCGGGCAGGCGCGCATCCGGCGGCAACAGCGATTCGCCGTCGCCGCAAGCGGTGAGCATCAGGGTCAGGGCAAGGGGTGCAAGTCGAGCGATTGAGCGCATAGCGGGATCCGGGCAATTAGGCGACCGAGTATGCCGCAGCTATGCGTCGCATATATACAGACGTGACGCGAAACAGCGTGCGCTGCTTCGCATCCGGGATGATCAGACGAAGCAGAGTGACAGCGGCTCGGCGATGTAGGCCGGTTTGTCCGAGCCTTCTATCTCCAGTGTCGCGGTAGCCTTGAGCAACCACTGGCCGGGTTTTTTCTCGGTGACCTCGACCATGTCGACCTTCAGTCGGACTTTCGAATTGACCTTGACCGGCTGGATGAAACGCACGCTGTCCAGGCCATAGTTGACGACCATCTTCACGCCTTCGGGCAGCACGAGGATGTCTTCCATCAGTTTCGGCATCAGCGACAGCGACAGGAAACCATGGGCAATCGTGCTGCCAAACGGCGTTTGCGCAGCCTTGACCGGATCGACGTGAATGAACTGAAAATCACCAGTGGCTTCGGCGAACAGGTTGATGCGCTCCTGATCGATGGTGAGCCATTCGGAACGTCCAAGTTCCTTGCCGACATAATCTTTGAGCTCTGCAACGGGAACATAGGGCATTGAGACTCTCCTTGGGTTCATCGGTTTTATAGTTTTTCAGGGGGCGGATTTGACCGGCCTGCGAACCACTGTAGATCATCATGGCGATTTGCTCAGGTCAACCGACCATGCTTTTGGCGAATGCCGGTCCATAGCGCCGGCATGCTTATAATGCCGAGCCCCTGCTGGGTGAAATAGAAGACGGAGATGTCAGATGTTGTTACGTGGCCTGACCCTGCTGGTGCTGTTCCAACTGCTCGGCACGGCGCTCAATCATTTGCTGTTGCCGATATTGCCGGGGCCGATCATCGGGCTGCTGCTGTTGCTGGTGTTCCTGATCATTCGCGGTGAAGTCGGCGAGCCGCTGAATCAGGCGGCGGGCAGCCTGCTGCGTTATCTGCCGTTGCTGCTGGTGCCGCCAGCGGTGGGCGTGATGGTGTATGCCACGGCGATTGCCGCCGATTTCTGGGCGATCGTCGGCGCGCTGGTGGTCTCGCTGATCCTGTCGATGGCCTTTGCCGGCGTGCTCATGCAACGGCTGGTCAAACGTCATGCGCCGCCGGCGGAGGAATCCTGATGCTGTTCGACTGGCAAGGCGCGTGGACCTCGGTGATTCATCATCCGCTGTTCGGCATTGGCATCACGCTAGGCGCTTATCAACTGGTGCTGGCGGCATTCGAGAAAACCCGCTGGATCTTTCTGCAACCGGTGCTGGTCTCCATGTTGTTGGTGATCGGTGTGCTGGTCGGCTGCGGCCTGACCTACGCGGAGTATCGCAAGAGCACCGAAATCCTCAGCATTCTGCTGGGGCCGGCCACGGTGGCGCTGGCGGTGCCGCTCTACCTGAATCTGCGCCGCATCCGGCAATTGTTCTGGCCGATTTTTACTACTCTGGTGATAGGCGGGGTGGTCGCAACGGGCATGGGCGTGGCGCTGGGCTGGTGGTTCGGTGCCGATCACATGATCCTGATGACCATGGCGCCTAAATCGGTGACGTCGCCGATCGCCATGCTGGTTGCCGAGCAGATCGGCGGTGTGGCGGCGCTGGCAGCGGTGTTTGTATTGATCACCGGGGTCATCGGCGCGATCTTCGGCCCGGCGCTGCTGACCCGCCTCGGCGTGCACAGCCCCGAAGCGCGCGGCATGGCGCTGGGCATGACCGCTCATGCGGTCGGCACGGCGGTGGCGATGCAGGAAAACGATGAGTGCGGCGCGTTCGCCGCGCTGGCAATGAGTCTGATGGGTGTGGCCACGGCGGTGTTCCTGCCGTTGGCGGTGTCGATGGTGGTGTAAGGAAATGTCTATGAGTCTGCCGCTTTTTCCGCTGAACACGGTGCTGTTCCCCGGCTGCAACCTCGATCTGCAGATCTTCGAGGCGCGCTACCTCGACATGATCGGCCGCTGCATGAAACAGGGCGTCGGCTTCGGGGTGGTGTGCATCCTTGAGGGCAGCGAAGTCGGCGTCGCGCCGGAAGGTTTCGCAATGGTTGGCTGCGAAGCGCGGATCACCGATTTCCAGCAACAGGACAACGGCCTGCTCGGCATTCGCGTCCAGGGCGGGCGGCGTTTCACGGTGTTGCGCACCGAAGTGCAGCGCGATCAGTTGATTGTCGCCGACGTCGAATGGCTGGACGATGAGCCCGAGCAACCGTTGCAGGACGAGGACGCCGATCTGGTCGCGCTGCTCAAGGCGCTGGCCGAACACCCGATGGTCGAAGCGTTGGACATGGGCACTGAAGCTGCCGGTCAACAGTCACTGGCCAATCAGCTTGCCTACCTGTTGCCGTTCGCCGAAGAAGACAAGATCGATCTGCTGCAACTCGACGACCCTCAGCAACGGCTGGATGCGATCCAGGCATTACTCGACGAGTTGCAGGGCGAACTGTTCGCCTAGTTTCACTTGCAAAACGCATGACTCAAGGCGCAAACGAAGATCAGCGCAGGCCCACCCTGGCACGATGTTGAAACCGGCAGCGCACCGTCAGCTCATGTTGACTGGGATGAACAGACCGTCGCGGTTGACGCGCTCTTGCGGATCATTGAGCAGGCTCCATTGATTGCTCACCGAGTTGTAAACCAGCGTGCCCACTGTCTCGGGTTTGTAGCCGATGTGGGTGACGTAGACCCGCGCGGCCAGTTCGTGGCGTTGTTTGTGCTTGTCGATATCCGTCAGCAATGCCTCGACACTGGCGTAGCCACGAGCATCGATCACATACAGCTGCAACACCTCAAACAGCAGCGACACTTCATAAATGTTGCCGGCTGACGTCACCACACCGATGCACTCCACCGGAGTGTCATCCAAGATGTCCGGCAACTCTACCGTGACGCTGGCAATGCGCAGGCGGTTGCCCTGGAGCTGAATGTCGGCGCGCGTGACGGTTTCTGTCAGGGTACGGGTGAACAGATTCCATCTCGATGCATTGGCCGTTTTTGCCGCAGCGCCCGGTGTGGCCAGACGCAGGATGCTGTTGCTGGCGAGATAGACGTCGTAAGTCGCGCTTTTGCCTTCGAGCAGATAAATCCCGGTGTGCGGCCGCGATTCGATGACCACTTTGCTGTTCTGGGCGCCCAGTGATGGTTTCTCGCTGACCAGCGGGCGGATGAATGGATATTTTCCGTTGCGCCGCTTCAACCAGCTCCGCGAGCTGAGCACACGGATGCCGGGGTTTCTGGCGTCGTCCCGGTAATCGAACGCGGGCACCTGCACGCGGTATGAAACGTCATCCTGCATGACCAGCACGATGTCCCGGGCCAGAAGCGGTGTCGTGACCTTCAGGCTGTTTTGGCCACTGTAGCCCGTCGCGGCGGCAATCGTCTGGATCACGCCTTTGAAGGCCAGCACTCTGGATGGCAGCAGAATCGACAGGCTGATGTTGTTGTAGGTCAGGTGCGTATTGCCCGAAACACCCTGGCGCAATTCCACGCCATAGCTGACCACCACGTCGACGATCTCGCTGTCCTGGTAATCCAGGTAAATCGTACGGGCGCCGGTAGCGTTGCCTGTGGCGACGAATTCGACCCTGTGCTCGGTACGTGCGACGAAGTGGCGCTGCACGCCCTGACCGTCCAGCGCCACCGTGCCACCGTTGACGATTGCCGGGGCGGGTGCCGGCCGTCCGCTGACAGTGACGGCAACCTCGATGTCCTGACTCAACGCTTCACCAGGTCGAGTGGGCAGTTGCGCGCGCAGTTCATAGCCATCGATAGTGCGGAACACCCACCGAGCATTGTCCAATTGACGCTGACCGTTGACTGTCTGGTAGACGTTTTCAAGGGTCAGCACATGGTCGGGGTCGCTGCCGTCCCTGCCGCGCAAAGAATTGACCACCAGTGAGGTGCCGATGATTTGCCAGCGTTGAATGACCGCCATCGGCCAGCCGAATTCGATCAGGCTCGAATGGTCGCCACACTCGATGATCGTTGTACGTGCATTGGTGTCGGCGATGTAATAGCGATCTTCGCCGCCGCCGCCCTCTATCGTGCACTCGGTACCAGAGATTGCGATCGTGTCGTTGCCGTCGCCGGCGCTGATGCGGTCGTAACCGTTGGCGGAAATCTGGTTGGGCTGGTCATTGCCCGTGATAGTGCTCGTGCCTTTGCGCAAGGTCGCAACGTTTTCAATGGAGGTCAGATGGGCGACTTCGAGGGTGTCGTTCGCAGAGTCCGGGCCGCGAAGTGAGACCTTGCCGGTTTGCAGGTTGACGTCGTGACCGATGTAACGCGTGTCGGTAATCGGGCGGACGCCTTCGAACGCAACCAGGTCGTTGCCCGAGCCGCCATCCAGCACATTGATGTGCGGCGGTTTGCTCGATCGATCCAGTTCCTGATCAGAGACTTCCTGGTAGAACGCATCATTTGTGTCGCCGCCCGTCAGTGCCTTATGGCCGTCGCGGTAGGTGAAGAGGTTGGGCCGCGCCTTGACGCCAACCACGCGGTCGTTGCCATCACCCAGGCGCCAGAACACGCCTTTGCCTTCGCCTGGGCTGCCGCTGACCATGCCTTTGAGGTTGTCGGGTAATCCGAGGCTTGCGTCGACTGCATCGTCGCCGCCGACGATCACCGCTTGGCTGTCGAGTCTGAACGGCAACTGCCCGGCGCTTTCGTCCCACTGGTAACGCCACAGTTCGACAGGGCGCAGTTCAGCGCGAAACGCGCCATTGACTACCTGTGCGATGGAGTCCTTGTAAGCACCGGCCAGCATGTCTTTCGCCGACAGTTCGAGCTGTTTTCCATAGTCACTGTAAAGCCTGGACAGTTTGAAGCGATCCATCACCTCGGTGTCCAGTTCCTTGCCGGTGAAGGCGAACCATCCCGAGCGCAGACGCTCGAGTGTCGTCAGTTCGATGTAGTCGTCGATATCGTCGACGACCCTGGCGGCCTGATAAATCATCGATCCGCCGATGAGCAGCGCAGCGGTCGCAAGGCCGAGCGGGCCGGCAACGCTGCCGAAGCCGGCCAGCGCGGCGACGCCCAGCACCAGGCTGATACCCGCGCCCGCTACACTCAGGGCACCGCTGAAATAATGATCCTGAGCTTGTTTGCCCGATGTCGCGGCGGCGGCGTTGAAGGATTTGATCGCGTCAACGATGTCGAACGGCAAGGTAATCGCGCTGGCGAACAGTCCCGCACCACGGCTCATGTATTTGCCGATTGAGGTCAGCGCAAAACCCCTCAGCACGTTGCTGCCCTGAGTGAGCATCGCCTGGCCTGTTCTGGTCAGGCCCTGCTCGATGATCAGCGAGCCGAGTTCTGCAGCGATGGATCCGCCGTAGTACAGCATTTCCAGTGCCTCGCCTTTCTTGATCGCATCGGTCAGCGCCATGTAGCTGCTGTAGATGCCGAAGGCTTGCATGCCGACTCCCGCGCCGCTCATCAAATAGCTTTTGCTCTTGTTGATCCAGCCCGGTGTGTTTTCAAACGCGTCCGCGCGGTGGATTTCCAGCTTTTGCGCAGCCTTGCCCAGCTTGTTGAGGCGATCCATGGCGCTGCCGGAAACCAGCGGCGTATCACTGATGAACAGTGGGCCGGCATCCACCGAGCGCTTGCAGGCAATTTCGTAAAACAGCATTGCCGCCATGTCATTGTCTGGGAAATCCACGGCCTGCAAGCGCGACTGCACCTGCGCCGATTGAAAATTGAGTCCGTCGAGAAATGCCTGATCCACGCTCTTGATGTGGGCGTTCGCCGCACTGACCGGTTGACCGTCAATGGTCGCCCCCAGCGCTTGCAATTCGACCCGACTGATCATGATCTCACCGATGCGTAGCAGGCCCAGATGCTTGTCCAGGGCTTTGAGGGTTTTGCGAAGCGACGGATCAATGTCAGGCGCCTGCGTCTGATTGCGCATATGGGTGGGCGGCGCATGGGGATTCGCCGAGACGTCGATGGGGGTAACTTCAAGTGCGCGAACGTGGGCGATATGGGTCGCAGGGACGATGAGTTTCGACACGTATTAATCCTTTAATGGTGTGCATGAGGGGGCCGGTCTCCTCTCCGGCGTTGTATGGGCGTGCCCGGTTCAGGGCCAGGCGATGTCGTATGCAAACTCGTTCTTGTTGCCCGACAGCCTGAGGATTGGCAGTCCCGCCGCTTCCACTTTGTCGATCAGTCGGTCGTATTGGAATTTGTTGGCATGCCCGGCATGGGTCGCCGCCTCGATACGCTCAGCGTCCGCGCCGGCCTGTTCCTTGATGTCTGCGATCCTGGCGCCTTTGCTCAGGTCTGTGTTCAGTAACCAGATACGCTCGGCTGGAACTCCGCTGCGGGTGACTGAAATCAGCCCCTCGAAATCGTCGGAGGGAAACCAGGTCGGCGGGTTCTCACGCGCAGCGGAATTGAACGCCATGTTCTCTTCGTGCGGGACGACTTCCAGATTGCGCGTGTCGAGGGCGTACATGAACATTTCTGTCTGCCGCGTGCGCGTGGACCGATAACCCCGCTCGTGATCCCAGGCGACGGGGCTCTCAGGATCAGACCAGTCGGATGAGGAACTGCTTGAATCATCGGCGTCGCTTGCGCCGCTGTCTGAGCTGCTGTCACCCGCGTCGCGCCCCGGATATTTGTGGGTCTGGCTGTTGAAGCGCAGGTATGCGGGATCGGGGGCGCTGGCATACATCTGGCCCTGCTCGAGACTGAACGTCGCGCTGATCGGCTTGTGCGTGGTGGCGCCGGGTTTGTGGTGGTAGCGGGGCAGCATGGTGCCGTCATTCGCCAGCTCGAACGGCGTGCGCTCGTCACCGCGAAACAGTGCCGGGATGTCCGTGCGATACAGGCAATTGTGTTTGTTGCGCAGGTAACCGAGCTGTTTCAACAGCGCCTCGCGGACTTCGGGGGTCAGGCCTTGTTCGGCGTCGTACCAGTCGTGGCGGGCATTGTGCTTGAGGTTGAGCTGCTCGACCGCATCCTTGGCCAATTGCTCGAAGCGTCGCGGGTGGGTGACGTCATCCAACAGGCGCTTGTGCGCCAGTGCCCAGGCTGGAATCGCCAGATGGTCGCTCATCTCCTGCTGCAAGCGGGTCAATTGCCTGGGCAGCAGATTGAACGATTGCAGAAAGGCTTCGCGCTCTGCACGGCTCATCTGCGGATGCAGCCAGCGCAGTGAGTCGCGCAGCAGATCGGTCAGCGGATTTCCGGTGGTTGTGGGATGTGCCCACTGTGGCGGCATGCCGCTGGCCTGAGCTTCGACACGAAAGCGCGCGATGTCCTGGCCCTGCAAGCCATATAGCTGCCAGATCTCATGATCGGTCCACTGTTTGAGGTGGGTCGGCGACGCCGCGAATCCCCCCGACGGAGGATCTACCGGAATGAAATTGCCAAATGAATCCCTGAAGGCGAACAGGGGGGGGTCTGTGCGCGCTGCAAAAAGCGGATGCATTTCGTAGTAACCCTGAGCATCCGGCGAACGCCCCGATGGACTGTAACGGCTTTGATTGATGGGCGTTGTCGCGGGGGCGAGCCGCGCTCGCTTCGGCGCGGGTTGTTCGGTCAGGCGCCAGGTGGGGCTGTCTGCGTTTTTATACAGAGGCGGCCCGGAGGGCACGCGCTCGGTCAGCAACTTGCTGCGCCATGCGCCGGTTTCATCCACGCCGACGTGAGTGGTTTGCAAAGCGCCCTGATATTCGACGTCGACGAACTTTCTGCCAACGACCCAGCGAAATCCATCGGGGTCAGCGGGCTTCATCCCACGCAGAAAAGCCTCTGACAACCAGTAATCGGTTATTGAAGTGGAATGTTCAGAACGATAAGCGCCATGTGCCGGTAACTGGAAGATTTCGATCGCCGGAAGTCTCGGGTTTGCATCGGCGAGGGGGCTGCCGGAAGTTGTTGGGGGCAGCGTCTGATCGTGACTACCGGTCCTTCTCGATATTTCAACGGCGCTGGCATCGATCAAGGGGCGATGTGGTGCCGGTGCGTGCGGATCAGTTTGATGCGGCGTTGTAACAGGCGTCTTGCGGGGTATCTTTGGACTCATGAATAACTCGACAAAGAATGAATTGATAAATGCCTCGGCAGAACTTCAATGCCGGGTCCGGATAAATATTGATTGTTGGCAAGTGCTCAAGCCGGGCGGATTGAACTCACGGATTTTCTGTTGCGCGAAATACTTCGCCACCGTGTTCCGGCTGGACTATGTAACGCTAGTTTGGCGTCGATTGGGAATGCGGAAACGTCGGTTTTATAACCAGGAAAGTTAACCGCAGGAGGGGAAGTTTGCGTAGGTTATCAACGCCGCTCTTGTCGGAATATTCCGAAAGAGCGGCGTATAAAAAATCTGGCTTGTGAGTTGTCTGGTTTAGTAGGCGTAACGCAACAATGTATGTGGCAAGTGGCGCAGTACGAAGAAGCCGAACAGAGCAACCATCGATGGCAGGATCAGCCACCAGATCTTGAACGGCATCGCATTAAGGGACGCCTGCCGTTGGCTCAACCACAGCATTGCAGCACACACGCAACTGGCGAGCATCGCCCCGGCCAATATGTCGGTTGGCCAGTGCGCGCCCAGATACACCCGCGACAGGGCGATAGAGAGTGCCGGGATGCAGGCAATCAGCAGCCAGGTCAGGCGCATGCGCGGCGGCTGACCGCGTCCGGCGAGTACACCCAGCGTCAGGAACAGGGCGAATGCGCCAGAAGCGTGGCCGCTGGGCATGCTGTAGGTGGTCAATGGATCGCTGAGCACTTCCGGGCGCACCCGGGCGAAAAAATACTTGGTTCCGGTATTGGCCATTGCGGTGACCAGCATGGTGGCGCCCGCGAACATTGCCTGGCGCCACTGCTTGCACAGCACCAGCAGAATGACGAGCAGGGCACTGAACAGCAGCATGTTGCGGAATTCGCCGATCAGGGTCAGCGTCACGGCGATTTCGTCCAGCGCTGGCTGGCGGTGCTCCTGCACCAGGGTCATCACGCCGTTGTCGAGCGCGGTGAGGTATGGATAGCCGATGAACAGACCGATCAGGATCAGCAGGCTCATGCCGCCGATCCAGATTGTCGCGCGACGATGGCGGCGCACGCTGCTGTTGACGCTCAGGCCGACCATCACCGCGATGCTGGCGGCGACAATCCCGGCCTCCAGCCAGAACCCTTCAGGCAATGGCAGACGGAACGCCGCGCCGGTGGCCCAGCCCGGCAGCAGATAAGCCAGGCTCCAGCCAGCAGCGGCCAACAGGCTGACGGCGAAAAAACGCGGGAAGGGCATGTCGCACATCCCGGCGACCATTGGCAGCATTGGTCGTAGCGGGCCGATGAAACGCCCGACCAGCAAGCTGGCGATGCCATAGCGCTGGAAGTACGACTCGGCGCCGGCCATCCATTCGGGGTGATGGCGCAGCCCGGGAAGGCGGCGGATGTTCTGGTGGAAATGGCGGCCAAGGAAATACGACATCAGATCGCCAAGAATGCCGCCAAGAAAGCCCAGCAACAGTGTTTCGCTCAATGACAGCGCGCCACTGCCGGCCAGTACCGCCACGCCGAACAACAGCACCGTGCCCGGCACGATCAGCCCGGCGATCGCCAGACACTCCACGCACGCAACGATGAACACCGCTGCGGCCAACCACTGCGGATTGGCGCCGAGCCATCCAGTGATGCTATCGAGCCATGGGCCCATACAGAAAAACTCCATTCATTCTTTAAGTAATTGTTACGCGGTTGACTGCTGACCTGTGGGAGCGAGCCTGCTCGCGAATACGCTGTGTCAGACGATAGAAGCGTTGGCTGGCACGACCCCTTCGCGAGCAGGCTCGCTCCCACAGGAGGGACATCATTCATTGACGGATGCGGCGTCGGTTACGGGAAGCAAAATATAATCCCGGCCTTCGACCTGACCCCGTCGCAGCGGGTTCCGCGTGCACCATTGCGCATACGCAGCGTCAACAAAGCGATACATCAAGTGTTCATCACGGCCCAGCGGAATGCCCAACCGGGTGGTTTGAATGATCTGCGCGGGTGGCGGTCCCGGGTCCTCGACCAGCAACAGTTCATGATCGAAACGCTTGGCGTCCCACATCGGCACTTTCAAACCCAGCGCCTTGCACAGCAGGGTCTGTCCGGCGCAGAGCTTCTGCGTCGGACGCGGTCGGCCCTGGGCATCGGGATTGTTCAGCAGCATCTGCGCCAGACTCGCCGGACCGCTCACTTCATCGACCCACGGATAGGCGGATTTGATCAGCACCGCATTGCCCGGCCCCTGCGCACTGAAGTTCAGCGAATCACCGCCGCGTGCGTAGTACATATAGATGTGGCCGCCATCCAGAAACAAAGCCTTACGCTTTTCTGTATAGCCGAGCGAGGCGTGGCTGCCTTTTTCCGCGCAGTAATAGGCTTCGGTTTCGATGATTCGCGCACTCAGCCACAGATCGCCGACGCGATGGCGGATGACTTTGCCGAGCAGCGCCTGCGCCAGCACCTGGGCGTCGCGGTCGAAAAAACTGTCCGGCAGGCCCACGGGCAGGCGCGCGGACTCGGGGCAAAGGGGCACGTTGGTCATGATGGGCAAGGTTTATCCAGGCTCAAGAGGTCGTGATGATAACAACGCTGAGCTTAATTACGTCTGAACGCCGGCCAAACGCAGCTCATTTCGACCATCCGCCCGTCACCGCTGTTAGTCCCGGGACGCGGCAGCTATAATCTGCCGCTTTCCTCTTTGCCAAGACCCCAGCAGACCATGACTGAGTCCGTTCTTGACTACATGACCCGATTGGGTCGCGCCGCCCGCGCTGCCTCCCGGGTCATCGGTCGCGCCAGCACCGCGCAGAAAAACCGCGCCTTGCAGGCTGCCGCCAATGCTCTGGACGCTGCGCGCGCCGAGCTGGCCGCCGCCAATGAGCTGGATCTGGCTGCCGGTCGCGCCAACGGTCTGGAGCCGGCGCTGCTGGAGCGTCTGGAACTGACCCCGGCACGCATCGACGGCATGATCGTCGGCTTGCGCCAGGTCGCTGCACTGGCGGATCCGGTCGGCGCGATCCGCGACATGAGCTTCCGTCCGTCGGGTATTCAGGTCGGCAAGATGCGCGTACCGCTGGGCGTGATCGGGATCATTTACGAATCCCGCCCGAACGTGACCATCGATGCCGCCAGTCTGTGCCTGAAGTCCGGCAACGCGACCATCCTGCGCGGTGGCTCCGAGGCCATTCATTCCAATCGCGCGATTGCCGCGTGCATTCAGCGCGGTCTGGCCGAGGCCGAACTGCCCGCCGCCGTGGTGCAAGTGGTGGAAACCACCGACCGTGCCGCCGTCGGCGCGCTGATCAGCATGCCGGAATACGTCGACGTCATCGTGCCCCGTGGCGGTCGTGGCCTGATCGAACGCATCAGCCGTGATGCCCGCGTGCCAGTGATCAAGCACCTGGACGGCATCTGCCACGTTTATGTCAGCGAACACGCCGATCTGGCCAAAGCCCAAAGCATCGCCTTCAACGCCAAGACCTACCGTTATGGCATCTGCGGCGCGATGGAAACCCTGCTGGTCGATCAGGCCGTTGCCAGGGATTTCCTGCCTTCGATGGCCGCGCAGTTCCGCGAAAAAGGCGTCGAGCTGCGCGGTTGCGAGCGCACCCGGGCGATCATCGAAGCGGTCGCGGCCAGCGAAGACGACTGGCACACCGAGTACCTGGCGCCGATTCTGTCGATCCGCGTGGTCGACGGTCTGGAGCAGGCGATCGAACACATCAACCATTACGGCTCCCATCACACCGACTCGATCGTCAGCGAAAACCTCGCTGACACCCGCCGGTTCGTGGCGGAAGTCGACTCGGCCTCGGTGATGATCAACACGCCGACCTGCTTTGCCGATGGATTTGAATACGGATTGGGTGCCGAGATCGGCATTTCTACTGATAAGCTGCACGCCCGCGGCCCGGTCGGGCTTGAGGGGCTGACCTGCGAGAAGTACATCGTGGTCGGCGATGGCCAGTTGCGCGGCCAGGCGACGGTCTGACTTGACCTACCTCGACCTGACAGCGCCGCACACCGGCAGCGAGTCGCGCCCGCAACGCATTGGCGTGCTGGGCGGTACGTTCGACCCGGTGCACATCGGCCATTTGCGTGGCGCGCTGGAAGTTGTCGAAGCGCTGACGCTGGACGAGTTGCGCCTGATGCCGAACGCGCGGCCGCCACATCGCGGGACGCCGCAGGTGTCGGCGCAGGACCGGCTGGCGATGGTCGAGTGCGCGGTGGCCGGATTGCCGCCGTTGGTGGTGGACGCCCGCGAATTGCAGCGGGACAAACCGTCCTGGACCATCGATACCCTGGAGTCGCTGCGCGCAGAGATGCCCGCCGAGACCCAGGTTTTTCTGCTTTTGGGCTGGGACGCATTTTGCGGCCTGCCCACTTGGCACCGCTGGGAAGAGTTGCTCCAGCATTGCCACATCCTGGTGCTACAGCGCCCGGACGCCGACAGCGAACCGCCGGATGCCTTGCGCAACCTGCTGGCAGCGCGTTCGGTGAGCGACCCGCTGGCCCTGAAAGGGCCGAGCGGACAGATTGCATTCGTCTGGCAGACACCGCTCGCGGTTTCCGCCACCCAGATCCGTCAACTGCTGGCCAGCGGTAAGTCGGTACGTTTCCTGGTGCCCGACGCGGTCCTGGCCTACATCGATGCGCACGGTCTGTACCGTGCGTCGAACTGAACAAGGCGCGCTTCACCGATACGGATCACCGTATCCCCAAGCCGCCGAATACATGAGCAAAACGAGTTACATATGACTGATAAAGATCTACCGAAAGTAAAGCGCAAAGGCACGTTCAAGAGCGCACCACTGCCGGAAGCCGTCAACACCAACGAGCCGCTCAAGGGCGACGAACTGGTCAAGATTGCCGTCGCCGCGCTGGAAGACGTCAAGGCCCAGGACATCCAGATCATCGATGTGCGCGACAAGCAGAGCATCACTGACTACATGATCATCGCCACCGGTACCTCCAATCGCCAGATCAACGCGATGCTCGACAAGGTCCGCGAGGAAGTGAAAAAGCAGGGCGCCAAGCCGCTGGGCGAAGAAGGCAAGGGCGACAGCGATTGGGTACTGCTCGACCTCGATCTGGTGATCGTGCACATGATGACTGCCTCGGCGCGTCAGTTCTACGACCTGGAGCGCCTGTGGGCCGGTGCCGAGCAAAGCCGTGCGGCCGATGCCAAGCACCACAGCCCGGAAAACACCCACGAGCATTTCACCAAGCTCAACAAAGACCAGTTCTAAGGGATTGCTGTGCGACTGCGCCTGATCGCCGTCGGTTCACGCATGCCCAAGTGGGTGGAAGAAGGCTGGCATGAATATGCCAAGCGTCTTCCGTCCGAGCTGGCGCTGGAACTGGTGGAAATTCCGCTCAATACCCGTGGCAAGAATGCCGACGTGGCCCGTTTCATCCGCCAGGAAGGCGAAGCCATGCTGGCCAAGGTCGGGCACAACGAGCGGATCGTCACGCTGGAGGTTCACGGCAAGCCGTGGAGCACCGAGCAACTGGCGGTCGAACTCGATCGCTGGCGCCTAGATTCGCGCACGGTCAACTTCATGGTCGGCGGCCCGGAAGGGCTGGCACCGGAAGTCTGTGCCCGCGCTGACCAGCGCTGGTCGTTGTCGCCGCTGACCTTGCCGCACCCGCTGGTGCGGATCCTGATCGGCGAACAGTTGTACCGTGCCTGGACCGTGTTGTCCGGCCACCCTTACCACAAGTAAGCCTGCCCTCATGTCTCAGCCGATCCGCATCAAGGACCACGAAAAGGACGCCCGTCTGGTGCGCAGCCGTGTCGTGTTCGGTGCGATCGTGATCGTGGCGCTGATCTGTGTGCTGATCGCGCGTCTGTATTACCTGCAGGTGATCCAGTACGAGTACCACTCGACCCTGTCGGAAAACAACCGCGTCCACGTGCAGCCGATTCCGCCGACGCGCGGGCTGATTTTCGATCGCAACGGCGTGGTCGTGGCCGACAACCGGCCGAGCTTCAGCCTGAGCATGACCCGCGAGCGCTCCGGCGACTGGCAACAGGTGCTCGACGTCATCGTCGAGGTGCTGGAGCTGACGCCCGAGGACCGGGTGATCTTCGAGAAACGCATGCGTCAGGGCCGTCGGCCGTTCGAGCCGGTGCCGATCCTGTTCGAGCTGACCGAAGAGCAGATCGCCCGCATTGCGGTGAACCAGTTCCGCTTGCCCGGGGTGGAAGTGGTCGCGCAACTGGTCCGGCATTACCCGCAGGGCGCGCATTTTGCCCACTCGGTGGGCTACATGGGGCGGATCAACGAGAAAGAGCTGAAGTCGCTGGATCCGGTCAACTACAGCGGCACCCACCACATCGGCAAGACCGGCATCGAGCGTTTCTACGAGCCGGAATTGCACGGTCAGGTCGGTTACGAGGAAGTCGAGACCAACGCCCGTGGCCGCGTATTGCGCGTGCTCAAACGCACCGATCCGATTCCCGGCAAGGACATCGTCCTGAGCCTCGATATCAAGTTGCAGGAAGCCGCCGAGGCCGCGCTGGGCGGGCGACGTGGCGCGGTGGTGGCGCTCGATCCGAAAACCGGCGAAGTGCTGGCGATGGTCAGTCAGCCGAGTTTCGACCCCAACCTGTTCGTCACCGGTATCAGCTTCAAGGCCTACGCCGAGTTGCGCGATTCCATCGACCGGCCGTTGTTCAACCGCGTGCTGCGCGGTCTGTACCCGCCGGGCTCGACGATCAAACCGGCGGTGGCAATTGCCGGTCTCGACGCTGGCGTAGTCACGGCTTCGAGCCGGGTGTTCGACCCGGGCTATTACATGCTGCCCAACTACGACCACAAGTATCGCAACTGGAATCGCACTGGTGACGGCTTCGTCGACCTCGACACGGCGATCATGCGTTCCAACGACACCTACTTCTATGACCTGGCGCACAAGCTCGGCATCGATCGGCTGTCGACCTATATGAACAAGTTCGGCATCGGCCAGAAGGTCTCGCTGGACATGTTCGAAGAGTCCCCGGGCCTGATGCCGTCCCGCGAATGGAAACGGGCGACGCGCAAGCAGGCGTGGTTCCCCGGCGAAACCCTGATTCTCGGGATCGGCCAGGGCTACATGCAGTCGACGCCGCTGCAACTGGCCCAGGCCACGGCGCTGGTGGCCAACAAGGGCATCTGGAACCGTCCGCATCTGGCCAAGTCCCTCGACGGGGTCAAACCGGTGGATGAAAACCCGATGCCGAACATCATCCTGCGTGACCCGTCCGACTGGAACAAGGTCAACCATGGCATGCAGCAGGTGATGCACGGTGCCCGTGGTACCGCGCGCAAAGCGGCGATCGGCGCGCAATACCGCATCGCCGGCAAGTCCGGTACCGCGCAGGTGGTGGCGATCAAGCAGGGCGAGAAATACGACCGCTCCAAGGTCCAGGAACGCCACCGCGACCACGCGTTGTTTGTCGGCTTCGCCCCGGCCGATGATCCGAAAATCGTCGTGTCGGTGATGGTCGAGAACGGTGAGTCTGGTTCCGGCGTTGCCGCGCCCGTGGTGCGCCAGGTCATGGACGCCTGGTTGCTCGACCAGGACGGCCACCTGAAAGCCGAGTACGCCAGCCCTATCACTGCGGAGGCCCCGGCCCGTGATGAATAACTTCGATCGCATGCTCTCCAGCGAGGATGTGATGCGTCGCCGCGCGACGTTGCTGCAAAGACTGCATATCGATGGCCCGCTGTTGATCCTGCTGCTGATACTCGCCGCCGGCAGCCTGTTCGTGCTGTATTCGGCCAGCGGCAAGAGCTGGGATCTGCTCGGCAAGCAGGCCACATCTTTCGGCATCGGTCTGGTGGCAATGATCGTCATCGCCCAGTTCGAACCGCGTTTCATGGCGCGCTGGGTGCCGCTCGGTTACGTGATCGGCGTGATATTGCTGATCGTCGTCGACATCATGGGCCACAACGCCATGGGCGCCACGCGCTGGATCAACATCCCCGGGGTGATCCGCTTCCAGCCCTCGGAATTCATGAAGATCCTGATGCCGGCGACCATCGCCTGGTATCTGTCCAAACGCACCTTGCCGCCGCAGCTCAAGCACGTCGGCATCAGCCTGATGCTGATCGGCGTGCCGTTCATTCTGATCGTGCGCCAGCCGGATCTGGGTACCTCGCTGCTGATTCTCGCCGGTGGCGCCTTCGTCCTGTTCATGGGCGGCCTGCGCTGGCGCTGGATTCTCAGCGTATTGGCGGCGGCGGTGCCGGTGTCGGTGGCGATGTGGTTCTTCGTCATGCACGACTATCAGAAGCAGCGTGTCCTGACTTTCCTCGACCCGGAAAGCGATCCGCTCGGCACCGGCTGGAACATCATCCAGTCGAAAGCCGCGATCGGCTCCGGTGGCGTATTTGGCAAAGGCTGGCTGCTCGGCACCCAGTCACACCTGGACTTTCTCCCGGAAAGCCACACCGACTTCATCATTGCTGTGCTTGGCGAAGAGTTCGGTCTGGTGGGGATTTGCGCGCTGCTGCTGATCTATCTGTTGTTGATCGGTCGCGGGCTGGTGATCACCGCTCAGGCGCAAACGCTGTTCGGCAAATTGCTCGCCGGCGCGTTGACCATGACTTTTTTTGTTTACGTTTTCGTCAACATCGGTATGGTCAGTGGCCTGTTACCGGTCGTGGGGGTGCCGTTGCCGTTCATTAGCTACGGAGGAACTTCGCTGGTGACGCTGCTGTCAGCGTTTGGGGTTTTGATGTCGATCCATACCCATCGCAAGTGGATCGCACAGGTTTGAATAAGGTGAAGAGTGCAATGCAAGTAATGCGTGGCTGGGCGACTCGATGCGCGCCGCTGGTTGGCCTGGTGGGCCTGCTGGGGAGCGTGCAGGAAGCGCTGGCCGGCGACTATGAAGGCTCGCCGCAGGTGGCCGAATTCGTCGGCGAAATGACCCGCGACTACGGTTTCGCCGGTGAACAACTGATGGGTGTGTTCCGCGAGGCGCAACGCAAGCAGTCGATTCTCGACGCCATCTCCAGACCCGCCGAACGGGTCAAGCAGTGGAACGAATATCGTCCGATGTTCATCACCGACGCGCGCATCGCCCGTGGTGTCGACTTCTGGCGTCAGCACGAGGCGACCCTGGCCCGTGCCGAGCAGGAATACGGCGTGCCGGCACAAGTGATCGTGTCGATCATCGGCGTCGAGACCTTTTTCGGACGTAATACCGGTAATTTTCGGGTGATCGACGCATTATCGACCCTCGGCTTCGACTATCCTCCCCGTGCCGAATTTTTCCGCAAGGAACTGCGTGAGTTCCTGCTGCTGGCCCGCGAAGAGCAGGTCGACCCGCTGACCCTGAAAGGCTCGTACGCCGGGGCCATGGGCCTGCCGCAGTTCATGCCGAGCAGCTTTCGCGCCTACGCGGTGGATTTCGACGGTGACGGCCACATCAATATCTGGAACAACCCGGACGATGCCATTGGCAGCGTCGCCAGCTACTTCAAGCGTCATGGCTGGGTCGCCGGCGAACCGGTGGTCAGCCGCGCCGATGTGCGCGGCGAGCAGGTTGATGAAGGCCTGACTACTGGTATCGAACCGGTGAAAACGGTCGCAGAGTTGCGGGCGCTGGGCTGGTCAAGTCATGATGCGCTGCGCGATGATATGCCGGTTACCGCATTTCGCCTCGAAGGCGACAACGGCCCTGAATACTGGATGGGCCTGCAGAATTTCTACGCGATCACGCGTTATAACCGCAGCGTGATGTACGCCATGGCCGTACATCAACTGTCTGAACAGCTGGTACAAGCACGGGGCGTCAAGTAATGCAGGCATTGCCTAACAATAAACCCCTGAAGCTGGTGGCTTTCGCTGCGTTGGCAGTCCTGGTCGCCAGTTGCACGACCAGCCGCACGCCGACGCAGAAAACCCCGTCCACCGCTGTCCGCGCCCAACCGGGCCTGGACATCAACCGCGCGCACAAAGACGGCGCGCCTTGGTGGGATGTCGATGTTTCGCGCATCCCGGATGCGACACCGACCCTGCACACCGGCCCGTACAAGGCCAATCCGTACACCGTGCTGGGCAAGACCTACTTTCCGTTGCAGGAATCCAAGACCTACGTGGCTTCGGGTACGGCGTCCTGGTACGGCACCAAGTTCCATGGCCAGAACACCGCCAACGGCGAAGTGTATGACCTGTACGGCATGAGTGCCGCGCACAAGACCTTGCCGCTGCCAAGTTACGTCCGGGTGACCAACCTGGACAACAACAAAACGGTGATCCTGCGCGTCAACGACCGTGGGCCGTTCTACTCCGATCGAATCATTGACTTGTCTTATGCTGCGGCGAAGAAGCTTGGCTATGCCGAAACCGGCACCGCACGGGTCAAGGTCGAAGGCATCGATCCGCAGCAGTGGTGGGCGGCCAAGGGCCGTCCGGCGCCGCTGATGCTCAATGAGCCGCAAGTGGCGCAGAATAGCGCCCCGGTCATCACCGCGTCGGCCGGTACCGTCGAGCAATGGACGCCGCCGCCGCAGCAACACGCCGCGGCCGTGGTGCCCGTGCAGATCGATGCAAAAAAAAACGCTTCTGCACCAGCGTCTGGCCAGTATCTGCAGGTGGGCGCGTTCGCCAACCCGGACGCTGCCGAGCTGCTGAGGTCGAAGCTCAGCGGGATGGTGAGCGCGCCGGTGTTCATCAGCTCGATCGTGCGCAATCAGCAGACCCTGCACCGGGTACGCCTGGGGCCGATCGGCTCGCCGGGTGAGATCGCCCAGGTGCAGAACAGTGTGCGGCTGGCCAATCTGGGTTCGCCCAGCGTGGTCACCGAGTAACACGTAGACCTTGATTGACGGTTCACTTGCGGTATTCGGGGGGTGAACCAGGTTGTTGGCTCGTCGAAGAACAAAAGCCCGGCAAGGGTGACTGGAGTGAGCAACTGAACACGCGATGGCCCGTTAGAAGGCTGTCTGAATAAGTTTTGCCTTCGGGCAAGTTTCCATTAGCGATTTCGAGAGACGGATGAACATCACCACCTTTGCCAAACGCCTGTGTCTGCTAGTCCCGCTGCTCCTCTCGCCAGCCGCCTTCGCGGCCGAGATGATGCCGTCGCCACCACAACTGGCCGCCAAGGCCTATGTTCTGATGGACGCCAGCAGCGGCAACGTGCTGGTCGAAAACAACGGCGACCAGCGTCTGCCACCGGCCAGCCTGACCAAGCTGATGACCGCGTACATCGCAACCCTGGAAATCCGTCGCGGTCAGATCGGTGAAAACGATCCGGTGACCGTCAGCGAAAACGCCTGGCGCACCGGCGGTTCGCGGATGTTCATCAAGGTCGGTTCGCAGGTGACTGTCAGCGACCTGCTGCACGGCATCATCATCCAGTCCGGTAACGACGCCAGCGTCGCCCTGGCCGAGCACATCGCCGGCAGCGAAGACGCGTTCGCCGATCTGATGAACAAGACCGTCACCGAACTGGGCATGACCAATACCCACTTCATGAACCCGACCGGCCTGCCAAACCCTGAGCACTACTCGTCGGCGCACGACATGGCGATCCTGGCCCGTGCGATCATCCACGAAGACCCGGCTCACTATGCGATCTACTCGCAGAAAGAGTTCTTCTGGAACGGCATCAAGCAGCCTAACCGCAATCTGCTGCTGTGGCGCGACAAGACCGTTGACGGTCTGAAAACCGGCCACACCGATGAAGCCGGCTACTGCATGGTGTCCTCGGCTGTACGTGATGGCCAGCGCCTGATCGCCGTGGTGTTCGGTACCAACAGCGAAGTGGCTCGCGCCGCTGAAACCCAGAAGTTGCTGACCTATGGTTTCCGCTTCTTCGAAACCCAGACCTTCTACCAGAAGGGCACTGAACTGGCGCAGGCGCCGGTATGGAAAGGCACCACCAGCCAGGTCAAGGCCGGTCTGGCGCAAGACCTGACCATGACTCTGCCAAAAGGCCAGCTGAAGAAGCTCGCTGCCAGCATGACCATGAACCCGCAACTGGTTGCGCCAATCGCCAAGGGCGACGTGATCGGTAAAGTCGAAGTCAAACTGGAAAACAAGGTGGTGCACAGCGCCGACCTGATCGCTCTGGATGGCGTCGAGGAGGGTGGTATCTTCCGCCGCATGTGGGATAGCATCCGTCTATTCTTCTACGGCTTGTTCAACTGATTTTGTGTTGACCTGCATGGCCCCGCCCCGATCCGGTGCGGGGCCATGTGCGTTACCACGGCTTGCGCTATAGAGGCCGTTACGCCATGACCGATACCGAAGTAAAGGCGCCAAAGATCGAATTTCCCCAGACCGATTATCCGATCAAGGTGATCAGTGATACGGGTGTTGGCAACAAGGACAAGATCATCGCGATCGTCCTGAAACACGCGACCATCAATGATGAGCGCATCGACGAGCGTCAAAGCAGCAACGGCAAGTACACCACCATCCAGTTGCACATCGTCGCCACCGACCAGGATCAGCTGTACAACATCAACAGCGAACTGCGGGCTTCCGGCATCGTGCACATGGTGTTGTGATGCACGGCACGCTGGGCTTTCGCGAGCTGGGCCAGATGGCTTACGAGCCGGTCTGGCATGCCATGCAGCGCTTTACCAACGAACGCGGCAATGCTGCAGCCGACGAGATCTGGCTCGTCGAACACCCGCCGGTGTTCACCCAGGGCCAGGCCGGCAAGGCCGAGCATCTGTTGCTGCCGGGAGATATTCCGGTGGTGCAGGTCGATCGTGGCGGCCAAGTGACTTATCATGGCCCCGGGCAACTGGTGGCCTATCTGTTACTGGATGTGCGCAAGCTGGGTTTCGGCGTGCGCGATCTGGTCAGCCGCATGGAAGCCTGCCTCATCGAACTGCTGGCCAGCTACGGCGTTAGCGCCGCCGCCAAGCCAGATGCTCCCGGCGTGTACGTCGATGGAGCGAAAATCGCTTCTCTGGGTTTGCGCATTCGCCACGGTTGTTCCTTTCATGGCCTGGCCCTGAACGTGGATATGAACCTGGAACCGTTTCGACGGATTAATCCCTGCGGCTACGCCGGGCTGGCCATGACCCAGCTGAGCGATCACGCAGGATCGATTGAATTTGCCGAGGTAAGTGCCCGGCTGCGCGCGCAGCTCGTCAAACACCTCGACTATGCTGAGCAGACGACCCTCACGGGCGGAATCGACTGATATGACTACTGATGCAGTGCAAACCATGATCCCGACGCTCGACGTGACCGAGCGCCCGGCCCCGCGTCCCAAGGTTGAAGCCGGCGTCAAGCTGCGCGGCGCCGAGAAGGTTGCACGCATCCCGGTCAAGATCATCCCGACTACCGAACTGCCGAAGAAACCCGACTGGATCCGCGTGCGCATCCCGGTTTCGCCGGAAGTCGACCGCATCAAGAGCCTGCTGCGCAAGCACAAGCTGCACAGTGTCTGCGAAGAAGCGTCCTGCCCGAACCTCGGCGAATGCTTCTCCGGCGGTACTGCGACCTTCATGATCATGGGCGATATCTGCACCCGTCGTTGCCCGTTCTGCGACGTTGGCCACGGTCGTCCGAAGCCACTGGACGTCAACGAGCCGGAAAGCCTGGCCATCGCCATCGCCGACCTCAAGCTCAAATACGTGGTGATCACCTCGGTTGACCGTGACGACCTGCGTGACGGCGGTGCCCAGCACTTTGCCGACTGCATCCGCGAAATCCGCAAGCTGTCGCCGAACGTGCAGCTCGAGACCCTGGTCCCGGACTACCGTGGCCGCATGGACATCGCCCTGGAAATCACCGCCGCCGAGCCGCCGGATGTGTTCAACCACAACCTGGAAACCGTGCCGCGCCTGTACAAGGCTGCGCGTCCGGGTTCGGACTATCAGTGGTCGCTGACCCTGCTGCAACGCTTCAAGCAGATGATGCCGCATATCCCGACCAAATCCGGCCTGATGCTGGGTCTGGGCGAGACTGACGAAGAAGTCATCGAAGTCATGAAGCGCATGCGCGAACACGACATCGACATGCTGACCCTCGGTCAATACCTGCAACCGTCGCGCAGCCACTTGCCGGTGCAGCGTTTCGTGCACCCGGACACCTTCGCCTGGTTCGCCGAAGAAGGTTACAAGATGGGCTTCAAGAACGTTGCGTCTGGCCCGCTGGTACGTTCCTCGTACCACGCCGACGAGCAGGCGAAGCTGGTCAAGGCCGAGCTGCTGGGTTCCTGATTCACTGCTGATGTAAAAATGCCCGCCGAGGACGGTTCCTCGGCGGGCATTTTTTTGCCTGAGACAAGGGGCTTTTGTTTGCCTCTTGAGCTGTCTACTGTGTGTGCATGACTTTACCGCTGGAGCCCAAGGATGACCGTTCGACCGAGCCACACCCTGATTGCCCACCGACCCGTACCGGCACTGCCCTCCGAAGGGACGATTGGCGTCATCGCGCCTGCCGGCCCCGGCGCCCTCGACACTGAAAAAGCGCTGCAGTGGATGCGCGCGCGCGGCTATGGGCTGAAGGTGTTTCCGGGTGTCTATGAGAAGGACGGCTATCTGGCTGGCAGTGACGACGTACGCCTGCGCGATCTGCACGCGGCGTTCGCTGACCCGGAAGTCGACGCGATCATTTGCCTGCGCGGCGGCTACGGCACGCCGCGTCTGCTCGACCGAATCGATTACGACCTGCTCAGCCGGCATGCCAAGCCGTTTGTCGGCTATAGCGACATCACCGCGCTGCATCTGGCCATCAGTCGCTACGCCGGGTTTGTGACCTTTCACGGGCCGCTGCTCAATGCCGACCTGCTCGGCGACAAGGAGCCGCCGACCGTCACGTCATTCTTCGCCATGCTGCGCGGGCAAATGAAGTCAGGGAGTGTGCTGAGCCATCCAGCGGCTTATCCGTTATCCACCGTCGAACCGGGCATCGCTCACGGGCGTTTGCTCGGCGGCAACCTGGCGATGATTGCTGCAACCCTCGGTACGCCCTACGAGATTGATGTCGAAGGGGTGATTCTGTTTATCGAAGACATCAACGAGCCGCTGTATCGGATTGATCGGTTGCTGACCCAGATGCGTCTGGCCGGCAAGCTGGCCAGACTGCGCGGTGTGCTGGTCGGTGATATCGCCGGGGTGGAGGTCAACGCGCTGAATCGCCTGCTCAAGCAAACCTTTGAGCCGTTGCGAATTCCGGTGTTGTCGGGTTGGCGCAGTGGCCATTGCGACCCGAACCTGACACTGCCGTTGGGCGCGCTGGTGCGCCTGGATGCAGGGAAGCAGGAGTTGCTGCTGGAGCAGGATGTGGTAATCAAGGCTGAAACGGTTATTGCCTGACAGTCAGTATTCGCGAGCAGGCTCGCTCCCACATTGGAATACGGTCAACTGTGGGAGCGAGCCTGCTCGCGAAAGCGATACCCGCCATACGGCAGTCTTTCTATTGGGCGCGCAGGCTCTCAAGCAACTTGTGCGTCGGATAACCATCCGCCGGCCAGCCCAGCGCCTGCTGGGCACTGCGAATCGCTTTGCGCGTATTGGCGCCGATAATCCCGTCCGCCGTGCCAGCGTCGTAATTACGCGCGCTCAATAGCGTCTGCAGTTCGATGCGTTCGGTGCGGCTCAGCGGCAGATCATCTTTGGGCCAACTGCCATTGATCAGGCCCGCGCCTTCGAAACGCTCGGACAACAGGCTCACCGCCAGCGCATACGACGACGAATTGTTGTACTTGAGAATCGCCCGGAAGTTGTCGAGGATCAGAAACGCCGGGCCGCGATAACCGGCTGGCAGCAGCAGGGCAGCGGACAGTTGTTCGGAGCCGGCTGGCACCTGCGCACCATTGGGCAGGTTCACACCCAGTTGCCGCCATTCGGCGACGCTTTTGCGAATCGCGCCATCGGCCAGGGTGTAGTTGAAGCCGCTCGGCAATTGCACTTCGAAACCCCACGGCTGGCCGCGTTGCCAGCCCGAGCTTTGCAGGTAATGCGCAGTCGAAGCCAACGCGTCGGCCGGGCTGCCCCAGATGTCGCGGCGGCCGTCACCGTCAAAGTCCACGGCGTGGGTGTTGTAGGTGGTCGGAATGAATTGGGTCTGGCCCATCGCGCCGGCCCAGGAACCGAGCATCTTCTCCGGGGTGATATCGCCCTGTTGCAGAATCTGCAGGGCGGCAATCAGTTGCGCGTGAGCAAAGCCCGGACGACGCCCCTCGTAGGCGAGTGTGGCCAGCGAATTGATCACCGACTTGCTGCCCTGGAACTGGCCGAAATTGCTTTCCATGCCCCACACCGACACCAGCGCCTGGCGATCAACGCCATAGCGCTGCTCGATGCTTTGCAGAATGTCGGCGTACTGGATGATCAACGCCTGGCCTTTGCGTACGCGCAGCGGTGACAGTGCGCCGTCGAGGTATTCCCACACCGGGCGGGAAAACTCCGGCTGACTGCGATCGGCGCGAATCACGCTGGCGTCGAAGCTGATATTGGCAAATGCCTGATCGAACAGCTCGGGGCGAATCCCGGCGGCGAGGGCGTCCTTGCGGAAACCCGCCTGCCATTCGGCAAAGGTCTGGGTCGGTTGAATATCGAGCGGGTCGGCGGACGGCACTACCGGCGGAATGATCGCTGGGGCCGTGGTGACCGGGGCGGCTTGAAGCGGTTGTGCATCGGCGGCGGTGGGTTTTTCCGCGCAGGCGACAAGCAGGATGAAGCTGGAGGCAGCGATCAATTGGCGCACGGGCCAACGACGGGAAAGACTTGTGGGCATGCACAGTTCCAGGGGAAACGAATCAGGTGCAGACCTTAACATGAGCGAGGGGTAGTGCGCTTCAGGCAGCCAGAAAGTAAAAAGCCTCCCGGTTGTCAGACCGGAAGGCTTCGCGGCGGTAGCTGCCTTTGCCCTTGGAAGGTCGTTCCTGGCGGCTGCGGAACAAGGGCTGGGCGACGATGGATTTGGCCTTGTTGGGGCCATGCTTTGCTGGCTTTTTGCTCATGAGGGTTCTCTCGGCGTGGTGGGTTTTGCGCCGGGAATAATCTGCCGATGTGGCGCATCTGTCCAGTAGCTCATGCGTAGGAATATTCTGGCGCTTTCGCGAGCAGGCTCGCTCCCACATTGGTACGCGGTCAGCTGTGGGAGCGAGCCTGCTCGCGAATGGACGCTACGCGGTCGACTGCCTTATTCGGCAGGCAAAGACAATCGCTGGCCAGCCATCAACAGCGCCAACCGACTCAGGCTCATCCACGGTGAACCCGCCGCCTGGCCCTTGATCTGCGCATCGATGCGCTGCGCTTCGAGCAGCAACTGTGCCCAGCGTTGCGCCGAGTAACGTTGCAGCGCCTTGCTCATCAGCGGCTTGCGCTTGTCCCAGACCGGCGGTTTCGACTGGCTGAAGCATTTGTCCAGTGGCGTGCCCTGGCTGTATTGCAGGGAGATGTTGGCCAGCAGGCGCAACTCCCGCGCCAATGCCCAGAGAATCACTGGCGGCTCGACGCCTTCGCCGCGCAGGCCCTCAAGCATGCGCAACGCGTGCGCCGGTTCGCCGTTGAGCACCGCGTCGGTCAGGCCGAACACGTCAAACCGGGCACTGTCGGCCACGGCGGCCTGCACGGTTTCGACGGTGATCTGCCCACCTTCGGCCATCAACTTGAGCTTTTCGATTTCCTGTGCGGCGGCGAGCAGGTTGCCTTCGACACGCGCGGCAATCAATTCGACGGCGTCCTGACTGGCCGACAGACCTGCCTGGGACAGGCGCTGACGAATCCAGCTCGGCAGTTGATTGGCATCCACCGGCCAGATCTGCACAAACTGGGTCTGTTGGCCTTCGACCAGCGCCTTGCCCCACTTGGTTTTCTGCGCGCTGCCATCGAGCTTCGGCAAGCTGATCAGCAGAACCGTGTCTTCCGCAGGACGTGAGCAATATTCGATCAGCGCGGCGGCGCCTTTATCGCCAGGCTTACCGGACGGCAGGCGCAGTTCCAACAGGCGTTTTTCGGCGAACAGCGACATGCTTGCGCCGGCCTGCAGCAACGTACCCCAATCGAAATTGGCGTCGGCGGCGAAGACCTGACGTTCGTCGAAACCTTGCTGGCGAGCAGCGGTGCGGATGGCGTCGGCGGCTTCCTGACACAGCAACGGATCATCGCCGCTGATGATGTAGACCGGCGCAAGTGCGCCTTGCAGGTGTTTGCCGAGTTGCGCGGGAGCGAGCTTCATAAGAAAGGGCGAGCGGGGCGCCTGAGCGCCCCGGCCGTCTTACTGCTGCGGGATTTCGAGCGGCGACTGACGCGGAGTTTCCGCCTCAGCCTTCTGCGCCGCTTCCAGCGCATCGGCTTCAGCCTTGGCGCGGTCGTTGGCGGTTTGCTGCAGTTGCTGCAACTGGCCCGGGGTCAGCTGCGACAGGCGCAGCATCATGCGCTGCACCAGCTCGCGACGGATTTCATGACGGGCGTCGTTGGCTTCCTGATCGGAGCCGACGAGGTTGTTGCCGTCGTGAATGAACACCTTCTGCACTTCGAGCTTATCGCTAAGCAGGGACAGGTCTTTGTCGCCGCGGATGTCATAGCTCAGCACAGTGTTGACCTGATACTCGCCTGTGCGCCCGGCACCGGCATAGCTGAGGATGCGCTGGCTTTCCTGCTCGTCAGCCAGATACAGCTTGTACGGCGCGCCGCTGTAAACCTTGACGCCGCTGGACTCCAGCGTCTGACGCAGCTGTCTTACGGTTTCGCCATAAGCGTTACGCGCGCTCAGGTCGATTTCCTTGATCGACAGTTCGTTGGTGCCGGTACCACGCAACTGGAAACCGCAGGCGCTCAGCAGAACGGCGAGGCCCATCACCAGCAGATTGCGTTTGATCATTGTGTTGCTCCCCTTGAAACCAGGTGAGCCGACTCTGCGGCCCGAAAGGTTTTACTGGGTGCCAGGCGAGCCCGGCACCCGATCCAATTTAGCTGGCGACGATGTTGACCAGTTTGCCCGGCACCACGATCACTTTGCGAATGGTCAGGCCATCGACGAAACGCAGCACGTTCTCGTTGATGCGCGCGGCGGCTTCGATCTCTTCGCGAGTGGCACTGGCCGGCATTTCGATCTGCCCGCGCAGCTTGCCGTTGACCTGAATGACCAGGGTCAGGTTGTCCTGCACCAAGGCACTTTCGTCCACGGCCGGCCAGCCTGCATCGATCACCGCATCGGCGTGACCCAACTGCTTCCACAGTTCATGGCTGATGTGCGGGGTGATCGGCGCCAGCAGCAGGGTCACCGCTTCCAGACCTTCGTGCAGCAGCGCGCGGTCCTGTTCGGTGCCTTGGGCGGCTTTTTCCAGCACGTTCATCAGCGTCATTACCTGGGCGATGGCGGTGTTGAATTTGTGGTTCTGGCCGACGTCATGGCTGGCCTGCTTGATCGCCAGGTGAATCGCACGACGCACGGTTTTCTGCTCGTCGCTCAGCGCGGCGATATCCAGTTTGCCCGGCAGGCCTTGGGTAACGTGCGCTTGCGCCAGGCGCCAGACGCGCTTGAGGAAGCGGTGCGAACCTTCAACGCCGGAATCGGACCATTCCGCGCTCATGTCAGGCGGCGAGGCGAACATCATGAACAGACGGCAGGTGTCGGCGCCGAACTGGTCGATCATCGACTGCGGGTCGACGCCGTTGTTCTTCGACTTGGCCATCTTCTCGGTACCGCCGATTTCCACCGGCAGGCCGTCGGATTTCAGCTTGGCGCTGATCACCTTGGCTTTGCTGTCACGCTCCAGTTCCACGTCTGCCGGGTTGAACCAGGTGTAAGCGCCATTGGCTTCGCGACGATAGTAAGTCTCGGCGATCACCATGCCTTGGGTCAGCAGGTTCTTGAACGGCTCATTGGAGCTGACCAGACCTTCGTCACGCATCAGCTTGTGGAAGAAGCGCGCGTAAAGCAGGTGGAGAATGGCGTGTTCGATACCACCGATGTACTGATCCACCGGCAGCCAGTGATCGGCTGCGGATTTTTCTACCAGGCCACCTTCAAAATGCGGCGAGGCGTAACGGGCGTAGTACCACGACGACTCGACGAAGGTGTCCATCGTGTCGGTTTCACGCTTGGCCGGCGCGCCGCATTTCGGGCAGCTGCATTCGTAGAACTCGGGCATGCGCGCCAGCGGCGAACCGGCGCCGTCCGGCACCACGTCTTCCGGCAGAACGACAGGCAGTTGATCTTCCGGCACCGGCACGTCGCCGCACGCGGCGCAATGGATGATCGGGATCGGGCAGCCCCAGTATCGCTGGCGGCTGATGCCCCAGTCGCGCAGGCGGAACTGGGTGCGCGAGGCGCCCAGTTGTTTCTTGATCAGGGCCACTTCCATGGCGTCGAACGCGCCGGCGAAGTCCAGGCCGTCGAACTCGCCGGAGTTGATCAGCGTGCCGTGCTCGCCATAGGCGTCCTGCCACGGCGCCGGGTTGGTGTCACCGGAGCTGGTGCGCACCACCGATTTCACCGGCAGGTTGTATTTGTGAGCGAATTCGAAATCGCGCTCGTCGTGCGCCGGAACCGCCATGACCGCGCCGTCGCCGTAGTGCATCAGCACGTAGTTGGCGACCCATACCGGGAGCTTTTCGCCGGTCAGCGGGTGCTCGACGAACAGGCCGGTCGGCAGGCCTTTCTTTTCCTGGGTGGCGACGTCTGCTTCGGCAACGCTGCCGCCCTTGCATTCAGCGATGAACGCTTGCAGCTCGGGATTGTTCTGCGCGGCCAGGGTGGCCAGCGGGTGCTCGGCAGCGACGGCGACGTAGGTCGCGCCCATCAGGGTGTCCGGACGGGTGGTGAAGACTTTCAGGGTGCCGGCTTCGCCGATCGAATCGACGTTGTACGGGAACTGCACTTCCATGCCACGGGACTTGCCGATCCAGTTGCGCTGCATGGTCTTGACCTGTTCAGGCCAGCCAGTCAGTTCGTCGAGACTTTCCAGCAGCTCGTCGGCGTAAGCGGTGATCTTGAAGTAGTACATCGGGATTTCGCGCTTTTCGATCAGCGCCCCGGAGCGCCAGCCACGGCCGTCGATGACTTGCTCGTTGGCCAGAACGGTCTGGTCGACCGGGTCCCAGTTCACGGTGCCGTTCTTGCGGTAGATCACGCCTTTTTCGAACAGGCGCGTGAACAGCCATTGTTCCCAGCGGTAGTAGTCCGGCTTGCAGGTGGTCACTTCACGGGACCAGTCCACCGCGAGGCCGAGGCTGCGCAGCTGCGACTTCATGTAGGCGATGTTCTCGTAGGTCCACTTGGCGGGCGCTACGTTGTTTTTCATTGCGGCGTTTTCCGCCGGCATGCCGAACGCATCCCAACCCATTGGCTGCAGAACATTCTTGCCCTGCATGCGCTGGTAGCGCGAGATCACATCGCCAATGGTGTAGTTGCGCACGTGGCCCATGTGCAGCTTGCCGCTGGGGTAAGGGAACATCGACAGGCAGTAGTAGGTTTCCTTGCCTGGCTGTTCACTGACTTCAAAGGACTTTTGCTCATCCCAGAACGACTGGGCGGCGGCTTCGATCTCACGTGGCTGATATTGTTCGTGCATGGCTACTTTTGTACTGGATAGGGGTGGCCTAATCCTCTTCGACGGCAGCATCCGGGATGGCCCGGGTGCGCTGGAAGTGGAATGACAGGAAGCGCCGTAGCATACATGACCGCGCTTGGCCGAGGGAAACCCTGATTACAGCTGTTTGCCCGACCTTTTGGACGACGAGGGCCGTTGGTCGCGGCGTGTAGCCGGTTCGTGCAGCGAAGCTAAGCTCTAATTGGGGAGTGAGTCTTATCTTCAATGAGGTGAGGGATGGTGGAGCAACGGAAAAAGAACGTAACGAAACCCGAGTTGTATGAAAGGTTGATCGATCGTCTGGGCATGGCGCTGGACGCCGTGAAAACCGCTGACCGGCTGCGCGACGAGCGCCCCCTGGAACTGGAATTGCGTGGCTTGAGCCCCGCCGAGTTCAAACTGGTCAAGGCCTATCTGGATCGCAGTGAACGTGAAACGCAGGGATGCCTGTCTCAAGCAGTGAAGCAACTCGATGCAGCACATTCGGCCAAGGTCATCTGGCTCAAGGACAAGGCGCCGCGCAGAGACACCGGCAAGGTGCGTTCTGTGCAGGCCAAGTAAGCGCATGGCAGGTCAGGAAACGGATCTTTTGCAACAGGATCCCGCCTAATGGTTGTAACGCGTAATCAACACTTTTAGGCTTCGGGCATCTTTGGAGATGCCCGATGCCCTTTCGCTATTTCATCAAACAACTTTTATTGCCGCCCGGCATTCTTTTGCTGCTGTTGCTGGTCGCCTGGTGGCTGCGCCGTTCGCGGCCACGCCTGGCTGGCGTGTGTTTTGCCGTCGGTTTTGGTGGCCTGCTGCTGATGAGCCTGCCGGTGGTCGTGCAGTGGAGCGCCAAGGCGCTGGAACGTGAGCCGCCGCTGGCGCGGTCAGAGTGGACGACGCTGGCGCAACGCGCCGATGCGATTGTGGTGTTGGGCTCGGGGCGCGAGCGCGGTGATCTGGCCTGGGGCGAAGACCAGCCGACCGGCATCGGGCTCGAGCGGCAGCGTTACGCGGCGCGCCTGGCCAAGGCCTCGGGCCTGCCGATTCTGACCAGCGGCGGCCTGCACTACGGCACGCCGCCGACCGAAGCGAAATTGATGGCAGATTCGTTGCGTGATGATTTCGACGTAACGGTACGCTGGCAGGAAGGCGAAAGTCGCACCACATGGGAGAACGCGAAGATGACGGCAGATATCCTCTTGCCGCAAGGGATCAAGCGGGTCGTCGTGGTGACGCAGGCGTGGCACATGCCGCGTGCAGTGTGGAGCTTTGAGCAGGCGGGTTTCGAGGTGGTGCCGGCGCCGGTGGGTTTCCTCGGTACGGATAACGCCCGGCCGTTTGGCGGCTGGTTGCCGGAATTCAAGTCGATCTGGCAGAGCGGGCAATTGCTCAATGAAGCGGTGGGGCAGGTGGGGTACTCGTTGTTTTACCGCTGAAGATCATTGTGGCGAGGGGATTTATCCCCGACGGGGCGCGTAGCGATCCCTCTCTTACCTTCAGAAGAGGGGACTGCTGCGCACTCCAGCGGGGATAAATCCCCTCGTCACATTTCTCAGAGGGTCTTCGACATCCGGCTCGCCATCAGCGCCCAGCCAAACAGCAGCAGGCACAACGCGATCAACGGCCACGAGCGCCATTGCAGATACGGTGTCAGGTCGTGCATCGGTACCACTTCGCCGTACAGCACGCCTTGTTCGAACTGCGGAATCTGTTCGGTGATCTGCCCGAACGGGTTGATCAGGCCGGTGACGCCATTGTTGGTCGCGCGGATCATCCAGCGTCCGGCTTCCAGCGCGCGCATCTGCGCCATCTGTAAATGCTGCAGCGGGCCGATCGACGTGCCGAACCAGGTGTCGTTGCTGATCGTCAGCAGCAGGTCGCTGCGTGCCGACAGGCCGGCGGCGAATTCCGGATAGACCACCTCGTAGCAGATGAACGGTGCAATCTGGTAACCCTTGGCTTGCAAGAGCGCTTGATCCGACGGGCCGCGAGCGAAGTCCGACATCGGCAGGTCGAAGAACGCGATCAAGCCGCGCAACACGTCCTGCAACGGCACGTACTCGCCGAACGGCACCAGTTTCTGCTTCAGGTAAGTACCGTCGCCTTCGCCGACCACGGTGATGCCGTTGAAGAAGCGCCGCTCGTGATGCACGGTCTGGCGGATCGGCACGCCGGTGATCAACGCTGATTTACGCTCGGCGGCGAAGTTGCCCATCATCGTCAGGTAGCCCTCGGCGGACTCCTTCAACACCGGCACGGCGGTTTCCGGCCAGATCAGCAGATCGACTGGTTTGGAGCGGAAACTCAGATCACGGTACAGCGCCAGTTGCGCGTTGAGTTCGGCCGGGTCCCATTTCATGCTTTGCGCGACATTGCCCTGAATCGCGGCGACCGTCAGCGGTGCGCCGGACGGGCTGGTCCACGCGTGGCCCTTGAGGGCAATGCCCGCCACCCAAGGCCCCGCCAGAAGTACCACACCGGCCGCGATGAAACCCTTGCGGCGCGCCTGCAACAAGCGCGACGCGTTGTAGATCAGCGCTGCGGTAAGTGCCAGGACAAACGAGACCAGCCACATCCCGCCCACCGGCGCGAGCCCGGCCAGCGGGCCGTCGAGCTGGCTGTAACCGGAATAAAGCCATGGGAAACCGGTGAGGAACCAGCCGCGAAAGGCTTCCTGGCCGACCCACAACGCCGCAAACGCCAAGGCATCCGCCAGCGGTGCTTCGTTACGCCGCAACCAGCGTGCCCACAGCCACGCGGGCAGGGCGAAGAACCAGGCAATCGCCGCGGTGAACAGCAGCATCAGGAACCCGGCGAGCAACACCGAAGCGCCACCAAAGTGGTGGATGCTGTAATAGATCCAACTGGTGCCGGCACCGAACAGGCCGAAGCCGAAGCACCAGCCACGGCCGAGCGCCTGACGCGGGCTCAGCTCACGCAAACCGGCATAGAACAGACCAACCGCCAGCAATGCCAGCGGCCAGATGTCGAACGGTGCGAGAGCGAATGTGGTGATTGCACCGGCCGCCACGGCCAGCAGGTTACCGGGCCAGCCGGGGCGGGTTGTCCAGCGCATTTCAGTCCTTAGAATTAACGAGCGATAGGCGTCAGTCGCAGCAAGTGAATCCGACGGCTGTCGGCGTTCAGGATGCGGAAACGATAAGCGCCGATTTCAGTGGTTTCGTTGCGTTTTGGCAAGTGCCCGAACGCGCTCATCACCAGGCCGCCGACGGTGTCGAATTCGTCGTCGGAGAACTCGCTGTCGAAGAACTCATTGAAGTTCTCGATCGGCGTCAGCGCCTTGATCAGGAAATCACCGCTGGGCAGCGGCTTGATGTAGCTATCTTCTTCGACGTCGTGCTCGTCCTCGATGTCGCCGACGATCTGCTCAAGCACGTCTTCGATGGTCACCAGACCGGCCACACCGCCGTATTCGTCGATGACGATGGCCATGTGGTTGTGGTTGGCGCGAAACTCACGCAGCAACACGTTCAGACGCTTGGACTCCGGCACGAAGGTGGCCGGGCGCAGCAGGTCCTTGATGTTGAAGCTGTCGCCGTTCTCCTTGAGGATCAGCGGCAGCAGATCCTTGGCCAGCAGCACGCCCATCACGTCGTCATGGCTTTCGCCGATGACCGGATAGCGCGAGTGGGCCGAGTCGACCACGGCGGGGAGGAATTCGCGGGGTGTCTGGGTCGCCTTGATGCTGACCATCTGCGAGCGCGGCACCATGATGTCGCGCACTTGCAGGTCAGCCACCTGGATGGCGCCTTCGACGATGGCCAGCGCTTCGCTGTCCAGCAGTTTGTTCTGATGTGCATCACGCAGCAGCTCGAGGAGCTCCTGACGGTTCTTCGGCTCGTGGGCAAAAGCCTGGGTCAGTTTACCCAGCCATGACTTCTGCCCGTTGCTCGATCGATCTTCGCTCATAGCGATTACTCTGAATCCTTTGTTGTAACGATGGGGGAGTGTTCGGTTTCGTCGTCCGCGTACGGATCGGGATAGCCCAGTTCAGCAAGCAACTCGCGTTCCAGCGCTTCCATTTCTTCGGCTTCGTCGTCATCTATATGGTCGTAACCCAGCAGATGCAAGCAG
The DNA here is from genome assembly GCF_031456345.1 of Pseudomonas sp. 2957. Classification (NCBI taxonomy): domain Bacteria; kingdom Pseudomonadati; phylum Pseudomonadota; class Gammaproteobacteria; order Pseudomonadales; family Pseudomonadaceae; genus Pseudomonas; species Pseudomonas sp. 2957. The sequence goes on from NZ_JAVDUL010000007.1 coordinate 148,723, forward strand.
CCGTGAATGACCAGATGTGCCCAGTGGGCCTTTAGTTCCTTGCCCTGCTCGGCGGCTTCGCGTTCGACCACGGCCACGCAGATCACCAGATCGCCGAGCAGCGGGATATCGAGAAACTCGTCAGGCACTTCCGCCGGGAACGACAACACGTTGGTCGCGTAGTCCTTGTGGCGCCAGGTGTGATTGAGCTCGCGGCCTTCTTCCTCGTCGACCAGACGAATGGTCATTTCCGAATCAGCGCTGCGCTGGCGCAGGGCCAGTTCGCACCACTGGCGGAACTCGGCTTCACTCGGCGCGCTGGCCTCGGTGGCGATTTGCAGATCCAGCTCAAGCATCGCGCGAGGCTTCCTTCGCGGCTTCGGCACGGGTTTCGAAGCGCTCGTAGGCCTCGACAATCCGCTGCACCAACGGGTGGCGCACGACGTCCTTGGGCTGGAAGTGGGTGAAGCTGATGCCCGGCACGTCTTTGAGCACTTCGATCACATGGTGCAGCCCGGACTTGGTGCCGCGCGGCAGGTCGACCTGGGTGATGTCGCCGGTGATCACGGCGGTGGAGCCGAAGCCGATGCGCGTGAGGAACATCTTCATCTGCTCGACGGTGGTGTTCTGGCTTTCGTCGAGAATGATGAAGCTGTTGTTCAGCGTGCGACCGCGCATGTAGGCCAGCGGCGCGACTTCGATCACCTGTTTCTCGATCAGCTTGGCGACGTATTCGAAACCGAGCATTTCGTACAGCGCGTCGTAGAGCGGGCGCAGGTACGGGTCGATCTTCTGCGACAGGTCGCCGGGCAGGAAGCCGAGCTTTTCTCCCGCTTCGACTGCCGGACGCACCAGCAGGATGCGGCGGATCTGCTCGCGCTCCAGCGCATCCACCGCGCAGGCCACGGCCAGATAGGTCTTGCCGGTACCGGCCGGGCCGATGCCGAAGTTGATGTCGTTGCCGAGGATTTCCTTCACGTAGCGCTGCTGATTCAAGCCGCGCGGGCGAATCATGCCTTTCTTGGTGCGCAGGGCGACGGTCGCTTCGGCAGGTGCCGGGTTGTCGATATCTGCTGATTCCTGAATGAACAGGTGCACCAGGTCTGGCGACAGCTCGGTACCCTTGGTTTCCCGGTACAGGCGGCGCAGCAGGTTTTCCGCGGACGTGGTGAGTTTTGGATCGCCAATCAACTCGAACTGGTTTCCGCGATTGCGGATCTCGATGGCCAGGCGCTGTTCGATCAAGCGCAAATGCTCGTCGAATTGCCCGCACAGATTGGCGAAGCGGCGAGCCTCAAAAGGCTCGAGGAGAAAACGATGTGGTTCGATGGGTGCGTTCAAGGTCGTATTTAGCCGCCCTGGGGCAATGAGGATGAAATCAAGGATAACGCCAGTGGCCTGGGTGCGAAAGCTCTTAAATATCGACGCTGCTTTCGAACCCATTCTCTGTGGCTGGCGGGGTCTTTTGTGGTGAGGGGATTTATCCCCGATGGGACGCGAAGCGGTCCTGAAACCATTATCAGAGGTGTATCAGATCACCCGGATTGCAGGTTTTGGGTCGGCTGCGCCAACCATCGGGGATAAATCCCCTCACCACAGAAGCCCCATCCACAATGCGATGGTGTTATTGAACCAGCGAACCACGCAGCGAGTGCGGTTGCGCGGCGTCGATGTGCACGTCGGCGAACTGGCCGATCAGGGTGGGATTGTCGCAGCGGAAGTTGACGATACGGTTATTCTCGGTGCGGCCCTGCAGCTCGCCTGGGTCTTTCTTCGAATAATCGGTCACCAGAATGCGCTGGATCGAGCCGACCATTTGTCGGCTGATTTCGAAGCCCTGTTGATTCAAACGATGTTGCAGCGCGTTCAGACGTTCTTTCTTCAATTCTTCCGGGGTGTCGTCGGCCAGATCGGCAGCGGGTGTGCCCGGGCGCTGGCTGTAGACGAACGAGTAGGAGAAATCGAAGCCGACATCGGCAATCAGCTTCATGGTCTGTTCGAAGTCTTTCTCGGTTTCACCGGGGAAGCCGACGATGAAGTCCGAACTGATGCAGATTCCTGGCACCGCAGCGCGCAATTTGCGCAGCTTGGATTTGTACTCCAGCGCCGTGTGGTTGCGCTTCATCGCCGCGAGAATCCGGTCGGAGCCCGACTGCACCGGCAAGTGCAGGTGCTTGACCAGCTCCGGCACTTCGGCGTGGGCCTGGATCAGGCTGTCGGAAAACTCCAGCGGGTGCGACGTGGTGTAGCGGATGCGGTCGATGCCATCGACAGCGGCGACCACGCGGATCAGTTCGGCCAGATCGGCCAGGCGACCGTCGTGGGTCTGGCCGCGATAGCCGTTGACGTTCTGCCCGAGCAAGGTCACTTCACGCACGCCGTGTTCGGCAAGGTGAATGATTTCCGCGATCACGTCGTCGAACGGCCGGCTGACTTCTTCACCACGGGTATACGGCACCACGCAGAACGTGCAGTACTTGCTGCAACCTTCCATCACTGACACATAAGCGCTCGGGCCGTCGATACGCGGCTCGGGCAGGTGGTCGAATTTTTCGATTTCCGGAAACGACACGTCGACCTGCGGCAGCTTGCTGCTGCGCGCGGCGTCGATCATTTCCGGCAGACGGTGCAGGGTCTGCGGGCCGAACACCACGTCAACGTAGGGAGCGCGATCGCGGATCGCCGCGCCTTCCTGACTGGCCACGCAACCGCCGACAGCGATGACCATGTCCGGGTTGGCCAGCTTCAGTTCGCGCCAGCGGCCGAGCTGCGAATACACGCGGTCTTGCGCGCGTTCGCGGATCGAGCAGGTGTTGAGCAGAATCACGTCGGCGTCTTCCGCGCGAGCGGTGACTTCCAGGGCCTGATGTTCGCCCAGCAGATCGACCATGCGCGAGCTGTCGTACTCGTTCATCTGGCAACCGTGGGTTTCGATGTAAAGCTTCTTGGCCATGGATTCGGGTCGTCACGTGATTCAAAGAACCGCGCATTATAGGGAACAAGCCGTCAGGTTCCTACCGCTGTGCGTCCGGTGGCTATGCTATAGTTCGCGCCCTCATTTTTACCCCGATGTTATCCGCCCGCCATGACCAAACGCGAAGCTCCAATCTACAAGGTGATTTTCCTCAACCAGGGCCAGGTGTTCGAAATGTACGCCAAGCAGATCTATCAAAGTGATCTGTGGGGTTTCCTGGAAGTTGAAGAATTCGTCTTTGGCGAGCGCACGCAAATGGTCGTCGATCCGAGCGAAGAAAAGCTCAAGGCGCAATTCGAAGGCGTGGTGCGCAGCTTTGTACCGATGCATTCGATCGTGCGCATCGATGAAGTGGAACGTCTGGGCACGCCGAAAATCAGCGAGGCCCGGGGCGCGGTCGGCAATGTCATGCCGTTTCCGATGCCGATGCCTGAGAAGTAACAGCAGATTCTGGGAATGAGTTTGTGGTGAGGGGATTTAGCGAAACGTCGCACCGCCCCGTTGCGCTGCGAAGCAGTCGCAGCTCCATTCAGCAAGGTGTGTCAGACAGAATCGGGTTGCAGGTTTTGGGGCCGCTTCGCAGCCCAACGGGGATAAATCCCCTCGCCACAGGTAATCTCCACAGCCTTTAGGGCAGTGGTGAAAACGGCGTACGCCCATCGGCGTTCTGCAGTTCCATCAGGTATTTGCGGAAAATCTGCCCGAGCACCTGAGTGGCGGTTTCGAGATCTTCGCGGGACATCTTTTCCGAGACTTCGTCGGCCGTGTCCAGCGCCTCTTCGGCACCGTTGACCGCTGCCATCTTCAGCACGATGTAGGCCTGGATATTGTTGGCCTGCACACCTTCACCGTGGAAGAACATGCTGCCGAGCTTGTATTGCGCCTGGGCGTGGCCTTGCAGCGAGGCCTTTTCGAAATAGCTCAGGGCTTGATTGAGGTCGCGCGGCGCGTTCTTGCCGTCGTAGTAGAACTCACCCAACTCGTATTGCGCTTGCGCGTCCCCTTCGTCCGCCGCTTTCTGGCAGGCGGCCAGTGCCTGCGTGACGTCTTGCGGCTGAGTATTGAGGGTGCAACGACCCATCGCCGGGATCAACAACGAGTTGCCGCCTGCTTGTGCATGCGCGAGCAGGGGCTGAAGGAGCAACAGGCAGCCCAATGCAAGGGTGCGGCCGGTGCGGTTCATGGGAATCGACTTACCTCTGAAGGGCACGCGGACCCGTCGAGGGATCCAATAAGCGCGCATTATGAAATAAGCAGGGCCAACCTTACAAAGTCTTTACTCGTTTTTCTGCTGCGTGGGGAATATATCGCCCGATTCGGGCAGGATTTTCGCAGGCACGTCGGAAAAACCGAGCGGATGTAGGCGAAAGCTGACGCTGGCCATAGCCAACGTCAGCGGTACGGCGATTATTTCAATGCGGCGAAGGCGCGCTCGGCGGCGTCCAGTGTCAGTTGCAACTCGGCTTCGCCATGGGCGATCGAGGTGAAACCGGCTTCGAAAGCGCTCGGCGCCAGGTACACGCCACCTTCCAGCATCAGGTGGAAGAAGCGACCGAACATTGCTGCGTCGCTGGCCATCACGTCGTCGAAGGTGACGATGTCATCGGCGCCGCTGAAGTACAGACCGAACATGCCGCCGGCCTGGGTGGTCACGAACGGGATGCCCGCAGCATCGGCACGCTGTTGCAGACCGTCGAGCATGCGCGCGGTGTAGTCGGTCAATTCGGCGTGGAAACCCGGGCGGCTGATCAGACGCAAGGTCGTCAGGCCGGCAGCCATCGCCAGCGGATTACCCGACAACGTACCTGCCTGATACACCGGACCGAGCGGGGCGATGCGCTGCATGATCTCGCGTTTGCCACCGAAGCAGCCCACCGGCATACCGCCGCCGATGATCTTGCCGAACGTGGTCAGGTCCGGCGTCACGCCGTAGTGCGCCTGGGCACCGCCGAGGGCGACGCGGAAACCGGTCATCACTTCGTCAAAAATCAACACCACGCCGTGCTTGTCACACAGCGAACGCAGGCCTTCGAGGAAGCCCGGCGCTGGCGGTACGCAGTTCATGTTGCCGGCGACCGGTTCGACGATGATGCACGCCACGTCCTCGCCCACTTCGGCGAGCATCGCTTCAACCGCGTCGATGTCGTTGAACGGCAGGGTCAGGGTGTGTTTGGCGAACGCTGCCGGCACGCCGGCCGAGCTCGGTACGCCCTGGGTCAGAGCGCCGGAACCGGCCTTGACCAGCAGGCTGTCGGAGTGGCCGTGGTAGCAGCCTTCGAATTTGATGATGCTGTCGCGACCGGTGTAACCACGGGCCAGTCGGATCGCGCTCATGGTCGCTTCGGTGCCGGAGCTGACCATGCGCACCATCTCCATCGACGGCACCAGCGAGCAGACCAGATCGGCCATCTCGGTTTCCATCGACGTCGGTGCGCCGTAGGACAGGCCGTGTTGCAGCTGATTGCGCACCGCGTCGAGCACGTCCGGATGGCTGTGGCCAAGGATCATCGGCCCCCACGAACCCACGTAATCGACATAACGCTTGTCATCTTCGTCGGTGACGTAAGCGCCTTCGGCGTGTTTGAAGAATAGCGGGGTGCCGCCGACGCTCTTGAACGCGCGCACCGGCGAGTTGACGCCGCCGGGGATGTGTTTCTGAGCATTGGCAAACAGGGTTTCGGAACGAGACATGATCGGGCTCTCAAATCAGATTTTCAGAAGTTCGTTGAAGGCGCGGGCGCGGCGGGTCACTTCGGCGCGGCTCTCGGCGCCGAACAAACCGTGGATCACGGCGAGCAGATCGACACCGTGCTCGACCAGGGGCGCGGCGTTATCGAGGGTGATGCCGCCGATCGCGCAGATCGGCAAGTGCAGCGTGCGTCTGGCTTCGTCGAGCAAGTCGAGGCTGCAACTCGGCGCACCGGGTTTGGTGGTGGAATTGAAGAAGCGGCCGAAGGCGACATAACTCGCACCTTCTTTGGCAGCCTGTTCGGCCAGAGCGATTTGCCCGTGGCAGGTCGAACCGATGATGGCTTTCGAACCGAGCAGGGCGCGGGTCGGCGACAGCGGGCCGTCGGTCTGGCCCAAGTGCACGCCAACATTGAGGCGCGCGGCCAATTCGGCGTCGTCGTTGATGATCAACTGCGTCTTGTAGCGCTCGCACAAGTTGCGCAGCGTTTCGGCCTCGCGCAGACGGCGGGCCTCGTCGCTGCTCTTGTCGCGGTATTGCAGCAGGGTGACGCCGCCGTCGAGCGCCGCCTCCACGTAAGACAGAAACTTGCCGGCCAGCAACTGGCTGTCGGTAATGGCATACAGGCCACGTAGTTTCATCGGGCAGACCTCACGACGTTACGAGCAGAAATCCAGCGGCAGGCGACGCGGCACGAACTGGCCTTTGCCCAGTTGTTCGGCATCGCGCAAAGTGCGCCAGGTGTAATCCAGCGCACTGCGCACGGCACTGGCCAGGTGTTCGCCCTGAGCCAGGCGACCGGCGAGGGCGCTGGCCAGCGTACAACCGGAGCCGTGATAGCTGCCCGGCAGGCGCTGGCAGATAAAGGTTTCACGCAGGCCGTCGCGGCTGTACACGCGGTTGTGGATTTCAGTTTCGTCGCCATGGCCGCCGGTGATCAGCAGGTTTTTGACGAATGGCAGGAGTTTTTCTGCGCACTCGTCGGCCGTGCCTTCGGGCAGTTCGGCGAGGATGCGCGCTTCAGGAAGATTGGGCGTGGCAATGATCGACAGCGGCAGCAGACGCTGGCGCATCGCATAGCCGACCTCGTCTTTGCCCAGGCGTCCGCCCCCGCCGGCACGCAGCACCGGGTCGCAGACCACCGGCAGGTGCGGGTGCGCCGAGAGCAGTTCGACGACCGTGTCGACCATCTCCAGCGAACCGAGCATGCCCAGTTTCACTGCGGCGACTTCGGAGTCGTTGAGCACGGCGTTGGCCTGGGCCAGTACCCATTCACGGTCGAGGACGCGGAAGTCACTGACGTTGACGGTGTCTTGCACGGTCAGGGCGGTGACGGCCGGAGCCGCATGGCAACCCTGCGCGAGCAAGGCTTCGATATCTGCCTGCAAGCCGGCGCCACCACTGGGGTCGTGGCCGGAGAGACAGAGGACAACGGGGCGGGAGCTGTAGATATTCATGGTGCGCGAGCTTACCACCAAAGCTGATTTTGGGGTTCAGTACTCACGGTGTTTGCGAGCAGATTGTCGGACAACCCCGCAGTCTTTATTTGGAGCACATTTGTGGCGAGGGGATTTATCCCCGTTGGGCTGCGAAGCGGCCCCAAACCCTGCAATCCGGTTCTTTCTGACACACCTCGCTGGATGGACTGGCGACTGCTTCGCAGCCGAACGGGGATAAATCCCCTCGCCACAATTGGTCATCTATCAAGGAGGCTGTCGTCGCGAGTTGACCAACCCAACAGCTCTATCTCGGTGCTTTGCCCTGGAACGCCCGTTCTAGAGCCGTTGTAGGAAAAATTTCCATGGTGCTCAATGGCCATCAACGGCTATGCTAGGCTGGATCCAAACAATCACAGGTAATACCGGTTTTACGTCTACTCAAAGGGAATGGGGGGCTTCCTGACACAACCGGACGAGCCACGCTGGGGCTTCAATGCGCTATTTGCTGATGTTGCTGTTCTGCTTGCCCCTCATGGCGAGCGCTGTCGAATTCGACGAATTCACCCAAAGCCTGCCACTGGGCCGATCGCTGCAAGTGTTCGAAGACCCGAGCGGTCAGGCGACGATTGCCGACGTCCGCGCGCAAGACGCCGCCGGCCAGTTCAAAGCCCACGACAAAGCCACGCTCAACGCCGGTTACTCGCGTTCGGCGTTCTGGCTGAAGATCGACCTGCATTACCGCCCGAGCAACCCGGCCGCCCAGCGCACCTGGTTGCTGGAACTGGCGTATCCGCCGCTTGATCACCTCGACCTGTACTTGCCTGGCGCTAACGGCGAATACCGACTGGTGCGCCAGACCGGCGATGCCTTGCCCTTCGCCAGTCGCGAGATCCGCCAGAACAACTACCTGTTCGACCTTCCCTTCAAACCGGATCAACAGCAGACGCTGTACCTGCGACTGGCCAGCGAAGGCTCGATCCAGGCGCCGGTGACCTTGTGGTCGAGCAGCGCATACCTCGAAGACCAGCCGGTGCGCCTGTACGTACTCGGCATCATTTATGGCGTGCTGCTGGGGATGCTGGTCTACAACCTGTTCATCTACCTGAGCGTGCGCGACACCAGTTATCTCTATTACATCTTTTACATCGGCTCGTTCGGCCTTTATCAACTGTCGGTGAACGGCGCAGCGGTCGAGTATTTCTGGCCGGACAACCCATGGTGGGCCAACGCCGCGACACCGTTCTTCATCGGTTGCGCCGGGCTGTTCGGCAGCCAGTTCGCCCGCAGTTTCCTGCAGACCAAGACCCACAGCCCCTGGCTGGACCGCTTGCTGATCGGCCTGATTGCCTTCAGTGCGCTGGTGATCGGCCTGTCGCTGATGACCAGTTACGCCCTGGCCCTGCGCCTGGCGACAACACTGGCGCTGACCTTCACCGTGGTGATCTTTGCTGCCGGGATTCTTGCCTGGTGGCGCGGCCTGCGGGTGGCGCGTTACTTCATCATCGCCTGGTCGGCGTTCCTGCTCGGCGGCATCGTCAACACGCTGATGGTGCTGGGACTGCTGCCCAACGTATTCCTGACCATGTACGCCAGCCAGATCGGCTCAGCCATCGAGGTGGCGCTGCTGTCGCTGGCGCTGGCCGATCGCATCAACGCCATGCGCGAACAACAGGCGCAGACCTTGTTCGACGCCGGGCAGAAACTCGAAGTGCTCAACCAGCAACTGGCCCACAGCAACAAGCTCAAGGATGAATTCCTCGCCACGCTGACCCACGAACTGCGCACGCCGATGAACGGCGTGATCGGTTCGCTGGAGCTGATGCAGACCGTCGACCTCGATCCCGAGCTTGAGCAATATCAACAAACCGCCGCCGGTTCTGCTCGCGACATGATGCGCATGGTCAATGGCATCCTCACGCTCACTGAATTGCAGGCCGGCAAGCTCAAGGCGACGCCGGGCAGTTTCAGCCTGCGCGCAGTGGTCGAGGCGTTGCGCGTGCAGTTCGAAGGTAATGCAGCGAGCAAGTCGCTGGACTTCAAGGTCGAGGTGCTGCCGACCCTGCCTGATCGCTTGCTCGGCGACAGCGCGAAACTGGCGCAGTGCCTGGAATGCCTGCTGGACAATGCGATCAAGTTCACCCGCGTCGGCGGGCTGGCGTTGCGCGTTACCGGGCGGCCGTCGGCGGATGAGCGCATGGCGCTGTCGTTTGCGGTGATCGACACCGGTATCGGTTTCACTGATCTGGGCGAGGCGACCCTGTATCAGCGTTTCTTCCAGCTCGATGGTTCGATGACTCGCGAATACGGCGGCCTGGGGGTGGGGCTGGCGATCTGTCGGCAGCTGGTCGAATTGCTCGGCGGCAAACTCACCCATCGTTCCGAGCCGGGACGCGGCAGCCGCTTCCAGCTCGATGTCGAATTCGAACTGCCGGTGATCGAAGCGCCTGCGGATCAGCCGACCCGCGATTGCATTCGTGCGCCGCAGGACTGCACGGTGCTGCTGGTGGACGACAACAGCGTCAATCAACTGGTCATGCGTGGCATGTTGCTCAAGCTCGGTTTCCGCGTGCGCAGCGCTGACAACGGCGCCGCCGCGCTGGACTGCCTGCAACGGGAAAGCTTCGATGCGGTGCTGATCGATTGCCAGTTGCCCCGCCACGAAGGCGCATCGCTGTGCTGCCAGATCCATGCATTGCCGGGCTGTGCGCACTTGCCGGTATTCATGCTGGCGCTGGGTGCGGATCGCGAGCAATGCGCCCCGGGCGCGCCTATCGACTATCTGCACAAACCGGTCAAATTCGAGGATCTGCAGGCTGCATTACAGCGCCGCGTGCTCAGTTGCTGATGGGGTAAAAGCGCCGCAAAAACGGCGTCTATGACACTTTGTTCAAAAAAGCACCAGTGCTTAACTGGTGCCATTGCTGAACACGGAGCGCCGTCATGAACCTGCATCAGTTCGCCGAAACCCACGAAGTCACCAATCAGCCGCCGTCGCTGGATGGCACCAACCTGTACCGCATCGACCTGCCGCTGCAAGAGTGGTCGCGGCGTTTTGGCGCCGATTGGGCCGAGTCGCGCATCGATGCCTATGGCGCACTCGCGGGTGGGCCTTTGATGGAAGCGGGGTTTCTCGCCAACCAGAACAAACCGGTGTTTGCCAGCCATGATCGCTACGGTCACCGCATCGATCTGGTCGAATTTCACCCTGCCTACCACGAGCTGATGCGCACGGCGATCGAGCATGGCCTGACCTCGCTGCCGTGGGCGCACCCGCAGGACGGCGCACATGTCGCCCGCGCGTCGATGACCTATCTGCACAGCCAGGCCGAGGCCGGCAGTGGTTGCCCGTTGACCATGACTTTCGCCAGCGTGCCGGCCCTGCGCTTGCAGCCGGACCTGGCCGAACAGTGGCTGCCGAAAGTCCTCGCCACCGACTACGACCCGCGCAACGTCGGCATGGCGCACAAGGCCGGCGTGACCATCGGCATGGCGATGACCGAGAAGCAGGGCGGCACCGATGTTCGCGCCAACACCACCAAGGCTTATCCGGTCGGCGCCAGCGGCCCGGGTCAGGCTTATGAACTGGTCGGGCACAAGTGGTTCTGCTCGGCGCCGATGTGCGACGCCTTCCTGACATTGGCGCAAACCGACAAGGGCTTGAGTTGCTTCCTGCTGCCGCGCCATCGCCCGGACGACACGCGCAATCAGTTCTACATCCAGCGTCTGAAAAACAAACTCGGCAACCAGTCCAACGCCTCCAGCGAAGTGGAGTTTCGTGGGGCGCTGGCGTGGATGATCGGCGAAGAAGGGCGCGGCGTACCGACCATTATCGAAATGGTGGCGATGACCCGCTTCGATTGCATGGTCGGCTCCAGCTCGCTGATGCGCCAGGCACTGACCCAGGCCAGCCATCACTGCGCGCACCGCAAGGTCGGCGGCAAATTGCTCAGCGAGCAACCGCTGATGCAAAACGTACTCGCCGATCTGGCCCTGGAGAGCGAAGCGGCGCTGGCCCTGAGTCTGCGCATGGGCAAGGCGCTCGATCATCTGGATGATCGCCACGAAGCGCAATTCGCGCGGCTGGTGACGGCGGTGGGCAAATACTGGATATGCAAACGTGCGCCAGGAATGATCAACGAAGCCGCCGAATGCATGGGCGGTGCTGGATACGTCGAGGACAGCATCCTGCCGCGCCTGTACCGCGAAGCGCCGGTGAATTCGACGTGGGAAGGGTCGGGGAATGTGCAATGTCTCGACGTGCTGCGCGCATTGTCAAAAGAACCGGGCGTGCTCGATGTGCTGTTCAGCGAACTGGGCGACGGCCATGGCGACAAGCGTCTGGCTGCGCATATCCAGCAGTTGCAGGCGCAATTCAAGGACACCAGTGATATTCAGTATCGGGCGCGGCAGTTGACCGAGGACATTGCGCTCGGTTTGCAGGCCAAGCTGTTGCTCGAGGCGGGCAACTCGGTGGTCAGTGATGCCTTCATTGCCAGCCGTCTGAGCGGTGGAGGTCGCGTCTACGGCGCGTTGCCGCGTGGGCTGGACGTCGAAGCCATCGTCGCGCGCTCGACTCCACAGCTTTTCTGACCCACGTCATATCCCCCCTGTGGGAGCGAGCCTGCTCGCGAAAGCGGTGTGTCAGTCGACATCTTTATTGGATGATCCACCGCATTCGCGAGCAGGCTCGCTCCCACAGAGGACATCATTGGTCTGCAGATTTAAGTGTCGCCACAACGCCACTGTTCCCGTGCGTCCACGATGCAGGCAAGATGAAGCTCTGCAAGTCAGAACACAGGAAGCTGATCGTGACCGAAGCGTTTATTGTCGTTCAAACCGCCGAACAAGCCGTGGATCGTCTGGCCGAGCTGCATGAGCGGGCCACCACTGCGCTGAATTCTGCCCTCAAGCGTTACCTCAAGGACCGCGTCGAGCCCGACGCCGAACAGCGTGCCCTGTTTCGTTATCCCGAACTGCGTCTCACCTACCACTGCCAGGGCGAAGTGCCGCAGACCACCCGCGCTTACGCCAAGGTGCAGTTGCCCGGTACTTACAGCGTCACCGTCACCCACCCGGCGGCGTTTCGCAAATACCTGCTTGAACAACTGACGCCGTTGATGCACGACTTCACCGTGACCGTCGAAGTCGGCGTCAGCCAGCAGAACATTCCGTATCCGTACGTGGTCGAGCAGGGCGATGAACTGGCCGGTTCCGGCGTCACTGCGGCGGTGCTGGCGCGGGTGTTCCCGAGTACCGATCTGTCCGCCGCTACCGATGGCATTGCCGACGGTCTCTACGACTGGGAAAACACCGATCCGCTGCCACTGGCACTGTTCGACGCCGCGCGCGTGGACTTCTCGCTGCGCCGTCTGGTGCATTACACCGGCAGTGACTGGCGCCATGTGCAGCCGTGGATTCTGCTGACCAACTATCACCGCTACGTCGACCAGTTCATCGTTCATGGTCTGGAGCAGTTGCGCCGCGACCCGCGTTTCGTGCGCATGGTCCTGCCGGGCAACGTGATCATCGAGAAGAGCATGGACCACGGCGAAGCCTCGGCGATTGCCGCCGGTGTGGTCTGGCACCGTTACCAGATGCCGGCCTATCACCTGATCGCCAGCGACGGCCACGGCGTCACGCTGGTGAACATCGGTGTCGGCCCTTCCAACGCCAAGAACATCACCGATCACCTGGCCGTGCTGCGCCCGCATTGCTGGCTGATGATTGGCCACTGCGGTGGCCTGCGTCAGTCGCAGACCATCGGCGATTACGTGCTGGCCCACGCCTACATGCGTCGCGACGGCATTCTTGATCGTGTGGTGCCGCCGAATATTCCGATCCCGGCACTGGCCGAAGTGCAGCTTGCGCTTCAACAGGCAGCGGCGAATGTCACCGGCGAGAAAGGCGACGACCTGAAGAAACGCCTGCGCACCGGCACGGTCCTGACCTACGACGACCGCAACTGGGAACTGCGCTGGGCGCAGGAACGGCCGCTGATCAACCTGTCCCGCGCAGTGGCGGTGGACATGGAAAGCGGCACGATCGCAGCGCAGGGTTATCGCCTGCGGGTGCCGTACGGCACGTTGCTCTGTGTTTCGGACAAACCGCTGCACAGCGAAATCAAACTGCCGGGCTCGGCCAACGCCTTCTACGAGCGTGCGGTCAGCCAGCATTTGAAAATCGGCATCGAAGCAGTGGATCTGCTGCGCACCGAGCTCAACTCGCTGCACTCGCGCAAACTGCGCAGCTTCGACGAGCCGCCGTTCCGTTAACGGTTAGTCGTGGTCATTTGGCGGTCGGGGCACTAGCATTGTCAGCCCTGATCGCTAAATGTTCTGTCTCTTATGTCCCGTCCCCCGCGTCCCCCTTCCCGCCGCCCCGGCGTGAAGCCTCAGTCTTCTGCCCCGCGCCGTGTTGCCAAGGCACCACCGGCCGAGCCGAAACTGATCCTGTTCAACAAACCCTTCGATGTGCTGACGCAGTTCAGCGACGGTGAAGGGCGGGCGACACTCAAGGATTACATCGATGTGCCAGGGATTTACCCGGCCGGACGTCTGGATCGCGACAGCGAAGGTTTGTTGCTGCTGACCAACGACGGCCAGTTGCAGGCGCGCATCGCCGATCCGAAACACAAACTGGCGAAGACCTATTGGGTGCAGGTGGAGGGCGAGCCGACGGCTGAGCAGTTGCAGCGCCTGCGTGATGGCGTCGAGCTGAATGACGGCATGACTCTGCCCGCCCAAGCGCGGCAACTGGCTGAGCCGCAGTTGTGGCCGCGCAATCCGCCGGTACGCTTTCGCGCGACCATACCGACTTCATGGCTGGAACTGGTGATTCGCGAAGGGCGCAACCGTCAGGTGCGGCGCATGACGGCGGCGGTCGGGCTGCCGACGTTGCGTCTGGTGCGAGTCAGGATTGGCGACTGGACCCTTGAAGGGCTGGATCAGGGCCAGTGGCGGGAAGTGCCGGCGCGCTTATAAGGCGCCGGATTCGATCAGGCCGATCACCACACTCTTGATGATGAACGCGGCCACGCCCAGGCCCAGCACGAAAAACAGAATGAACGAGCCGAACCGCCCGGCCTTGGACTTCTTCGCCAGATCCCAGACGATGAAACCCATGAAAATGATCAGGATGCTGACCAGACCGGTCATCATCCACTCTTCGAACAGTGCTGGATCCATTGGCGATCTCCGGCGCGGACAGGGCTGAAAGGGCGGCGGCGAGTATACGCCAAGGGCGGATGGCGGGGCATTGATCTGCGTCGCCTGTGCCGGCCCCTTCGCGAGCAGGCTCGCTCCCACAGGTTGAAATGCATTCCAAATGTGGGAGCGAGCCTGCTCGCGAAAGGGATATCAGCTACGCAAATGAGTCAGCGGCAGTTCGGTGCTGTTGAGCACCTGATTCAGCACAAAACTCGACCGCACGCTGGTGACCCCCTCGATCCGAGTCAGGTGCCCCAGCAGCAATTTCTGGTAGTGATCCATATCCGGCACCACCACTTTCAATTGGTAGTCAGCATCCACTCCGGTTACCAGACTGCATTCCAGCACTTGCGGCAATGTGCGGATTGCCGCTTCGAAATTCTCGAAGCGTTCCGGCGTGTGCCGGTCCATGCCGATCAGCACATACGCGGTCAGACTCAGCCCGAGCATCTTGCGATCGAGCAATGCAACCTGGCGCGAAATATAGCCATCGTCTTCCAGTTGCTTGACCCGGCGCGAGCAAGGCGATGGCGACAGACCGATGCGCTCGGCCAGTTCCTGGTTGGAGATACGGGCGTCGCGCTGCAATTCCGCCAAAATACTCAGGTCATACCGGTCGAGTTTGCTCATCAATCTGTCCTTGGTTCTAACTATTGCGGCGGATTATCTATCCAGGGTTAAAAATTGCGCAAGCGGTGTTTAATTGAGCAATTTTCGCAATCCTCTGTCGCAGCCTCAGGCTTATTCTTAACACCAGAATCACTGCTCGGTAACACAGTCCACGCGGCCCGCCCAATCAGGCCCGCCGCGGCCGCCACCCCCACCGGGGTTGTGCCGGCCCCCGAGCTGCACACTGTCCAGAAGACTGCGTGAGGTGAGCCGACGTCAAAAGCGTCGAGCCAGGACGAAGTTCTCCAGAAGGGAGGCCGACGGGTCTCCCTTTTTTCTTGCCTGCGATTTCATGTTGGCGCCTCAATAAATAAGTCGCGCGACTGATAACCTGTTGCAGAACCCGATGGGGCTGTTTCGAGTCTCAGCAACAAGCCCTGCCAACGACAGGCTCCCACAGTGAGGAAAAGCATGAATTCGCGCATCTGGCGTCTGGCCGGTGTTGGTTTGCTGTGTGTGGGTGTCAGTGCGCAAGCGCTGGCCGATGAGCCGCAGAATCGCGGGCCGGGCAACGGGCCGCAGAACGACGGGATCATCCGTGGCGACAACAGCCGTCAGTTCGAGCACAACGGCCAGCCGCACAACAATGACGGTCAATGGCAGAACCGCAACCGTGTCGATGATCGTCCAGAACCGCCTCGCCAGCCGGGCAACAACCTGCCGATCCAGCCGCGACCCGACGCCGTGCACCAGACTCAGGAGCCGCGTCAGGGTTACTACCGCGACGAGCGCCCGCAGAACGGTTACCACAATCAGCAATGGCAGACGCGGCCACGTCCCGATGACAACCGCTGGCCGGGACGGCCGAACGGTCATGGCAATGGCTGGGGGCCTGGCCCGCAGTATCGTCCGGGCCATGTGATCGATCGTTTCCCGGATCGGGATTACCGCGTGCCGTATCGCGGTCAGGATTACTTCTATTCCGGCGGCTATTGGTATCGCCCGCAAGGCCCACGCTACATCGTCGTGCAGCCACCGCGCGGGATCCGCATCCAGTATTTGCCGGATTACGCCCGTGAAGTGTGGATCGGCGGCTCGCTGCTGTTCCTCGCCGCCGGCTCGTATTACGCCTATCAAGAGGCGACGCAGGATTACGTGGTGGTCGAGCCGCCGCTGCAGCAACCGCCGCAACCGCAAGCTCAGGGCTATGACGTCGAAGCCTACCCGGCCAACGGCCAGTCACCGCAGCAGGTGCAGCAGGACGGTTACCAGTGCTCGCAGTACGCGGTGCAGCAAAGCGGTTTCGACCCGCGCACCGCGACCTACCAACCGGCACCCGAAGTGGTTCAGGCCTATCGCCAGGCGCAGGGCAATTGCCTGAGCAGTCGCGGTTATCAGGTCAGATAGGGGCAGCTACAAGCTACAAGCTACAAGCTTGAAGCTAGAGGCTTGTCGCTTGTGGCTGCTTTTACAGGGTCGGCGTGCACCAGCACTTCGGCCTTCGGATAAGCCCTGTGAATCGCCGCCGCCGCTTGATCGCTGATGCCATGGGCGACTGACAGGGTCAGTTCGCCCGGCAATTCCAGGTGCAATTGCACGAACCAGTGATTGCCGGAAATCCGCGTACGCAGGTCATGTGCACCGAGCACCCCCGGCACGCTGCACGCCAGTTCGAGCATGTGCTGACTGACATCGGTGGGCAGTTCCTCGTCCATCAACACCGAAAAACTTTCCCGGGCGATCTGAACCGCGCTCCAGAAGATGTACACGGCGATCCCCAGCCCGAACCACGCGTCCAGTTGCGCAAAACCCATCCCGGCCAACACCAGCGCGATCAGGATGCTGCCGTTGAGCAGCAGGTCCGAACGGTAATGCAGGGAGTCGGCACGCACGGCGTTGGAGCCGGTCTGCTTGATCACCCGGTGCTGCAACATCAGCAGCGCCGCCGTCAGCAGCAGGGAAAACACGATCACACCGATGCTCAGCCACGGCGCGCCAAGCGGCTCCGGCGTCTGCAAGCGTTGGTAGGCCTGGAACGCGATCAGCACCGCGCTGCCACCGATGAACAACGCCTGCGCCATGCCCGCCAGCGATTCGGCTTTGCCGTGGCCATAACGGTGATCGTCATCCGCCGGACGCAAGGCGTAATGCACCGCCAGCAGATTGAGCATTGAAGTGACGCCATCCAGCGCCGAGTCGGTGAGGCCGGCGAGCATGCTCACCGATCCGCTGAGCCACCAGGCAATCGCTTTGGCGACGATCAGCGTGCACGCGACCGCCACCGAGGCGCGGGTCGCCAGCCGCAGCAGGCGGGCGTGTTCGGGGCTGGAGGTCATTGAACGTCCTTATTCAAGCGGCGGGTTGCAGGCCGAACATCGCCAGTTGCTGAGTGCTGCCCTTGTGCTGGATCAGGCGCGGGTCGTCGAGAGGAAAGTCTTTACCCAGTTCGCTCTCGAGAATCGCCTGCAACTTGTGATTGTCGACCTGACCGTCCGGGCCGATGGCTTGCTTGAGCTTGGCCGGATCGATCTGCGCGGTGTGGCCCGGTTCGAAATAGATCGCCCCGGTGGCGAAGTCGACGGCAAACGCGATCAGCCCGGGAATGATGTAGAACAGCAGGCCGACGGCATCGAGCACGGCAATTGCCGGGTCGATCTTGCCGTCGATCTGGCCGCGACGATCCGGATAGAAAATCGAGCCGCACGCCGTGAGTTGCGTGAGCAGAGTGGCAACCAGAACACCGCCGATCAGGCGAGAGGGTAAGCGCATGGAAATGTCTCCTGAGTCATCAAATAACGAAGCTTCGTCTTGTGAAGTTAAGACCCTGACGAACGTCAGACAGTTCGTCGTTATACTCGCCGCTCTGTTTGGGAGCCAGCATGATTTCTTTGCCGATCGACGATGTTTTACCCGCCCTGCGTGAAGCCCTCGCGTCACGCCACGAAGCCGTGCTCGAAGCACCGCCCGGCGCCGGTAAAACCACCCGCGTGCCTTTGGCCTTGCTCAACGAAGCCTGGCTGGCCGGGCAGACCATCGTCATGCTCGAACCACGGCGTCTGGCCGCGCGCGCAGCGGCGGAACGTTTGGCCAGCGAGCTCGGCGAGCAGGTCGGTGAAACCGTCGGCTATCGCATCCGCCTCGACAGCAAGGTCGGCCCGAAGACGCGTATCGAAGTGGTCACCGAAGGCATCCTCACCCGGCGCTTGCAGGACGACCCGGCGCTGGACGGTGTGGGCTTACTGATCTTCGACGAATTTCATGTTTTGCCATTTTCACCAAAATACCCTGGAATCTTGTCAAGGTGCAGGACATTCTCCTGCCACAACTGACCTCCCTCTAGGACATCTCCCCAGCCTTTTTATCGCTTGTCCCTCCCTGATCAACCCAAGTGAGATCCCCATCCTAGCCCCGGTAGGTGCCAAGTTCTCTAATCCGAATTACCTAATTACGTCTTACACCAACCCCGAGTTCAACAACGCCACCTCATACTGGTATGTGTAGACACTCATCAGCAGACACCACAGCTTAGGCCCATGGTGCGCACCCAAATGGTGTCCTAGGTGACGGATCAATTTCGCAGTTCTCAGTCGCAGAAATAACTTTGGTGTCACTATGATGGCGTTGTACCTTGGCCATTCACACACGCATAAGGATCTGCACATGACGATGATTTCGGGCTACAAGTTGAAGGAAGGTGGTTTCCTACAGGCTGACATTCTGCTCACCAGCTCAAGTAAGAGGGTGCGTCCATCGCAGATCCCATCGTTCAAGCCTGATGCCGGATCCCCTGCATTGCGTGCTCACGCTGTGGCTGGTTTGTGTCAAAAAATTCTCGTGGTGAACGATCACTTCGCCATAGCTTTCGCCGGGGATGTGCGATCGTTTCAGGCGGTTGTACGGCTTATCGAGAGGCTAGTGGATGAGCACCCCGTATTGACGGGGAAGCGTTTTTCGGATGCAGTACTTGCCGACGATACCATTGATAGTGAAAGGATCAGAATTATCGCCCTAAGTGTTGAAGAGGATGAAATCCACATATCTAATGTTTATGCGGATTGCGGGCATCGCAATGAAAATTTTGAGCTTTGGGTTGGTGGGTCTGGTGCGGGTCATGTAAAGGCGCATTATCAGGATTACCCACGACATGCGTTTGATGTTCTTGAAGAAAATATTGTGGTGCATGGCACCTGCATGGCTCTCGATCAATTTGCAAACCATTTAAAGAGTGAATTTGAGAACAAGTATAAATCGGAGTCGATTGCGAATCTGTTTGGAGGCGGTTACGAAGTAGTAGCATTTTATGATGGACGGTTTCAAAAGATATCTAACATCGTTTATGCCTTTGCGGATGCAGAGCTTGACGCTGAGGGGATGTTGCAAGTCGACTTTCCAAAATGTCTGATTAAGTCCGAATATAAAGGGGAGGACTTAAAAATCAGGAGCGTTGAATTAAAATTTGATGAGGACTTCGATGAGTATGTTCCTGTTAATGACCGAACATTCACGATCGCGCCTATATCACGCTATGAAGAGACTACGGTTGAAGATGATGTCGATGAGTTGAGGTTTAGGGGGCATTTCCTTTGCTTCCTGATAAATTACAAGACCGAGAAAGGTGCCATGACTATACCTTTTATCAGAAAATACGAAAATGATTTGTATTTTTTGTATAAGGCATTTACGGCCAGCGTGGAACCTGGATTCGCTCAAATAAACTACTCAGATATATTCCGTGATGAAGTAAAGGATCACGTGCTGGGGTTCGTGGAGCAAGTCAAAGCTAGCTTCAACTCTAAGTAAGTCAAAATTTTGTTTACCCAGCTTTGGTTTATGCCCCTAAGTTAAACAGGTACAAAAAAGCCACCTTGCGGTGGCTTTCAAGTGGTAGCAGGGAGCGAATAGGCCTGCGCCACGTTCGGTCTGATTTTATGGGCTTAGCTCAGCTCCCAGTGCCCCTCATCTTTCTTCGTGATTCCTGCGCGCTGGTGAGGTTTGTGCCGATGCCGGACGATGTAGAACAGATCCCGGAACACTTTCGTCACGTCAGCTACATAGCTGTGGCCTAAGCCGAACATGTCTCTACCAGCACTGGAGACATCTATAGTCGACAGGTGATCCATGACCAGAGGTGGATTGGCGCCGCCCGCCCTTGGGTTGCTGTGCACAAGTTGAGACACAGTGATCGCTCGATCGTTGCGGGACGCATAAAGCGTTACTTGCTCGTACAGGTTGAACACTCGCCCAAATTGCTTGAAGCGCTTAGCGTCGACGTCAGGAGCAGCAAGGATGATCTGGCTGATCGGGGTAGCGCCCGGCTTGTTCTCCCAGTTTTCCAGCACAGCGAGAAGCGCCCGATTACCCATGCTGTGGGCAACAATGTGCAACGACTTCAGGCCCAGGTTTTGTGTAACATTCGTCAGATATTCCTTCAGATGGGCTGCTGACCAGTCTACCGTCGCCTCATCGGCAGGGTAGCCAGCCGTGCTGCCCAGTGATGCCCACGAAAAACACAGCATTAGACCTGGGAATTTGAGGTCATGGCACAGCTGGGCAGACCGCCACATTGCCGCGTCGAAACTCACGTTGTACCCGTGGATGAACAGCAAGCCTTCACGGCTAGTGGATGATTCGCTGAGCTTCGCGAGATAGGTCTTGGCGTTGTCGTACCACTCCTCCAGCTCAAAAAGACCAGAGTTGTGGATGACAATATGCTTGTTGGGGTTCCCCTTTGAGGTAGAAGGCCACAACACGGGCCGTTCCAATTTGCCTTCCTTATGGATGTGAGGGATGGAAACCTCTGCGATGCCATAGGACACAACGTCATCACTGCGGAACCCGCCAAACCTCACAACCCTTAGCGATTCCAACAGTCGATCCGTTCCGAAGTAGACGGCGTATTTCGTGAATTTTTGATCGACCGGAGCTCGGCTGTAGTGGATGGGGTAGGGGTCACTGCCGAGCGATGCACCAATGCTGTCCTCTAGCTGGGCGATGCATTCTTCATACTCCACCATATCTTCAGGGACGCTGATCATTCGCTTGACCGCTGCCTTGAAGGTCGGCTGTCGGATCGTAGATAAAGCCGACGCGAAGCCATCGCTCAGTAGCCGTGTAGCCTCCACAACGTCCGTCAGTAACTTCAGCTCATCTGCTCGTTGGATGAGCTGTGTAAAGGCCTTCTTGGCCCTGCTGCCTGTGACCCTGTCGTGCAGGACATCAATGAACATACCCGCCGGCGCCTTTCTCCAGCATAGGAGCAACTGCGATGAACTCAGTATCCGCTTGTGCGAGTTATAGGTAGCGAAGTTGATGTAGAGAATCGCGAGCGCGATCTTGAGGTCGTCCGGACTCCGGAAAGGCATTTCCATATGTGGGCTCTGTTGAAAAAAGCTCAATCTAGTGCCGCTTTGCCATCATGACAACTGGCACGCTATTGCCACGCGGTGAGGTGCTACGCTGCTGCTTGAGAGCTAAGTGCCATCATTTGATGGACTCCGACAGCAGAATCCCCTAGATTCTCGGCAAAATGTCACGGACGTCGAGATGGATTCTAATGATTCGGGTGGTGTAGCCGCCAAGCACGGTTTCCTATTCCAGGACTGCGTTGCCGCTTTCCATGTCACCCGGATGCTCCGCGACAAGACCATCCGCAGTGTCCGCTGCGAGGTCACGGACGATATCGATATCGTCTCCGACGGATACGTCGATTTTGTACAGGTCAAAAGTACCGAGAAGACACGTTGGAACATTTCGGATATTGTCAAAAACGGGAAGGGCGCTGACAAGAAAACCATTCCTTGCAGTTCGATCCTGCACAAGTCGATGCAATGCGAGCCAGACCCAGACCTGACAAGGCGATATTTGATCGTCACTGAAGAAAAGGTCAACAAGACCTTAGAGTATCTGACGATAAAGCCCTCGGCTCGGAATGGCAAGCCTGGTAGGCAAGAGCTGATCGACGACCTCAACGAGCGAACCAAGGACTACCAGACGGCCACAGGCGTTACCGTCGCTGATTGGGTTGATGCGGCTACTTGGGAGGTGTATCACACCATTCGCGAGTTGGAGCTATTGGGGATAGCCAACATTCGAAGGTCGTCCGAGGATCTGCACGGGGTGACCCTCAGCTCTGAGGCTGCTGCTGAAGATATATGGTGTTTGATCCTCGATACGGTGACCCGCAAGGGCGAGCGTTCCCGCCGTATCCACAGTGCTGACGAAAAGTCCTATTTCAGGTCAGACCTTTTTGAGTGGTTTAACCAAAGGGTGGTGGATGACCAGACCAAGGCAGGCCGCAAAATCTACGTCAAACGTAAGTTGCCTCACATCCTCACTCCCTTCAGAGCCCCGATGGCTTCGGTCTGCGACAAGCGTCGAGCACAGGTACTGCACCAAGAATATTTTCTAAGCCAATACCGCTACAAACATATTGTCGAGAACGTGTGCAAATGGCTCGACGAGGTCTTTCTCCGGCCCAGGGAGATTGCCGATATACACAAGCTCACGCTCGTGGAGAAACGCGAGCGGCTGCGTACATCTGTCTTCAAGTCTCTTCACGATGTCCGAGAGTTCCTGGGTCGAGTGCTGCTCCACGCGACCATTCGGCAACAGCACGAAAGCCAGCCAATACCCTGCATGCTGCACGTTGAAAACCCAGGGGAAGAGAGAATTCTCGAAAATGTGCACATTGTTCGTCGTGCATCGGAAGGTGATCAGCTTTGGATCGGCTTCAGCGAACTGGTGACCGAAACTGACATCTCTGTGCGGTTGCCGGAAATCCGGAATGAGCTCTATGAGGTCATCGAGGAATGCTTCGATTCGGCGCGTAGCAAGATACTGGACGTCAAGGACGATGAGTATCTGCTGCGACATGACATCGACGAAATCCTGGACGGCAGTCGGCCTTTGGACGCACACCTCGATCGCTTCAGGTTCGTACTGTTTGTTGGCTATGACTCCTGCTTGGTAACCGACCCTGAAACCCCAGGGCATGAAGACGAGCTCCAACGGGAAACGGCAGCTCTGTTTGAAGATTTCGCCGCCGATCTTGTAGAGGGTTCTCCGTTTGGGCAGTTAGGCATCCACATCTTCATTTACCCCGCTCCAAGCCTCAAGAGGCTAGTCAGCATGGTCGAAGACAAGGTGAGGGAAGTGGTATGACGCAGGTATATGAGCAAGCGAAACACAGCCTTCAAAGCAAGGACTTCTCGTCTTTCAAATACTTGGCTGTGATCAATAAGCTGCTGTCCAACCCGGTGTCGTATGACCTGGGACGTGACTTGATTGTCCGAGCTCTCGATGCACGTGAACGCTTCTCTGAGCACACCACCTTGCTCAAAAATATGGTGAGAAAGTCTGGGTTGTTCCCTTACCTGAAAAAGGAGTTCTCCGACCTGACGTCGGATGAGCTAAGGGTGCTGGATCTGTATCGTACCCCCTTCTCGGACAGCTTTGTTTTCCACTCGATGCAGTTCCACATTTTTGATCTGCTCAAAGCAGGGCGCAATGTGGTGCTCAGCGCACCTACCAGCATGGGCAAGAGTGCCATCGTCGACTCGTTGCTGGGCCTGGGTGAGCTGAAGCGGCTTGTCCTGGTGGTGCCGACCGTGGCGCTTGCTGACGAGACACGGCGTCGACTCCAGGTCAGGTTTGGTGAGCAGTACCAGATCATTCACCACAGCTCGCAGGAATGTCATTCCGACCGGGCTGTGTACGTGCTCACCCAGGAGCGCGTGAATGAGCGAAACGACATCGTCGACATCGATCTGTTCGTAATCGATGAGTTTTACAAGCTGGCGTTCCGGGAGCTCAAGAACGGAACAACGGACTACAAGGACGAGCGCGTCATCGAGCTCAATATCGCGTTGAGCAAACTGCTTAAAGTCTCCAAGCAGTTCTACCTCACTGGGCCGTTTATCAACAGCATTCGCGGCCTGGAAAACCTAGGCTACCCACATACCTTCGTTTCCAGTGACTTCAACACCGTAGCACTCGACGTCCATACGTTCGGCATCAAACCCAACGATCAAAGAAGCAAACTCAAGGCGCTTGGAGCGATCGCCCAACACTGCGACGAAGCGACAATCATCTACTGCAAGTCGCCAACGGTCGCCGGCATCGTGGCGCGTGAATTGATCCGGTATGGCTATGGCACCCTGACCAGCAATCCACATATCGATTGGGTGAGCCAGGAATTCGATCCCGAGTGGGACTACGCCGTGGCATTGAAGAACGGTATCGGCTTGCACTTCGGCGCACTGCCCAGAGCGCTGCAGCAGTACACCGCTGATCAGTTCAACGCTGGCAATCTGCGCTTTCTTATCTGTACCTCGACCATCATCGAAGGCGTAAACACCATTGCCAAGAACGTGGTGATCTACGACAACCGTGACGGCACTCGCAGCATCGACAAATTCACCCACGGCAACATCAAAGGGCGCGCTGGGAGGATGGGCGTGCATTTCGTGGGTACGATTTACTGCCTAGAGGAAATCCCGGAAGACAACCTCAACCAGGAGGTTGAAATTCCGCTTGGTACTCAGGACGTCGAGACTCCGATTAATCTGCTCGCCAGCGTTCAGCCGGATCACCTGTCTGAGCTTTCTCAAGATCGCTTCGAGGAGGTCTTCGCTAGCGATCGTGTCTCCTTCGACCTTGTGAAAAAGCATTCCTACTTCCGATTCGAGCAGTTCGAAGAGCTTCAGAGCATGGTCGAAATGATGGACGACACGGAATTCGCTACGCTCGTGTTCCACTGGGGGCCAGCAACCAATTTCCTCAAGACATTCGCGAAAATCATTGCCAGGCTGGTGCCTCATACGTTCAGCCGCAACGGCGTCAGCGTCAACCCGCCAGATCTTCTGATCGCCAAGCTGGCTGGCTACGTCAACGCGACCAGTTTTTCGAATTACCTGAAGAGCCAAATTGAATACGCTCGGCAATGGGTGACCGAGGGGACGAAGCGCACACTCTCCGAAGCACTGAACAACGACCTGAAGATCGTCACCAATACTTACGGGTTTACCTTGCCCAAGCTCCTCGCACTTATGGAGGATGTCGTCAAACACCATGCGCTCAAGCGTGGCTTCCACAGCAAGGTCGATTACTCGCACGTCAGAATGGTCTTTGAAAGTTTCCACCTACCACCCGGTGTGAATGCCCTGGAGGAAATGGGCATCCCTATTCAGACCCTACATCGCCTGGCTGACCTCGTGGATTTCCCTGAGAAGGCAGACGTGGATCAGCTTGGTCAGTTCATTCGAGACAACCAGCACACCTGGGTACGATCCGTTGGTTACGTGGATCGGATGTTCATCCAGCGCGCGCTGCGTATTGGATGACTCCAATCCAGCTTTCTGGAAAAGGAAGGTGATGGTCGATGAGGCCCTAGTTAGGTTGGCCAGGGCTCTAGTTTTTTCGCAGCCAGATTTTCTGTTACGTCGTTTTCGGCGACGTTGCGCGTTTCTCTGCGCTTTCGGCGCACTGTTTGTACATCCGCTCCAGGTCATTCAACTGTTTGAGGTTGTCGGCGATCACAGGCTACAGTTTGAAGAACGGCAAGTTCTTGCAGGCGGACGTACTCCTTACGAGCAATAATAAATGGATGCGCCCTGCGCAGATTCCATCGGTTCCAACCAAGACGTATCCTTCCGGCTATCAGTCCTGGGTTTTGGCTGAATGGGCTTGAGCCATGGCTACGGCCCCGCTACGGGTGCCAAATCAGCACTTTGATCGTGAGGTCGATCAGTTCCAGTGGCGATTTAATGAGCTGTTCGGCCAAGGCTGTCTTCCAAAGCGATGGTGAATGAGATGGTGCGACCTGGCCTTGAACCGGGTAGTTGAGCTATCTCATGTACATCTGTTTGGTGCGAGTCATGTTGATTCGATAGCTGTCAGCGAACAGGCCGTTGGTCTCCAGTACGACTTCGTTCTTTTTCGTGCTGCGGATGTCGTATCGCTGGGACTGAGCCATGAGGAGACCATGCTCCAACTCGGTTTCCTCAGCGCTCGGAGGGTGCGATGTGCCAGGGATTTTGAGGGTCATGCCAGCCAACAATCTGGAGGCTACACGCATTCTTACGCTCAGCAGTTTAATGACCAGCTCATCGTCGGAGGCTTGCCACTCTCCATTGCCATCGAAGTTATAGATCGTGGTGTAGGGAGAGAGCGGGACAGGAAAAAAAGTAGTGCTCTTCAGAAGGCCATTGATTCGGTATGTCCTGTTACGAAAGAACTCTGTAGTGCCCTCAAAGCCAACAACGCCATTGCGTTGAGGGTATTGGTATTTTTCATACCACAAGCCCAGCAGTTTTGGGTTCAGACCATCGGGCGTGCTCGGCTGAACCATGTAGGGTGCCAGTGGCCCTAGTATGGTTGATATGTCCCTGAGATGCGGAATGAGAAAAACGATTCCCGCCACGATGCTTGCCCACCACCCGACATGGGACTTACTCAATTTCATACCGCTTTAATCACCATGCAGAAACTCCTTGTTCGACCGGTGGTGAGGAGTCCCACACGTCCAATTTACGGTGCCACAGGTCGTGCGCTGCCTGTTTAGAAAACCCAAATTTTTCGGTCATCTGCTTCTGGCTGAGACCTTCAGCCTTGAGCTGGTGCACCTTTCTCAACCAGCCTTCGTCGATGAGTTTGCCGGGCTTTCGCGGCAATAAGCCCCGGATTACCTCGGTTAGCTGCATTAACAACTCCGATGGAACATTTCGTGGATAACATTCTACCGAATCGAAACGGTCGTTATAGACCTGTGAGATCCTATTCGTGACTTCTGAGGGGTTATCCAGGCAGCTCTTTGAGCCAGTAACGCCTCACAGTCGCTTCAGGCAACCCCAGCGCTCGACCCACTTCCGCCTTTGACATGCCACGGGCCTTGAGCTCCAGTACAGCTCGGATTCGATCTGGGCTACTGGGTTTGCCTCGTGTGCGCTTTATGAGCCCTTCACCAGTGTCCCAGTGCTTCTTCAGGCCCTGTAAGCCTCCTAGGGCTATGAAGCTCTCCAGATCCTTCGAAGCCTTCGCTATGACATCGATAGGTGATGACCCATCTTGGAGAGCCTGACAAAGCGCGACGAGAGCCACGAGGTCGAAATCTAGAGTGAGTGCGATTTTGCTCAGTTTGACCAAAGAGACCTGGGTTTTCCCCTGCTCCAATCGCGACACATTGGCTTGAGAGCTGATCTCGGCTAGCTCTTCCTGGGCAGATCCTTGCAGGTCGCGCAGAGCTCGGACTACCGCTGCTATCTCGTTCTGCATGCTGGAGACGCTCAAAACGAAGAATAGGGCCACAGCGCTGACCGCCGATAAATATCGAATACTGGCAATAATGGCGTTCATCGTTTATCGTGGCCCTACTGATCACAGCCGTGCTGGCGCTGGCGGCATCGTAACGACCCAGATGATGATCAATTAATTGGAAAATCGTAGTCAGTGGGCCGAGGATGAAGCTTCATATACTGTCCGATCTGCATTGTGAGTTCGCCGATTTCGTCCCCCCTGTGGTGGATTGTGACGTGGTCGTATTAGCCGGAGACATCCACGTGAAGTCCAGGGGCGCCAAATGGGCGAGCCTGACGTTCAGCACGCCTGTCGTGTACGCCATGGGCAATCATGAGCACTACAGCGGGAATATAGATCGAACCCACAGCAAGCTGCTTAACACTGCTGAGAAGCACGTTCACGTCTTGGAAAATCAGGTTTTAGAGCACGGTGATGTGCAGTTTCTCTGTGCTACGGCTTGGACAAGCTTGGCCGCGACCGGCGACACAGTTGCTGCTTCTTGGTGTGCTCGTAACTCACTGAATGACTTTCGCGCTATCCGTGTCGGTGAACAGTATCGGCGTTTGCGCCCTGATGACCTGATCGCGAGAAATCGGAAAACGAAGGAGTGGTTGGAGGCTCAGCTGTCGCTGCCATTCAACGGTAAGCGTGTAGTTGTGACTCACCATCCGCCTCTTATGAAGTTCGTGAGTGACCAAGGAGCCGATCCTCACTTGCGAGCAGCCTATGGAAACAATTGGGATGGCCTGATGGATTTCAAGATCGATCTATGGATCTTTGGCCATACCCACGAAGCTGTGGATGAGGTTGTTAATGGCGTCCGGTTTGTGAGCAATCCTCGTGGTTATCCCACCGAAGAAACTGGCTTTCAGCCAGACCTAGTTGTCAGTGTATGAAGACTGACAGGGCTGCCGGCGTTTAGCTTTTTTCAGTAAGTGAGTAGGTTTCAAATTCGAACGTGATGGAGAATCAATGAGTTGTCTGAATTCCCAGGACTGGACGGCTGAGGGCGGAATACGACTGCCCAGTCTGGTGTCAGCTAAGTTGGCGATTGCGCAGGCCCATGATTGGGGTGCACTAGTGGACGCGTACCTGGTAGATGCAGCTGAAGTTGGCGATCGTTTCGTTGCGTATGTGTATGGCGATCTTTCAGGGCAACTGGTTGATGGGATGACAATTGTCACACCCCCTAGTGAGGTGATAGCGGAGGTCGAGGGCATGGCGTTATTGCGGACAGTGTCAGGCAACGATCATTACGTCATGGTCAGCCGATTGCCTGCCGTCGCTTGAGTGCCCCCGCGTCGTCGAGGCCGCTGTCTCAGCCTGCTTCATTAGGCCCACCGTCATCTAATCCATTAATAGTTAATGTGTGTTTAAGGGAAGAAGCATGTCCGAGTTAAAGAAACTGACACTGACTGTTAAGAACTATGATGCTCAAGCGAGCGGTGATCTAGACGCTCTATATCGACGTGTTAGATATGAAGATGAGCACGGCGCTACGCTCTACTTCAAAGAGGTTGTGATGCTGAAGTATCTTGCGAAGCATGGTGCTTTGGCGACTGATGTTCCGCGAACTTGGTACTATAAGCATGCCTCGAAGAAATCAATAATTGTTGTCGCCTTTGAGAAGGCTAGTGGGAAAGTTGAGTGCGACTTGGATGATTTGCGAATTATTGCAAGGTCGACTTTGATGAAGGGTGTGGTTATATCCCTCGCAGCGGTTCCCGCTGGACTTATTGCCGCAACGGCCACCTTTGGAGTTGGGCTCGTAATTATCCCTATGTTTTTGTGGTACGGGTACAGGAACGTCTTCAAGCTTCCGAAAATGCTGGGTCGAAAAACGCTGGTGGATGAGTTTTCACAATTTGGCGTTACTCTTCGATAGCTTGGTTCTTCGGTGGTTGAACCTGATCCTCGTTAGAGCGGC
This sequence comes from Pseudomonas sp. 2957, assembly GCF_031456345.1. Taxonomy (NCBI): domain Bacteria; kingdom Pseudomonadati; phylum Pseudomonadota; class Gammaproteobacteria; order Pseudomonadales; family Pseudomonadaceae; genus Pseudomonas; species Pseudomonas sp. 2957. The sequence goes on from NZ_JAVDUL010000007.1 coordinate 177,839, forward strand.
TGTCGCGAACGCTGACCAGCGCAGGAAACTCAGATGAAGACCAGTGCCGTAATTTTTGATGCCTTCGGAACGCTGGTAGAGATTCAGCAGCCGACACACCCGTTTCGACAGTTGCTTCGAGAGGGGCGACGCCAAGGCCGCTTGCCTCGCGCTGATGACATTCGAACGATCATGACCCGTTGCCTTTCCCTAGGTGACGCTGCGCTGCACTTTGGTATCAAGATCTCGCGCTCCCAACTCGCACTTCTCGATCAATGCTTGGAGGAAGAGCTGGCAAGCATTCGGCCTTATCCAGACGCGGTTGAGGCCCTTGGGCTACTGCAAGCTGCAGGATTGAAACTGGCCGTATGTTCCAACCTGGCCATGGCCTACGGCCCGGTAGTAGAAAGGATTTTTCCCCACCTTGGGGCCTATGGTTTCAGCTATCGCATTGGTGTTATGAAGCCGCAAGCCGGCATCTACCAGTACACCTGCGATCTGCTTAATGTCCGGCCAGAAAATGAGCTCATTGGCCAGAGACGGATCGTCATGATTGGCGACTCAGAAAGGTGTGATCGGGATGGGCCTGGCCAGGTCGGTATCAGCGGTTACCTGTTGCGCAGGAGTGGAGACAGGGCTTCCAATCTTTCCCATTTTGCACGATCAGTGCTGAGTCATAGGTAGCTGCGAGCAGATGCTCAATTCGATGGTAAGCGTTGCGTCTGAGCGACAGAGCGGCGCCACGAAGTGGCCCTGCCGGTATGCCCCCTGCACAGAGTGCTAGGGGCGACCAGACCAGTATCTCCAGAGGGTGAAGCATGAGTGAGCTTAGGATTGTCGGGCGATGCGTTCGATCCCCGATCGGCTGCTGGAGTGCTAGACATAGGTGTTTTCAGGCGCGTTACGAGCAGGTCTTGTCAATCGCGCTTGAAGTGTTTGGAAGCCGATTGAAGGCGCAGCGATGGCTTGTAAGGTCTGTCGTAGGTGTAGGCCGTCAGGCACCCTGCAGGGTGCTGTGCACGCCCATGGGATTCACAATTATCCATGACGAGATTATGCGGCTTGATCACGGCATACGTGTCTAATCCCACTTAGCCCGTCGTTGCTCTTTATTGAGTTAGTAGCCGCCATCCGTGCTGGGTGCGGTCGTAGGCGATCAAATTCGCACGTGGCAAACCGAAATTCACCAATGCTGCCATCTTGTCCTCGTTTAAGGGCCTGTGTCATAGATTTTCGAAGATTTTTGAGTAATAAATCAGATTGCCAAAGAGGCAATTTTTTTACCGTTCGTCAGCAACCACCAATTTATTTCCACCCCCCCCCCTCTTGAAAATTTTTAAGCGAGACGGAGTTCTTATATTTGAGGGCAAGAGAAAAAGCTGCGGTGGCCCAGGCACCGCATGTCCCGCAAGATACCACCGGCTTTTACATCTGATATTTACGGCTTCTAGATCACACGGTTTTGAGGACTGAAGGTGAATTTGAGGTTGGAATGGTGGGGCAGGGGGCGGAGGAGAAATCGCTTTACTTTGCAGCCGCAGGCTGCTGCTTACGCTTTGACGTCAAACCAATAAAGCTCTTTTGCGGGGATCAGTCCGTCTGAAATTCCACCCGTCTCGGACAACAGGCTTGACGGGCGTCCGTCGCCTTCAATGTTCCAGCAAGACGCATTCGGTGACGTACTAGGCGCTTCGAAAATTCGGATCTGAAAACTAAATTTTTGACCTGTAAACCTCGGCGGTTAACACGTCAAAAAATTGGTTTACAGGTGGATGTGGATTCTGGCCGCGCTTGGAGCTATTTTGCCAATTTATTGAAAGGCGAGCCCGATGACCCTACTGTCTGACGGTCAGCTCTGATCTCTTGCCTGCAAAGCCTATGGGGATGATCTTCCTGGAATCCTTGGATCGATTGTGAGCGCCTACGAGCGTCGTCCGGGGCTGAACAATCTCATCCGTGTCCACAGGTCGGTTGTCGGCGTTGATGGCTTTACAGCGCTCCGAGAGGCTCTTACTACGCACGGCTCTAGCTTCCATCAGCTCGAAGGCTGCTTGGAGATCCGTGAGCCTCTGGCGTGGCATCTCGTACGCCATCTGGAGCATAGGCTGATAAACGATGGGCAGGCCCCTGCTTCAATCCGTGATCAGTGTTTTGCGGGAGACTTGGGACTTTGAGTTTGTCCTGGTGACGCGACTAGTCGCGCATCGCCGATCGAGTCACGGCGGTGCTGGTCGTTATCAGTTGTGGCAGCCCCCCTGTCCGATTTCGATCGCAGCTGTTTGATCGATGCACCCGCTTCGCTGAAGTCTTGCATCATCTCCGCGAACTCCATGAATGTCAGGGAGGGGGCTTTCTTGTACTGCAAATGACCTTCGATAGCTCAAGCAGTGGCGCGCATTGCCATGGGTTAATCTTCCACTGATCTCAAAACGGAATCGAGCTCGTGACTAGACATCCAGTTGAGCGGGCCCTCATGAAGCGAGGGATAGACAGTGCGTTGGCTAGGAAGCTGAGGGAAGAGAAGTGGACGCTCGCGAAGCTACAAATGCAACGTCCTGAGAAACTGCTGGAGCTTGGGCTCAGTGAATCCGTCGTGCCCAAGATCCTCGGGAAAGGCAGGCCGCCTATACCAACCGATCTCCTCATCACGACGCTGTATGACAATCGCTGGCTTTGCTGTGTCTGTCGAGACGCTGAGCGCCCGGTCGTCGTTCACCACATCAAGTCATGGGCGGAAAGTCGCGATCACTCCCCGGCTAACCTCGCAGTCCTGTGCTCTATCCATCATGGGGAGGCGCACTCCACGCATGCTCTGGAGCATACGCTCACCGCTGACCGGCTCAAAGCGATGAAAGCCGCTTGGGAGCAAAGCGTTAGCCGTGACGACCAGCTGGCCATATTCAAATCCACCCAGCTCATGAGTTGCCAATGGTGGTACTTCAACCACCTCAGGGTTTTCGAAATTGCCGAACACGTCGGAGTGGAGATTACCCAGCTCAAGGGGTTTCAGGGCGCCCTAAGCAATGGAGCGTGTGACGGCGAAGGTTACCTTTGCCCCACTGAGGGCCTCTTGTACGTAGGTCAGGCTCGGTCGCTCTCGCTATACCGCTACATGAGCAGCATGCTGAAGGCAGCCATAGGCCATGCCTTCGTGCGTAACATTTCGGATGAGCTGGATCGAGGGACGCTAGATATCTTGGTTACCCCTGGCGACTTGGTGTTTGTGCAGGGCTCCTACCACTTTACGGATATCCCTGACGGCTCCAGGGCGGATATGGTTCGGGGGCGACGAAGCGTCAACAAAGTCGAAATCACGTTCGTCTTCGACAGAAACGAAGGAACGTCGGGCTCAGCACGTACCGAGTGGCTTCTTGGCGTGCGCTCTTTGGGCTGTCTCCTACGTGCGAACAAGCTAGAAAGAGATACCAAGGGCATCCTGCATATCGAAGCCACCGTCCTGGCGATTCGCAGTGCCCATGAAGAGTTAAAGACGAGGACGTATGAGATTGGCCTCTACAAAAGCGGCCTGATAGGTCATGAGGTTGAAGACGAGGAGTGGGACGATTCCGAACCTGATGACGATGAATGAAGATAGCAGAAGCGGGGACACACTCTCAGGCGAGTCCCCTCCGTCGATGCCTCTGTCCTATTCCGACCACGAAATGTCAGGCATTATCGAGCCAAATCGAGGTGGCGATATGCCACTTGGCTAGCTCGACTGGAGGGTCAACATGAAGGATTCATTCTCAAAGCGTCACGGTTTCTCCCAGGTCGAGGAGGCCGAAATCACCGTCCGGGAGGATGCACCGCAAGCGCTGCAGGAGTATCTGATTCAATTGAGCTACGAATGTGGGCTCAAACCTTCAGGGCTGCGCGAAATCATCTGCCAGACCTTAAAAGTATTGCCTGACAGGGGGAATTGGAGCGAGACACCCAATATCCATGAGGAGAACGTTCTGCTGCTTGAGCAATGCAAGTGGTTCAAGGTGTACGACGTCATTGAGCGACTCGATGACTACTTCGGCAACCGCAATTACGACGGCGACGTGTACGAGCACTTCACGACTGAGCTGAACGAGTTCTTCATCGAGCACGGCATAGGCTGGAAGCTGATCGATGGCCGCATCGAAATGCGTGGCTCTGAATCCTTTGAGCAGGTTTTGACCTCTGCGAAAGAAACTGAGCATCAACATGGTCATGTCACGGCCAGCAAAGAACTGCACCAGGCGATAGCTGACCTCTCACGTCGTCCCTTCCCAGACCCCACGGGAGCGATACAGCACGCCATGGCCTCGCTGGAGTGCGTCGCTCGGCAGGTCACTGGGGATCAACAGGCAACCCTGGGCAGGATCATGAACGATTGCCGAACGCTGATACCAGCACCATTGGATCAGGCCGTTATCAAAACGTGGGCGTACGCGTCGGAGTTCGGACGACACATCCAGGAAGGGCGCGAACCGTCCTTCGAGGACGCTGAACTCATTGTTGGCCTGTGTGCCTCTGTCAGCAGCTACCTGATCAAAAAATCGAAGTGACGGGAATCGTTGTTCGGCCCTCGGGCGAGGTCTCGTGAGTATGTCGCGGGGATGTTGGATGACGGTGGCCGCGATTTTTGCCGTCGCAGCAAGACAAGCATCGGTTGCAAAGGCGTTGGTCAGGGCCCCAGGCGTTTCACTTGATCGAAGCCGGAGCGTGCTAGCCGCCAAGCTGGCCCGGCATTATGATGGCGGGCTTTGCCGCCATCATTTGTTCACTTGTTCGGGGTAGACCTTTGGGACTTGTCGTCACGCAGAACCTGGTCACGGTTGACCACGCCGTCAGAGAGCATTTGATCACCACTGTGGATGGCAACCCTAAAACGGACATCCGGGAGTGCGGGCTAAAGGTCACGTCCTTGTTCACACGGATCAAGTCTTCCGCTAAGCGAAGCCGGGATCGGAAGGCCAGTGTGATCGGCGATAACTGCCCGCTCCTGTACGCTCTCAAAGGCAAAGACGGCCTTACGACCAATATCACCTCCATCAAACGCCTGGCACAGAGCGGTAGCGAGATCCTGGCGGTGATTGCCGCACAAACCCAAGCCGACACGGTGGTGTATATGCCGTCAGGCTACAGTTTGAGTCGCATCGTGGCCTCGCGATGCGCCTCCGTACTCAATGCTGAATTGGCCCATGATGTCTTCGTAAAGTCGACCAAGCTGGAAGCCTTTGACATGATCCGAAGGGCAGAGGACAACGGTGAAATCACTGGCGATGAACGCAAAGGCCTACAGTTCAGGCTGAAAAAAGCTGATGGCTTTCCCCTGAAGGTGATCCCAGTGGAGTATCGCCACCTGTTCACGCCTCTCCAGCGCAACCCAGCTTTTCGTGGTAACGTTAGTGGACGCGTCGTGTTGGTTGACGACCTGCTGGCCACGGGGCGAACGCTCACGGTGGCCAAAGAGATCGTCCAGGCGATGAATGGCGTTACTTCGGTGGAAGCCGTGTGCCTGTTCAGCGACGTGTGATGCTTTACAAGGGATAGCCCCTTCGCTATTATTGATTACGAGTGTGCATGAGCCTCCCCGCTCGTTAAATCCAGATGAGGCCCGCGTAGCACCTCCCAGGGTCAGTCCGTAAAGGGCAAATAATGGGATGGTTAGGCAGCGGCTAACCCCTCAACTTTCTAGGTTGTTGAAGCGTCATAGGGCTCCGGCCCTACCTCTTTCAAAGCCGAGCTCATGCTCGGCTTTTTCTTTAGCGCTATACACGCCCCCTCCGGCCTACGTCGCCCTGAGATGTAGTCTACATCTGGCCCCTCCGACCTCTAAAGAACTCAAGGTTCGAGCTGGACTGCGGGTGCTCCGTAGCCGAACCTCCGGGGCGCACAAAGCTGTGCTATTGGCTCTGATCTACCTGCGCACGGTTTTGGCGAAAGCTTCTGGCGACCTTTCAAAAGGGGCTTCGCCTCGGCCTTCAGCCATGCTATATGGTGTCATCCCGCCATCATGCGTCTGCCTGGATGAGGCGGTAGCAAGGCGCATTACACAAGGATAGTCTTGGCCATGACATACATTAACTTGCCCGATATTCAGCAAGCTGCAATCAGCGACATCGACGAGACGGTGCTTCGGGCAGCAGTGCGCAAGTGTCTTGATGAAGAGCGTGTGGGGCCGGTTCATGGCCTTGGGCTCAGTGACTGTGGCCCCTACGTGGGCACCAAGCTTCACGCATTCCAACAAGCGATTGCTGAGTACAGCAAGGCCAAGGCCCATGCCAAGCGCGAACGCACTCGACAGGACGCACTGTATGCAAGCAATGACCTCATTCACGCTGTGCAGCAGATGAAGGGTCGGCTCGAAACTGAGCGCCAAGAGGGCGAACTGTTCTTCATTGATGATCAGATCAGACCGCCTTTCCATTTCAGCAAGCGACTGTCAGTGCAAGTGTCATTCCGCTGGCGAGCGTCGCCGTCTACGGACTGGAAGCATGGGCACCTGACGTTCGTCTACGATTTCTCCCCTCAGCCCAGCTACACCCTGCCGCAACCCAAGCGCAAACCCAGCGCAGCGCAGGCAGCCAGGGATCTTGAAGACAGTCGGTACCGAGAATGGGAACGCTTGAAGGCCCAGGCGCTCTTTTCTATGAAAGAGTTCTTCCGCGATGGGGGCGATGGGGATGCTGTGCCCGAGGTGTTCGCGGTGAGGCCTAGTCCCTATGGCGGGGGCCTGAATAACTTCAGCTGTAATTTTTGGCAGCCCGAGAGGCCGGCACTCTAAATTCGAGCAAGCATCAGCCTAGGTTGCTATGGCCGATGTGAGTAATCGCTCGGGTACCAAGTCTGCATGAGCCGAGGAGCATTAGGGGATTCGAGCTTCGACTGAGAATGCCTTGTTATGCATTCCTTCGCCGAGTAATCGGGAAGACAAATGGCTTTTCTTGAGTTAAATTTATTTCGTGTAGCTTGTATTTAAGCCTGATATCACTACAGCTAAATTGTCGAATCAGATTTTCCACTTCGATATAACTTAGTTCGTAGCTCCAGGGCTGAATTATAGTGCCGCCTCTAACTTTGTCGAAGCCATACTTTTGTCCCAGGGCTACGGTGATGGTGTTTTCTATTTCTGTAACCCAGAAACAATCGCCAATTGACCTGAAGGCGGCATGTAGATGAGTTACTTTTCTCTTTCCCGTAAGGCCACTCTCCATATATTCGAGAGTACCCTTTCTCTTTAATTTAGAGTAAGGGCTTTTCTTGCCATGGCTTCGCAGTCTAGATCTCAATCCCTTAGCTGTGCCCACGTACCATGAGTTCAATTCAAGTTTCAAAATATAGATATACCAATTTCTAATTTCTTCACTCATTTTCGGGGATCAAATTGTGCATGACGATTAAAAAAATCGTCTAAGACACTACCCGATTCGCACTGAGCGTGTCTATTGCGAGCGGGTTACGCCGCACGGTAGGGATAGGTCTGCAGAGGTCGAAGCGTCTCATGCAGATATCTACCGAGCGAGGGTAGCCCAAAAACGTCGGCTCATGGCCGATCAGGTCGGCCAGCTGACTGCTCAAATCCGACGCAAACGACTGGTCAAGTCGAATGCGAATGGGTGGTTAAGTCCATGCAATCACTCAGCGGCAACAGTTGGATGCCAATAGGGGATCTGTGAGGCCCCTGGCTTATCCAAGATAATCGCCACGCTTTGCTCGGCCCGTGTGACCGCCACATAGAAATCGGCTGCGGAAAGGGGCAGGAGATACTCCCCTTTGCTGATGAACTTGCCGATGGGCTCGGTCGGATAGATCAGCACGCGGTTGAAGGTCTGTCCTTTGGACACTCCGAAGTTCATGTAGTCGAGATCGAACTCCTTGCCTGAGCTGATGCTATTGCGCAGGCACTGGGGTTGGAATGTCTCAACGTACTGACGGACGTGAGTCTTTCTCACGAGGAAAACGCCGTCGTGGGGTGTGATGACGTGATTCTGTGAGGTCGTTTCCGGAAACTCCCAGCTCGCCTCGAAGATAGTGTCGGAAAAGGTAGCGATTGTCTGGCAGCACCTCCATGTGACAGAGCTGAAGTTGATTTCCAGCCGGCCAGCTTTCTGCTGTTTTTTGAACCATGCAATGGATTTCGAGTAGGCTAAGGCCTTCTTCATTTGGCCACGAGGATTGGTGGACAAGACTGCCTGACGGACGTCCCCAACGAGCCGTATCTCTATGCGTGTGCCGAACAGAACCTCCAGAATGTCCCAGTCGTAACCCGAAAGATCTTGTACCTCGTCGATGAGTATTTCGTCGTAGAGGCATTCGAGGCGTTGAATCAAAGCCCCGCCGCTTTGGCCAATCAGTTGGTGAGCCAAGCGTGCCAACTCCTTCGCATACACACTGTCTGACGAATCGAAAAATCGATTCTCACCGCTGGCATATCGTCCTGGATCACCATCGAAATTGAAGCCCCTGCAGCGCTTGCCGGGGAACGCGAACGGGACGAAGGGTTTGACGAAATGACGTAGCAGGAAGCTGAACCAGCCAGAGACCTCCAAGCCGGGTCGGTCACCGGCATACCGCCTTACACGCTCGCGCAGCTCGATTTGGTTCGCCTGTGCGAAGGTGATGAACAGAACTTTGCGATCGGCTGGTAACGCCTTGCAATGCTCCACCAGGCCTTGTGTCTTGCGAGCGCCCGCAACTGCCAGGGTCAGGTAATTGTTAGCCATGAATGAACGCCGCAGCCGCAGCCATATACGGTGGCGGTGTGACCGCCTCCTTGGATTTGGCGATGAGAAGTGCTGCTTCCGTTTTCTCTCTCGACATCCATTTCTCAAGGCTGGCACGATCAGTGGCCCCGAGAATCTTGCGCAGAGACTCTTCGCTGTTGCACGCCCTCAATTGTGGCTCCAATGTCCTGCCCGCTTCCTTTGCGCCAATGAAGAGCTCGCGCTTTCCTGTTTCGAGCAGTTCGCTGACAGTATCTTTAAGGGTGTCTGGGTCTTCCCCGTCGTTGTCTCGAAGAACTGCAACTGGGCGATCGATGGCAGTACAGAGTTCCAGGCAGCGCTTCAACGTCAGCCCGTGCATGCTCATCACATCAATCCCCAGCTCCATCGGGTGCTTACCGTAGAGGTCTTTGAAGAAGCGCTCAAACAAGATCTCGTCCGAAGGGCCTTCCACCAGGACGAGCTTGTGAGCCAGCACCATCCGCAACGTATCGAAGCCTGGGAGCTTTTGGAAATAGCCGACCGTGTCCGGATCAAGCGTCTCGATGTGAGATGCCTTGCCGCGATGCAGGAGGAGCAAGGAACTGAGGCCGAGGCGATTTAGCACGTAGGCGCTGTGGGTCGAGATGAACAACTGCCGCTCGCCAGCAGCTTCCTCGATGCGCGACAGCAGCGTGGTCAAGCTGGTATGTGACAGATGATTCTCTGGCTCTTCGATCATCACGATGCTGGTCTGCTCGGACAGGCGCTGCATGGCCAGCGAGATCTTGATCGAAGCCTGCTGCCCCTGGCCAGCCAAGGCGAACGGCACATGATCCACGTGCGGTGTGACCGACCCCTCCCAGGAAGATTGAGCGCTTTGATCCATGGCCAAGGCCATCACCTGGTTATCCAGTGGCGCCCGAATATTCTTGAGGCGATCATTCACGCCTCCCAGGGAGTTAGAGGTCATGGACTCTTTGATCTCGCGGTAATGCTGGGAGATCTTGGCTTTCTCGCCCGGCTCCAAATGGTCACTTAGGATTTGGCGCAGGTGGTAGTCGACGCCTGAGGTCGAGCGGACAGTACGGGAATCGATAGTCGCAACAGCTAGCTGCCGGGGGCGCCTAGTCAGTACCTCATCCCCAAAGGTACGCCATTCAATCTTGTAGTACTCGACGGGGATCAGCGCGCTGGGGTTGATACGCCACTGAGCCAGCTCCTCGTCGTACTCAGGGTTGGGAATGACCTTGAATGAGATGCCAGGGCAGGCATTTGTCTTCCTGTCGCTATTGATCGCGCCACAGAGAAATTGCAGCTCTGGACGATTTTCGAGAAACAGCTCAATCAGAATTTCTGGTAGCGCTGGTTTTTCATCCCAGGCGCAGTCTTCCAGAAATTGATCAACTAGCTGTTTGTTGAACCAATACGGGTTCAGCTCCTCCTGAGCGGAGCGACCACCAATACGCCCGTTTAGTGCGAGTCCAATCGCTTCCATCAGAGTCGACTTCCCCGCGTCGTTACCACCCACAAGGATGTTGAGATCCTTGTTGGGCACCAGCGTGAAATCGCCGTAAATTCGATAGCCCTGGATCTTGATCTTCGTGATCATCTGCTGTCCTTAGGTGGTGCGAGGAGTGCTGGGAGTTATGGTGTGTTGATTTTGGATCTCTAGTCTACCTATGCTCTTTGCATGATGCTAAAAGCCAGTGTCAAGAAACAGCTGCTTGAACAACCAAGTTTGCTGGGCTAAAGAAGTACAATACGGCAAAAACAGCTAGGGCTCCGCCGGCCCGTAGCCATTTTTGAAAGCGAACTTCCATAAAGCCTGGGATCACTGCGCCTATACCTGCGCCTGCCAAGGCTAGAGTAGTCCTAAAGACGTTGTATTGGAAGTCTGTCGGTGAGGGGACAAACAGTGCGATTACCAGAATGGCGGTTAGGAAAATAGCGCCGAAAACAAACGCCAGAATTTTGTCTACCATAATAAAGTTTTTTGCCTTTTGTTCAAAGCCGTACACCGGGAGCTGGTTTTCTTTAAACCTATTATAAAGTGCTTCTTTCCTGTCGGGTGTAAGATACAGGCAAACCATTCTTTGCATGTTGGCATAGGCTGTTGGTGTTGGTTCTATACTAGAAAGATCATTTAGCCCTAAATTTTTAAATTCAGTTCTAAGAAGTTCTAGGTGCTGCGGTATCGATTCGAGTATGCCAAAGCAATCTTCCGCAAAACCCTGGGCCCAGTGTTTGCTCTCCCTTGCACCTAATAGCTCGCTATCGCCTACAAAGGTTTCAGCTCTATTGAAATAGGCTGTTGCTGTTCTCTGATAGGCCAGTAGAGCATCGAGTTTTTTACTCGTGTTAGTTCTGTCTTCAGAAAGAAAGCGATGTAGCGAAGTGATTACATCACTCCGGAATTCGCTGAGTTTTGCACGGATTCCAACTACATCTTGCTCTTTGGTCATCTTGATGCTGCCTTGGCATCGGCAAGTGCCAAAGTCAGTAGTGTGTTGTAGTCAGAATTATCGGCTCCACCAACGGCTAAGAATTTGTGGGCAGGAAAATGCCGTTGAAAGATGATTAAAGCTTGTGTCTTTGTTTTAGGGGCCTTTTGAGCAAAATCTGCTGCCAGACGGGCCAGTTGACTTGGAGTCGGATTCCATTGCCATGGATGGAGAATTCTTTCGATCCTGAATTTGAATGCCGCCAGGTTGTTGGCCTCCATGGGCTACCCCCTCCTCGCGTCGGCCAGTGCCAGGGCGAGCAAAGTGTTAAGGTCTGAGTTATCCGCTCCCCGATAGGCCCATTCGCCGAACCCTGGGCAGTAGGTCTTAACCACTTCAGCCCAATCTGTCTGAGTAGCTGTCCGCCCTAGATCCCTGATCCGCTTAATAGCAGTTTTGATGCTGGCAAGCTGAGATTCTGTAGGCTGGGTAGGTGGAAGGCCAAATCGCATACGTAGGGCGTGTGCTAGTTCTTGGTTTGCAGTCATAAAGCGTCCTTGTTCGATTTCATTCCCTGATGCAAAAAAACGGCAGCGAGGGATAGGTAGTGGGCTTCTACAGCAAGCAAAAAGCAGACCTTTGGGCTGCTCACGCAGGTGGTGCCATTATGATGGCAAAAAATTCCGAATCAATGGCCCCTATGAGTCCAGTAATTTCGGCGCGAGCGTTCCATGCCTAAGGGCGCAGCACCACGTTGGCGAGGAATGAACTGGTGAGGACAGGAAACACTGACACAAGCTCCTATCGGACGCATCCCCAGCCTCCGGCACGATGCTCATCATGCAGGTCAGGGCTCTGTGGCCGTCGACGACCGGATGCTTTTTTAGCGTGAGAAGCCTCTACTGTCCGTCTATAATCCGCGCATGTTGAATCCAACCGAAATCCGCCCAATTCTCAAACAGTGGGTCGCGAAAGCGATGTCCCATGAAGAGAGTGACGTCTTCATCGAGGAGCTGTGCTTCATCGATAGGGCCAGACGCGCCGATCTCGTTCATGCCAATGGGAAGCTGACCGCCTTCGAAATCAAGTCTCATGCTGACACGTTGACTCGCTGGGAGGGTCAGCAGCAGGCCTATATGGCGTGCTTTGACGAAGTCTGGCTATGCTGCCATTCAAAGCACTTGGTGAAGGCTCTTGAGTCATGTCTTCCGCATGTTGGCGTACTCGTCGTCGATGACTATTCCGGCATGGCGATGATTCGAAAGGCGAAGCCCAACAAGCTCCAGGATAAATTTCACCTTACGGGATTTTTGTGGCGTAGTGAGTTGGATGCACTCGCTAACCAGCATGGGGTGCCAACGAAAAGTCGCGACCTCATAAAAGAAGTGCGCCGCCAGCTCAGCGACGCCCTTCCCATGGATGTGATCAGGTCACATGTACTGGTCAGCCTGAAACAACGTTATCGTTAGAGTGAGTCATCGGCGTCGAGGTCATCGTAGCCGTCAGTATCTACGATGGACTGGATCATGGCGCAGATATGCTGATTGATCCTGTATCCATTCCATGTTCCGTTGTTCCCGTAGCCGGTAGATGTGGCGACAATTCTGCTGTACTCACGAGTGGCCCAGCAAAAGTCGTCGCCGTGATAACCCGGCAAACCTCTGATCTCCTGGGCGATTTCAATGTATCGCACAAATTCCTTGTCCGAACCTTTGCGTCGTTGCCACCATTCCGTTGGCGTGTAATAGCAGGCAAAAGGAAGCACAGGCATACCTCGTATGTATTCCATCGAGGCGGTTGGATTGGTGGCGGCGTAATCCCCGTAGACGATATCCGACTCTATGCCATTGGTATCGACCCTTGCTTGCCACGCAACGTCGTAACAGGCGGAGGAACGTGAGGTGTTTGAGGCCGGCTTATCGATAGGGAAGGAGGTGCTCATCAGAACCAGATTTCGTATCTGATAGCTGTTGAGTTGACGCAGGGATACATTGAAATCCGACCCCGAAGCAGTGTTGGCCGGAGCTGTGGCACCGAAGTCCAAAATCACCGTCGCGGTGTCCGGGTTTTCAAGAGCATCCAGGATTGATAGCAATCTGTTCCATGAAGTGGCGGTGGGGTTTTCCGGGCAGGTAACCCTGATAGCTATATGGGGGAAATCGCTCTGAAGTGCCAGTGCACTTTGGATGACTGCTCGTTGGGGGTCGTCATCAACCCAGGAAACCACTGGTATAACGTTCTGGTTGATGCCTGCCACATCAGAGAAAAATCGACGTTTGTTCTCAAACGCGCCATGAGGATTGTGCAGGTCATGGGTAGTAATGAATTCTTCATCAACGTCCTTCGTTATCCTTGAAACGTCTAGGAAAAAAGGATGCTCAGTCCAACCCGCTAAGAATGTTTGAAGGTGTCTATCGTCGTCACCTCGCATGTCCAACAGCGGAGCCACGACTTCCCGCCTGTGGTCTTCCAGATTTATCAGCGCCTTAACGTCATTCTGACCAACTCGTAAACAAGCCACGTACTGCATCTTGCACTCCTTGCATGCTGTGAAAACCGGTTTTGCCGTAATTCTGAAGGCATAGCGAGTCAAAGGCCTTGGTGAGCAGCGAGCGTCGACATGCGGAACATATCGGTTTTGCTCAGTTTCACTGGCCGACGTCATGCTCCCAGCGAGACGGCAGGTGGAGATTGGCAGGATAGCACTTGGCCACTCAATAAAAGCCTTAATGCGTATTTTGGGATGTGGGGCGCGCCTATGTCCGATCAGTCAGTAGGTTACTCATGCCTTTGCACCAGAGAGAGGCTTTTGTATGCCGGCCTGGCTGCATCGAACAGCCTGTACCGTCACATGAGCGACATGTTGCGGGTCGCGATGGATCATGGGAAATCCGCTTGATGGGCCAGAGATGGTGTCTACTTAAATTAGGTGGAAACCATGGCCTTTAGCAGTCGTTCTAGGAAGATATGTTTGCCGGAAGGTTACAAAACTTGAGGGCGGCCTCGTCTAACAGCGTGATCGAGCTGGGTGCAAAATGGCACGAAAGCGCGCACTCTGATGTCTTGGGTTGAGTGTTTTATATGGTAATATAAGTCAATCAGCGCGTTGTGGGACTACGACGATATCGCTAGCTGGGAGAGCGTCGTCCAAGCGCCAGGAGTGAGCGCATGCGACCAGGTTGATCGCGTCAATGCTCTAGGGGCTAGGGAGTGGAAATCTTATTCAAACAAAGCAGGATCGACTTTGTGTCGGCGAGCTTGTTCAAGGTGGCGCCGCATCTGGTCAGCAGCAGCCAAGCGGTCGCCACGTTCCAGGCAATCGAGAATCGCTAAGTGCTCTTCCGCTTGGCCTTTACGGGGTGTGCGTGCGCTGGCCTGGCGGTATTCCACCAGGCGTCGTAACTGGTCGAGACGGCGGACAGTCTGCTGCAGGAAACGGTTACCCGAGCACGCCGCCAATGTCTCGTGGAACTCGGAGTTGGCCTCGAAAAGCTCCTGAGGCGTCATGGTCAGGTAGCCGCCGTTCGCGATGAATTCCTGCTGCTTACGACATGCCGCCAACGTCTCGCGATCAATCTGAAAAGTCGGTGACAAAAGGCCGGAAGGTTCGACGGTCGCTCGGAAGGAGTAGCTTTCTTCGTAAGCCTCAACAGAGTCGATCATGGGAAGCAGGCGCCACCCTTGGCCTGCACGCTGTTCGACCCATCCTTCCTGCTGCATCCGAGACAGCACGGCCCTCAGAGCTGCTCTGGACACATCGAACTGCCGCATGAATTCGATCTCGGTAAACAGTTCAGGAAGCTGCCGACTGAGGCGAAGTTCTGCAAGCGTCAGGTATAAAGGATCATCGCTCTTCTCCATGACTTCAGAGACAAGATCGCCCAAGTCGTCACTGGCTCGTGCGAGGAAAAATCCCCTGTTGCGGTCGTAGGTGAGCATACCCCTTTCAACCAAATGGCCCAGGGCAAACTTCACAGGCGTGCGCGACACATTCAGTGTGTTCGCTAGCTGTGATTCAACCAGATGATGACCAACAGCGAAGCGTTCACGTCGTACGTGGGAAACGATGTCACGCGCGATGCGTGCTTGCAGCGGGCTTAAAGGCATTAGGTCGGAAACCACAGAGATCTGAACCGAAGAGCACCCATTCTAGCGCGTCATTTTACGCTGTGGCAGAGACCGTTTGGCCTCCGCCTCAATTATGACGTCCAGTGGGTCTTACCGAACCTGATAGAAGGGAAATGCCCCAAACAGCAGGCCGCCCACCAGCAGGCCGAGGCTGGCCAAGATAGCCCATTTGAGCGCGAAGCGTTGATGATCTCCGAGATCTACTTTGGCCAAGGCAACGAGCAGATAGAGTGATGGCACCAGCGGGCTGAGTAGGTGGACGGGTTGACCCACAACCGAAGCCCGTGCGATTTCCAGTGGTGTTATCCCGTATTGGGCTGCAGTCTGTGCTATCACCGGAAGGATGCCAAAGTAGAACGCGTCGTTAGACATGAAGAATGTAAACGGCAGGCTAACGAGGGCGGTGAAGACAGCCAGGAACGGGCCGAAGCTTGGTGGGATTACATGCAGCAAGCTTTTCGCCATTGAGTCCACCATGCCGGTTCCGGAAAGGATCCCCGTGAAAATGCCCGCAGCGAAAATGACTGCTGTAACGGCCAACACATTCGTCGCATGAGCGGCAATACGTGCTTTTTGCTGCTCAATGTTCGGGTAGTTGAGCATGATGGCAATGGCGAAGCCGACCATGAACAGGATCTGGATAGGCATTGCGCCAATGATCAGGCAAGTGATGAGGCCTAGCGTCAAGATCAAATTCGGCCAAAACATTTTCGGACGACGATTTTCATCACATTGCTCTGCTGTTCCATTGCCCAGCGACACAGGGCCGTGATGAAGACCGTCCATATCAAGAATGCCAATGCGCGCACGCTCTTTGCGCCCAATGACTACGGCAGTAAAGATGAGGCAGGCGCAACCTAGCAGCATGCCAGGAATCATGGGCAGGAAAATCTCCATTGCATCCACATGCAGCGCTGCTGCTGCGCGAGCAGTTGGCCCACCCCACGGCGAGATATTCATGATCCCGCTGGCAATGTTCACCAGGCATGTCATGCCCAGCACGCTCATCCCCAGTCGCTGATACAGCGGCAGGAATGCAGCGCAGGCAATCATGTAGGTAGTCGAGCTGTCACCATCCAGCGACACCAGCATCGTCAGCACCGCAGTGCCTACCGAGACCTTGAGAGGGTCGCCTTTCACCACTTTCAAGATGAAGCGCACGAGCCCGTCGAAAAGCCCAGCGTCGATCATTATGCCGAAGTAAAGAATCGAGAAAGTCAACATCACGCCGGTTGGAGCAAGTGTTTTGACGCCGTCGAGCATCATGGCACCGAGGCCTACGTAATGGCCTCCGATCAGCGCGAAAACGATAGGTATCAAGATCAACGCGATGAGCGCAGAAAGGCGCTTCGTCATGATCAAGTACATGAAACAGATAACCATTGAAAAGCCAAGGACTGTTAGCACGGTCGAACTCCCATTTTTCAGATCTTTGTGGCTCTGGTCGGCCAAATGGCCCGGATAGCGCAATAGGTCTCAGGTCGAGACCGGCTCGATCCAAATGGGAGTGGTGGTGGAGCGGGGGCAAAAGAGCTTGATCATGGCGGGCCTCGATTTTTCTTATCTTTATTTTTTCTACCGTACCTGACTGGGCGCTACGTCGAAGGAGCGAGCATGCGCAGTAGAAATCGTTGCTTGGGTACGTCCGACACTCAAACGAGATGAATCGGATGACTCAACATTGACCTATATCATCACAAAGTGCAATATGCGGCCTACAAGAACGTTACCCGTGCAGTTTGTGAGGAATAGTCAATGCCTAAGTCAAAGGGTCAAATCGTTTCCGCCAACGGAATCGAGTACCGTGTCAGCGACATCCGTGGGGTCGTGACCGCCCTGGGTGGTGATTACGCGAAGCTGCCCTACAGCTTGCGAATCCTTGCCGAGAACGTTTTGCGTGGAGAAGCTGATCCTGAAACCGCGCTCAAAGTCATCTGCGCCCGCTCTAAAGAATTCGACATTCCTTTCCGTCCAGCTCGCGTCGTTCTGCAGGATCTGCTCGGTACGCCGGCGCTGGTCGACCTCGCGGGTCTGCGTGATGCCGTCGCTGCTCAAGGCGGCAACCCAAGGCTGGTTAACCCTGTTACACCGACCCATCTGGTAGTGGATCACTCGCTCAACGTAGAGCGTTGGGGTGACGCCAGCGCACTCGCCGATAACGAAGCCATTGAGCGTGAGCGCAACGCCGAACGTTTCCAGTTTCTGGACTGGTGCAACAAGGCGTTCAGCAATTTGTCGATCATCCCTTCGGGCAAAGGCATCCTTCACCAGATCAACTTGGAACGCTTGACTACCGTAATTGGCACTCAGCGCCGTGATGGTGAGCTGTGGGCGTTCCCGGATACGCTGGTCGGCACCGACAGCCACACCACCATGATCAATGCCATTGGCGTCTTAGGCTGGGGTGTGGGTGGTATCGAAGCAGAAGCGGCAATGCTGGGGAAATCCCTAATGCTGCGCCTGCCGGAGATCGTCGGCGTTCGTCTCGAAGGCACCTTGCCTCAGGGATATCTCGCCACTGACATAGCGCTGGTTCTGACCGAGCTGCTGCGTAAGGCTGGCGTGATCGGCTCCTTCCTGGAGTTCTTCGGCCCAGGTGTTCCACAGTTGTCGCTTGCTGACCGAGGCACCCTGTCGAACATGGCGCCTGAGTTCGGTGCTACCGCTGCCATGTTTGCCATCGACGACCGCACGCTGCATTACCTGCGCATGACCGGTCGCGGCGGTCAGATCGCGGGCCTGACCGAAGCCTATGCTCGTGCCCAAGGCCTGTGGCATGACAGCCTTGGCGAGGTTGAGTACAACCGTGTCGTTACTCTGGATCTCGGCACAGTGGCGCGTTCCATCGCCGGCCCGAAACAGCCTCACCAGCGTATTGTGCTGGGTCAGAAGGCACCGGCAACTAATCTGCCAACTGGCCTGGACAATGGTTCGGTCGTATTGGCTGCCATCACCAGCTGCACCAACACCTCCAACCCACGTGGTGTGATCGCCGCTGGTCTGGTGGCACGCAACGCCCGTAAGCGCGGTCTGAAGCGCGCTCCATGGGTAAAAACTTCGTTTGCGCCAGGTTCGATGGTGGTTGCTGATTACCTGGAGCGTTCGGGGCTGAACAATGATCTGGATGCACTGGGCTTCAACCTGGTTGGTTACGGATGTACTACCTGTAACGGTATGTCGGGGCCATTGCTGAGCCCTGAGATCGAAGAGGAGATCCGCACCCGCAAGCTGGAAACCGTGGCTGCGACCTCGGGCAACCGTAACTTCGAAGGCCGTGTTCACCCGCTGGCTCGCGAAGTGTTCATCATGTCGCCGCCGCTGATCGTTGCTTACGCCATCGCCGGTACCTATCTGATCGATCCGGAAAAAGACGCGCTGGGGTTGGATGACGACGGTGTGCCTGTGTACCTGCACGAGCTGTGGCCAAGCGACGAGGAACTGACCTCAATCGAGACTGAAAACCTCACCGCCGACCTGTTCGACAAGGCGTATGAAGACGTCCCTCGCGAAGCCGGCCTGATTGCCAGCGACCTGCGCGCCGGTGTCAGCGACCAATACGCATGGCAAACGAACAGCACCTACATTCGTAAACCTCCGTACTGGAGCGATGCGGTGACGGCCACTGACACCACTAAAGACCTGAGCAACATGCGCGTCCTCGCCATGCTGTCGGACAACATCACCACCGACCACATTTCTCCATCGGGTGCGATCCTGCCGGAAAGCGATGCGGGCCAGTACCTGCAATCGCACGGTATCGCGGTGCCTGACTTCAACTCCTATGGCACACGTCGCGGCAACCACGAGGCTGCGCAGCGCGCCACCTTCGCCAGCCCGCGTCTCAAGAACGAGCTGCTCGAAGATGGTCGTGAAGGCCCATGGACGCTGCTGCTGCCTGAGAAAGAGGTCACCACGATCTTCCAGGCTGCCGAGATCTACGCAGATCGCAAGCAGTCCCTGATCGTTGTCGCCGGCAAAGAATATGGCAGTGGTTCGTCTCGTGACTGGGCGGCTAAAGGCCCCCGCCTGTTGGGTGTGCGCGCGGTAGTAGCTGAGAGCTTCGAGCGTATCCACCGTACCAACCTGGCGGGTCTCGGCATTCTTCCGCTGCAGTTCGAGCAGGGTGTCTCGCGCCAAAGCCTGGGTCTGAATGGCCGCGAAACGTTCAGCGTGGAAGGCATCACCGATGACTTCCAGCCAGGCGCCAAGGTCACTCTGGTGATCGAGCGCGAAAACGGCGAAACCGAGCGCGTCACTGTGGTGAGTCGTCTGGATACCTTCGAGGACGTTCGTTACTTCCGCAGTGGTGGTCTGTTGCCGCAGTTGCTGATCGAAAGCATGAAGAACGCATCCGCTAACTGATGTGCCGCTGATTTGTCGCAGGAGATATCAAATGACTCAAAGACGTATTCCAGCTGTTTACATGCGTGGCGGCTCCAGCAAGGGTGTGTTCTTTCTCGACAAGGATTTGCCGCCTGCAGGCCAAGAGCGAGATGCCATCCTGCTCCGCGTGATCGGCAGCCCGGATGTGTACGGCAAGCAGATCGACGGGATGGGTGGTGCGACCTCCAGCACCAGCAAGGTGGTGATCATCGGTAAATCCAATCGCGAAGATTGTGACGTTGATTACCTGTTCGGGGCTCCGGCCATTGAGACGCCAGTGATCGACTGGTCGGGCAACTGTGGCAACCTGAGCTCGGCTGTCGGCCCATACGCCATCTCTGAAGGTCTGGTAGATGCGCCTCGCGATGGCATCGCCGTCGTCCGTATATGGCAGGCCAATATCCAGAAACGCATCATTGCGCACGTTCCTATGCGCAACGGTGAGGTTCAGGAAGAAGGTGATTTCGTGCTCGACGGTGTGGCGTTCCCCGCTGCTGAAGTCGTGCTGGAGTTTCTTAAACCAGGTGGCTCGGGGGGCAGCATCCTGCCGACGGGTAACGCCATCGACGAACTGGATATTCCAGGCATTGGCAATATGCCCGTCACGTTGTTGAACGCTGGTAACCCTACCATCTTCGTTGAAGCTGACCGAGTGGGCCTGAAGGGCACCGAAACTCAGGATCAGGTCAATGGCGATGCTGAGCTGCTGGCACGCTGCGAAACCATCCGTGCCCACTGCACCGTTGCCATGGGACTGGCCGCCACCGCCGAAGAGGCAACTCGTCTGCGTCCGCACACGCCGAAGCTGTGCTTCGTGGCCAAGCCTCAGGCCTATCAGGCTGCAGGCGGCAAGCTCGTTGAGCCTGGTGATATCGATGTGATCGCCCGGATCTTGTCGATGGGCAAACTTCACCATGCGATTACGGGTACTGGTGCAGTCGCTGTCGCCGTCGCGGCAGCTCTCGACGGCACGCTGGTGAATCGTATCGTGGGTGACATCGAGGATCGTCAAGTTCGTATGGGGCATACCGCTGGCAGCGTGGCAGTAGGCGCAAAAACTGTGCTGGAGGACGGTGCCTGGAGTGTGGACAAGGCTGTGATGAGCCGCAGTGCTCGCCGGCTGATGGAGGGCTGGGTACGGATTCCTGAAGTCCTCTGATCCAGCCCGTGCTCATGTCGGCTTCCGTCCGGCATGAGCACAACCCTGATCAATAATAAAAACAAAAGAGAACCACACCATGAGTTCATCCAAATTCCCGCGTCACTCGATGCTTCGCCGTCAATTCATCCAGCTTTCTGCGCTCGCGGCGGGCGGTGTATTGGCTGGTGGCTTCACCCTCCCGGCACACGCTGCTGCTACCAGTGATGAAAGCAAAATGACCAATAACAAACTGTCGCAGACCCCTCGGTTTGCTTACGTTGGATCACGCACAACCAAAGAACGCAATGCCCGTGGCGTAGGCATTACCGTATACCGTTATGCGCCCGAAACTGGCGCGTGCACACTTGTTCAGACGCTCAATGAACTGGTGAATCCATCGTTTTTGACCTTTGATCACTCGCAGACCCATCTTTACTGCGTGCATGGTGATCTTAGCGAGGTGAGCTCGTTCGCCATTGATGCGAAGACCGGTGAGCTGACCAAGCTCAATACGGTTGGCACCCAAGGCAAGAACCCCGTCCATCTCAGCGTTGATCCGACCGGTAAGTTCCTGGCGGTTGCAAACTACGCCACTGGCGGCTTTGCGATCTTCCCGATTCAGGATGATGGTAGCCTCGGCGAGTTGGCTCATCTGGAGTCGCTGCCAGGCGAACCTGGGCCGCATAAAGTGGAGCAAAGTAGCTCTCATCCACACATGATTCCGTTTGACCCGTCCGGGCGATTCCTGGTCATCCCCGACAAAGGGCTGGATGGCGTTTTCGTATACCGCGTGCAGCAGAACAACGCGAAGTACGGTGCTACCCAAGTCAACATGGTCAAAACTCGCGAAGGTTCGGGCCCCCGCCACGTGGTGTTTACACCGGCAGGGAAGAACGCTTATGTCGTAAACGAACTCGACAGCAGCGTCACCGGCTACGTCTACGATCCTGAGCAAGGTTCGCTCAAGCCTCAGGAGATCGTCTCCACTCTGCCGTCGAACTTCACAGGCAATAGCCGTGCGGCGGCCATCGTTATGGCGCCTTCTGGAAAATACCTCTACGTATCGAACCGGGGGCACGACAGCGTGACGACATTCGCGCTGGAGGACAGTGGGGCATTTGCCGCCAAAGCTCACACTCCGTCCCATGGGCAAAAGCCTCGCTTCATGAACCTGACTCCGGACGGCAATCGTCTGTTTGTCGCCAATGAAGAGACAGACACCATTGTCGGATTCGACATCGACCAGGCGTCCGGAGTGCTTGCAGCAAACGGCCAGGTCATCAAGACCGGTAGCCCTGTGTGCATGATCTTCAAAACTGTCTAATTGACCGACCCCCCTGGCCTGGAGAGCTCATTTTGATCGAACTCATAAACTCGCCAGGGTTCTGGCTGGCGGTGATGCAAATCATCGCCATCGATATTTTGCTGGGTGGCGACAACGCGGTGGTCATCGCGCTGGCTTGCCGCAAGCTCCCAGAAGCTCAGCGCAATCGAGCCATCATTGGCGGTGCGTTGGGAGCGATCCTTCTCCGGATCGCCATGATCTTCTTCGCTCTGCAATTGCTGGAGCTGCCGTACCTAAAGCTAGTTGGCGCCGTGCTCCTTCTGTGGATCGGGATCAAGCTGATCGTTCCCGAAGGCGAGGACGATCACGACAACTTGGCTGCGAGCCCCAAGCTTCTGGGGGCAATCAAAACGATCATCGTCGCCGACGCGGTGATGAGCCTGGATAACGTCGTTGCTGTGGCGGGGGCATCCAACGGCCAACTGGAACTCGTGATCTTCGGCATCGTCATCAGCATTCCCATCATCATTTGGGGCAGCAAGTTGGTGCTGCACTTCATGGATCGGTACCCGATAGTCATCACGCTGGGAGCCGCACTGCTGGGCTGGATAGCGGGTAGGATGGCGATCACCGACATTAGCGTGCCGGCAGTGCCGACATGGTCTCATTACGCCGCTGGAGCATTAGGTGCGCTCATGATTTTGATTATCGGAAAAATGATTATCCATTGGAAAGAGGCAGGCGCTAGCCAGTCAGCAGCGGAAAGGAGCGAGCGATCGTGAAATTTGAACTTGCCAACGTGTGTAGAGATTTGGCTCCTCACGGGACACTGCGGGTGGCCATTAACCTTGGCAATCCTGTCTTGGCGAAGCGAGATGACCAAACTGGAATTCTTTCCGGAGTGTCAGTTGCGTTGGCAAAGGCCCTTGCCGATGAGCTTGGCATCCAAATTTCGATGGCGACGTACGATGCTGCCGGCAAGGTGTTCGCTGCTTTAGAAGAACAGGCTTGGGATCTTGCATTTTTGGCAATCGAGCCAGTTCGGGCCGAGAAAATCGCGTTCTCGAACCCCTACGTTTGTATCGACGGAACCTATCTTGTGAAGACCGATAGCAAATTCCATCGCGCCTCTGCTCTGGATACAGGCGGAAACCGTATCGCCGTAGGAAAGGGTGCTGCCTACGACTTGTTCCTGTCCCGCACGCTCAAGAAGGCTAACCTCGTCCGAGCGGAAACCTCGTCTGAAGCTGTCCACACCTTCCTGGAGTTGGGCCTGGATGCAGCCGCTGGTGTTCGCCAACCATTGGAGCGTTTCGCCAGGTCGACCACAGGCGTGAGGGTGCTAATGGATAACTTCACAGAAATCCGTCAGGCACTGGCAGTGCCTAAAGGCCGCGATATTGCGGCGGAGTATGTCCAGGGCTTCGTTAACCGCCAATTGCGAAGTGGATTCGTAGCTAAGGCTCTTGGTGACAGTGGCGAGTTCGACGCCCATGTCGCCATGCCCGCTTGAATCCTCATGAAAAAAACCAGATCTGCACTGGCTGAATGAGGCGACAACCTCTCTCATGAGCCTATGCCGTTCTTGGACGTCTCTGCTAAGGCCGCCTCAATTGGCAATCTCCGCTACCCGAGGATGAATCTAATTGCTCAGATCAACAACTTGGCTGAACCCCGAGACTGAGTCTTCAATGGTCTATAAAGATCTTTTCCCTGTGATGGAGACAGTGCTTGCGAGCGGCGTTACGCTTCTCGGGGGGCTGCAATATCAAAGAGTTGATGGCTACCGTCCCCTGACGCTCGACCTCTACTCCCCGTCGAAGAAAGGGCAGCCTCACCCAAGGCAGTTACCCCTGCTGATCTATATTCACGGAGGAGGTTGGAGGCGTGGTGACAGTCACCGATGCGGTGTTTTCACTGACTTTCCGAGATTATTGGGCGATATTGCGAGCAGAGGTTATGTCGTCGCAGCGGTGAATTACCGACTTAGCTCAGAGGCGAAATGGCCAGCGCAAATCGACGATGTTCGAACTGCTGTCAGTTTTCTGCTGAACCAAGCTGATGCATTCGGTATAGATCCGCAAAGGGTCTACGCTTGGGGCGTGTCAGCCGGAGCTCAGTTGGCTGCCTCGCTGGGCAATCCAACTGAATCGGTAAGTAGTCAAGATCAGCGTTGTCCGGTCACGGCAAGCGTTCATGGCGTAGCGGCTTGGTATGGAGTTTTCGACTTCACCACTCTTGGTGATCAAGCGCTGCAGTTGGGAATTGAAATTCCAGATGATGCGCCGGAGTGGAGGCTTATAGGGGCGGAGTCTGGCCAGGATCGCACTGCTCGTTTTCGCTCAGCCAGTCCCGCTTTTCACCCAACATCTCAAACTTCACCGATGCTGATTTTAGCCGGGAAAAAGGATCGGAAGGTTCCATATCTTCAAAGCGTGCAAATGAAGGACGCGCTTGATCGTGTGGGTGTGCCAAATTTTTTATATATATATGAGGAAGTAGGGCACAGCTTCATCTGCGAAGATAACCCTGCTGAGACTAATCGAGTCAACCTATTCGCAATAAATCAGACTATTGATTTTTTCGATGCTTTGGCCTTTTAGTGTCAACTGAGCAGCAGCATTGGTGCCCAACATTAACAGCCAGCGCAGGCGTCGCCTGAGCTGGTGTCACTATGTGCAATGCATGCTCAATGCTGATGGCCCCATAAAGAGCGTCAGTGCGATTGGTCAATTACTACGCGATTCCTCGGCGCCGGGCTTCTAGTACGCTGTGACTAAATCAGTCAGACGCTTCTGAGCCCAATGGTGTCGACGTTGGTATTTGCCATACAGGCTTTTTATCATTCTGACTGTCGAAATTACGCCGCGCCTTGCGGAAATCCTCAACGTTTTCGACCACCCACGTCCAGATGGGGGACATACGGATCAACAGCTCCATACCCAGCGGCGTCAGCTCATACTCGACACGTGGTGGGATTGCACCGAACTCCCGCCGATTCACTAAGCCATCCCGCTCCATGGCGCGTAACGTCTTGGTCAACATCCGCTGAGTTACCCCGGTCATCTGCCGTTTTATTTCGGCATGGCGCATTGTGCCGTATACCCCTAGGGCATGCAGAATGCCTAATGACCAGCGGCTGCCTGCGTGAGCAAGCACCTCCCGCCTGACGCCATCATCATCTTCTCTAAGCGTTCGGCAGATTGTCTCAGCTTGGCTGAGAGCCTCCTGATTGGACATTTCTTTGTCTGGTATCACAGGTGTGCCTTCTTACAAGCGTTGCCTAATCGTGCAAGGATTTGTTCATCTTACAGGCAACAGGTCTCAGGAGAAATCATGACCGAAGTGACCCAGCTTTCCCCCCAATCCATTCTCGTTCTAGGCGCCGGTGAGCTTGGACTGCCGGTTTTGCGCAACCTGGCGCGGGTGGCAAAGCGTGCGCCAGGTTCCACAATCAGCGTCCTCCTCAGGGACTCAACCATCAACACTCAAATTCCTGAGAAAAAGGTTGAAATCGATGAGCTTCGTGCCCTCGGCATCCAGATGGTAGCCGCAGACCTCGTGAATGACTCGATTGACCAGTTGGCTGAGGTATTCGCACGTTTCGATACCGTGATCGGCTGTGCAGGCATGGTTGCAGGCCGGGAAACGCCAATGAAGCTGGCTACTGCTGCCCTCAAGTCCGGTGTGAAGCGATACTTTCCATGGCAGTTCGGTGTCGACTTCGAGGTAATCGGTCGCGGCAGTCCTCAGGATCTGTTCGATGCTCAGCTTGATGTTCGCGAATTACTCCGTGCTCAGGATAAAACTGAATGGGTAATCATCTCGACTGGGATGTTCACCAGCTTTCTGTTCGAGCCTGTATTCGAGGTGGTCGATTTCGAAAACGACACAGTGAACGCACTGGGCAGTCTTGAGACCAGCGTGACGCTTACGACTCCAGACGACATCGGCGCCTTGACAGCGGAAATCGTTTTCTTCGAACCCCGCTTTCGCAATGAAATTGTTTATCTATCTGGAGACACTGTGACGTACGGAGAGGTCGCCAGTCTCCTTGAACGTGTGCTGGGTCGCCCGTTCAAACGAAACGTGTGGACTGTTCCGTACTTGCTTGAGGAATTGGAGAAAGATCCGACGCATCACATCAAGAAGTATCGCGCTGTGTTTGCTCAGGGCAAAGGTGTGTCATGGCCTAAGGCATGCACCTTCAACGAGCAGCAGTCGATTCAAGTCACGACCGCCGAGGACTGGGCCCAGGCAAACCTGACAACCTCTTCAGTATAAGTGGGGTAGCTGAGCTAACGTTTCCGCGTTGGAAATTTACCTGCTACAAGCTCTTCAGTCTGATAGGGACACCGATGACCGAAGCTACATAGCGGGGTATAGCTAGCTCACACCAAAGGGAGCAGTCAACATCATGGGCAGTCCAGTTTGGCTGGCGCAATTTTCATCGCTGCAGGTATACAGCGTGAGAGCGTTGGAGGAATGGGTTTAAATCATCGGTTGCTTGAGCAGGGAGTACAGGTTCCAATTGGCGGCATCCTAGGACGATTTCGTCCCTCATTCGGCTGAGACCACCTATGCCTTTTCTGGACAACCTACTTGCTTTCACTTTCGCAGCGACCCTGTTGACGCTAACGCCCGGACTCGATACTGCGCTGGTGCTGCGCACGGCTGCAGTGGAAGGAAGATATCAGGCAGCGCGCGCCGCCTTGGGCGTCAATGCAGGCTGTCTATTATGGGGGGCGGCGGTGGCCCTGGGGCTGGGTGCGTTGATTGCCGTGTCCGAATTGGCATTCAACATCTTGAAATACTGCGGGGCGGCTTACCTGGCCTGGCTAGGTGTTGTCATGCTTACACGGCCTCGTAAGTCGTTAACGCCGATCGACGGGGAGGTGAGGGCTACTACGAACTGGTTTCTTAAAGGGATGCTGGGTAACCTTTTGAACCCCAAAATAGGCATTTTTTACGTCTCCTTTCTTCCCCAATTTGTTCCGCAGGGGGAGCCCATGATCATATGGACGTTCGGCCTTGTGGGTATTCACGTAGCTCTCGGTTTAATCTGGGCGGGAATCTTAATCTCTGCTACCGAGCCACTGGCCAAGGTGCTCCGCAGACCGAAAGTGGTGACCTGGATGGATCGGGCTACTGGGTTGATCTTCCTGGTTTTTGCGCTACGGCTCGCGTTTAGCAAGCGGTAATCGGCTCGACTCATCTGGTGCTCGCTCCGACTCCAATACCTTGCTGAATATACTGTCAGGGTTCGCCCGGATTAGTTTCCAGCCCGATTGCACGGAGCCTTCGCGGCTTGGCCAGAGGGCCGCACCTTTTGCCGATTGCACGGGAAATACTCATATTCCTGGCAAAAATCCCATTCTTCCCTTCGCAGTCTTCGAGCTGAATCACCTCTCTACATAGCCCGTCGTATACTGCCTCCCTGATTTGGGAGCTTCGATGATTTCTCTACCTATTGACCGCGTATTGCCAGACCTACGAGAGGCCCTGGCCAACCGCAACGAAGTGATCCTTGAAGCGCCACCAGGTGCAGGCAAGACCACCCGGGTGCCGTTGGCGCTGCTGAGCGAACCATGGCTTGATGACCAGAAGATCCTGATGCTCGAACCTCGCCGACTGGCTGCTCGGGCGGCTGCTGAGCGTTTGGCAAGTGAACTGGGTGAGAACGTTGGTGAGACTGTCGGCTACCGAATTCGCCTTGAAAGCAAGGTAGGCCCGCGAACCCAGATCGAAGTGGTCACCGAAGGTATCCTGGCTCGCCGACTCCAAGATGACCCTGCACTGGACGGTGTGGGCTTGGTCATCTTCGATGAGTACCACCTTCGAAATCTTGACTCTGACTTTGCACTGGCTCTGTGCCTGAGTGGCCGTGAACTGCTGCGTGACGAGCCCCCGCTGAAGCTGCTCCTGATGTCTGCGACGCTGGAAGGTGCTCGCCTTTCAAAAGTGCTGAATGATGCGCCTGTTGTCACCAGTGAAGGGCGGATGTATCCGGTCTCGACGATTTGGGGAAGCCCCTACCAGCCGGGAGAGCGAATCGATGCGCGAGTCACAGACACATGTTTGGCCGCCATCAACGAACAGTCTGGAAGCGTTCTGGTTTTCCTTCCTGGACAGGCAGAGATTCGGCGGGTGGCAGAAGACCTCAAAGATCAATTGCGCAGCCGTCCAGACGTGATCGTATGTCCGCTGTACGGTGACCTCGACCTGAACGCACAGCGTGCTGCTATTGACCCTGCCCCCAAGGGCTCCCGTAAGATCGTACTGGCCACGAACATCGCCGAGACTAGCTTGACCATCGAAGGCGTCAGGGTCGTGGTGGACACTGGTTTCGAGCGAGTGCCAAGATTCGATCCTCGCAGTGGCATGACCCGACTCGACACGCAGCGTATCTCGAAGGCTAGTGCCACCCAGCGTGCGGGGCGGGCAGGGCGCTTGGAGCCAGGTGTCTGCTATCGCCTTTGGTCGGAGTCGCAGCACGAGCAAATGGCTAGCTACAGCACCCCAGAGATTCTGCAGGCGGATCTCGCAGCCCTGGCTCTCCAGCTGGCCCGGTGGGGAATGAAGCCGGAAGATATGACCTGGCTCGACCAACCTCCATCAGCCCCTTTCGGCCAAGCCAGAGACCTGCTGAAGCGCCTGGGCGCACTCGACGATGATGGTAAGCTCACGCCACACGGTTCAGGCATGAGCGAGCTTCCAGCGCATCCACGGATCGCTCACATGCTCATCAAAGGCAATGCGATGGGCCTGAATGACCTAGCGTGCAACATCGCGGCGCTTTTGGGTGAAAAGGACATCCTAAGAGGAGTAGGTGCTGACCTTCATACCAGGCTGAGTGCATTGTCAGGCGAGCAACATTCACGTCGCAGCGGTGGTTCTTTTCAGCGGATGAAGCAGTCTGCTCGGCAGTACCGATCTCTGCTGCGTGGGAACGCCTCCAGCCCTGTCAACGAGCCCGATCACCCAAAATGGGTAGGGTGCCTCCTGGCGTTCGCGTACCCTGACCGAATCGGCCTGCAGAGACGTGCAAGCGCATCTGAATATCGTCTCTCCAACGGACGAGCTGCCGTGTTCTCTGAGCCCGATGCTCTTACCAAGCACGAGTGGCTGGTGGTGGCCGACCTGGGTAGCCGGCAAGGGCAGCGCGAAGAACGGATCTACTTGGCGAGTGACCTTGATCCGGCTCTGTTCGATGACGAGCTGGCAGACCTTGTGAAGTCTGTTGATGAAGTTGACTGGGATGAGAGGGAAGGTGTTCTGAAGGCTGAGCGGCAGTTGAAGGTTGGACAGCTCATCTTGTCGACGAAAGCCCTGCCGAGTCCTGATGAGCAAACTCGTTCGCTGGCCTTAGTCAACCTTGTGAGGCGCAAGGGCATCGAACTCCTGCCGTGGAATTCTGAGCTACGGCAGTGGCAGGCGCGGGTCGACATGCTGCGTCAGCTGGATATCGAGAGTGGTCAGGCAGAGAGCAAATGGCCTGATCTGAGCGATGCCAATCTCCTCGACACACTCGAAGACTGGCTCACGCCGTTCCTGGGCAAAGTCACGAGGCTCAGTCACTTCAGTCAGCTGGATCTGTCATCGATAGTCAGAAGCCTTCTGCCCTGGCCGCTTCCACAGGAGCTGGAGACCCAAGCGCCTCAGGCGATTCAGGTACCGTCCGGCTCGAATATCCGCATCGACTACTCGCAGCATCCGCCAATACTCGCAGTGCGGCTTCAGGAGCTTTTTGGCCTGGCGGAAACCCCACGCATAGCCCAAGGCAAACAGCTGCTCATGCTGCACCTCTTGTCGCCGGCCCGCAGGCCTGTGCAGGTCACTCAGGATCTCGCGAACTTCTGGCGCAGCACCTATGCGGAGGTGAAAAAGGATCTCAAGGGCAGATACCCAAAACACTATTGGCCCGAAGACCCATTGATTGCTGAAGCTACGGCCAGAGCCAAGCCTAGAAAGCAATGATGAGGTAGTTGCAGCCCTCAGAAATGGCAATCACTGGGGCTGTATGTACGCCTCACCGTGTATCGATCGATGACTCCCTAGCGAAGTACACTGCCGCGTCCCTTAAAAAATCCCGTTCCTTGGTCACGCGGGCTAGCTCACGCTTGAGGCGGGCCAGTTCCTCATCTCGTGGGCAACCTGTCCGGGAAAGGTTTTTCTTTATCTAGTTGTGCCTCGCGAACCCAGCGATTCAATAGGCTCTGAGCTACTCCGATTTCTTGAGCGATTTGGCGGCAACTGGCCTCAGAAAGACGGGCCAAAGCGACAGCCTCCCGCTTGAACTCGGGACTGTATTTTTAACGCTTGGACATGAACACTCCTTCGGCTCGATGTGAGCTTACTCGAAAGTGTCCGTGTTAACCGGGTAGAACACAGTTTTCACTGCCGGAAGTCCGGACAGTGCAGCAGCGCTTGGCTTCACTGCTGGGTCGTCACTTTTTCAGCGTTGTACTGCGTTTCTCAGCGATCTCTGCATCTTGTTTGTACATCTCCTTGAGCTCCTTTCTGAGCCGCAGGTATTCCGTCACTGGCAGACCTTCCTCCAACTGCTGCTCAAGGTCTTTCGAGAGTGCGAAGTACTTGTCCATCGCCAGTGTCAGATGCGTTGAGCTGAGGGTCTCGGTGTAGTCAGCCAGATCCCTGAAAGCGAGATGGATGTAGTGCTCCACCGAGTCAGGGTCGAGGTGACCAGTCCATTCGGCGACCTCGGCTTTGAAGGTTTCGGTGTCCAAAAGCGCACGCCGAAAATCATCCGCGTTGTTTAGCCGATGCCGTGCGATGAACTGGGTAAAGAGGCGAGTGATCATGGCATGCCGAAACATGTGCGGGCAGATTTGAGACTCGATACCTGCGAGCTTTCGAAGGTGTAGGATTTCGTTAGAGAAGTTGGTATCGCTAAGGGGCTTGCCTGTACGCGAACAGACGAACACATATCCGTGATCCTTACCCCCTTTGTAGACGTCGCGCATGAGCTTTCGCCGAGGGCCATCGATGAACCGGTCTAACATGCGCAGCGTTGGCATCAGAATCGGTACATACCGCTCAGCATCTTCCTCACGCTTCAGGGTGTCCAAGCGCAATACCGGAGATTCGAGGCCAAGAGCAATCGCATCGCGCACATCCTGCACCTTCAGGTTTGCCAGCTCGCCACGCCGAGGGCCGAGGTCATTGAACAATTCGATCATTATGAGGCGCCGCATTTTCACGAAGTCGGTGGCCTTGTCCTTTCGATTGGCCGCCCTGAGCATCTGGATTTGCTCGCTGGTCACAGGGTCGCGATGACGCACGCGGTGAGGCTTCCCGAATGAGTGGTGCCAAAGATGGGACTTTAGAACTTTTCTGCCTCCCCGGACTTTGATGTAGTAGGTCTCCTCGCGCGCACGGATGGTGCCGTTCTCTGAGACGAAATTCGGGTGACGGTAGAAGGTGCCCACAAAAACCAAAAAATCGAGCCACACCTTGCCCGTGGCGATAACACTATTTTCTGTCTTCTTGGGCTGAGCTGGATTGTACTTAGCCGGCTCCAGTCGGATTTCGACAATGTAAGCCGTGAAGGCTTGATCCGTGAGGTTGATCGGGTCGATACCATCCCGATAGCACCGCTTCAGCAACTGTCCCACCATCCCTGCATGGCCTGCCATCGAGCCCCCCTTCGTCCCCCTCCGGGAAAGGCCATTGCGTGTGCGACCTCGGTTGGTGAGCAAAGTCTGAAGGTACAAGTTGCCGATGAGGCAGGGCGAACCGTTCGGCCAACACAGGAAGGACATGTTTGTCGCATCTTTGGTGCTAAAACGATCCACAGAGTAATGGCTGAAAAATGTAAACTCACCGAGTAGAGAATGAAGCTTTTTCTTGGTCACGGCCTGCATGACTACCCCTTCCTGTAATCGGCAATGTTGGACACGTCGGCGGAGGGTGTCGTCGCTTCGACAGTGTGCAGGGTGTTGAAGGGTGGCATCGCCATGCTGAGGATCGCTCTTAGGTTCTCAGCTGCATCTTGCGCCGCCTTTTCCCGCAGCAAGTGGGAGGAGGCGTTGTGGATGTTGAAAAACCAATCGTGAGACTCTGCCAGCGCTTTAAGCAGGAGCATGTTGGTCTGGCGATGCAGCAGAAGCTCATGCTCCAGTTCGGCAACCTTCAGCGTGAGACCAGATCGGCTGCGCTTGTTGGCTCGCTCTCCACGATTCTCCTCAATCTGAAGGGACTCTAGCGCTTTGAGCCGTAAATCATTGAGGGCCTTGAACCCGCCAGGTAAGTGTGCTTCGGCGTAGGTTTTCAGAGAGTTCAGGCTCATGGCCATGATCTGCAGAGACTCACCACGATCGCTGGTTACACTGCGTTCTAGAGCCGCAATACCACCCTGGCTCTTCAGTGCCTTACGAAGCTCCTGGTCGGCATAGTACTGCTTAGGCCGTTTGATAGCTTCCACCAGCAATGTGTGCAGCCCACGCACCGAAGGCACGGCCTGTGCGGCCAGTGAAACACCCTTGCCCTTGCTCATGCTGCCTCCGGAGCACGCTTAAGGCGCGCCACAATCTTGAATTTGTTGCCTTCGTGATCGCTGAAAAACTCGGGCTCGATCTCGACCCAGCCTTCCTGCATCAACTCCACAATTTGGTCTTCCAGGTCGTGGGTGCTGATCAACGTGAATTTTTCAGTGCCGTAGCGTTCCTTCAGCAGCTCCGTGAGCTCCATGAAATTCTCATAGTTGCCTTGGTGCAGTTGCTCGGCCACGGCCTGCGCCTTCGCGCTGGCCAGCACTGCACCGTCAGTCGACTCTGTGATGTAGCGGTATACGTGCTTCGGATCAGTGTGTCCGAGCATCCATTGAAGCGTATCGAGCTTGGCGAAGCTGCCGCAGTAGAAGAACAGCATCGCAAAGAACCGGCGCATCTGATGCTGGCGGAAGTAGTGTCGTTCACCCTTGGCCGTCAGCGGGGTCTCAAAATAGTCGCAGTAGAGATCCAGGTTGCGGTTGTACACATAGGCACTGGAGTCTGTCAGTTTCGCTGCCCCCCTGAAGTTCGGAACAGAAAAGAGCTTCTGAAGCTTCGGGATGTAGCCGATACGACGAAGCACCTTCTGCATTCGAATGAGTGTCTTGATCATATCTGCCGCGATTGGCTCGATCGGTCTGGCTTCTCGGCGGCGCATGCCAAACAAGTGCCGCGTGCTTTTTGCGTTCCGGAACAGCAGCCAACCCTCGGTCTCATCTAGGCAGTCTTTGGCGTTCAAGTCGTACAGCTCGCTGACCCTGCGTGCCATCAGAATTCCCACAGTCAGCTGTACGCAGCCTACGTAGACGCCCAGAAGCTCATAGAGGCCATGATTGGCACGCAGGCGCTCAAAATAGGATTCTTTGGTTCCCTTGATATTGCTTTGGTATGCCCCGTTGTTCGCTGAGTTCATAGCCAAGCAAAGCTTGCTTACACCAAACGCTGTCAGCTTGGGCCCTACCAGCTGTTTAACCTCTGATGCGGTCAGGGCGCTCGGGGAAACGCTGCGTTTACGACACTCTAGTGCGATACGGCAAAACGCTTTGCTAAGCTCCTGGCCATGGTCGAGGTGAAACTCGATTGCCTGACGCAGCCCCGTAAAGACGATTTCGGACGGAAGGGTGCGGAAGCGCCCGATGGTCGACAGATCAGGCTGGAATTTTTCCGCCTTTACCAAGGCTTCATGGCTGGGCGCCGGCAACTCCAGTTCATGAAGCACGCCTAGCTGGTAGACTGCTCGCCGGTAGGCCCCGTATGTAGAATCACGCATTTTTTCGCGGGCACCGCTGGTTACAGGCGCACCTGGAAATTCACGCTCGAACTGTGATAAGTCATCATTATAAATGAGGATGTCATACATGACTTTGGGTTGGTTTTTCCCCCAAAGGGTTTCTAGATAGATCTCCTGCGATAGCTCAGTGGTGTTTGGCTGATTGCCCCCCACTTGCTTGTGGTAGAAACCTTTAAGATAGAGCGCGGCGCGAACTTTAGGAATTAGCTCACAAGAAATGCCAAGGTTGTTCTCGACACGCTGCTCATCGGAAATTTCGGCAATTTGGGGCATGGTCTGAATGAGTTCGGCCAAGGTGATGGAGCTGGTTGCTTCGACAAGATCCAGGCAGTAATTTCTCAGCCGTTCACGCCAGTTGTACACTGACTCTGCAATGAGTGGAGTGTCAGCAAGCGTTTTAAGAATCTCTATCAAGTTTCCGGCAGTAAGACCTTCTAGGCCATACTTTGCCAATCGGTAGCGTTTACCATTAATTAGCAAGAAATCCAGTATGTGGCATGCAGTGCAAAAACGCTGAAGCTGCTGCCCCTGGACTTCATTGGTCTCCTGAAGATAACCCCAATCGTTACGGGTGCAGGACGTTAGGTAATACTTGAAGCCCAACAGAAGATTATGGTTTTTGGCATCCGTCAGCAGGCTTCCATCATCCAGCTGCACCCGCCAATCCAGTTTTTTGGGCTTTTTGTAGTCAAAGCTGTATTCCCAGATCTCAGCGTCGAAGTCACTCAGCAACCAAGACGCGCATCGATACGCCTCTGAGGGCTCAACCAAGAAAGGGGCGAGGAAATCGAGCTCAGGAGGCAGTTGCATAGATCAGGTCTTCCATGTGAGAGGCATTGGCGTGGTGTTGAGCAGCTTCGAGGTGTTCAATCAAGTCGCTGTCCAGTCCTTCCTCAATATCTTTGACCACCAGATCCGTGAAGCGCGCCCAGTAGATGGCCTTCGAGCAGAGCTGCCTGCCTGTTGGTTTTTCTTGTGTTGTCTTGGTTGCTTCGTCAACGGCGGCCTTTAGCGACAGCAGGGCCGTGAGCACGCCGGTATCGATCGAAACGATCACTTGGCCAGGCTTGTCAGCATCAGAATCGTTGGCTGCGGCTGCGGGCGTCTTGAGATAGTCAGGGTTCTGCAAGTGCTCCGGGATTTCCCGCAATGCGTGGTTTTCCAAAAATTTATGGAGCTCCTCCATGCTTGCGAAGTGGGCGACTTCTAGCAGGCGCGGGCTGTCTTTCATAGCGCGGCAGATAATCCCGCGCTGAAACAGACGGATCCAGCGTGTCTGGAAGAAGGCCAGGATGGGCTCTGGCAAGTAGCTGCTAAGCAGTGTGGAGGTGTATCCCTTGTGGCCCAACGCCCTGGCCATCTCCTCAACGTCGTGATCACGCAGGAAGATCTCGACGGCTGCGGAAGCGCGAAATGCTGTGACTGACAGCCTAGAAATGAAGCGTACGGTCGCGAATTCGCTACGATTTCCAAGAGCCATGAACTCCTCAACCATTTCACGTTTGAACTTAATGGTCGTATCATTCAGCTTGATGGACTCTGGCTTAGACGGTGTAGTGAATCGTCCTGCGGTGTGAAGGAACATATATCGCCACTCGTCGTTACCTGCTGCTCGAAGCTCATCTCGCAATACTTGATTCATGGAAAGCGTAAGCTGTACCCACTCGGCCTCTTCATTCGATAGCAGGATCTTCCTCTCACTATTCTGGCCGCCAGCCCTGTCTTTATATCCAGTCAACTGATAGGCGCCCGACTCTGTTTTTGTGAGCGCTGTCAGGTCGCCTCGCTTATTATAAAGTTCTAGGCCCAAGAAAAATGCATCGGTGACATCTGGATGTCCGTGGATCAATAGCATCTGTAGAGCGAAGGCGGTTTCTACGCTGGGAATACCAAGAAGCTTATAGGCTTCGCCTTTGGGGGCTTTGCCCAGGATGCTCTTTAAGTTGTTCTTAAAATATGTGACCCCTTTTTTCAGGAAGGTCGCACAGATATTTTCTGCGCCAATTTCGTCGATAGTTTTTGCGTTGTTGTTACCACCGGTTATAACAGTTCCTCGCTGTCCACGCTTTACGCAGGCCTCGTATGCTTCTTTGGCTTTTTGCAGTCGGTGTCTCGCCCATGTCAAGACGAGCGCGTTGTCTTCATGGATGTTTTTGAACAAAATTTCGATTGCTTCGCTATCTGTAAGGTGCATAGGGACTTCTGTAATCAATTTGTCGCTTACAACTGTTCCGTCAGCTTTCTGCTTGCTATTTGTCTTTGTACCTGGCGTCGACTTTGAAATTGGCCTAGGTAGAGCGCCCGAGAACGGCTTAGCCCAAATTCCGGACTGCAGAAAAACCTCATCCATTGAGAAGATAAATTTTGCGTAGGAACGGCTTCGGATATCTAAGTCTGTACCATTCTCTAATGCCTGTGTGAAGCTGTGGAACATGAAGTCAATGAATAGTCGCCTGATTTTTACTGGATTTTGGAATGTCGAGACTGGCCAGCGCTCTTCGTTGTCCGCGAGATAATAGACAAATGTATTGAAGTCAGAATGGGATGGACTCAATTTTTTAGACATGTTGTTGCTGTAGTGTTCGTACACACTTTCAGCAAACTCAGGGCCATGAGAGTTCCACAAATAAGCAATGGGCACGTACCCGTTTTTTCCATTGCGGCCTTGAACCGTCCAGCTATTCCAATACCGCAGAGCTATAGGATCCAAACGATCTTGCATCGACTGCCAGACGTGCTGGTAGAGCTTAGGTTGCCAGTCTGCAGTGGTGAGTTCTGGCAGCATCGGAATCTCTTCGCGCATCTTGATCATTAGCTTGACGAAGCTCCGCTGGTATTCCCTCCTGGATTGATATCCCACGGGAACTAGCGAGCCGCCATCGAGCGCACCCAGGAAGCCTTGGATGACTTTTTCGAATCCCGCGTTTGAAAGTGACAGGTAGGTGATTGGCGTAGCGGTCACATGACAGTAGGCATCGAAGACAGGAATGAGGTTGCCAGCCTTTGTTTTGGAACGTGTGGCTAAAGCATCGAAAGTACGCTGCATTAGCTCCAGGACGTCAGGAGGGATCGCTGTGATTGGATAGAAAGGCAAACACTGCATTTCCTTGATGATTGTCAAAGTGTTTTCCATCTATACAAATCCATTCAAGCCACTGTAATAGCTGCATTTTTCACAGATTTGACAAGATAGTGCAAGTGGCAATCTCGTCGAACGCAGTCTCGACGCCGATCTGGCGCTGGCGCTCAGTCTGAACGGTCGCGAGCTGTTTCGCGCTGAACAGCCGCTGAAGATTCTGCTGATGTCGGCGACCCTCGAAGGCGAGCGCCTGGCGGGGTTGCTCGATGACGCGCCGATCCTGCGCAGCGAAGGCCGCATGTATCCGGTGACGATGCGCTGGGGCCGGCCGTTTCAGCCAGGCGAATACATCGACCAGCGCGTTACCCAAACCGTGCTCGAAGCGCTGCACGACGAGACCGGCAGTCTGTTGGTGTTCCTGCCGGGGCAAGCGGAGATCCGCCGCGTGCATCAGCAACTGGCCGACGCCATTGGCGAGCGCAAAGACATCTTGCTGTGCCCGTTGCACGGCGAACTCGACCTCAATGCGCAACGCGCGGCGATCGATCCGGCGCCGCCCGGTCAGCGCAAAGTGGTGCTGGCAACCAACATCGCCGAGACCAGCCTGACCATCAACGGCGTGCGCGTGGTCATCGATGCCGGGCTGGCGCGGGTGCCGCGTTTCGACCCGGGCAGTGGCATGACCCGCCTCGACACTCAACGCATCTCCAAGGCCAGCGCCACCCAGCGTGCCGGCCGCGCCGGGCGATTGGAGCCGGGCGTGTGTTATCGCCTGTGGTCACAGGATCAGCACGAACAACTGGCGGCCTATGGCAGCGCGGAAATTCTCTCGGCGGATCTGGCCAGCCTCGCTTTGCAACTCGGGCGCTGGGGCGTGACCCCGGGCGAACTGGTCTGGCTGGATGTGCCCCCGGCCGCCGCGTATGCGCAAGCGCAGGATCTGCTGCAACGCCTCGGCGCCTTGCACGGCGACACGCTGACGGCCCACGGCCAGGCCATGGCTGAACTGCCGGCGCATCCGCGCATTGCGCATTTGCTGTTGCGCGGTCAGGCGCTGGGGCTGGCGGCGATGGCCTGCGATGTGGCGGCGCTGCTCGGCGAGCGCGATATCCTGCGCGGCGCTGGCGCGGATCTGCACAGCCGATTGATTCTGCTTTCCGGCGAAGGACGTGCCGGCCGTGGGGCGCAGGGCGGGGTGCAACGTGCCCGGCAATTGGCTCGGCAATATCGCGGCTACTTGCGCGGCAAGCCGAGCGAGCCGGTCAGCGATGCAGACCATCCGCGCTGGCTCGGCGCGCTATTGGCGCTGGCCTACCCGGATCGCGTCGCCCAGCAACGGCGTGCCGGGGGTGCCGAATACCGGTTGGCCAACGGTCGCGCCGCGCTGTTCGCTGAGGCCGACAGCTTGATGAAGCATGAGTGGATTGTCATCGCCGACCTCGGCAGCCGTCAGGGCCAGCGCGAAGAACGCATCTATCTGGCGGCGGATTTCGATCCGGCGCTGTTCGATTCGGTGCTCACCGAGCAAGTGCGCAGCGTCGACCAACTCGATTGGGATGAACGCGAAGGCGTGCTGCGTGCCGAGCGCCAGCGCAAGGTCGGCGAGCTGATTCTCAGCCGCGAACCGTTGACCGGTCTCGATGAAAACACGCGCAGTCAGGCCCTGGTCAATCTGGTGCGACGCAAGGGTCTGGAGCTGCTGCCATGGACGCCGGAACTGCGCCAGTGGCAAGCGCGGGTGGCGCTGTTGCGCCAGCTCGATCTGCGCACTCAGGACGACAGCCAATGGCCGGATGTCAGCGATGCAGCGCTGCTCAATACCCTGGAAGACTGGCTGATGCCGTATCTGGGCAAGGTCTCGCGGCTGAGCCATTTCGCCAACCTCGACCTGTCGAGCATCGTGCGCAATCTGCTGCCGTGGCCGCTGCCGCAGAAGCTCGACGAACTGGCGCCGCATCATTTGAGCGTGCCGTCGGGTTCATCGATTCGCCTGGATTACAGCGACCATCCACCGATTCTCGCGGTGCGCTTGCAGGAGCTGTTTGGTCTGGCCGATACGCCACGGATTGCCGGCGGCCGGCAAGTGGTCAAGCTGCATCTGCTGTCGCCAGCGCGGCGACCGGTGCAGGTCACGCAGGACCTGGCCAACTTCTGGCGCAGCACCTATGCCGAGGTGAAGAAGGATCTGAAGGGGCGTTATCCGAAGCATTATTGGCCGGACGATCCTTTGGTCGCCGAAGCCACGGCGCGGGCGAAACCACGGGGCACCTGACCCGCAATGGCTGCGTGCCATTAGCCCATCCGTGCTAATTGCCCTTGGTTGTTCAGGCTCGCAAAATCGCCGCCTGAACAATAACAAGCCTTGTTGCCTGGCAACTTGTGCCCAAGGAACGGAACTGCCCATGAGCTCTTTCTTCAAGTTCAAGAAGTTGATCTTCTTGTCGGCTGCGCTGCTGGCCGCCTCTAATCCGACAATGGCCGAAGAGTCCAACCCGATTGGCGACTGGTGGATTATCTACGGCAACGGCGTGCCCCAGAAAAACATCATGTACGTCGCCGATGCCACCTCGGTCGTGCCTTCGCAGAAAACCAAAGGCGCAACCATGGTCGCAGTGACCCTGGTGTATGAAGAGCCGGGCAAACCGATGATCGACGTCTACAACCTCGAAGCCCAATGCTCTACGGGCAAGGTGCGTTTTATCAATGGCCAGTCCATCGAGCGTCTTGCCTACACCATGCGTCATCTGAAAGTTGCCAATCAATGGCAGACCCCCAAAGAGTTCTGGGTCCAGCAAGCGCTGAAGTTTGCCTGCGCCCCTGGCAGTCGCGCGAAAAACGACATGGCCGCCGTGGGCAAGATGGAATACCTGCAGATGATCGAGATGCTGCAGCAGATGTTCTTCAAGCTCGCGCCGATTCAGCAAAAGAGCCAGATGATGGACAACATCGACAGCCTGCTCGAACTGAAGAAATAAGCCGGGGCATCCAATGACTTACACACGTTTGTGGCTGGCAACCCTGGTGGCAGGATTGATATTGAGCGGTTGTGGCACTATCGCGCAGAGCCGCTGGGAGGGCCGCGATCTCCAGGAAGCACTGGACCTGTTCGGCACGCCTGATTCGATGAAAAAAGAAATCGGCCCAAATGGCGAACCCTTGGCCGTGCTGACCTGGTACAAGTCCGCGAGCTGGACCACCACCGAAGCGGCTGGCACTTCGATGACCCATACCGGCAACGGCATGGTGTACACCGAGCATTATCAGCAAGTTGGGCACAGTTCCGATTGCAAATTGCAGGCGAAGATCGATCAACAGAAGAAGATTGCACAGTTCCTGATCGAGGACGGGCGAATCCTGCATGGCAAGTGCCTGGGCGTCCGGTTTGTCCCCGGTTACATTCCGCCCGGCTTCTAAGGTCAGAGCGCTCAGGGCGCAGCGGGCAGGAGGAACCGCGCAATCACCGGCAAGTGGTCGGAGATGCGCAAGGTATCGTCCTGCCGCACCTGTGCTTGCAGGCGTTTGAGCTTCGGGCTGTAGAACAGATAATCCACCGTGCGATCCGGGCCGTTGAGCCCGGGGTCGTTGGGGTAATGGGTCAGCCATTTGGCCCGGTCGATGCCGCCGGCTTCATTGTTGGTCGGGATCATCGGGTACTTGTCCCACAGCAGATGCAGTTCGCTGTCAGCAGAGTAGGGCGAGCGGCGCTCGACGGGCAGGCGTCGGTACTGGCCCAGCGGCAGCAGATTGAAATCGCCACCGATCAGCCAGGGCAGGCCCTGGCTTTCATACTTGTCGAGCACTTTGGCCACGGCGGCGACTTGCGCCTGCAAGTGGCCGTCCGCCTGGCTGGCGCGCTGCAGATGGGTGTTGAATACGGTCAGTTGTCCGCCATCACTGAGCGGCAGTTTGACGGCCAGCAAAGCGTCTTTGGGCTGGAACTGGCGGCTGATGAAGTTGCTCGGGGCCACGGGCAGTTGCAGGCGTTCGGCGTGTTCGATGCGATAGCGACTCAACGTCGCCAACTGGCGGCCGACGCTGCCGTAGATATGTGGCTCGGGAACAAAATCCGCCTTCCAGTCGAAGGCGCTGGTGCTGCACGGGTACAGATCGGCGACGCGTTCCTGCAACAGTTTGAGCTGGTTCTGGTAATCGCTGGCCTTGGCGCCGTCGTCGAGCTCCTGCAACAGCACCACATCGGGTTGTTCGTCGCGGATCACCCGCGCCACTTCGTCGAGGCTGAAGGCCATGTCTTCGGCGGTCGGCGCTTCGTCGTCGCCCTGAGCCAGGTCATTCCAGAATACGTAGCGCTTGCCGGCGAGGAACTGCACGTTCCAGGTCATGACTTTCAGTGCTTGCCCGGGCACCAGCGTCGGCGCCGTGGTGCTGCAACTGACCGGCAGGGTTTCGCGGGCATCGGGGCGCCAGGTCAGGCTGAACAGCAGTACGCCGAACAGGACGACGGCAAGGATGACGAGAAGCAGGGTGTAGCGCAGCAGACGGGTCATGGCTCGGCTTATAGCGTTACAGGAAGTGGCCCCGAGCATACCTGACGGCAGCCGCGAAGCCCAAGCACGGCGCGGTCAGACCGCTCCGTTACGTTTGTCAGGCAATTCGCTGATCAGCATGAACAGGCGGAACAGCACCACACTGGTGAACAGTTGCAGAAAGCTGTGAGCGCTGTCGATCAGCCCGGCAATCAGCGGATTCTGCGGTTCGGGGTACACCGCCAGCGTCGCGCCCTTGAGCAACCACAACGGAGTCATCACGCAGAGAATGCACAGCAGGATGCGCCAGAAGTGCCCGCGCGTCAGGCGCAGGCTTTCCTTCATCGCCTGCAACGGCCCGAGGCCGCGCAGCACCAACAGGTATTCAGCGAAGGCGAGCATGACCATCAGCATCAGGCCCGGGAGGAAGTACAGCGACAGGCCCAGCAGAATCAGCAAGGTATTGAGCGCGGTCAGCACGGCGAAGCGTGGCCACAGGGTTGCGGCCATCGCCAGCAGGTCGCGGTTGCGCGGCGACTCGCCACGGCTGCGCGCATCGAGAAACAGGATCAGCGCGGCGGTGTACAGCGGATACACCAGCAGGCCGACGATGATGCTGACTCCGGCGAAGGTGTCCGGCCCGGTGGCGTGATCGACCGCCTGCTGCAAGAAAGCTTCGACGATCACCAGCGGCAGGCACAACTGCACGATGCTGCCCAGATGGCGTTTGAAAAAATACAAAGAGTCGCGCAGTACTTCGAGGGCATTCATCAGTCGGTATCGCAGGTCGAAAACAGTGGCTCACTTTAACCGATGCAACGCGGGGCGACACAAACGTAAACATTCGGTAAAGGTCATTGAAACGTTTTGTCACTGTCTCCATTACAGGAGAGCACCGCGCCCAGAGTGGGCGCGGGCACGTTATTACCGGCAATCTACGAGGTCGCCATGAACAGCGAAGAGCAAACCCTGATCGATGGACTGTTTTCCCGGCTGCAACAGGCCGAGACGGAGGCAGCCCCGCGCGACGCCCAGGCCGAGGCGCGGATCAAGGAACACCTGACGCGCCAACCGGCGGCAGGTTATTTCATGACCCAGGCGATTCTGGTGCAAGAGGCCGCGCTGAAAAGCCTCGATGAGCAGAAC
This sequence comes from Pseudomonas sp. 2957, assembly GCF_031456345.1. Lineage (NCBI taxonomy): Bacteria > Pseudomonadati > Pseudomonadota > Gammaproteobacteria > Pseudomonadales > Pseudomonadaceae > Pseudomonas > Pseudomonas sp. 2957. The sequence continues at coordinate 220,385 of NZ_JAVDUL010000007.1, forward strand.
AAGCAACTGACCCAGCAAGTCCAGCGCCTGCAGGCCGAGCTGCAATCGGCCAAGGCCCAGAGTGGCGCACCGGCAGCGAGCGGTAGCGGTGGCTTCCTGTCGAGCATTTTTGGTGGCGGCAGTTCGCGTCCGGCGCCGAGCCAGAGCGCAGCGCCGTCGTCCTCCGGCGGCTGGCGTGAACCAGCGCCGCAGCAGAGCTACCAGGCACCGGCGCCACAACAGAGCTTCGGCGCCGCGCCGCCCAACTATGCGCAGCAGGCAGCCCCGGCGGCGGGCAACAGCTTCCTCGGCGGCGCGCTGAAAACCGCCGCTGGCGTGGCCGGCGGTGTGATGCTGGCGCAGGGCATCAGCAGCCTGTTCCACCACAATCAGCAACCGGAAGAAATCGTCGAGGTCATCAAGGAAGAACCGGCGCAGGTCGCCGATCAGAGCAACAACGGCTGGGGCGATGATCAGCGCGTGGCGGACAACGGCTTCTCGGGCAATGACCAGAACGGTTTCAGCGACGCCGATTACAGCGATGACAATTCATCGTTCTTCGATGACGACGACTCCTTCGTCTGACCAACGGTCAGCATCGACCCGGGTGGCGAGGGAGCGTGCTCCCGCCGGGGCGCCTGGCGACCCTTTCCTTTGAAAAGAGGGGCCTGCTGCGCAATCCAGCGCGAGCAAGCTCCCTCGCCACACTGCTATTTACTGGCATACTGAGCGCCTTTTTCAGGCCTGATCGCCTGACCCCGCTTCGTGCGCTTGTGCGCCCACAGGAACTCCGGTGAAAAAAATCGCAGTGTTCGCCGATGTGCAGAACCTCTACTACACCGTGCGTCAGGCCTATGGTTGCCACTTCAACTACGCCGCATTGTGGGCGGACATCAGCAAGAACGGGCAGATCGTCGAGGCCTACGCCTACGCCATCGACCGTGGCGACAGCAAGCAGCAACAGTTTCAGCAGATCCTGCGCAACCTCGGTTTCACCGTGAAGCTCAAGCCCTACATCCAGCGCAGCGACGGCTCGGCCAAGGGTGACTGGGATGTCGGCATTACCCTGGACATCATGGATGCCGCCGACCACGTCGACGAAGTGGTGCTGGCTTCCGGTGACGGCGATTTCGACATGCTGCTCGAGCGCATCATCAACAAGCACGGTGTGCAAGCGGTGGCCTACGGCGTCCCTGGCCTGACCGCCAACTCGCTGATCCGCGCCGCCAGCCGCTACGTGCCGATCGAAGGCGCGCTGCTGTTAAAGAATTAAGCTCAAGAACTTATCTGTACGGAGTTGAACCCGGTTTGGAACGCATCGCAGTCATCGACTTTGAAACCACCGGCCTGTCGCCGAACAGCAGCTGCCGCGCCACGGAAATCGCCGTGGTCATGCTGGAAAACGGCCGCATCGTCGAGCGTTACCAGAGCCTGATGAACGCCGGCGTGCGCGTCCCCGCGTTCATCGAGCAACTGACCGGCATCAGCAACGCCATGCTGCGCACCGCGCCGCCGGCCGAGCGGGTGATGGAAGAGGTCAACGAATTCGTCGGCTGCACGCCGTTGCTGGCGCACAACGCCTCGTTCGACCAGAAGTTCTGGGATTTCGAACTGGGGCGGATCAAACGCACACGCCTGCAGAATTTCGCCTGTTCACTGCTGCTGGCGCGGCGCCTGATGCCGGCGGCGCCGAATCACAAGCTCGGTACGCTCACCACGTTCGCGCAGTTGCCGCACACCGGCCAGGCTCACCGGGCCATGGCCGATGCCGAGATGGCGGCCAATCTGATGGCGCATTTGGCGGAAGAGCTGCGAGGCAAACATGGAGTGCGCGAGTTGAATCACGACCTGCTGTGCAAGTTGCAGAAAGTCCCTGCCGCAAAAGTCGGCGAGCATCTGCAGCGTTATCGCTGATCCCGGGTACTCCGACTGATCGTTCCCACGCTCTGCGTGGGAATGAAGCCCGGGACGCTCCGCGTCCCTTTCAAAGCCGAACGCAGAGCGTCCGTTGAGGCATTCCCACACGGAGCGTGGGAACGATCCATGCGGTGTGTCATTCAACGCAACTGTGACTGATACACCGCTTTCGCGAGCAGGCTCGCTCCCACAAGGACCTTGTCGGTCTCAGTTGCTTTCATGCAAAAGTGTACCGGCGCGATAAACAGGTTTTGTAACTTATTTTTGCGCGGCAGCCTTTCTAGAATAAACCGTTCACCGAATCTGACTGTCGAGCTGCCCATGCCTGCATTGCGCCGTTTTTCCCTGCCGTTGATCGCTGCGTTTTTTGCGTTGTACGTGATTTGGGGATCGACCTATCTGGTGATTCGCATTGGCGTCGAATACTGGCCGCCGCTGTTGCTGGCCGGGGTGCGCTTCGTCATTGCCGGCAGCTTGATGTACGCCTGGCTGCGCTGGCGCGGTGCTCCTGCGCCGACCTGGGCGCAGTGGAAAGCGGCGGGGCTGGTCGGCATTCTGCTGCTCAGTTTTGGTAATGGCGCGGTCAGCGTGGCAGAGCACACCGGGGTGGCTTCAGGTGTTGCCGCGCTGGCGGTGGCGACGGTGCCACTGTTCACCTTGTTGTTCGGCTACTTCTGGGGCGCGCGCAATACGCGGCTGGAGTGGGCCGGTGTGGCGTTGGGGATTATTGGCATCGCCATGCTCAACATGGGGTCCAACCTGCAATCGAGCCCGCTCGGCGCGATGTTGCTGATCTTCGCCGCGGCAAGCTGGGCGTTCGGTTCGGTGTGGAGCAAATACCTGCCATTGCCGGCGGGGGCGATGGCCAGTGCGGTGGAAATGCTCGTCGGCGGCGTGGTCTTGCTGATCGGCAGTGCGCTGAGTGGCGAGCACCTGCAAGCCATGCCGCCGCTCGAAGGGTGGCTGGCGCTGGCCTATCTGATCTTCTTTGGCTCAATCATCGCCTTCAATTCCTACATGTATCTGCTCAAACACGTGCGCCCAGCGGCGGCGACCAGTTATGCCTACGTCAACCCGGCGGTGGCGGTGTTGCTCGGCGTGGTGTTTGTCGGCGAGACCATCGGCATCGAAGAAGCGCTGGCGATGCTGGTGATCATCAGCGCCGTGCTGCTGATCAGCCTGCCGCAGTGGCGTCGACCTGCGCAGCCACCCGTGGAAGAGGCGAAAGCCGTTCCGACGGAAGCGCGTACGAATTAGGGTAAACTGCGCGGCATTGCATCCCCGCGTCATTTTTTCCTACGGTACTCCCATGACTTTCGCCTCCCTTGGCCTGATCGAACCCTTGCTGCGCTCCCTCGAGACGCTCGGCTACCAGACCCCGACGCCGGTGCAGGCGCAAGCCATTCCGGCGGTGCTGGCCGGTCGTGACCTGATGGCAGCCGCCCAGACCGGCACCGGTAAAACTGCCGGTTTCGCTTTGCCGCTGTTGCAGTTGCTGACCATGGAAGGGCCGAAAGTCACCGCCAATTCGGCGCGTGCGCTGATTCTGGTGCCGACCCGCGAGCTGGCCGAGCAGGTCCACGAAGCCGTGCGCCAGTACGCGGAAAACCTGCCGTTGCGCACGTACGCGGTGTACGGCGGTGTCAGCATCAACCCGCAGATGATGAAGCTGCGCGGCGGCGTCGATGTGCTGGTCGCCACACCCGGCCGTTTGATCGACCTGTTCCGCCAGAACGCGCTGAAACTCGATCAACTGCAAACGCTGGTGCTGGATGAAGCCGATCGTATGCTCGACCTGGGCTTCTCCGAAGAACTGGCGAACATTTACCGCATGCTGCCGAAAAAACGCCAGACCCTGCTGTTTTCCGCGACCTTCTCCGATGACATCCGCCTGCTTGCCGGGCAGATGCTCAATGATCCTTTGAGCGTCGAAGTCAGCCCGCGCAACGTCGCTGCCAACACGGTCAAGCAGTGGATCGTCACCGTAGACAAGAAGCGCAAGGCCGAACTGTTCGTGCACCTGATGCGCAAGAACAAGTGGAAGCAGGTGCTGGTGTTCGCCAAGACCCGCAACGGCGTCGATGCGCTGGTGGAAAAACTTCAGGGCCTCGGTGTGAATGCTGACGGCATCCATGGCGACAAACCCCAGGCTACGCGCCAGCGCGCGCTGGACCGGTTCAAGCTCAGCGAAGTGCAGATTCTGGTGGCGACCGACGTCGCCGCCCGTGGTCTGGACATCGAAGACCTGCCGCTGGTGGTCAACTTCGATCTGCCGATCGTCGCCGAGGATTACATTCACCGCATCGGCCGCACTGGCCGCGCAGGTGCCACCGGTGAGGCGATCTCGCTGGTGTGTGCCGATGAAGTGAACATGCTCTCGGCCATCGAAATGCTGACGCGGCAGAACCTGAAGCGCCAGAACGAGCCGGATTTCGAACCCGAGCACCGCGTGCCGGACACCGATGCCAGCGGTCAGGTGATCAAGAAACCGAAAAAACCGAAGAAGCCGAAAGCGTCGGGCGGTGGCGGTGGTAAGCGCAATCTGGGCAAGTGGGTCGACAGCGGCGAGACCTCGGCACCGGAGCCATCGATCAAGCCAGTGCGCAAAGTGCCGGTGTTCAATACTGGACCGCGCAAGCGCAAGCCGTGATTTGATGCGGCGTCTGCGATAACGCCTTCGCGAGCAGGCTCGCTCCCACATTGGGGATGCGTTTCCCTGTAGGAGCTGCGGAACGCTGCGATCTTTTGATGTTGATTTTTGAAGATCAAAAGATCGCAGCCTCGTTTCACTCGTCAGCTCCTACAGGGTTTTGTGCTTAAGCCATTGCACGATTCCCAGCCCAGCCGCCCGCCCACTGGCAAAACACCCGGTCAGCAAGTAGCCGCCCGTCGGCGCTTCCCAGTCGAGCATCTCGCCGGCACAAAACACCCCCGGCAACGCCTTGAGCATCAAGCGCTCATCCATCGCTTCAAACCGCACTCCACCGGCACTGCTGATCGCTTCGTCCAGTGGGCGGGTTTTCACCAGAGTCAGCGGCAACGCTTTGATCGCTCGGGCCAACAGCGCCGGATCGGCGAATGTTTCGGCATCGGTCAGCTCGCGCAACAACGCTGCTTTAACCCCATCAATCCCCACCTGACTGTGCAGATGCTTGGCCATTGAGCGCGAGCCGCGTGGTTTGCTCAGCGCCGCCTGTAATTTATCCACAGGCCGGCCCGGCAGAAGGTCGATGTGGATAACCGCTGCGCCATAGCGATTGATTTCCTCGCGTATCGGCGCCGACAGGGCATAGATCAGGCTGCCTTCAATGCCGGTCGCGGTGATCACGCATTCGCCCAAGCGCGGGATATCGTCGTTCAAACCGATGGCGATGTTTTTCAGCGGCGCGCCGGCGAATTTGCTCACCATCAGATCGCTCCAGGCCTGCACCTCGAAGCCGCAATTGCTTGGCTGCAACGGTGCCAGATCCACGCCGCGCTGCTCCAGCGGCAACATCCACGCGCCATCCGAGCCCAGGCGCGCCCAACTGCCGCCGCCGAGGGCGAGCAGGGTGGCGTCGGGGTTTACGCTGATTTCGCCTTGCGGGCTGGCGATGCGCAGTGCACCGCTTGCGTCCCAGCCGAGCCAGCGATGGCGGGTGTGGATAACCACGCCGCTGTCGCGCAGGCGCTTGAGCCAGGCGCGCAACAGTGGCGCGGCTTTCATGTCGGTGGGGAACACGCGGCCGGAGCTGCCGATGAAGGTTTCGATGCCCAGATCGTGAATCCACTGGCACAAGGCATCGGCATCGAATGCGCGCAGCAGCGGGGCGATCTGCGGTGCGCGTTCAGCGTAGCGGGAGAGGAACGCCGGGTACGCTTCGGAGTGGGTGATGTTCATGCCGCCGACCCCAGCCAGCAGGAACTTGCGCCCGACCGAGGGCATGCCGTCGTACACGTCGACGCGGATTCCGGCCTGGCTCAGCACTTCGGCTGCCATCAGGCCGGCGGGGCCACCGCCGATGATAGCGACGTGGGTGTTGGCGGGGGCGGAGTTCTGGGTCATGGGGGTGCGCTGCGGTATGGCGGGACAAGGCGCGCATTCTAACAGCGCTGAACCCCTGTAGGAGTGAGCCTGCTCGCGAACGCGGTCTGTCAGTCAATTAGATGTTGTGGGTGCTAAAGCTTTCGCGAGCAGGCTCGCTCCCACCGGGGCTGCGGTGTATTTCGAGGCTGGTTAAAAAATAAACAGTGCGCTGGGCGCCATGCCCAGCCTGGCCTGCAGTCCCTTTCACTCAGGTTATCCACAGGCAGTTCCACAGCGATTGTGGGTAACGCAGCACGTTTCAATGACAGCCGTGTGAATCCCAGACCCGTTGCGCGCTGTGATGGAGGATGCCGTGGCGGCGGGCGAGGGCGTGGCGATCCTTGCTGTAGCCGCCGCCGATCACCCCGACCACCGGGATGTCGCGGCCCAGGCAGTGGCGCATCACCCGTTCATCACGCTCGGCTACGCCCTCGTCGGTCAGTTGCAGATAACCGAGGGCATCGTCCTTGTGCACATCAACGCCAGCGTCGTAGAGCACCAGATCCGGTTGATACAGCGGCAACAGGTAATTGAGCGTGTCATCGACCACCTGCAGATAGTCGGCATCGCCCATACCTTTGGGCAGCGGAATGTCCCAGTCACTTTCTGCCTTGCGTGCGGGAAAATTCTTCTCGCAGTGCAGGGAAACGGTAATCGCCTCCGGCGTGTCATGCAGAATCCGCGCGGTGCCGTCGCCCTGATGCACGTCGCAATCGAAGATCAGTACGCGATTGACCCGGCCGCTCTGCAACAGGTACTGGCTGATGATCGCCAGGTCATTGAAGATGCAGAAGCCGGCAGGGTAATCGTAGTGAGCGTGATGGGTGCCGCCGGCCAGATGACAGGCCAGACCATGTTCCAGCGCTTGCTCTGCCGCGAGGATCGAACCGCCCACCGCACGTACGGTGCGTCGCGCCAGCGCCTCGTTCCACGGCAGGCCGAGGCGCCGTTGGTCTTCGCGGGACAACTCGCCGCTCATGTAGCGTTCGATATAGCTGCGGTCATGGGCGAGGGCGAGGATGTCGTTGGGGCAGATCTGCGGGCGCAGCAGGTCGGCGTCGCGGGTCAGGCCGCTGTCGACCAGGTGATCACGCAGCAGACGAAACTTGTCCATGGGAAAGCGGTGCTCCGCAGGAAACTCGGGGCTGTAGTCTTCGTGATAGATCAACGGCAAAGGCATGGCTTGTTTCGCGCAGAACCTGGGAGAGAATGAACGATCCTACCAGCGATGTAGACTCAACGGCATGGAAATGGAGGGGACGATGGAGCCGATACTGGAGCTGCAAAGCGCGCGCTTGTTGATGCGTCAATGGCAGGACGAGGATTTGCCGGCATTCGCCGCGATGTGCGCCGATCCGCAGGTGATGCGCTACTTTCCGGCACCGTTGACCCGGCTCGAAAGTGCCGCATTGATCGGCCGTGTGCGCGGGCATTTTGCCGAGCACGGCTTTGGCCTGTGGGCGCTGGAGCGCAAGGACACGGGTGAATTCATCGGTTTCACCGGGTTGGGCGTGGTCGGCTTCGATGCGCCGTTTACCCCGGCGGTGGAAATCGGCTGGCGTCTGGCCAAGGAACACTGGGGCCTGGGTTACGCCAGCGAAGCTGCGTGGACCGCACTTCGCGCGGGTTTCGACCAGTTGAAGCTGGAGGAAATCGTCTCGTTTACCGCCGGGCAGAATGCGCAGTCGGAGAAGGTCATGCAGGCGATCGGCATGCATCACGATCCGCAGGATGATTTCGATCACCCCAAGCTTGCGCTCGATCACCCGTTGCGCCGCCATGTTCTGTATCGCATCAGCCGCGAACAATGGCTGCAAACCTTGCATGAATAAGCCGACACGGACGTTTACAATGGCCGCCATCGTATTTGGCCCGTGCCAGAACCTGAATCGTCCGCCGCAGCCAAGACTGCGCGGCCATTGCTTTGTGTGAGGAGAGTCTGAATGAGCCAAGTGCTGGAAGATCTGGTCGATCTGCTGACCCTGGAACCGATCGAAGAAAACCTGTTCCGTGGCCGCAGCCAGGATCTGGGGTTCCGCCAGTTGTTCGGCGGTCAGGTGCTCGGCCAGTCGCTGTCGGCGGCCAGTCAGACGGTGGAAGAGGCGCGTCATGTGCACTCGCTGCACGGTTATTTCCTGCGCCCGGGCGATGCCAAGTTGCCGGTGGTCTATTCGGTTGATCGCGTGCGTGATGGCGGCAGCTTCAGCACTCGCCGCGTGACGGCGATCCAGAAGGGCCACCCGATCTTCACGTGCAGCGCTTCGTTTCAGTACGACGAACAAGGTTTCGAGCATCAGGGCCAGATGCCCGTGGTGGTCGGCCCGGAAAACCTGCCCTCGGAACTGGAACTGATCCAGCAGCGTGCGCACCTGATTCCGGAGCACATGCGTGAAAAACTGCTGTGTCCGAAACCGATCGAAGTACGCCCGGTCACCGAAAAGGATCCGTACAACCCGCAACCGGCCGATCCGATCAAATATGTGTGGTTCCGCGCCGACGGCGCCTTGGCCGACATCCCGGCGCTGCACAAATACCTGCTGGCGTATGCCTCGGACTTCGGCCTGCTGACCACGTCGATGCTGCCCCACGGCAAGTCGGTCTGGCAGAAAGACATGCAGGTCGCCAGCCTTGATCACGCGCTCTGGTTCCACAACGATCTGCGCGCCGATGACTGGTTGCTCTACGCGATGGACAGCCCGTGGGCCGGCAACTCCCGTGGTTTTTCCCGTGGCAGCGTGTTCAATCGCGCCGGGCAACTGGTCGCTTCGGTGACTCAGGAAGGTCTGATCCGCCATCGCAAGGACTGGGCATGAGCCTGACCGAGGTTCGTCATTGGGTATTCGACATGGACGGCACGTTGACTGTAGCCGTGCATGATTTCGCGGCGATTCGTGTGGCACTGGCGATTCCGCCGGAGGACGACATCCTCACCCACCTCGCCGCGTTGCCGGCGGATGAAGCGGCGGCCAAGCATGCCTGGTTGCTCGAGCATGAACGCGATCTGGCGCTGGGCTCGACCCCGGCCACCGGTGCGGTAGAGCTAGTGCGCGACCTGCATGCGCGCGGTTATCGCCTTGGCATCCTCACGCGCAATGCGCGGGAGCTGGCGCATGTCACGCTGGAGGCGATCGGCCTGGCTGACTGCTTCGCGGTCGAGGATGTGCTGGGTCGCGACGAAGCACCGCCGAAGCCGCATCCCGGCGGTTTGCTGAAACTGGCCGATGCCTGGCAAGTGCCGGCCAGTGACATGGTGATGGTCGGCGATTACCGCTTTGATCTCGATTGCGGCCGAGCAGCGGGGGCGCGGACGGTGTTGGTGAACCTGCCGGATAACCCGTGGCCGGAGTTGACGGATTGGCATGCAAAGGATTGTGTTGAGTTGCGGCGGATGCTGCAGGCCTGAGATCGTTGTTGTCTGATCGGACGCCTTCGCGAGCAGGCTCGCTCCCACAGGGGAATGCGTTCCAACTGTGGCATTTATTCCAAATGTGGGAGCGAGCCTGCTCGCGAAGGGGCCGGTGGATCCAGCAAAAAACTCACTGATCAAACAAAGCCTTCCGCCCCTCCGCCGACGTCAGCATGCCATCCCCGTCATGCCCGACCCCAGGCACCTCCACCAGCCGCTGATTGACCCCCTCAGGATGGCGACGCAGCAAGTAACCGAAATACAGCTTCCCGCGCATCAAGCGGTAAGCCCCTTGCGCCTCGGCTGCGCAGCTCTTGTCCAGCGCCGGGTGTTCCGGGTCGACGTCCTGCTGCCCGAGCAGATAAATCACCTCGCGTTTGACGTAAGCGCTCTCGACCTGCAACGGCGTTTGCCCGCCGGCATACACCGGCATGTCCGCCAGGCCGTACTTCCAGCGATTGAAGCCCGGGCATTGTGCGTGGTCGAACGCCACTGGCCGCTGCTCGTTGAAGTACGCGTAAGAAGAGGGATTGGCAACCACATAGCGCAAGCGAATACCGTTGGCCTTGAGCGCCGGCTGATCCTTGGCCAGCAGGGCGTAACGCTGCACCACCTGACCACCGCCGGAGTGGCCGAAGATCACGATCTGCTTCACGTCCGGAAACTGTTTGCGGTCGCTGAGCCGCGCGACGATTTCGTCCAGCGCCGCGTAGGAACTCAGCGGATTCGGCCCGGTGGACAAGCCGCCGCCCATCCACTCGTTGCCCTGCCAGCGCAGCACCGTCGGCGGCAAGGAATACAGGGTGACGTCGCTTTCATTGAGAAACTGCGGGGCGATCACCAGCGTGTGCGCGGTCTGCCCGGCGAGTTCGGCGGCGCTTTCCGCGCTTTTGCGGTAGGTCTCGGCGTTGCGCAGGCGACCGTGAATAACGATCAGCACCCGCTCGATCTTTTCCGGTGCCGGGCCGATGCCCACTGCCATTTCCCCGGCCTTGAGTTGCAGGCGACCGGGGCTGATCGCATCGACGCCGGCCGCTTGCGCGGTGCCGACGATGAACAGTAACGCCACAAGCCATTTATGCATTTACAGGGTTTTCGCCGCGAAGGTGTCGCACTGGCTTACCTGGCCTTGCGCGAATCCGGTTTTGAACCAGCGCACCCTTTGCGCTGACGTACCGTGGGTGAACGAGTCCGGGACCACACGGCCCTGGCCCTGTTGCTGCAAGCGATCATCGCCGATGGCGTTGGCGGCGTTCAAGGCTTCTTCGATGTCGCCGGGCTCCAGCCAGTTCAGGCGTTTCTGCGCGTTATACGCCCAGACGCCGGCGAGACAGTCGGCCTGCAATTCCTGGCGAACCAGCAAGCCGCCGTCGCCTTCCATCTGCCGGCCTTGCTGACGCGCCGCCTGCATCTTCGCCGAGACGCCCAGCAGCGTCTGCACATGGTGTCCGACTTCGTGCGCAATCACGTAAGCCTGAGCGAAATCGCCGGCGGCTTTGAAGCGCTGCGACATTTCCTGAAAGAACGCCATGTCCAGATAGACCTTCTGGTCTGCCGGGCAATAGAACGGGCCGGTGGCAGAAGTGGCCATGCCGCACGCGGAGTTCACCCGATTGCTGAACAGCACCAGTGTCGGGTCTTTGTATTGGCGTCCGGCCTGCTGGAAGATCGGACCCCAGGTGTCTTCGGTGTCGCCGAGGATCGAGCGGACGAATTCGGCCTGTTCATCATTGGCCGGTGGCGCCTGACGGGTTTGCGAGGAGGGCGCCGGCTGCTCCATCTGCCCGGTCAACTGGCCGAGGATCTGCAGCGGGTCCTGGCCGGTGAGCCAGCCGATGCCGACAATCAGCACGATGGCCGTCAGGCTCAGGCCCTTGCCGCCGCCGAAGCGCATGCCGCCGCCACCGCCTGCGTCATCACCCCGGGCGTCGACGACGTTGTCACTGCGTCGGCCTTTTTTCCATAGCATGTGGGAATCCTCTTTTATTGCCGGTGATGAATCTGCTGGTGATGAGTGTTGCCGCTGTGTGAGTGTGGCGCCAGTCCGGTCGTCCGTCCATGCACACGCGCCCACATGGTGCGGGCCTGGTATTGACGGTCGAGCGGGCCGTGAATTCAATCCCGAGTGGAATTTCTTCTGCCGATTCATGAACCCGCCGTTTCGACGGCAGTCTGTGATGTTGCACACTGGCCGGGCGGCGAAGTGGCGGGAATCTTGCCTCACGGTTTTGCCTGGCGGCGGTTTCCCGGCGAAGAAGAGTGCAACCTGTGCGGTTGCTGAAAGCTCAGCCGACTATGATTGCCACAACGATTGCCGCCAGCGCGAACGCTCGCCCGGGTATTTTTTCAGAGATTGCCAATGACCGTCAGCACCCCGCTCTCCGGTGTCAACCAGCCCTTCAAGGGGATCTTGCTGATTGTCGTGGCGACGTTCCTGTTTTCCAGCCACGACGCGTTGTCGAAATACCTCTCCGGTTTTTATCCGATCGTGATGGTGGTGTGGGCGCGCTATGTGGTGCACACCTTGTTGATGGCGGGGATCTTCCTGCCGCAGTCCGGTTTGCGCGTTCTGCGTACGAAAAAACCGTTATGGCAGCTCGCCCGTGCCCTGTGCCTGCTCGGCACCAGCCTGTTTTTCACCACGGCGCTGCTGTACATCCCGCTGGCGGAAGCCACGGCGGTCAACTTTCTCGCGCCGGTACTGGTGACGGCGTTATCGGTGCCGCTGCTCAAGGAACGAGTGACGCGCGGACAGTGGATCGCGGTGATCTGCGGCTTCATCGGCGTGCTGATCATTGTCCACCCGGGCGGCGAACTGTTCACCCCGGCGATCCTGCTGCCGTTCTGCTCGGCGCTGTTCTTTTGCTTCTACCAATTGCTGACGCGCAAGCTCGCCGAAGTGGACAGCCCGACCACCAGCAACTTCTTCGCCGGGCTGTGCAATACCCTAGTGATGAGCGCGCTGGTGCCGTTTTTCTGGCAGGTGCCGACGTTGCCTCATGCCGCGCTGATGCTGGCGCTGGGCAGTTGCGGAATGACGGCGCACTTATTTCTGACCCAGGCCTTCCGTCACGCAGCACCAGCCTTGCTGGCGCCGTTCGGCTATTGCCAGATCGTCTTTGCCGGGTTGTTGGGCTGGCTGCTGTTCAATCACACACCGAGCGGGTTGACGGTGATCGGTATTGCGGTGATCTGTTGCAGCGGATTGGCGGCAGCGTGGCAGCAGAGCCGGCGCTGAAGAGCGGAATCCCGGTACAACTTGTGGGAGCGAGCCTGCTCGCGAAAGCGGTGTGTCAGTCACCCTGTTCAGTGGCTGACTTGACGCCTTCGCGAGCAGGCTCGCTCCCACAATGGGATGTATGCAGGCAGGTTATTCGGTAATGGTCGGAATCTTGCGCGGTGCCATGAAGTACATCCACGTCAGTGCGAGGAAGTACATCGCCGGAATCAGCGTGAACAGCACCGTGTAGTTGTTGTTGGTAACGGTGAGGATGTGGCCGACGATCTGGGTCATGAACATCCCGCCGATCGCCGCGCACATGCCGCCGAAGCCGAACACCGTGCTCATCATGTGCTTGGGCGTGTAGTCCATCACCAGGCTCCAGATGTTCGCAGTCCAGGCCTGATGCGCGCCGATCGCCAGCGAGATCGCCGCCACCGCCACCCACAGATTCGCCGAGCCGGCGGCCATGACCACGCCGATGATGCAGCAGGCAAACAGCAACATCGACAGCAGCCGCGCCTTGATCGAGTTCATCCCGCGACCGATCAGGAACGAGGACAGAATCCCGCCGCCGACACTGCCGAAGTCAGCCGTGACGTAGATGATGATCAGCGGAATACCCATCTGCGTGACGTTGATGCCGAGGTTGTATTGCTGATTGAGAAACGGCGGCAGCCAGTACAGATAGAACCAGAACACCGGCGCGGTCAGCGAGTAAGCGAGGGCGAAGGCCCAGGTGCCGCGCATGCGCAGGATCTTGCTGAACGGCACGCGGGCCTGTTCCGGTTCGACTTGCTGCTGGATGTAATCGAGCTCCGACTGTTTCACCGTCGGATGGTCTTCCGGATTGAAATACTTCAAGCCCCAGAACAGCAGCCAGATGCCGCCGAGTGCCGCCATGCACAGGAACGCCGCTTGCCAGCCCCACACATGCAGGACCAGTGGCAGCAGCATCGGCGTGAACATCGCGCCGACGTTGGTGCCGGCGTTGAAGATGCCGGTAGCGACAGCGCGTTCACCGGCCGGGAACCACAGGCGCGTGGTTTTCACACAGGCCGGGTAGTTGGCCGCTTCCGTCAGGCCGAGGATGAAGCGGCAGACCATGAAGCCGACTGCGGAGGTCGCCAGGCCATGGGCACCGGTGGCCAGGCTCCAGAGCAGTACGGCGCAGAAGAACACGCGCTTGACGCCGACCCGGTCGATCAGGCGTCCCTGCAGGACAAACCCGATCGCGTAGCCGACCTGAAACCAGAAGTTGATGTTGGCGTAGTCCATCGCCGTCCAGCTCATTTCCTTGGCGAGGATCGGCTGCATGACGCCGAGGGCGGCGCGGTCGATGTAGTTGAGGGTGGTGGCGAAAAACACCAGCGCCAGCATGCCCCAGCGGGTCTTGCCGACAGCCATGGCGCCGCGGATCTTGTCGCCAATGCCACCCGTGGCAGTGCTCATGGCCGGAGCCATGCGGGAAGTCTGTGAAGGAATCATGTGTTCCACCCGTTTTTGGATTTGTTATTTGGTGTTCTTTTCTGTCGAACACCTTGCCCGGTGGTTAGTGGCCGGACTCGATGTGCAACCGATGTTGGGCAGTGAACAAAAAATCGTCAATTCGCCAAATCGCCTTAGTGTTCGATAATCGCACGCAAAACTAACCGGGTAGTACACTTTGAATTGCTGCGCGCAGGGATGCAGCCAATAATTTCCCTCACTATAAAAACCCATTCCCCGGTAGGAGCTGCCGAAGGTTGTGATCTTTTGATTTTGCTGTTTTGGTAATCAAGATCAAACGATCGCAGCCTTCGGCAGCTCCTACAGTAAAGATAAAGCGGCGCAGTCCGGGAGTTGAAACATGCAGCGTTCCATTGCCACCGTTTCCTTGAGCGGCACCCTGCCGGAAAAACTCGAAGCCATTGCCGCCGCCGGGTTCGACGGCGTGGAGATTTTCGAAAACGACCTCCTGTACTACGACGGCAGCCCCCGGGAAATTAAACAGATGTGCGCCGATCTGGGGATCGCCATCACCCTGTTTCAGCCGTTCCGTGACTTCGAAGGCTGCCGCCGCGAGCGCCTGGCGCGCAACCTTGAGCGTGCCGAGCGCAAGTTCGATCTGATGCAGGAACTTGGCACCGACCTGGTGCTGGTCTGCAGCAACGCCTCGCCGGACAGTGTCGGCGATCAACAAATCCTCGTCGATGATTTGCGCCTGTTGGCCGAACGCGCCGGCGCCCGTGGCTTGCGCATCGGTTACGAAGCGCTGGCGTGGGGCCGTCACGTCAATACTTATCAACAGGTCTGGGACATCGTCCGTCAGGCTGATCACTCCAACCTCGGCGTGCTGCTCGACAGCTTCCATACCCTGTCGCTGAAGGGCGATCCCAGCGCGATCGCCGACATTCCCGGCGACAAGATCTTCTTCGTGCAAATGGCCGACGCACCGATCCTGGCCATGGATGTGCTGGAGTGGAGTCGGCATTTCCGCTGTTTCCCGGGGCAGGGCGAATTCGATCTGCCGGGTTTCCTCGCGCCGATCATCAAGAGTGGCTATACCGGGCCGCTGTCGCTGGAAATCTTCAACGACGGCTTTCGAGCCGCGCCCCCGCGAGCCAACGCCGCCGATGGTTTGCGTTCGCTGCTGTATCTGGAAGAGAAGACCCGTCAGCGTCTCGAGCAGGAAGCGGCGCCGGTGGCCAACCGTGAGATTCTTTTCGAAACGCCGCCGGCCAGCGAATACAACGGCGTGGAATTTCTCGAATTTGCCGTCGATGAAGCGCTGGGCGCTAAGCTCAGTCACTGGCTGCAACGCCTCGGTTTCGCCAAGGCCGGGCAGCATCGCTCCAAGAGCGTCAGCCTGCTGCGTCAGGGCGATATCAACCTGATCCTCAACTCCGAGCCGTATTCCTTCGCCCACAGCTTTTTCGAAGCCCACGGCCCGTCGCTGTGCGCCACGGCCGTGCGGGTCAAGGACAGCGCCAGTGCGCTGGCCCGCGCCGTCGCTTACAAGGGGCAGCCCTATCGCGGCCTGGTCGGGCCGAATGAACTGGAGCTGGCGGCGGTGCGCGCACCGGACGGCAGCCTGATTTATCTGGTCGATGAGGACGCCGACGTGTACGGCACCGATTTCAATCTGTTGCCGGACGCGCAGACCGGCGGCGGCCTCAAGCGTATCGATCACATGGCCATGGCACTGCCGGCGGACAGCCTCGACAGTTGGGTGCTGTTTTACAAAAGCCTGCTGGATTTCGAAGCCGACGATGAAGTGGTGCTGCCCGATCCGTACGGTCTGGTGAAGAGCCGCGCACTACGCAGCCGCGACAGCTCGATCCGGCTGCCGCTGAACATTTCCGAGAACCGCAACACTGCCATTTCGCATGCGCTGTCGAGTTATCGCGGCTCCGGCGTGCATCACATCGCCTTCGATTGTGACGACATCTTCGCCCAGGTCAGTCGCGCCAAAGAGGCCGGTGTGCCGCTGCTGGACATCCCGCTGAATTACTACGACGACCTCGCGGCGCGTTTCGATTTCGACGATGAGTTTCTCAGCGAGCTGGCCTATTACAACGTGCTCTACGACCGTGACGCCCAGGGCGGCGAGTTGTTTCACGTCTACACCGAGCCGTTCGAGGGGCGTTTCTTCTTCGAGATCATCCAGCGCAAGAATGGCTATGCCGGCTACGGCGCGGCCAACGTTGCGGTGCGGCTGGCGGCGATGGCCAAATCCCGCAGCGGTGCGGTGCGTCAGGCGAAGTTGTAGGGAATTCGTAAACGCGGGATTAAACACCGGCTGCGCGGCTTCCTTCACTGTCCCGCGCGGCCCATAATCGCCAGCTTGTGCAGTGATGGCCGTGAGCCCGCGATGACCATGAATTCAGAACTTTCCGCCGCTGCTGTCGAGTCCGACGCAGTGCCGCGCAAGAGTCGCAAGAACAACCCGGAAAAGACCCGCGAAAACATTCTCCAGGAGGCGATCGTCGAGTTCGTCCAGCAGGGCTTGTCCGGCGCCCGCGTCGACGCGATTGCCGAGCGCATCCACACCTCCAAGCGCATGATCTATTACTACTTCGGCAGCAAGGAGCAGTTGTACGTCGAGGTGCTGGAGAAGCTTTACGGCGATATCCGCAGCACGGAAAACCGCCTGCACCTGGACGAGCTGCCGCCCGAGCTGGCGATCCGTCGGTTGGTGGAATTCACCTTCGATCACCATGACCACAACGTCGATTTCGTGCGCATCGTCAGCATCGAAAACATCCACAACGCCGAGTACGTAAAGCGTTCCGATGCGATCAAGGCGCTGAACAACACGATCCTCGACACCTTGGGCGGGATTCTGCAACGAGGCGCGGACGAAGGTTTGTTCCGGCGTGGCATCGATGCGCTGGACGTGCACCTGCTGATCAGTTCGTTCTGCTTCTATCGCGTGTCGAACCGCCACACGCTGGGAGAAATCTTCCAGATCGACCTGCCGGACGAAACCATCAAGCAGCGCCACCGCGAGATGATCTGCGAATCGGTGTTGCGCTACCTGAAGGCCTGACTCGATCCCCCCTGTGGGAGCGAGCCTGCTCGCGAAAGCGGTGTGTCAGTCGCCCTGTTCGTTGACTGAATCGACGCCTTCGCGAGCAGGCTCGCTCCCACAAGAGTTACCCTGTTGTTCAGCCATTCATGCTCTGAAAATGCTCGAGCATGCGCTGCGCATCCGGCACCACGCCGCTGAACAGTTCAAACGCCTTCACCGCCTGAAACACCGCCATGTTGCCGCCATCCAGGGTGCGGCAGCCCAAGGCGCGGGCGTCGCGCAGCAGTTCGGTTTCCAGCGGGAAATACACAATCTCCGCGACCCACATTGCCTTGCGTAGCAACCCGGCCGGCACCGGTGAACCCGGCAGCTTGGCCATGCCCATCGGCGTGGTGTTGACCAGGCCATCGGCCTGCGCCAGCGCCCCGGGCAAATCCCGTCCCGCCTGCGCGCGACCGGCGCCAAAATGTTGATTCAGATTGTTCGCCAGGCTCTCGGCACGCTCGCGGTCGACATCAAAAATCGTCAATTGCCGTACGCCTTCACTGAGCAGCGCGTGGGCCACCGCCGCGCCAGCGCCACCGGCGCCCATCTGGACTACACGTTCTCGGGCAGCATCCGGCAGACCTCGGCGAAAACCCTCGGCGAAACCGAGGCAATCGGTGTTGTGGCCGACACGCTTGCCGTCCTTCAGCACCACGGTGTTGACCGCGCCGATGCCACGGGCTTCCGGCGACAACTCATCGAGCAGCGGGATGACCGCCTGTTTGCACGGGAAAGTGATGTTCAACCCGGTGTAATTCATCTGCTCCGCCGCTTGCAGCAAGTCGGGCAGAGCCGTGCTGTCGAGGTGCAATTGATCGAGGTCGATGAGCTGGTACAGATAACGCAGGCCCTGCGCATCACCTTCGTGCTCATGCAGTGCCGGTGTACGTGAAGCCTGAATCCCGGCGCCGATCAGCCCGGCGAGTATCACCCTGGAACGCGACATGGTTCTTACCTCTGCAACCGCTGACTGAAATGCTCCAGCGCCAGGCGGTAGCCATGGCTGCCGAACCCGCACATCACCGCCGTGGCGATGCCGGAAACAAACGAATGATGTCGAAACGGCTCACGGGCATGCACGTTGGACAGATGCACCTCGATCACCGGCAATTCACTGGCGACCAGTGCATCGCGAATCGCCACGGACGTATGCGTCCACGCCGCCGGATTGATCACGATCCCGGCACAACGACCACGCGCGGCGTGAATCCAGTCGAGCAGCTCGCCTTCATGATTGGTCTGGCGAAATTCCACGGACAGACCGAACTCGTCAGCCGCGCGACCACACAACGCGGAAATATCGGCCAGGGTTTCATGACCATAAGTCGCCGGCTCGCGGGTGCCGAGCAGGTTCAGGTTCGGGCCGTTAAGCACCAGAACGATAGGGGACATGGGGGCAACTCCACTTATTGTTTTTGGCATGGGCCGAGAGGTTCCGGCCTGTGGAGATAAAATGTACTAGATGGTTACATCGGTCAATTGAACAGAAATGACCTTGGCGTTTTATGTTCGGTGATCGCACAGATCAAAAGATCGCAGCCTTCGGCAGCTCCTACAGATAACCGCGTTCCACATGTAGGAGCTGCCGAAGGCTGCGATCTTTTAGAGCACCCACAAAAAAGCCGTCAATCACGACGGCTTTCTCGTACCAACTACCCGCGATTAGCGTCGGGTCAGCAGCACACCGGATTCCATGTGATGGGTCCAAGGGAACTGGTCGAACAATGCGCACTTGGTAATGCGGTGGGTGTCATGCAACTGGGCGATGTTGGCCGCGAGGGTGTCAGGGTTGCAGGAGATGTAGAGGATGTTGTCGAAGCGTCGTGTCAGTTCGCAGGTGTCCGGGTCCATGCCGGCGCGTGGTGGGTCGACGAAGACGCTGCCGAATTCGTAGCTCTTCAGATCGATGCCGTGCAGGCGGCGGAACGGGCGCACTTCGTTGAGCGCTTCGGTCAGCTCCTCGGCGGACAAACGCACCAGCGTAACGTTATCCACAGTGTTTTCGCTGAGGTTGCTCAGGGCCGCGTTGACCGAAGTCTTGCTGATTTCGGTAGCGAGCACTTTGCGCACGCGCGTCGCCAGCGGCAGGGTGAAGTTGCCGTTGCCGCAGTACAACTCGAGCAGATCGTCGCTGCGATCGCCCAGCGCGTCGTATGCCCAATTGAGCATCTTCTGGTTCACCGTGCCGTTGGGCTGGGTGAATGCGCCCTCGGGCTGGCGATAGCTGAAGGTGCGGCCGCCGACTTCGAGTTTCTCGACGACATAGTCCTGACCGAGCACTTCGCGCTTGCCCTTGGAGCGGCCGATGATGCTCACACCCAGATCGGCCGACAGCTTCGTTGCTGCCGCATGCCAGTGCTCGTCCAGCGGACGGTGATAGCACAGGGTGATCATCGCGTCGCCGGCCAGCGTGGTCAGAAATTCGACCTGGAACAGCTTGTGGCTCAGCGCCGAACTGGCTTGCCACGCGGCCTTCAACTGCGGCATCAACTGGTTGATGCGCAGGCTGGCAATCGGAAATTCCTCGATGAGGATCGGCGTGCGCTTGTCGTCCTGGGAGAACATCGCGTAATGCCGTTCGCCGCCCTCACGCCACAGGCGGAATTCGGCGCGCAGGCGGAAGTTCTGCAGAGGCGAGTCAAACACCGTCGGCTCGGGTGCATCGAACGGTGCCAGCAGATCACGCAAGCGCGTGACCTTGGCTTCGAGTTGTTCGGCGTAGGCTTGGGAATCGAAACTCATGCGTTGAACCAACCCAACTTGATCACAAACAGAATCGACAGAATCACCAGTGCCGGGTTCAGCTCACGGGCACGGCCGGACAGTAGCTTGATGGCGGTCCAGGCGATGAAGCCGAAGGCGATGCCGTTAGCGATCGAATAGGTGAACGGCATGGCCAGCGCGGTAACCACAACCGGCGCCGCCACGGTGATGTCGTCCCAGTCTATTTCCGCCAGGCCGGAAGTCATCAGCACGGCGACGAACAGCAGCGCTGGCGCAGTGGCGAACGCCGGAACGCTGGCCGCCAGGGGCGAGAAGAACAGCGCCAGCAGGAACAGGATTGCCACGACGATGGCGGTCAGGCCCGTGCGGCCACCGGCACTGACGCCGGCAGCGGATTCGATGTAACTGGTCGTGGTCGAAGTACCCAGCAGCGAGCCGGCCATGGCCGCAGTACTGTCGGCGATCAGCGCGCGGCCCATTTTCGGCATGTGGCCGTCCTTGCCCATCAGGCCGGCGCGCTTGGCGACGCCGATCAGGGTCCCGGAGTTGTCGAACAGGTCGACGAACAGGAAGGCGAAAATCACGCTGACCAGACCGATGTCCAGTGCGCCTTTGATGTCCAGTTGCAGGAAGGTTGGCGCCAGCGACGGCGGCATTGACATGATGCCGCCGAACTCGGTGACGTTCAGTACGATCGAGGCGATGGTTACGGCGAGAATGCCGATCAGCACCGCGCCACGCACTTTCAGCGCTTCGAGGGCGACGATCACGGCAAAGCCGACGGTGGCCAGAATCGGTGCCGGTTTGGTCAGATCGCCGAGGCCGACCATGGTCGCCGGGTTGCTGACCACGATGCCGGCGTTGTGCAGGGCGATCAGCGCCAGGAACAGGCCGATACCGGCGGCAATCGCCGAGCGCAGTGGCAGCGGAATGGCGTTGATGATCCATTCACGGATGCGGAAGATCGACAGCAGAAAGAACAGCACGGCGGAAATGAACACCGCACCCAGCGCCACCTGCCAGGTGTGGCCCATGTGCAGCACCACGGTGTAGGTAAAGAAGGCGTTCAGGCCCATGCCCGGAGCGAGAGCGATCGGGTAGTTGGCGATCAGGCCCATCACGGTCGAGCCGATTGCAGCCGCCAGACAGGTGGCGACGAAGATCGCGCCTTTGTCCATGCCGGTCTCGCCGAGGATGCTCGGGTTGACGAACAGAATGTAAGCCATGGCCAGGAAAGTCGTGACGCCCGCAAGAATTTCGGTGCGCACGTTGGTGTTGTGTGCCTTGAGTTGAAACAGCCTTTCCAGCATGTCTGCTCCCCGTGGCGCGCGTGGCGCCGTGAATGTATCGACCTCAACAGCAAAGCACAGACCGTCGCAAGCGCCTGGAAAATTGTCGTGGGCCGGAAAAAGCCGCGCATCATACCAGCCGCGTGAGGAATTTGGCGGATGTTGGTGTCGATCGTCGGCGAAGTTTTGCGCAGCCGACAACTGCGCCATACTGCGCGCTGATTTTTTGGAGTGGGCAGGCATGCGCAACGGTTGGATCAGGATTTTCGGATGGATTGCAGCACTGCTGCTGACAGCTCCGGCGTTCGCGGCATCGGCGCCGCCGCTCACCGAGGTGAAGGTGATCAAAGTGCAGTCACCGTCCTGCGGCCTGGAAGATATTGCCGATAACCAGCCGCAAACCCAATGCAATCACAGCGGGCCGAATATCAAAGTCTTCGTGCTGGAAGTCGGCTATGGCCAGAACCAGCCACACGTGACTCTGGATGGCTTCGAGGTCAACGGCACCAAAGGTCCGGTGTGCGCCTTCGATAATGGCAACCTCACCGAATGCACGCCTGGCAGCAAAACCGTCGGATCTCTTTATACCTTCGATCTGGCCGGCAAACAGGAAGGCACCTTCAACTTCAGCAACACCTCGATCAACGCCCCGCGCAACACGCTTTCGACCCAGCTTTACATCAAGTAACGGCTGTCTGCGAACAGGGTGGGACAAAGCTGACTACGCTTGACTGACTATCCAGCGGAAAGCGCCCATGACTTCCAGAGCCCTGATTGCCCTCGCCGAGGGCATCGACGATTTGCAAAGCGTGACCCTGATCGACGTGCTGCGCCGCGCCGGCATCGAAGTGGTCGCCGCCAGCATCGAAGGCCGACGCATGCTGACCTGTGCGCGCGGCACCCGGCTGACTGCCGACGGCATGCTCGTCGATGTACTGGCACAGACTTTTGACCTCATTGTCCTGCCGGGCGGTGCCGTCGGTTCCCGGCATCTGGCGGCGCATCAGCCCTTGCAGCAATTGCTCAAGGATCAAGCCAGTGCCGGCCGACTGTTCGCCGCCATCGGCGAAGCCCCGGCTGTCGCGCTGCAAGCATCAGGCGTGCTGCGCCAGCGACGCATGACCTGCCTGCCCGGTGCCAGCCACCAACTATCAGGCTGTACGTTTGTTGATCAACCGGTGGTAGTCGACGGCAACTGCATCACCGCCCAAGGCTCGGGCGCGGCGCTGGAATTTGCCTTGACCCTGGTCGAGCAACTTGGTGGCAAGGCGTTGCGGGCGAGGGTGGCGGGGGAGTTGATGGCCTGACGGATTCAGGCCTTCTCTTCCACCGGTACATGCATCCGATCCCGATTCGCCAACGTCGGAAACAGTTTGATCCACGTCCCCGTCACCACCAGCGTGCCGATCCCGCCCATCACCACCGCCGGCACGGTGCCGAACCAGTGGGCGGTGAGGCCGGATTCGAATTCGCCCAACTGGTTCGATGCGCCGATGAACAGGCCGTTGACCGCACTGACCCGGCCGCGCATTTCGTCGGGGGTTTCCAGTTGCACAAACGAGGCACGGATGACCATGCTGATCATGTCCGCTGCGCCGAGCACCACCAGCACCGCCAGGGAGAACCAGAACGAGGTCGACAGGCCGAACGCGATGGTGGCGACGCCGAAGATGCCGACGGCGGTGAACATCACCCGGCCGACATTGCGTTCCACGGCAAATCGCGCCAGAAACAGCGACATCAGCAACGCACCCACCGCCGGCGCCGAGCGCAACAGGCCAAGGCCCCACGGGCCGGTCAGCAGAATGTCCTTGGCGAATACCGGCAGCAACGCCGTGGCGCCACCGAGCAACACGGCGAACAGGTCCAGCGAGATCGCTCCGAGGATGTCCGGGCGGCTGCGGATGAAGCGAATCCCTGCCAACAGCGAGTCCAGCGTGGCTTTGCCTTTATTCAATGGCGTCTGGCGTGCCGGCAGGTTGAGCATCAGCGCGCAGGCGATCACGTACAGCAGCACGGTCGGGCCGTAGACCCAGACGCTGCCGAACGCATAGAGCAAACCGCCAAGAGCCGGAGCGACGATAGTGGCCGACTGCTGCGCCGATTGCGCGGCGGCAACTGCACGGGGGAAAAGCGCACTGGGGACGATGCTCGGCAGCAGCGCCTGAGTCGTCGGCATCTCGAACGAACGGGCGGCGCCGAGCAGGAAGGCGAGGATGAAAATCATCTCGCGGGTGACGTGATCGGTGGCGCTGCCGATAGCCAGCGCCAAGGCAATCAGTGCCTGCAACGACTGGCAAAGCGCGGCGACCTTGCGCCGATCATAGCGATCGGCAACGTGCCCGGTGTGCAGCATGAACAGCACGCGCGGGGCGAATTCGACCAGACCGACCAGGCCCAGATCCAGCACGTTGCCGGTCAGTTGATACAGATTCCAGCCGATCGCCACGGTGAGCATCTGGAAACCGCTGGCGGTGAAAATCCGCGCCAGCCAAAAGGCCATGAATGGACGATGGTGACGTAGCAGCAGGGGCTCTTGAATGGGCATCTGAAGGCAGTCTTGGGCGAGTGAACGGCGAGATTATCACCAGTCTGTAACAGGAAGTTGCTACGAGAAACAATTCAGTTAGCCAGACATCGATCTTTCATGCTGACAATCAACCCTGTGGTGAGGGGATTTATCCCCGTTGGGTCGCGCAGCGGCCCCAAAATCTGGAAGCGACGACTGCTGCGCAGCCGAACGGGGATAAATCCCCTCGCCACAGGGGAGTGAGGCAACTTGTCACGCGGCAAACCACCACGCAGTTCATTGGCAAAAATGGGACTACTCTTTCAACGTTGCTTGATCCAGATCAAGACCCCGACCGGAACTGATCTGGCGGCCATTTGGCCAGACTCCCTGCGTTGCGATGGTTGCAAAAAAAGAACGAATCCGAATTCGCCGCACTCCATATCCGTGGGGGCAGTGGTGCAGGCCTCCGGGCCAGCTACCCGTATTACCTGACAGAGGAAGCCATATGTTCGGTTTAGAGGCTCTGGATCTCGCCCGAATTCAGTTCGCGTTTACCATCTCGTTCCACATTCTGTTCCCGGCCATCACCATTGGCCTGGCGAGTTACCTGGCGGTGCTCGAAGGCTTGTGGCTGAAGACCCGCAACGACACCTACCGCGATCTCTACCATTTCTGGTCGAAGATTTTTGCCGTCAACTTCGGCATGGGCGTGGTTTCCGGGCTGGTGATGGCTTATCAGTTCGGCACCAACTGGAGTCGTTTTTCCGACTTCGCCGGTGCCGTCACCGGGCCGTTGCTGACCTATGAAGTGCTCACCGCGTTCTTCCTTGAGGCCGGTTTCCTTGGCGTCATGCTGTTCGGCTGGAACAAGGTCGGGCGCGGCCTGCACTTCTTCTCGACGGTGATGGTAGCGATCGGCACGCTGATTTCGACCTTCTGGATTCTCGCCTCCAACAGCTGGATGCAGACCCCGCAAGGCTTTGAAATCGTCAACGGTCAGGTCATCCCCACCGACTGGCTGGCAATCATCTTCAACCCGTCATTCCCTTACCGGCTGATGCACATGGCCACGGCCGCGTTCGTCGCCACGGCCTTCTTCGTCGGCTCGTCAGCGGCCTGGCACCTGCTGCGCGGCAGGGACAACCCGGCGATCCGCACCATGCTGTCGATGGCCATGTGGATGGCATTGATCGTCGCGCCGATTCAAGCGGTGATCGGCGACTTCCACGGCCTCAATACGCTCAAGCATCAGCCGGCAAAAATCGCTGCGATCGAGGGTCACTGGGAAAACCATGGCGACGAAGCGACGCCGCTGATCCTGTTCGGCTGGCCGGACATGAAAGAAGAGCGCACCAAGTTCGCTGTGGAGATTCCCTACCTCGGCAGCATGATCCTCACCCACTCGCTGGATAAACAAGTACCGGCGCTGAAGGAATTCCCACCGGAAGACCGGCCGAATTCGACCATCGTGTTCTGGTCGTTCCGGATCATGGTCGGCCTCGGTTTCCTGATGATCTTCACCGGTTTGTGGAGTCTGTGGCTGCGCAAGCGTGACTCGCTGTATACCTCGCGGCCGTTCCTGCATCTGGCGTTGTGGATGGGGCCGTCCGGCCTGATCGCAATTCTTGCCGGTTGGTTCACCACGGAAATCGGCCGTCAACCGTGGGTGGTCTATGGCCTGATGCGCACCGCAGATGCTTCGTCCAACCACAGCTTCATGCAGATGAGCATCACCCTGATCATGTTCGTAGTGGTGTATTTCGCGCTGTTCGGCGCCGGGCTCGGCTACATGATGCGCCTGGTGCGCAAAGGGCCGAAGATCAGCGAAGGCAGTGAAACGCCGGACGGTGGTCCAGGCAAGAAACGCACCCCGGCGCGTCCGTTGTCCGCAGCCGATGATCCGGCCGAGGGCGAGCACGAAGACAACACTCGCTTGACCAAGGAGATTTGACTCATGGGTATCGATCTTCCGCTGATCTGGGCCGTGATCATCATCTTCGGCATCATGATGTACGTGGTCATGGACGGCTTCGACCTGGGCATCGGCATTCTCTTCCCGTTCGTGCCCGGCAAGACCGATCGCGACGTGATGATGAATACGGTCGCCCCCGTATGGGACGGCAACGAAACCTGGCTGGTGCTGGGCGGGGCGGCGTTGTTCGGCGCCTTCCCGCTGGCCTATTCGGTGGTGTTGTCGGCGCTGTACCTGCCGCTGATCTTCATGCTCATGGGCCTGATCTTTCGCGGTGTGGCCTTCGAGTTCCGCTTCAAGGCCAAGGATGAAAAACGTCACCTGTGGGACAAGGCATTCATCGGTGGTTCGATCGCGGCGACGTTCTTTCAGGGCGTGGCGCTGGGAGCGTTCATCGATGGTCTGCCGGTGGTCAATCGCCAGTTCGCTGGAGGTTCACTGGACTGGCTGACACCGTTCACGCTGTTCTGCGGCGCGGCGCTGGTGGTGGCCTATGCCTTGCTCGGCTGCACCTGGCTGATCATGAAAACCGAAGGCAAATTGCAGGAACAAATGCATGATCTGGCGCGGCCGCTGGCGTTCGTCCTGCTGGCGGTAATTGGTATCGTCAGCCTGTGGACACCCCTGTCGCATCCGGAAATTGCCTCACGCTGGTTCAGCATGCCGAATCTGTTCTGGTTCATGCCGGTGCCGATTCTGGTGCTGGTCACTTTGTACGGCCTGATCCGCGCGGTGGCACGTAACGCCAACTACACGCCGTTCCTGCTGACCCTGGTGCTGATCTTCCTCGGCTACAGTGGCTTGGGCATCAGCCTGTGGCCGAACATCGTGCCGCCGTCGATCTCGATCTGGGACGCCGCCGCGCCGCCGCAAAGTCAGGGCTTCATGCTGGTCGGCACGCTGTTCATCATTCCGTTCATCCTGGGTTATACCTTCTGGAGCTACTACGTGTTCCGCGGCAAGGTTACCCACGAAGATGGTTATCACTAATCCAATTGCTGGGCTTGCCCTGTGGGAGCGAGCCTGCTCGCGAAGGCGTCCGCAGTGACGCCTTGGCTTAACGGAGATCGATGCAATGACCGGCAAACATTCCCTGCACGACATTGAAGAAGCCGAAAAAAAGCCGCTGTGGCAGCGGCTCGGCTGGTTGGCCCTGATCTGGGTTGGCAGTGTCGGCGTGTTGTTCATCGCCGCCAGCCTGATGCGCATGTTCATGAATGCCGCGGGTTTGACCACCCACTGAAATATCCCGTCCCGGCGCCTTCGGGTATGGACTTGCGACCCTCCTCACGGAGGGTTTTTTTATGCCGCAGATTTATTTGCGCGCTTTGAGGATGACGAATTTCGGCGTGGCCGCCACTTGCTCGACGCCACGAAACAAGCGCGCCAGTTTGCTGTGATAGCCCAGATGCCGATTGCCGACAATGTACAGCGCACCGCCGACCACCAGCGCCTCGCGCGCCTGCTGGAACATGCGCCAGGCGAGGAAATCGCCGACCACCTGTTGCTGATGGAAGGGTGGGTTGCACAGCACCACGTCCAGCGACTGCGGCGCCTGCCCGGCCAGACCATCGCCAGCGCGCACGATCACTTCGCGATCGCCCAATGCCGCGCGCCAGTTCTCGGCAGCCGATTGCACCGCCATGAACGATTCGTCGACCAGCGTGTAATGCGCATCCGGGTTCTGCAAGGCGCTGGCGATTGCCAGAACACCGTTGCCGCAACCGAGATCGGCGACTCGCGCGTGGCCAAGGTTCTTTGGCAGATGCGGCAGAAACGCGCGAGTGCCGATGTCGAGGCCTTCGCGGCAGAACACGTTGGCGTGGTTGAGCAATTCGATCGCTGGTTCGTCGAGACGATAACGAGTCGGATAGGGCGATGTGGCGGGCGCTTTGCTTTCAGGCGTGGCGATCAGCAGTCGGGCTTTCTTCACGGCCAGCGACGCCTGCACCGGGCCAATGTAGCGCTCGAGCAGATCGCCGGCAGCGCGCGGCAGATGCTTGACCATGGCGGCGGCGATCACTTGCGCGCCCGGAGCGAGTTGCCCTTGCAGGCGGATCAACTGCTCTTCCAATAGCGCCAGCGTCTTGGGAACTCGGATCAGCACCCGGTCAAACGGCCCGACCAAAGGCTCACTGGCCGGAATCGGACGAATCGCATCGAACGCCTGGCCATTGCGTAGCAGATTCTTTTCCAGCCCGACGAAACCGAGGAACGAGTCGCCGCTGCTGCTCACCTCGACCTTGCCCTGCAGGCTGATCGCCAAGGCGCCAAAGCTGTCATTGAGCACCAGCACGCGGGTGCTGCTCTGAGGTTGTTCGCTGGCGAGATGATTGAGCAGGTATTCGTCCGCCGCATCGAACGCTTGCAGCGGTTCATTCTGCTGTTCAGGCTGGCGGATCAGGTCGAGCTGGGCGAAAGGCGTTTCGAGCAAGGGCATGGGGCGGGGACTCAGGATATTCGGCAGATATCCCGTTGCCGGCAGATGGTGCGACGGGATCCGACCGAGTGGACTGCGATGCAAGCAGGTTGCGTCATCACTCGGAAAGGCCTGAATGGTACGTTTTTTTGCGCGTAAATACTCGCAGGATTACCGTGCGATATCGCTCGTCAGTCAGATAATCCCGGCACGAGCGGCGGCAATCACCGCGGAAATCTTGTTGCAGACGTTGAATTTTTCGATGACGTTTTGCACATGATAGTTAACGGTGCGTTCGCTCAGGCTGAGGATTCTCGAAATATCGTGAGCGGTCTTGCCCATGGCGGACAATTTCATGATCTCCAGCTCCCGGGACGATAGCCTCGGCTTGCTGGGTTTGGCCGGTGTGGGCACGGTGCGGGCATACAGGTCACTGAAGTGTCGGTTGGCAAAAAACAGATAACCGTAATGCTCATACAGTTCGAGCGGGCTGATCGGGCAGTGGGTGCGCGCCAGACTGATGATGCTGCACAAACCGCTGGTTTCGTCATGAAAGGCCTGCGACCAGCCATGCTGCAGCCCATTCTGTTTCAACGCCTGCCACAACTCGGGTGCATCGTTGAAGACTCTTTCTTCCCAGACGATGGGTAATATTGAGTGATTGCAATGCGCTATTACCGGATCAATATTGCGGAAGTTCTCTTTGTTGTACTGAATGTTCCATTCTTTCGGATAGTTATTGATTTGCAAGGCATTCAGATGGACATCACGATGAGGGGACGTCACTGCTATTGCACAGTAGTTAAAGCCCAGATTCTCGGCAAATCTCAGCAGTATCGGGTATGCCGCTTCAATGCCTTTGGCAAATGTCAGTTGTTTCAATTGTGATTCCTTCCACGTTTCCATGAACTTTGCCTCTGTATCTTGATATCGGGGTGCGGAATGGATCCAAAAGATCCGGCACGAATCGAAGTGTAGGATCTTTCCTGCGAAACGCCTTACATTTTTTCGAGATTGAAACTTTGATGTTTTTTATAAAGTGTTCTTAGCAATACGCGCTGTTATATTTTAACTGCCATCTTAAAGTTATTACTCTAGATCTAAAATTGACATCACATCAAATGTGCAGCGCTGATTCTGTCAATATCATTACCGTTGGCAGGTGTTTGGCAGCGCGGTTTTGCGGGACACTGTAGGCAATCGTTTCAAGGAGTGCCTCATGACTGCCAGTGCCGAGAAGTACACCACCCAGACCTTGCTCGATGTGCAACCGTTGACGGCGAACCTGTTCACGCTGCGCACCAGCCGCGACCCAGGCTTTCGCTTTCGTGCCGGCCAGTTCGCCCGACTGGGCGTCACCAAGGCCGATGGGAGCACGGTCTGGCGCGCCTATTCGATGGTGTCGTCGCCGTTCGACGAGTTTCTCGAGTTCTTTTCCATCGTCGTGCCGGGCGGCGAATTCACCAGTGAGCTGAGCCGGCTCCAGGTCGGCGACAGCTTGATGGTAGAACGCCAGGCGTTCGGCTACCTGACGCTGGATCGCTTTGTCGATGGCCGAGACCTGTGGTTACTGTCCACCGGCACCGGGGTGGCACCGTTTCTGTCGATCCTGCAGGACTTCGAGGTCTGGGAGAAATTCGAGCGAATCATTCTGGTTTACAGCGTGCGGGAGGCGCGGGAGCTGGCTTATCAGGAGTTGATCGCCGGGTTGGCGCAACGGGACTATCTGAGCGAATACGCCCACAAGCTGCAATTCATCCCCACTGTGACCCGCGAAGCGCATCCAGGCGCGCTGCGGGGCCGGATTACTACGCTGATTGAAAACGGCGAGCTGGAACGTGCGGCCGGCGTTGAGCTCTCGCCAGAGCATTCGCGTGTGATGTTGTGCGGCAACCCGCAGATGATCGACGACACCCGCGCCTTGCTCAAGCAGCGCGACATGCGCCTGAGCCTGACGCGCAAGCCGGGGCAGGTTGCGGTGGAAAATTACTGGTAACGAAAACGGCACCCGCGGGTGCCGTTTTGATGACTACCGAATGCCTCAGGGCCGCTCGTTCTGCGCCTTGAGCAGGTCGCGAATTTCGCCCAGCAGTTGCTCTTCCTTGCTCGGGATCGGCGGTGCGGTCGGTGCTACGGCTTCTTCGCGCTTGAGGCGGTTGATGGCTTTGACACCCATGAAAATCGCGAAAGCGACAATCACGAAATCCA
Organism: Pseudomonas sp. 2957; assembly: GCF_031456345.1. NCBI lineage: Bacteria > Pseudomonadati > Pseudomonadota > Gammaproteobacteria > Pseudomonadales > Pseudomonadaceae > Pseudomonas > Pseudomonas sp. 2957. The sequence goes on from NZ_JAVDUL010000007.1 coordinate 250,655, forward strand.
GCACCGTCTGCAGGAATTTGCCGTAAGCCAGCACCACTGCGGGCGCATCGCCCTGGGCTGCTTTGAGCGTGACAGCCAGATCACTGAAGTCCACCCCACCGATCAACAGGCCAATCGGCGGCATGATCACGTCGCCGACAAACGACGAAACGATTTTGCCAAACGCCGCGCCGATGATGATACCGACGGCCATGTCGACCACATTGCCTTTGACCGCGAAGGCCTTGAACTCGCTAAGCACGCCCATAGTTATTTCCTTGTTACAGATGAGTTTGGTGTTGGCAGTGTAAATCAGCGAAACGCCTCCTGCGCGAAACACCTTCTTACAATGCCCGTTTTTATCGACACATCGATTGACGATTAGTTTGCAAATTGCCAGCAATCGCGCGCGGAATACGCGCTAACCCGCTGACGGGAAAGCCAATTTCTTCAATCATGGTGTTACGTTCTTTCTATTTATGTTCTGCGGCACAGGCCTCTAGCCTTGGTGTGGCGCACCTGGATGCGCCCAATAAAACCAGAGGAACCTGATATGACATCCACTCCTGGACTGGGGGCTTTTCCCTTCCGCCGCACCTTCGGCGTACTGACTGCCGGGCTGCTGACCTTTTCGGTCAACGCCGCTCCGCTGACCCGCGATAACGGCTCGGCAGTCGGTGACAATCAGAACTCGCAAACTGCCGGCGCCAACGGCCCGGTGCTGCTGCAGGATGTGCAACTGATCCAGAAGCTGCAGCGCTTCGATCGTGAACGCATCCCCGAGCGCGTCGTACACGCACGCGGCACCGGCGCTCACGGCACCTTCACCGTGACCGATGACCTCAGCGACCTGAGCAAGGCCAAGGTGTTCGCCGCAGGCCAGAGCACGCCGGTATTCGTGCGTTTCTCGGCGGTGGTGCATGGCAACCATTCCCCGGAAACCCTGCGTGACCCGCGCGGTTTCGCCACCAAGTTCTACACTGCTGACGGCAATTGGGATCTGGTCGGCAACAATTTCCCGACCTTCTTCATCCGCGATGCGATCAAATTCCCGGACATGGTGCACGCCTTCAAGCCCGATCCGCGCACCAACCTCGATGACGATTCGCGCCGGTTCGATTTCTTCTCCCATGTACCGGAAGCCACCCGCACGCTGACCGAGTTGTATTCCAACTACGGCACTCCGGCCAGTTATCGGGAGATGGATGGCAATGGTGTTCATGCCTATAAGCTGATCAATGCGAAGAATGAAGTTCACTATGTGAAGTTTCACTGGAAGAGTCTTCAAGGCATCAAGAATCTCACGCCAAAACAAGTCAGCGAAGTTCAGGGTCAGGATTACAGTCATATGACCAACGACTTGGTCAGTAATATCAACAAGGGCAACTTTCCGAAGTGGGACTTGTACGTGCAAGTTCTCAAGCCACAGGATTTGTCCAAGTTTGATTTCGATCCATTGGATGCAACCAAGATCTGGCCGGGTATTGCCGAGCGCAAAGTTGGACAAATGGTCCTGAACCGTAATCCGGCCAATGTCTTCCAGGAAACCGAACAAGTTGCCATGGCTCCAGCCAACGTAGTTCCGGGTATCGAACCTTCGGAAGACCGTTTGTTGCAGGGCCGAGTGTTCTCTTACGCCGATACGCAGATGTATCGCCTCGGCGCCAACGCTTTGCAATTGCCGATCAACGCACCGAAAACCGCAGTGAACAATGGCAATCAGGATGGTGCGATGAATTTCGGCGCCAGCCAGTCCGGCGTCAACTACCAGCCAAGCCGCCTGCAACCGCGTGAAGAAACGCCAGCGGCGCGTTACAGCCAGTCGGCGCTGTCGGGCAGCACGCAGCAGGCGAAGATCCAGCGTGAGCAGAACTTCAAGCAGGCCGGTGATCTGTATCGCTCGTACAGCAAGCAGGAACGCCGCGACCTGATCGACAGCTTCGGCGGCTCGCTGGCCACCACTGATGACGAGAGCAAGCACATCATCCTGTCGTTCCTGTACAAGGCCGACCCTGAGTACGGCAGCGGTGTGACCGAAGTGGCCAAGGGCGACCTCAACCGCGTGAAAGCATTGGCGGCGAAACTGACCGACTGATAGCGATGCGGCGCACGCGAGGGCCAGTGCGGCCTCGCGTGCGTTGAAGGAGAGAGCCTGATGCGTATTTTTCTTTTTTGGTTGACTGCGTCGCTGTCTTTCACCGCGTGGGCGGCACCGGTCGAGCAGAGCCCCGAGGCGATCAAGGCGCAGTTGCAGGATTACTACTTCGACGCCGCCCGCCGGGGTGATGTGCCGATGCTCGAGACCTTTATCGAATCTGGCTATTCCCTCGATACCCGCGACAGCAAGGGTTACACCGCGCTGATTCTGGCGGCCTATCACGGTCAGGCGCCGGCGGTTGAACGCCTGCTCGCCGCTGGCGCAGATGCCTGCGCTCAGGATCAACGCGGTAACACGGCGCTGATGGGCGCGATATTCAAAGGCGAGCTGCAGATCGCCCGGCGACTGATGGCCAGCGATTGCAGCCCCGACCAGCGTAATGGCGCCGGACAGACAGCGGCGATGTACGCCGGGCTGTTCAAGCGTCTGGAATTGCTTGATGCGTTGAAAGCCAGAGGCGCCGACCTCAATGCCGAGGATCCGCTGGGCAACAGTGCCGCGCGTCTGGCCAGCGGCGAAATCCGTACTGCTGCGCCGCGCTGATCGGCGGTGGCTGCGTTATCATCGCGTCTTTTGTTCCGGGGGTTCTGATGGCCAAGGCCAAGCGCATGTACGGCTGCACCGAGTGCGGCGCAACCTTTCCCAAGTGGGCGGGGCAGTGCGGCGAGTGCGGTGCCTGGAACACTCTGACTGAAACCATGATCGAAAGCGGCGGCGCCACGGCACCTACCGGGCGCACCGGTTGGGCTGGCCAGCAGGCGCAGATCAAGACGCTCGCCGAAGTCAGCATCGAAGAGATTCCACGTTTTTCCACCGCCTCCGGTGAGCTCGACCGCGTGCTCGGCGGTGGTCTGGTCGATGGCTCGGTGGTGCTGATCGGCGGTGATCCGGGGATCGGCAAATCGACCATTCTGTTGCAAACCCTGTGCAATCTGGCCAAAAGCATGCCGGCGCTGTACGTCACTGGTGAGGAATCCCAGCAGCAGGTGGCGATGCGCGCCCGCCGTCTCGGCCTGCCGCAGGATCAACTGCGGGTGATGACCGAAACCTGCATCGAAACCATCATCGCCACCGCTCGCCAGGAAAAGCCCAAGGTCATGGTGATCGACTCGATCCAGACCATCTTCACCGAACAGCTGCAATCGGCGCCGGGCGGCGTGTCGCAGGTGCGTGAAAGTGCGGCGCTGCTGGTGCGATACGCCAAGCAGAGCGGCACGGCGATCTTCCTCGTCGGCCACGTCACCAAAGAGGGCGCCTTGGCCGGTCCGCGTGTTCTGGAACACATGGTCGATACCGTGCTGTATTTCGAAGGTGAATCCGATGGTCGTCTGCGTCTGCTGCGTGCGGTGAAGAACCGTTTTGGCGCGGTCAACGAATTGGGCGTGTTCGGCATGACCGACAAGGGCCTGAAAGAAGTCTCCAACCCATCGGCGATTTTTCTTACCCGCGCTCAGGAAGAAGTCCCGGGCAGTGTGGTCATGGCGACGTGGGAAGGCACCCGACCGATGCTGGTGGAAGTGCAGGCGCTGGTCGATGACAGCCATCTGGCCAACCCGCGTCGGGTGACGCTGGGGCTGGATCAGAACCGTCTGGCGATGTTGCTCGCGGTGCTGCACCGCCACGGCGGGATTCCGACCCACGATCAGGACGTGTTCCTCAACGTGGTCGGTGGCGTGAAGGTGCTGGAGACAGCGTCGGATCTGGCGTTGATGGCGGCGGTGATGTCGAGTTTGCGCAATCGGCCGTTACCGCATGATCTGCTGGTGTTCGGCGAAGTCGGCCTGTCCGGCGAGGTGCGCCCGGTGCCAAGCGGGCAGGAGCGGCTGAAAGAAGCGGCCAAGCACGGTTTCAAACGCGCCATCGTGCCGAAGGGTAATGCTCCGAAGGAATCGCCGGCGGGGTTGCAGATCATTGCCGTGACCCGCCTTGAACAAGCACTTGACGCACTGTTTGAGTGAACGCCGAACCTCTGTGGTGAGGGGATTTATCCCCGTTGGGGCGCGTAGCGGCCCTGAAAAAAACGGGTCTGCTGCGCAGCCCAACGGGGATAAATCCCCTCGCCACATAAGTCCCTTCACCACATAGATCCCCCTCACCACAGGGCATTCCAATTCGGGGTTGGGGGTGGCGCTAGATTTCGATCAGCGCACCCAGTTCGCGCTCCAGCTCGGCCTCATCCGCCAGATTCAGTTCGATCAAGCGGCGCAGGCGCTGGATCGATTCCAGGCTGATGTGCCGGCAGATGAACCCCAAGTGGCCGTTTTCCTCGTGGGCCAGATGCACGTCCATTTCGATATCGACGTCTTCGCTCAAATGAATGTCGACTAGGAAGTCCTGCTCTTTATCCCCAAGCCACGGCTCCGGTCGCTCGATCAGCAGGCCCTTGAGCGACAGGTCGATCAACTTGACCGGCCAGATGTACTCGCCCTGTTTCAGCTCGGTTCGGGCATCGAACGCAATACGTTTGAAACGACGTCGATTGGCGGGGTGCTCGCTCATGGCGCAATCCTCATGAAGGTTCGCTGACTATAGACCGCGAATGCGGGCGCCAGCCAATCGCTCAAGCGTCTAGACCTATGTCGGGGTATGGCCTTTGGCGCCGTAAGCGCTAAACTCGGGGTGGCTGTCTTTCTTGTCCACCCTGGCTGGAATAATAAAATGAAAAATAATAATAGCCTGCTGCGCCACTTACCCTGGCTCGTGCTGGCAATCGTAGGAGCGTGCGCCCTGGGCGTAGTGGCATTGCGCCGCGGCGAGGCGATCAACGCCTTGTGGATTGTGGTCGCTGCCGTGGCCATTTATCTGGTTGCGTACCGTTACTACAGTCTGTTCATCGCCAACAACGTGATGCAACTGGATCCGCGTCGGGCCACCCCCGCCGTGCTCAACAACGATGGTCTGGACTATGTGCCGACCAACAAACACATTCTTTTCGGTCACCACTTCGCGGCCATCGCTGGCGCGGGGCCGCTGGTCGGTCCGGTGCTGGCGGCGCAGATGGGGTATCTGCCCGGCACACTCTGGCTGATTGCCGGTGTGGTGCTGGCGGGCGCGGTGCAGGACTTCATGGTCCTGTTCATGTCGACCCGACGCAACGGCCGTTCCCTGGGCGACATGGTGCGTGAAGAGATGGGCCGGATTCCCGGGACCATCGCACTGTTCGGCTGCTTCCTGATCATGATCATCATCCTCGCGGTGCTGGCGCTGATCGTGGTCAAGGCCCTCGCCGAGAGCCCGTGGGGCATCTTCACCGTGATGGCGACCATCCCGATCGCGATGTTCATGGGCATCTACATGCGCTACATCCGCCCGGGCCGCATCGGCGAGATCTCCGTGGTCGGTGTGTTGCTGCTGCTCGGCTCGATCTGGCTGGGCGGGCAGATTGCTGCCGATCCGGTATGGGCCAAAGCCTTCACTTTCACCGGTGTGCAGATTACCTGGATGCTGGTCGGTTACGGTTTTGTCGCCGCGTCGCTGCCGGTCTGGCTGATTCTGGCGCCGCGTGACTATCTGTCGACCTTCCTCAAGATCGGCACCATCGTCGCCCTGGCGATCGGTATTCTGGTGACCATGCCCGAGCTGAAAATGCCGGCGCTGACCCAGTTCGTCGACGGCACCGGCCCGGTGTGGAAGGGCGGTCTGTTCCCGTTCCTGTTCATCACCATCGCTTGCGGCGCGGTATCGGGTTTCCACGCGCTGATCTCGTCGGGCACCACGCCGAAGCTGCTGGATAACGAAACCAACGCCCGCTACATCGGTTACGGCGGCATGCTGATGGAATCGTTCGTGGCGATCATGGCCATGGTTGCCGCTTCGGTGATCGAGCCAGGCGTGTACTTCGCCATGAACAGCCCGGCCGCTGTGGTCGGCAGTGATGCCGCGTCAGTAGCGCAAATGGTCACCAGCTGGGGCTTCGCGATCACGCCGGAAGCGCTGCAAGCCGTGGCCCACGACATCGGTGAAACCACCATTCTGGCCCGTGCTGGCGGTGCGCCGACCCTGGCGGTCGGTATCGCGCAGATCCTGCACAGTGTCCTGCCGGGTGAAAACACCATGGCGTTCTGGTACCACTTCGCGATCCTGTTCGAAGCGCTGTTCATCCTCACCGCTGTGGACGCCGGTACCCGTGCCGGGCGTTTCATGCTGCAGGATCTGCTCGGCTCCTTCGTACCGGCGCTGAAGCGCACCGAATCGTGGACCGCCAACCTGATCGCCACCGCCGGTTGTGTGGCGATGTGGGGCTGGTTGCTGTATCAGGGCGTGATCGATCCACTGGGCGGCATCAACACTCTGTGGCCACTGTTCGGTATCTCCAACCAGATGCTCGCCGGTATCGCGCTGATGCTCGGCACCGTGGTCCTGATCAAGATGAAGCGCCAGCGCTACATCTGGGTCACCCTGTTGCCGGCCACCTGGCTGTTGATCTGCACTACCACTGCTGGTTTCATCAAGCTGTTCGACGCCAACCCGGCGATCGGCTTCCTGTCCCTGGCCAAGAAGTACAGCGATGCGCTGGCCAACGGTCAGGTGCTGGCACCGGCGAAGAGCGTCGAGCAGATGCAGCACGTGATCTTCAACGCCTACACCAACGCCACACTCACCGCGCTGTTCCTGTTCGTGGTGTTCAGCATCCTGTTCTATGCGCTCAAGGTCGGCATCGCCGCCTGGGGCAAGAAAGAGCGTACGGATAAAGAATCGCCATTCCAGGCCCTGCCGGATGCGTAACCAGAGGATTGCAGCATGTTCAATGACCTGAGTCGCCTCGGTAAATACCTCGGTCAGGCCGCGCGCCTGATGGTCGGCATGCCCGACTACGACACCTACGTCGAGCATATGCAAACCAAACACCCGGACAAACCGGTGATGAGCTACGAGATGTTCTTTCGCGAGCGTCAGGAAGCCCGTTACGGTGGCAAGGGTGGGCCGAAGTGCTGTTGAGCTGACAGCCTGCGGTTGAGGTAATCCCCTGTGGGAGCGAGCCTGCTCGCGAATACGGAGTGTCAGTTGATGAAGGATTTGACTGACACACCGCTTTCGCGAGCAGGCTCGCTCCCACATTTGTTTTTGTGTTCTTTTCAGGAGATCGGGTTTTGTCTTCTCCCATTCCGGTAACGGTCCTCAGCGGTTTCCTCGGCGCCGGCAAGACCACTTTGCTGCGTCATTTATTGAAAGCCGAGCACGGCCTGAAAATCGCCGTGATCGAAAACGAATTCAGCGACGCCGGCATCGACACTCAGTTGCTGGGTGACGAGCCGGTGCAGGTCATGACCCTGGCCAACGGCTGCGTCTGCTGCACCATTCACACCGATCTGACCAAGGCGCTGTACTTGCTGCTCGAGCGCCTGGACAGCGGCGAAATTGCCTTCGATCGTCTGGTGATCGAGTGCACCGGTCTCGCCGATCCGGCACCGGTGGCGCAGACGTTCTTCATCGACGAAGAGCTGCGCGAGCGTTACCTGCTCGACGGCATCATCACCCTGGTCGACGCCGCTCACGCCGACGTGCACCTGACCCAGACCATTGCCCAGGCGCAGATCGGTTTCGCCGATCGCTTGCTGGTGAGCAAGACCGACCTGGTCGATGAGGCGACGTTCACCGCGCTGAGCGAACGCCTCACCCGAATCAACCGCCGCGCACCAATCCGTGTGGTCGAGCATGGCAACATCGATCTGGCCGAACTGCTGGATGTGCGCGGCTTCAACCTCAATGCTGATCTGGGCGGTGGTTTGAGCCTGCGTCCGGTGAGCAAGGCACCGTCGATCGATCGCATCTCCAGCCTGGTGCTGCGCACCGATCAGGCGCTGGATATCGATCAGCTCAGCGATTTCATGAACGAGTTGCTGGAAGAGCATGGCAAGCAATTGCTGCGTTACAAAGGCGTGCTGAATATTGCTGGCGAAGATCGGCGCCTGGTGTTTCAGGGTGTGCTGAAACTCTATGGTTTCGACTGGGACACTGAATGGGCCGAGGGCGAGGCGCGGGAGAGTGTGATCGTGTTTATCGCCGATGACTTGCCGGAAGAGAAGATTCGGGCGGGGTTTGCCAGGGTTGCAGCGCAACAAGCCTGATAATTTCAATAGCTCAACGGGCCTCTTCGCGAGCAGGCTCGCTCCCACAGTAGAACGCATTCTGTCAGAAGGAATGCAATCCACTGTGGGAGCGAGCCTGCTCGCGAAGGCGGTCTAACCGACAGCACAATGCTCAAGATCTGGAGCGAGCAGTGTCTGCTCAAGATGATCCAGATGCCGATTCATCAGCCCCTCTGCCTTGGCAGCATCACCTCGCTCCACAACCTCAACCAACGCCAAATGCTCCTGCCACGCGCAACAGCTGCGCGTCGGGCACCGACTCCGCGCAATCGCCAACGAGGTCAACGGCACCAGACTGCGCAGAAAATGCGCCAACGGCACATTCCCCGCCATCCGTGCCAACTGCAAATGAAACTCCCCCGATAACCGAATCGCCGCCCCGCGCCGATCCTGCTCGACGGCGCGCTTCTCGCGCTCTATCAACGTGCGCAAGCATTTCAAATCGTCTGGCTGCGGACGCTGACACGCCAACCCCACCAACGTGTTCTCAGCCAACCGTCGCGCATGCAAAGTCTGCCGGATCAGCTCCCGATCAGGCGCAGCCACTCGTGGTCGATGATTGGCGCGCAATACCACGATCTGCTCATGGGACAACTGCGTCAGCACCCGTCGTACATCGGCGCGGCCGGCGCCGAACATCGCTTGCAGACTCTCCTCGGTGAACCGGCTGTCTTCATCGATACGCTGCTCGAGAATCGCGTCGAACAGTCGCGGATACAGATCCTCCGTCGGCGTGCCGAGGCGAGAGACGGGCAGGGCGGTCGAATCGGCATGCGAGGCTGAAGCAAAACTGTTCATGGCCGTTCTCCTGGCAAATCAGGTGGGCAGGTTGTCGTCCGGGATGTTCAGCTCAACGCCCATGCGCTGGCCTTCGCGCAGAATGTGCCGACGCATTTCGGCGCTGGCCTGAGCGCTGTTCTTGCTGCGGATCGCGCGGACCACCGCTTCGTTTTCTTCCAGACGTTCGGCCAGATGTTCCGGGGAATTGCGCAACACTTCGGCGCTTTGCTTGAGGGCATTGCTGGTCTGCTGCACCACGCTCTGGAAAATCGGGTTCGAAGTCAGCGTGAACAGTTCTTCGTGGAAAGCGATGTAGGCGCTGACCCCGGCTTCACTGTCACCGGCCTCGAGGGCTTCGCGCATGTCCATCAGGGTCAGGCGCAATTGGCCGACTTCCTTGCTGCTGATCGATTGCGCAACCAGCCCGACAATGAACGGCTCGAGGGTGTAGCGCAGTTGCAGCACATCTTCCAGGCTCGCCCCGGCGACTGCGCTGTCGTGGCTCTGGCTGTCGCTGAGTTGCGCATCGAGGACGACCACGCCTTTGCCCGGCATCGAGCGCACCAGGCCGAGTGTTTCCAGCACGATCACCGCTTCGCGCAGGCTCGGCCGGCTGATGCCCAGCTGTTCGGCCAGTTCACGCTGGCCCGGCAGCATGTCGCCGGAGCGCCACTGGCCTCGGGCCAACGCGGCGCGGAGTTTTTCCACCACTGAATTGACGACGGTTGAAGTTGTAATCACGTATTGGCTCCCTGCGCCGTGCCTGCGCATTGGCAGGCACGGCACTCATTCAGAATTCTTTGGCCGCCGCCGGAGCGACGGTTTTTCGCGGTTGAAAGTTATAGCCCTGTTCGCCGTTGAGCACCTTGTTCGCTCGCTGTACGTCGATGTCCTTTTCCCAGCGGGCGATGGCCACGGTGGCGACGCAGTTGCCGATCAGATTGGTCAGCGCGCGGCCGATGCCCATGAACCAGTCCACGGCCAACACCAGCACCAGGCCGACCACGGGAATCGCCGGAATCGCCGTCAGCGTTGCCGCGAGAATCACCAGCGCCGAACCGGGAATGCCGTGGGCGCCTTTGGAGGTGATCAGCGAAACCAGCAGAATCGTCAGCAAATCGGTCATCGCCAGCGGTGTGCCGGTGGCATTGGCGATGAACACGATGGCCAGGGTCAGGTAAATCGAGAAACCGTCGAGGTTGAACGAGTACCCGGTCGGGATCACCAGACCGACCGTCGAGCTGCCGATACCGAGGTGTTCGAGCTTGCGCATGATCTGCGGCAGCACGGCGTCGGAAGAGGCAGTGCCCATGACGATCAGCAGTTCTTCCCGCAGGTACTTGAGCAGCGGCCACATGCGCAGGCCGGAGACGCGCATCACCAGACCGAGGATCAGCGCGACGAAGGCGACGCAGGTCAGGTAGAACAGACCGACCAGACTGCCCAGGTGCTGCAGCGAGTCGAGACCGTATTTGCTGGTGGTGAAGGCGATGGCGCCGAATACGCCGATCGGCGCCAGACGCACGATCATGCCCATGATGCGGAAGATCACGTGGCTGAGTTCGTTGATCAGTCGCGAGATTCCCGAAGCGGCTTCGCCAACCAGATTCAGCGCACTGCCGAACAGCACCGAGAACAGCAGCACCTGCAGAATATTGTTGTCAGCGAAGGCACCGATCACCGAGGTCGGGATCAGGTCCATCAGGAATTGTGTGGTGGTGTGCATGTGCTGGCCACGCTCGGCGAGGTCGCCCATGTCGGCGCTGGAGAGTTGCTCCAGATGAATGTTCGCGCCGCTGCCAATGCCGGTGCTGAAGGCGAACACCAGGCCGATCACCAGAGCGATGGTGGTCAGCACTTCAAAGTAGATCACCGATTTGAGGCCAATGCGCCCGACCTTCTTCAGATCGCCCGCGCCGCTGATGCCGCTGACCACCACGCAGAACACGATCAGGCCAATCAGCATCTTGATCAGTTTGATGAAGCCATCGCCGAGCGGTTTGAGCTGAGCGGAGTATTCAGGAAGGGTCAGCCCGCAGACGATGCCGAGCATCAGTCCGAGAACCACTTGAAGGAAGATTGAACGCGAGCACCATCTGAGCATGGGAGGAATCCTGGGTCGGTGTCCTGGCTGCCGCACGCGTTGCGCAGCGGATGCAGGACTTAATTATTGTGGTCTTACCGGTATGTCCAGTGCAGGCGCAGTCTAGGCTTGGGTTTTTCCTGATTACAAGGGGGAAACATGAAATTGGCATGACCGGTCTGACCAGCGGCCAAAGCCGCGTAGGAGCTGCTGAAGGCTGCGATCTTTTGATCTTGTTTTTAAAATCCAGATAAAAAGATCGCAGCCTTCGGCAGCTCCTACAGGTGAATTGCAGGCGAAAAAAAACCGGCCAATCACTTGGCCGGTTTTTCATGCTGCAGGTTTAACGTCGCATTAAGCGCCGTATACCGGCAGTTTCTTGCAGATGGCTTTGACTTTTTCACGAACGGCGTCGATTACAGCTTCGTTGTTCAGGTCAGCCAGGATGTCGCAGATCCAGCCGGCGAGCTCTTTGCACTCAGCCTCTTTGAAACCGCGAGTGGTCACAGCCGGAGTACCGAAGCGCAGGCCGGAGGTGACGAACGGCGAGCGTGGATCGTTCGGCACGGAGTTCTTGTTCACGGTGATGAACGCTTTGCCCAGAGCGGCGTCGGCGTCTTTGCCGGAGATGTCCTGCTTGATCAGCGACAGCAGGAACAGGTGGTTTTCAGTACCGCCCGATACCACGTCGAAACCGCGCGCGATGAACACTTCGGCCATGGCCTTGGCGTTCTTCACCACTTGTTGCTGGTAAGCCTTGAACTCAGGCTGCAGCGCTTCCTTGAAGCAGATCGCCTTGGCCGCGATCACGTGCTCCAGCGGGCCACCCTGGGCGCCCGGGAACACTGCGGAGTTGAGCTTCTTCTCGATCTCGGCGTTCGCTTTGGCCAGGATCAGACCGCCACGTGGACCGCGCAGGGTCTTGTGCGTGGTGGTGGTCACGACGTCGGCGAACGGTACCGGGTTCGGGTAGACACCAGCGGCAACCAGACCGGCGACGTGAGCCATGTCGACGAACAGGTAGGCGCCAACCTTGTCAGCGATCTCGCGGAAGCGCGGGAAGTCGAGGATCTGCGAGTAGGCCGAGAAACCGGCAACGATCATTTTCGGCTTGTGCTCGACCGCCAGACGCTCGACTTCGTCGTAGTCGATCAGGCCGTTGGCATCGATACCGTATTGAACGGCGTTGTACAGCTTGCCCGAGGAGGAAACGCTGGCGCCGTGGGTCAGGTGACCGCCATGGGCCAGGCTCATGCCCAGAATGGTGTCGCCACCTTGCAGCAGAGCCAGGTAAACAGCGGCGTTGGCTTGGGAACCGGCGTGCGGCTGAACGTTGGCGTAATCAGCACCGAACAGTTCCTTGGCACGGTCGATGGCCAGTTGTTCAACCACGTCAACGTATTCGCAACCACCGTAGTAACGCTTGCCCGGATAGCCTTCGGCGTACTTGTTGGTCAGGACCGAGCCTTGAGCTTCCATCACCGCTGGGCTGGTGTAGTTTTCCGAAGCGATCAGCTCAATGTGTTCTTCCTGACGCTGAGCTTCTTGCTCCATGGCGGCAAAAAGGTCGGCGTCGTACTTGGCAATAGTCAAATCACGGCTGAACATGGCGGTCCTCAAGGATCGGGGGCAGAAAAGGGGGGCATTCTAACCCAACCGCTTTTGGATGACATATGAAACGACGTCATGTCGCAGACAAGTGGCGTTCATGACAGATGTGCGGTGCTTTTGCCGGCCCCTTCGCGAGCAGGCTCGCTCCCACATTTGAGATGCATTCCCCTGCTGCAATGCATTCCCCTGTGGGAGCGAGCCTGCTCGCGAAGGGCGCGCCGCAGATGTTCAGTCGAACATGAACAGCGCATCGTTACAGAACTGCGCTTCAAACCGTCCCGCCGGCATCGGCCGGCCGAACAGATAGCCCTGCACCTCATCGCAACCATGCTCACGCAGGAAGTCCAGTTGCTCGTGGGTTTCCACGCCCTCGGCGATCACCGCCAGGTTCAGGCTGTGGGCCATGGCGATGATCGCCCGGGCGATCTGCGCGTCCTGTTCGCCGGACGGCAGGCCGTCGACGAAAGTACGGTCGATCTTCAGCACGTCGATCGGGAATTGCTTGAGGTAGTTGAGCGATGAATAACCGGTGCCGAAGTCATCGACTGCGATGCTCAGGCCGAGGTTCTTCAGCCCGGCAAGAATCTGCATCGCCTCGCTGACTTCGCGCATCAGGATACTTTCGGTCAGTTCCAGCTCCAGACACGCCGGTGGCAGGCCGGTTTCGCGCAGGATCGTCGCGATTCGGGTGCCCAACTGGCCGTCGGAGAACTGCCGTGCGGAAATGTTCACCGACACCTTCGGCACCCGCACCCGTTGCTGGTGCCAGGTTTTCAGCTGTCGACAGGCCTCGCTGATGACCCAGTCGCCAACGTCCACCACCAGGCCGAGCTCTTCCAGCACCGGAATGAAATCACCCGGCGGCACCAGCCCGCGTCGCGGATGGCGCCAGCGCAGCAGCGCTTCGGCGCCGGTCAGGCGCTTGCCGTCGCCACTGAACTGCGGCTGGTAATACAGGACGAATTCGTTCTGCTCCAGCGCATGGCGCAGATCGCTTTCCAGTTCCAGACGCTCCAGCGCACTGGCGTTCATGTCGGCCTGATAGAACTGGAAGTTGTTCTTGCCGCGTTCCTTGGCGTGGTACATCGCCGTGTCGGCGTTCTTCATCAACTGGCTGAGTTCGTTGCCGTCCTGCGGACTCAGGGCGATGCCGATACTGGCGGTGACGAAGAACTCGCGGCCCTCGAGCACGAACGGCCGCACCAGACTGGCGAGAATCTGCTCAGCGACATGAATTGCCCGGTTCAGCGCCAGTTCGCGGTTGGAGCGATGCTGCAGCAGCAAGGTGAATTCGTCGCCGCCCATGCGCGCCACGGTGTCATCGTCATCGACGCAGGCCAGCAGGCGCGTGGCCATGTCCTTGAGCATGCGGTCGCCGGCGGCGTGGCCCAAGGAGTCGTTGATCGGTTTGAAACGGTCGAGGTCGAGGAACATCAGCACCACCCACGACTTCTGCCGTTCGGCCGCTTGCAGCGCGGTGTGCAGACGGTCCTGGAACAGCGTGCGGTTCGGCAGGTGGGTGAGGGCGTCGTAATAGGCGAGGCGGTGGATGCGCTGCTCGCTGGCCTTGCGCTCGCTGATGTCGCTGAAGAAACACACGTAACTGGCCAGGTCGCCCTCGTCGTCGAGCACGGCAGTAATGCCGACCCACGCCGGGTAATGTTCGCCGTTACGGCGCTTCATCCATACTTCGCCTTCCCAGGTGCTGTGCTCGTGCAACTGCTTGAGCACGTAGCGCAGGTGCGCGTCCTGCTGCTCGTCGACGGTGAGCATGTTCGGCAACTGGTCGAGCACTTCGCCGACGCTGTAGCCGCTGACCCGACTGAACGCTTCGTTGGCCTGAACGATATAACCGGCCGGGTCGGTGATCAGGATCGCCGAGGTAGAGTGCTCGAATACCGTGGCGGCCATGCGCAAATCTTTTTCCGCGCGGCGCTGCTGGCTGATATCGCGGCCGACGCCGAGCACGCCTTCGAACGCGCCGTGTTCGTCCCACACCAGCACCAGGCGCAGTTCGATCGGAATCTTGCGGCCATCGGCACGCAGGCAATCGAAGAGGAACAGTTGCGTTTGCACCTGACTGCGCAGCAATGCCAGTTGCTCGGGCTTGTCCAGCGCCTTGCTGACGCGGTCCATCAGCACATGAATGCCGTTCAGTTGCCCGGGATTGGCGATGATCGATTGCCAGCCGTTCTGGAAGATCCATTCGGCGTTGTAGCCAAGCACGGCCTGCACCGACGGGCTGACGTAGTTCAGCGAGAGCTTGCTGTCGGTGGAGAAAATCACGTCGCTGATGCTTTCGGCGAGCATGCGGTAGCGCTGCTCGCTGTCACGCAGCGATTCGCTCGCCTCAATCTGTTCGGTGATGTCCTTGGCGACGCCGATGATCCGCGTGACCTGATCATGCTTGTCCCGCGCCAGCGCCTGTTCACGGATGTCGAAGCGCCGCCACTTGCCGTCGCGATGGCGGAAGCGCAATTGGCATTGCAACAACTGGCTGTAACCGGCGTGACGCTGCAACTGCCGCGAGCGATGGTAATAGTCGGCGTCTTCCGGATGCAGAAGGATTTCCCAGAAGTATTCGCCCATCTGATGCAGTTCAGTGCGGTTGTACCCCAGGGTCTGGCCGAGGTGGTGGTTGCTGAAAATCATCCGCTGGCTGATCACGTCCTGCACATACAGATGATCCGGCACGGTGCGCACCACGTCCGACCAGAAGCCTTCGCGCTCCAGCAACGACAGCTCGATCAGCTTGCGGCTGGTGATGTCGTTGATGCTGAGGATCACCGCTTTATAGTCGTGCTGCTCGCTCGGCAGGCGCAGGACCATCCACAGGTGCTGGTCGCGACCATTGCTGTTGGGCAGTTTGATTTCCAGTTCCAGCTGTTTCTGCTGCTGCAGGACGGCGTCGAGGATCTGCTGACCGATCGCGCACTGCGGATGGCGCTGGCCATCGATCAGCAGTTGCCAGGCATCGTCGCAGGAATGCACATCGAGCAGTTGCAGGGCGACCTGATTGACCTCGGTGACGCGCATTTCCGCGAGCAACTGCTGGCGCTGCTGCGGTTGGTCGAGCCAGGCCTTGAGCTGGTCGCTGGTCTGGATCTGCGCCTTGTCGAACATCTGCTTGAGGCCGGACAGGTCAAGCACGCACAAGGCCACGCCGGTGCCTTCGAAAATATCCTGATAACGCCGCCGGCCTTCATGCACCTGGCGCTGGCGCCGACGCATGTTCAACAGGGCGATCACCGGCAACATCGAGAACGCCAGGCCGAGCAGGCATTTGCCGATGAACGCCGGCAGCAATTCTTCCAGTACGCGCTGGCGGTCGAACAGCCCGCGCAGTTGCCAGTCGCTGCTGCTCAGCGGCACGGTCAGCACGGTGTTGGCGACATCGTCAGGCGTCAGCCCGCCAGCCTTGGCCGAGGGCAGCCCCGCTTCGCGGCTGATGATCTGGTGATTGAGGCGGTTTTCCACCAGCCACAACGGGCGCAGGGCGGTGGCGTCCTGTTTGGTCAGCGAGTCGAAGAAGGTTGGCGTCAGGCGCAAGGCCCAGTAACCGCGACTGCTGCCGCTGGCCTGATGCAACAGCAGGTGCACCACCGAGCCGTCATCGGCATTGCTGAAATAATGCGCCTGAGCGCGACTGCGACGCACCAGTTCGGTCAGGTAATCGGCGTCGGAACTGTCGGTGGCGCTGTCGCTGATGATGCGGCCGGAGGGAGAAAGCAGGGCCATGCTGCGCAGATCCGGCAGCGAACGCTGCAACTTGCGCAGGAGTATCTGCTGTTCGTCGGCGGTTTGCGGTTGTTCGACGATCGGTAGCAGATTGAGGGCGATTTGCGCATTCAGCGCCATGTTCAGGCTGACCTGGGCGGCGAGGTCGGCGGTGTAGTCGATGGTGTACTGGCGCTGATTCTTCTGCGTTTCACGCAATTGATCGAGCAGTTGCCAGAACAGCAACGCGAGCAATAACAGCACGAGGGTGGCCAGCGCACCCTTCAATGTCCCGCGCAGGGGCGAGCCGGGCGCCGGTGGGGTGCTGCTCACAGAGGCTGGCGGAGTGACATTGGTCAAGCTGTGATCCTGCGATTTGGCTGGACTGGCGCGACGTGCACTATAAGCCGGACGCCCGAAGGGCGGCTAGCATGCCTTGAGTTGTGGCGAAGTGCCAGCCCCTCTCGGCTGGACTGCCTTCCGGCATTAAGGTAGCTTTGCCGGTTAGACCGGGGGCGTTCCAGCCCCTACAATCAGACTTTTTCCAGCGCGCACGCATTGATTGCGATCAAGTGAACGACGCGCACAGTCTGGCCAGGCATCGCCTGCGCTCCAATCATTCATCTGTCACTGACCCAAGGTTCTCCATGGCTCAATACGTCTTCACCATGCATCGGCTGGGCAAAGTTGTTCCGCCGAAGCGGGAAATTCTCAAGAACATTTCTCTGTCCTTCTTCCCCGGCGCCAAGATCGGCGTACTCGGCCTCAACGGTTCGGGTAAATCCACGCTGCTGAAAATCATGGCTGGCGTCGACACTGAGTTCGAAGGCGAAGCCCGTCCGATGCCGGACCTGAACATCGGTTACCTGCCGCAAGAGCCGCAGCTCGACCCAGCCAAGACCGTACGTGAGGTGGTCGAGGAAGCGGTCAGCGTGATCAAGGATGCGCAAGCGCGTCTGGACGAGGTCTACGCGGCTTACGCTGACCCGGACGCCGACTTCGACAAGCTTGCTGCTGAACAGGCCAAGCTCGAAGCGATCCTGCAGGCCAGCGACGGCCACAACCTCGAGCGCCAGCTGGAAGTCGCCGCCGATGCGCTGCGTCTGCCGGCCTGGGACGCGAAAGTCGAACACCTGTCCGGTGGTGAAAAGCGTCGTGTCGCCCTGTGCCGTCTGCTGCTGTCCGCGCCGGACATGCTGCTGCTCGACGAACCGACCAACCACCTGGACGCCGATTCGGTGGCGTGGCTGGAGCATTTCCTCCACGACTTCCCGGGCACCGTGGTCGCGATCACGCACGACCGTTACTTCCTCGACAACGTCGCCGGCTGGATTCTGGAACTCGACCGCGGCGCGGGCATTCCTTACGAGGGCAACTATTCGGGCTGGCTCGAAGCCAAGTCCGATCGTCTGGCCCAGGAATCCAAGCAGCAGTCGGCTCATGAAAAAGCCATGAAGGAAGAACTGGAGTGGGTGCGCAAAGGCGCCAAGGCCCGCCAGTCGAAATCCAAGGCACGTCTGCAACGCTTCGAAGAAATGCAATCGCAGGAATTCCAGAAGCGCAGCGAGACCAACGAGATCTACATCCCGGCCGGTCCACGCCTTGGCGACAAGGTCATCGAGTTCAAGAACGTCACCAAGGGCTACGGCGATCGCGTGCTGATCGACAACCTGTCGTTCTCTATGCCGAAAGGCGCCATCGTCGGCGTGATCGGTGGTAACGGTGCCGGTAAGTCGACGCTGTTCCGCATGCTGATGGGCAAGGAAACTCCGGATTCGGGCAGCATCGAAATCGGTGAAACCGTGCAACTGGCCTGCGTCGACCAGAGCCGCGAAGACCTCGACGGCAGCAAGACCGTGTTCCAGCAGATTTCCGACGGCTCCGACCAGATCCGCATCGGCAACTACGAGATCCCGTCGCGTACCTACGTCGGTCGCTTCAACTTCAAGGGCGGCGATCAGCAGAAGTTCGTCAAGGACCTCTCCGGCGGTGAGCGCGGTCGTCTGCACCTGGCGCTGACCCTGAAGGAGGGCGGCAACGTCCTGCTGCTCGACGAACCGTCCAACGACCTCGACGTGGAAACCCTGCGTTCGCTGGAAGAAGCCCTGCTGGACTTCCCGGGCGCCGCCATTGTGATCTCCCACGATCGGTGGTTCCTTGACCGTGTCGCCACGCACATCCTGGCGTACGAAGACGACTCGCAAGCGGTGTTCTTCGAAGGCAACTACACCGAGTACGAAGCCGACCGCAAAAAACGCCTCGGCGAAGCAGCGGCCCAGCCTCACCGGGTACGTCACAAGAAACTGGCCTGATTCGGGTTGGTTGCACAAGAGCGGAGCCTTCGGGCTCCGTTTTTTTTGCCCTGGGTTTTTCCTGATAAACCGAGTTGCGGCTTTCGCGAGCAGGCTCGCTCCCACAGGGGTAACGCATTCCAAATGTGGGAGCGAGCCTGCTCGCGAATACGGTGTAACTGTTGGTGCAAGTCTTGGATCTGTGCTCCCCACTCAGGTGCAAAAACGGATCAAATACCCCTCGGATTTATATCCTGTGCACCATTTAATTTCATAACTGCGACATTTTGCTCTGTTCCTGTGCGCAATTCGTTTGTTACAGTCCGGCCCAATCTCCTCCAACGACAATAAATTTGCCGAGACTTTGCCCATGATCGAATCCGTCGAATCCTTCCTTGCGCGCCTGAAAAAACGCGACCCGGATCAACCCGAATTCCACCAGGCTGTCGAAGAAGTCCTGCGCAGTCTGTGGCCGTTTCTTGAAGCCAATCCGCATTACCTGACTTCAGGCATTCTCGAGCGCATCTGCGAGCCCGAGCGCGCGGTGGTGTTTCGCGTGTCGTGGGTCGACGATCAGGGCAAGGTCCAGGTCAATCGCGGCTTCCGTATCCAGATGAACAGCGCCATCGGCCCGTACAAGGGCGGCCTGCGCTTCCATCCGTCGGTGAACCTCGGCGTGCTGAAATTCCTCGCCTTCGAGCAGACCTTCAAGAACTCGCTGACCTCCCTGCCCATGGGCGGCGGCAAGGGCGGTTCCGACTTCGATCCGAAGGGCAAGAGCGACGCCGAGGTCATGCGTTTCTGCCAAGCGTTCATGAGCGAGTTGTATCGCCACATCGGCGCCGACGTTGACGTGCCGGCCGGTGATATCGGTGTCGGTGCGCGGGAGATCGGTTTCCTCTTTGGCCAGTACAAGCGCCTGAGCAACCAGTTCACCAGCGTCCTCACCGGCAAGGGCATGACCTACGGCGGCAGCCTGATTCGCCCGGAAGCCACCGGTTTCGGCTGCGTGTACTTCGCCGAGGAGATGCTCAAGCGCCGCGGGCAGGGCGTGGAAGGCAAGCGCGTGGCGATTTCCGGTTCCGGCAACGTTGCCCAGTACGCGGCGCGCAAAGTGATGGATCTGGGCGGCAAAGTGATTTCCCTGTCCGACTCCGAAGGCACGCTGTACTGCGAGGCAGGCTTGAGCGAAGCACAGTGGCTGGCGCTGCTGGAGCTGAAGAACATCAAACGCGGGCGCATCAGCGAACTGGCGAGCGCCCATGGTCTGGAATTCCGCGCCGGCCAACATCCGTGGTCGCTGCCGTGTGATATCGCGCTGCCCTGCGCGACGCAGAACGAACTCGACGCCGAGGCCGCACGCACGCTACTGCGCAACGGCTGCGTCTGTGTGGCTGAAGGCGCGAACATGCCGACCACGCTGGAGGCTGTGGATATCTTTATCGAGGCCGGCATTCTGTTCGCACCGGGCAAGGCGTCGAATGCGGGCGGTGTTGCCGTGAGTGGTCTGGAAATGTCGCAGAACGCCATGCGCCTGCTGTGGACGGCGGGCGAGGTGGACAGCAAGCTGCACGCGATCATGCAGTCGATCCACCACGCCTGTGTGCATTACGGCGAAGATAACGGTCAGATCAATTACGTCAAAGGCGCGAACATCGCCGGTTTCGTCAAAGTCGCCGATGCGATGTTGGCGCAAGGCGTGGTTTAAGCCGGTTCGATGCGAATCACTTCGATCAGTTGGTCGCCGGCAGGCCGCTGCCATAGCACTTCATCGTTGAGCCGGGCGCCAAGCAAAGCCCGGCCCAGCGGTGAGGCCCAGTTGATCAGGCCCTGACTGGCGTCGGCCTGATCTTCGCCAACCAGTTGCACGCGGTGTTCAGTGTCGTGTTCATCGGCAAAAGTCACCCAGCTACCGATTTGGACCTTGTCGGTGGAGGTCGCAGCGACTGCGACTTGGGCGCTGCTCAGGCGTTGAGTGAAATAGCGCAGATCCCGTTGCAGATCGGCCAGACGTTGCTTGTCGGCCTGCTCGCCCTTGGCCGTTTGCTCGGCGTGCAGGCTTTGCAGCTCGGTGACCTTCGCCTGCAACTGCGCCAGACCTTGCGGGGTGACGTAGTTGGGCTGCGTGCTGACCTGACGTTCGACCGGCTGATCGGCCTGCGCGGCGGCGTTGTCTTCGTTGACGAATGCGCGACTCATGAAGTCCTCCTGTTAAAGGATTTGGGCCATGGTTGCCGGCATTTGGTTTCAACGGATGTCTGCAAACGACCTATTGCGAGCGATAAGCCCGCCCGACGTCCTGGTCCTTCTGCTGCTGCCAGGCACGTTCGCGCTCATCCCAATGTTCGTTGCGATATTGCTCGCGATCCCTGTTTTCCAGCATCGCCTGACATTGGCGGAAGCCGTCGACCCAGCCGTCGGCGTATTGCTGGTCCTTGAGATAGCGCGGCACATTCTTGCGAAACTCACCGCTGATCGAGCCCGCCGCTTGCCGGCCGCTGACGCAACCGTCATCGAAACCGTCGGCGAAGGCCGGTGGATAACCCTTAGCGATCAAGTCTTCATGGGTGGTCTGGCAACCGCCCAGCGCCAATACAACGCCCAACAATCCCACGTACCGCCACATCGCACTCTCCCGCGCCGATACTCGGCTCATAAGGAAAGTCTAGAAGGGGATTCATGAGGCGGCTGTCGAAGGCCTGTGAAAAATCCATTGCACACCACAAGGCCCCTGTGGGAGCGAGCCTGCTCGCGAAGGCGTCTTGTCAGGCAACACTGCTATTGACTGACCCACCGCTTTCGCGAGCAGGCTCGCTCCCACAGGGAGATTTACACAGGCTCGGGATCAGTAGTGATACCACTTCACTTCAAGCATGACTTCCGTTTCCGGGCTGGCGAGCTGGCTGAACTCGCGCTGCGCGCTCAGGCGCAAACCGAGGTTGCGCGAAAGCTCCCACTGCTGATTCAGGCTCAGGCTGCGGCGCACTTCGCCGTTGAAGAAGTAGTCGCCCTTGGCCTCCAGGCTCAGATTGCCCAGCGGGTTTTTCCATAGCACGCCGGTATTGAAGCCACCAGCCGGGGAAACAAACTCGGCGAAGTCATTGTTGTGTTCCACGCGTACCGTGCCCAGCGCGAAGCCGAGCACGTCTTCGCCCAACTGCCACGTGCCGCCGCCGCCACCGTTGACATGGCTGACCAGCGTCTCGTCATCATGCTTGCCCGGCACGCGCTCAAGGCCACCGGTGACTTGCCACGACAGCGGTTGCAGCAGCTCGTTGCGCGGTGTCAGCGAACGAATGGTCGCCAGGTCCAGTTGCTGCAACTGCCAGTCATTGCTTTCGTATTGGCGCAGCTTCAGTTGCAGGATCTCGATCTGCGCGCCGAGAGGAAAGCTTTCGGCGTTGTCATTGAGGTCGTGATAAGCCATGCGTAGGCCATATTCGCCAAAGGCGCGATCGCCTCGCGTACCTAGGCCGGCCTGCCAGGTGCGGGACTCGTGGCCATCTTCGGGCAGACCGGGTTGCGGAATTTCCAACTCCGGCGCCGGGTTCTTGTTGATCGCCCGCAGCAGTTCAAAACTGCGCTGCGCTCGTTGCGGGTCGCGCTCCTGACCGTTGGCGCGGTAGCGCTCCAGACGATAGGCGGCGTCGACGATCAACGCCTGACGTGCGCGCGGCAGGGCTTTGAACTTTGGCTCTTGCAGGACTTTTTGATCGGCGCTGACTTTCAGCACCCATTGCTGTTCTTCATCGCTCAACGGTTCGGCGCGGCTGAGCAGTTCACGTTCGCGGGACGGGCGATATTCGATGTGTTCGACCAGCCCGGCCTCTTTCACCGCTTTGACAGTGTCGGTCGGGATCGCGGTCAGCGGGAATTGTTCGGTCAGGCGCAGGCTCGGTCGCGCCACTTGCAGCAGTTCCAGCAAACGATACGAGCAGTTTTCGTCGAAGAAGAAGTAGTCGAACTGGATCTGCTTGAGCTCCCACACATGTTCGACCATGCGTGCGGTTTCTTCCTGAGTCAGGTTGAGGCGGTATTCCCACAGGTCGCGGTTTTCCAGGCTGCGGTATTCCGAGAGTTTTTCCTGATACGGCACCAGCGCAAACAGCCCCGGGTAGCCGCCCATCAAGCCTTTCCAGGCATACAGAATGCTGTTGTCCGAGCCTTCGATGTAGGCACCGAAGTTGATCGCGTAGCTGAGCAGCGAAGTCTTGTCGGCCTGCACATCCGCCTGATCGATGCGCAGCAGGGTGTGGCCGAACATCGACGAAGGGCTGTTGAGATACGCCGCCGGGAAGATCATCACCGCGCTGTGCGGCGAGACGTCCTTGAACCATTGCTTGTATTCGGCGCATTCGGGCGCTGGCAGGTCGGCGAGATTGAGCTGCGCTTTCAGCCAGCGTGTACGCGCCGGGTAGACGCATTGTGCGTGTTGTTCGCCGAGACTGGCCGGGGCGTACAGCGCCTGAACGGTGGCGGCCAGTTCACGGTCCGGATGTTCATTGCCGTCGGGCGCGAGAAAGAACTTCTTGTCGCTGACATAGCTGCGCCAGCCGCCGAGTTTGGCGGTTTCGTAATGACCGAGGGAAATCCAGAAGCGGTCGTTGGCCAGTTGCTGCAAACGTTGAGGATCGATGTGAGGCGCGGCGGACAGCGGGGCGCAGACACAGAGCGCCAGCCAGGCAAGGCGTTTGAGCATAGTCGGCAACTTGAACAGGAAAGAAATAAAAGACCCAAAGAGGGGCGGGCCAAAAAAACAAAACCCGCTTCCCGAAGGAAGCGGGCGGGGTCGAGCTTAAGCCTGAGTTGCGTACTTGGCCAGACGTGGGTCCGATTTCAGTACTGCCAGGGTGTTGGTATGCACGTCTTCAGCGGTCACGTCAGCTTTGCTGAAGATCTGCTGGAAGTGCTCGTGGGTCACTTGCGCGAAGTGCGCACGATCTTCCGGTGCTACGCCCAGGACCACGGCATAAGTGGTCAGCGCTTCGCCATTGCCTTTGGCCATGTCTTCGGACAGCTCGTTCATCATGCCATTCATGGCGAACCAGGATTTGCCGCCGTAGGTCAGCGATGCGTTGGTCGAGCAACCGTTGGTGCCGGAAGTCATACCGAACGTGGCGTTACCGGAAGTGCCGTTGGTGGTGGAAGCAAGGAAGTGCGCCGGGGTGCCACGCTGACCTTCGAACAGCATGTTGCCCCAACCGCAATCCGGGCCGCCCGGGGCTTGCGCCATTGCGTTGATGGATACAGCGGTGAAGAGAGTACCGAGAAGAATCCGTTTCATAGCTTTGTTCTCTTTATGTGCATACCAATGGACAGGGTTCTGGCCCTTCGCGCTCTGCCCGAGGACAGAGCCGAAAGTGTCAGTGGGCCGGTATTAGTTCCAGCCGCGCAGTTTGGAGTTTAGGCACGTTCCAGCGGTTCCGTGATTTTTTGCAAAATATTTGGAATAAACCTCTGATTTATCGGGATGCGTCGGCCGGCCGCGCGCTTGTCTATGCTTTGTCATGTGGCGCGCCTTGCCAGTGGGGCACGGGCAGCGCCAGAATGCCGCTACCTGCCCCGCCTGATTGTTAAGGAAGCCCGATGCCTGATCCTGTTGCTGCCAGCCTGCGTCTTGCGCCCGAAGCGCTGACTCGTCCGTTTTCCGCTGAACAGTTCAGCTTCACTAGCACCAATGATCTGGAGCCCTTTCGCGGTGTGCTCGGCCAGGAACGCGCGGTCGAAGCCTTGCAGTTCGGTGTGGCGATGCCACGCCCCGGTTACAACGTATTCGTCATGGGCGAGCCCGGCACTGGCCGTTTTTCGTTCGTCAAACGCTACCTGAAAGCCGAAGGCAAGCGCCTGCAGACCCCGGCGGACTGGGTCTACGTCAACAACTTCGATGAGCCGCGCGAACCGCGTGCACTGGAGCTGCCATCGGGCACGGCGGCCTCGTTCATCGGTGACATCAACGGCCTGATCGACAACCTGCTGGCGACTTTTCCGGCGGTTTTCGAACACCCGTCCTACCAGCAGAAAAAAAGCGCCATCGACCGCGCCTTCAACCAGCGCTACGACAAGGCGCTGGACATCATCGAGCGCCTGGCCCTGGAAAAAGACGTCGCCCTGTACCGCGACAGCAGCAATATCGCCTTCACGCCGATGCTCGACGGCAAGGCCCTGGACGAAGCCGAATTCGCGCAGTTGCCGGAAGCCGAGCGCGAGCGTTTTCACGATGACATTTCCGGCCTCGAAGAGCGCCTGAACGAAGAACTCGCCAGCCTGCCGCAGTGGAAGCGCGAGTCGAACAATCAACTGCGCCACCTCAATGAAGAAACCATCACCCTGGCCTTGCAGCCGTTGCTGGCGCCGCTGTCGGAGAAGTACGCGGAGAACGCCGGGGTCTGCGGTTACCTGCAAGCGATGCAGGTCTACCTGCTGAAAACCGTGGTCGAACAACTGGTCGACGACAGCAAGACCGACGCCGTCGCGCGCAAGTTGCTGGAGGAACAATACGCACCAAGCCTGGTGGTCGGGCATCCGGCCAGCGGCGGTGCACCGGTGGTATTCGAGCCACATCCGACCTACGAAAACCTGTTCGGCCGCATCGAGTACACCACCGATCAGGGTGCGCTCTACACCACTTACCGGCAGTTGCGTCCGGGTGCGCTGCACCGCGCCAACGGCGGTTTCCTGATTCTTGAAGCGGAAAAAATGCTCAGCGAGCCGTTCGTGTGGGATGCGCTCAAACGCGCCCTGCAATCGCGCAAACTGAAAATGGAGTCGCCGCTGGGCGAGATGGGCCGCTTCGCCACCATGACCCTGAATCCGCAGCACATCCCGTTGCAGGTTAAAGTCATCATCATCGGTGCGCGGCAGCTGTATTACACGCTGCAGGATCTCGATCCGGACTTCCAGGAGATGTTTCGCGTTCTGGTCGACTTCGACGAAGACATCCCGATGGTCGACGAAAGCCTCGAGCAGTTCGCCCAGCTCCTGAAAACCCGCACTTCGGAAGAAGGCATGGCGCCGCTGACCGCCGATGCGGTGGCGCGGCTGGCGACCTACAGCGCGCGGCTAGCCGAGCATCAGGGGCGCTTGTCGGCGCGCATTGGTGATCTGTTCCAACTGGTCAGCGAGGCGGATTTCATTCGCCATCTGGCCGGCGATGAAATGACCGACGCCGGCCATATCGAACGCGCCCTGAAAGCCAAGGCCACCCGCACCGGGCGGGTCTCGGCGCGGATTCTCGACGACATGCTCGCCGGAATCATCCTCATCGACACTGACGGTGCAGCAGTCGGCAAGTGCAACGGGCTGACGGTGCTGGAGGTCGGTGATTCGGCGTTCGGCGTGCCGGCGCGGATTTCCGCCACGGTCTATCCGGGCGGCAGCGGTATCGTCGACATCGAACGTGAGGTCAACCTCGGCCAGCCGATTCACTCCAAAGGCGTGATGATCCTCACCGGTTATCTGGGCAGCCGTTACGCCCAGGAATTCCCGCTGGCGATTTCGGCAAGCATTGCGCTCGAGCAGTCGTACGGTTACGTCGACGGCGACAGTGCATCGCTGGGCGAGGCGTGCACGCTGATTTCGGCACTGTCGAAAACCCCGCTCAAGCAATGTTTTGCCATCACCGGTTCGATCAACCAGTTTGGCGAAGTGCAGGCGGTCGGCGGGGTCAACGAGAAGATCGAAGGCTTCTTCCGCCTCTGCGAAGCACGCGGTCTGACCGGCGAGCAGGGCGCGATCATTCCCCAGGCCAACGTCGCCACGCTGATGCTCGATGAGAAAGTCCTCGCCGCCGTGCGCGCCGGCCAGTTCCACGTGTATGCGGTGCGTCAGGCCGATGAGGCGCTGAGCCTGCTGGTGGGCGAGCCGGCCGGAGAGCCGAACGCCGATGGCGAATTCCCCGAAGGCAGCATCAATGCCCGAGTGGTCGAGCGCCTGCGCGATATCGCCGAGATGATCAGCGAAGAGGACTTGAAAGAGGCCGAGAAGGAGCTGGCGCAGGAGGCTCTCGCCGAAGCCAAACCGGCCTGATCAGTTCACGCCAGACCCTGTGGGAGCGAGCCTGCTCGCGAAAGCGCTGTATCAATCGACGAATGAGTTGGCTGATCCATCGTCTTCGCGAGCAGGCTCGCTCCCACAATGCTTTTCCAGATTGATTTCTGCGGGGATCTTCGGGGAATGTGTCACGAGTCTGGCGCCAATATTCACACAATGACCATTCGGCGCCTTCTGGTTCCATTTGGCTTGCGCGGGACACTTTTCTTCTATTCTCAGGTCAAGGATATCGACAGTATCACTGGATCGAGCCAGTCCTCCCATGGGGGCTGAATACCGGCTTTACCGAGGGTCGCCGCCATGTCGCGCAACCTCTGTCTCACCCGTCAATGCCTGGGTCTGGTGACCCGGATCGAATGCGCCGTCAAGCCGCTGGCCGGCGACAACGGCATGTGGACGCTGCTCTTCGCGGCCGGCATGGCCGGCGAACAACCTTCCGCGATCAAAGCCCAAGGCCCTTTTCACGGCCCGGTCGCGGCCGAGTCGATTCTCGACACCATCGTTGAAAGCCTGACCTTGCATGGTTACGAACTGGCCGATGATCCGCAGATCTGGAGCCTGCACCTGCAAGCCCAGTTGCGGCAGATCAACGGCGGCCGTGGGCGCAGCCTCAACGGTTAAGGTGCTGACTGGTCGACCTGCGCCTTGTCGAGCTTGACCTCAAAACCGTATTGCACGGTGGCGAGGTCGGTGCGCTGATAGGTTTCCACGCGAGTCGGGCGACCGTAAAAATAGTGCACGCCGAGTAGCGCCGGGCCTTCTGCACTGGCGTCGTGGCTGACCGAAAGAATCTGCTTGAGGTAGTGGCCACTGTCGTCCTTGACGAAGAAACGCCATTCGTTGGCCGGGAAGGTTTTCAGGTCGACCACCAGCGTGTTGTCCTTGATCGCCAGGCCTTTGGGCAATGACTGCGCGTCGTAGGATTGCTTCGCCACCGTCGCCAGGAACAACGGCATCGAGCCCACGGCAATCGCCGGGGTTTCCGGAAACAGGTTCAGATCATATGTAATCGTCGCTTGCAGCGGATCGACCTGGTACGCCTCGGGCGGCAGTTCGATCGGCTCGTCGAGTTTGCCGCCGCGCTTTTCCGTGAAGAAAGTCACCGGGCTGACGCCGGGATTGAGTTGGTCGCCAAGCAATTCGTCATTGAAGGTGCGGCGGTGGGAAAACTCGATACGCGCCGCGCTCGGCTCTTCCACCGATTGATGAATGCGCACGCCGGCCTTCAATTGTTCCTCGGTCAGGTCCGCGCCTTTGAGCCAGTTGGCGGCGAGATCGTCATACACCACAACTGGCAGGTCCAGCGGCTGCACGGCTTTGGCCGTGGTGTGCGGATTGAAGGTGCGCACCGGCAGGTCCAGGGATTTGCGCGTCACTGTTGCCGAGGAGAAGTCGAGCACACTGACTTCCAGTGTGTCGATCGGGCCGTGGAAATACACCTTGTTGTAGCGGCGCGGGTGTTCTTTCTCGAAGGCTTGCTGTTCGTCGCTGAGCTGTTTTTCCAGGGTGTCGCTCCAGCTCTTCTGCTTCTGTAACTGCGTCAGTTGCTTCTGGTAAAACTCGACCTGCTCCGGGCTTTCGTTGATCGAACCGGCGCGCACCAGGTATTGGCCACTGGCGTCGCGGGCCTGGACGATCAGCGGATTGATCCGGGTTTCGGCGACTTCTGCCGCGAGCGGCAGGCTGTTGCTGACTTCGACCTCGGCGTAGTTTTTTTCCAGCTTGAGCAGTTTGACGCTGAGATTGTCGTTGCTGCGGGTCTGGCCGACGTCTTTCTGCGTCAGGTCGAAACTGTACAAGCGACGGGGCGCAATGACCTCGACCTGGCCTTGCAGGCTGACCGGTTGCGGCAGGCTTTTTTTGTCGACGTTGAGGCCATCGATGAACGGGTAGGTCACCGTCAGGTCATCGGGGTTGGTCACGTTGGAGCTGGACGGGCTGAGCTGAATGCCGGGGTCGGTCTCCGACCACTCCGGCTGCCAGGCGATCACCCGTTTGTTGCTCAACGTGACCGAATGCCATTCGATGCCGTGCGGGAACAGAAAACCGCCGGGAATGTTCAGGTTGAACGGGAATACCGGTTGCAGATCGGTCAGGTAATCCGAGCTGGCGTCCTTGTGCAGCACGAACAGGCCATTGATGAAGGTATCGACCAGCGCCTGCGGGGTAAGGTAGTGCTTGAGCACGGCGAGGGCGTCTGCGCCGTATTCGGTATGCGGGGTGATGTCGTCGAGCTTGAGTCGGGCGCGTTCGAGCAACAGCAGCGAACCGCCGAGTTCGGTGATGGCGTCCTTGAGCTTCGGATCGCTGATCGTGTCCAGGGACTGTTCGAAGGTGGCGGTCTTTTCGTCAAGGTTGGCGACTTGTTTTTCATCGCCGGGCGAGCAACCGCCGATGAGCAAGGCGAGGCAGATTCCGGCAGTCGTCAAGGCTGATCGCACATCCATTTCCACGCGTCCTGTCCACTTTCATTGGGCTGTCAATGCTTTGGACACTAGCAGAAAAACTTTGTCACACACACGCAGGTGGCGGATTTTCCGGCGGTTTCTGGCTGTCACAGCGGGCTGTTATACTCGCAGCCATTTCCAGCCCCTTGTGTGAGAGTCAATGGAACGCTTTATCGAAAATGCAATGTACGCCACCCGCTGGCTGCTGGCGCCGATCTACATCGGCCTGTCCCTCGGTCTGCTGGCGCTGGCATTGAAGTTCTTCCAGGAAATCATCCATATCCTGCCCAACGTCTTCGCCATGGCTGAATCCGATCTTATTCTGGTGCTGCTGTCGCTGATCGACATGGCGCTGGTGGGCGGTCTGCTGGTGATGGTGATGATTTCCGGTTACGAGAACTTCGTCTCGCAACTGGACATCGACGAAGGCAAAGAGAAGCTCAGCTGGCTGGGCACCATGGACTCGTCGTCGCTGAAGATGAAAGTCGCGGCGTCGATCGTGGCGATTTCTTCGATCCACCTGCTGCGCATCTTCATGGATGCCAAGAACGTCGATCCTGAGCATCTGATGTGGTACGTGATCATTCACATGACTTTTGTGGTGTCCGCGTTTGCCATGGGTTACCTGGACAAGGTCACCAAGCACTGATCAGCCGATCAAGGCAAAAGAGCCGCCCGTCTGTTGCGAAACAGACGGGCGGTTTAGTTTGTGGCTTGTGCTTTCAAGCGCACCGGCCTATCCCTGTAACGGTGTGATTCGCCATGTGTGAGGTGCTTCCATGAACCTGCAAGAGTTGAACGCGTTTGCTGTTGCCAGGAAGGTCGATGAGTTGAACCTGATCTCGATGGAGGGTGGCATTTACCTGTTGGAAGCGAGGATGCATGGGGCGGCGTATCCGTTGAGCGATCTCAAGGGCAATATGCTGACGCTGCGCTCAGTGGAGCACGCGCGGGATCTGCTGCATGCCTTTCCGGTACTGCCCTTCAATCTTGTGCACACCTCGGTCCACGACGAAATGTGTGGCCTGGTCGGTGACCTCGATGAAAGCCTGAAAGTGCCGCTCGCCTGGCGCTCGGCCCTGTAGCCCCGGCCCCAAGTCCGGGGTATCTGTGCTAGTCTGCTCGCCCTTTTGGTTCCGGGCGCGCCGGGACGCGCTGTGCACGCACGGCAAGTCCTGTGGCCGTCCGCACAGCGGAGCAGTGTCATGTCCGAAGTAAATCTGTCCACCGACGAAACCCGCGTCAGCTACGGTATCGGCCGTCAACTCGGCGACCAGCTGCGCGACAACCCGCCACCGGGTGTCAGCCTGGACGCGATCCTGGCCGGTCTGACCGACGCTTTCGCCGGCAAGCCAAGCCGTGTTGGCCAGGAAGAAATGTCCGCCAGCTTCAAGGTGATCCGCGAGATCATGCAAGCCGAAGCAGCGGCCAAGGCTGAAGCCGCGGCTGGCGAAGGCCTGGCCTTCCTCGCCGAAAACGCCAAGCGTGACGGCATCACCACCCTGGCTTCCGGCCTGCAATTCGAAGTGCTGACTCAGGGCGAAGGCGCCAAGCCGACCCGTGAAGACCAGGTACGTACGCATTACCACGGCACCCTGATCGACGGCACTGTGTTCGACAGCTCCTACGAGCGCGGCCAGCCTGCAGAATTCCCGGTTGGCGGCGTGATCGCTGGTTGGACCGAAGCCCTGCAACTGATGAATGCCGGCAGCAAATGGCGCCTGTACGTGCCGAGCGAACTGGCTTACGGCGCACAAGGCGTGGGCAGCATCCCGCCGCACAGCGTTCTGGTATTCGACGTCGAGCTGCTCGACGTTCTGTAATACCGAGCCTGCCTTGGTGGCAGGCTAACCCTGTGGGAACGAGCCTGTTCGCGAAGGCGGTGTGTCAGTCAACTCAATCGTCGACTGCAAATCCATCTTCGCGAGCAGGCTCGCTCCCACAGATTTTGTATTACCGCTCATATTTCGATCTTGTTGTGCAGCTCATTGGTCGGGCGCAACGCCCGGGCATAGCAGAACAGGAACAGATTGCGCACCAGCTCCTTGAGTACCAGCGGCTCGCTGGAATTGAGGCTGCTGACGTCCAGATCACCTTGATCCTGCAGCTCATGCAAGGCTTCTTCTTCAAGCACCGCACAGACTTCGCCGGTTTCCCGATGGAGGATTCTGAGGTACGGGTGTGGGCGATCCAGCCAGGCGTCGATCAAATAAGTCATGGGTCTCATCTCCTTGAAAGGTTTCAATGAGAATAATTCTTATTCATTAAATAGCAAGTGCCTATTGGCGGATCGTGGATTTTTCCGGGTAAAGGTTGTGTCAGGTCAAAATGGCTGGCTGATGGCCATGCGCGAATTCATTGAGCTGGAGCGGGGAGGGCAAAGCTCCATCCCACGACTGGCGCGGGATGGCTGACGCAAGGCTCAGACTTTTCTGACGAACTCGGATTTGAGCTTCATCGGGCCGATGCCGTCGATCTTGCAGTCGATGTCATGATCGCCGTCGCACAGGCGGATGTTCTTGACCTTGGTGCCGACCTTGACCACCAGCGACGTGCCTTTGACCTTGAGGTCCTTGATCACGGTGATGGTGTCGCCGTCCTGCAGGACGTTGCCGACCGAATCTTTCTTCACGGCATCATCGGCCGCCACTTCGGCTTCGCCGCTGGCAGACCACTCGTGGGCGCACTCGGGGCAGACCAGTTGGGTGCCGTCTTCGTAGGTATATTCGGAATTGCATTTCGGGCAGGGTGGCAACGTGCTCACTAAGGTTCCTTGGGTATCAGGAGGACTAAAGGGCGCACATTGTATAGGGTTTTACGCGGAGGAGGGCATAGCGCAGAAACAACTGTGGGAGCGAGCCTGCTCGCGAAAGCGCTGTGTCAGTCAACATTGAGTCGATTGGCAGATTGCTTTCGCGAGCAGGCTCGCTCCCACAGGGGATGAATCAGTGCGTGCGGGCGACGGCGAACTCGCTCAATTCAACCAGCGCATCGCGGTATTCGCTGGCCGGCAGCGCCTCGAGGCACTTGATCGCGCGGGCCACGTAATCGCGGGCCAGTTGCGCGGTGTACTCCAGCGAGCCGGACGCTTCGACGGCGATGCGGATGCTTTCCAGGTCTTCGATCCCGCCTTTCTGGATCGCCTGACGCACCAGTGCCGCCTGCTCGGCTGTACCTTCGCGCATGGTGTAGATCAGCGGCAGGGTTGGCTTGCCTTCGGCCAGATCGTCGCCGACGTTCTTGCCCAGGGTTTCCGCGTCGCCTTTATAGTCGAGCAAGTCATCAACCAGCTGGAACGCCACACCCAGGTGATCGCCGAACGTGCGCAGGGCTTCGCTCTGCTCGGCGGTCGCACCAGCCAGGGCGGCGGCGCTGTGGGTCGACGCTTCGAAGAGCATTGCGGTCTTGCCGCGGATGACTTCCATGTAGGTTTCTTCGCTGGTGCTGGCGTCTCGCACCTTGGACAGCTGCAACACTTCGCCTTCAGCGATAATCCGCGTGGCTTGAGACAAAATCTTCATCACCGGCATCGAGCCCAGTTCGACCATCATTTCGAACGAGCGCGAATACAGGAAGTCGCCGACCAGCACGCTCGGGGCATTGCCCCACATGGCGTTGGCGGTCGAGCGGCCACGGCGCATGCCGGACATGTCGACGACGTCGTCATGCAGCAAGGTCGCGGTGTGCAGGAATTCGATGGTGGCGGCCAGCAGGCGCATGTCGTCGCCTTCGCGACCCAGGGCCTTGCCACACAGCAACACTAATAAAGGACGCAGGCGTTTGCCGCCGGCCGACGTGATGTAATCGCCGATTTTCGATACCAGCGGCACTCGAGACGTCAGCTGCTTCTTGATGATGCCGTCGACGGCGCTAAAATCGTCCGCCACCGCGCGGTAGAAAGCTTGGGGTTGCATCAGCGAGAGTCGCTCCAGAAGGGTTGCGCGGCATGCTAGGACCCCCGTCCAGACCTGTCAAGGCGCGATGGACGGCCACTTGCGCGAGGCAGATTGCTTGCGTACAATCGCGCACCCTGAACTTCCTGGGCAGCACCTGCCTTACGCAATTGCACTTGGGCCGTTCCAGCCCCATGCAGCCATGCCAGCCAATACCTCTTCTTATAAAGAGCTGGGTGAGCAGGATTATCGGAGAAATACCATGTACGCAGTAATCGTTACCGGCGGTAAGCAATACAAGGTCGCTGAAGGTGAATACCTGAAGATCGAAAAACTGGAAATCGCTACTGGCGAATCCGTGACTTTTGATCGCGTTCTGCTGGTCGCCAACGGCGACGACGTGAACATCGGCGCACCAGTTGTTGCTGGCGCAACCGTCAAGGCTGAAGTGATCTCCCAAGGTCGTCACGATAAAGTCCGCATCATCAAGTTCCGTCGCCGTAAGCACCACATGAAGCGTATGGGCCACCGCCAGTGGTTCACCGAGATCAAAATCACCGGTATTCAGGCTTAATTACAGCCTAATTCCTCACTAGGAGAATTGAACTCATGGCACACAAAAAAGCTGGTGGTAGTACCCGTAACGGTCGCGACTCAGAAGCCAAACGCCTTGGCGTGAAGATGTATGGCGGCCAGGTCATCAAGGCCGGCAACATCATCGTGCGTCAGCGCGGCACCCAATTCCACGCTGGCTACGGCGTTGGCATGGGCAAGGATCACACTCTCTTCGCTAAAATCGAAGGCGTGATCAAGTTCGAAGTAAAGGGCGCCTTCGGTCGTCGTTACGTGAGCGTAATCGCGGCTTAATCGCGAGATCGCTGGAGAAGCCCTGTCTTGCGACGGGGCTTTTTCGTTTGTGGGGTGAGTCTCTTGCAAAGCTGTTTGTATGGGCTGTCGGCGTGCGATGCAGGTCGTGTCTTGGGGTCGCTGCGCTCATTTTTGCAAGAGTCTTATGTCTTGATTGTTTTTCGGCTCGTCCGTACGGCGAGAGGCGTTGGTTATGAAGTTTGTTGATGAAGTATCGATTCGCGTAAAGGCCGGTGACGGTGGCAACGGTGCCATGAGTTTCCGCCGGGAAAAATTCATTGAAAACGGCGGTCCGAACGGCGGTGATGGCGGTGACGGCGGTTCCATCTACATGATGGCCGACGAAAACCTCAACACCCTGGTCGACTACCGTTACACCCGTCACTTTGATGCCGAGCGTGGCTCCAACGGCGGCAGCACCGACTGCACCGGCAAGAAGGGCGAAGACCTGATCCTGCGCGTGCCGGTCGGCACCACCGTGATCGACTCTGCCACCCAGGAAGTCATCGGCGACCTGACCAAGGCCGGTCAGAAACTGATGGTAGTGCAGGGCGGCTGGCACGGTCTGGGCAACACCCGTTTCAAATCCAGTACTAACCGTGCACCGCGTCAGACCACGCCAGGCAAGCCGGGCGAGCAGCGCGACCTGAAACTGGAAATGAAAGTGCTGGCCGACGTCGGTCTGCTGGGCTTGCCGAACGCCGGTAAAAGTACCTTTATCCGTTCGGTCTCGGCGGCCAAGCCGAAAGTCGCCGACTACCCGTTCACCACGCTGGTGCCGAACCTGGGTGTGGTCAGCGTCGATCGTTGGAAGAGCTTCGTCATTGCCGACATTCCGGGTCTGATCGAAGGCGCTTCCGACGGTGCCGGCCTGGGCATTCGCTTCCTCAAGCACCTGGCGCGTACGCGTCTGCTGCTGCACCTCGTCGACATGGCGCCGCTGGATGATTCCAGTGCTCCGGACGCGGCTGAAGTGATCGTCAACGAGCTGATCAAATTCAGCCCGTCGCTGGCCGAGCGTGATCGCTGGCTGGTGCTGAACAAGTGCGACCAGATTCTTGAAGAAGAGCACGATGCTCGCGTCAAGGAAATCGTTGATCGCCTGGAATGGACCGGTCCGGTGTACGTGATCTCGGCCATCGCCAAGATCGGTACCGAGCGTCTGTGCCACGACATCATGCGTTACATGGAAGACCGTGCCGATCGCCTCGCCGCAGATCCTGCATACAAGGAAGAGCTGGCCGATCTCGATCAGCGCATCGAAGACGAAGCCCGTGCGCAGTTGCAGGCGCTGGACGACAAGCGTGCCCTGCGTCGCAGTGGCGTGAAGTCGGTCCATGACATCGGCGACGATGACTGGGACGAAGAAGATGTGGATGACGAAGACGGTCCGGAAATCATTTACGTGCGTGACTGATCCGTTGCGATAAACTTGAACGCCGCTCAATCGAGCGGCGTTTTAGTATCCGGAAATCGATCGTTGGTCAGCAATCGCCACGATTAACGTCACGGGCAGTGCCAGGTCGCGCTGCCCTCAAGCTAAGGTTGAAGATGATGCGGAGCAAGGTGACAGGTGCGCAGCGTTGGGTCGTGAAGATCGGCAGCGCTTTGCTGACAGCTGACGGCAAAGGGCTGGATCGCGCGGCAATGAGTGTCTGGGTCGAGCAGATGGTGGCGCTGCATGAGGCGGGCGTCGAGCTGGTGCTGGTGTCCTCCGGGGCGGTAGCGGCCGGCATGAGTCGCTTGGGCTGGACCGCACGACCCAGTGCCATGCACGAGCTCCAGGCGGCCGCTGCAATCGGTCAGATGGGGTTGGTGCAGGCGTGGGAGTCGAGCTTCGCCGAGCATGGCCGGCACACTGCACAGATTCTCCTGACCCACGACGACCTGTCCGACCGCAAGCGCTACCTCAATGCCCGAAGCACCTTGCGTGCACTGGTCGAGCTGAAAGTCATTCCGGTGATCAACGAAAACGACACTGTGGTCACCGATGAAATCCGTTTCGGCGACAACGACACGCTGGCGGCGCTGGTGGCCAATCTGGTCGAGGCCGATCTGCTGGTGATCCTCACTGATCGCGACGGCATGTTCGACGCCGATCCGCGCAACAATCCCGATGCGCAGCTGATTTATGAAGCGCGCGCCGATGATCCGACGCTCGATGCGGTTGCAGGTGGTACCGGCGGTGCGCTGGGGCGTGGCGGCATGCAGACCAAGTTGCGTGCGGCACGCCTGGCAGCGCGTTCCGGTGCGCACACCATCATCGTCGGCGGGCGCCTTGAGCGTGTGCTCGATCGCCTGAAGGCGGGCGAGCGCATTGGCACGCTGCTATCGCCGGAGCGTGGCATGCTCGCGGCGCGCAAGCAGTGGCTAGCCGGTCATCTGCAAACCCGTGGAACTCTGGTGCTGGATGAGGGGGCGGTGTCGGCGTTGTCCAAGGGCAACAAAAGTCTGCTGCCGGTGGGGGTGAAACTGGTTCAAGGCAGTTTCCGTCGCGGTGAGATGGTCGTCTGTGTGGCGCCGGACGGTCGGGAGATCGCTCGGGGTCTGGCCAATTACAGCGCCCTGGAAGCGCAAAAAATCATCGGTCAGTCGTCGGATGCGATTGTCGGTTTGCTCGGTTACATGGCGGAGCCGGAACTGGTTCACCGTGACAACCTGATTCTGGTCTAAGGAAAATTCGATGCGTGTAGCGAAAGGATTGTTGGGTCTGCTGATGGCCATGCCATTGCTGGCCTCGGCCGAGGAAATCGGTCAGGTGTCGACGGTGTTCAAGTTTGTCGGGCCGAATGACCGGATCGTGGTCGAGGCCTTCGACGATCCGAAAGTCGAGGGCGTGACCTGCTACCTGTCGCGCGCCAAGACTGGTGGAGTGAAGGGTGGTCTTGGTCTGGCCGAGGATCGCGCAGAAGCGTCGATCGCTTGTCGCCAGGTCGGGCCGATCAAATTCAAGGGTGAGCTGAAGGATGGCGATGAGGTGTTCAAGGAGCGCACTTCGCTGGTGTTCAAGACCATGCAGGTGGTGCGTTTCCTCGACAAGAAGCGCAACACGCTGGTGTACCTGGTCTACAGCGATCGCTTGATCGAGGGTAGTCCGCAGAATGCGGTGACTGCCATCCCGATCCTGCCGTGGGTGCCGGTCCAGCAATAAGCGCCACCAATCCGAACTGTGGGAGCGAGCCTGCTCGCGAAGAGGTCATGTCGGTCGATAGAAGTATCAACTGGCAGATCGCATTCGCAAGCAGGCTCGCTCCCACACTTTTTTGCCTGTAGCTTGTTAAATCACAGGCAATAAAAAACCGACCCTGAGGTCGGTTTTTTAATGACTACGTCGATTAAGCGGCTTCTTTCAGCGCTTTGACGTGGCCATTCAGACGGCTCTTATGACGAGCAGCCTTGTTCTTGTGGATGATGCCTTTATCGGCCATACGGTCGATAACTGGCACAGCCAGAACGTATGCAGCTTGAGCTTTTTCAGCGTCTTTTGCGTCGATGGCCTTAACTACATTCTTGATGTAGGTACGAACCATGGAACGCAGGCTGGCGTTGTGGCTGCGACGCTTCTCAGCCTGTTTTGCACGTTTTTTGGCGGAAGGTGAGTTGGCCACCGTCGAGCTCCTCGAAAGACTTTTTAGGAAATAGCAAACAAAATAGGCCGCGAATCATGCCGATGAAGACTTGTCTTGTCAAGGGCACTTGAATCGTTCCGCTAAGTGGTAGGTATAAAGAGGCGGGATATTTATTTCCGGCGCTTGACCTGTAAACTCGCGAGCTTTGGCTCTGTGCTGTTGCGGCGCGGAGTATCGCACAAGTAGGCGCATTGTTCGCCTGCTGTTTATCGACAGGCACAAACTCTCTCAATGAATCTGCTCAAATCGTTGGCCGCCGTCAGCTCTATCACGATGCTTTCCCGGATTCTGGGTTTTGTTCGTGACACGCTGATCGCGCGGATATTCGGCGCCGGGATGGCCACGGATGCCTTCTTTATTGCGTTCAAACTGCCCAACCTGCTGCGGCGCATCTTTGCCGAAGGGGCTTTCTCCCAGGCGTTCGTGCCGATCCTGGCCGAATATAAAAGCCAGCAGGGCGAAGAGGCGACGCGTACCTTTATTGCCTATGTATCGGGCCTGTTGACGCTGGTGTTGGCGGTTGTGACTGCACTGGGCATGATCGCCGCCCCTTGGGTGATCTGGGCCACGGCGCCCGGTTTTACCGATACCCCGGAAAAATTCCAGCTCACCTCCGATCTGTTGCGGGTGACCTTTCCTTATATATTGCTGATCTCGCTGTCGTCGCTGGCCGGCGCGATTCTGAATACCTGGAACCGCTTCTCGGTGCCGGCCTTCGTACCGACTCTGCTCAACGTCAGCATGATCGTGTTTTCGCTGTTCCTCACGCCGTATTTCGATCCGCCGGTCATGGCTCTTGGCTGGGCGGTGCTGGTAGGTGGTCTGGCGCAGTTGCTGTATCAGCTGCCGCACCTGAAAAAGATCGGCATGCTCGTGCTACCACGCCTGAACCTGCGCGACAGCGGCGTGTGGCGGGTGATGAAGCAGATGCTGCCGGCGATTCTCGGCGTGTCGGTCAGTCAGATTTCGCTGATCATCAACACCATCTTCGCCTCGTTTCTGGTCGCAGGTTCGGTGTCGTGGATGTATTACGCCGACCGCTTGATGGAATTGCCGTCGGGCGTATTGGGCGTGGCGCTCGGCACGATTCTTCTGCCAACGCTGGCCAAGACCTACGCCAGCAAGGATCGCCACGAATACTCGCGGATCCTCGATTGGGGGCTGCGCCTGTGCTTTGTGCTGGTGTTGCCGTGCGCGCT
Organism: Pseudomonas sp. 2957; assembly: GCF_031456345.1. Taxonomy (NCBI): domain Bacteria; kingdom Pseudomonadati; phylum Pseudomonadota; class Gammaproteobacteria; order Pseudomonadales; family Pseudomonadaceae; genus Pseudomonas; species Pseudomonas sp. 2957. The sequence continues at coordinate 289,447 of NZ_JAVDUL010000007.1, forward strand.
GGCACTGGGGATTCTTGCCGAGCCGCTGACTGTTTCGTTGTTCCAGTACGGTCAGTTCAGTGGCTTTGATGCCGAGATGACCCAGCGCGCGCTGATTGCCTATTCGGTCGGCCTGCTCGGGATTATCGTGATCAAAGTGCTGGCGCCGGGCTTTTATGCGCAACAGAACATTCGCACCCCGGTGAAAATCGCAATTTTCACGCTGGTCTGCACGCAGTTGTTCAACCTGGCGTTGATCGGCCCACTAGCCCACGCCGGCCTTGCCTTGGCGATCAGTGCCGGTGCTTGCCTGAACGCCGGGCTGCTGTTCTATCAACTGCGCAAGCAAAAGATGTATCAACCGCAACCGGGCTGGGGCAAATTCGGCTTCAAGCTGGTCGTTGCGGTGACCGTGATGTCGGCGGTGTTGCTGGCCGGCATGCATTTCATGCCCGCCTGGGATGAGGGCCATATGCTTGAGCGCTTCTTGCGCCTGGGTGCGCTGGTGGTGGCCGGTGTGGTGGCGTATTTCGGTATGTTGCTGCTGCTGGGTTTCCGTCTGCGCGACTTCAATCGCAAGGCCTTGAGCTGAGGTTTCAGCCTTTATGAGCAGGCATGGGCCGGCGGTTTTGTCGGCTCGTTCACTTTGCGTTACGGTGTTGCCTGTCGTCGGCCGTCGGGTGTGGTTATAATCGACCACTTTATGAGCAAGAAGCGCGTTATGCAGCTGGTTCGAGGCCTCCACAACTTGCGCCCCCAGCATCGGGGCTGCGTCGCCACTATTGGCAACTTTGACGGTGTTCACCGTGGTCACCAGGCTATCCTGGCCCGGCTGCGTGAGCGTGCGCTCGAGTTGGGCGTACCCAGCTGCGTGGTGATTTTCGAGCCGCAGCCACGGGAGTTCTTTGCGCCCGACACCGCTCCGGCGCGTCTGGCGCGGTTGCGCGACAAGCTGCAATTGCTGGCCGCTGAAGGCGTCGACCGGGTCTTGTGCCTCGCTTTCAACCAGCGGCTGAGCAAGCTCAGCGCCAGTGAGTTCGTCGATACCATTCTGGTCGATGGCCTTGGCGTGCAGCATCTGGAGGTCGGTGACGATTTCCGTTTCGGTTGCGACCGCCTCGGCGATTTCGATTTTCTGATGCAGGCCGGGCAGGTTCACGGTTTCACCGTCGAAGCGGCGCAAACCGTCGAGCTGGACGGCATTCGCGTCAGCAGCACGCAGGTGCGCAACGCCTTGGCTGCGGCCGATTTTGCCTTGGCCGAACGCTTGCTCGGCCGTCCGTACCGCATCGCCGGTCGCGTGCTGCATGGGCAGAAACTGGCCCGGCAACTGGGCACGCCCACTGCCAACATTCAACTCAAGCGTCGTCGCGTGCCGTTCACCGGGGTGTATCTGGTGAATGTCGATATCGACGGCAAGACCTGGCCCGGCGTCGCCAATATCGGCGTGCGCCCAACGGTGCAAGGGGATGGCAAAGCCCACCTCGAGGTCCATCTGTTAGATTTTGCCGGCGATCTGTATGACCGGCGTTTGACGGTGGTTTTCCACCAAAAGCTGCGTGAAGAGCAGCGCTTCGCCTCTCTGGAGGCATTGAAAACGGCGATCAATGCGGATGTCGCCACCGCCCGTGCACTAGCCGCACCTAGCGCCCATCGCTAATGAAGAGCCTTAAATGACCGACTATAAAGCCACGCTAAACCTTCCGGACACCGCCTTCCCAATGAAGGCCGGCCTGCCACAGCGCGAACCGCAGATCCTGCAGCGCTGGGACAGTATTGGCCTGTACGGAAAGTTGCGCGAGATTGGCAAGGATCGTCCGAAGTTCGTCCTGCACGACGGCCCTCCGTACGCCAACGGCACGATCCACATCGGTCACGCACTGAACAAGATTCTCAAGGACATGATCATCCGCTCGAAAACCCTGTCGGGTTTCGACGCGCCGTATGTCCCGGGCTGGGATTGCCATGGCCTGCCGATCGAGCACAAGGTTGAAGTGACCCACGGCAAGAACCTCGGCGCGGATAAGACCCGCGAGCTGTGCCGTGCCTACGCCACCGAGCAGATCGAAGGGCAGAAGTCCGAGTTCATCCGTCTCGGCGTGCTCGGCGATTTCGCCAACCCGTACAAGACCATGGACTTCAAGAACGAGGCCGGTGAAATCCGCGCCCTCGCCGAAATCGTCAAGGGCGGTTTCGTCTTCAAGGGCCTCAAGCCGGTGAACTGGTGCTTCGATTGCGGTTCGGCTCTGGCTGAAGCGGAAGTCGAGTACGAGAACAAGAAGTCCTCGACCATCGACGTTGCGTTCCCGATCGCTGATGAAGCCAAACTGGCTGCCGCGTTCGGTCTGGCCTCGCTGAGCAAACCTGCTGCGATCGTGATCTGGACCACCACCCCGTGGACCATCCCGGCCAACCAGGCGCTGAACGTGCACCCTGAATTCAACTACGCCCTGGTCGATATCGGCGACAAGCTGCTGGTGCTGGCTGAAGAGCTGGTCGAAGCCTGCCTGGCGCGCTATGGCGTGGAAGGTTCGGTCATCGCCACCACCACCGGTAAAGAGCTGGAGCTGATCAACTTCCGTCACCCGTTCTACGATCGTCTGTCGCCGGTGTACCTGGCTGACTACGTCGAACTGGGCGCAGGCACCGGCGTGGTTCACTCCGCCCCCGCTTACGGCGTGGACGACTTCGTGACCTGCAAGAAATACGGCATGGTCAACGATGACATCCTCAACCCGGTGCAGAGCAACGGCGTATACGTGCCGTCGCTGGAATTCTTCGGCGGCCAGTTCATCTGGAAGGCCAACCCGGCTATCGTCGAAAAACTGACCGAAGTCGGTGCGCTGATGCACACCACCGTCATCGAACACAGCTACATGCACTGCTGGCGCCACAAGACCCCGCTGATCTACCGCGCTACTGCGCAGTGGTTCATCGGCATGGACAAGGAGCCAACCAGCGGCGACACCCTGCGCGTGCGCTCGCTCAAAGCCATCGAAGACACCAAGTTCGTTCCGGCCTGGGGCCAGGCGCGTCTGCATTCGATGATCGCCAACCGTCCGGACTGGTGCATCTCGCGTCAGCGCAACTGGGGCGTGCCGATCCCGTTCTTCCTCAACAAGGAAAGCGGCGAGCTGCACCCGCGTACCGTCGAGCTGATGGAAGAAGTCGCCAAACGCGTTGAAGTCGAAGGCATCGAAGCCTGGTTCAAACTCGACGCCGCCGAACTGCTGGGCGATGAAGCGCCGCAATACGACAAGATCAGCGACACCCTCGACGTCTGGTTCGACTCCGGCACCACGCACTGGCACGTTCTGCGCGGTTCGCACCCGATGGGCCACGAGAGCGGCCCGCGTGCCGACCTCTACCTGGAAGGTTCCGACCAGCACCGTGGCTGGTTCCACTCCTCGTTGCTGACCGGTTGCGCCATCGACAACCACGCGCCGTACCGCGAACTGCTGACGCACGGCTTCACCGTGGACGAGTCCGGCCGCAAGATGTCCAAGTCGCTGAAAAACGTGATTGAGCCGAAGAAGATCAACGATACGCTGGGCGCCGACATCATGCGTCTTTGGGTCGCGTCGACCGACTACTCTGGCGAAATCGCTGTGTCGGATCAGATCCTGACCCGCAGCGCCGATGCCTATCGTCGTATCCGTAACACCGCGCGCTTCCTGCTTTCCAACCTGACCGGTTTCAACCCGGCCACCGACCTGCTGCCGGCCGAAGACATGCTGGCGCTGGATCGCTGGGCGGTGGATCGCACGCTGCTGCTGCAACGCGAGTTGCAAGAGCATTACGGCGAATATCGTTTCTGGAACGTCTACTCGAAGATCCACAACTTCTGCGTGCAGGAGCTGGGCGGTTTCTACCTCGACATCATCAAGGACCGCCAGTACACCACCGGTGCCGACAGCAAGGCCCGTCGCTCGTGCCAGACCGCGCTGTTCCACATCTCCGAGGCGCTGGTGCGCTGGATCGCGCCGATCCTCGCCTTCACTGCCGACGAGCTGTGGCAATACCTGCCGGGCGAGCGTAACGAGTCGGTCATGCTCAACACCTGGTATGAAGGCCTGACCGAGCTGCCGGAAGGCTTCGAGCTGGGGCGCGCCTACTGGGATCGCATCATGGAAGTGAAAGTCGCGGTCAACAAAGAGATGGAAATCCAGCGTGCGGCGAAAGCCGTCGGTGGCAACCTGCAGGCCGAAGTGACGCTGTTTGCCGAAGAGGCGCTGAGCGCCGACCTGGCCAAGCTGAGCAACGAGCTGCGCTTTGTCCTGATCACCTCGACTGCCAGCGTTGCACCATTCGTGCAGGCTCCGGCCGATGCAGTGGCCACCGAAGTCAGCGGTCTGAAACTGAAGATCGTCAAATCGGCGTTCCCGAAATGCGCGCGGTGCTGGCATTGCCGCGAAGACGTCGGCGTGAACCCGGAGCATCCGGAAATCTGCGGTCGTTGCGTCGACAACATCAGCGGTGCTGGCGAGGTTCGTCACTATGCCTGATGCCATTGGCCGTTTCGGACGGCTGAGCTGGCTGTGGTTGAGCCTGCTGGTCCTGGTCATTGACCAGGCCAGCAAGTTCTACTTCGAAGCCAGGCTCGAAATGTTCCAGCAGATCGTGATCATTCCCGATCTGTTCAGCTGGACGCTGGCCTACAACACCGGCGCTGCGTTCAGCTTCCTCGCCGACAGCTCCGGCTGGCAGCGCTGGCTGTTTGCGCTGATCGCCATTGCCGTCAGTGCCGTGCTGGTGGTCTGGCTCAAGCGTTTGGGGCGCAACGACACCTGGCTGGCCGTCGCCCTGGCACTGGTGCTGGGTGGCGCGCTGGGCAACCTGTATGACCGCATTGCCCTGGGCCATGTGATCGACTTCATTCTGGTGCACTGGCAGAACCGCTGGTATTTCCCGGCGTTCAACATTGCCGACAGCGCGATCACCGTTGGCGCGATCATGCTGGCACTGGACATGTTCAAATCGAAGAAAACCGAAGAGGCTGCTCATGACTGAACCGCAATCGACTGAGCAACGCATCGGCCAGAACACCGAAGTCACCCTGCACTTTGCCTTGCGCCTGGAAAACGGTGACACCGTCGACAGTACCTTCGACAAGGCCCCGGCGACCTTCAAGGTCGGCGATGGCAACCTGCTGCCGGGTTTCGAAGCCGCACTGTTTGGCTTCAAGGCCGGCGACAGGCGCACAGTGACCGTTGAGCCGGAAAACGCTTTCGGACAGCCAAACCCGCAGAACGTGCAGACCATCCCGCGTTCGCAGTTCAACGACATGGAGTTGTCGCCGGGTCTGCTGGTGATCTTCAACGATGCGGCCAATACTGAATTGCCAGGTGTAGTGAAGGAATTCGACGACACGCAAGTCACCGTCGACTTCAACCATCCACTGGCGGGCAAGACGTTGACCTTTGACGTGGAAATCATTTCCGTCAAAGCGATCTAAAAATGCAGGAGTGAGCTTCTGTGGCGAGGGGATTCATCCCCGCTGGGGTGCGAAGCGCCCCCAGACCAGTCAACGGATTCTGAGATAAGTCCGTTGAAGGTCTGCGACTGCTACGCAGCCGAGCGGGGATGATTCCCCTCGCCACAACAAGCAGGTCTCCACAGTCTGTTTTTCCATTGTTTTCGCGCGCAAGACACGAGGCACAGCATGCAAATCAAACTCGCCAACCCCCGTGGCTTCTGCGCCGGTGTGGACCGGGCGATCGAAATCGTCAACCGCGCCCTGGAAGTCTTCGGGCCGCCGATCTATGTGCGTCATGAAGTGGTGCACAACAAGTTCGTCGTCGAAGACCTGCGCAGCCGTGGCGCGATTTTCGTCGAAGAGCTCGATCAGGTGCCCGATGACGTGATCGTCATCTTCAGCGCCCACGGTGTTTCCCAAGCCGTGCGCAACGAAGCTGCAGGTCGTGGCCTGAAAGTCTTCGATGCAACCTGCCCGCTGGTGACCAAGGTGCACATCGAGGTCGCCAAATACAGCCGCGACGGTCGCGAGTGCATCCTGATCGGCCACGCCGGTCACCCGGAAGTTGAAGGCACCATGGGCCAGTACGATGCCAGCAACGGCGGCGCGATCTACCTCGTCGAAGACGAAAAGGACGTGGCCGCATTGCAGGTGCGCGATCCGGAAAGACTCGCCTTCGTCACCCAGACAACCTTGTCGATGGACGATACCAGCCGTGTGATCGATGCCCTGCGCACGCGCTTCCCGGCCATCGGTGGTCCGCGCAAGGACGACATCTGCTACGCCACACAAAACCGCCAGGATGCCGTCAAGCAACTGGCCGACGAGTGCGACGTGGTACTGGTGGTCGGCAGCCCGAACAGCTCCAACTCCAATCGCCTGCGCGAATTGGCTGAGCGCATGGCGACTCCGGCGTACCTGATCGACGGTGCCGAGGACCTGCAACAGAGCTGGTTCGACGGCGTCGAGCGTATTGGCATTACCGCTGGCGCCTCGGCACCGGAAGTGCTGGTCCGGGGCGTGATCCAGCAATTGCAGGCCTGGGGCGCGACCGGTGCCGATGAGCTGGCTGGCCGTGAGGAAAACATCACGTTCTCGATGCCGAAAGAGCTGCGCGTCCGTTCGATCTGACGCTTCTGCCTTTGTCGCACAGCGCCTGTTCAGTCTCCTGACTGCCCAGGCGCACGCGACCGGTCGCCGCCAGCACGATCTGCCGCTGGCTGACCGGTTCGCGCGGCGAGCAGATGTGTATTGTCCCCGCCTGAAATCGCCGTCCCGGCATCAGCGGTTGCCCCAAATGACTGAACCGCACGTAGCGGCTCACCCACCAATTGCCGACAATCGCCACCTTCGCCTCACTGGCGCGCTCCACCAGCAGCGGATTGCTGCTGTCCTCCGGCCCCTTGCCGCTAAGATCCAGAATGATTCGCCAACCCTGACTCCAGTCGCCGTCAATGCCATGGATCACCACACTTTGATTGTGGGTCATAGCCAGGGTGCGAGCGTGGCGGATGCCCTCGAGCAGCGACTGCGCTGCGTGGTCGCGCTGAGTCGCTTGCTTGAGCGCGGCGAACGCCGGGCTGACCAGCAGCAGAACAATTGCGCCAATCGCCAGTCCCATAAGCAGTTCAATCAGGCTGAAACCGTGTTGCGGCATGAAAAATCCCTCCGTGGAATGGTATGAGCAGCGCAATCCGTGCGCCGCGCAGGGCAAATCAGTCGGCGCGTGCCGAGCGAATGTTCTAGCGTGTAAAAGCAGGTATAGCCGACGGCAACGGAGGGCACCGATGGATCTTCGTACAAAAGGTTTCACGCTGGTCGAGTTGCTGGTCGCCATTGCGGTGTTCCTGATACTGATCACGCTGGCGGTGCCGGCCTTTACCCGTACGATCCAGAGCAGCAAGGCGGATACCGAAGTCGGCGACTTGCAGCGGGCAATCAATTTCGCTCGCCTCGAGGCAATCAATCGCGGCGTGACCACGCGTCTGCGTCCGACCGCTGGCGGCAGTGTCTGGACCGGTGAACTGGCGGTCTACGACAGTACTGGCAATCCGGCCAATGTGTTGCGGGTTGTTCCAGCAATGAGCAGTGGCGCGACTCTGACGCTACCCTCAGGAGTGACCGCACTGGATTTCAACAACCTCGGCGGTCTGGCGGCACCGTCGACGGCGGTGGTCATCGGTTACACGCTGGGCACGCAAAGCAGGACGCTGAACGTGTGTTTGAACGGACGCATTCAACTGGGTGGAAATTGCGGATGAGGGCAGGGAGCAAAAACGCACAGGAGGGCATGACGCTGATCGAAGTGCTGGTCGCGTTGCTGATTCTTACCGTCGGGCTGTTGGGCGCAGCGGCGGTGCAGCTCAATGCGCTGAAGTACACCGACAGTTCGCGGATGACCAGTCAGGCCAGTTTCATCGCCTATGACATGATGGATCGCATCCGCGCCAATTCCGGCGCCAACTACACCGTTACGCCGCCGACCTCGGGCAATCTGAGTAATGCGCGGGACCAGGACCTCTACGACTTCACCACCAATATCGCCAACTTCGGCGGCCCGACCGCGACGGGCAGCATCACCCTCAATCAGCGGGTCTACACCATCACCATTACCTGGAGCGATGCGCGCGCGGCCAACTCTGCCAGTGCCCAGCGCAGTTTCGTCCTGACCAGCCGGGCGGCGGTCGATCCGGTGGCCACGCCATGAAGCACACCAGCCGTGGTTTCGGCCTGATCGAGTTGCTGATTGCCCTGGCTTTGGGGCTGATCGTCGTGCTCGGCGTGGTACAGATTTTCATCGCCGCAAAAAACACTTACGTCAGTCAGAACAGCGCCGCAGCGATGCAGGAAGATGCGCGCTTCGTCCTCAGCAAAATGATTCAGGAAATCCGTATGGTCGGCATGTTCGGCTGCCTCGGCACCATCGTCGACTCCAGCTCAGCAGGGGATTTCAACACTGCGCAACTCATCCCGATCAGCTGGGATAACGCCAGTCTCAAGCTGACCATGGTCACCGCCGATGTCGGCAGCGGCGGGGGAACGCCGACCTGGACAGTGATTTCCGATTGTCGTAACAGCGCGGTCGCCTACAGCGGATTGCGCAGCCCGACCACGGGGCAGATCGCGTTCCCGATCCGGCGCCTGATCTACAGCTTCAGCAATAACCAGATCCTCATGGGCACCGGCAGCGGCAATCCGGCGCAGCAAGTGCTGGTGAACAACGTCAGCGCCTTCAACGTCACATTCGGTCTGGCCAGCTCCGCGACCGACGTCGCAGCTTCAACGTACAGCAGCAACCCCGGCGATCCGGCGCGCATCCGCAGCGTGCGCCTGAGCCTGACCCTCACCGACCCGAACAATCGGGTGCGCAATCAAACCTTCAACGTGGTTGCGGCATTGCGCAACCGCTTGCCATGAGGGGGCGGCGATGAGGATTTCCTTGCAACAACGTCAGGCCCAGCGCGGCATGGTCCTGTTGGTGAGCCTGGTGTTTCTGCTGTTGCTCACATTGATCGGTTTGTCCTCGATGCAGAGTGCCAACCTGCAAGAGAAAATGGCCGGCAGCGTAAGCCTGCGCAATCAATCGTTTCAGGCTGCGGAAGCGGCGTTGCGTATCGGCGAAAGTGCGGTGCAGCTGGACAGTTACTCGTTGGCGGTGTGCAGCGGCACGACCCAATGTCTGCCGCCGGCGGAGTCGTCAGTGGTCAGCTCGGCCGGCTTCAATTCGACCTCCGGGGTGACCTGGATCGCCGCCGGTAATGGCTTTTATGGCGTGCAGAACATCGGCACGACCCTGACGGCGGTGAACGTACCAAGTAACACTTCGGCGACGTTGTATCGAGTCACTGCGGTCGGCATCGCCGGCAATTCGCGTAGCGTGGTGGAGAGTGTCTATGCGAAGTATTGAGCGCGGCCTGTCGCTGCTGATCGGCATGCTCCTGAGTTGCTACCTGGCGGCACCGGCCTGGGCTTTCACGCCTTCCGATTCGCCATTGCTGAGCGCGGCTGCGGTGGCGCCAAACGTGATGCTGCTGATCGACGACTCCGGCAGTATGAACAGCATCATCTACGCCGCCGGATTCGACCCGAACGTCAACCGCACTCCCGCCCGGCAGTGCAATGCCTTCCTCGGCTTGTGCTCTGCACTCAACGCGCCGCAGATTACCGGCGACACGGTGTTTCTATCGAGCCTGCCGACTTCCGGGTGCTCGGGAGGCGCCTATGCGTTCTACAACAACAGCGTGGCGCCGTTGTGCCTCAAGCTCCCAGACCCGGTAGGCAACGAGAACACTCGGTATTCCGCCGATTACATTTCCTACATAGTCAGCCTCGCCAACAGCACCGGCACCCGCGACTTCACTACGGGGGCGATTCCCAACGATTACCGGATGAACGTGGCGCGCAACGTTTCCACCGCACTGGTGAGCAGCAACCGCACCTTGCGCATGGGCCTGTCGACATTCAATCCGGCGACCAGCAGCAACCCGGGCAACGGCGGTTTCATCGCTCGCTCGATCACCGATTTGTCACCCGTCGCGGGCAGCGTCACCCAGGCCCAGGCAGACACCAACTACAACGCGCTGATCTCATCGATCAACGGCTTGAACGCCGTGGCCAACACGCCATTGGCCGAGAGCTATTACGAAGTCACGCGCTACATGCGTGGGTTGGCGCCTTACTACAACGGCACGCCGGCGAGCTATACCAGTCCGATTCAATACCGCTGCCAGAAAAACTACGGCGTGGTGATTACCGATGGCTTGCCAACCTATGACCGTACCTTCCCGACCAACGATCCGCTGGGAGGCAGCCGGCTACCGAACTGGGATGGCGTGAATAACGATGGCGACAACCTCAACGGTGACGGTGAAGGCGACACGCTTTATCTGGATGACATCGCCAAATTCGCCTTCGACATCGACATGCGTACGACCGGTACTGACGCAGCAGGCAAGAGCTGGAACGCGGTGGATTTTCCCCGGCAGAACATGAACACCTACACCGTGGGTTTCGCGGCGGATAACGACATGTTGTCCGACGCCGCCAGTTACGGGCAGGGCAGGTACTACCAGGCGACCGACAGCTCCGGGCTCAATGCGGCGTTATCGTCGGCATTGAGCGATATCACTTCCAAGGCCGGCTCCGGTGGTGCCGGTGTTGCCAGCAGCAGTACGTTGACCAGTGGCAGCAGTTTTTACCAGTCAACCTACGATCCCAAGGATTGGCGCGGCACGATCAGGTCGTTCGGCTTTACCTCGACTGGCACGGTAAATACCTCGGCGGCGCAATGGTCGACCGACACCACCATCGTGCCCTCTGCCACAGCGCCGACTTTCCAGTCATGGAACACCTTGAGCAACACGCCCATTGCTCTGGCATTCGGCAACTTTTCCCCAGCCCAGCAGAACACGCTGAATCAGGGCCTGCCCACCGGTATCAGCGGTACTGAACTGGTGGAGTGGAGCAAGGGGACCAACAAGGCCGGGCTCAAAGTGCGCACTGCGCTGCTGGGCGACATCATCAATTCGCCGCTGGTGCTCGCGTCGCCTTCAGACAAGACCGCATCCGATCTGACGGGTGACAGCAGTTACACCAACTACCTGACGACCAAGGCTGCGAACATGAACACCAGTCTGGTGGTGAACGCCAACGACGGTTTCGTCAACGTGATCAATTCGACGAACGGCACCCGCCGTTATGCCTATATGCCCTCCAGCGTGCTGCCTTTCCTGCGACTGATCGCGGACACCAACTACATCAACGGCGTCAGCCACAAATTTCTGGTGGATGGTCAGGTCGGCGTGTTCGATGCGCAGGCCGGTACCACCTGGAAAACCCTGGCCATTGGCGGAACGGGGGCCGGCGGCAAAACCTTCTATGGGCTGCAACTGTTCGATGCCTCGGCAGGTAACGTGATCAGGGCACTGTGGGAAGTCAGTGCGCCGGCCACGGCCAACACGGCGAATGCTTTCAATGATCTGGGTTACGCCTACGCGCGTCCGGAAGTGGCACGCTTGGCCAATGGTCGCTGGGCGACATTCATCGCCAATGGTTACGGCAGCAATTCGGGGGTTGCAGCGTTGTATGTGCTGGATGCGCTGGATGGTTCGCTGATCAGGAAAATCGTCATCGACAGCACGGAAACCGGCAACGGTCTGTCTTCGGTAAAACTCAGGGTCAATTCCTCGAACGTGGTGCAGGCTGCCTACGCTGGTGACCTGAAGGGGCGTATGTGGAAATTCGACTTGAGCGCACCCGGGGCAGAAAACTGGGGCGTGGCGTTTGCCGGCAAGCCTTTGTTTACAGCCCCGGGTGGGGCAACGCAGCCGATCACTGCGCAACCGCTGCTGGCGGATAACCCACAGGGCGGCAAGCAGGTGTTTTTCGGCACCGGCAAGTTCAACGAAACCGCCGACAAGACCAACAAGGATCTGCAGGCGTTCTATTCGATCTGGGATGCGGAAGGAGGCTCAGGGCAAATCACCGTTAGCAGCTTGCAGGCACAGGCGATTACCGGCTCGTTCTCCGGCAGTTCCGGGCAGTTTCTGACCACCAGCCAGAATGAAACGACGTATCCGGCAGAGAAAGGCTGGTATCTGCCGCTGGTGTATAACAACGTGCAGACCGGTGAACGCGTGATCAATCAGGCCAGTATTGTATTGGGGCGAGTTGTTTTCACCACTGCCAGCGTCGATACCACCGACCCTTGTTCGAGTTTTGGTACGGGCCGACTGGTCGAACTCGATGCGTTCAACGGTAAGATGCTCAACTACGCCGTGATCGACACCACCGGTGACCGTTTGGTCGACAGCAACGATACGATATCCAGTGGCGTGATTTTTACCGGCGGCATTCCGACCCTGAACTTCATCTCCGCTAACGGCGAGCGCAAGGGCACGACTGACACCAGCGGCGCGGTCACGGTCATTGTGGAAAAAGGTGGCGGCGGCAGCCGTCGTATCATGTGGCGACAAATCCAGTAAGCGAGAATTTGAGGCATGCGCAGAACCAGCCGAGGTTTTACCCTGATCGAGATCATGATCGTCATCGCGATTATCGGGATCATCCTCACCATCAGTATCCCCAGCTACAACGAATACGTGAGGAAGGGCCGTCGCGCCGAAGTGGTCTCGCTGCTCTCGGAGCAGGCGCAGACCCTCGAACGCTTCTACACCCGCAACAATGTCTACACCGGCGTCACCGGACTGAGCCCGGGCAATGATTTCTACACCATCACCCCGACGCTGACCGACCAGACCTTTGTGCTGACCGCGGTGCGTAAAACCGGCTCGGCCATGGCCACCGACAAATGCGGGGATTTCACCCTGACCAATACCGGCGTGCGAAGCATGAACAACGCGACCACCGGAGTGACCGCCAAGGATTGCTGGGGCCGCTGACGCATTCTTTTTCGGGCGCCTTTTGCGCCCACTGTCTTTTTTACGGTTGGATCAAACATGACCAGGCAACAGCAAGTGGTGATTGTCGGCGGCGGGGTGATTGGCCTGCTCACTGCCTACAATCTCGCCTCCGAAGTGCGCAGCGTGGTGCTGCTGGATCGCTCGAATGTCGGCCAGGAATCGTCCTGGGCTGGCGGCGGCATCGTCTCGCCGTTATACCCGTGGCGCTACAGTCCGGCAGTCACCGCGCTGGCGCATTGGTCGCAGGATTTTTATCCACAGCTCGGCGAGCGGTTGTTTGCCGACACTGGGGTTGATCCTGAGGTGCACACCACTGGTCTGTATTGGCTGGATCTGGACGATGAAGCCGCAGCCCTGGCCTGGGCCGCGCGGGAAAATCGGCCGCTGCGGGCTGTGGATATCTCGGCGGCACATGACGCGGTGCCGGTGCTCGGCAGCGGTTTCAGCCGAGCGATCTACATGGCCGAAGTCGCCAACGTGCGCAATCCACGGCTGGTCAAATCGCTGAAAGCCGCGCTGCTGGCGCTGCCGAACGTGACGATTCACGAGCAATGCGAAGTCAGTGGTTTCGTCCGCGAGGGCGAGCGCGTGGTTGGCGTGCAAACCTCCACTGGGGTGATGAGCGGCGACGAGTTTGTGCTGACGGCGGGGGCGTGGAGCGGCGATCTGCTCAAGACGCTGAGCCTGACGTTGCCGGTCGAGCCGGTCAAAGGCCAGATGATTCTCTATAAGTGCGCGGCTGATTTCCTGCCGAGCATGGTGCTGGCCAAGGGACGTTATGCGATCCCGCGTCGCGACGGTCACATTCTGATCGGCAGCACGCTGGAGCACGAAGGTTACGACAAGACCCCGACCGATGTAGCGCTGCAAAGCCTCAAGGCCTCGGCGATCGAATTGCTGCCGGCGTTGGCGGATGCCGAGGTAGTCGGGCACTGGGCCGGGCTGCGGCCGGGGTCGCCGGAAGGGGTTCCCTTTATTGGCCGGGTGCCGGGGTTCGAGGGGTTGTGGCTGAACTGCGGGCATTACCGCAACGGGCTGGTGCTGGCGCCGGCATCGTGTCAGTTGTTTGCCGATGTGATGTTGGGGCGAGCGCCGATTATTGATCCGGCGCCGTATGCGCCTGAGGGCCGGATTTAGTCAGAGGCTGGTAGACCGCCTTCGCGAGCAGGCTCGCTCCCACAGGAATACTCATTCCAAATGTGGGAGCGAGCCTGCTCGCGAAGGGGCCTTCAATCCAGTCCCAATTTCTTCAGCCGATAACGCATCGACCTGAACGACAGACTCAACCGCTGCGCCGCCGCCGTGCGGTTCCAGCGGGTTTCCTCCAGCGCCTGCAAAATCAGCTTCCTCTCGACGCTCTCCAGATAATCCTCGAGATTGTCGATCTGCGTCAGATCGGCCATCGCCCCGTCCGCCGTGCAATTGCCTTCGCTCAAACGCAGATCCTGCGCTTCGATCGTGCGGTTTTCACACAGGGTGTGCGCGCGTTCGAGAACATTCTCCAGTTCGCGCACGTTGCCGGGAAAGCGATAGTTCTTCAGCGCCTCCAGCGCTTGCGGGTGCAGGCGCGCTTCGGGTTGTCCGGTGTCTTTGGCCAGGCGCTTGAGTACGTGCATGGCAAGCGCCTCGATGTCGTCGCGGCGTTCGCGCAGGGACGGCACGCGCAGTTCGATGACGTTGAGCCGGTAATACAGATCCTGGCGGAAGCGTTCGGCCGAAACTTCGGCTTCAAGGTCTTTGTGCGTGGCGCAAAGGATGCGTACGTCGACCACCGTTTCTTGCTGGCCGCCGACGCTGCGCACGGCTTTTTCCTGAATCGCCCGCAGCAGTTTTACCTGCATCGACAGCGGCAGGTCGGCGACTTCATCGAGAAACAGAGTGCCGCCATGGGCCGCCTGGAATAGCCCCGGCTTGTCTTCGACGGCACCGGTGAAGCTGCCTTTGCGGTGGCCGAAAAATTCGCTTTCCATCAGTTCCGACGGAATTGCCCCGCAGTTCACCGGCACAAACGGCTGGCTGGCGCGCGGGCCTTGTTCGTGAATCAGACGCGCGACCAGTTCTTTGCCGCTGCCGGATTCACCACTGATGTACACCGGCGCCTGACTGCGTGCGAGCTTGTCGATCTGCTTGCGCAGATTGGCCATCGGCGGCGAATCGCCCAGCAAGCGTCGCTCGATTGCCGTGCTCAAGCCGACCGCTGTCGGCAGGCGCAGCGCCGAGCTGACCAGTTCACGCAGGCGCGGCAGCTCCACCGGTTTGGTGAGGAAATCGAACGCCCCGGCCTTCAATGCATTGATGGCCGTTTCCAGGCTTCCGTACGCAGTGATCATCGCCACTGGCAGGTTTGGATCGCGTTGCTGAATGTGTTGCACCAGCTCCAGCCCGGTGCCGTCGGGCAGGCGCATGTCGGTCAGGCACAGGTCAAAGTGCTCGCGCTGCAACAGCGCCTGAGCCTCGCCCAGATTGCGTGCGCTGAAGGTCTCGAGTTTCATCCGTCCCAGGGTGATTTCCAGGAGCTCGCGGATATCCGGTTCGTCGTCGACGATTAGAATTTTTTGCCGTGGGCTTGTATTCAACTTTGTTTCCGTCCGTGAGCAAAAGTGATGCAAAAGCAGCCGCCGCCTTGGCGTGATTTGAAGTCTAGGCGTGCCTGGTTGCTTTCGCACAGCTCACGGGACAGATAAAGGCCAAGACCGGTGCCCTGACTGCTCGTAGTGAAGAACGGCTCAAACAGATGCGCCTGTTCATCGGCCGACACGCCGGGGCCGTTGTCCTGCACTTCGAGCACTGCCAATTGGCTGTCGGGGTCGACGAACAGTGCCAGCCAGACGTCGGCCTGCTCGTGCAGTTGGGCACTGTGACGCCAGGCGTTGCGGATCAGATTGTCGAGAATCTGCCGCAGCTGGTTGGGGTCCATCAGTGTGGTGAAATCGCCGGAATTGATTCGCAGATGAATGTGCTGGCGTTCGGTGGCCTGCTCGCGGGTTTCGCCGACGAAGTCTTCCAGCCACGGCTTGAGGTCCAGCCGTTGCGGCGCGCTTTGCTGGCGGCGGGACAGTTGCAGGACGTTTTCGATGACTCGGTTCATGCGCTGGGAGTGGTCTTGAATAATCTGCGTCAGACGTCGATCTGCGCTATCGAGTTCCTCGGACTCGGCCAACAGCTGCGCGGCATGACTGATCGCGCCCAGTGGATTGCGAATTTCATGGGAGATGCCGGCGGTCAAACGCCCGAGCGCAGCGAGCTTGAGTTGCTGGGCTTGTTGGGTGATTTGCGCGAGGTCTTCGAGAAACACCAGCGTCTGCTGGTTCGGACTCTGCTCGAGAGCGATGAAGCTGGGTTGCAGCTCAAGGCCATTGCCGGGGATTTTCAGACTCTGCGGGCGCAAGGTCGGGTTGTTGCGCCACAGTTGCAGGCGCTCGACGAGTGCTGGCGAATATTCGTCGATCAAATGACCTTGCAGGTGACTATGGCCGAGCAGACTCTGCGCACTGTGATTGGCCAGTTGTACCCGGCGTTGTTCGTCGAGTACCAGAATGCCGGTGCGCATGCGTTGCAGGATCAACGCATTCAACGCCTCCAGGCTGACCACCTCGCTGGCGCGTTGTTCGGCCAGGGTCTCGCTGACTTCGAGGCGACGAATCAGCCCTTGCACCAGCAATGAGGCGGCGAAGCACAGCGCGCCGAGGGTGCCGGCTTGCAGGTACGCGTTGGCGCTCAAGGGGCGGCTGAGCCCCAGCAGAAAACTCAGGCCGACAATGCCGATCGCCGCGATGGCGGCAATCAGCAGGCCGATGCGTCGGCGCAGCAGGGTGTTGCTGATTGCCACCGAGACCACCAGCAGATTGCCCAGCGCACTGGCCACGCCGCCGGCCGCATAGAACAGGCCGCACAACAGCAGCACGTCGACGAGGGCCAGGGTGAACAACTGCGCCGGGCGCCGGGTGTTTTCGAGAAACACCACCAGCAGCATATTGATGATCAGGTACAGCCAGCTGCCACCGCGCAGCAGATCGTCGTTGGCCGACGTCAGCAGGCGGTTGTCCATGTTGCTGGAGATCAGCAACACCAGAGTGATGCCGACACTTAAACGGTACAGGTGATAAAGGCGCAGCAGACGCTGCGCCTGTTTCTGGTCGGCGTTGACGGCCTCAGCGACCACTGGCGCCCGGGCCTTGCTCGAGATGAGCCTGGCTGCAATACCACAGTTGCTGGTTGCCCAGCGCGCGGTCGCGCGGCAGGTGCACGCCGCAGTGGGCGCAACGCACCATCGGCGGCGCGTCCTGTTCGCGCGGCGATCGGGCGGACGAGGCGGGGGCCTTGAGTTTGCGCCAGAGCCAGATGGCGGCGAAGATCAGGGCAATCCAGAACAATAAACGAAGCATGATGAGCGGCTTTTCGACTGATGATCCGGCAGTTTAGCCAAGGACCCGATCAGCGCACAGCCTATTAAAGTGCGGCAATAAAAAAGGGAGATCCGCAGATCTCCCTTTTTCGTACAGCCGGTGTGATCAGTCGAACACGCCGAAGGTCATGTAGCTGAACCACGAGCGATCGGTGTCGCTGGATTCCGGCTCTGGCTCTTCGATCACGTCGCCGTTTTCGTCTTTAGGCTTGAGCTCGTTCGGGATCGCATCTTTCGCGTCCTGGAACTGCTTCTGCACGTCCTGGTTGGCGCGGGTTTCGCCCGGCGGCAGCGGTGGACGCGATTCGATCAGGCCCAGAGTCGCCTTGCTCAGGAACGAACGGTTGTCAGCTTCGGCTACGCGTGGCACGAACTGGCCATCTTCCAGGCTCGGGTGATCCGGGTAGTTGAGCTTCAGGGTTTCCAGGCTGGTGGCTGCCAGATCGTCGAGGTGCAGACGCTGGTAGGCTTCGGTCATCACCGCCAGGCCGTCGCCGACCGATGGGGTTTCCTGGAAGTTTTCCACGACGTACTTGCCACGGTTGGCAGCCGCTACATAAGCCTGACGGGTCAGGTAGTAGTCGGCGACGTGGATTTCGTAGGCGGCCAGCAGGTTGCGCAGATAGATCATGCGCTGCTTGGCGTCCGGCGCGTAGCGGCTGTTCGGGTAGCGGCTGGTCAGCTGCGCGAACTCGTTGTACGAGTCGCGGGCGGCGCCCGGGTCACGCTTGGTCATGTCCAGCGGCAGGAAGCGCGCCAGCAGGCCGACGTCCTGGTCGAACGAAGTCAGACCCTTGAGGTAGTACGCGTAATCCACGTTCGGATGCTGCGGATGCAAACGAATGAATCGCTCGGCGGCAGACTTTGCAGCTTCCGGCTCGGCGTTCTTGTAGTTGGCGTAGATCAACTCCAGCTGAGCCTGATCGGCGTAGCGACCGAACGGATAACGCGACTCCAGAGCCTTCAGCTTGGCTGTGGCGCTGGTGTAGCTGTTGTTGTCCAGGTCAGTCTGAGCCTGCTGATACAGCTCGGCTTCGCTGAGGTTTTCGTCTACGACTTCCTTCGATGAGCAAGCAGCGGTCAATGCGAGGATGGCGATCAGCAGCAGGTGTTTCACTTGCATGGCGGCTTGCGTCCCTATGACGGCCGCTGTCTTGGGCGGGGCCGTCCTGTTATGATGAGCGCCCCGTTGAAAAGCCTCGGGGCAAAAGACGCCGTATTTAACCACAAGCGCGCAGCCGAAACCAAAGGCTGTGCCGACGCCCAGTCCGAGCATGTCCGATAAAATTGAACTTCGCGCAGAGGTGCCGTCCGAATTGGGCGGCCAACGCCTCGATCAAGTCGCCGCCCAACTCTTCGCTGAGCACTCACGCTCGCGCCTTTCCGCCTGGATCAAAGAAGGTCGCCTGACTGTGGACGGGGCGGTGATCCGCCCGCGCGACATTGTGCATGGCGGTGCCGTCCTTGAGCTGACTGCCGAGCAGGAAGCCCAGGGCGAGTGGATCGCCCAGGACATCGAGCTCGACATCGTCTATGAAGACGACGACATCCTGGTGATCAACAAGCCTGCGGGTCTGGTGGTTCACCCGGCCGCCGGTCACGCCGATGGCACCCTGCTCAACGCTTTGTTGCACCATGTGCCGGACATCATCAATGTCCCGCGCGCCGGTATCGTGCATCGTCTGGACAAGGACACCACCGGTCTGATGGTGGTGGCCAAAACCATTCAGGCGCAGACCAAACTGGTTGCGCAATTGCAGAGCCGCAGCGTTAGCCGCATCTATGAGTGCATCGTCATTGGCGTGGTCACCGCCGGTGGCAAGATCAACGCACCGATCGGTCGTCACGGCCAGCAACGCCAGCGCATGGCAGTGATGGAAGGCGGCAAGCCTGCCGTCAGCCACTACCGCGTGCTCGAACGCTTCCGTTCGCACACCCACGTTCGGGTGAAGCTGGAAACCGGTCGGACCCACCAGATCCGCGTGCACATGGCGCACATCAACTTCCCATTGGTCGGCGATCCGGCGTACGGCGGGCGTTTCCGCATTCCGCCTGCGGCCAACCCGACCATGGTGGAATCGCTCAAGCACTTCCCGCGTCAGGCGCTGCACGCGCGTTTCCTTGAACTCGATCACCCGACGAGCGGTGAGCGCATGAGCTGGGAATCGCCGCTGCCGGAAGATTTCGTCTGGCTGCTGACCCTGCTCAAGCAGGATCGCGAGGCCTTCGTCGGATGAACTGGCTGACGCCGGACTGGCCTGCGCCGGCCAGCGTCAGGGCCTGTGTCACCACCCGCGAGGGCGGTGTCAGCGAGGCGCCGTTCGACAGCCTGAATCTGGGCGATCATGTCGATGATCGTCCGCAGGACGTCGCTGAGAACCGTCGACGCTTGACCGATCACTTCTCCATACAGCCTGCCTGGTTGCAGCAAGTGCACGGGATCACCGTTGCCCATGCTGATCCGGGCATCGTTGCGACTGCAGATGCCAGTTGGACGGCAACGCCGGGTATTGCCTGTGCGGCGATGACGGCAGACTGTTTGCCGGCATTGTTCTGCGATCGTGCCGGCACGCGTGTCGCGGCCGCTCATGCCGGTTGGCGTGGTCTGGCGGCGGGTGTGCTTGAGGCAACTCTCGACAGCCTCGATGTTCCTGCTGACGAGGTACTGGTCTGGCTCGGCCCGGCCATTGGCCCCAAAGCCTTTGAAGTCGGTCCGGAAGTACGGGAAGTCTTCATCAATCAACTGCCTGAAGCAGCAGAAGCGTTCGTACCGAGCAACAATGCCGGCAAGTTCATGGCTGATATCTATCTGCTGGCGCGCCTGCGTCTGGCTGAACGGGGTGTCACGGCTGTTTATGGTGGCGGTTTCTGCACCGTGACCGATCCGCGCTTCTTCTCCTATCGCCGTGCGTCGCGCACCGGTCGTTTCGCCTCCCTTGTTTGGCTCACCCGCTAAACTCTCTGATCTGCATCAACTCTCCGACGCTTGAATCTCCCAGAATCGACCGCATCTACAGTGGTATCTGGCAGGTTTCTTTATTCAGGATGGTTTCTTAGGTCCGGCCTGCTCAAAAGGAAGGTGACCCATGCGTATTGACCGTTTAACCAGCAAATTACAGTTGGCCCTGTCCGACGCCCAGTCGTTGGCGGTTGGCCACGATCATCCGGCCATCGAGCCGGCGCACTTGATGCAGGCCATGCTTGAACAGCAGGGCGGTTCGAT
This sequence comes from Pseudomonas sp. 2957, assembly GCF_031456345.1. Taxonomy (NCBI): domain Bacteria; kingdom Pseudomonadati; phylum Pseudomonadota; class Gammaproteobacteria; order Pseudomonadales; family Pseudomonadaceae; genus Pseudomonas; species Pseudomonas sp. 2957. The sequence goes on from NZ_JAVDUL010000007.1 coordinate 309,951, forward strand.
CAAGCCGTTGCTGATGCAAGTAGGCTTCGACGTCAACAGCTTGCGTAAAGAGCTGACCAAAGAGCTCGATCAACTACCGAAAATCCAGAACCCGACCGGCGACGTCAACATGTCGCAGGATCTGGCGCGCCTGCTCAATCAGGCTGACCGTCTGGCTCAGCAGAAGGGCGACCAGTTCATTTCCAGCGAACTGGTGCTGCTCGCCGCGATGGACGAGAACAGCAAGCTCGGCAAGTTGCTGCTCGGCCAAGGCGTGAGCAAGAAAGCCCTGGAAAACGCGATCAACAACCTGCGTGGTGGCGAAGCGGTAAATGACGCCAACCACGAAGAGTCGCGGCAGGCGCTGGACAAGTACACCGTCGACCTGACCAAGCGCGCCGAAGAAGGCAAGCTTGATCCGGTGATCGGCCGTGACGACGAGATCCGCCGCACCATTCAGGTTCTGCAACGCCGTACCAAGAACAACCCGGTGCTGATCGGTGAACCTGGCGTGGGTAAAACCGCGATCGCCGAGGGGCTGGCGCAGCGCATCATCAACGGCGAAGTGCCGGACGGCCTCAAAGGCAAGCGCCTGCTGTCGCTGGACATGGGCGCGTTGATCGCCGGCGCCAAGTATCGCGGTGAGTTCGAAGAGCGCCTGAAATCGTTGCTCAACGAACTGTCGAAGCAGGAAGGGCAGATCATTCTGTTCATCGACGAACTGCACACCATGGTCGGCGCCGGTAAAGGCGAAGGCTCGATGGACGCTGGCAACATGCTCAAGCCTGCGCTGGCTCGCGGCGAGCTGCACTGCGTCGGCGCGACCACGCTCAATGAGTACCGCCAATATATAGAGAAGGACGCGGCGCTCGAGCGGCGTTTCCAGAAAGTTCTGGTGGACGAGCCGAGCGAAGAAGACACCATCGCGATTCTGCGTGGCCTCAAGGAGCGTTACGAGGTCCACCACAAGGTGGCGATCACCGACGGCGCGATCATCGCTGCGGCCAAGCTCAGCCATCGCTACATCACGGATCGACAGCTGCCGGACAAGGCCATCGACTTGATCGATGAGGCAGCCAGCCGTATCCGCATGGAGATCGACTCCAAACCGGAAGTGCTCGATCGTCTGGAGCGGCGCCTGATTCAGCTGAAGGTGGAATCCCAGGCGCTGAAGAAAGAAAGCGACGACGCGGCGAAGAAACGCCTGGAAAAACTCCAGGAAGAAATCGAGCGTCACGAGCGTGAGTATTCCGATCTGGAGGAAATCTGGAACTCGGAGAAAGCCGAGGTGCAGGGTTCTGCGCAGATTCAGCAGAAGATCGAACAGTCGCGCCAGGAACTGGAAGCCGCGCGCCGTAAAGGCGACCTGAATCGCATGGCCGAGTTGCAATACGGGGTGATCCCCGATCTGGAACGCAGCCTGCAGATGGTCGACCAGCACGGCAAGAGCGAAAACCAGTTGCTGCGCAGCAAGGTGACTGAAGAAGAGATTGCCGAAGTCGTGTCGAAGTGGACCGGCATCCCGGTGTCGAAAATGCTCGAAGGCGAGCGCGACAAGCTGATGAAAATGGAGAGCCTGTTGCACAAACGGGTAATCGGTCAGGAAGAAGCGGTCGTGGCTGTGGCCAATGCCGTGCGGCGTTCCCGCGCCGGACTGTCCGACCCGAATCGTCCGAGCGGCTCGTTCATGTTCCTCGGCCCGACCGGTGTCGGTAAAACCGAGCTGTGCAAGGCGCTGGCCGAATTCCTTTTCGATACTGAAGAGGCGATGGTGCGGATCGACATGTCCGAGTTCATGGAGAAACATTCCGTGGCTCGTCTGATCGGTGCGCCACCAGGCTACGTCGGCTATGAAGAGGGCGGTTACCTGACCGAAGCGGTGCGTCGCAAGCCGTACTCGGTGATCCTCATGGACGAAGTCGAGAAGGCGCACCCGGATGTGTTCAACATCCTCCTGCAAGTGCTTGAGGATGGCCGTCTGACCGACAGTCACGGGCGTACGGTGGACTTCCGCAACACGGTGATCGTGATGACGTCCAACCTCGGGTCGATGCAGATCCAGGAACTGGTCGGTGATCGTGAGGCGCAGCGTGCTGCTGTGATGGACGCGCTGACCTCGCACTTCCGTCCTGAGTTCATCAACCGCGTTGACGAAGTGGTGATCTTCGAGCCGCTGGCGCGGGATCAGATCGCCGGCATTACCGAGATCCAGTTGGGCCGCCTGCGCAGCCGCCTGGCGGAGCGCGAGCTGAAGCTGGAGCTGAGCCCGGAGGCGATGGACAAGCTGATCGCCGTCGGTTACGACCCGGTGTATGGCGCACGTCCTTTGAAACGGGCGATCCAGCGCTGGATCGAAAACCCGCTGGCGCAGTTGATCCTGTCGGGTCATTTCATGCCGGGCGACACCGCCACCGGCAAGGTCGAGAACGACGAAATCGTTTTCGGCTAAGCCTCAGCGGCAATGAAACCGGGAAGGCCTCGCATTGCGAGGCCTTTTTTTCGCCAGGCTGTTGAACTCAAAGGAAAAGGCTTGTAAAGTGCGCCCCGCAGTCAGTCACCGGCAGCGTTTCAACCCACCGGGTTGGAATCTGAAATAAGTTGCAAATCATTAACTTGAAAGCAATTTAGGGGGTTGACAGAGGTGTTCTAGGTTGTAGAATAGCGCGCCTCAGACACACGAACGCAGCGATGCGAACGGGTGGCGAGATGCAACAAAGCTTCACCGTTGTAAATTGAAATATGTAGTTCCGTGATAGCTCAGTCGGTAGAGCAAATGACTGTTAATCATTGGGTCCCAGGTTCGAGTCCTGGTCACGGAGCCAATTTCAAACCGGGGTATAGCGCAGTCCGGTAGCGCGCCTGCTTTGGGAGCAGGATGTCAGGAGTTCGAATCCCCTTACCCCGACCATATTTGGGTCGTTAGCTCAGTTGGTAGAGCAGTTGGCTTTTAACCAATTGGTCGTAGGTTCGAATCCCACACGACCCACCATTTTTGAAACCAGTTTGCGCTGGGATCGAATCTTAAGATCAGAGGCCAAAAGCGCTGATCGAAGAAGGCGATCTTTGAAAGGTCGCCTTTTTTTTACCGGGGTATAGCGCAGTCCGGTAGCGCGCCTGCTTTGGGAGCAGGATGTCAGGAGTTCGAATCCCCTTACCCCGACCATATTGAAAATCCTCGTATCGAAAGATACGGGGATTTTTTTTGCCTGCCGAAAGCTGAATCCCTTCAAGTCGTCATACAACCTGCCGATAGCCCGCTAACACGAGGGGACTGCCAACGCTTCGCCCCTTGATCTGGCCATTACAAGAATAAGGGCGTTCGTCATGTTGCTTCGTCAGTTGAATATTGCTCCCCGGGCTGCCCTGGGATTTGCCCTGATCGCGGTGTTGGTGGCCTTGCTCGGCGTGTTTGCGCTGGGGCAGATGTCGAGCATCCGCGACAGTGAGTTGGCGGTGGAGAACCGCTGGTTGCCGAGCATTCGTGGCGGCGACGAGATCCGCGAGCTGATGTTGCGCATCCGCACCATCTCCCTGCGCATGGCGCTCGATCAGGATCCGGCCAATATCGCCACCTATCGCGGCCAGATGGACACCCGCGACAAGGAACTGAGCGAGAAGATCGCCGCCTACGACAAACTGGTCGACACTGCCGAAGGTCAGCAGCTGTATGACCAGTTCAAGAAAACCTTCGCCGCCTATCGCACCGGCATCGCCCAGTCATTCACCCTTGCCGAGCAAGGCAAGCGTGACGAGTTGACCAAATTGTTGCTGGTTGACATGAAGACCGTGGTCGACGGCTCCGGCAAGCAACTCAACGATCTCGCCGATCTGTTCGCCCGCCAGGTCGCCGCCGAAAGCGAGAAGTCCGCCGCGCATTATGAAACCTCGCGGACCATCGTCAGCCTGTTCATTGGTCTGGCAGCGCTGGCCACGGTGGCGCTGGCGATGTTGCTTACGCGCAGTATCGTGCGCCCGCTGAGCAGCGCCGTGGATGCCGCAGAAAGTGTCGCCAAGGGCGATCTCACGCGGCCGATCGAAACCCATGGCAACGACGAAGTCAGCCGCTTGCTCAAGGCCTTGGCAACGATGCAACAGAACCTGCGCGAGACGCTGCAAGGTATCAGCGGCTCAGCCACACAACTGGCCACCGCCGCTGACGAACTGAGCGCCGTCACCGTCGACAGCACCCAAGGCCTGCAGGAGCAGAACAACGAAATCGAACAAGCTGCCACTGCGGTCAACGAGATGACCGCTGCGGTGGAGGAGGTCGCGCGCAACGCGGTGTCGACGTCCGATGCCACGCGCCAGTCCAGTCAATCGGCGCAATTGGGCCAGGAGCGCGTCAGCGAAACCGCCAGTGCGATCAACGCCCTGGCCAGTGATGTACAGAACACCGGCGAACTGGTGCAGTCGCTGGCCAATCAATCGCAAGACATCGGCAAGGTTCTGGACGTGATTCGCGCAATCGCCGAGCAGACCAATCTGCTGGCGCTCAACGCTGCCATCGAGGCAGCACGTGCGGGCGAAAGCGGTCGAGGTTTTGCGGTGGTAGCCGATGAGGTGCGCGCGCTGGCGTATCGCACCCAGCAATCGACGCAGGAAATCGAACAGATGGTGCAAGGCATGCGCAGCGGTTCGAGCCAGGCGCTGGAGTCAATGCAGGCCAGCGCATCTCGTGCGGCGAGTACGCTGGTTCTCGCAGAGCGGGCAGGTGAGGCGTTGGTGACGATCACGGCGTCGGTGCACGAGATTCACGAGCGCAACCTCGTGATCGCCAGCGCCGCCGAGGAGCAGGCGCAAGTGGCGCGGGAAGTGGATCGCAATCTGGTGAACATTCGCGACCTGTCGGTGCGTTCGGCTGCGGGTGCTGATCAGACAAGCGCGTCGAGCCATGAGCTGTCGCAACTGGCCAATGCGCTACAGGGCATGGTGCGACGCTTCCAGCTCTGATCGACAGCCAATAAAAAGCCCCGCGCGATGCGGGGCTTGGAATAAAGATCAAAGGTGGGAGCGAGGCTGCTCGCGAATGCGCCGGATCTTCGAGCAGCACGAAAACCTGTGGGAGCCGGGCTTGCCCGCGATAGCGGTGGGTCAGGCGACAGAAATATCAACTGACCCGGCGCCATCGCTGGCAAGCCAGCTCCCACAGATGTTGGCCCTAGTGCAGTTTCAGACGCGGTTCGGTGCCACGACCAATCTTGCTGCCCAGCATCAACATCGCCGTGCGGAACGGCCCGTACAGCGCCATCTGGTGCATGCGGTACAGCGACACATAGAACATCCGCGCCAGCCAGCCTTCGAGCATGACGCTGCCGGTCAGGTTACCCATCAAGTTACCCACAGCAGAAAAACGCGACAGTGAAATCAGCGAGCCGTAGTCGGTGTACTTGTACTCCGGCAGGGTCTTGCCTTCGATGCGCAGTTTCAGCGACTTGGCCAGCAACGAGGCTTGTTGATGCGCCGCTTGTGCCCGTGGCGGCACGTTGCGATCGGTGCCCGGTTGCGGGCAGGCCGCGCAGTCGCCGAAGGCAAAGATGTTTTCGTCGCGAGTGGTTTGCAGAGTCGGCAGCACTTGCAGCTGATTGATGCGGTTGGTCTCCAGACCGTCGATGTCCTTGAGGAAACCCGGCGCGCGAATGCCGGCAGCCCAGACCTTCAGGCTGGCCTTGATCTCGTTGCCATCGGCGGTGATCAGGCTGTCGGCAGTCACTTCGCTGACTGCTGCGTTGGTCATCACATTGACCCCGAGCTTCTCCAGGGTCTTGTGCACCGGCCCGCTGATGCGCTCCGGCAGGGCAGGCAGCACCCGTGGGCCGGCTTCGATCAGCGTGATGTGCATGTTTTCCGGTTTGATCCGGTCCAGACCATACGCGGCCAATTCATGGGCGGCGTTGTGCAACTCTGCCGCCAGTTCGACGCCAGTGGCGCCAGCGCCGACGATGGCCACGCTGATCTGCTCGACCACGTCGGTCTGCCCGGCGTGGGCGCGCAGATAATGGTTGAGCAATTGCTGGTGGAAGCGCTCAGCCTGTTTGCGCGTATCAAGGAACAGACAATGCTGCGCCGCGCCCTGGGTGCCGAAATCGTTGGTGGTGCTGCCGACGCTGATCACCAGCGAGTCATAAGCCACTTCACGCGCCGGCACCAGCTCGACGCCGTTTTCGTCATAGGTCGCGGCCAACTGGATTTTCTTCTGCGCGCGATCGAGCCCGCTCATGCGCCCGAGCTGGAACTCGAAGTGGTTCCATTTCGCCTGCGCGACATAGTTGAGTTCGTCTTCGGAGGAGTTCAGGGAACCGGCGGCCACTTCGTGCAGCAGCGGCTTCCAGATGTGGGTCAGGTTCGCGTCGACCAGCATCACGCTGGCCGTGCCGCGCTTGCCCAGAGTCTTACCCAGGCGGGTAGCCAACTCCAGACCGCCGGCGCCGCCGCCGACAATGACAATACGATGGGACATAGGGATAACTCGCAAGGTTTTTAAAGGAAATCGGTGCGGTTACCCGAGGGAGCGCAAGGCAGCTCATAACGTCAGGTAACTGATAAATCGGCTCAACAGGCCCAGACCAATGGTCACTGCCAGCACCAGCACCAGGAGCATCCACGGCCGGAAAGGCCGGCGCTCGACACGGTGTTGGGACAATTGCAGGTACTCTTCGACATGCTTTTGGTCTTCGGGGTTCAGGCGGCTGGTCATATTTGCCTCGTCAGGTAGACGTTACTGAATGAGCACAGGCTACAGCGGTTTTCAGCCCGGATTGAACGCAGCGTAGCCGCTGTCCGGAACCGGTTCGACGCACACGCTATCGTCGAGGCGAATGATGCCGCTTTGTAACACCCGGGCGGTGATCCCGCCATGCCCGCGCACGGCTTGAAACGTGCCCGGCCCGAGATTGTCCTGCAAGCGTGCGCAGGGCTGACACCAGCCAGTGGTTTCGAGTATCGCTTGCCCGATGCGAAAGCGCCGCCCCTTCAGGCTAAACAAATTGATTCCGCTTATAACGAGATTGCGCCGCAGATCTTCAGGCCGGACCGGCTGGTCATCGGGACGGCCCATCAATGCGCTGATCACCGCCAGGTGCTCCCACTGAATCAGCGTCACCTGTCGCGCATTGCGAACGCCCGGGCGGGCGTGGTCGCCGGTGAGCCCGGCTTCCAGCCGCGCCTCGACCGCGTCCAGCTCAAGCATCGGCCCACGGGATTCTGGACGCACACCGATCCAGCGCACACGACCGGTTTGCGGAACCTCGGCGATCAACTGCTGCAGCGGCGTCACAGGCTGATGCCCACGTCGAACACAATGCTGCGGCCGAGGTTGCTGCGCAGAAAGTCCGGTGCGTCGGGATGGGCGAACAGCACACGGGCGAATGTCGGGCCGACCAGCGACAGCGAGCGCCAGCCCTGACGCAGATATTCGGTCGGTGGCGGGAAATGACTGTTGAGGTCGAGCACTTCGCGCTTGAGGCTGGCGAAGGCGATGATGTCCAGTTCACCCAGATCCATTCCGCGTTCCTTGTAGTTGTGCGCCTTCTTGCGCAGGGTCGGCGCCAGACGCAGGAGAAATTCGTTGGCCGGGATGCGTTTGGGCTTGGCTTCGCGGCGCACCAGTTGGCTCAGGGAGAACGCACTGCGCCGACGCTGCAATTCGTCGCGCCATTCATCATTGAGACGGCGGCCTTCGTCGAGGACGAAAAAAACTTCGAAATTGGCATCGCGGAACAACACGTCCGGCGGCTCACCGGCCGGGGCGAATTCGTCGGCGCGGTAGGGGATGTTCAGACCTTGCAGCAGGCGCTGGCAGACCCAACGCTCACGCTCCCATTTGCGGGCATTGGACAGGAACGCGTTGGCTTGCTCGGCCGCGATGGTCAGCAGGCGTAAATAATCTGAATCATCCATAAGCCCAAGCTTAGCGTCCAAATGCGACAAGCAGATAGCTTTGCATCGGCTCAGACATAAACGTCGCGCGATTGCGCCCTTGTAGGAGCTGCCGAAGGCTGCGATCTTTTGCTTTTATAAACAAGATCAAAAGATCGCAGCCTTTGGCAGCTCCTACAAAAAAGCGTGTCGAGTAGCAGGTGAGGGAATCATGATCGGTGCCGAACTGCTTTCAACGGCAAGCCTGACACTCGGCTGGCTGATTTATCTGCCGGCGCTGCTCTGGGCGATCATGCGTGCGCCATGGGTCGAGCTGTTCAGCGACAGTCGTCGGCAGCACTTGCTGTTCGGCACGGTGTTCGCGCTGTTTCTGCTGTGGCTGGTGCGCAGGGATTTCGACACCGGTGTGTCTTACCACTTTATCGGCATGACGGCGGTGACGCTGCTGCTCGATTGGCCGCTGGCGATCGTCGGCGGGCTGGTTGCGCAGATCGGCCTGGTGTTGTTGGGTCGACAGGATCTCGCAGCGGTCGGTGTCAATGGCGCGTTGCTGATTCTGCTGCCAGTGCTGATCACCGAATGCGTGGCGATTCTGGTCGAGCGTGCGCAGCCACGAAATCCATTCGTTTACATCTTCTGTTCCGGTTTCTTCGCCGCCGCGTTGTCCGGCCTGTTGTGCCTGATCCTCAGCCTGACGCTGCTGTGGTACGACGGCCTCTTCGCCATGCCGGAATGGCTGGAAGATTTCGTCGGCTACCTGTGGTTGCTGCTGTTTCCCGAGGCCTTTATCAACGGCATGGTTGTCAGCGCGTTGGTGGTGTTCTGCCCGGAATGGCTGGAGACCTTCAACCGCACCCGTTACCTTTCGGCGCCGTGGAAGGACGACGATCCGAAGTCTTGATCCACATCAAACCGGCCATGCCGCAGAGATTTCATGCTCGCGCAAATTCCTTCAGGAGCAGTGGCATGGGCGTGTACGAATGGGCGCGGCAGGAAACCCGGCAGAGTCTGGAGCTGGCGCAGGAAGTGGGCTTTGACCCGGGCCTGAGTTTGCGCGCCCTGCTCAGCGCCGTGGTGCAGCAGAGCAAGGCAGTGCGCAATGCCGAAGACCTGGCCGACGAGTTGCGCTTTCTTGCGGAGAACCTCGACGACAGTCAGGACTACGGCTTTATGCGGCCCTGATCAGCGATCAGTGACGCGGATCGAAATCGCCGGAAAACAGCTCGTCCTCGGCATCCGGGGCGACCGGAATCTTGTGTTCTTCCGAGGCCCAGGCGCCGAGGTCGATCAGTTTGCAGCGGTCGGAGCAGAACGGACGGAATTTGTTCGCCGGGGTGAATTCGACGGGGGCGCCGCAGGTCGGGCATTCAACGGTTGGAATCTGGCTCATGCTTGGCCTCCGGATAAAGTCAGATAAAAGTGATGCAGACGCTCGACCTCGCTGTGCAGCCAGGCGAGGTCGCGGTCGTTGACGATCACGTCGTCGGCACGGCTCACGCGGTCTTCACGGCTCGATTGCGCCTTGAGGATCGCCTGCACCTGCGCTTCGCTGGTCTGGTCACGCTGCAAGGTGCGTTCGATCTGCAGTTGTTGCGGCGCATCGATGACCAGGATGCGCTGAGTCATCGCGTATTGCCCGGACTCGATCAGCAGCGGTGAAACCAGAATCGCGTAAGGCGATTTTGCCTGCGCCAGATGATCAGCGATTTCTTCGCCGATCAACGGATGCAACAGCGCCTCTAGCCAACGCCGCTGTTCAGGGTCTTCAAAAATCAGTTTGCGCAGGGCGGCACGGTCCAGTGTGCCGTCGGCCTGCAACACGCCGGAACCGAAATGCTCGGCGATTTTCGCCAGCGCTGGACGCCCCGGCTCGACTACCCAGCGCGCCGCATGATCAGCGTCCACCACGTGCACGCCGAGGTCGATGAAGTGCTGCGCCGCCGCGCTTTTGCCGCTGCCGATGCCGCCGGTCAGGCCGAGGATCCAGGGTTTTTCCACAGGGGTATTCATTTCAAACCGACAGACTGCCAATAGAAGTCGGTTATTTGACCACCCCAGAGCAAGGCAATCCAGCCGGCAATTGCCAGAAAGGGTCCGAAGGGGATCGGCGTCGAGGTTGCCTGGGCGCGCAGACGCAGCATGACGACGCCCAAAATCGCTCCCACCAAGGATGACAACAGAATTGTCAGCGGCAGAATCTGCCAGCCACCCCAAGCGCCAAGCAAGGCCAACAGCTTGAAATCGCCATGACCGATGCCGTCCTTGCCGGTGAGCAGTTTGAACAGCCAGAACACCGACCACAGCGCCAGATAACCCGCGACTGCGCCCCACAATGCATCGGGCAACGCCACGAACACGCCGAAGCTGTTGACGATCAGCCCCAGCCACAGCAGCGGCAGCACCAGCACATCGGGCAGCAGCTGATGTTCGCAGTCGATCAGACTCATCGCCAGCAAGCCCCACGTCAGCAAAATCAGCAAGCCCGCCGGCCAGCCGAAGCCCAGATGCCAGGCGATGAATGCCGACAGCAGGCCGCAGGCCAGTTCGGTCAGCGGGTAACGTTTACTGATCGGCGCCGAACAGGCCGAGCAGCGCCCGCGCAGCAGCAGATAACTGAGCAGCGGAATGTTTTCCCAAGGGCGGATCCGGTGTCCGCAATGCGGGCACGCGGAGTGCGGCAGCATCAGGTTGTAGGTCGGCACAGGCGTTTCAGTAGGCAGGCCGAGCACATCATGGGCCTGCTGGCGCCAGTCGCGCTCGAGCATTTTCGGCAAGCGCCAGACCACAACATTGAGGAAGCTGCCGACCACCAGCCCGAGCAGCAGCGCGCTGACCACAAAGGCCAGCGGATACACAGCAAACAGTTCTTCGATAGGCATGTCAGATCGCTGAGCCGAGTTGGAAGATCGGCAGGTACATGGCCACCACCAGTCCACCGACGATGACCCCCAGCACCACCATGATGAACGGCTCCATCAGGCTGGTGAGGTTGTCGACCATGTTATCGACTTCCGCTTCATAAAAACCGGCGACCTTGTCGAGCATGTCATCCAGCGCGCCCGATTCCTCGCCGATGGCGGTCATCTGCACTGCCATGTTGGGAAACACACCGGTGCTGCGCATTGAGAAATTGAGCTGCATGCCGGTCGAGACGTCCTGCCGCACCCGCAACACCGCGCGCTTGAACACCACATTGCCGGTGGCACCGGCGACCGAATCCAGCGCTTCCACCAGCGGCACACCGGCTGCGAATGTGGTCGACAGGGTGCGGGCAAAACGTGCGACGGCGGACTTGTACATCAAGGTGCCCACCAGTGGCAGCTTCAACAGCCAGGCATCGCGGCGGTCACGCAGGGCCTGCGATGTCTTCAGCGCGTGGCGAGTGCCGAAAAACACCGCCACCAGCGCAAAAAGAATGGCCCACCACCACTGCTGCATGAATTCCGACAGGCTGATGATCATCAGCGTAAAGCCGGGCAATTCGGCGCCGAAGCCGGAAAACACCGACTGGAACTGCGGCACCACTTTGACCAGCAGAATGCCTGTTACCACCGCCGCCACCAGCACCACCGCAGTAGGGTAAGTCATGGCCTTCTTGATCTTGGCCTTGAGCGCTTCGCTTTTTTCCTTATAGGTCGCGACCCGTTCGAGCAAAGTGTCGAGGGCACCGGACTGTTCGCCGGCGTCGACCAGGTTGCAGTACAACTCGTCGAAGTATTGCGGTTTCTTGCGCAGGGCCGTAGCGAAGCTGTTACCGGCCGCGACCTCCTGTTTGACCTCGTCGACCAGTTTGCGCATGGCCGGGTTTTCGAAGCCTTCGCCGATGATGTCGAAGGACTGCAACAGCGGTACACCGGCCTTCATCATGGTTGCCATCTGCCGGGTGAACAGGGCGATGTCCTGCGGTTTGATGCGTTTGCCGAAGGTCAGCAGGGAGGCGGATTTCTTGCGCACCTTGCCCGGGTTGATCCCCTGTTTGCGCAGTTGCGCCTTGATCAGTGCGGGGTTCTGTCCGCTCAACTCGCCGCTGACTTTACTGCCTTTGCGGTCCGTGCCTTCCCAAGCGTAAATGCTGACTTTCGCTGCCTTGACCGCCATGTTCAATCCTTGGTGACCCGGTTGATTTCCTCAAGGCTGGTGATGCCTTGCATGGCCTTGTGCAGCCCGGAAGTGCGCAGATCGGCGAAGCCGTCGCGGCGCATCTGAATATCGATTTCCAGCGAATTGCCCTCGGCCATGATCAACCGTTGCAGGTCCGGTGTGTTCTTTACCACTTCATAAATCCCCACGCGTCCTTTGTACCCGCCATTGCAGTGATCGCAACCGACCGGCTCGTAGATCGTGAAATGACCGATGCGTTCCTCAGGGAAGCCTTCCTTGAGCAAGGTTTCGTGGGGGATTTCCAGCGGCCGCTTGCAGTGCGCGCACAATTTGCGCGCCAGACGCTGGGCGATGATCAGGCTGACCGAGGTGGCGATGTTGAAACCGGGAATGCCCATGTTGTGCAGGCGCGTGAGGGTTTCCGCCGCGCTGTTGGTGTGCAGGGTCGACAGTACCAAGTGGCCGGTCTGCGCGGCCTTGATCGCGATCTCGGCGGTTTCCAGATCGCGGATCTCGCCGACCATGATCACGTCCGGGTCCTGACGCAGAAACGAGCGCAGCGCCTGGGCAAAGTCCAGCCCTTGGCGGGGATTGACGTTGACCTGGTTGATGCCTTCCATGTTGATTTCCACCGGGTCTTCGGCGGTGGAAATGTTGATGTCGACGGTGTTGAGGATATTCAGCCCGGTGTACAGCGACACGGTTTTACCGGAGCCGGTGGGGCCGGTGACCAGAATCATCCCTTGCGGCTGTTTCAGCGCGGCGAGGTACAAGGCTTTTTGTTCGGCTTCGTAACCCAGTGCATCGATGCCCATTTGTGCACTGGACGGGTCGAGAATCCGGATCACCACTTTTTCGCCCCACAGAGTCGGCAGGGTGTTGACGCGAAAATCGATGGATTTGCTTTTCGACAGGCGCATTTTGATGCGGCCGTCCTGAGGTTTGCGCCGTTCCGAGATATCCAGACTGGCCATTACCTTCAAGCGCGCGGCAATGCGCCCGGCCAACTGGATCGGCGGCTTGGCCACCTCGCGCAGCATGCCGTCGGTGCGCATGCGCACCCGATAGTTTTTTTCGTAGGGTTCGAAATGCAGGTCGGAAGAGCCGCTTTTGATCGCATCGAGCAGCATCTTGTGCACAAAACGTACGACCGGGGCGTCGTCGGCATCGAGGCCGCCGATCACGTCCTGTTTGTTGTCATCAATGGACTCGACGTCGAGGCCGTCGAGATCGACATCGGCCATTTCCTCCAGGCCCGAGGCATGGCTGTCGAAGAACTTGTCGATGGCGTCGCTGAGCTTGTCGTCCTCCACCAGAATCGCTTCGGTGCTCAGGCCGGTGCTGAACTGGATGTCGCTGATCGCCTGCTGATTGCTTGGGTCGGAAAGGCCCACGAACAATTTGTTGCCGCGCCGCCAGAGGGGCAGGGCGCAGTGCTGGCGAACCAGTTTCTCACTGACCAGGCCCTTGGGCTGAGTCTCTTTGTCGAGGCAATGCAGATCGAGCAGCGCCATGCCGAAATGTTCGGAAGCTATTTCGGCGATCTGCCGGCTGTTGACCAGTTTGTTGTGCACCAGGTAATTGACCAGCGACACGCGATTGCGCTGGGCCTGCGCCCAGGATTGCCGGGCGCTTGTTTCCGTGAGCAGTTCGGCCTGGACCAATTGCTTGGCCAGACCGCTCAGAGCGATGTCATTCATGGGGATTCCGCACGCTTGCCGTTCATGACTTATAGCCTAGTCAAGTGACAGCGCCAAACATGGCCGGTGCAGGTGACAAAAAGTGTCAGATAGTGCGGTTGCGGGTTGTAGGAAACGGCGCAGGCGATTGCGCGCGCCCAGCAGGCGGGGCCTGAAAGGCGTTGGCATGGGCTGTGCTGAGCCTTGTTCAGATCATGAGATTTCGACTCATGCATGGAGCGTGTCTATGAAAAAACAACAAGGTTTCACATTGATCGAGCTGCTGATCGTTGTGGCGATCATCGGCATTCTGGCGACTATCGCCCTGCCGCAGTATTCGAAGTATCAGGCGCGGTCGAAGGTGACCGCTGGGATTGCGGAAGCATCAGCTCTTAAGGTCAATTTTGAAGACGTGATCAATGCCGGATCGACTGACCCGAGCATTACCAACGTGAACGGCGGCACAGCGGCCACGCAGAATTGCACGTTGGCGGCCTCCGGAAAAGTCGCCGATGGGACGGGTACTATTACTTGTACGCTGCTCAACGCTCCAGCGCCTGTTCTCGGCCAGACCGTAACGCTGACACGCAGTCCTACCACTGGCTGGACCTGTAAGTTCTCCGGCTCGAAAGAATATACAACTACGAGCTGCCCGGGCGTTTGACACGCACCTGCAACTTAAAAAGCTCCGCAATTGCGGAGCTTTTTATTACGCAACGGTTTTTAAAAGCTCCAATAATTTCAGCAGCTTATGAACTTTCCAAAAAACCGCAACTTGCATGTGATTTTCACGCACGTCATGCATTTTGCATGAAAATGAAAATCAGCGTTTTTCATAACTGTTTGTTTTTAAACGATTTTATGCGGTCGAAAAAGTTGGCACAGCGTTCGCAATATCTCCGGTAACCCTGCTGACAAGCGTTACAGCAGACTTCCAGTAAAAACAGGAGTTACTCGTATGAAGAAGTTCGCTATCACTGCCGCTGCTACCGCTCTGACCCTGACCATGGCTGGTGGCGCTTTCGCCCAGTCCGCTCAGGCTACCCAGTCGCCAATGGTTCTGGCTGCCGGTGAAGTTACCGAAATGAAACAAGATACCAACGACACCTGGATCACCACCAAGGTCAAAGCTGACCTGGTTACCGAAAAAGGCATTCCAGGCACCGACATCAAAGTCGAAACCAACAAGGGTGTAGTTTCCCTGTCGTCGACCACTGCGGTAACCGAGTCGCAGAAAGAAGTCGCCGTTGGCATTGCCAAGAAAATCAAAGGCGTTAAAGCGGTCTCCGCTGACGGCCTGAAAGCCGAGTAAGGCAAGACTTCTCGCCTGAACCGGGAGAAGACGCGACAGACGGGCCGAGCAATACGTCTGCCGCAACTTTAGAGTTCATGCGAACGGTCACACGGATGTGACCATTACAGGCCCCGGCACTTGTGTCGGGGCCTGTTCTATTTTGGGCAATACCAATGTGGGAGCGAGCCTGCTCGCGAATGCGTAGTGTCAGCCGACAAGTTCGTCAGTAGACAGACCGTATTCGCGAGCAGGCTCGCTCCCACAGGGCGAATTTCGTTCGGCTTAGTTACCGCGTTTGCTGTTGATCTGCCGCAAGCGATTACCTTCGAAGCGCAGGTACTGGTACATGCCGTTGTTTGGTCCGTAGGTCCATTCCTCGACCTGAAACTCTTCGCGGCGATTGGCACTGCGCTTGTAGCCGAGCACATCGCGACTGACCGGCTCACCACATTTTTGCAGCACTTCGCTGGCGCGGTCGCCGAGGCTGATCAATTGGCTGCCGCAGCGCAATGTATCCGACGCCGACGCATGGCCGGCGGCGCACGTCAGAGCAAGCACAGCCAGCCAGTTACGCACGGTCATTCGGCATCCAGGTGCATTTGCGTCACCACGCGGCCGTCGCTTTCGGCCTCGCCGAGGTTGGCGTCGATGAAGTACACGCGGTCATCCTCGAGCTTGCCCTTGTCGACCAGGTAATCCTTGATGGTGCTGGCGCGGTCCTGGCCCAACTGGCGCAACAGCACCTCGCTGCCACTCCAGAATGCGATCACGCCCTGGCGCATTTTCGCCGTGCGTTCTTCTTTGCCGAGGTCTTTCCATTCTGCCGGTGGCTGGGTTTTCAAGCGGGTGCGGTAGATGCCTTCGAGCAACGCGCCTTTCTCGCTTTCGGGCACTTGCAACAGCGAGGCCTGGGCCGGGACTTTGTCGCCACGGCGCTGGAGCATCTTGTAGTAGTTGTACTGATATTCGCGTTCCAGACGTTGCTCGGCCAGCAGTGGCCCATCGCTGCTCTTCGCGGCCGTGCCTTCGATTTCCAGGCGCAGCGCCGGACGTTCCTTGAGTGCCTGCGACAGTTTCACCAGCGCCGCTTCGGCGTCTTTGCTCAGATCGCTGGAGCCCGGCGCGAAGGACACCGTGCCGAGGTCTTCGGAGCCGCCGCCACTGACCAGCCCGCCGATCATTTTGAACGGTGCGGCGGCCGCTTTGACGATCAAATTGCGCAGGGTTTGCCAGACGATCGGCATCACGCTGAACTGTGGATTATTCAGGTCGCCGGTCACCGGCAATTCGATGGAGATCTTGCCGTCGACGTCCTTGAGCAGGGCGATCGCCAGTTTCAGCGGCAGACTCACTGCATCAGGGCTGTCGACCTTCTCGCCCAGTTGCAGCTGCTCGACGACGACTTTGTTCTCGGCTTTCAGCTGGCCTTTGGTGATCAGGTAGTGCAGATCAAGGTTGAGCCGGCCCTTGCGGATGCGGTAGCCGGCGAATTTGCCGGAGTAGGGCGTCAGGGTCGTCAGTTCGACGCGCTTGAAGCTGGTGGCGATGTCGAGGCTGGCCATCGGGTCGAACGGATTGACCGCACCCTTGATGGTCACCGGCGCATAACGGTCGACCTTGCCTTTGATATCGACGCTGGCCGGCTTCGCCTGACGACTGTCAATGGTGCCGATCTGACCGTTGAGCTGCTGCACGGCGGTGGCGAAATTCGGCGTCAGGCTGAAGTCGGCGAAGTTGGCCGAGCCGTCGTTGATCGCAATCGCGCCGATGTGAATACCCAGCGGTTTGTCCTTTCCTGCCGGTTTGGCTGCGGTGCTTTTTGCTCCGCTGTCGGCCGGTTGCGGGATCAGCAGGTCGTCGACGTTGGTGGTGCGATCGTCGTTGATCATGAAGCGTACATAGGGCTGCAACAGGTTGACCTTGTCGATCGACAGGCTGTCGCCGTGCTGATAGTTGATGCCGTCGACCACTACTTGCTGCCATTTGAGAAAATCGCGGGTCTTGAGCGTATCGAGGGTGTGCAGTTGATCGATCTGCGCGCGGCCGGTGACGCTGAGGGCCAGTGGTTCGGTGCTTTTCAGGTTGACCTTGAGGTCACTGCCGAGCATGCCGCTGCGCAGTTCCAGGCGAATGAACGGGTTGATATAGGACTGCGCGACACGCAGGTCGACGTCCTGGGTTTTCACGTTGAGCTGCGCGTTGACCGGGGCCAGATTGACCGTGCCGTCGGCGCTGATCTTGCCTTGCTTGCCCAGGCCGCTGTCGAGCTTGAGCTTGAAAGGCGAGCCGTTGAGGCTGTCGAAATCCTGCAGATCGACGTTCAGCGGGGTGATGTCCAGCGCTACTGCCGGTTGCGCCGAGCGGTCGGCGAGATGGACCGTGTAGTTGCGCAGTTGCACATCCTTGACCAGCACCTGCCATGGCTTGCTCGGCGCGCTTGGCTCAGGTTTCGGCGAGTCGGCGGCGGCCGGTGTATCCGCCGGTTCGGCAGCGGCTTTGGCAGCCGGTTTCGACGGTTGGCTGGCGAACAGCTTCTGCCAATCCAACTGGCCGTCGGCTTCCAGCGCCGCCCAGGTTTCCAGTTTGTTGCTGCGGATCTTGCCGACCACCACTTGCTGCTTGGCCAGGTCCAGCGAGGTTTCGCTGACGTCGAGGCGTTCGAGCCTGGCCAGCGGACGTCCGTCCGGAGCCTTGATGGCGAACGGCGCAATGCTCACCGCGACGTTGTTCAGCAGCAGTTCGGTCTGTTTCGACAGGTTGAGTTTGTACTCGGTGCTGAGGCTGACCACGCCGTTTTCCAGCACTAGCGGCACGGCGTCGCGCACGTAGGGCCAGAAGGATTTCATCTGGCCATCGGTGACTTTCAGGGTGCCTTCGGAGGTGAACGGGATCAGGCTGAAATTGCCGGTCCAGTCGATCCGCCCGCCAGCGGGGCCGATGGCGACGAGGGTCATGTCGGCGCTGTCCTCGGGCAGGGTACTGAGGTTTTTCAGCTCGAAACTGAGGTCGTCGTAAAGAAATTCGATCGGCTCGCTGGGCCGCATATCCTCGAAATGCACCACGCCGCCGGCCAGTTTGATGTTGTCGATACGCAGCGGGAATGGCTTGGCGTCGGGATCGGCGGGTGTCGGCTCGCTCGGCGGCACGTTGAACAGGCCGAGCAGGTTGAGCTTGCCGTCCTTGGCGAAGAGGATTTCGCTTTTGGGTTTGTCCAGTTCGATGTCGGACAGATGCAGCGCTTTGGTCCACAGGCTGTCGATTTGCAGGTTGGCATAGAGGCGATCGAAGCCGACCTGCTCCTTGCCCGGCTCGCCGATCACCAGCCCCCACAGGGTGACCTCAAGGCTGAAGGGGTTGAGTTCGATGCGCTGCAGATGCGCCGGCATCGTCGCGTAGTTCGCCAGTTGCTGGTTGGCCACGCGCAAGGCAATGCCCGGCAGGATCAAAAACCCCAGCAGGCTGTAGAGGGCCAGGGCTGTCAGCAGTGCGCCAATCGCGCGAATCAATCCTTTGGGCATGTGCGGCTTCATCTGTCTGAATCGGAGTGCCTTGGAGTATGGCACGCGATTCTGGTTCCGAAGTGCTTGATGTGGGACAGGATTGTTCAGAAATTTCTGTAGGAATAGATCTCCCCGGTGGGAGCGAGCCTGCTCGCGAATGCGCTGGTTCAGTGAAAAACAAGTCGACTGACACTGCGCTTTCGCCAGCAGGCTCGCTCCCACAGGGAAATGAAATCGCTCATGCCGGAGGGATCACAGCTGCAAAATCAGTGTCTTCAACGGTGGCTGCTGGTCCCGCGAGGGGAAGTCCGCACCCGGGGTCATCACGCTCCATTCGCGCACCGGGCGACCGGCCTTTTCGGCGCAGCGCAGCACTTGTTCGCGCCAATCGTCCATGCTGACTTTCGCCAGGTTGTTGCAGCAGATCAGTACGCCGTTGTCGGCGGTGGCCAGCAGCGCGGGTTTGAGCAGGCTCTGATAATCGCGTAGCAGGTCGACGGTGCCGAATGCGCTTTTGGCCCACGCCGGCGGATCGAGCAGGACCAGATCGTGTTGGCGCTGTTCGAGGCGCTGATAGCTCGGCAGCTTCTGCCCGCGCCGCACGCTGATCGGCAGGCCAGCGAGCTGGCGGATCGCCGGGAAGTAATCGGACTGAATGAATTGCATCGGCGGCAGTTGCGGGTTGAGCAAACCATTCTCGCGACCGACCGCCAGGTTGCCCTCGGCAAAATCGAGGTTGCACACCTCACGTGCACCGCCGGCCGCTGCACTGAGGCCAACACCACAGGTGTAAGCGAACAGGTTGAGCACGCTTTTGCCTTGCGCGTGATCCTTGACCCAGCCACGGGTGTTGCGCAGGTCGAGGAACAGCAGCGGATCCTGCCCGGCATGACGCCCGCGCACGCGGTAGTTCAGGCCCCATTCACGCCCGACCAGATCCGCCAGTGCGGCGTCGTCGGCTTTATAGACGCTGTCCTCGCGATCGATCCGTGAATTGCCACGGGAGCGGTCGTTGTAGACCAGCAGGCTGTCGAAGCCCAGGGTCTGGTTGACCATGGCGTGCAGTTGCAACAGTTCATCACGTTCGAGCGTCTGGTGAAAACTCTGCACCAGCAATTGCGGGCCGTAGCGGTCGATGGTCAGGCCGCCGGCGCCTTCCTGGCTGCCGTGGAACAGCCGATAGCAATCGGTGCCCTGGCTGTGCAGCGCAGCGAGCAGGTCCTGGCGTTGATCGAGGGCGGCGCGCAGCGCCTGATTCAAGGAAGACATGCGGGCGCCTTGCTGAGGGGATTGGGGCGCGGGAGTTTAACAGTTTGCCGGGGGATCGCGTGATGGCCCTTCGCGAGCGAGCTCGCTGCCACATGTGCAATGCGATCACCTGTGGCAGCGAGCCTGCTCGCGAAGCTATTGATTCAAACGTTTATCAACGAGGTCCTGCACCACACTCGGATCTGCCAGCGTCGAAGTATCGCCAAGGCTGTCGAGCTCATTGCAGGCAATCTTGCGCAGAATACGCCGCATGATCTTGCCCGAACGGGTCTTTGGCAGCGCCGGCGCCCACTGGATCAGGTCCGGTTTGGCGAAGCTGCCGATCTCCTTGCTGACATGCGCCAGCAGGTCTTTCTTCAGCTCTTCGTTGGCCTCGGTGCCGTTCATTGGCGTCACGAATGCGTAGATGCCCTGGCCTTTGACGTCGTGGGGATAACCGACCACGGCGGCTTCGGCGATGCTGTCGTGCAGCACCAGGGCGCTTTCCACTTCGGCGGTGCCGATGCGGTGGCCGGAGACGTTGATCACATCGTCGATGCGTCCGGTAATCCAGTAATCGCCGTCCTCGTCACGGCGGGCGCCGTCGCCGGTGAAGTAATAGCCGGGGTAGGGTTTGAAGTAGGTGTCGATCATCCGCTGCGGATCGCCGTAGACGCTGCGAATCTGCGCCGGCCAGCTGGATTTGATCGCCAGCACGCCGCTGCCGGCGCCTTTGATTTCCTTGCCGGCTTCGTCAAGCAATACCGGTTGCACGCCGAACATCGGTTGCGTCGCGCAGCCGGGTTTGATCCGTTGGGCGCTGACCAGCGGGCTGAGCATGATGCCGCCGGTTTCGGTCTGCCACCAGGTGTCGACGATCGGGCAGCGCTGTTCACCGACAGCATTGAAATACCATTCCCACGCTTCCGGGTTGATTGGCTCACCGACGCTGCCGAGCAATCTGAGGCTGGCGCGTGAAGTTTCCTTCAATGGTCCGGCGCCTTCGCGCATCAGCGCGCGCAGGGCGGTGGGTGCGGTGTAGAAAATGTTGACCTTGTGCTTGTCGATGACCTGCCAGAAGCGCGAACTGCTCGGGTAGCTCGGCACGCCTTCGAACATCAGTGTGGTCGCACCGTTGGCCAGCGGCCCGTAGACGATGTAACTGTGGCCGGTGACCCAGCCGACGTCGGCGGTGCACCAGAACACTTCGCCGTCGCGGTAGTCGAGCACGTACTTGAAGGTCATCGCCGCTTGCAGCAGGTAGCCGCCGGTGGTGTGCAGCACGCCTTTGGGTTTGCCGGTGCTGCCGGAGGTGTAGAGGATGAACAGCGGATCTTCGGCGTCCATCGGTTCCGGCGGGCAGTCATCGCTGACCTCGCGCACGGCCTGGTGATACCAAAGGTCACGGCCTTCGACCCAATCGACTTGGCCCTGAGTGCGCTCGACGACCACCACGGTGCTGACGTTCGGGCAACTTTGCAGGGCTTTGTCGACGTTGTTTTTCAGTGGCACGAAGCGGCCGCCGCGCACGCCCTCATCGGCGGTGATCACGGTACGGCAGTCGGCGTCGAGAATTCGATCACGCAGGGAATCCGGGGAAAATCCGCCGAACACCACCGAATGAATCGCGCCGATTCGCGCGCAGGCGAGCATGGCGTAGGCGGCTTCGGGGATCATCGGCATGTAGATGCACACCCGGTCGCCTTTCTTTACGCCACGGCTTTTCAGCACGTTGGCCAAACGGCAGACGTGGTGATGGAGTTTGTTGTAAGTGATCTGCGCCGATTCGGCTGGGTCGTCGCCTTCCCAGAGCAGGGCGGTCTGTTCGCCGCGTTGCTTGAGGTGACGGTCGATGCAGTTGTAACTGACGTTGAGCTTGCCGCCGGCAAACCAGGCGGCTTCTCCGGTTTTCAGGTCATAGCGCTGAACGGTCTGCCACGGCGTGCTCCAGTCGAGGAAACGCGTGGCCTGCTCGGCCCAGAAGGCGCTGGGGTGTTCAATCGATTCGCGGTACAGGCGCCGATACTCGTCCTGGCTCAACTGAGCGGCCTGGCGCACGGCATCGGCTTTGGGGAACGTGCTGATATCGAACATGACGGTTCCTTATTCTTGTGGTGCGACACGAATAAAGATGCGCCGAGCGCTGCACAGGTTCAAGTCATGTGCCAAAACAACTGTGGGAGCGAGCCTGCTCGCGAAGGCGGAATGTCAGTCAACGAAGGTGTTGAATGACGAACCGCTTTCGCGAGAAGGCTCGCTCCCACAGGGGAACAGCGTTGTGCCCGAAGGCTTTTATCAGCCGCGATGGCGCCCGCGGAAGTAGTTGATCAGGCCTTGAGTCGAGGCATCGTCAGCCACGGTCTCGTCGCTGCCGACCAGGCGGTTGTAGACGCCTTTGCCCAATTCCTTGCCCAGTTCCACACCCCACTGGTCGAAGGCGTTGATGCCCCAGACCACGCTTTGCACGAACACTTTGTGCTCGTACATCGCAACCAGGGCGCCGAGGCGACGCGGGCTGATGCGTTCGACTACCAAGGTGTTGCTCGGGCGATTGCCCGGGATCACCTTGTGCGGCGCCAGTTTGCGCACGTCGTCTTCGCCCATGCCTTTGTCGCGCAGTTCGGCTTCGGCTTCCGGCAGGGTCTTGCCGAGCATCAGCGCCTGGCTCTGCGACAGGCAGTTGGCGTACAGCCACTGGTGATGATCGGAAACCGGGTTGAAGCTGACGATCGGCACAATGAAGTCGGCCGGGATCAGTTGGGTGCCCTGGTGCAGCAACTGGTGATAAGCGTGCTGACCGTTGCAGCCGACGCCGCCCCAGATCACCGGGCCGGTATCGGTCGACACCGAGGTGCCGTCCTGACGCACGCTCTTGCCATTGGACTCCATGTCCAGCTGTTGCAAGTGCTTGGTGATGTTGCGCAGGTAGTGGTCGTACGGCAGGATCGCGTGGCTCTGCGCACCCCAGAAGTTGCCGTACCACACGCCGAGCAGGGCCAGCAGCACCGGCATGTTCTGTTCGAACGGCGCGGTCTGGAAATGCTGGTCCATGGTGTAGGCACCGGACAGCAATTCCTTGAAGTTGGACATGCCGATGGCCAGGGCGATCGGCAAACCGATCGCCGACCACAGCGAATAACGCCCGCCGACCCAGTCCCACATCGGGAAGATGTTTTCTTCGCGGATACCGAAGGCCACCGCTGCGGCATTGTTGCTCGACACAGCGATGAAGTGGCGATACAGCTCGGCTTCCGAGCCGCCCTGCGCCAGGTACCAGGCGCGTGCAGCCTGTGCGTTTTTCAACGTTTCGAGGGTGTTGAACGACTTCGACGAAACGATGAACAGCGTGGTCTCGGCGCGCAGTTTTTGCGTCAGCTCATGGAACTCGCTGCCGTCGATGTTTGCCAGATAGTGGCAACGTACGCCTTTCTGCGCGTAGGACAGCAGTGCTTCGGACACCAGCTCAGGACCGAGGAACGAACCACCGATACCGATGTTGACCACGTCGGTGATCGGCTTCTCGGTGTAACCGCGCCACAAGCCATCATGAATTCGGCCAACCAGATCGGTGATCTGGTTCAGCACTTTGTGCACTTCCGGCATCACGTTGACGCCGTTGACCGACAATTTGTCGCCGACCGGGCGGCGCAGGGCGGTGTGCAGTGCCGGGCGGCCTTCGGAGGCATTGACGATTTCGCCGTCGAACAGCGCTTTGATCGCGCCCTTCAGATCGACTTCATTGGCCAGGCCCACGAGCAGGTTGCGGGTCTCGGCGTTGATCAAATTCTTCGAATAATCGAGAAACAGACCGCAGCTGCTGAGGGTGAACTGATTGAAACGCTGCGGATCGGCGTTGAAGGCTTCGCGCATGCTGAAATCCTGCATGGCTTGGCGGTGGTCTTTCAACGCTTGCCAGGCGGGCAGAGCGGTAACGTCGTGAGGAGTGCGGTAGTACGCCATCGCTGCGGTTTTCCTTTTTACTTGAACGGCCTTTTGAACACGGTACAGATCAACCACGGGTTTTAGCGCATGGGATCAACTGCGTCGACACGAGATCTGGACACAGGGCGAATACAGTAAACCTCGCGCTGCGTTCTGTCTTGACTTTGTCTGACCAGATCCCTGTACTTTTTTAACATCCGCAGAGGAATCTGGCCGACAAACGGAGGTGCCCGGAAGACTTTCGCCCAACCGGCATGCACCGGAAACACATGTGGGAGCGAGCCTGCTCGCGAAGGCGTGGTGTCAGGCAACTTATAAGTCGCTGATACACCGCCTTCGCGAGCAGGCTCGCTCCCACAGGGAAATTCGTTGCTGCTTAAATCTGGCTATCGAGATTCAGGTGCAGGTTGTCGATCAACCGCGTGGTGCCGAGGAACGCCGCTACCAGAATCACCAGATCGCGATCCTCCGCCGTCGCCGGACGCAAGGTCAGGCCATGACGGATTTCCAGATAATCCGGACGCAGCCCCGCTGATTCCAGCACCTGCAACTGCGCAGCGATCAGCGCCGGGTAATCACGCTCACCTTGCTTGATCGCTTCGGCGATGCTGCTCAGCACGCGGTAGACCACCGGCGCCACGGCGCGCTGGTCTTCATTGAGGAAGCCGTTGCGCGACGACAGCGCCAGACCGTCCGCAGCACGTACGGTTGGCTCGCCGATGATCTGGATCGGCATGTTCAGGTCATGCACCAGTGCGCGGATCACCGCCAGTTGCTGGTAATCCTTCTGGCCGAAAATCGCCAGGTCCGGCTGGACCATATTGAACAGCTTGCTGACCACCGTCGCCACACCTTCGAAGTGCCCCGGACGGCTGGCACCACACAGGCCTTCGGACAATTGCGGCACGCTGACCCTGGTTTGGCCGGCCATGCCGTCCGGGTACATCTCTTCAACCGTCGGCGCGAACAACAGGTCGCAACCGGCTTCGAGGAGCTTTTCCTGATCGGCGGCGAGAGTGCGCGGGTATTTGTCGAGGTCTTCGCCGGCGCCGAATTGCAGCGGGTTGACGAAAATACTCGCGACGACGAAATCCACTCGCTGGGTAGCTTTGGTGATCAATGCGACGTGGCCGCTGTGCAGGTTGCCCATGGTCGGCACGAAGCCGATGCGCTTGCCTTCACTGCGCGCGCGAGCGACGGCGGCACGCAGTTCGCGTACGGTTTTGACGGTGTTCATGCAGAGAATCCGTGTTCGATGCCGGGAAACGTGGTGGCTTTGACTTCACTGACGTAAGCCTTCAGCGCGGCCTGGATGCTGTCCTGACCTTGCATGAAGTTCTTGACGAATTTGGGGACGCGGCCGGTGATCGACAGGCCGAGCATGTCGTGCAATACCAGTACCTGGCCGTCGGTGGCGTTGCCGGCACCGATACCGATCACCGGAATGCCCACGGCCTGGCTGATTTCTGCCGCCAGTTCGCTCGGCACGCACTCAAGCAAGAGCATGGCCGCACCGGCCTGCTCCAGCGCGATCGCATCGGCACGCATCTGCCGCGCCTGGTTCTCGTTGCGGCCCTGCACTTTATAGCCACCGAGAATGTTCACTGCTTGCGGGGTCAGGCCCATGTGCGCACACACCGGCACACCGCGTTCGGCGAGCAGACGGATCGACTCCGCCAGCCACAGCTGACCTTCAACCTTGACCATGTGCGCGCCGGCCTGCATCAGCATGGCGCTGTTGTTCATGGTCTGTTCGAGGGTGGCGTTGGCCATGAACGGCAGGTCGGCGAGGATCAGGGCATCGCCATTGCCACGCTTGACGCTGGCGACGTGATAGGCCATTTCCGCCGTGGTCACTGGCAGGGTGCTGTCGTGCCCCTGCAGGACCATGCCCAGGGAGTCGCCGACCAGCAGCACTTCGACACCGGCCTCGTTGCAGGCGTGGGCGAAGGTCGCGTCATAGCAGGTCAGCATGGTGATTTTTTCACCTTTCTGCTTGAGGCTCTGGAGCGTGGTCAGGGTGATGGCTGGCATGTAAAAAATCCTCGTTCAGGCGCTCTGGAAACTGCTGCGAGTCACGCGCGTGATTCTTCATCTACTCAGGCGCACGGTCTTGTGTCGTGCTTTGAAAGGCCTGGATTGCGCCCGTTCATGCCGGGTTGGCGGCAGCGGGACGCCTATAGTCGTGATGAGCCAACAGGAAGTCAATTGCGTGTGTTACCGCCTTGTTACGCGGGCGGTGTTACCGGCGTTACTGATGCGATTCAGCGGCGCGGCGGGCCTGATTCGGGGGATTTTTGTCTGACAAAAACTGGAGATTGGCAGGTAACCTGTGGCGAGGGGATTTATCCCCGTTGGGTCGCGGAGCGGCCCCATGTTTGTATACGGCTTGGTCAGATTTGGGCCTGCTTCGCAGTCCAACGGGGATAAATCCCCTCGCCACATAACCACATTTCACAGAAGATTTTTGTCAGGGCTGGGAGATGCGTTCAAGGCCGACAAACGGGCAGGCGGCCAGCAGGTCTGTCAGCGTGCGGCCATCGGCGAGACGCAGATCCTGCGGTGCCAGTTCAGCGAGGGGATAGAGAACGAACGCCCGCTCCTGAATCTGGTAATGCGGGACTTTCAGCCGTGGCTCGTCGATCAGGCGATCGCCGAACAGCAGAATATCCAGATCCAGCGTGCGTGGCCCCCAGCGCTCAAGACGCTCGCGGCCCTGAGCGTTTTCGATCGCCTGCAAGGCGTCGAGCAACTCAATCGGTGCGAGCGAGCTGTCGAGGGCGGCGACAGCGTTGGTGTAGCGCGGCTGGCCCGGCAACAGTGAATCGCTTTGATAAAAGGCTGAAACGCCGGCAAGACTTGTCTGCGGCAATTGCCCCAGCGCCGCAATGGCGCTGCGCAATTGGTCGGCCGGGTCAGCGAGGTTGCTGCCCAGACCAATGTAGATGCGTTCCATCGCTTACTCGCCCGTCGCGCTCGAGGCGCCGGCGCGCTTGCGCTTGGAACCGCCGCTGCGGCGCCGTTTGCGTGGCGCGCCGCTGGCATCGTCACCCTTGCCGCTGAGGTCGCGGATCATGTCGCGACGCTCGCTGTCATTGGCGTCCTGATAATCGGTCCACCATTCGCCGAGGCCATCGGTCTCCTCACCGGCGCTTTCACGCAGCAGGAGGAAATCGTAGCCGGCGCGGAAGCGCGGGTTGTCCAGCAACAGATCGGCGCGTTTGCCACTGCGCCGTGGCAGGCGTTCCTGCATGTCCCAGATTTCGCGGATCGGCATGGTGAAGCGCTTCGGAATCGCGATGCGCTGGCACTGTTCGGCAATCAGCTCGTGAGCGGCTTCCTGCATCGCTGGAATCGGCGGCATGCCACGTTCCTGCAGACGCAACACGCGGGCCGGCAGTGCCGGCCAGAGCAGGGCGGCAAACAGGAACGCCGGGGTCACCGGTTTGTTCTGCTTGATGCGCAGATCGGTGTTGGTCAGCGCTTCGCTGATCAGCGTGTGGGTGTATTCCGGGTTGTATTCCAGCGCCTCGGCACTGGCCGGGAACAGCGGGGCGAACAGTTGCAGATCAACCAACATTTCAAAGGTGATCGCGCCGTGCCCGGAGAGGAACAGCTTGAGCACTTCTTCGAACAGCCGCGCCGACGGAATCTCGCGCAGCATCGGCGCCAGCTCACGGATCGGCTGCACGGTGTGCTTCTCGATGCCGAAGTTGAGCTTGGCGGCGAAACGCACGGCCCGCAGCATGCGTACCGGGTCTTCCTGGTAACGCTGCTTCGGGTCGCCGATCAGACGGATCAGGTGATTGCGGATGTCGTGCACGCCATTGGCGTAATCGAGAATGCGCTCACTGACCGGATCGTAATACAGAGCATTGATGGTGAAGTCGCGGCGTTGCGCGTCTTCTTCCAGGGTGCCGTAGACGTTGTCGCGCAGAATCCGCCCGCTCTCGTTGCGCGAAGACTGGTTGCTGTCTTCCTCGTCTTCGTTGATCGGGTGATTGGCGCGGAAGGTCGCGACTTCAATGATTTCGCGACCGAAATGGATGTGCACCAGTTTGAACCGGCGACCGATGATCCGCGCATTGCGGAATTCGGCACGGACCTGCTCGGGGGTGGCGCTGGTGGCGACGTCGAAATCCTTGGGCGTGATGCCCAACAGCATGTCACGCACGCAACCACCGACCAGATAAGCCTGGTAACCGGCACCTTGCAGGCGTTCGACGATATTCACCGCATAGCGGCTGAACTGCGTTTTCTGCAGCGAATGTTGGCCGCTGTTGAGCACTTCAGGGGTGCTGCGGATGTGTTGCGTACGACGCACGGGAGTTCGGAATGACTGGAACAGCTTCTTCAGCATGGGATGCACTGTTTGAAGGAATGTTCGGCCATACCAAAAGAATGACCGCATGATGGGCGCAGATTCTAGCATTTAGTCGGGGGATGGTGTAGGACGCAGCAGATATGAGCTGCAAGCCGCAAGCTGCAAGGGTCGAACGCGGGAAACGGGGGGATTTCACGGAGGGGAGAAACTACAAGGGGAGCCGAAGCTCCCCAAGAAGTAGTTGCGTGCTCTTTTTATTATTGATTCGGGCTTCTTGTTTTTGTTGAGTGCCCTCGCCACGAAGCGTTTCCTTCGTGACCCTCCCAATCGGGAGCCAAGAGCAAACGGATTGCTTTGGTCGCTGAATTGCAGTGATCTGTCGATCCAACCAGTACAGGCTCTGTCTTAGGACAGTTTTTGTTGTTCTCGGCCTGGTCGTGGGGCAAGCCCCAAATACAACGCCTCTCCAAAAGAATCAGTTAGCTGCGCCTCTCGCCGTCTTGTTTTTATTGTGCGTGAGTCGATTCGTCTTATTTTTATTGTCTTGTGCATTGCTTGTTATTGTTCTTGTACCAAACATATAGCAGGGTGCGTGCCAACTTTTGCCAAGCCCAGTAAAATAAGGGGTTAGGTCGATATAACCGTTTTGCAGGGGCGAAAAAAAGCCGGGGTTTCGTTACCGATAACCCCGGCTTCTGTTACGTGAATCGACTGCGGTAACAGTTTTTTCACATTGTCATGCGTTACCCGCGCACGCGGTGGGTAACGCTCAGCTCTCGCTGGCGACCCCGGTCTTGCGCCGTGGAATGCCCAGACGCTGGCGGCGTTCCCACAGGCACTTGCGGCTGACGCCCAGTTTGCGTGCCAGTTCGGTCTCGGTCATGTGGTCCTGATGCTCGAGGACGAAGTGCTGGAAATAGTCTTCCAGCGACAGATCCTCGGTCGGCTCATGGCTGCTGTTGCTGGCGTTACCGCCTGTTTGCGGCGGCAGACCAATGAACTCGTCGTCTTCCAGATCGCTCAGCTCGATGTCGATGCCCAAAAGGTCGGCCGAAATCTCCGGGCTTTCGCTGAGAATCACCGCGCGCTCGACAGCGTTCTCCAGCTCACGCACGTTACCGGGCCACGAATAGTGCCGGATCGCCTGTTCAGCGTCGGCAGCGAATTTCAGGTCGGTGCGATTGATCCGCGCGCTCTGGCGAGCGAGGAAGGCATTGGCGATTTCGTTGACGTCGGCGCCACGCTCGCGCAGCGGCGGCAGCTTCAGGGCAATCACGTGCAGACGGTAATAAAGGTCTTCACGGAACTGGCCGATTTTCGCCAGGCTCTTCAGATCGCGGTGCGTTGCAGCGATCAGGCGCACATCGACTTTCTGCGACTGCACCGAACCTACGCGGCGGATCTCGCCCTCCTGCAGAACCCGCAGCAAGCGAGCCTGGGCTTCGAGGGGCAGTTCGCCGATCTCATCGAGGAACAGGGTGCCGCCGTCCGCCGCTTCGACCAGACCGGCGCGACCGGCGCTGGCGCCGGTGAACGCGCCTTTCTCGTGGCCGAACAGTTCGGACTCGATCAGGCTTTCCGGAATCGCCGCGCAGTTTACCGAAATCATCGGCGCCTTGGCGCGTTTCGACAGATTGTGCAGGGCGCGGGCCACCAGCTCTTTACCGGTGCCGGACTCACCCTGAATCAATACGTTGGAATCGGTTGGCGCGACTTTGCGGATCTTGCTGTACAGGTCCTGCATCGGCGGGCAGGAGCCGATGATGCCGATTTCGCCATTGCTGTTATCCACAGCGGCTTTGCCATTGCCGGCGGCAGGCTTGCTCGCCGTGGCTTCGCCGGCAGCTGGCGCCGACTGGCGATCGCGCAGGATCCGTGCAACCGCCTGGAGCATTTCATCGTGGTCGAACGGCTTGGCGATGTAATCGACCGCGCCCATTTTCATCGAGTCGACCGCCGAGCGCAGGCTGGCGTAACTGGTCATGATCAGCACCGGTGTGCCTTGCCCGAGCTTGATCAGCTCGGTGCCCGGAGCGCCCGGCAGGCGCAGGTCGCTGACGATCAGATCGAACGTAGGAATGGTGAAGCGTTCTTGTGCTTCCTGCACTGATCCGGCTTCGCTGACCTGGTACTGGTTGCGTTCCAGCAGGCGGCGCAAGGCGGAGCGGATAATGGTTTCGTCTTCGACGATCAAAATGTGCGGCATTGATTCGATACTCTCGACGGTCTCAGTTCACAGCGGACGTCGCTTCGACATGACGCGGTAAGGTCACCCGGATACGGGTGCCGCGTTGGCTTTGTACATCAGCCGGGCTGTCGATGGTGATTTGTCCATAATGCTCTTCAACGATGGAATAGACCAGTGCAAGGCCCAGACCGGTGCCTTCACCCGGATCCTTGGTGGTGAAGAAAGGTTCGAACAATCGGTCCATGATGCTCGACGGAATACCGCTGCCTTCGTCTTCGACGATCAGATCGACCGTGTGTTCGCCGGCTTCGCTCTTGACCCGTACCGCACTGTGCGGCGGCGAGGCGTCGCGGGCGTTGGAGAGCAGATTGATCAGCACCTGGGCAAGCCGTTGCGGGTCGCCTTCGACCCAATGATCGGGATCGCACAGGTTGTAGAACTGCACTTCGAAATTGCGCCGGTTCAGCGCCAGCAGGCCGATGGCATCCTGCGCGACTTCGGCCAGACACACCGGTTCGTCGTTGTGCTGATGACTGCCGGCATGGGCGAAGCTCATCAGCGACTGGACGATGCGCGAGACGCGTTTGGTCTGCTCGAGAATCTGCCCGCTGATTTCCGTCAGCTCGCCGTCGTCTTCGCGCTCTTCGCGCAGGTTCTGCGCCAGGCAGGCGATGCCGGTGATCGGGTTGCCGATTTCGTGGGCCACACCCGCTGCGAGTCGACCGATGCTGGCCAGCCGTTCGGAATGCACCAGTTTATCTTCGAGCATCTGCGTTTCGGTCAAATCCTCGACCAGTAACACCAGGCCACTGTTACCCGGGGCCAACGGCTCGTCGATTGCCGCTTTGTGCAGATTCAGCCAGCGGGTCTGACCATCGAGGGCCAGATGCTGTTTGTGCAAATGCTCGTCGGGCAGGTTGATGAAGCCTTGCAGCAGCTCTTTCCACGGGTTGGCGATGGTACTCAGACGCGAACCGACCACTCGCTGCGCAGCGATGCCGGTCAGCTCTTCCATGGCCTTGTTCCACATCAGGATCTCCTGATCCTTGGCCAGCGAGCAGACGCCCATCGGCAGTTCCTGCAAGGTCTGGCGGTGGTAGCGGCGCAGGGCGTCGAGTTCGGCGGCCAGGCCGGTGAGGCGCGAGTGGTAATCCTCGAGACGGCTTTCAATGAAGTGAATGTCTTCGGTGACGTAGTTTTCGCCGCCAGCCTTGTAGGGCAGGAAGGTTTCCACCATGTCCTGCGCAACGCTCGGACCCATCAGGCCGGACAGGTTGGCCTCGATGCGGTCGCGCAACCGGCGCAAGGCATACGGCCGGCGTTCATCGAAGGGCAGATACAAGTCGCGCAGCGCTTGCTCGACCTCCTTCTGCGCGGCCTTGGCACCCAGCGGCTTGGCCAGTTGCGTGGCGAACTCCTGCGGCGAAGCGGCGTGCAGTTCGCGGCGTTGCGGGCGGCGCACGTTGTCCACGGCGCAGGCTTCGGCGGCGCTGGCTTCTTCCGGGCTGGCGTTGGTGAACAGCGAGATCAGGGTGAACATCAACACGTTGGCGGCCAGCGAGGCGATGGCCGCCATGTGCCAACTGGTGTCGTCGAGCACGTAGATCATGTTCAGCAGCGGGATATAGAAACCCTGCAGATTGCCGACCAGCGGCAGCAGCATGGTCACCACCCAGACCGTGATCCCCGCCAGCAGACCGGCAATGAAACCGCGGCGGTTGGCGGTCGGCCAGTACAGCACCGACAACACCCCGGGCAGAAATTGCAGGGTCGCAACGAACGCGACGATGCCGAGATTGGCCAGATCCTGCTCGACGCCGAGCATCAGATAGAAACCGAAACCGGCCATGATAATCGCCACGATCAGCGCCCGACGCGTCCATTTCAGCCAGCGGTAGATGTTGCCTTCGGCCGGCGGCTGATAGAGCGGCAGCACCAGATGGTTCAGCGCCATGCCCGACAAGGCCAGGGTGGTGACGATGATCAGGCCACTGGCGGCGGACAGGCCACCGACGTAGGCGAGCAAGGCCAGCGGTTTGCTGTTGGCGGCAATGCCGATGCCGAGGGTGAAATATTCCGGGTCGGTGGTGGCGCCGAGTTTCAGGCCTGCCCAGAGAATCAGCGGTACGGCAAGACTCATCAACAGCAGAAACAGCGGCAGGCCCCAACTGGCGCTGACCAGCGAGCGCGGGTTGAGGCTTTCCGTAAAGGTCATGTGATACATGTGCGGCATCACGATCGCCGAGGCGAAGAACACCAGCAGCAGCGTGCGCCACGGGCCTTCCTGCAACGGCGTGTGCAGGGCGGCGAGGGCCGTCTGGTTTTGCAGCAGCCACAGTTCGAGCTGTTGCGGGCCGTCGAACACACCATACAGCGCATACAGGCCAACGCCGCCGAGGGCGATCAGTTTGATGATCGACTCAAAGGCAATCGCGAACACCAGCCCTTCGTGTTTCTCGCGCGTGGCGATATGCCGGGAACCGAAGAAAATCGTGAACAGAATGATCAGCGCACAGAACGCCAGCGCCACGCGGCTCTGCACGCGTTCGCCGGTGAGGATGCCGATCGAGTCGGCCACTGCCTGAATCTGGAGGGCAAGCAATGGCAAGACGCCAATCAGCATGAAAATCGTGGTCAGCGCGCCGGCCCAAGTGCTGCGAAAGCGGAAGGCAAACAGATCGGCCAGCGACGACAGTTGATAGGTGCGGGTGATCTTCAGGATCGGATAGAGCAGCACCGGCGCCAGCAGAAATGCACCGGACACGCCGAGATAGCTGGACAGAAAGCCGTAACCGTACTGATAGGCCAGGCCCACCGTGCCGTAGAACGCCCAGGCACTGGCGTAAACCCCCAGCGACAGGGTGTAGGTCAACGGGTGGCGAATGATCGCGCGCGGGATCATGCCCCGTTCGCTGACCCAGGCAACGCCGAACAGCGCCGCCAGGTACGCGGCGCTGATCAGGATCATCTGGGTCAGGCTAAAGCTCATCGGCATCTTTTTGGCTCTGCAGGATGAAGGTCACGACAATCAGGATCAGCCAGAGCAGATAAGGGCGATACCAGGCGCCCGTCGCGTCGATCCACCAATCCATGATGGCGGGGGAGAACAGGTAGATCCCGACGACCAAAAGCAGGACCAAGCGATAGATGTACATCCCGGCCTCTCTTTTTTATGCGCGTGCCCGAAAACGTGCGGCGATGGTAACGGATGGGCGCGCGACTGCAAGTGTCGTCATTGCAGTTGCGCTTCGGGCAGGGTCAGTGTGCGCGGGATCTTGGCAGCATCCCAATGTGCGCTGCCCCAGGCCAGCAGTTCGCGCGGCGAAGCGTGTGCCAGTTCGGTGCCGGGATTCTGTCCCAATGCACGCAAGGCCCGCAGCAGCAACGGTGTGGCCTGATCAGCCTCAAGCGGCGGCGAACGGTAGGACTTGCCGAGTTTGTTGCCATCCGGCTGGGTGATCAGTGGCAG
Source organism: Pseudomonas sp. 2957 (assembly GCF_031456345.1). NCBI lineage: Bacteria > Pseudomonadati > Pseudomonadota > Gammaproteobacteria > Pseudomonadales > Pseudomonadaceae > Pseudomonas > Pseudomonas sp. 2957. The sequence continues at coordinate 343,550 of NZ_JAVDUL010000007.1, forward strand.
GTGCAGATAGCGCGGCTGTTTCAGGCCGAGCAGTTCTTGCAGGTACAGCTGACGCGGCGTCGAATCGAGCAGATCGGCGCCGCGCACAATATCGGTAATGCCTTGCCAGGCGTCGTCGAGCACCACCGCCAATTGATAAGCGTAGAGACCATCGCGCCGACGAATGACGAAGTCGCCGACGTCGCGGCCCAGGTGCTGACGGTATTCGCCCTGCACGCGATCGATGAAGTGGTATTCCAGCTCAGGCACGCGCAGGCGGATCGCGGCGTCGTGCTGATCATGGCCGGCATTGCGGCAAAACCCCGGATAAATCCCGTGATAGGGCTCCAGTTGTTTGCGCGAGCAGGTGCAGGCGTAGGCCAGACCGTGGTTGAACAGGCTGTCGAGCACTTCGGCATAAGCCGCGCGCCGATCGCTCTGGCGGACCATTTCGCCGTCCCATTCGAAGCCGTAACTTTCCAGCGCCTTGAGAATCGCCGCTTGCGCACCGGGCTCTTCGCGCGGCGGATCGAGATCTTCCATGCGCACCAGCCAGCGCCCACCGACGGAGCGGGCGTCGAGGTAAGACGCCAACGCAGCGACCAGCGAACCGAAGTGCAGGTGGCCACTGGGGGTAGGGGCGAAGCGGCCGATGTAGGCGGGGGATTTGGCAGTCATGGAGGCGATAAAGGCTATTCAGAATTTGAGCAGGTTACCTCTGTGGGAGCGAGCCTGCTCGCGAAAGCTGTGTCAGTCATGAAAGAGTTATCTGAGAGGACGCTTTCGCGAGCAGGCTCGCTCCCACAGAGGCAGACGCAGGTTCCGCGGGCAAAACACAGAAACAAAAACGGAGCGTTCACACGCTCCGTTTTTCGTTCAGGCCGAGATTACTTGCCGACCTGCTTTTCCTTGATTTCCGCCAGGGTCTTGCAGTCGATGCACAGATCCGCGGTCGGACGGGCTTCGAGGCGCTTGACGCCAATCTCGATGCCGCAGGACTCGCACCAGCCGTACTCTTCGTCTTCGATCAACTGCAGGGTCTTGTCGATTTTTTTGATCAGCTTGCGCTCGCGGTCGCGGGCGCGCAGTTCGAGGGAGAACTCTTCTTCCTGGCTGGCACGGTCGGCCGGGTCAGGGAAGTTGGCCGCTTCGTCTTTCATGTGATCAACCGTACGGTCGACTTCCTGCATCAAGTCCAGTTTCCACTTGTTCAGGATCTTGGTGAAGTGCGCGCGCATCGGAGCGCCCATGTACTCTTCACCCGCCTTCTGAACGTAAGGTTCGAAGCCGCTGATCGACGTTTGCTGCTGTTGCTTTGCTTGGGTGGGCATGAAATGGACCGCCTCTACTCTTGTAATCCATTGCGCAGGATTGCTCCATCACCGACACCTGCCGGCCCTGCGGCTGCAAGCGGGCGAACTTACCAGATCAAATCAGCCTGCGCTACTCCCGGATGTCGAGCCCCCGGCGGGTGGCGCTTGCAGATGTCTGACAAGCCGTGTCTGTGGGAAGGGAGACCTGTTCAATCACTGATTTTAGTCAATCCTGGAGCGTACGTTCAGATCGTTACAGTCCAGCGTTCTTGAGGCTGTGACCTTCACGGGTTCTCGCTCGTTCCGGCAGACAGGTAGAATCGTCTCTTTTTTCCGTCGAAGGCATTCCAATGGCCCCCTACAGTGCGCGCAGTCGTGCGATCGAACCGTTCCATGTGATGGCGCTGCTGGCGCGGGCCAATGAATTGCAGGCCGAAGGCCACGACGTGATCCATCTGGAAATCGGCGAGCCGGACTTCACCACCGCCGAGCCGATCATTCGCGCCGGGCAAGCTGCGTTGACGGCGGGCAAGACCCGTTATACCGCCGCCCGTGGCATTCCCGAACTGCGCGAGGCGATCGCCGGTTTCTACCAATCGCGTTACGGCCTGAATATCGACCCACGGCGGATTCTGATCACGCCGGGCGGCTCCGGCGCGTTGTTGCTGGCCAGTGCCCTGTTGGTCGATCCGGGTAAACACTGGCTGCTCGCCGACCCGGGCTACCCGTGCAATCGGCATTTCTTGCGGCTGGTCGAAGGCGCGGCGCAATTGGTGCCGGTCGGGCCGGAGGTGCGTTATCAACTGACCCCGGATCTGGTGGCGCGGCATTGGGACCACGACAGTGTCGGCGCTCTCGTCGCTTCGCCGGCCAACCCGACCGGAACCCTGCTGACCCGCGATGAACTGGGCGGATTATCCACAGCCATCAAGGCCCGGCACGGGCACTTGGTGGTGGATGAGATCTACCACGGCCTGACCTACGGTACTGATGCTGCCAGTGTGCTGGAAGTCGATGACGGCGCTTTTGTCCTCAACAGTTTCTCCAAGTATTTCGGCATGACCGGTTGGCGCCTGGGCTGGCTGGTGGCGCCAGACGCGGCGGTCAGCGAATTGGAAAAGCTTGCGCAGAACCTCTACATCAGCGCACCAAGCATGGCGCAATACGCTGCGCTGGCCTGTTTCGAGCCCGCCACCATTGCGATTCTCGAAGAGCGCCGCGCCGAGTTTGCGCGCCGTCGCGATTTTCTCCTGCCGGCGCTGCGTGAACTTGGTTTCAACATTGCCGTTGAGCCTGAAGGTGCGTTTTATCTGTACGCCGATATCAGCCGTTTCGGCGGCGATGCATTCGCATTCTGCCGACATTTCCTCGAAACCGAGCACGTTGCCTTTACGCCGGGACTGGATTTCGGTCGTTATCAGGCCGGTCATCACGTGCGCTTCGCTTACACACAAAACCTCGCACGTTTGCAGGAAGCGGTGGAGCGCATCGCGCGCGGCTTGAAGAGCTGGCAAGGCTGATGCGCTTTTATCCTGCTCTGGAAGAAGCGCGGCTGATTCGACGTTACAAGCGTTTTCTCGCTGATATCGAGACCGTTAGCGGCGAGTTGCTGACCATTCACTGCCCCAATACCGGCTCGATGCTCAATTGCCAGGTCGAGGGCGGGCAGGTCTGGTTCAGCCGCTCCAACGACCCTAAACGCAAGTTGCCCGGCACTTGGGAAATTGGCGAAACCCCGCAGGGCCGGCTGTTTTGTGTCAACACCGGGCGGGCGAATGGGCTGGTTGAAGAAGCCTTGCAGGCTGGCGTGATTACCGAGTTGAACGGCTTTACCGCGTTGAAGCGTGAGGTTGCCTACGGACAGGAAAAAAGCCGCATCGACTTCCGCCTCGAATACCCCAGCGGCCCGGCGTATGTCGAAGTGAAAAGCGTCACCTTGGGCTTCGACGGTACGGCGGTGGCGGCGTTTCCCGATGCGGTGACCCAGCGGGGCGCCAAACATCTGCGCGAGCTGGCGCATCTGGCGCGCGACGGCATTCGGGCGGTGCAGTTGTACTGCGTGAACCTCACCGGCATCGATGCCGTGCGCCCGGCCGAGGAAATCGATTGGGCTTACGCCGAGGCGCTGCGTGAGGCGGTCGCGTGCGGTGTCGAGGTGTTGGCGTATGGCGTGCGCTTTGACCATGAAGAGATGGTCATCGATCGCCGACTCGACGTGCGGCTCAACGGTTAAACGTCGATCCACACGCCTTGTGTATCCTCCCGGCATTCAATTGCCGTGAGCGACTGCCCGGCGCAGGGGCCAGCGACGCATTCGCCGTCCTCGATCAGAAACAGTGCGCCGTGGGTGGCGCACTGGATCAGGCTGTTGCTCGGGTCGAGAAACTGGTCGGGCTGCCATTCCAGGCCGACACCCCGGTGCGGGCAGCGATTGAAATAGACAAAGACTTGGCCACCTCGACGCACGGCAAACAGCTTTTTGCCTTCGATTTCGAAACCGCGACTGCCAGCTTCGGCCAGATCGCTGCCGGCGCAGAGAAACTTCATGGCTATCCTCTAATGTCCGCTCGTGTCTGGATATGTCCGAGCTTGACGTTCAAATGCAAACAATTATCAAATGGCGGCCTTCTCCCACAGGGAGTCTGGCCGTTGCCGAGGATACTTGGCTCGCTGCGCCGATGCCCGGGAAACCTTGTTCAAGGAAGCTGTGTATGCGCCTGAAAACCCGCGTTGCCGTGCTGTGCGCCGGCCTTTTGCTCTGCCATCAGGCGGCTGCGGCGGATTTACCGCAACGCTGGGTCAGCGCCGGTGGCGCGCTGTCGGAATGGGTCAGCGCACTGGGCGGCGAGTCGAAGCTGGTGGGGGTCGATACCACCAGCCAGCATCCCGAATCGTTGCAGGCGCTGCCGAGCATTGGTTATCAGCGCAGCCTGTCGGCCGAAGGCATCTTGAGCCTGCGTCCGGACATTCTGATCGGTACCGAAGAAATGGGGCCGCCGCCGGTTCTGGCGCAAGTCAAAGCAGCCAAGGTAAAGGTCGAGTCGTTTTCAGCCCAGCCTGATCTGCCGACGCTGGAAAAGAATGTCACTCATCTGGGCCAGTTGCTCGGTGCGCAAGAGAAGGCTGCGCAGTTGCTGGAGAATTATCAACAGCAGCTCCAGGCGCAGACAGTGCGAGTTGCCCAAGTGCAAACCACACAGAAAGCCCCCGGTGTGTTGCTGCTGCTCGGGCACGCCGGCGGTAAGCCGTTGATCGCCGGCAAGGACACTGCCGCCGATTGGCTGCTGCAACAGGCCGGCGGGCACAACCTTGCTACTCATACCGGCTACAAACCGTTTTCTGTCGAATCCCTCGCCAGCCTCGATCCCGAAGTGCTGGTGTTCGCTGACCGAGCGTTGACCGGCGAGGCGGCAAAAGCCGCGTTGTTCAAGGAAAACCCCATCCTCAATTCCAGCCGCGCGGCCAAGAGCGGGCGGGTGATGGAGCTGGACCCGACGCTGCTGGTGGGCGGTCTCGGGCCACGGTTGCCGGCTGCTTTGCAAACCCTGACGGACGGTTTCTACCCGGCCAAGGGCGGCCAATGACCACACAGGTCAAACCCCGTGGCTTGTTCATCGGCCTGACCTTGCTGTGTCTGCTGGCGATCTGGCTGTCGCTGGCATTGGGGCCGGTGAGCCTGCCGTTGTTCGATACCCTGCGCGCGGCGCTGCGTCTGATCGGCGTGCCGCTGGCGCCGGAAGGTCTGGAGCAGGCCGAGCTGATTCTCGGCCAGATCCGCCTGCCGCGAACCTTGCTCGGCTTGGCGGTCGGTGGCGTGCTGGCGCTGTCCGGCGTGGCGATGCAGGGTCTGTTTCGTAATCCGCTGGCGGACCCGGGACTGGTCGGGGTGTCCAGTGGCGCGGCACTCGGCGCGGCGATTGCGATTGTCGGCGGTTCTTTATTCGGCGGCCTGCCGGAGTGGTTCGGGCCGTATCTGTTGTCGGTGTGTGCGTTTCTTGGTGGTCTCGGGGTGACGGCGCTGGTCTATCGGCAGGGCCGGCGCAACGGTCAGACCCACGTGGCGACCATGTTGCTGGCCGGTATCGCGCTGACGGCGCTGGCCAGTTCGGCGGTCGGTCTGTTCACTTACCTGGCCGATGACGCGACGCTGCGCACCCTGACCTTCTGGAACCTGGGCAGCCTCAACGGCGCCAGTTACGCGCGGTTGTGGCCCTTGCTGATCATCACCATCGGCGTGGCGCTGTGGCTGCCGCGTCGGGCCAAGGCATTGAATGCCTTGTTGCTCGGTGAATCCGAGGCCGGTCATCTGGGCATCGATGTCGAACGGCTCAAGCGCGAACTGGTGTTCTGCACCGCGCTGGGTGTCGGCGCGGCGGTGGCCGCTGCGGGCATGATCGGTTTTGTCGGGCTGGTCGTGCCGCATCTGGTGCGCCTGCTGGCCGGCCCGGATCACAAAGTGCTATTGCCAGCCTCGGTGCTGGCGGGTGCGAGCCTGTTATTGCTCGCCGATCTGGTGGCGCGCCTGGCGCTGGCGCCGGCGGAGTTGCCGATCGGCATTGTCACCGCGTTTATCGGCGCGCCGTTCTTCCTTTATCTGCTGCTGCGAGGGCGTGCCTGATGTTGTCTGCGCACAATCTGCATGTCCGCCGTGGCCGCAAAGCGGTGCTCAGTGGGGTTACGCTCGGGCTCGAACCCGGCGAGGTGCTTGGGGTGCTGGGGCCGAACGGCGCCGGGAAAAGCACGTTGCTTGGCGCCTTGTGCGGGGAGTTGCTCGCCAGTGACGGCAACGTTTCGCTCGATGGTCAGGCATTGAGCTATTGGAGCGGAACACAGCGGGCACAACGACTGGCGGTGTTGCCGCAGGTGTCGACGCTGGATTTTGCCTTCGCCGTCGAAGAGGTCGTCGGCATGGGCCGTTTGCCGTACCAGACCGGGCGCGTACGTGATGACGAAATCGTCGCGGCAGCGCTGGCCGCCGCCGATGCCGGGCACCTGAGTGGGCGCAGCTATCTGGCGTTGTCAGGTGGCGAGCGTCAGCGCGTGCATCTGGCGCGGGTGCTGGCGCAACTCTGGCCGGGTCAGGCCGGGCAAACCTTGTTGCTCGACGAACCGACATCGATGCTCGATCCGCTGCATCAGCACACCACCTTGCAAGCGGTGCGCGAGTTCGCCGATCGCGGCGCGGCGGTACTGGTGATCCTGCATGATCTGAATCTTGCGGCGCGCTATTGTGATCGCGTGCTGTTGCTGGAGGAGGGGCGCCCGGTTGCGCTGGATACCCCGCAGCAGGTGCTGCGTCCGGATACGCTCAGAGCGGTGTTCGGCCTGGAGGTTTTGGTGCAACCGCACCCGGAGCGTGGGCATCCGCTGATCATCGCCCGCTGATCAATCATCGAGGTGTCGCATGCGTGGATTGTGGTTGTTGGCACTGGTGTTGCTCGCGGGGTGTCAGCACGTGGCGGCTCCACCGGTGGGCGGCGATATCCGCGATCTGCGCAGCGGCGAGATGCTCACCACGCAGCAATTGCTGACGCGTCTGGCTGAGCCTGAGCGTTTGATCATCGGTGAGCAGCACGACAATGCCGATCATCATGCTGCGCAATTGTGGCTGTTGCAGTCGCTGGGCGAGCGCCGGGTGCAAGGCAGTCTGTTGCTGGAAATGCTCACGCCGGATCAACAAGCGAAAGTCGATGCGCTGCGCCAGTCGAATTCCGTTGCGGCTGATTTGCCTGCGGCATTGACCTGGCAGGAGGGCTGGGACTGGAATCTTTACGGGCCGATCGTGCGCTTCGCTCTGACACAGCCATATCCGCTGCTGGCGGCCAATCTCGATGACAGGGAAATCCGTGCGTTTTACCGAAATCCACCTGCGCTGAACGGTCCTCGCAGTAATGCGTTGTCCGTGCAGAACACGTTGCTTGGACAAGTCAGTGAATCCCACTGCGGCCTGCTGCCCGAATCACGGATGCCGGCGATGCTGGCAATTCAGCAACAGCGTGATCGACGCATGGCCGAACGCATGCTGGCGGCGCCAATGCCTTCGATCCTGCTGGCCGGTGCCTGGCATGCGCGCAAGGATGTTGGCGTGCCGCTGCATCTGTTGGATCTCGGCGCTGGCAAGCCACCGATCGTATTGATGCTGGCCGAGCAGGGCGCTGCGATAACGGCGGCAATGGCCGATTACGTCTGGTATACGCCGGCCACACCGAAGCCGGATTACTGCGAGCAGATGCGTCAGCAATTCGCCAAATGACTTTTCGGCAGGCAAAAAAAGACCCGGTAAAAACCGGGTCAAATAACCGTGATTAGCCTGATGAGGAGATAATCTGAGAGTCCGAACCAAGGGCTTTTCAGAATATCGACTGATCTCGCGACCAGTTGTGATAATCATAGCGATTCTCATTACCGAGTCAACCGCTGTTTTTGCCAATCTGTAATTTAGTTTTGCGAGTGGTGGTGAGGCCCTGTGAATAAAGGGCTATGCGCTAGGTGCGCTGCGTCGTCAACTGCGTAATCTGCCGATTCAACTGACCAATGCGCCAAGCCATCCCCTCAATCAGGCTGTGGGCAATCTTCGGATTGCTGCGGGTCATGCTCAAAAATTGATCACCGGGAATCAACATCACCGTGCTCGGCTCGGAAGTCACTACCGTGGCGTTGCGCGGCTCGCCGGTAAACAACGCCATGGCGCCGAAAATCTCGTCCTTCGGCACGTCACCGACCTTGTGCCCGTCGACGAACGCCTCAGCATGCCCATCGATAATCACGAAAACATGGTCCGCTGCATCGCCCTGTTGAATCAGCACGGCACCGGCCTCGACCCGTTTGAAGCCGTTGGTGCTGCGGAACTCCCGGGGTTTCAACTCGGCCACAGCGTGGGCGAGCAGCGCCATTTGCCCGAGCAGATAGCTCAGAAGCTGCTCGGCTCGATCAGGGTCGGCATACAAATGCTGCAAAACCTCTGCGCGACCATAGGGCAGCAGGCGCACAGTGCTCTCGCTGCATACGCTACAGTCGCTCCATTGCTCGCCACGTTGCAGGCCGAGCAGATCACCTTCCTGCCAGTAGAACAGCGCACGGCCCGCGATGTAGCCATGTACCACGCCCTCGCTCAGCAAAAACAGCTGATCGTCCGGCAACTGCGTATACAAATCATCCGTGGCCTCCAGTTCGACAACAGGCGCGCACGGCGACAAATCCTGCAGCCACTGCCCGGGAAGACTCTGCAAGCGATTGATCAATGCGTCGGCGTGGGCCGATTGTTCCCCCAGTAAATACATGGCGTCAGCGCCTGTTCAGTTTTTATGGCGCGCGGAAATGGCTTCGAGCTGCTTGTTCAAGGCGTCCTTGCGCTCGGCAGGGATGTCGTTCCAGTGCACGTCCATCAACGCCCCTTCGATCGCATACAACAACACCTTTGAAGCGCGAAAGCCTCGAGTACGCACGGCCCGGTAGGCATCCACTGCACCGAGGCGACGCAAGTCCGAGGCGCTGTGGATGCCCACGGCATGCAGCCATTGCGCCGATGTCTTGCCAAGATTTTTCAGGTGTTGCAGTTCATCATTCATCAAGCCTCCTTGCGACGGCCGAATGGTGCGTGGGCGAGCTTCTCAGCAGTGTAGCCATCAGTAGGAAAAGCGTGGTTGTTTGGTCGGATTCGACGCAAAAGCTTCTAAGAAAGGGGGGTAAAGGACCTGCGAACGCAGAGGGAAGGGAGGTAAACGATTATCAATGTGGGAGCGAGCCTGCTCGCGAAGAGGGCGTATCAGACACAATCAATATCGACTGACACTACGCCGTCGCGAGCAGGCTCGCTCCCATAGGGGCAAGGCGTGGTGTCAGGAAGATTTCCGGATATCAGCGAGTGCGATAGCGCAACCGTGTACCGAAATTCATCGACATCAGGATCTCGTCGGCACTCAGCTCCGGCGGAAAGTACGCACCGGAAATCTGTGCATGGGCCAGGCTGGCGCCTTCGAGCGAAGCCTTGCGGAAATCGATGCCACGCAAATCGGCGGAGCGGAAATACGCATCCCGGAAATCCACGTTATCGGCGTTCAGTTCACGCAGGTCGAGGCCACGGAAATCGCCGCCGACCATGTCGATCAGACCATCCTGTGGACGTTCTTTGTTGAAGCCTGCAACGTCATCTTTGTGCAGCAGGGCGTAAAGCGGAGTGTCGAGCAGTTTAGGCTGGCTCATGTCAGATCACCTGTTGGTTTTATGACGCCAGTATAGTGCCACTATTTGCCGGCCGTGAAGCGAGCGAGGGCTTCACGGCCGAAATAGTTTTTTACAGGCCCGGCAGGCGCTGACGGATCTGCGCAACCACGGTGTCCAGCGTGCCGGATTCATTGGTCTGCACGCGTTTGCTGCGCAGAATCTCCTCCGGGGTCAGCGCTTCGCGGTTGGCCTGCTGCGCTTCGATCACTGCCAGGGTGGCGTCGGACGGATCCTTCTGATCGGCCTGGCGCATCGCCAGCCAGCTCTCGATCACGGCTTGCGGGGCGTTGCAGTCGAGGATCAGGAACGGCGTGCCGGTGGCTTCGGCAATCTTCGCCGCGTTGTCGCGCTGTTCACGCTTGAGGTAAGTCGCGTCGATCACCACCGGGAAGCCGGCGTGCAGGATCACCTCGGCGATTTCATGCAGACGTGCGTAGGTCGCGGTGCTGGCGTCGGCACTGTAAATGCCGGCCTGCACGTCGTTGGCAACGGTCTGCTCACCGAACAGGCGCTTGCGCTCGACATCGGAACGCAGGCGAATTGCGCCCAGCGCTTCGACCAGGCGCATGGCCACATGGCTCTTGCCGACTGCGGAAACACCGTGGGTAATGGCCATGAAGCGCGAAGGAATGGTGCTGTAGCTTTCCGCCAGGTTGGCGTAGTTGCGGTACTGGCGCAGGGTGGTGGCGCGCTGCACCGCAGTCGCGTCCGCCGGCATGCTGAACAATGCCACCTTGGCCCGCACCAGCGCGCGGTAGGCTTTATAGAAGTTCAGCACTTCCAGGCCCTCATAGTCGCCGGTCAGTTCCAGATACTGGCTGATGAGGCGACGCGCCAACGATTTCAGGCCACGGTCTTCCAGGTCCATGGCGAGGAAGCCGGTGTCGGCCCAGACATCAGTGAAACGGAATGGCTCGTTGAACTCGATGCAGTCGAAGATCACCACATTGCCGTCGATGACCGTGGCGTTGCCCAGGTGAATGTCGCCGTGGCATTCACGGGTGAAACCTTGTGTCTTGCGCTGGGCGAACAGGGGCTTGAGGCGCTCGAAGCTGCTTTCGGCCCAGGCTTTCAATGCCTCAAGTTGCAGCAAGTCGTTCTTGTCGCTGAGGAACGGCAGGATCTGCTCGAAATTTTGCGCGACCGGCGCCATCACGCTGTCCGGTGTACCGGCGTCGTGTTCGGCCGGGACTTTCGGGGCGTTGAGATGGAAATGGGCGATCTGCTCGGCCAACGCGTCGATGTGCTGAGTGGTCAGTTCGCCATTGGCTTGCAGGGTGCTGAGCAAGCCGCTCTGCGGGAACTGGCGCATTTTCAGCACGTATTCGATAGCCGGGCCGTCGCCGCCCAGTTGCGGTGCCTCGACGCTGCCGGTGACCGGCAACACGTCCAGATACAAATCATCGGTCAGACGCTGGTTCAGCCGCAGCTCTTCAGCGCAGAAATGCGCACGTGCGTCGAGGCTGGTGAAGTCGAGGAAGCCGAAATTCACCGGCTTCTTCACTTTATAGGCAAAGGGCCCGGTGAGAATCACCCACGAGATGTGGGTTTCGATGACCTGAAACCCTTCGACGGGATGCGGGTAGAGGGCCGGGTTTTGCAGGGCAGCGATCAGGGACTGGCTCACGGGCGATCCTTCAGAGGCGGGGGAATTCGAGGCGGCCATTATGGCTGCTTGCCCGCCTGACGCAAACCTCCGCGCGTGCCTGTTGAGGATCGATAAAGTGCGTATAATCCGCCGCCATGACTCGATCCCGATCCCCCCGTACCAAGAAAAAACCACCAGCCAAGGGCCTCAGCCCATGGTTGAGCTGGGCCATTAAACTCAGCCTGGTCGGCCTTGTAGTGCTGGCCGGCTTTGCCGTTTACCTCGATGCCGTGGTGCAGGAGAAGTTCTCCGGCAAGCGCTGGACCATCCCGGCCAAGGTGTACGCGCGCCCGCTTGAGCTGTTCGTCGGACAGAAGCTCAGCAAGGACGATTTCCTCACCGAACTCGATGCCCTCGGCTATCGCCGCGAAGCCGTGAGCAATGGCCCCGGCGCCGCCGCCGTCAGCGGCAATACGGTTGACCTGAACACCCGTGGCTTCCAGTTCTATGAAGGTCTGGAAAAGCCGCAGCCGGTGCGTGTGCGCTTCTCCGGCGATTACGTCGCCGAACTGTCCTCGACCAACGGTTCGAAACTGTCGGTGGTGCGCCTCGAGCCGCTGATGATCGGCGGCATTTACCCGAAAAATCTCGAAGATCGCATCCTGATCAAACTCGATCAGGTGCCGCCGTACCTGCTCGAAACCCTGATCGCCGTCGAAGACCGCGACTTCTACAGCCATTGGGGCGTGTCGCCGAAATCGATCGCCCGCGCCGTGTGGATCAACACCTCCGGCGGCAAGATGACCCAGGGCGGCAGTACGCTGACCCAGCAGTTGGTGAAGAACTTCTACCTGACCAGCGAACGCAGCCTGACCCGCAAGCTCACCGAAGCGATGATGGCGTTGCTGCTGGAACTGCATTACGACAAGAAGGAAATTCTTGAGGCCTACCTCAACGAAGTCTTCGTCGGTCAGGACGGCCAGCGTGCGGTGCACGGTTTTGGTCTGGCCAGTCAGTTCTTCTTCGGCCAGCCATTGTCCGAGCTGAAACTGCATCAAGTTGCGATGCTGGTCGGCATGGTCAAGGGACCGTCCTACTACAACCCGCGCCGCAACCCGGAACGCGCGCTGGAGCGGCGCAATCTGGTCCTCGACGTGCTGGCGCAGCAAGGCGTGGCAACCCCCGAACAAGTCGAAGCGGCGAAGAAAATGCCGCTCGGTGTGACGACTCGCGGCAAGCTCGCCGACAGCTCGTTCCCGGGCTTTATCGACCTGGTCAAACGCCAGTTGCGCGAAGACTACCGCGACGAAGACTTGACCGAAGAAGGCCTGCGCATCTTCACCAGTTTCGACCCGATTCTGCAGATGAAAGCCGAAGCCTCGGTCAACGACACATTCAAGCGTCTGGCCGGGCGCAAGGGCTCGGATGACGTCGAAGCGGCGATGGTCGTGACCAACCCGGAAACCGGCGAAGTCCAGGCGATGATCGGCAGCCGTCAGGCCAGTTACGCCGGTTTCAACCGCGCACTCGATGCGGTACGCCCGATCGGCTCGCTGATCAAACCGGCGGTGTATCTGACCGCGCTTGAGAAACCGAGCCAGTACACGCTGACCAGTTGGCTGTCGGACGATCCGCTGTCAGTCAAAGGCGCCAACGGTCAGGTGTGGAAGCCGCAGAACTACGATCGCCGCTCCCACGGTACGGTGTTCCTCTATCAGGGCCTGGCGCATTCCTACAACCTGTCGACCTCGCGCCTGGGCCTGGAAGTCGGCGTGCCGAACGTGCTCAAGACCGTAGGTCGTCTGGGAGTTACCCGTGAATTCCCGGCGTTCCCGTCGATGCTGCTCGGTGCTGGCGGCATGACGCCGATCGAAGTGGCGACCATGTACCAGACGCTGGCCAACGGTGGTTTCAATACGCCGATGCGCGGCATTCGCAGCGTGCTGACCGCCGAGGGCGAGCCGCTCAAGCGTTATCCGTTCCAGATCGAACAGCGCTTCGACCCTGCCTCGATTTACCTGATCCAGAACGCCATGCAGCGGGTGATGCGTGAAGGTACCGGCAGTTCGGTTTATAACGTGCTGCCCAAGACCCTGACACTGGCGGGCAAGACCGGTACCAGTAACGATTCGCGCGACAGCTGGTTTGCCGGTTTCAGTCAGGATCTGCTGGCAGTGGTCTGGCTGGGTCGCGACGACAACGGCAAGACGCCGTTCACCGGGGCCACCGGTGCGCTGCAGGTCTGGACCAGTTTCATGCGCAAGGCCGATCCGCTGCCGCTGGACATGCCGCAGCCGGACAACGTCGTGCAAGCGTGGGTCGATTCGCGCACCGGCCAGGGTTCGGATGCCAACTGCCCCGGCGCGGTACAGATGCCGTATATTCGCGGCAGCGAGCCGCCACCCGGCGCCGCGTGTGCAAGCGAAACACCTGCCTCGCCGGAATCGGTGATGGACTGGGTCAAGGGCTGGATGAATTAAGCAAAGAGGGTTTCAAGTGAACAAGTGGTTGATTCCAGCGGTGACCGCCGTGGCTTTGCTCAGCGGCTGCTCCACCGTACAGCGTGGTTCGATTCCGGTAGTGGATTCGGGTACGGCCGTGTCCAATAGCGAACGCATCGGCGCCAATGGCGGTTTCCGCCAGACCACGGTCAAGCGCCCGGCGCAGGGCCAGACTCAGGCGATTCCGCAAGGCGATACCGGCGTGGTGGTGATGGTGCCGGGCGGCGGTGCTGCGGTGTCAACACCGATCAGTTCTTCGCCGATCGTCCCGGGGCCTGCATCCGGCGGTATCACGTCGGGGCCTTACAACCCATCGGCGGTTGAGTCGGCACCGATCAACTCCGGCAGCTACAGCATGCCGTCGACGCCAAGTGGCATTCCTTCGGCCAGCAGCGGTGGCGGGCTGTCGGCGGATGAGCAACTGGACGGTCCGGTACTCGCCTTGCTGACCACCGCGCAACAGCAGCAGGCCGGCGGCGACCTCAACGGTGCCTCTTCCAGCCTGGAGCGGGCGCAACGTGTCGCCCCCCGTGAGCCACAAGTGCTTTACCGTCTGGCGCAGGTGCGCATGGCCCAGGGCGATGCGCCGCAAGCCGAGCAATTTGCCCGTCGCGCGTTGACCATGGCCAACGGTCGTCCGGATCTGCAAGCCAGCCTGTGGGAAATCATCGCTCAATCTCGTGAGAAACAAGGCGATTCCGCCGGCGCCGCGCTGGCCCGTCAGAAGGCCAAGGTTTCCCTGTGATGGACGTGCGTTTCCCGAAAATCGCCGATCAGCTGTTGTTGATTGAACGCGAGCTGCGCACCCAGGGCTGGTGGGATGAGGTTCAGCCGTCGGTCGAAGCCCTGAGCAGTGTCGAGCCGTTCTCGGTCGACACGCTGGACTTCGAGCAATGGCTGCAATGGATCTTCCTGCCGCGCATGAAGATGATCCTCGAACAGGATCTGCCCTTACCGAACGCCTCGGGCATTCAGGAAATGGCGGAAATGGTCTTCGCCCAGCGCAACCTTGGCGGCAAGGATCGGCAGTTGCAGGTGCTGCTCAAAGAGTTTGACCGGCTGATCACTGCCTCCCGCTGAGCGCGGTTGTGTAGGAGCTTTGTAGGAGCTGCCGAAGGCTGCGATCTTTTGACTTTAGACGAGCAGGATCAAAAGATCGCAGCCTCGTTGCACTCGTCAGCTCCTACAAGTTCCGACGTCGCGATTACGAGCAATTCTCGGCAATCTGCTTCTTCGCTTCGACGATGCGTTCCTGACGCTGTGTATCGTCGAGCCTGCGCACATCCCCCTCGACCTCCTCACGCAAACGCGGATTGTTCTGCAGTTGCGCCAGGTTCGTGCGTGCCTGTTCGCAAAAGGCCTCGAGCTGCGCCTGCTGCTCGGCGACCTGTTTCTTCACCTTGGCATCAATGGCTTTCTGATCGCCGAGTACGCCGCCGCCCGGCAGCGGCGCGGCTTTCGGCGCGGGTGAGGAGGGCGTTTGCAGGGTCGTCGCCGGTTGGCCCTGCGGCGGTTGTGCATCGAAATGCGTGACGCCTTGGGCATCGACCCATTTGTAGATTTGAGCGGCCGAGCACCATGGGCTGAGACCGATCAGCAGAGTAAGGAGGAGCGTTCGCATGCTGATTCCTTGGCAAAAATGCGCAATTGACGCTAACAGAGTAGCGCTTTTCAGGTTTTTTCTTGCGTTCTCATGTGCTTACCCACAATTAACCCCACAGACGACTTGACTTGCAGAGGGCGAAACAGAAGAATCCAAAGTCCGCTGTAGAGGGACTGCCAGAAGCAGACCCACTCGGTAGATCATGAGGCGCACATCCGCGCCGACCTGTTACACCCGCAACGCGTTACCTCGCGCTGGGTGGGAAAGGCCCGCAACACTTGGGACGATCCCAATACTTGCTCAGTCAGTGCTGACGTAGTCGGCGACCACCGTCGCTCATGCTCTGCCGAGAAGTAAACCTATTAAGACCCGCCCCTTTTTTGTGGACGGTATTCTGGCGTTTTAGAGGTGAACAACGTGGAGCTTTTATCTGGCGGTGAGATGCTCGTCCGCTTTTTGCGTGACGAAGGCGTCAAATATATCTACGGGTACCCGGGTGGTGCTCTCCTGCATGTTTACGATGCCCTGTTCAAAGAACCGGAAGTGACCCACATCCTGGTTCGTCACGAACAAGCGGCGACCCATATGGCTGACGGCTACGCCCGTGCCACCGGTAAAGCCGGCGTGGTATTGGTGACATCCGGTCCAGGCGCCACAAACGCCATCACCGGTATCGCCACCGCCTATATGGACTCGATTCCGATGGTGATCATTTCCGGTCAGGTGCCAAGCACCATGGTCGGCACCGACGCGTTCCAGGAAACCGACATGATCGGTATCTCCCGGCCGATCGTGAAGCACAGCTTCATGATCAAGCACGCTTCGGAAATCCCGGAAGTCATGAAGAAGGCCTTCTACCTGGCGCAGTCCGGTCGTCCGGGCCCGGTCGTGGTCGACATCCCGAAAGACATGACCAATCCGGCCGAGAAATTCGAATACGTTTTCCCGAAGAAAGCCAAGCTGCGTTCCTACAGCCCGGCCGTTCGCGGTCACTCCGGGCAGATCCGCAAGGCGGCAGAAATGTTGTTGGCGGCCAAGCGCCCGGTGCTGTACTCCGGCGGCGGCGTGATTCTCGGCAATGGCTCCGCGCAACTGACCGAGCTGGCGAAAATGCTCAACCTGCCGGTGACCAACACCTTGATGGGTCTGGGCGCTTTCCCTGGCACTGACCGTCAGTTCATCGGCATGCTCGGCATGCACGGCAGCTACACCGCGAACCTGGCGATGCACCATGCCGATGTGATCCTCGCCGTCGGCGCACGCTTCGACGATCGGGTGATCAACGGCCCGGCGAAATTCTGCCCGAACGCCAAGATCATCCACATCGACATCGACCCGGCGTCGATCTCCAAGACCATCAAGGCTGACGTGCCAATCGTGGGTCCGGTCGAGAGCGTCCTGACCGAAATGGTCGCGATCCTCAAGGAAATCGGCGAGACCCCGAACAAGGATTCCGTGGCCAGTTGGTGGAAGCAGGTCGATGAATGGCGTGGCGATCGCGGCCTGTTCCCTTATGAAAAGGGCGACGGCAGCAAGATCAAACCGCAGACCGTGATCGAAACCCTCTGCGAAGTGACCAAGGGCGACGCCTTTGTGACCTCCGACGTGGGTCAGCACCAGATGTTCGCTGCGCAGTACTACACGTTCAACAAGCCTAACCGCTGGATCAACTCCGGTGGTCTGGGCACGATGGGCTTCGGTCTGCCAGCAGCGATGGGCATCAAGCTGAGCTTTCCGGACGACGACGTTGCCTGCGTCACCGGCGAAGGCAGTATCCAGATGAACATCCAGGAGCTGTCGACCTGCCTGCAATACGGCTTGCCGGTAAAGATCGTCATCCTCAACAACGGTGTGCTGGGCATGGTTCGCCAGTGGCAGGACATGAGCTACGGCAGCCGTCACTCGCACTCCTACATGGAATCGCTGCCCGACTTCATCAAGCTGGCTGAAGCCTACGGCCACGTTGGCGTACGCATCACCGAATCGAAAGATTTGAAGTCGAAGATGGCCGAAGCGTTCGCCATGAAGGATCGCCTGGTGATCATCGATGTTGCGGTCGACACCAGCGAGCACGTCTACCCGATGCAGATCAAAGACGGCTCCATGCGCGATATGTGGCTGAGCAAGACGGAGCGTACTTAATCATGCGGCACATTATTTCCCTGCTTCTGGAAAACGAACCCGGCGCTCTGTCTCGTGTAGTCGGCCTGTTCTCGCAGCGCAACTACAACATCGAAAGCCTGACCGTGGCGCCGACCGAAGACCCGACCCTGTCGCGTCTGACGCTGACCACCGTGGGTCACGATGAAGTCATCGAGCAGATCACCAAAAACCTGAACAAGCTGATCGAAGTGGTCAAGCTGGTGGACCTGTCGGAAAGCGCTCACATCGAGCGTGAACTGATGCTGGTCAAGGTCAAGGCCACTGGCGCCCAGCGCGCCGAGATCAAACGCACTACCGATATCTACCGTGGGCAGATCGTCGATGTCAGCGCCAGCGTGTATACCGTTCAGTTGACCGGTACCAGCGACAAGCTCGACAGCTTCATTCAGTCCATCGGCACCGCATCGATTCTGGAAACCGTCCGTAGCGGCGTGACCGGCATTGCTCGCGGCGACAAAGTTCTCAGCATCTAAACCAAATTAGCGCATGGCCTGAACGGCCGGATATAAGGGGAAATTCATGAAAGTTTTCTACGATAAAGACTGCGACCTGTCGATCATCCAGGGCAAGAAAGTTGCCATCATCGGTTACGGCTCCCAGGGCCACGCTCAGGCGTGCAACCTCAAAGACTCCGGTGTCGACGTTACCGTCGGTCTGCGTAAAGGTTCGGCCACCGTTGCCAAAGCCGAAGCTCACGGCCTGAAAGTGACCGACGTTGCTTCCGCTGTTGCCGCTGCCGACCTGGTCATGATCCTGACCCCGGACGAGTTCCAGTCCTCGCTGTACAAGAACGAAATCGAGCCGAACATCAAGAAAGGCGCCACTCTGGCCTTCTCCCACGGCTTCGCGATTCACTACAACCAGGTTGTTCCGCGTGCCGACCTCGACGTGATCATGATCGCGCCGAAAGCCCCGGGCCACACTGTGCGTTCCGAGTTCGTCAAAGGCGGCGGTATCCCTGACCTGATCGCGATCTACCAGGACGCCTCGGGCAACGCCAAAAACGTTGCACTGTCCTACGCCGCTGGCGTCGGTGGCGGTCGTACCGGCATCATCGAAACCACCTTCAAGGACGAGACCGAAACTGACCTGTTCGGCGAACAAGCCGTTCTGTGCGGCGGTACCGTTGAACTGGTAAAAGCCGGTTTCGAAACCCTGGTTGAAGCTGGCTACGCGCCGGAAATGGCCTACTTCGAGTGCCTGCACGAACTGAAGCTGATCGTTGACCTCATGTACGAAGGCGGTATCGCCAACATGAACTACTCGATCTCCAACAACGCCGAGTACGGCGAGTACGTGACTGGCCCGGAAGTGATCAACGCCGAATCCCGTCAGGCCATGCGCAACGCCCTGAAACGTATTCAGGACGGCGAATACGCCAAAATGTTCATCAGCGAAGGCGCAACCGGCTACCCTTCGATGACCGCCAAGCGTCGTAACAACGCCGCTCACGGTATCGAAATCATCGGCGAGCAACTGCGCTCCATGATGCCGTGGATCGGTGCCAACAAGATCGTCGACAAAGCCAAAAACTAAGTCGTCGTCCCTTGTACGAAAAACGCGGCCTAGGCCGCGTTTTTTCGTTTGGGCCGGTGCTTCTGGTATAAAGCTGCATCGTTTGTGGCCGAACTGTCGTCCTCAAGCCTCTGTCGAATTTTTTCCAAACCGTTGCAAGGTAATGTCCATGAGCGAACGTCCCGAAGAGCCGAACAAGGCTTCCGACGCCGAAAGCCTGCTGCCCATCGATGAACACATCGAAGAAGGGCACGACGCCGAAGGTCGTAAAGTCCGGCATCGTGGTATCTATCTGCTGCCGAACCTGTTCACCACCGCCAACCTGTTCGCAGGCTTCTATTCCATCATCAACTCGATGAGCGCGCAGGCCGCGTTGAGCGCCGGCGACTCGGTGAATGCGAGCAAGTACTTCGCCTTCGCTGCGATCGCGATTTTCGTCGCGATGGTGCTCGACGGTCTTGATGGTCGCGTGGCGCGCATGACCAATACGCAAAGTGCCTTCGGCGCCGAGTACGACTCGCTGTCGGACATGGTCGCCTTCGGCGTCGCGCCGGCATTGCTGGCCTTCGGCTGGGCGCTGGGAGACATGGGCAAGGTCGGCTGGATGGTCGCCTTCATATATGTAGCGGGTGCGGCGTTGCGTCTGGCGCGTTTCAACACCCAGGTCGGCACGGCGGACAAACGCTACTTCATCGGTCTGGCCAGCCCGGCGGCGGCAGGTGTGGTGGCCGGCATTGTCTGGGCGTTCAGCGATTACGGCATTCAGGGTTCGAAGATGTCGTTCCTGGTGGCGTTGATGGTGGCGGCGGCCGGCATGCTGATGGTCAGCAACATCAAGTACAACAGCTTCAAGGAGCTGGATCTCAAAGGTCGCGTGCCGTTCGTGGCGATCCTGGCGGTGGTGCTGGTATTCGCTGTCGTGTTCAGTGATCCGCCACGCATTCTGCTGCTGGTGTTTCTCGCCTATGCGGCGTCCGGTCCGGTGCAGTATCTGTTGCGTCTTCGTCGTCACAAAAACGCCGAATGATGTAATTTCCCGCATACTCCGCAGTCTATGGGTGCACCTGTCCTCCAAAGCTGCGGAGTTGTCATGTTGATTAAGATCCCCAAAGCATCCGACTGCCATGAGTCGGATGTCACGCCTGAAGCCATTTATCTCTCCCGTCGCCAATTGCTCGGCGCCACTGCTGCCGGTATTGCCGTGAGCAGCCTGCCGCGCTGGGCCAATGCCGCTGATACCCCTCGCTACTCTGACGTCGAATCCGGCAAGGCTCCGGCCTGGTTTGCCGAAAAGCTTCCTTCTACTCAATGGGGGGCGGTCAATGTCAAGGACGAGGCGATCACGCCTTATAAAGACGCTACGAACTACAACAACTTTTATGAATTCGGTACCGGCAAGGGCGATCCCGCGAGGAACGCTGGCGACCTGAAAACCGAACCCTGGAGCGTGGTCATTGACGGGGAGGTGGGTAAGCCGGGGCGTTATGCGCTGGAAGACTTCATGAAGCCGTATCAACTGGAGGAACGTATTTATCGTCTGCGCTGCGTCGAGGCGTGGTCGATGGTCATTCCCTGGATCGGCTTTCCCATCTCGGCCTTGCTCAAGCAGGTCGAGCCGACTTCCAAGGCCAAGTACATCCGCTTTGAAACCCTGCAGGATCCCAAGAGCATGCCCGGCCAGCGTTCCGGTTTTGCCTTGATCGACTGGCCGTACGTCGAAGGCTTGCGTCTGGATGAGGCGATGAATCCTTTGGCAATTCTGGCGGTGGGCATGTATGGACGCGAACTGCCGAACCAGAACGGCGCGCCTTTGCGTCTGGTGGTGCCGTGGAAGTACGGCTTCAAAAGCGTGAAATCCATTGTGCGCATCAGTCTGGTCAGCGAGCAGCCGAAGACCACTTGGCAAAGCATTGCTGCCGATGAATATGGCTTCTACGCGAATGTGAATCCGACGGTTGATCATCCGCGCTGGACCCAAGCCCGCGAGCGGCGCTTGCCGAACAGCCTGTTCAAACCGAATGTGCGCGATACGGAGATGTTCAACGGCTACTCGGATGAAGTCGCTTCTTTATATACAGGGCTCGATCTGCGGAAGAACTACTGATGCGTTATCCGTTCTGGCGAGTGGGCGTGTTCATTGCGGCAGCGATCTGGCCATTGCTGTGGTTCTATCAGGCGTTCGCCGATCTGCTCGGGCCTGATCCAGGCAAGGTGCTGGTTGATCGTCTCGGGCTTGGCACGCTGGTGTTGCTGTTGATTACGTTGAGCATGACGCCGTTGCAAAAGCTGAGCGGCTGGGCGGGGTGGATTGCAGTGCGCCGGCAGTTAGGGCTTTGGTGTTTTGCTTATGTAGCGCTACATCTGTTCAGCTATATGGCGTTTATCCTCGGGTTTGACTGGTCACAGTTGGGCGTTGAGCTACGTAAGCGGCCTTACATCATTGTCGGTGCACTCGGCTTTCTCGGATTGCTGATACTGGCAGTGACGTCGAATCGTTATAGTCAGCGTCGTTTGGGTGCTCGCTGGAAGAAGCTGCATCGCTTGGTTTACGTGATACTTGGGCTGGGTTTGCTGCATATGCTCTGGATCGTGCGGGCCGATCTAGAGGAGTGGGCGATTTATGCCTTTATAGGCGCTGTGCTCTTGCTGCTTCGTGTGCCGCCGGTGATGAGACGAATCCCGCGTTTAATGGCTAAAAAGCAGAATCTGCAAGAAAAGCGAAATTAACGGTTGACGGCAGATTCCAGAGGTCTATAATTCGCCCCACTTCCGGCGCAGTCGAAACGGAAAACTCCTTGAGATTCA
>NZ_JAVDUL010000008.1:0-227593 GCF_031456345.1 Pseudomonas sp. 2957
ATATCGAGCCGAACGCTGGACTTGAAAACAACCGGAATCGGCCCCCTCTCCCAGAGGGTGAGGGACTGACCGAGGTGTATTTACGATTTACGCTCGCCTGCAATATCGAGCCGAACGCTGGACTTGAAAACAACCGGAATCGGCCCCCTCTCCCAGAGGGTGAGGGACTGACCGAGGTGTATTTACGATTTACGCTCACCTGCAATATCGAGCCGAACGCTGGACTTGAAAACAACCGGAATCGGCTCCCTCTCCCTCGGGAGAGGGCTGGGGTGAGGGGCTACGGTTTTAAACCCTGCGAGCAATCACCAACACCACAAACAAAAAACGGGCCTGCATCAGCAGGCCCGTTCTCCTTTGGTTACTTGTGAAATCAGCGCATCAACTGTTGATCGCTGCCTGTTCGTTCTCGTCAAATTCTTCCGCCAACAGCTTGTCGTTGGCTTTGCCGGTAAATGGCACTACAGCGGCGCGTGGTTTACCTCGCAGTTTGCCGAACAGATGATCCAGTTTGTGCTCGAGTTTCTCGGCAGCACCGTCGATCGCCTGTTCCAGCGAATCGGCTTTATGAGTCACGGAAATCGGTTGGTGGCCTTTTGGCCGCGCTTCCAGTTGGCAGCGCAAGTCATGGGGACCTGGTTTCTCGCCGTTCTCGTCGCTCAGGTGGACTTCGACACGGGTCAGGTCTTCTTCATAACGGTCGAGCGTGCTCTCAATAGTTGTACGTACCCACTCCTCCAGTCGCTTACTGCTTTGAATATGGTTATCGCTGTTGACTTGGATTTGCATAGTTCATCCCTTATTTCAGCTAGCTCGCTGGAGGCCTTGAGTTGAATTTCCTGACCTCCTGGTTACAACAATCGGCCCGAGCGACGAACATTTCAACCCCTGAAAAAAGAAAAATATTCATTCGCAAAAAAAGCCGGACAACCGAGCTGGGCGCTGTTAATGTCGGGAGTTGGGTCGACCCGCTCCGCAGAAAAATCTGCTCACATCTGTTGCTCATTCAGCGGGTGCAGGCTGCGAAAAATCCCCGCCTCCTCCACCAGCCAGTCATGCACAGCGCGCACGCCCGGATGGCTCAACGCCCCCGGCGCATATAGCAACACGTAGCGTTTATGGTTGGGCACCGACAAGCCGAACGGCACAATCAAAGTGCCGCGCTCCAGCTCATCGTTGAGCAACGTGCGCCGGGCAATCGCCACGCCCATACCAGCAATCGCCGCTTCGATGGTCAAGTGATTGCGATTGAACGTGTGGCCGCGCCGCACATCGGCGCCTTCGAAGCCAATCGCATTCAAATAGAACTCCCATTCCGCGTATTCGTAACTGCCACGCCAAGCGGTGATGTCGTGCAGCAACGGGAAATGCACCAGATCCGCCGGCCCGTGCAACGGCGGTCGCCCACGTAACAGGCTCGGCGCGCACACCGGGAAAATCTGCTCGTCGAGCAAGGCTGTGGATAACAATCCGGGGTAGCTGCCATCGTTGAGGTCGATGGCGAGATCGAAATCGCCTTCGTGCAACGGCACGCTGCTGTCCTCGGCCACCAGGC
This sequence comes from Pseudomonas sp. 2957, assembly GCF_031456345.1. NCBI lineage: Bacteria > Pseudomonadati > Pseudomonadota > Gammaproteobacteria > Pseudomonadales > Pseudomonadaceae > Pseudomonas > Pseudomonas sp. 2957. The sequence goes on from NZ_JAVDUL010000008.1 coordinate 1,556, forward strand.
GCAACTGGATGTCCGGAAAGCGTTGCTGCAAGCGCGGCAGGCGCGGAGTCAGCCACTTGCCGAGAAACGACGGGATCGACCGCAACCGCAGAGTTCCGCTGATCATCCCGGCGTCCAGCCGGCGCAATTCCGCATCGATGCTGCCGTACGCTTCATTGACGGTAATCGCCAGTCGCTGCCCCTGTGCACTCAACTCAACGCCCCGCGCGCGCCGATGAAACAGGCGAAAGCCCAGGCGCTCTTCCAATTGGCGGATCTGCTGGCTGACCGCGCCCGGGGTGATGTGCAGCTCTTCGGCACAACGGGTGAACGACAGGTGCCGCGCGGCACAGGCAAACACCTGCAGCCAGACATAGGTCTGGGCATGCAATTGACGACTCATTGTTTAGTCCTGCTAAAGGCTGTCTTAGGAGGTTTCGTTGGTCACCTCGAACCGAGGCAGGCAGTATCGCCGACATTGCGCTTGTCCGACAAAAAATGGCAGCGATTCCTACTCCATTGCTTGTAAGGGTTTAGCATGGCTATCAGTGTTTTCGATCTATTCAAAGTGGGCATCGGCCCGTCCAGTTCCCATACCGTCGGCCCGATGCGTGCAGCGGCGACCTTTGCCCAGGCCCTGATCGACCAGCATCTGCTCTATGACGTGCGACGGGTGGAAATCCGTCTGTACGGCTCACTGTCTGCGACCGGCGTTGGCCATGCCACCGATCGCGCGACGGTCATGGGCCTGATGGGCGAGTGGCCGGACAGCATCGATCCTTCGACCATCGATCCACGCATTCAGCAACTGCGCGAAACCGGACAACTGTCCCTCGCCGGTCAACGCTCGATTGCGTTTGACTGGCAGAGCGATCTGCTGCTGCTCGACGAGAGCTTGCCCTACCACCCCAACGCCATGTCGCTGAGCGCATTTGGCGAAAGCGCCGAGCTGTTCGCGCAAACCTATTACTCGGTGGGCGGCGGTTTCATCGTCGAAGCGGCTGAAGCCGAGTCTGGCGTGGCGCCAACCAGCGACGTGGTGTTGCCGTACGATTTTTCCAGCGCCGCCGAACTGCTCGCCCTCTGCAAACAACACAATCTGCGCGTGTCCGAACTGATGATGGCCAACGAACGCGCCTGGCGCAGCGATGCCGAGATTCGCCAAGGCCTGCTGCACATCTGGTCAGTGATGCGCGAGTGCGTCGAACAAGGTTTGCGCCACGAAGGCATCCTGCCCGGCGGTCTGAAAGTACCGCGCCGCGCGGCGAAACTGCATCGCAGCCTGTTGGAAATCGGCAAACCGAATGTGATCAGCTCGACCCTGTCGGCGATGGAATGGGTCAACCTGTTCGCCCTTGCCGTCAACGAAGAAAATGCCGCCGGCGGGCGCATGGTCACCGCGCCGACCAATGGTGCCGCCGGCATCATTCCGGCGGTTCTGCACTACTACATGAAATTCAATCCGGATGCGTCTGACGATGACGTCGTTGCGTTCTTTCTCGGTGCAGCCGCCGTGGGCATTTTGTGCAAGAAAAACGCCTCCATCTCCGGTGCCGAGGTCGGCTGCCAGGGCGAAGTCGGTTCGGCTTGCGCAATGGCCGCCGCCGGCCTCGCCGACGTCCTCGGCGCGACACCGGAGCAACTGGAGAACGCTGCCGAAATCGGCCTGGAACACAACCTCGGCCTGACCTGCGATCCGGTCGGTGGCCTGGTGCAAGTGCCGTGCATCGAGCGCAATGCCATCGCGGCGGTGAAGGCGATCAACGCCACGCAAATGGCCCTGCGCGGCGACGGCAATCACTTTATTTCCCTCGACCGGGTGATTCGCACCATGCGCGACACCGGCGCCGACATGCACGACAAGTACAAGGAAACCTCGCGGGGCGGGCTGGCGGTGAACTGGGTGGAGTGCTGATCGGCCTGACTGCACTGTCAGCGATCATCCGCTCATTCCTGCCCTGAAAACGCGCTACAAAAAACGGCGAGCCCCGAGGCTCGCCGTTTTTTTCGCCGTGTTTATTGTTCGACAATTTTTCCGGCATGCCCCTTGCTACATCACCCTTGAGGCAAACGGACATTGCAAACCTCAGCGAACGAGATGCCAGTGGTCTGGTGTTGCGAACCAAATCAGATCATGGCCGGTCAACAACTGCACGTTCAATCAGGCGGTGACGCATCATGGACAACCCATTTCAGATCATTACCGATGCTTTCGCGCCGGACTATCAGATCAATCTGAGCATTCAGGGCCTGGACGGCAGCATCATGCTGACGCTGTCCAACGCGGGGCGCATCGTGGCCAAGCGCATGATCAGCGCCGAACAGCGCAACGATCCCGAGCGTTTGAAGAGGCTGGTGCAAAGCATCCAGTTCGGCATCGCCATCGAACAGGGCCACAGCGCCATGTCGATTCTCGAAGCCATGACCAGCGGCGCCGGGCTGACCCCGCCACCGCCACGCGTCAAGGGCCAGCCGGGCCAGGCGGCTGGCCTTTAAAGCTCGCCCTTCTCCACTTCAGGATGTTCGCTGGAGCCCGTGCCGAGCTTGCGCTGCGGGTTCTCGATCTTCACTGAGGGGAATTGCGACGAAGCGTAACGCACCACCAGGATCGCAAACGCCAGCAGCAAAATGCCGCCGCACAGGTAGATAATGCCCATGTCCGGCGGGTTGTGGTGCGAGACGTTGGAGATCAGCAGGCGCGTCAGTGCAGTGATCGCCACGTAGATCAGAAAGCGCACCGGCATGTGGTTGGTCTTGAAATAAATCCCGACCATCGCGCCCAGTTCCAGATAGATGAACAGCAACAGAATGTCATCGATCTTGATGTGCCCGACTTCGAGCATCCCGAGAAACTCCATCACCGCCGCCCACGCTGTCACCGCACCGATGGCGAACAGCGCCAGATAGTGAAAGGTTTCGACGAACAGGTTGCCCAGGGACTCGGCCAGTTGATGCACGTTACGCCGCAGTTTCTCGGCCCAATTTATTTTCACGATGAGTTTCCTTAGCCCGTTTCGGGCGGATGATGCGTATCGCACGTGACGGTTTTGCGCGCGCGCCTTGTAGCAACGGTTTTCATGCAGGTTCAGGGCCACGCATCATGGCGATCCGCCGCAAATCCCGCGCCGTGGCGTTTGGTCGCAGGCTCCCGGCTTAGCACAATCCCCGTGGGAGCGAGCCTGCTCGCGAATAGCAGCCACACCTACCCCTGACAAAACCCAAATCCGGTCTACATTGAAAAGCCACTACCCATGGCGCAGGGATTCGCTTATCCTTTTCGCTGTATATGGATACAGTAGTCGTCAAGACAACTTAATGTGAAGGCATGTGAGGTGGTGAATGGCCGTCGAAGTGGTATACCGCAGCAGCCGAGATCTGGAGCGCTTGTTCATGGATAAAGCCGAAGCTGATCGTCATGACAAAATGCTCGAACTGGCCGAATATCTGGCCGATGTGCTGCAAAAAGCCGTTCCGTCCCTGACTGAACAGCAAGTGGAAGAAGCCGGGATCTACATGGCGAAGAATCGCGATGTGTTCGCCAGAGCGTTCAAGAGCCAGCCCGATGCGCTGTCGGAGCTGATCAATGCGCCGGCCGAGCCTGTCGAAAAAGCTGAAGCGGCAGAACCTGATGAGGCGCCGGCGAAGCCAGCCAAACCAGCGAAAGCGCCGAAGTAATTAGAAAGATCGCAGCCTTCGGCAGCTCCTGCACTCGGAATGTAGGAGCTGCCGAAGGCTGCGATCTTTTGCTTTCAGCGATACAAAACCTTTTCGGCCAACTCATCCGCCACCCGCGCCGGCGAACGTTTTTCCGCCTGAGCATGGGCGAAGACTTCGGTCAGCCGCGAACTGATTTTCGACAGATGCGCCGTAATCGTCGGCAACTCCTCACCGCGATGTTTAAGCGATACGTAAATCAGCCCGCCGGCATTGATCACATAATCCGGCGCATAAAGAATCCCGCGCCGTTCCAGTTGATCCGCCACATCCAGATGGGAAAGTTGATTGTTCGCCGAACCGGCCACCGCCGAGCAGCGCAGCTGTGAAACGCTGTGACTGTTGAGCACACCGCCCAACCCGCACGGCGCGAGAATGTCGCACGGCGTGCTGAGCAATGCGTCGTTGGCGATCGGGTGAGCATTGAGCTGCTCCATCGCCAGTTGCACCTTGCCGTGGTCGATGTCACTGACGAGCAACTCGGCGCCTGCCGCGTGCAGTTGCTCGGCCAGCGCAAAACCGACATTGCCAAGCCCCTGGATGGCAACGCGCAGACCTTCGAGGTTGTCGCTGCCCAGGCGCGCCATCGCCGTGGCGCGTATGCCGGCGAACACGCCCATGGCCGCATGCGGCGCCGGGTCGCCTGCCGAAGTGGTGCTGGTAACGTGGCGGGTCTGCTGGGCAATGCAGTCCATGTCCGCCACTGACGTACCGCTGTCGATGGCGGTGATATAGCGGCCGTCGAGTTGCTCGATGCAACGTCCGAAAGCCTCGAACAACGCGGCGCGATTCTCGACATGGGCCGGGCGCACGATCACCGCCACCCCGCCACCTTGCGCGAGGCCGGCGAGCGCCGCTTTGTAGCTCATGTTTTGCGCCAGGCGAATGGCGTCCTCGACCGCAGATTCGTCGTTGGGATAGGCAAGGTAACGGCACCCACCCAGGGCTGGCCCCAGATGGCTGTTATGAATGGCAATGACCGCCTTCAACCCGGTGGCCGGGTCCACGCTCAGGTGCAGCGATTCCAGGCGAGTGCTTTGCATGAGAGCGAACATCGACAGGCTCCCGAATCACTTCTTGTAGAACGCCAGTATAGGCTTGCCCCTGAAAATTGCTGGCGCACACCGGCATGAGCCGCCGAGCGGACAATGCTGCGCCGCTATAACTCGCGCTCAGTGAGCCCGGCACTGGACGAACAACCCGGACGGGGCTAAAACGAGGCATTGGAGGGAGATTTTGATGAGTGCGCGCCAACGCTTTTTCGAATGCCTGCATCGTTCACCGCCGGCCCTGCTGGAAGCTGCGCTGTGGATAAGTGCCGAGCACGACAAAACCCTCGAGCCCGAGGCATGGTTGCGCACCTTCAAGGATCTGCAACTACGCGTCAGCTATGGGCTGCCGATGCTGCCGGTCAGCGAACTGGCGCAACCGCTGTTGCGACGCATGGTCGATCTCGGTTTCGCGCAGGATGATTTCCTGCCGCTGCGCCCGCAGGCGGCGCTGCTGCATCGCGTGTTGCACACCCAACGCGGTCAGCCGTTGGCATTGGCGTTGATCGCACTGGAATTGGCGCGTGGGTTGGAGATTCCTCTGGTCGGGGTCAACTTCCCCGGACATTTTCTGCTGCGGGTACCCGGCGCCGACCACTTGCTCGATCCTTGCGGCGGGCGGCGACTGTATCCCAATGACTGCCGAGAACTGTTGCAACGCCAATACGGGCCGAACATGCAGCTCAGCGCCGAACATTTGCTGAGCGCAACGCCGGTGCAGATGCTGCAACGTCTGTCACGCAACCTGCGCCAATTGCACCTGACCCACGACGATCACATCGCCGCGCTGATCGACGCAGAACGAGTGCTCGAACTGGGCGATGCGAAGGCCTCCGATTACATGGCCCGGGCCAGTCTGTATCAACGGCTGGATTGCCCGAACGCTGAACGCTTCGATCTGGAGCATGCATTATTGCTCAGCGAAGACCCGATCCAGCGCCTGCGCCTGACCGAACGCCTCGGCCATCTGCCGCCCAACTCCGTCGTGCATTAACTACCTTCCGCAGGCTGCCACCATCCTTGAGGCCCACACAAACCTGTGTGGGAGCGAGCCTGCTCGCGAAAGCGGTGTGTCAGCTGAATGAAAGGCCACTGACACTCCGTCTTCGCGAGCAGGCTCGCTCCCACAGGAATTACGGGGTGTCTGGTTGATTGGCAGGATGCGCCTTGATAAACGCCGGATGTTCAGCCGCCAAGGCAGCCACACGGCAAATCTTCGGATATGCCTCCAGGCTGACGTTGAACCGCTCAGCCGCATACAACTGCGGAATCAGATACACATCTGCCACGCACGGCCATTCGCCAAAACAGAAACCGCTGTCGCCGATCAACTGCTCCACCGTTGCCAGCCCTTGGCTGATCCAATGGCTGATCCACTCCACAACTTGCGCCTCATTCTGCCCCGCCTGGCGCAGGCGATTGAGCACGCTGACGTTGTGCAGCGGGTGCACGTCGCAGCCGATCACCGCCGCGACACCGCGCACCTGCGCGCGCGCCAGCAGATCATCCGGCAGCAACGGCACCTGCGGGTAACGCTCTTCCAGATACTCGATGATCGCCGGCGATTGAATCAGCAGCGCGCCGTCATCGGTGCGCAAGGCTGGCACCCGGCCCTGCGGATTGAGCGCCAGATACGCCGGTTGCCGATGTTCACCGCCCGACGGTGCGATCAGGTTGACCGGCAACGCCTGGTAATCGAGGCCCTTCAACGCCAGCGCAATCCGCACCCGGTACGATGAAGTGGAACGGTAATAGCCATAGAGATCCATAAGCCGCTCCTGTCAGCGCGCAGCGATCACGGTGCCGCGACATTCGCCGAAGCCGATCGAGGCAAAACCGTCGCGGGCGCAGCGGGCACGCAGGATGATTTCGTCACCGTCCTCAAGGAATTTGCGCACTTCGCCAGAAGCCAGTTCGATCGGTTTCTTACCGCCCTCGGTAATCTCCAGCAGGCTGCCAAACTGGCCGTTTTCCGGGCCGGACAAAGTGCCCGAACCGAACAGATCGCCGGCCTGCAACTGGCAACCGTTGACGCTGTGATGCGCAACCATTTGCGCGACGGTCCAGTACATGTAGCGGGTGTTGCTCAGGGTCAGGCGATGGGCGGGCAGGTTCTGCTCGCGCATGGTTTCGGTACGCAACAGCACTTCCAGCTCGATGTCGAAGGCGCCGCCATCCTGATCGCGCTTGTCGAGCAGATACGGCAGCGGCTGCGGATCACCTTCAGGGCGGGCCGGTTGCGCCGTGCGGAATGGTTCCAGTGCTTCAGCCGTCACCACCCACGGCGAGACGCTGGTGATGAAACTCTTCGACAGGAATGGGCCGAGTGGCTGGTATTCCCAAGCCTGGATATCCCGCGCCGACCAGTCGTTGAGCAGGCAGAAACCGGCGATGTGCTCGGCAGCGTCACCGATGGCAATCGGCTCGCCCATCTCATTGCCCTGGCCGATCCAGATACCCAGTTCCAGTTCGTAATCCAGACGCGCGCATGGACCGAATACCGGTTCGGTCTGGCCGGCCGGCAGCGTCTGGCCTTTCGGCCGGCGCACGTCGGTGCCGGACGCTCGCACCGTGGAAGCGCGACCGTGGTAACCGATCGGCACGTGCTTGTAGTTCGGCAGCAGCGGGTTATCCGGGCGGAACAGTTTGCCGACGTTCTGCGCGTGCTCGATGCCGACGTAGAAGTCGGTGTAATCGCTGATCCGTGCCGGCAGGTGCATCTGGCAATCGGCAGCCAGCGGCAAGAGTTTCGCGCCTTGCGCTTCGATGTTGCCGCGCAGGGTGCTGCCTTCACTGAACAGTTCGATCAGGCGTTCGCGCAGGGCCACCCGCGCCTCACGGCCAAGTTCAAAGAACGCATTCAACTGCCCGCCGTGCATGGCTTCCACCGCACTGCGTGCGACGCCGTCGAACAGACCGGCCTCAAGCGCCACCTGCAAATCGAAGATGTGCTCGCCGATCGCCACGCCAGCGCGCGGCGCAGAACCCTTGAGGCTGAACACGCCCAGCGGCAGATTCTGCAAGGGGAAATCGCTGTGACCGTTGGCCGAAGCGACCCAACTGCGGGGGATGGAATTCTGTGTCATGGGTTATCTCCGGGTCGGGTCGAACGTGGCGGGCAGCGTCGCCCAGCAAGCGTCGTAACTGGGTTGCAACTGTGGGCATTCGAGGGCGAAACGACTTGGACGAAGCACTTGGCTGGTCTCGAACATGAAGGCCATGGTGTTATCGATTTTTGCAGGTGCAAGCTCGGCGTTGATCGCCCTGGTGCAGGTTTCGCCGTCCGGGCCGTGGGCGCTCATGCAGCTGTGCAGCGAAGCGCCACCGGGCACGAAGCCTTCGGCCTTGGCGTCGTATTCGCCCTGGATCAGGCCCATGAATTCGTTCATCAGGTTGCGGTGGAACCACGGTGGCCGGAAGGTCTTTTCGGCGACCATCCAGCGCGGCGGGAAGATCACGAAATCGAGGTTGGCCAGACCGTGCACGCTGGTCGGCGAGGTCAATACGGTGAAGATCGAAGGATCAGGGTGATCGAAACTCACCGTGCCGATGGTGTTGAAACGGCGCAGGTCGTATTTGTACGGCACGTTGTTGCCATGCCAGGCGACCACATTGAGCGGTGAGTGATTGAGTTCGGTGGCCCACAACTGGCCAAGGAATTTCTGTACCAGAGTAGTCGGTTGCTGCAGGTTTTCGTAGGCAGCGACCGGGGTGAGGAAATCCCGTGGATTGGCCAGACCGTTGCTGCCGATCGGCCCCAGATCCGGCAGGCGCAGCGGCGCGCCATGGTTCTCGGCGAGGTAGCCGCGTGCCTGTGGATCGAGCAGTTCGACGCGAAATTTCAGGCCACGCGGCAGAACGACGATTTCCAGCGGTGCCACTTCGAGTACGCCCAGTTCGGTGGCGATACGCAGGCGACCGAGTTGCGGCACCAGCAGCATTTCCCCATCGGCGTTGAAGAACACCCGCTCCATCGAACGGTTGGCGGTGTAGTTATAAATGCTGATGCCGGAAGGTTTTTCGGCGCCAGCATTGGCCGCCATGCTGACCAGACCATCGATGAAATCCGTTGGCTCGGTCGGCAGCTCCAATGGATTCCAGCGCAGGCGATTGGGCGTCACTTCACCCAAAGGTCCGCCGGCCAGTTGCCGCTCCAGTTTGACGAACGCCGGGTGATTGGCCGACGGCTGAATCCGGTACATCCAGGTACGCCGCGCTTCGCTGCGCGGCATGGTGAAGGCGGTGCCGGAGAACAGCTCGGTATACAGGCCGTACGGGGCTTTCTGCGGAGAGTTCTGGCCAACGGGCAGCGCGCCGGGCAACGCTTCAGTGCTGAATTCGTTGCCGAAGCCGGACTGGTAAACCAGGTCCTGCGCGGTTGAATCGGGGTTCATGGAGCCTCCTGAACAGGGAGTCGGCAGTGGCCCATCGCTCTGGCTCAGAGGTCTCGGCACGCCGGGGTTGTTATTATCGTAATCTGATTACGCATAACGTAATTTGCTCGCTATCCAGCGTCAAGCTATAAAGACGCCCATTCGAACCGGAACCGCCAGCCCCATGGAAAAAACCAGCGACAGCAACGGCAAACAGAAAGTCCGCTCCGCCGAAGTCGGCACCGACATCCTCAAGGCTTTGGCCGAGTTGTCACCGTCGACTTCGCTGTCGCGTCTGGCCGAACATGTGCAGATGCCGGCAAGCAAGGTGCATCGCTATTTGCAGGCGTTGATAGCCTCCGGATTTGCCGAACAGAACACCGCCACCAACCATTACGGCCTCGGTCGCGAAGCACTGCGCGTGGGCCTGGCCGCGCTCAACAGCATGGACGTGCTGAAAGTTGCCGCCCTGCCGCTGTCCGAGCTGCGCGATGAACTCAACGAAACCTGCTTTCTCGCGGTGTGGGGCAATCAGGGCGCAACCGTCGTGCACATTGAACCGGCGGTGCGCGCGGTGACGGTGGTGACGCAGTTGGGTTCGGTGCTGCCGCTGCTCAGCTCGTCCACCGGGCTGGTGTTCAGCGCTTACCTGCCGCACCGGGAAACCGATGAATTGCGCGAGCAGGAGATCGCTGTCGCGGAGCATCCGCTCAAGGATGAAACAGCCTATGCAGCGCTGTGTGAACAGATCCGCGAACGCGGTCTGCATCACGTGCATGGTTTGTTGATGCCGGGTGTGGATGCGCTTTCTGCGCCAGTGTTCAACGCGGTCGGGCAGATCGCTGCGGTGCTGACCATCGTCGGCCCGACCTCACTGTTCCACGCCGACGAAAACGGCCCGGCGGCGCAGCGGTTGTTGGCTGCGACGCGGGCCGTGAGCTGGCGCATGGGTTACGAAAGATAAATCAGACTATGAGCCCTCGAAACGGCTCAGCGAACCGTGGTCTTGCTGAATGCAGACTCAGCCTCTTGCATCAGTGACTTGAAGAACCCGATCAGTTCATCGGCGGGGTCTTCATGGCCGGTGTAATACGTAACCAGCTCCGCGACCGTGCGGGCGTCTTCAAACAGACTGAGAAACGAGCGTTGCGCACGGGTAAGTTCTTTAGCCGGCGCCCCCGCCGCTGCAGCCTGACCCAATGTCAGCAGTCCGCTCAATACATCCTGCACATGCCCCAGCGCGGCGGAATAATCACCGCGTCGGTGCGACTGCGACGCGTCGTAGATGCTTTTCATCACCTGCACAGCCACCACCACAGTGCCTACGGGTGGCACCAGCAGGCTGACAATGTTTGCGGCCTTCAACAGATTTTCATAAACCACACTGGCGATTATTTCGTTGAGACTGGTGGTACGTTCGTCGATGTCACTCAATACACGGCGCACTCGCTCGTCATGGAAAGTGAACAGATCGGGCAGTAACGAACGCTGCTGTGTGCGAATGACCGGTCGGGTATCAACCGTTGCGACCAGATTATCGAAGTAGTCATTGGTCACTTTCTGGTCAACCAGCAGTATCCGCTCGCTGTAATAGCTCCTGAATGGGCCTTTTCGAAAACGAATCGAAGGAATGAACTCAGCGATCGGTCGGAAGTTGACTTGATCCGGTGCGTCAGGCGTATAGAGCAAGTCGAAGAAACCTGACGACAACTTCAGTCGAAAAATATAAACGCCGCCAACCGCGCGGTCCCCAGGAGTCGTCAGACCCAGCGCGCCAATATTGAATTTGTACAGCCCGATATCACCTTCGGCGGTGCTGGTCCCTACCGACTGATAACCGCCACTCTCTTTCAGGTTATCGATGACCCCTTGGACAGCAGAGAAAGACTCTGTCGATAATCTGCCGTTGGTGAAATCGGCAAACGCATTGCGATACATCTCACAGCGGATTTTCCGGGCGTGTACCGCGCGCTTGAAAGCGTAATCAGGATGAGCCTTGTTCAGATATTGCTCTTCCAGCATCGCGCTGTATCGGTCACCAGGGCGGAAGGTTTTCGATAGCGAAGACAAATCCCGGATATCCAGTTTTTCAACGAGGGGATGTCCATTCACCAAGTAATATTTGGGGCTGTACTTGGTTTCATAGGCCGGATGATCCGCTTCGAAAGCGAGTCCCTCAAGCAAGACGTCGGTAACGCTCTTACGAAACTCTTCGGTCTGAATAATGATCTGGTCGGGATTGACCGAAATGTTGCTGCCGCGCGAACGCAATAGGTCTTCTATCTGGGCTTTCACCGCGTCATAGGTGAACTGCTCGAATGTCGGAAAACCATTGTCTCGTGCATCAACCGTGGACAGCGCCTTGAGTTCGGTTGTCAGACGCGAATAGCGCTTGCGCCCCTCAATGCCAAGCGCCCGATAAGCTGCCGGTGCAATGGCCTTGTGCAGCGCAACTTCGGCTCGGTAGGCGACATTTACGTAGTCCGCCAAAGGTGCCTTGGCGTTCAGATAAAGATCGACCGGCCGGCTATCAAGCGTGTAGCGGTAGCTCAGTTGAGTACCAGCGCTGCCAAGCAACTCACCCGCCTCGTGCAGGTAGTCGGGATGAATCATCAATGCGGCGTATTCACGATCCGCCGACAATGCCGACTCCAGCCAGCGGTTCGCCGCGTAGATATCGGAAAATTTCTGCAGTTCGAATTGCCCGTCAGCTGTTTTGACCAACATCAGCGACGGTGCGTATTCTTTGGCCGAAATCATCAGAACATCTTTCAATGCTGGGACTTGCAGCCTGATTTTCAAGCCCTGAATAGTCACCGCAGGGTCGTTGGCCATGGCTCGCGCGATGATGTTCGCATCGGTGGAATCCAGCTTCCCGGACTGGCGAGCTCCAAAAACTGCAAACTCCATCTGGCTGAAGAGATAGTTGCGATAGGCCTCCTGCCAAGCAACCGACGGCGAGTATGCAAGACTGCCGGTAAACTCCAGGCGCAGATTACGATTTTCCAGCCACTGCTCGAGCGCTACTGCCGTCAGCCGACTTCCGTCGGGAGCGCCGATGATAGTCAGAGTCGCTTTATAACCAGTGTCATGCAGGCCGAACACAACAAACTCTGTCAGCGTCCGGGTCTCTTCCTGTTCGATGGTCCGTCCGGCAACTTGCAAAGTATACGAGCTATGGACACTGATCGCTTCTGGATCCAGGCGTTCGTCAAAGGCCCTCTGCGCCCATGCGGCGAACGTGCGCACCACATAGTCCTTGAAGGAAAAACACGCATCGAACGCGCTCGAATATGCAGCCTCATACTGGTCTTTGGATGCTTCAAGCTCGCTATAACGTTGTTGAACATCGTTACCAGCGGCATGCAGCCAAAGCGGCCAGTCGGTGCGTTTCAGTGCAGCCCAAAGCAGATAAAAGCGGGTGTCGATACCGTACCGCAGCACATGCAGGCGTTGATTCTCCTGAAGCATGGAGGTCAGCGGTTTTTCCAGTAATTCCCGGCCACTGATCATGGTCGACACACTTTCAAGCTGACCTTCGAGGTGGGCCTCTGCACAAAACGCATGAGGACTTTGCGTGGCTTTCGGGTAACTGATCTGCTCGCTACGCAGGGAAAGTCTCTGCTGAAGTTTGCTGTGCAAATCGGTATTTTTTTCAAAGAACTCGAAGCCGTTTTCCGGCGTGTGCAGCAGATAGGAAGTCGACTCGTTGACCAGTTGCATCTCTGCGACCGCACGCTCGGCGTTGTCCAGAACGAAACAGGGCTGGCGCACCAGAAGATAATCCTGTGCCGGTTGCAGGTTGACTTCAAACGCTGCGCGACCGGCATCTGCTTCCAGCAGATGAGCGAATCGCTCGCCCAATCGGGCATCGAAATTGTTGGCCATGACCGACAGCGACAGCTCTGCACCGGTGACCACGGCATAGGCCTTGATGAAAGCCTGTTTGTTCGACAGCGGTGCATTGTCGGCATGGACGGGTTTCGCTGGCGCAGCCCAGAACTTTGCGATCTCGGCTCGCAATGTTTTTTCCAGTCCGGCAGTTACAGCAGCGATCAGATCCTCAACAACAATGGTATTGAGCACCTTGACTTTGAATTGCTCACTGAACGTATCCGGCAGAACAAAAACCCCATCGCCCCCCATAATATAGGCAGGACTTATATGGTTATTCAGACAATGAACCGTCACCTCCCAAAGAGTGCCTGATGGCCGATTTTCATCGGCAGGGAAAGCAGGATCCGTATTGATATAGACCTTGTCGATATCAACTGTTTTGCCCAGACGCTTCAATTCACCTTCAAGCATGTTGCGCAGAATATCCAGCACGCTCGGCATGGCGTCGATGATCTTGAACAGATCTGTTTTAGCCTGTGTTGCCTTTTCCCACTCTTCCGGCCAGGTAACCTGCTCACCGAAAGAACCACGCATCAAACTTTTATATAACTTGGCCACAAACTTCCCTTACTTGATTATCCAGAGCTGCAAGTGCAGCCACCGCCGATAATTGCAAGGTAGTTTCTTTTTCAGCCGACATGAAGCTCGAACAAATTACAAAACATGCCACCCAACAACGAACACCATGTTGTGCTACTGAAATTTACAAAACTAAACCAGTATCCCCATCAACTTGGCTTTCGCCACAGCCTGAGTTCTGCGTTCTACACCCAACTTACCGTTAATCCTCCTCGCATGGGTTTTTACTGTATGTAATGAAATAAACAGTTGTTCGGCAACTTGCTGATTAGAAGCCCCTTGAGCAATCAACATCAGCACTTCGCGTTCGCGCCGACTGAGGCCTGGCGCCTGATCATCGTTATCCCGTGGCCAGGCAGAAACCTCGTTGCCAGACCCAGTGCCGGGGCAACCTCGGCGTAATTCCCACTCGCGCATGGCTTGCTGCAACCGGCAGCGCTCCGCCAGCGTTGCGGCTCGCTGGAACGCTTGCTGCGCCGCCAGCGTGTCACCGCGCGATTCGGCCAACTGGGCGAAGGCCAGCAACAGCTCCGTTTCCGCCGCCAACATGCCCTTGGCCTGAGCACTTTTCAGCAATCGTTCGATGGTGGGCAGAGCGGTTTCGTCAGGGATCGATTGCGCATTCGCGCAGGCCAGCAGGTATTCGGTGCGAATAATCAGTTCGAACGTCGCGGGTGGCGCCTGCAACGCGGAAGGTCCCCGGTAATGCCGTAACAGTCGGCTCAACGCTTCTTGCGCAAGATGTGGTCGGCCCTGCTGCAACCAGAACTGGCTGCTCACCTGCAACACGACACCGCGATAGACCGTATCGGGAATCTGCCGCTGCTGCATGACCCTTTCGGCCTCGCGCAGGCGTTCGAAAGCGCAGGCATAATCGCCGCGATTGCCGGCCAGTTGCGCCTGCCCCAGATAACCATACAAGACTCGTTTGTCTGCACTGCGCAGGCAATCTTCAAGGCCTTGGCTGAACAACTGCGCAGCCTGCTCTTCAAGGCCCATGCACAGCGCCAGTCGTCCGCGCCGCAGGGCAATCCGGCCGAGCAGCGGCACGGGCACCGTGGCGCGCTGGCGCAGCAAGTGCTCAATCTCCACCAAAAGACTTTCGGCACGCAAAGGCGCGCCTCGCTGCTCGAGCCATTGCGCATGGTCAAGCTCCAGCACCCCCTCAAACAACAGAGAGCCGTGAGCCCGCGCCAGGCACAGCGCCTCGCGGTTAAGGGCATGGGCCTGATCGAGCTCACCGCACAGCAACGCCTGCTGGGTCAGTCCCGACAAGCACATCACACGGGCCTGCCAGGCATCGTCAGCCAGTGCGGACAACCCCTCCTGAAAGCAGCCGCGTGCCGGCTCCATTTGCCCTTGCAGGTGAAACAGCCATCCCTGTTGCGCCTGCCAGCGGGCCAGCAGCTGCTGCTCCAGCTGCGCTGTCGGTTGTGGCATGAAGCGGCCGAGATGAGCCAGGCATTGCCCGGCCTGTTCGAACCGACCGGCAAACAGCAAGGCCCCGGTGACCAGCCCGACCAACTGCGGTGTCATCAGGGTCAGCTCCTGAGTTTGTTGCTCGTGCAAACGCAACAGCAGGACGACGGTCTGGTCCTCGAACAGGTCTTCGAAGCTGAAATGCTGCAACAGGCTGACGGCGGTCTCGTATTCCTCGGCCAACAACGCTTGCTCGAACGCCGCTCGCCAATCCTGCGTCGCGCTGAACCACTGACAGGCGCGCCGGTGCCAGGAACGCGCACACGGCCAGTGCGACTCCTGGATGATTCGCGACAGCGGGCGGAACACCTGGAGCCAGTCAGCGGACGCTTGCCAAGGCTCGATGAAGCAGCCCAGCACTTGCAGATCACGCAGCAACTGAGCGCCTTCGCCGGCGCCGAACAAATGCTCGCATAACGGCGCATTGAACCGTGGCAGGTGAGCCAGCACACGCCATGCCTCGTCCTGCTCCGGCGTCAGGTTGCTGAACAGTTCATGCTGCAGATAATCGAGCAGAGTGTCGACACGCTGCTGCGGTTGCAGGTTTTGCGACCAGTCGCATTTCTGCAGGAGCGCCATGCGCGACCCCGCGCACCAACCGCCAGTACGCTGGATGATACGGGTGGCGACGCGGTCCGCCTGGTCAAGCGGCAAATGGTGCAACACCGATACAACTTCATCGTGAGTCAGCGCCAGGCTGGCACTCTCGAATTCGTAGAGTTCGTCATCGAGCAACAGGCGCGGCCAGTTGCACTGCGGCCGACGGCGAGTGCTGATCCACCAGGTGAGCGCCGGGCTGCTGACCGCCAGCAAGCGATCCAGCAGAGCATCCACAGCCGGATCCGGCAGCCGACTGTAATCGTCGATAAACAGCGACGTCGGCCTCGACCAATGGGCCAGTTCCGCCATCAGCTGCGTATCATCAAGGCCTTCGACCAGCCCGAGCGCCCGCGTCAGACGCAGGCAAAATTCTTCGCTGCTGAGCGTCGCTCCCGCCAGCGGCAGCCAGATTGCCTCGCACTCCGCGCGCACCTGAAGAAGACATTCGGTGAGCAGTGCGGTTTTGCCACTGCCTGCCGGCGCGCACAACAGCCTGACCCGTGCGTTCGATGTCAGCAAAGGCGCAGTCAAGCGACTGCGAGGCTGATGATGTGAAGAAAGCCTCGGCAAAAATCCGGGTCGATCCAGGCACGGGGTCATGGCGGTCATCGGGTGAGCCTTCTTATCGTTGTGTGCTCACCCTAGCCCTCTCCCGCGCCCTTGTTGACGAGTATTCAGCACGCTGATTGATGGCCATAAAAAAGGCGACCGTGCGGTCGCCTTTTGTCCAGCGGTACAGCAGAGCCGTTAGCGCACGCCCTCGGCGCGCAGGGCCGAAGGTGTGTAATCGGCAGCCTTGGCTTCAAAACCGAATTCGAAGCTGTGCTTCTCTTCGTTCTTCATGCCCAACGCAATGTAGCGGCCGGCAATGATGTCGTAGAGCGCTTCCAGCGTGTAAGCCTGAGCCTGATGATCGTAGTAGTACTGCGCGTGACCTTCGGCAACGCGCCACAGTTGCCCGCGACCGTCGTAGTGATCGGCCAGCGCCACTTGCCAGCTGTCCTCGTCGATGTACATGTGGCGCTTGGCGTAGATGTGCCGCTCGTTCGGTTTCACCGTGCCGATCACTTCCCAGACGCGGTGCAGTTCGTAACGGGTCAGGTCCTGATTGATGTGCCCGGCCTTGACGATGTCGTCGTACTTGAGCTTCGGCGAGTCGAGCTTGTAGCTGTTGTAGGGAATGTACATTTCCTTCTTGCCGACCAGTTTCCAGTCATAGCGATCCGGAGCACCGGAGAACATGTCGAAGTTGTCGGAAGTCCTCAGGCCATCGGCCGCTGTACCCGGGCCGTCATAGGCCACTTGCGGTGCGCGCCGGACCCGGCGCTGACCGGCGTTGTAGATCCACGCCAGACGCGGTTCCTTCACCTGATCGAGAGTTTCGTGCACCAGCAGCACGTTACCGGCCAGCCGCGCCGGGGCGGTCACCGATTGCTTGAAGAAGGTCAGCACGTTGGCGGCTTTTTCCGGGTCGATGTCTTTCATCAGTTGCGGCACGGCGATCTCTTCTTCGAAGCGGATCGGCGTGTAACTGCCGTTGGTCTGCGGTGTGACCTGAGTGATGATCCGCCGCAGATTGCCGCCGTGGTAGCGGGTGATGTGGTTCCACAGCACTTCGACGCCGTTTTTCGGAATCGGAAAGGCGTAGTAGCGATTGCCGGTGAAATTGGCCAGGCCGTTGCCGTCGTTGATTGCGTTGACGTTCAGCGCGCTGCGCTTGGCCGACTCATAGATTTCCGCCGGCGCCCCCACGGTGCGGTGGGTCGGGTAAACCGGGATCTTGTAGGTTTCCGGGTAGCGTTTGAACATCGCCACCTGGCCATCGGAGAGCTTGCTTTTGTACTGCTCGACGTTCGCGGCGGTGATGGTGAACAGCGGTTTTTCGTTGGCAAACGGGTCGGCGAGGAAGCCCTTGCTGTCCACCGCACCGGCGTTTTTCGGGATGCCGCCGGTCCAGGCCGGAATCGATCCGTCCGCATTGCCGGCCTTCTCGGCGCCGAGCGGGGTCAGGCTGGTGCCGAGCTTATTCGCTTCATCCGGCGACACCGCCGCCATCACGTTGGCCGCCAGCAGACTCAAGGCCAGCACGCCACATTGCAGAATCGTTTTGCGCATTGCAGTCATCCTTCTCGGGCAGATCAGAAGTTCACGCCGAAGCTCAGGGCCACGAAGTCACGGTCTTCGAGGACGTTGTAGTCGCCACCGAAAAAGTCGGTGTAACTCAGGCTCGCGGTGTAGGTGTTGCGGTAGTCGGCATCGACGCCGAAGCTGATGGCTTTCGCACCTTCGTTGAACAGTCCGTTGGGGCCGTAACCGGCGACGTCGTGCGACCACGACAGGTTGGGCTTGAGGTTGATCCCGCCGATGACGTTGGCGTAATCGAGAATCGCCCGGGCGCGATAGCCCCACGAAGTCGAGGTGACGAAGCCGTCGGTATCGCCGCCGAAACCATACTGGCCGTAGACCGAATCACGGCCATAACGCAGCTCACTGCGTGACTCCAGACCACCGACATGCACCACCGCTGCTTCGCCGACCACGGTCAAGCGTTCGGCGCCGAGCACCTGATCGAAGAAGTGTGTGAGGGTGCTCTGGATCTGCGTGACTTCCTTGCGCCGGTAGCCTTTGTTGTCGGCACCCGGCGAAGTGGCGAGTGGCGATGCGGTGCCGCCGGCAATCGGGTTGACCAGCGCCAGGGTGAGATCGTTGGTGTTGACCTGCACCGGCGCGTTCGGCCGGTAGCTGATCTCGCCGGTCCACGCGGTGCCGGTGGGCAGCGTGGTGGAGAAACTGGCGCCGTACAGACGAATGTCTTCCGGGTATTCGAGGTAATACTGACCGCGCCCGAGCATCACGCTTTGCGCCAGCCCGGCACCACTGCCGGGCGCGAGTCCGTTGGCAATGCCGACCATGCCTGGCAACGCCGCCAGTGTCGACAGCCCCGCCGTAGTGGTGCCGACCGTCGGCGTACGGCTGTGGTAGTTCATGAAGTAGAGGCCGTACTCGGTGTCGTCGCCGAGCCAGCGCAGCGCCGTGCCCCACTGCCCGGAATCGCGCGCATCACGATCGCCGCCACGGGGGATCACCACGCCCTCCCGGGTGACCTGGATGCCTTGGCCGAACGCGGTGGTCAGCGGCACCAGTGGCGCCACCGCTGGGCTGCCGACGGTGTAGCCGTTGTTGCAACCGTCCGCCGCCACGTCGACGCCGAAGAACGTGCCGCAGTTGTCGAGAACGGTCTGGTCCCACTCCAGTTGGTAGAAGCCTTCGACCGAGAGTTTGTCGGTCAGGCTCTGCGAACCAAACAGCATGTTCACCGGAATCAGGCCTTCCTTGATCTCGGCACCGGGACGGCGGAATGCCGAGACATCAACCGGGTTGATGCTGTTGATCGAGTTGCCGATGAAGGTACTTTCGCCCCAGCTCACCACCTGCTTGCCGGCCCGCACGGTGCCGGGCAAATCAGCGATGGCGTAGTTGTGATAAACGAAGGCATCGAGGATCTGCGCGCCGGAAGACTTGGCGCCTTCCTTGCGGCCGCTGTCGCTGATCTGTTTGAACTCGCGGTCTTCGTCCTTGAGTTCGAAGTCGTACCAGTATTTGCCCCGCACAAACACGCCGGTATCGCCGTACTTCAGTTCGAGGTCATGGATGCCCTTGAAGATCTTCGAAAAGGTTTCGCCCTTCTTGAAATTCAGGCGCCCGTCATCACCGGTGGACGATTGTCCGCTGCCGCCATTGACCGTGCCGACCAGCGAGTTGTCGGCATCGCGCAGACCCCAGCTCGCGCCGACCGAAAGTGACGAGTCGAAGGTGCCTTCGATTTCGCCGATGTTGAAGGCGACCGCTTGCGCCTGGGCGCAGCAACCCAGAGCCACCGCAGCGGCCAGCGCCTGCGGTGTGAAGATGGCGCGCATTGTTGTTTTTGTCATGCGTCTTCCCCGGTGAGTGACAGAAGGCCCCACCCTACTGCCGGGTGAAGCGGTCGATAAGCGCACCAAGGAGGTATTTGCGTTGTCGCTCGAAAGGATGAATAACCTTGTACGGCGGGGCTTGGGGCGGTTCATGGACTGGCTGGATAGCGCGTCATCAGCGCCATCCATGCGCACGCCACTGTTGCGCGCCCCGTAACAGTGCATGTCTGGAATCGGTATTTTTCCTACAGGCTTGAGACCTTATTCTGAGCGCGCTTTCCTCGGCACACGCCGCAAAGCGCCAAGCTCGCCACGCTGAATCGCGAGCGACTGGCTACAGATTCTGGATAAATCGATGTTTTCGGTTTACCGCCCCGGTGTTCACTGACGTTGATTTGTAGCTCCTTGATCCAACGTCTTACCTTGGCCGCTGCGTTTGCAGCGGCCTTTTTTATGGGCGTTTAAAAAGGCTGGTTAGCGGTTCGGGAGCGCTTCCGATCAGCGCGTCAGACATTTCTTCGAAGCTCGGACGAATTCCCTCTGCATCGATGAAAACCCGCGAAAACCCTTTCGACATAACGCCCTGTTACCGACGGGCTTCTCGGATTTGATTACCGCCACTCTGATGTAACTTGAAACACCTCAACCATTCGCTGGTGACACGGATGTCATCGCCACCCGTGCGCACTTTCGAGCGAGTGAAAACGCACATTCACAAGGATATGAATATGCCAAAGCCTCCACCGTTAGAACTGGATCCGCGCCAGCGTGACATTGCCGAAGCGGTGCGCCGAGAGCAGGAAGAAATCCGCGTACGCGAACAGGCGCGTCTGGCCGCGTTGGCGGAGAAACAGCGTCGGGATACCGAACAGGCTCGACTGGCGGCTGAGACCGCGCGCCTGAATGCTGAGGCTGAAGCTCGGGAGAAAGAGCGGCTGGCTGCGTTGAAAATCGCCCAGGCCGAGGCACAAGCCAAAGCTGAAGCAGCGGCGCTGGCCAATGCGGCAGAACAGGCTCGGTTACAGGAGAAACGGAAGCATGTCTTTCCGGCTTATGGAGCAGTGGCCCGCAACGGCCCGGCCGCTTCTTTCGCTTCGACAGCCGTCCCGCTCAGCCCGGCCACCTCGGCGGGAATACTCAATGCGTTACGTACGGCAAAAGCGACCCTGACAGCGACGGGCACGGCGCTGTTCGGCAGTCCGGTACTGATGGGATTCGCAGCGCTGTTGATGCCGTCACCTCTGGGCAACGGCGAACGCTTCGCCATGAGCGTTCCACTGGCCGAGTTGTCGTCCGAGCCGGCCGAGTCGCTGCGTGAAATCGCAGACCGGCAGGGCACTTTGGAGATGCAGGTCGGGCTAGGGGTCAGGCGACTCGGTGCTGGCACGCAAGTGTTCGTCGCTATGAGCGATGACTTCCATATTCGCTCAAGTGTGCTGGTTCTCAATGCCGCATACGATCTGGTCAACGACTTATACAAGATCGCGCTATCGGACTCGCCCACCGACTTGCTGACCTGGACACCCGCTAACACACCGGGTGACCAATCGACCGCCTTGCCAATAGTGGATACCGGTTCGCCCGCCTATTCCGGCGCTTCCGTTGTTCCGATTGAAGGGCGGCTGGATCTGAACCCGATCCTGGTCGAACGCTGGGATCGATTCATCATCGTTTTTCCAGCCGATTCGGGGATAGAGCCGCTTTATGTGGTGTTCAGCAATCCTTATGAGGGAGCAACCGAAAAGGGAAAGCACAGCGGGCGTGGTTTCAACCCAGACGAGACTGGAGATGAAATGACATAGTCACTGTGTTCGCGTTACTTCAGGCAACGCCACATCTGGACATGATGATCAGACGGCACAATCGAGACCTGATCAACGAGTATGGGACCCTGGAAGCGTCGTACTCTCGGCTCTTCGCTGCGGGAATTTTGCTTGAGGGAGAAAAGGGCCTAGCTATCAAAGGACCTAACTGGAAGCCGCCCAAGTTCATGACAGAAAAAAGATACATTTGAAAACTGGAGCCACCCGCCGCGAGGGTTGGTGGCTCCGTTAACTTCAAATCGAATACTTCTGCAAATTCGCCATCATTTCCTTCAATGCTTCAATATTGTCCTTCGGATGCGCCGCCCCTTCGAAATCACAAATCTGCTGCCAGTGCGCCGCGACGTCTTCTGGCGAGAACCCTTCGCGCGGATCGAAGCCGGCACCGAGGCTGCGTTCCCAGCGCACCTTGCCCATCCAGCCGCCGCCGACTTCGAACAGGCCGGACGTTTCCTGGCATTGCTCGCTGGCCAGATACACCACCAGCGGGCTGACCAGTTCCGGCTTCAGTTGCTCGAATACTTGCGGCGGGATCAGGCCCTCGGTCATGCGCGTGCCGCCGGTCGGGGCGATGGCGTTGACCAGAATGTTGTTCTTGCGTCCTTCGATCGCCAGCGTTCGGGTCAACCCGTACAGCCCGAGCTTGGCCATGCCGTAGTTGGACTGGCCGAAATTGCCATAGATGCCTGAAGTCGATGCAGTGAAAATCACGCGACCGTAGTTTTGCTCGCGCAGATGCGGCCAGGCAGCACGGGTAACCTTGTAGGCGCCTTCAACATGGACGCGATAGACCAGATCCCAGTCGGCGTCGTCCATCTTGTGAAATGACTTGTCGCGCAGGATCCCGGCGTTGTTGACCACGACGTCGACGCGGCCGAAGGCATCAAGGGCGTTCTGTACCAGTTTGTCGCCGTCAGTCACCGAGTCGTGGTTGGCTTCGGCAATACCGCCGGCCTCGCGGATTTGCGCCACTACGCGGTCGGCAGCCGAAGCGTTGGCGCCCTCGCCCTGCGTCGAGCCACCGAGATCGTTGACCAGCACTTTGGCGCCCTGTCTGGCGAACAGCAGAGCATGCGCACGACCGAGGCCGCCACCGGCGCCGGTCACTATCACGACTTTATCTTCGAAACGCACAGGTTCATTCATCGCGGCAACTCCAGCAGGCCAAGGGATATTGCCCCGAGTGTCAGGCACGGCGCTTTGGGTCACAACGAACACGGCTGCGGCTGAATGGTGCGCGATAAGGCTGAGGGATGATCGAGTGTCAGGACGCCGAGAGCCCGTGCTCTCGGCGAGAATCAGGAGTACGCCACTTTGCGCGGAGGCAATACCAGACGATCGCGGAACGCCAGATAGTGCTTGAGTACCAGCACCGGCGCCTCGGTTTGCGGATAGTGGCCGATGCCGGGTAAGAGCACGGTGTCTGCATCAGGGATCAGTTCGCGATATCGCTCGACCATGTGCACGCCGGAGATCGGGTCAAATGCGCCATCGATCACCCGCAAGGGAATGTCACCCTGCTGCATGGCCGTCACCCAGCGCTCACGTTGCACCCGGCGCTCGGGAATGTAAGTGATCAATTTATGCAGGATGCGCGGGCCGTGGTTGCTGTCGACCAGACTCCAGTAATCATCCAGCTCGCTTTCAGTCGGCTGGGTCTGCGGGCCGAAGATCTGCCGGAAACCTTTGACCAACGCCTCACGACTGAATGCGCGACCAAGCAGCCAGCCAATCGGACTGAGCAGCAGTTTCTGCATCAGCAGCGGACGATGGGTTTCCGGAAACAGACCGCCATTAAGGAATACGCAACTGGCCACTTCAATGCGTTTTTCGTAGTGCCGCGCGAGCAGCTCCTGAGCAACGCTGTCGCCGTAGTCGTGGGCGAGGATGTGCACGGCTTGTTCAACCTGCAGATGGGCGAGCAGTGCCTGTTGCAGATCGGCCTGTTCCAGCAGGCTATAGGTGTGATTGCGCGGTTTCGCCGAATCGCCGAAACCGAGCATATCGCAGGCGATCACCTGATAACGCTGGGCCAGTGGCTGCCACAGGTAATGCCAATCCCAACTGGCGGTGGGGAAACCGTGAATCAACAGCAACGGTTCACCCTGCCCGACTGTCCAGTAGCGGATCGACTGGCCACGAAAAACAAAGGTCCGGCTGCGCTTGCGCCAGACACACAAAGGAATCTCGGCAAGTGGCATTAGAATTTATACCCCGGATCCTGCAGGTCGAGTTTGCGCAGCAGCGCCGGCCACGCCAGCGCGCCGCCCATGCCCTGCGCGCTCTTGGTGACGCCGGCAATCATCGCTTTGGCGCCGGCGAGAATCTGCGGTTCGATGGCGATCAGTTCGGTCCCTCCAGTCTGCGCCATGACCTGAATGTCGCAGGCCCGCTGGAAAGTGAACATCATCAGAAAAGTGTCGGCGATAGTCCCGCCGCAGGTGAGCAGACCGTGGTTGTGCAGCATGAGGAAACTGTTGTCGCCGAGATCGGCTTGCAGGCGCGCCTTTTCTTCATGATTCAGGGCCACGCCCTCGTAGGCGTGATAGGCCAGGCTCGACAACACGAACAACGACTGTTGACTGATCGGCAACACCCCCTGCCTTTGCGCCGACACCGCAACGCCTGACGCGGTGTGCGTATGCAGCACACAAACCACATCGTGGCGCACCTCGTGGACGGCGCTGTGAATGGTATAGCCGGCGGGGTTGATTTCGTAGGGGCTGTCCATGAGTTTGTTGCCGGCCTGATCGACTTTCACCAGGCTTGAGGCGGTAATCTCGTGGAACATCAGGCCAAACGGGTTGATCAGGAAATCTTCGGTGCCGGGCACCTTGGCCGAGATATGCGTGAAGATCAGATCGTCCCAGCCGTGCAGCGCCACCAGACGGTAACAGGCGGCAAGATCAACGCGGGTCTGCCACTCGGCAGCGCTGACCTGATCTTTGACATTCGGCGACGATTGGACGGGGGCTACGCTCACTGTATGCACCTCTGCGTTCTTCTTGTTC
This sequence comes from Pseudomonas sp. 2957, assembly GCF_031456345.1. Classification (NCBI taxonomy): domain Bacteria; kingdom Pseudomonadati; phylum Pseudomonadota; class Gammaproteobacteria; order Pseudomonadales; family Pseudomonadaceae; genus Pseudomonas; species Pseudomonas sp. 2957. The sequence goes on from NZ_JAVDUL010000008.1 coordinate 25,974, forward strand.
TGCTCGTGTCAGCAGTCTAGTCAGGCGCAGGGCATCGCGTAGTTGCATTGGCAGCCAGCTTGATGACTGAACGAGTCAGCCGGGCAAACAGCCTGGATCCGTTGCAATGCAACAACGCTTATAAGGTGCAGCGATTATTGCCCGCAATCAGCCCTTGAGCGCTTCGATCAACTGCGCCAGCCACGGCTCGGCATCGGTTTCCGGCGTGACGCTTTCGCTGGCGTCGATGCGCAACATTTCCTGAACCTCGTTTACGCCCAGTTCGGCAAACAGTTCGCGCATCTGCTCGCCACCGCCGCAGAAGGTGTCGCCATAGCTGGCATCACCGAGGGCAATCACCGCGCCGGGCAGGCCCCGCAACGAAGCAGGCAACTGATCGCGCAGCATCGAATACAACGGTTGCAGGTTGTCCGGCAGCTCGCCCATGCCAGTGGTCGAAGTGACGGCCAAAAGAGCCTCAGGAGCGAACGCCTGAATATCGGCCAGCGCGGCCCGCGAGTTGTAGAAGGTTTCAAAGCCGGCGGCTTTCAGCAGGTTCTGGGCGTGGCGGGCGACTTCTTCGGCGGTGCCGTAGACTGAACCTGAGAGGATGGCGACTTTCATCAATCTGATCCTGGAACTGAAAAAAAAGAGCCGCGATAGTAACAGCCCATGCCGCGAAGTTGCGATTGGCTCTCAATGCAAGCGGATGGCCTATAGACAGTCCGCGGCTTTCTTCTAGAATGCCTGCCACTGACATAACGGAAGGGATTCTCGGATGATCAACGCCAGCCTGCTGCAAATGGTGATCAATGCGTCGAATGACGGAATCGTGGTCGCTGAAAAGGAAGGCGAGCAGGACAACATCCTTATTTACGTCAACCCTGCCTTCGAGCGCATGACCGGTTATAGCAGTGAGGAAATCCTCTACCAGGACTGTCGTTTTTTGCAGGCTGGAGACCGTGATCAACCAAGTCTGCAACTGATTCGCGAGACATTGCGTGAAGGCGGTTCCTGCCGGGAAATCCTGCGCAACTATCGCAAGGATGGCACGCCGTTCTGGAACGAATTGTCATTGTCGACGATAAAAAATGCCGATGACGGGCAGACTTATTTCATCGGCGTGCAGAAGGATGTAACGCTTCAGGTCAAGGCGCAGCAGCGCGTTGCACAGCTGGAAGCTCAAGTGGCGGCGCTGCAAAGCGAGCTGGCGGCACTCAAAGCGACGAACGGCGCAAACAAAACCGCGAACTGACGGTCATTAACTACAATCACCAATGACTTTGTAACTATTCACTTCGAGTTAGCCATGCAGCGCGACGCCCTCCTCACCCAGGACGAGCTGGATTTCATCCAGACAATGCAGCACAACCCGCAACTGAACGTGCGGGATGCGACGTCGAGTCTGCTGGTTAATGGTGGTTCGCAGATCCGTGATCTGCTGACACGTCTGGCTGCTCACGAGCAGGTGACGATCCAGGCCAACTTCGAAAATCAACAGATGACCTTCCCGCTGCATCTGGTGGAAGACGAGTTCCACGCGCTGCATCTGCGTCTCGGGGTGCCGAGCATCTATGAAGACGGCCCGATGGTGCGGCCGTGGCGCCTGGTATTGGAAGAGCCGGTGGCATTGGAAAACGCCAAAGGCCAGCCCGGCACGCTGTGGGTGCACGAGGTGTCGCACAAAGGTGTGTTGCTGGAAGTGCGCAACAAGACCAAACCACCGAAACATTTCGCCCTATGGTTCAGCCCTTCCGGTTATGAGCGCATCTCGTTGCGCGGCCATTTCGAGCGTGAAACCGAGCAAGGTTTCTTCGCTTACGAACTGAGCCAGACCGATGCCGACGAAACCGAGCGCTTGCGCCAGTTCATCCTGCAACAGCATCGCCTGACCCACCCCGCCCTGCACGCCTGAGTCTCAGGTATCCAGCTTGCCTGCCATGAATTGCTTCATGCGTTGACGCATTGTTGCGCCCTCGTTACCCAGACATGCAACGGATGAGCCGGCCAGACTGTCTTCGGCCAGTTCCGAGGCATCGCCGGCCAGCATCAATTGGCAATCGAGGCTCAGTGCCAGACGATTCAGGCGCCGGGGCAGCTCTGGGGCGGGGGCATGATTGGAAAACAACACAAGTGCGTCAGGCTTGACCTTTTCGCAGACCAGCGTCAATTCATCGAACGGCTGGCCCGTGGTCAGCACCCGCACGCCAGAGTCGTTGCCGCTGAGAAACAACGCCGCGACCAGCAACTCCAGCTCTCTGCACTGCCCCGCGAGCGCGCTGACAATCACCCGACGCGGTTGCGCACCCCGCAACATGACAATGCGCTGCAGTACACGCACCCTGAGAAATCCGTCGAGAAACAACCATTCGCTGGTTTGCCCGAAAGCGTCCTGGCGCTGCAGCAGTTGACGCCACAACGGCATCAGAATGGCTTCGAACACCACCGGCAGCGCGTACGACGAGAAAATCTGCCCGTAGACGCGATCCAGCTGCTGATCGTCGAACGCACTGACCGCCTGCTGAACCTGCTCCTGCCATTGCTTGTAATCGGCCTGCACATGGTCATCGGGGATGAAGTTTGCCAGCACCTTCAGAGGCTCTGTTTTCGCCAGGATCTTGCCGACTTTGCTCACGGCCACGCCGCGATCGATCCAGTCGACAATGCTGCGCACGCGCTCGATATCGTTCATTGAATACAAACGATGCCCGCTTTCGGTGCGGGTCGGCTGGATGAGTCCGTAACGGCGCTCCCAGGCACGCAGGGTCACCGGGTTGACGCCAGTCAGGCGCGCCACTTCGCGGATGGGAAAAAGCTCTTCGCGCTCGATCGTGCCGAGTGCTGTCGAAGCCGGGCGAGGGTCCGTGATTACAGGCATCTGGCGGTCAACTTCCATGTCGGTTCATTGGATCCCATTTTAAACATGATGGACTGGAAACCTTCAAGTAGTGATCTGCGACGAAAGTGGCTGGTTTAATCGACAAAATCAGGAATAATCCTTGCTTGTTGTAAAGCGCAAGCCTCTACCCCGGCCTGCGTCAGGCGAAGCTCTTACCCGGAGCGACGCACTCGAAATACGGAGATACAAAATGTCTACTTCCCCCGTCACGCTAATGGTAGCGCGTCGCGTCGCCGATGGCCGTTATCACGATCTTATCGCCTGGTTGCGCGAAGGCGAGCAACTGGCCACCGACTTCCCCGGCTACCTCGGCTCCGGCGTCCTCGCGCCACCGCCCGGTGACAACGAATTCCAGATTATCTTCCGCTTTGTCGATGAGCAGACCCTGCACGCGTGGGAATACTCGGCGTCGCGTACCGCCTGGCTGAATCGTGGCAGCGATCTTTTCGAACATCCCAAAGAGCACCGGGTCAGCGGCATTGAAGGCTGGTTTGGTGCTGCCGGCCAACGCCCGCCGCGCTGGAAACAGGCCGTGGCGATCTGGCTGGCGTTTTTTCCGGTGTCGCTGATATTCAACTTTGCCCTCGGCCCGCTGCTCGCTGAGCTGAGCCTGTTGCCGCGCATCTTGATCGGCACGGCGTGCCTGACGCCGCTGATGGTGTATTTCTTCATCCCGTTGTCGACGCGTCTGCTGGCGAACTGGTTGAACAGCACGCCGACGCGGCCATTGGCTGGCGCACCGTCGGCGCAGAATCGCTGATCTGCAGCGGGCGGCGAGCCTGTTATAGTTTTCGCTTCAACCGCGATGCGAGCCGCCCATGCCAGATTCCGCAGCCCCGATCCTCATCACCGGCGCCGGCCAGCGTGTCGGTTTGCACTGCGCGCAGCGCTTGATCGAGGATGGCCACCCGCTGATTTTCACTTACCGCACCGAGCGACCGGGCGTACAGGCCCTTCGCGATCTTGGTGCGACAGCGCTGTTCGCGGACTTTTCCAGCGAGGCCGGGATTCTTGCCTTCATCGACGCGCTGAAAGCCCACACCGAGAGCTTGCGCGCCGTCGTGCACAACGCCTCCGAATGGCTGGCGGAAACCCAGGGCAGCGAAGCACAAGCCTTCAATCGCATGTTCAACATTCACATGCTCGCGCCTTACCTGATCAACCTGCACTGCGCCGAGTTGCTGCAGCGCTCGACGCCTGCCGACATCATCCACATCAGCGACGATGTCACCCGCAAAGGCAGCAGCAAGCACATCGGTTATTGCGCCAGCAAGGCCGGGCTCGACAGTCTGACCCTGTCGTTTGCCGCGCGCTTTGCGCCGGCCATCAAGGTTAACGGCATCGCCCCGGCGCTGTTATTGTTCAACCCCGAAGATGACACGGCGTACCGCACCAAGGCGTTGGCCAAGTCCGCGCTGGGTATCGAGCCGGGCAGCGAGGTGATCTATCAGAGCCTGCGCTATCTGCTCGACAATCCCTATGTCACCGGCACGACCCTGACCGTCAACGGCGGCCGGCACGTCAAATAGGCCGTCCCGCTTCAGCCGCGAGTCGAGTAAGATCCACCTGAACGCCTGCAATAGACTGGACGGAGCAAATCAATGCCACAACTTCAACCGGGAATGGCGCGCATCCGGGTCAAGGATCTGCGCCTGCGCACCTTTATCGGCATCAACGAGGACGAAATCCTCAACAAGCAGGATGTGCTGATCAACCTGACCATTCTGTACGCAGCGCAGGAGGCGGTGCGCGACAACGATATCGACCATGCGCTGAATTACCGCACCATCACCAAGGCAATCATCGCCCACGTCGAAGGCAACCGCTTCGCCCTGCTCGAACGCCTGACCCAGGAATTGCTCGATCTGGTAATGACCAATGCATCGATACTGTACGCCGAAGTCGAAGTCGACAAGCCCCACGCGCTGCGCTTCGCCGAATCGGTATCGATTACGCTCGCAGCGAGCCGCTAGCTTCAAGCTTCAAGCTTCAAGCTTCAAGCTTCAAGCTTCAAGCCGTAAGCGTTAATCTAACGCCCCCCACAATTCAATCTTGCAGCTTGTAGCTTGCCGCTTGAAGCTGTCTCGAAGAGACCCTTATGACCGAGCAACAACGCCTGGAACTCGAAGCCGCCGCCTTTCGCCGACTGGTCGCTCACCTCGACAGCCGCAAGGACGTGCAGAACATCGACCTGATGAACCTCGCCGGGTTCTGCCGCAACTGCCTGTCGAAATGGTACAAGGCCGAAGCCGACCAACGTCAGATCGAGGTCAGCCTCGATGACGCCCGCGAAGTGGTGTACGGCATGCCCTACGCCGAGTGGAAAGCCCAATACCAGCAAGAAGCCAGCGCCGAGCAGCAAGCAGCGTTTGCCAAAGGAAAACCCAATGACTGATCTGAACACCCTGCGCGCCAGCCTCAAGAGTGGCGAGCATGCTTTCGCCGACACCCTGGCGTTCATCGCCGCCGGTTATGACTACCAGCCGCAAGCATTCAACAACGGCGGCGTGGAAAACGCTGCCGGGCAGAACGAAGGCTCGTGCAAGACCCTGGGTCTGGCACTGCTGGAAGGCTTGAGCGATGAAGAAGCGCTGCTGGCTTTCGGCGAGCATTACCGTTCGGTCCTGGCGACGCCCGAGGGCAGCGATCACGGCAATATCCGCGCGTTGATCAAGCACGGCCTGGCCGGGGTTGAATTCAGCGCCCAACCCTTGACCCGCCGCTGATCCCCAACGGCCACACATAACACCTGTGGGAGCGAGCCTGCTCGCGAAGACGGACTGACATTCAACGTTGATGTCGACTGATACACCGCTTTCGCGAGCAGGCTCGCTCCCACACTGGATGCGTGGCGACTGCGAATCTCGGGCACAAAAAAACCGGCCAATCTGGCCGGTTTTTTTTATGCCCTGCGGTCTTAGAACGTGGCGTTCTGCAAGCCGTCCAGGTAACGCTCGGTGTCCAGTGCCGCCATGCAACCGGCGCCGGCCGAGGTGATGGCCTGACGGTAAACGTGGTCAGCCACGTCACCGGCAGCGAAGATGCCTTCTACGCTGGTGGCAGTCGCATTGCCTTCACGGCCGCCCTGCACAACCAGGTAGCCGTCTTTCAGGGTCAACTGGCCTTCGAACAGCGAAGTGTTCGGGGTGTGGCCGATGGCGATGAACACGCCATCGACTTTGATTTCGTCGAAGCTGCCATCGTTATTGCGCAGACGCGCACCGGTGACGCCCATGTTGTCGCCGAGGACTTCGTCCAGGTTGGCGTTCAACTTGAGGATGATCTTGCCTTCAGCCACACGGGCGTTGAGCTTGTCGATCAGGATCTTCTCGGCGCGGAAGGTTTCGCGACGGTGGATCAGAGTCACGGTGCTGGCGATGTTGGCCAGGTACAGCGCTTCTTCGACAGCGGTGTTGCCACCGCCAACCACGGCGACCGGCTTGTTGCGGTAGAAGAAACCGTCGCAGGTTGCGCAGGCCGACACGCCTTTGCCCATGAACGCTTCTTCCGACGGCAGGCCCAGGTAGCGGGCGCTGGCGCCGGTGGCAATGATCAGAGCATCACAGGTGTAAACCGCGCTGTCGCCGGTCAGGGTGTACGGCTTGGCAGCGAAGTCCACGGCGTTGATGTGATCGAACACGATCTCGGTTTCAAAACGCTCGGCGTGCTCGCGCATGCGCTCCATCAGCACCGGGCCGGTCAGGCCATGAACATCACCCGGCCAGTTGTCGACTTCGGTGGTGGTGGTCAGTTGACCGCCGGCCTGCATGCCGGTAATCAGCAGTGGCTTGAGGTTGGCGCGGGCCGCGTAGACCGCAGCGCTGTAGCCGGCGGGGCCGGAACCGAGAATGATCACTCGCGAATGACGGACTTCAGACATGAATCTGCTCCTGTTGGCCGGCCATGAAAAATCTGGCGCGGACGCCGGACGGCCGGCGGAATAAAAAAGGACCGTGGACACCTTGGGGAAGGCTTGAACTCGACAGTCCTGTAAAAAGTTGGGTGCAGCGTATCGAGGGGGGCAAGATTAAGGAAATACGGTTTAACAATCCAGCTCATAGGTGGTCTCTATGCCGAGACGCTGACGAGATAGACCTCTTTGTTACAGTGAATGTCGATTGCTCTGCCGCGCTTTCGCCGCTGGGGCAAAGCCGGTAACGTCGGCGCGTTTTCCCTTGCTTCGGAGTACCTTATGCCCGCCCCTGTTCTGTCCGGCCCGCAATACCTGCGCGAAGGCCTCAAACTGGTACTGAGCCCTGGCCTGCGCCTGTTCGTCCTATTGCCGCTGGCGATCAACCTGGTGCTGTTCGTCGGATTGATCTATCTGGCCGGCCACCAGTTCAGCCTGTGGGTCGACACGCTGATGCCCTCGTTGCCTGAATGGCTGAGTTTCCTCAGCTATATCCTCTGGCCATTGTTCGTGGTCCTCGTGGCCTTGATGGTGTTTTTCACCTTCACCATGCTCGCCAACATCATTGCCGCACCGTTCAACGGCTTCCTCGCGGAGAAAGTCGAAGTGGTAGTGCGCGGCACCGATGATTTCCCGGCGTTCAGCTGGGGCGAACTGATCGCGATGATCCCGCGCACCCTCTCCCGGGAAATGCGCAAGCTCGGCTATTTCCTGCCGCGCGCCATCGGCCTGTTCATCCTGTCGTTCATCCCAGTGGTGAATATCATCGCCGCGCCGTTATGGCTGCTGTTCGGCGTGTGGATGATGGCCATCCAGTACATCGACTACCCGGCGGACAACCACAAGCTGGGCTGGAACGAGATGCTCGCCTGGCTGCGGCAGAAGCGCTGGCAGAGCATGAGTTTTGGCGGGATCGTCTATCTGGTGTTGCTGATTCCGGTGGTCAACATCCTGATGATGCCGGCGGCGGTAGCCGGGGCGACGTTGTTCTGGGTGCGTGAACGTGGTGCCGAAAATCTGGTGATCCAGCACTGACCGCGTCACAAATCCATCATCCAAATGTCACAACGTCGACATGGCCTCAGCCGACACTGAGGTCATGACGACAGCTCTACATATCACCCTCATCAGCGAAACCTTCCCACCGGAAATCAACGGCGTGGCCAATACCCTTGGCCGCTTGTGCGAGGGTTTGCGCGCACGTGGGCATCAGGTGGAGCTGGTGCGCCCGCGCCAGGCCGGCGATCCGCAACGCAGCGAAGACGATGCACTGTTGCTGTGTCGCGGATGGCCACTACCGGGCTATCCGGGACTGCAATGGGGCCAGTCGTCGATGCATAAACTGCTGCGCCGCTGGAAACGCCAGCGCCCCGATGTGCTGTACATCGCCACGGAAGGCCCGCTCGGGTTGTCGGCACTGCGCGCCGCACGGCGCCTGGGGATTGCGGTGGTGAGCGGTTTTCACACCAACTTCCAGCAATACACCAGCCAGTACGGCCTCGGTCTGCTGACGCGCATGCTCACTCATTACCTGCGCTGGTTTCACAATCGTTCGGCAATGACTTTGGTGCCGAGCGTCAGTCAGCGCCTGGAACTGGAGCGACGGCATTTCGAGCGGCTGGCGTTGTTGTCGCGGGGTGTGGACAGCCAGTTGTTTCATCCAAGCAAACGGCAGAGCGCGTTGCGTGAGCAATGGGGGCTCTCTGATACGGATATCGCGGTCATCCACGTAGGAAGGCTCGCCCCGGAGAAAAATCTGGGCCTGCTCAAGCGCTGCTTTGAAAGCCTGCAGCAGACTTATCCACAACGCCATCTGAAGCTGATCGTGGTCGGAGATGGCCCGCAACGTTCGGCGCTGGAAAAAGAACTGCCGGAGGCAATCTTCTGCGGCGCGCAGCGGGGAGAACCACTGGCGGCGCACTACGCCTCAGGAGATCTGTTTGTATTTCCCAGCCTGACCGAAACCTTCGGCAATGTGGTGCTGGAAGCCCTGGCTTCGGGACTTGGCGTTGTTGCCTATGACCAGGCAGCCGCGGCGCAGCATATTCGCCATGGCTACAACGGCGTGTCAGCCATGCCCGGCGATGAGCAGGCGTTTTGCGAAGCGGCGGCGTGGTTGCTGGAGGAAGATGAACGGTTGCGTTGTGTGCGACTGAATGCGCGGCAGCATGGCAGTCGCCAGGGCTGGGCGGCGATCATCGAGCAGTTCGAGGGGTATTTGCGGGGGGCTTGTGCGGGGGAGCTGGTGGTGCCTGGGGCGCAGACACAACCTTAGATTTTCGTCGACATAGAAACAGCGTTCGCGAGCAGGCTCGCTCCCACATGGGCACCGCATTCCGTCATATGAAATGCAGTAGAGGGTGGGAGCGAGCCTGCTCGCGAAAAGGTCGAACTGGCGCTGCTTAAACCAGGGTCATCAACGCCTCACGACTGAACGGCAGAATGTCCTGCTCACGCCCTTCACGGACTTTCTGCGCCCAGTCCGGATCGACCAGCAGCGCGCGGCCCACCGCTACCAGGTCGAACTCTTCTTTGTTCAGACGCTCCAGCAGGTTTTCCAGGCTGGCCGGTTGCGCGACCTTGTCGGTGTTGACCATGAACTGCAGGAACTCGCCGTCCAGGCCGACGCTGCCCACGGTGATGGTCGGTTTGCCGGTCAGCTTGCGGGTCCAGCCAGCGAGGTTCAGATCCGAGCCGTCGAACTCCGGCTCCCAGAAGCGTCGGGTCGAGCAGTGGAAAATGTCCACGCCAGCGTCAGACAGCGGCTTGAGAAACTCGCTCAGCGCTTCGGGTGTTTGCACCAGACGCGCGGTGTAATCCTGCTGTTTCCATTGCGAGAAGCGGAAGATGATCGGGAAACCCTCACCGACGGCTGCACGCACTGCTTGAATCAATTCGATGGCAAAACGCGAACGGTTGGCCAGGCTGCCACCGTATTCGTCAGTGCGCTGGTTGCTGCCTTCCCAGAAGAACTGGTCGATCAGATAACCGTGGGCGCCATGGATTTCCACACCGTCCATGCCGATGCTTTGCGCATCTTTGGCAGCCTGGGCAAACGCGGCGATCACGTCCTGGATGTCCTGCTTGGTCATGCCGTGCACCACGACCTGACCGTCCTTGAGTTTCTCCGATGGACCGTAGCCCGGTACGCTGGCGTCCGGCTCGGTGCCGAGGCGACGTACGCTGCCGACGTGCCACAGTTGCGGGACGATCTTGCCGCCCTCGGCGTGCACGGCGTCGACAACATTTTTCCAGCCGGCCAGCGGCGCTTCACCGAAAAACTGCGGCACGTTTGGATAGCCATTGGACGCGATGTGGCCGACCGTGGTGCCTTCGGTGATGATCAGACCAACCCCGGCGGCCGCACGACGGCGATAGTACTCAATGACCTTGGAATTCGGCACACCGCCCGGCGAAAACGAACGGGTCATTGGCGCCATGACCACGCGGGTCGGCAGTTCGAGGGCACCGAGAAGGAACGGTTTGAACAGGGCTTTAACGGGCATCGAGAGGCTCCACGAAAACATTGGCGACAGATATTGATCGATATGACGGCGATAATATCCACCACATCCTTCGCGTGACAGCACTATTGATCAGAGTGATTAAGGGTCAAAAGGCAGGCAAAAAAATCGCAGCTCAATGCTGCGATTTTCTGATTCAGGCTAAGGCTTTTTCGATCGCGGCAATCACTGTCGGATCATCCGGCGCGGTGCGCGGCGAGAACCGCGCCAGCACCCGGCCGTCCTTGCCGAGCAGAAACTTTTCGAAGTTCCAAGTGATGTCACCGGGAAATTCGGCGCCCTCGCCCGCCAGCAGGCGATACAACTGATGCCGCTCGTGGCCGTTGACTTCGAGCTTGCTCGACAACGGAAAGGTCACGCCATAGTTGAGGCTGCAGAACTCCTGGATCTCTTTCTCCGAGCCTGGCTCCTGGCCGGCAAACTGGTTGCACGGGAGGCCCAGCACAGCAAAGCCTTTATCTTTGTATTGCTGGTAGAGGTTTTCCAGTGCCGCGTACTGAGGGGTCAAGCCGCATTTGGAGGCCACGTTGACCACCAGCACGACTTGGCCCTTGAACGGCGCCAGCGGTAGCTCCTGACCATCCAGGGCGGTCAACTTAAGGTCGTGAAAAGCACTCATGCCGAACTCCAGGATTCTCGTGTTCTACTCGAAACAGCCACTTGGCGAGGCCACCAAGGACAGCCGCGGACTAAAAAGGCGCCCACAGGCGCCTCTCCAGTACTCGAAGCTTAGCGCAGAAAATCAGTGGTGATGGCCACCTTCGCCATGGACGTGACCATGAGCGATTTCTTCCTGACTGGCGTCACGGATATCAACGATCTTCACTTCGAAGTTCAGGCGCTGACCGGCCAGAGGGTGGTTGCCGTCAACGGTGACGTCGTCGCCGTCCAGATCACGAATGGTGACGATCTGCATCTGGCCGTCCGGCGCCGAAGCGTGGAACTGCATGCCGACTTCCAGCTCGTCAACGCCTTCGAACATGCTGCGGCTCAGGGTGCTGACCAGTTCAGCGGCGTATTCACCGTAAGCATCTTCCGGCTCAACGGCTACTTTCAGCTCGTCGCCGACAGCTTTGCCTTCAAGGGCTTTTTCCAGGCCCGGGATGATGTTGCCTGCGCCTTGCAGGTAAACCAGCGGAGCGCCGCCGGCGGAGCTGTCGATGACCTCACCAGCGTCGTTGGTCAGGGTATAGTCGATGGAGACAGCCTTATTGGCGGCGATCAGCATGGGGCGAGACCTTTTGCATAAGAATATAGAAAGGCCAAGTTTAGCGAAGCAATCGCGTGAAAGCGACCACAACCCGGACAAACGGGTTTCGACCATCACCGGCTTCCATCAGGACGAAGACGGCCATTGGGTGGTCGAGCTTTCCTGTGGCCACACCCAGCACCTGCGCCACCAGCCGCCGTGGCAAACCCGCGCCTGGGTCCTGGATCCGGCGCAACGTATTGAAAAAACAGGTCAACCCTTTGCCTGCGGTTGGTGTGCACAAGGCTCGGTTAGCGATAACCTTGGCGACTGAATTTCGGTAGTCGGCCAGACATAGGCTGACACCCTTGCATAGAGAATTCCCATGCAAACTTTTTTTATCGCCCCCACCGATTTTGGTGTGGGTCTGACCTCTATCAGCCTCGGGCTGGTGCGCACACTTGAACGCGCCGGGCTGAAAGTCGGCTTCTTCAAACCGATCGCCCAGCCACATCCGGGCGACACCGGCCCTGAACGTTCCACCGAACTGGTGGCGCGCACCCACGGTCTGAAACCGCCGCAGCCGTTAGGCCTGGCGCACGTTGAACGCATGCTCGGCGACGGTCAGCTCGACGAACTGCTCGAAGAAATCATCGCCCTGTATCAGCAAGCGGCGGTCGGCAAAGACGTGCTGGTGGTCGAAGGCATGGTGCCGACCCGCAGCGCCAGTTACGCCGCACGGGTCAATCTGCACCTGGCCAAGAGTCTGGATGCCGAGGTGATTCTGGTCTCGGCGCCGGAAAACGAAGTGCTCGCCGAGCTTTCTGGCCGTGTCGAGCTTCAGGCTCAATTGTTCGGCGGCCCGAAGGATCCGAAGGTCCTCGGGGTGATCCTCAACAAGGTCAAGACCGACGAGAGCATGGACGCCTTCGCCACGCGTCTGAAGGAGCATTCGCCGTTGCTGCGCAGCGGTGATTTCCGCTTGCTTGGCTGCATCCCGTTTCAGCCGGAACTCAACGCGCCGCGCACCCGTGACGTCGCCGACCTGATGGGCGCGCAAGTGCTCAACGCGGGCGACTACGAAACCCGGCGCATGAGCAAAATCATCATTTGCGCACGAACCATGCGCAACACCGTCGAGCTGCTCAAGCCCGGCGTGCTGGTGGTGACGCCGGGCGATCGCGACGACATCATCCTCGCCGTCAGTCTTGCCGCGATCAACGGCGTGCCGCTGGCCGGCCTGCTGCTGACCAGTGACACCCTGCCCGACCCGCGCATCATGGACCTGTGCCGGGGCGCGTTGCAGGCCGGTTTGCCGGTGTTGTCGGTGAGCACCGGCTCGTACGACACCGCCAATCTGCTCAATGGCCTGAACAAGGAAATCCCGATCGATGACCGCGAGCGCGCGGAGATCATCACTGATTTCGTCGCCAGCCACCTCGACGCCAACTGGCTGCACCAGCGCTGCGGCACGCCACGGGAGATGCGCCTGTCGCCGGCAGTGTTCCGCTATCAATTGATCCAGCGCGCGCAAGCGGCGAACAAGCGCATCGTGCTGCCCGAAGGCAGCGAGCCGTTCACCGTGCAAGCAGCGGCAATCTGTCAGGAACGCGGGATCGCGCGCTGCGTATTGCTGGCCAAACCCGAAGACGTCGAAGCGGTCGCCCGCGCGCAAGGTATCGTGCTGCCGCCGGGTCTGGAAATTCTCGACCCGGACCACATCCGCGAGCGTTACGTCGAGCCGATGGTCGCCCTGCGCAAGAGCAAAAGCCTCAACGCACCGATGGCCGAGCAGCAACTGGAAGACACCGTGGTGATCGGCACCATGATGCTTGCGCTGGACGAGGTCGACGGCCTGGTCTCCGGGGTAATCAACACCACCGCCAACACCATCCGCCCCGCCCTGCAACTGATCAAGACCGCGCCGGGCTGCACGCTGGTGTCGTCGGTGTTCTTCATGCTCTTTCCGGAAGAGGTGCTGGTCTACGGCGACTGCGTGATGAACCCGCACCCGAGCGCCGCGGAACTGGCCGAGATCGCCCTGCAAAGCGCTGACTCGGCGGCCGCATTCGGCATCACCCCACGGGTGGCGATGATCAGCTATTCCAGCGGCGAATCGGCGCGCGGTGAAGAAGTCGAGAAAGTCCGCGAGGCGACCCTGCTCGCCCATGAGCAACAAAACTCGCTGTTGATCGACGGCCCGTTGCAGTACGACGCCGCCGCCAACGCCGACGTCGCCCGGCAACTGGCGCCGAACAGTCAGGTCGCCGGGCGCGCCACGGTGTTTGTGTTCCCCGATCTGAACACCGGCAACACCACGCACAAAGCCGTGCAGCGCAGCGCAGATTGCGTCAGCCTCGGGCCGATGCTGCAAGGCCTGCGCAAACCGGTGAACGACCTGCCGCGCGGCGCGCAAGTCGATGACATCGTCTACACCATCGCGCTCACCGCGATTCAAGCCGCCAACCGACCTATGGATGTGTAAATGCTGGATTTTCTACCCGCCCCCGTGCGCGGCGTGATCGCCTCGCTGCTCTTGGCGCTCAACACGATTCTGCTGTGCTCGTTCCTGTTCTGTGTGGCGCTGGTCAAGGCCCTGCCGTTTGCCTTTACCCAGCGCATTGCCGGTTGGCTGATGAGCCACACCCACGAGGCGTGGATCAGCAACAACAAGGGCTGGATGAATCTGGTACGGCGCACCCGCTGGCACCTCAGCGGTCTGCAAGGCCTCGACTATCAGCACTCGTACCTGATCACCAGCAACCACCAGAGCTGGGTGGATATTCTGGTGCTGCAATACGTGCTCAACCGCAAGATTCAGCCGCTGAAGTTCTTCCTCAAGCAGGAGCTGATCTGGGTGCCGGTAATCGGGCTGGCCTGGTGGGCGCTGGGCTTTCCGTTCATGAAGCGCTACTCCAAGGCGTATCTGGAAAAACACCCGGAGAAAAAAGGCAAGGACCTGGAAACCACGCGCAAGACCTGCGCGAAATTCCGCCATAACCCGGTGGGGATTTTCAACTTCGTCGAAGGCACACGCTTCACCGAAGGCAAGCATGCGCAGCAGCAGTCACCGTTCAAATACCTGCTCAAGCCCAAGGCCGGCGGGATCGCCTTTGTGCTGGATGCGATGGGCGAACAGCTGGAGTCGATCGTCAACGTGACGATTCATTACCCGGCCGGGCGTCCGGGGTTCTGGGATTTGCTCTGCGGCAATGTGAGTGATGTGGTGGTGCATTTTGAAGAAATCAAAATCCCGCCGGCCTTCATCGGCAAGAACTACGACCAGGACGGCGAGTATAGATTGCAGTTCCAGGGCTGGATCAATCAGCTGTGGCTGGACAAGGATGCGTTGCTGGAGCAGATGCACCGCGAATATCCACCCAAACACTGACCCCTGTGGGAGCGAGCCTGCTCGCGAAAGCGGTGGATCAGCTTGCAAAGATGTTGAATGAGATAAAGCTTTCGCGAGCAGGCTCGCTCCCACAGTTGATCGTTCCCACGCTCCGCGTGGGAATGCAGCCCGGGACGCTCCGCGTCCCTGCCGAAGCGGACGCGGAGCGTCCAATGAGGCATTCCCACGCGGAGCGTGGGAACGATCACCCAACACTAAAAAAGCCCGCCGATGATCACTCATCGGCGGGCTTTTCATTAGTGCCTAACGCTTATATCGCGCCACGCTGACGCAACAGCTCCAGCACTTGCTTGACGCTTTCTTCCAGACTCAGGGACTGCGTGTCGATCACCAGATCGGCATTCAGCGGCACGTCGTACGGGAAGGATTCGCCCGGGATATTGTCGCCCCCAGCAGCGTACAGCCCTTGCGGATCACGCTCGGCGCACACGGTCGGCGAGGCCTGCACGTAGACCGTCAGCAAGCGATCCTTGCCGATCAGTTCCTTGGCCTGCTCGCGACCTTCGGCACTTGGCGCAACGAACGCCGCCAGGGTTAGCAAACCGGCTTCGTTGAACTGACGCGCCACGTGGGCGGCTCGACGCCAGTTCTCGGTACGCCCGGCGCGATCCTGTGGCAGACCTTTGTTCAAGTCATGACGCAGGTTCTGGCCATCCAGTACAAACACCGCGCGGCCCATGTCGAACAGCTTGCGCTCGACCGCATACGCCAGGGTGCTTTTACCCGCGCCGGACAGGCCGCTGAACAGCACGGTGGCCGGTTGCTGGCCGAAGCGCTGGGCACGTTCTTCGGTCGCCACGTGGGCCAGTTTGCCGTGGTGGGTGGCGGTGCCATGGGCCACTGGCTGAGCGACGATCATGCCGGCGCCAACGGTGCCGTTGGTCAGGCGATCGATGACGATGAACGCGCCGGTGGTGCGGTTGCTTTCGTAACCGTCGAGGGCGATCGGCGCGTCGAGCGCGATCTTTACCTTGCCGATTTCGTTGAGCTGCAACGCGCTCGCCGGGCCTTCTTCCAATGTGTTGACGTCGACCTTGTTGACGATGCTGGCGATCGAGCCCGGCACGTAACTGGTGGCGCGTTTGATGTCGTATTTCTTGCCCGGCAGCATCGGCTCTTCAGCCATCCACACCAGCATCGCTTCGAAGCTGTCGGTGACCGGCGGCACGTTGTCGGCATGCACCAACAGGTCGCCACGGGAGATATCGATTTCGTCTTCCATGGTCAGGGTTACCGCCTGACCTGGGCCGGCGTGCTCCAGTTCACCTTCGAAGGTGACGATGGATTTCACCCGGCTGCTCTTGCCCGACGGCAGCACCACGACTTCGTCGCCCTTGTGCACGATACCGCTGGCCAGGGTGCCGGCGAAACCACGGAAATTCAGGTTCGGACGGTTGACGTACTGCACCGGGAAACGCAGATCGGTGAAGTTGCGATCGCCCGCCACTTCCACAGTCTCGAGGATTTCCATCAGCGACTGGCCGGTGTACCACGGCGAGCGCTCGGACTTGTTCACCACGTTGTCGCCTTTAAGGGCAGACATCGGCACGAAGTGCATGCTGGTCGGCTTCATCTTCAAGCCTTCGGCGAACTTCAGATAGTCGGCCTTGATCGATTCAAACACGCCTTCGTCGAAGTCCTTCAAGTCCATCTTGTTGATGGCGACGACGATGTGTTTGATGCCCAGCAACGAAGCAATGAAGCTGTGACGACGGGTCTGGGTCTGCACGCCGTAACGGGCGTCGACCAGAATGATCGCCAGGTCACAGGTGGACGCACCGGTGGCCATGTTGCGGGTGTACTGCTCATGGCCGGGGGTGTCGGCGATGATGAATTTGCGCTTGGCGGTGGAGAAATAGCGGTAAGCGACATCAATGGTGATGCCCTGCTCACGCTCGGCCTGCAGACCGTCGACCAGCAATGCCAGGTCGATGTCGTCACCGGTGGTGCCGACTTTCTTCGAATCGCGGGTGATCGCTTCGAGGTGATCTTCGTAGATCATCTTCGAGTCGTGCAGCAGGCGCCCAATCAGGGTGCTCTTGCCGTCATCGACGTTACCGCAGGTCAAAAAGCGCAGCAGCTCTTTACGTTCGTGCTGGCCCAGGTAGGCGAGGATGTCCTCGCTGATCAAATCAGAAACATGCGACATGACAGCCCCTTAGAAATAGCCTTGACGTTTTTTGTCTTCCATCGAGCCTGCGCCATCGTGGTCGATGACCCGGCCCTGGCGCTCGGAAGTTCGCGTCAGGAGCATTTCCTGAATGATGTCCGTCAGGCTTTCGGCCTCGGACTCCACCGCGCCCGTCAACGGGTAGCAGCCAAGGGTGCGGAACCGCACTTTCTTTTTCACGATGCGCGCTTTGTCTTCGTCGGACAGGTGCTCGAGGATGCGCTCGTCGTCGATCATGATCAGCGTGCCGTTCTTCTCGATCACTTCACGTTCGGCGGCGAAGTACAGCGGCACGATCGGAATGCCTTCGAGATAGATGTACTGCCAGATGTCCAGCTCGGTCCAGTTCGACAACGGGAACACACGAATGGATTCGCCCTTGTTGACCTTGCCGTTGTAGACGTTCCACAGCTCCGGACGCTGGTTTTTCGGGTCCCAGCGGTGCTTGCTGTCACGGAACGAGTACACGCGCTCTTTGGCGCGGGATTTCTCTTCATCGCGACGGGCGCCGCCGAACGCTGCGTCGAAACCATGCTTGTCGAGTGCCTGTTTCAGGCCTTCGGTTTTCATGATGTCGGTGTGCTTGGCGCTGCCGTGGGTGAACGGGTTGATGTTCTGCGCCACGCCATCGGGGTTGATGTGGGTAATCAGGTCCAGGCCTAAGTCTTCGACCATCTTGTCGCGGAACTTGTACATTTCCTGGAATTTCCAGCGGGTGTCGACGTGCATCACCGGAAACGGCAGTTTGCCCGGGAAGAACGCCTTGCGTGCCAGGTGCAGCATCACGGCGGAGTCTTTACCGATGGAGTACAGCATCACCGGGTTATCGAACTCGGCGGCCACCTCGCGGATGATGTGGATGCTTTCCGCCTCCAGCTGTTTCAGATGCGTCAGTTTGTCGACCATGGCTACTCACGAAAGCTTTCTTATGAACGGCCAGCGGGCCGTGTTCGAGCGAGGAATCCTAGCACAGCGACCTCTTCTAATCAGGACGCCAACTAGATCGAAAGGGTATATGAATATGCCCACCAGTTCGGCCGTCAGGGCCGAACGGGGGAGCGAGCCTGCTCGCGAAGGCGGAGTGTCAGGCACCTTTGTATTGAAGGTCTGACGACTTCGCGAGCAGGCTCGCTCCCACAGGGGTTTGCGGTGAGTTCAGATCGGGTTGGGGCAATCGATGAATATGTGCTCAAGGGCAAAGCGCTTCGCCAGATACTCGCCCAGCGCCTGCACGCCATAGCGTTCGGTGGCGTGATGGCCGGCGGCGATGAAGCTGATGTCGTTTTCCCGCGCACTGTGGAAAGTCTGCTCGGAGGCCTCGCCACTGATGAACAGATCGACCCCCGCCGCCACGCCCTGATCGATATAACCCTGGCCACCGCCGGTGCACCAGCCGACGCGGCGGATCATGCCGCTGCCTTCGATCAGCAGCGGCTCGCGGCCCATGACTTCCTGCACCTTGCGCGCGAAATCCCGCGCAGTCATTGGCTCATTCAGCGAACCGACCAGCCCGACGACTTTCGGATTGCTCGGGTCGAGCGGCCCTTCGACAGTGATGTCGAGCTGACGCGCCAGTTGCACGTTGTTGCCGACGTCCGGGTGCAGATCCAGCGGCAGGTGATAGGCGAGCAGACTGATGTCGTGCTTGAGCAGGGTTTTCAAGCGGCGCTGTTTCATACCCGTGACGCAGGGGTTTTCGCCTTTCCAGAAATACCCGTGGTGGACCAGGATCAGGTCGGCCTCGGCTTCGACGGCGGCGTCCAATAAAGCCTGGCTGGCGGTGACGCCACTGACGATGCGCATCACTTGCGGGCGGCCTTCGACCTGTAATCCGTTGGGGCAATAATCGGCAATTTTTGCACTGCCCAGGTAACGGTCGGCTTCTTCGACGAGGGTGCTGAGGGCAACGGCCATGAAAGACTCCTAAATATCCCGTTCAGAGGCGCGCGCGGCCTCGTATAATGCGCGACATTATGGGCGGTCTGACCTCGCCTGCAACCTTTCCAGGAACGTGCTTAATGCTCAAGGCGCTGCGTTTTTTTGGCTGGCCGCTGTTGGCCGGTGTGCTTATCGCTCTGTTGATTATTCAGCGTTACCCCGAGTGGGTCGGGCTGCCGAGCCTCGACGTCAATCTGCAACAGGCGCCACAGACCACGATCGTGCAACAGGGGCCGGTGTCCTATGCGGATGCGGTGGGCATCGCCGCGCCGTCGGTGGTCAACCTGTACACCACCAAGGTCATCAACAAACCGGCGCATCCCTTGTTCGAGGATCCGCAGTTCCGCCGCTTCTTCGGTGACAATTCGCCGAAACAGAAGCGCATGGAATCGAGCCTCGGTTCCGGGGTAATCATGAGCCCGGAAGGCTACATCCTCACCAACAACCACGTCACCAGCGGCGCCGACCAGATCGTCGTGGCGCTCAAGGATGGTCGCGAGACGCTGGCCCGCGTGATCGGCAGCGATCCGGAAACCGACCTCGCTGTTCTGAAAATCGATCTGAAAAACCTGCCGGCAATCACCGTCGGCCGCTCCGACAGCATTCGCATCGGTGACGTCGCGCTGGCCATCGGCAACCCGTTCGGCGTCGGTCAGACCGTGACCATGGGCATCATCAGCGCCACCGGCCGCAATCAGCTGGGGCTGAACAACTACGAAGACTTCATCCAGACCGATGCGGCGATCAACCCGGGCAACTCCGGCGGTGCGCTGGTCGATGCCAACGGCAACCTCACCGGCATCAACACGGCGATCTTTTCCAAGTCCGGCGGCTCGCAAGGCATCGGTTTCGCCATCCCGGTGAAACTGGCGATGGAAGTGATGAAGTCGATCATCGAGCACGGCCAGGTGATTCGTGGCTGGCTGGGCATCGAAGTACAACCGCTGACTCAGGAGCTGGCGGAGTCGTTTGGCTTGTCCGGGCGTCCGGGGATTGTCGTCGCCGGAATCTTCCGTGACGGCCCGGCGCAGAAAGCCGGCCTGCAACTGGGCGATGTGATTCTGAGCATCGATGGCGAGCCGGCCGGCGATGGTCGCCGCTCGATGAACCAGGTGGCGCGGATCAAACCGACCGACAAGGTGACGATTCAAGTGATGCGTAACGGCAAGGAGCTGAAGCTGACCGCTGAAATCGGCCTGCGTCCACCACCGGCACCGGTGAAAGAAAAAGAAGAGTAAAAATGTTTTCGCGCCAGTGGCGCGAATAACAGACACTCTCAACAGGCATGTTATATTGTTTCAATTCTAGCAATTGGAACAACATAACATGTCGTCTCGCAAAAAGGCCTCGCTGTTGGGCCTGACTCTGGGTTTGCTCTGCGATCCCGCCTTCGCCGATGAGCCGCAGCCCGTTGAACTGGAAGCCATCAGCGTCACTTCCGACTACGAATCCCCGACCGGCCCGGTCAGCGGTTATCGCGCGACTCGCTCCGCCAGTGCGACCAAAACCGACACGGCGATTCGCGATATCCCACAAGCCATCAGCGTCGTTCCGGCCAGTGTGCTCTCGGATCTGGGCAGCAGCAGCGTCGAACGTGCGCTGGATTTTGCCGGCGGCGTGTCGAAGCAGAACAATTTCGGCGGCCTGACCCTGTACGAATACAGCGTGCGCGGCTTCACCACGTCCGAGTTCTACAAGGACGGTTTCAGCGCCAATCGCGGTTACCCGAGCACGCCGGATGCGGCCAATATCGAGCGCATCGAAGTGCTCAAAGGCCCGGCCGCCAGCCTGTACGGCCGGGGCGATCCCGGCGGTACGGTGAACATCGTCACCAAGAAACCGCAGCCCGAAGCGTTCACCACTGTGCAAACCAGCGCCGGCAGTTGGGACCGCTACCGCACCGCGCTGGACGTCAACACGCCCCTCGATGATCAGGGCGATTTGCTCTCGCGCATCAATCTCGCCGTAGAAGACAACAACAGCTTTCGCGACCACGTCGACAGCCAGAGGGTATTCGTTGCGCCCTCGATCAGTTGGCAGTTGAGCCCGGACACCTCGCTGCTGGTGGAGAGCGAAATTGTCCGTCACAACTCGACGTTCGATCGTGGCGTTGTGGCGCCGAACAACAAATGGAGCGGCGTATCGCGCTCGACGTTCTTGGGCGAGCCCAACGACGGCAACATCGACAACCATAACAACCTGCTCCAGGCCACTCTTGAACACCATCTGAACGACAGCTGGAAACTGCGTCTGGCCAGCCACTACAAGGAAGGCAAGCTCTGGGGCGACGCCACGGAACAACGCGCGCTGAACGCCGACGGCCATACGGTCAACCGCCGCTTGCGCGAACGCGACACGAGTTGGCACGACAGCATCACCCAACTGGAACTGCGCGGTCTGTTCGACCTCGGGCCGTGGCAGCATGAATTGCTGATCGGCACCGAGTACGAGAATTACCGCAAGGACGAACGCGTCACCACCATTGCTGGCGGCCCCTACGCCATCGACATCTATAAGCCGGTCTACGGCCAGCCGAAACCCAACGGCGCACGCTCGGGCACCGACTTCTTCGAACACGTCGAAAGTCATGCGCTGAATCTGCAGGACCAGATCATCTTCACCGACAAGCTGCGCGGCATGGTCGGCGCGCGCTTCGAGCACTTCGATCAGCGCATCGACGATCACAGCCGCAACGCCAAAAGTCAGCAACGCCACGACGCGCTGACTCAACGCGCCGGCCTGCTCTATCAGCTCACGCCGAACACCGGCCTGTTCGCCAACGCCTCGACCTCGTTCAAACCGAACAACGGCCTGGATGCTTCCGGCAAATCCTTCGATCCGGAAGAAGGTGTCGGTTACGAAGTGGGGATCAAGAACGAACTCTTCGATGAGCGCGTGAGCAGCACCCTCGCCTTCTTCCACATCGACAAGGAAAACGTCCTCGCCCTCGATCCGGGCACCGACACCAGCCGCGCCATGGGCAAGGCGCGCAGTCAGGGTTTCGATTGGCAAGTGAGCGGCCAGGTGACCGACGCGATACGGGTCATCGGCGCCTTCGCCTACATCGACGCCGAGGTGACCAAGGGCGACGCGACCATTCCCACCGGCAGCCGCATCCTCGGCGTGGCCAAACGCAGCGGCAGTCTGCTGGGCGTCTATGAATTTCAGGATGGCCGTCTGCGCGGTTCAGACGTCGGCGCAGCGTTCACCTACGTCGGCGATCGCTCGGGCGAATCCGGCAGCGACTTCGAATTGCCGGCCTACCAGACCGTCGACTTGCTCGCGCACTACAAGGCCAGCGACAACGTCACGGTCGGCCTCAACCTGAACAACGTCTTCGACGAGAAATATTACGAGCGCTCCTACAGCAACTACTGGGTCAACCCCGGCGAGCCGCGCAATTTCACCGTCAGCCTGACACTCAACCTGTAAAAGGGCGTCACCATGCACTACGGCAAATCCCTTCTGCTCATCGCTGCGCTATTCACCGGTCAGGTGTCGGCCCACGGCCTGTGGACAGAGGAACGACGCGGCAACATCGAAGTGGTCTACGGTCACGGCGCCGAAGACAACGCCTTCAAGGCACAAAAAATCAGCGGTGCCTGGGCATATGACGCAAGCGGCAAAATGATCCCGGTCAGCGTCGAGCGCCTGGCCGATCATGCCCGGCTGAAACCATTGAAGCCGCCGGCGGTGATGGCCGTGGCGCTGAACAATGGCATGTGGTCGCAGACGGCGGACAAGAAGTGGATCAACGAAGGACGCAGCAAAGTGCCCGGCGCTACCGAGGCCACGCAGACCTTCAAGTACAGCCTGTCGATCTATCAGCCGGGGGCGAAATTGCCGAAACTGGACCAGATCAAACTGCTGATCCTGCCGGAGGTCGATCCGCTGACGGTCGGGCCGGGCAAATCGTTACCGGTGCGGGTGCTGCTCGATGGCAAACCGGCGGCAGGGGTGAAGTTGATTGGCGACTATCGCAGCGCGCCAAACACCCTGAGCACCGAGACCGACAAGGATGGGCGTGCGCAGGTGCTGGTGCGTAATGAAGGGTTGAATGTGATTGCGGCGCAGGTTGAAGTGCCGGTGAAGGACAGTGTGGATGTGGACAGTCGTGGGTTGTTCAGTTCGCTGACATTCGTTGGCGAGCCGCATCACGAATAAAAGCACACCCTCACCCCAGCCCTCTCCCGGCGGGAGAGGGAGCCGACCGAGTTGTCTTGCGGGATACATCGACCTGAAAGACCGAGTTGATTATGGATTCAATACAAATCGTTCAAGTCGGTGAACCTCTGCAATATTCCCACTCAGCCCCCTCTCCCTCTGGGAGAGGGGGCCGACCGAGTTGTCTTGCGGGATACATCGACCTGAAAGACCGAGTTGATTATGGATTCAATACAAATCGTTCAAGTCGGTGAACCTCTGCAATATTCCCCATTCAGTCCCCTCTCCCTCTGGGAGAGGGCTAGGGTGAGGGGCTTTTGCTTTTAGAGGTCGCCAAGGCCGTCGATCAACGCCTGATTCTGCTCCGGCGTACCCACCGATATCCGCAAGAACTGCGCAATCCGTTCCTGCTTGAAGTGCCGCACGATCACGCCCTGCTCGCGCAGCTTGGCCGCCATGCCCGCCGCATCATGCTGCGGGTGGCGAGCGAAGATGAAGTTGGCCGCCGACGGCAGCACTTCAAAGCCTTTAGCCTGCAACTGCGCCACCACCCATTCGCGGCTCTCGATCACCTGACGACAGGTCTTGTCGAAATACTCGCGATCGGCAAAAGCCGCCGCCGCGCCGACAATCGCCAGACGATCCAGTGGATAGGAGTTGAAGCTGTTCTTGATCCGCTCCAACGCCTCGATCAGATCCGGGTGCCCTACCGCCAGACCGACACGCAGGCCGGCCAGCGAGCGTGACTTGGACAGCGTCTGCGTCACCAGCAGATTCGGATAGCGGTCCACCAGACTGATCGCCGTCTCGCCACCGAAGTCGATGTACGCCTCATCCACGACTACAACCGAATCTGGACTGGCCTTGAGGATTTGCTCGACGGCGTCCAGCGCCAGCAGGCATCCGGTCGGGGCGTTCGGGTTGGGGAAAATGATCCCGCCATTCGGTTTGGCGTAGTCGGCCGGGTTGATCTGGAATTGCGCATCCAGTGGCACCGCATCGAATTCAATGCCGTACAGACCGCAGTAGACCGGATAGAAGCTGTAGCTGATGTCCGGGAACAGCAGCGGCTGATCGTGTTGCAGCAGACCGTGGAAGATGTGCGCGAGCACTTCGTCCGAACCGTTGCCAAGGAACACCTGACTGGTTTGCACGCCGTAATATTCGGCCACGGCGTTTTTCAGCAGATCACTGTTCGGGTCCGGATACAGGCGCAAGTTGTCGTTGAGTTCGGCTTGCATCGCCGCCAGCGCTTTTGGCGACGGGCCATACGGATTTTCGTTGGTATTGAGCTTGACCAGTTTGGTCAGCTTCGGCTGTTCGCCCGGCACGTAGGGCACCAGATCCTTGACGAACGGGCTCCAGAATTTACTCATCGCTCAGTTCCCCTGCCCTTTCAGAAAGTCTTGGTCTTTGATGCGGTATTCGGCGCTGCGCGCGTGGGCGCTCAGCGATTCACCACGGGCCAGTACCGATGCAGTTTTGCCCAGTTCGGAAGCGCCGGCCTCGGAGCAGAAGATGATCGACGAGCGCTTCTGGAAGTCGTAGACGCCAAGCGGCGAGGAGAACCGCGCGGTGCCGGAAGTCGGCAACACGTGGTTCGGACCGGCGCAGTAATCGCCCAACGCTTCGGAAGTGTGGCGGCCCATGAAGATCGCACCGGCGTGACGAATCTGCGGCAGCCAGGCTTGTGGATCAGCGACCGACAATTCCAGATGTTCCGGGGCGATACGATTGGCGACTTCGATGGCCTGGGCCATGTCAGTGACCTGGATCAGCGCACCACGGCCATTGATCGAAGTTTCGATGATGGTCGCGCGGTCCATGGTCGGCAGCAGTTTGTCGATGCTTGCGGCTACCTTGTCGAGGAACTCGGCGTCCGGGCTGACCAGAATCGCTTGCGCGTCTTCGTCGTGCTCGGCCTGGGAGAAGAGGTCCATGGCGATCCAGTCCGGATCGGTCTGGCCGTCGCACACTACAAGAATTTCCGAAGGGCCGGCGATCATGTCGATGCCGACCTGGCCGAACACATGACGCTTGGCCGTGGCGACGTAGATGTTGCCCGGGCCGACAACCTTGTCAACACGCGGCACGCTTTCGGTGCCATAAGCCAGTGCGGCAACCGCTTGCGCGCCGCCGATGGTGAACACGCGGTCGACACCGGCGATGCAGGCAGCGGCCAGCACCAGCTCGTTGATTTCACCGCGCGGGGTCGGCACGACCATGACCACTTCGGTCACGCCGGCCACCTTCGCCGGAATCGCGTTCATCAATACCGACGACGGATACGAAGCCTTGCCACCTGGCACGTACAGGCCGGCACGATCCAGTGGCGTGACTTTCTGGCCGAGCACCGTGCCGTCAGCCTCGGTGTAGCTCCAGGAATCCTGCTTCTGTTTTTCGTGATAGCTGCGCACGCGGGCGGCGGCTTTTTCCAAGGCCTCGCGTTGCGGCACGGTGATGCGGGTCAGGGCCAGTTCGAGACGCTCGCGCGGCAGGATCAGGTCGGCCATCGAGGCGACTTCAAGACCGTCGAACTTCTGGGTGAACTCGACCAGCGCCGCGTCACCGCGCTCGCGCACAGCCTTGATGATGTCCAGCACGCGCTGATTGACCGAGTCATCAGACACACTTTCCCAGCTCAGCAGATGATCCAGATGATGCGCGAAATCCGGGTCAGCAGCGTTGAGTCGGCGAATTGCAGTCGGTGCGGTCATAGCGAGAGCCTCATAGGAATTGGCAAAAAACTCAGGCGCCCGAAACTAGCATTCGATCCGCTTGGGCACCTGAGAATTCTGGCTATGAGGCGGATAGACGGCGCGGCCTCGGGCCGCGCTGGTAGATCAGCCGCGGTGTCGCGATTCCACTGCGTTGCGCAGGGTGTCGATCAACGCCTGGATTCGGGCGTGCTGCATTTTCATTGAAGCCTTGTTGACGACCAGACGCGAGCTGATCGTGGCGATCAGTTCCTGTGGCTCCAGGCCGTTGGCGCGCAGGGTGTTGCCGGTGTCGACCACGTCGATGATCTTGTCGGCCAGCCCGATCAGCGGCGCCAGTTCCATCGAGCCGTACAGCTTGATGATGTCGACCTGACGGCCCTGCTCGGCGTAATAACGCTTGGCAACGTTGACGAACTTGGTCGCCACGCGCAGACGGCCCTTGGGCTCGGCCGCGCCGATCTTGCCGGCGGTCATCAGCTTGCACTGGGCGATCTGCAGGTCCAGCGGCTCGTAGAGGCCCTGGCCGCTGTATTCCATCAGCACGTCCTTACCGGCGACGCCGAGGTCGGCCGCGCCATGCTCGACATAGGTCGGCACGTCGGTGGCACGCACGATCAGCAGACGCACGTCGTCCTGGGTCGTGGGAATGATCAGCTTGCGGCTCTTGTCCGGATTCTCGGTCGGCACGATGCCCGCTTCAGCGAGAAGCGGCAGAGTGTCGTCAAGGATGCGGCCCTTGGACAGTGCGATGGTCAACATGGGAAACGTCAGTCCTTATCAAGGTACTCATGCCCGGTCGCAATCGGCGCCGGACACACATCGAGGGTGCGTACACCCTCGACTCGAAACGAATTCAGTGGACACGTCCCTGTGTCCCGATGCAGCGATCAGCCCGGAACGCGACGGATCTTGGCACCCAGCATTTGCAGTTTTTCTTCGATGCACTCGTAACCACGGTCTATGTGGTAGATGCGGTCGATCAGCGTGTCGCCTTCGGCAACCAGCGCCGAGATCACCAGACTGGCCGATGCGCGCAGGTCGGTGGCCATGACTGGCGCGCCCTTGAGCTTCTCGATACCGGTGACGATGGCAGTGTTGCCTTCAACCTGGATATGCGCGCCCATGCGGTGCAGCTCGTACACGTGCATGAAACGGTTTTCGAAGATCGTCTCGATCACCGCACCAGTACCTTCGGCAATGGCGTTGAGCGAGATGAACTGGGCCTGCATGTCGGTCGGGAACGCCGGGTACGGCGCGGTGCGCACGTTGACCGCCTTCGGGCGCTTGCCGTGCATGTTCAACTCGATCCAGTCTTCACCGCAGGTGATTTCCGCACCGGCTTCACGCAGCTTTTCCAGCACCGCTTCAAGGATGGTCGGATCGGTGTCCTTGACCTTGACGCGGCCACCGGTCACGGCAGCGGCGACCAGGTAGGTGCCGGTTTCGATACGGTCAGGCATGACCTTGTAGAACGCCGAACCCAGGCGCTCGACGCCATCGATGGTGATGGTGTCGGTGCCAGCACCGGAAACCTTGGCGCCCATGGCGTTGAGGAAGTTCGCCAGGTCGACCACTTCAGGTTCGCGCGCGGCGTTCTGCAACACGCTGCGGCCTTTGGCCAGCGCAGCGGCCATCATGATGTTTTCGGTACCGGTCACGCTGACGGTATCGAAGAAGAAGTGTGCGCCGCGCAGGCCGCCTTCAGGCGCCTTGGCCTTGATGTAGCCGCCTTCGACGTCGATGACCGCGCCCATGGCTTCCAGACCGCGGATGTGCAGATCGACCGGACGCGAACCGATGGCGCAACCGCCAGGCAGCGCGACTTCGGCTTCACCGAAACGCGCTACCATCGGGCCGAGCACAAGGATCGACGCACGCATGGTTTTCACCAGTTCGTACGGCGCGATCAGGGTCTTGATGGTACGTGGGTCGATTTCGACGCTGAGCTTCTCGTCGATAACCGGCTCGATGCCCATGCGCCCGAACAGCTCGATCATCGTGGTGATGTCGTGCAGGTGCGGCAGGTTGCCAACGGTGACCGGGCCATCGCACAGCAAGGTCGCGGCCAGAATCGGCAGGGCGGAGTTCTTCGCGCCGGAAATGCGGATCTCGCCATCAAGACGAGCGCCACCGGTAATAATCAATTTATCCATTAGTATCTCGACGCCCTAGGGCTCAGGTGCGCTCGGCCCAGGCCGCGCGGCTGAAAAATTTCATAGTGACCGCATGGATGCTGCCATCGGTGATCCATGGGTTCAAATGGGCATAGACCTGCTGCTGACGCTTCACCGGGCTCAACGCCGCCAGTTCATCGCTAATCACGTTCAGCTGGAAGTTGCAGCCTTCGCCTTCAACTTCTACCAGCGTTCCTGGCAGCTTTCCTTCAAGGAAGCTCTTCACTTCTACGGCCTGCATGCTCAACCTCAATCGGCGCCCTGTGCGCACGGGTCGGACATCATACAAAAAAGCCCCGCGCCTGCGAACCCCGCAACGCAGGACTCTGACGGGGGGCTTCTTTATAGATGGTGGTTCAGGGTTGCGCCAACAGCTCGGTCAATTCACTGACCTGAGCGATTTGGCGCATGTCATCAGGCATCGCACGGATGCTGACGGCCTTGCCGGCCGCCTGCGCATCGCGCATGAAGCACAGCAGCAACGACAGGCCGACGCTGCTGGACTTCTGCACCGCCGAACAATCGATGACCAGCGCGGACGCCTTGCTCGACTTGATCAGCGCCTGCCCTTCCTTGCGCAGCTCAGGCCCGGTGCGGTAATCCAGCACGCCGCTGAGCACCAGCTCGTCGACATCACTCATACGAACTGCCGCCTCACTCATTGCGCTGGCTTCGCGGCGGCTTTGTCGGTTTCCTGCTTGGCCTTGGCCACTTCACCGGCCCAGCCATCGATGGTCTTGTCCAGATCATTGCCATTGCGTTGCATGGCGTCGGCGAACTGGTCACGGAACAGCTTGCCGATATTGATGCCGTTGATGATCACGTTGCGCAGCTTCCACTCGCCGCTGATCTTCTCAAGCGTGTACTGCACCGGATAGATCGCGCCATTGCTGCCCTTGACGGTCATGTTGACGCTGGTGCGGTCGCCCGATTCGTCTTTGGCCGGATCAACCGTGATGCCCTGGTTGTTGTATTCCAGCAGAGCGTTGCCATAGAACTGGAACAGACCGCGCTTGAAGTTTTCCTGAAAGCGCTGCATCTGCTCAGGCGTGGCCTTGCGCGAATACTTCACGGTCATGATGCTTTTGGAGATGCCCTCGGCATCCACCACCGGCCCCACAATGCTGTTGAGCGCCGCATAGAAATCCTGCGGATCCTGCTTGTACTTCTCTTTATTTGCCTGCAAGTCGGCAAGCATCCGGTTCGTGGTGTCCTGAATCAGGTCATGAGCCGATTGCCCCGGTGCAGCGTTAGCCATCAACGGCAGGGCCGCGAGCAACACCAACAGGCCACGTCGCAAGATAGAGATCATTCAAAAGCTCCTCATTTGGCGTCTTTGCTAACGGTATTGAGCAGGAATTTACCGATCAGGTCTTCCAGTACCAGTGACGACTGCGTGTCGTGGATGGTTCCACCGTCTTTCAACTGGGTGTCTTCACCGCCGACGCTGATACCGATGTATTTCTCGCCCAGCAGACCCGCGGTGAGGATAGATGCAGTCGAATCGACCGGCAGGTTGTCGACCTTTTTATCCACTTGCAGCGTGACCCGACCGGTGAAGCTGTCGCGATCCAGATCGATTGCGGTGACCTTGCCGATGGTCACACCGGCCATGGTCACTTTGGCTCTGACCGTCAGACCGGCGATATTGTCGAAATACGCATACAACTTGTAAGTGTCGGTGGACGAAGTCGGAGAGAGGCCGCTGACGCGCAAGGCGAGCAGCAGCAAAGCCAGGATCCCTGCCAGCAGGAACAGGCCGACACCGATTTCCAGGGTGCGGTTTTGCATCAGAAATCTCCAAACATCAAAGCGGTCAGAATAAAGTCCAGGCCGAGCACTGCCAGCGAGGCAAACACCACGGTCTTGGTGGTGGCACGACTGATCCCCTCGGAAGTGGGTTCACAGTCATAGCCTTGGAATACGGCGATCCAGGTCACGACAAAGGCGAAAACGACACTCTTGATCACGCCATTTAGCACATCACTGGTGAAGTTCACGCTGTTCTGCATGTTCGCCCAGTACGAGCCTTCGTAGACGCCCAGCCAGTCGACCGCCACCCACGAACCGCCCCAGA
Organism: Pseudomonas sp. 2957; assembly: GCF_031456345.1. Classification (NCBI taxonomy): domain Bacteria; kingdom Pseudomonadati; phylum Pseudomonadota; class Gammaproteobacteria; order Pseudomonadales; family Pseudomonadaceae; genus Pseudomonas; species Pseudomonas sp. 2957. The sequence continues at coordinate 56,130 of NZ_JAVDUL010000008.1, forward strand.
TGCCGACGACGCTGAAAATCATCGCCAGCACCGGCAGGGAAATGAAGCCGGCCCACAGGCGCGGGGCAATGATGTACTTGAGCGGATCGACACCGATCATTTCCAGGCTGGACAGCTGCTCGGTGGATTTCATGTTGCCGATCTCGGCGGTCAACGCCGAACCGGCCCGCCCGGCAAACAGCAACGCCGTGACCACCGGCCCCAGTTCACGCAGCAGCGTCAGGGCGACCATCTGCCCTACAGCCTGCTCTGAACCATAGCTGGAAAGAATGCTGAAGCCCTGCAGCGCCAGGACCATGCCGATGAAAATGCCGGAGACCACGATGATCACCAGCGACATGACGCCGACCGAATGCAGCTGTTTGACCAACAGGCCGAATCCACCGCTGATGCCGCCACGGCCCAGCAGGGCGTGAAACAGGAACAGGGTCGCCCGACCAAACACCGCGACCGCGTCGATCGCCGATTCGCCGAACCGACGCACGCGTTCCATCAATGAAATTCTGCGCATCAACGCTTCCCCAGAAGATCTGCGCGGTAATCCGTCGCTGGAAAGTGATACGGCACCGGGCCATCGGGATCACCGGTCATGAACTGACGGATACGCGGGTCATCCGAATTCATCAGCTCATCCGGCGTGCCCTGCCCCAGCACCTGACCATCGCCCACGACATAGATGTAGTCGGCAATGCTCGCGGTTTCCGCCAGGTCGTGCGAGACCACGATGCTGGTGATTCCCAGTGCATCGTTGAGCAGGCGGATCAGGCGCACCAACACGCCCATGGCAATCGGGTCCTGGCCCACAAAAGGCTCGTCGTACATGAGAATCTGCGGATCGAGGGCAATCGCCCGGGCCAGCGCCACGCGGCGCTTCATGCCGCCGGACAGTTCGTCCGGCATCAGCTCGATGGCGCCACGCAGTCCCACGGCCTGCAATTTCAGCAGGACGATGTCGCGAATCATGTCTTCCGGCAGTTGCGTGTGCACCCGCAGCGGAAAGGCCACGTTCTCGAACACATCGAGGTCGGTGAACAGCGCACCGCTCTGAAACAGCACGCCCATGTGCTTGCGCGCATCGAACAGATCACTGCGCGACAGCGTCGGCAGGTTCTGCCCGTTGACCCAGACTTCGCCGCCGGACGGCCGCAACTGCGCGCCCATCAGGCGCAGCAGCGTGGTCTTGCCGCAGCCGGAAGGCCCCATGATGCCGGTGACCTTGCCGCGCGGGATGCGGATATCGACGTTATTGAAAATGCTCCGCGCACCGCGCTTGAAGGAGACTCCCTTCAGCTCGACCGCGTAGGCGTTATCGGCACTCATCTAAACTCCTTGCGATGCAGCCTCTCACTGGGATGCCAGACTTTCCTCGGAAACACCTGCATCCCGGGCAGGCCGAACTGGCGGCGAACTATATCACTGCAAAGGCTGAGCGCCCAAGCGAGAACCCGGCCAAGATCGCCGACTGAAGAGGGCCTGAGCGACTTTCAGAGTGTTTTGGTAACCAGTAATGACAAAGCACGTCGAACTTGCGTGAGGCTTTGCCACATAACCGCTATAATCGCCGCCTTTTCATCGGCCCATACGATTCTGACATGAGCAAAACCCGCGACCTGATTCAATCGGCACAACGCACCATCCGCCTCGAAGTGGAAGCCGTCCAAGGCTTGATGGCCCATATCGACGCCGATTTCGTACGCGCCTGCGAGATGATTCTGGCCAGCAAGGGCCGCGTGGTCGTAGTCGGCATGGGCAAATCCGGGCACGTCGGCAACAAGATCGCCGCCACCCTCGCCAGCACCGGTACTCCAGCGTTTTTCGTGCATCCGGCCGAAGCCAGCCACGGCGACATGGGCATGATCACCCGCGACGATGTGATTCTGGCCCTGTCGAACTCCGGCTCGACCAACGAAATCGTAACGCTGCTGCCATTGATCAAACGCCTGGGTATCCAGCTGATCAGCGTCACCGGCAATCCGCAGTCGCCACTGGCCAAGGCTGCCGAGGTCAATCTCAATGTGCATGTGGAGCACGAAGCCTGCCCGCTGAACCTGGCGCCGACCTCATCGACCACAGCGGCACTGGTCATGGGCGACGCCCTGGCCGTGGCCCTGCTGGAAGCGCGTGGTTTTACCGCCGAAGATTTTGCCTTCTCGCATCCGGGTGGCGCCCTTGGCCGTCGCCTGCTGCTGAAAGTCGAAAACGTCATGCACGCCGGGCAGGAGCTGCCGCAGGTACAACGCGGCACCCTGCTCAAGGACGCGCTGATGGAAATGACCCGCAAGGGTCTGGGCATGACCGCTATTATTGAAGCCGATGGCAAGCTCGCCGGGATCTTCACCGACGGTGATTTGCGCCGCACGCTGGATCGCGCCATCGACATCCGCAGCGCCACCATCGACCAGGTGATGACCGCCCACGGCAAGACCGCCCGGCCCGACATGCTCGCCGCCGAAGCCCTGAAAATCATGGAAGACCATCGAATCAACGCCCTGGTAGTCGTCGACGAGGAGGATCGCCCGATCGGCGCCTTCAACCTCTCCGATCTGCTGCGCGCAGGAGTCATGTAATGAGCAACGATCTGCTGCAACGCGGTAAAGCAATCAAACTGGCTGTGTTCGACGTCGACGGTGTGCTCACCGATGGGCGCCTGTACTTCCTTGAAGACGGCAGCGAGTTCAAGACCTTCAACACGCTCGACGGCCAGGGCATCAAGATGTTGATGAATGCCGGCGTGCAGACGGCGATCATCAGTGGTCGCAAGACCCCGGTGGTCGAGCGCCGCGCGAAGAACCTCGGCATCCCGCATCTGTTTCAGGGGCGCGAGGACAAACTGGTGGTACTCGACGGTCTGCTCGCGCAACTGGGCCTAAGCTATGAAGAAGTCGCCTATCTGGGTGACGATCTGCCAGACTTGCCGGTGATCCGCCGTGTAGGGCTGGGCATGGCGGTGGCCAACGCTGCCGATTTCGTCCGCGAACATGCCCACGGCGTTACCCGCGCCCGTGGCGGCGAAGGTGCCGCCCGCGAATTCTGCGAATTGATCCTGCGCGCCCAGGGCCGCCTCGAAGCGGCCAACGCCGCGTACCTGTGAGCCTGACCATGTTTAGCAAAAAGTTTCGCAATTTCCTGCTGTTCGGCTGCATCGCGGCGATTTTCGCTGCGGTGGGCTACTGGAACATCAGCCCGGAGCGCTTCCTCGACAAGCCGCCGGTCTCGGCCGCCGAGAATCCGATCGACTGGTACGCGACCAACACGCACACCATTCAATACCTGCCCGACGGCAAGGTGCAGTATGAGATGACCTCCGACAAGGCCGAGCACGTCAAGGCCACTGATGTCACTCTGGTAACCAAGCCTGATTTGAACATGTACCGCGGCACCGACTTCCCGTGGCACGTGACCAGCGAGCGCGGCGAAGTGAATTCGGGCGGCACCGAAGTTGAATTGATCGATTCGGTACGCGTACAGCGCACCGATGAGAAACAGCGCGGCACCCTGATCACCAGCACCCGCATGACCGTGTTCCCGCAGCAAGAATATGCGCAGACCGCGCAACCCGTTAGAATCGAGGGCGCTGGCGGCGTATCGACTGGCGTCGGAATGAAAGCGTACCTGAAGGACAGCAGGATACACCTGCAATCGAACGTAAGAGGACAGTATGAGGCTCGTTAAAACCCTCCCTATTTTGCTCAGTCTGGGCGCAGCACTGGGAAGCGCGAGCGCCTGGTCCCTGCCGAACGATCAGCAGCAGCCTATCCGCATTCAGGCCGACGACGCCCAACTGGACGACAAGAATGGCATCGCCACCTATAAAGGTGACGTGATCATTACCCAGGGCTCGATGATCGTTAAAGGCAACACCGTGACCATGACGCGCGCGCCCAATGGCGACATCGACGTGGTGACCTCGGTAGGCAACCTGGCTTACTTCGAGCAGTTGCAGACCCAGGGCGACGCCAACCCGGTCAAGGGCTACGGCGTGACGATTCAATACCACGCCCAGCAGAACCGGGTGGTGCTGATCGACAAGGCCAAGGTTATCGACAAGGATAACAACGTCACCCAGGGCGAAAAAATCGTCTACGACACCGTGAAGAAACTGGCCAGCGCCGGTCGCGCCACGGGCAGCAAGGTCACCGAATCGCGTCCGCGCATCGACATGGTGATCCAGCCGAAGAAGAAAAACGAAGAGAAATCCCAGTAATGGCAACTCTGAAAGCTCAGCATCTGGCCAAGGCCTATAAAAGCCGCCAGGTCGTGCGTGACGTCAGCCTGTCGATCGACAGCGGGCAGATCGTCGGCTTGCTCGGCCCGAACGGCGCCGGCAAGACTACGTGCTTCTACATGATCGTTGGCCTGGTGCAGGCAGATCAGGGCCGTGTGCTGATCGATGATCTGGACGTCAGCCACCAGCCGATGCACGGCCGCGCCAAGGCCGGTATCGGCTATCTGCCGCAAGAAGCGTCGATCTTCCGCAAACTGTCGGTCGCCGACAACATCATGGCGATCCTCGAGACCCGCCCGGAGCTGGACAAGACCGGTCGTCGCAAGGAGCTGGAAAGCCTGCTGCAGGAATTCCACATCAGCCACATCCGCGACAACCTCGGCATGAGCCTGTCCGGCGGTGAGCGTCGCCGGGTGGAAATCGCTCGCGCCCTGGCCACTGCACCCAAGTTCATCCTGCTCGACGAACCGTTCGCCGGTGTCGACCCGATCTCGGTCGGCGACATCAAGCAGATCATCCATCACCTCAAGGCCAAGGGCATCGGTGTGCTGATCACCGACCACAACGTGCGTGAGACGCTGGATATCTGCGAAACCGCTTACATCGTCAACGACGGTCAACTGATCGCTGAAGGCGATGCCGAGACCATCCTGGCCAACGATCTGGTCAAGGAAGTGTATCTGGGTCACGAGTTCCGCCTGTAAGCGCGACAGCGCTGTATCGATTCAAGGCGCATTTATCCGCTTTAATTGTTACAGCGCTCTAGGCAAACACTTCAGTTTCAGGCATATAATTTGCTTAAGTTTGGCGCTTCGGCGCCCTGTAGTGGATGGCGCAAAGCGCCGGCGAATAAGGTGTTAAGCCCCTGCCATGAAACCATCGCTAGTCTTGAGAATGGGCCAGCAGCTGACGATGACACCGCAGCTGCAACAGGCCATCCGCCTGCTCCAATTGTCGACCCTGGACCTGCAACAGGAGATCCAGGAGGCTCTGGAATCCAATCCGATGCTCGAGCGCCAGGAAGAAGGCGACGACTTCGACAACGCCGATCCGCTGGCCGACAACGCCGAACAGAAGCCCGCCGAAATCCAGGAACCCTCCTACCAGGAAACCGCCCCGACGGTGGATAACCTCGAGGATGGCGATTGGAACGAGCGCATCCCCAACGAACTGCCAGTGGATACCGCCTGGGAAGACGTCTACCAGACCAGCGCCAGCAGCCTGCCCAGCAGCGATGACGATGAGTGGGATTTCACCACCCGCACGTCCGCCGGCGAGAGCCTGCAAAGCCATCTGCTCTGGCAACTGAACCTGGCACCGATGTCCGACACCGATCGCCTGATCGCTGTCACCCTGATCGACTGCATCAACAATCAGGGCTATCTGGACGAAACACTCGAAGAAATTCTTGAAGCGTTCGATCCGGAACTGGACATCGAGCTCGACGAAATCGAAGCCGTCCTGCATCGCATCCAGCAATTCGAGCCCGCCGGTATCGGCGCCCGCAACCTCAGCGAATGCCTGCTGCTGCAATTGCGCCAGCTGCCCGCGAAGACGCCGTGGCTGACCGAGGCCAAGCGGCTTGTCGCCGATTACATCGACCTGCTCGGCAGCCGCGATTACAGCCAGTTGATGCGACGCATGAAGCTCAAGGAAGACGAGCTGCGCCAAGTCATCGAACTGGTGCAGAGCCTCAATCCGCGTCCCGGCTCACAGATCGAGTCGACCGAAGCCGAATACGTGATTCCCGACGTGATCGTGCGCAAGGACAACGAGCGCTGGCTGGTCGAGCTGAACCAGGAATCGGTGCCTCGCCTGCGCGTCAACGCCCAGTACGCCGGTTTTGTGAAGCGTGCCGACACCAGCGCCGACAACACTTTCATGCGCAACCAGTTGCAGGAAGCGCGCTGGTTCATCAAGAGCCTGCAGAGCCGTAACGAAACCCTGATGAAAGTGGCCACGCAGATCGTCGAACATCAGCGCGGCTTCCTCGAATACGGCGACGAAGCAATGAAGCCGTTGGTATTGCATGACATCGCCGAAGCGGTCGGCATGCACGAATCGACGATTTCCCGGGTGACCACACAAAAATTCATGCATACCCCGCGCGGTATTTATGAGCTGAAATACTTTTTCTCCAGCCACGTCAGTACCTCCGAAGGCGGCGAATGCTCGTCCACAGCGATCCGCGCGATCATCAAAAAACTGGTCGCAGCGGAAAATCAGAAAAAGCCGTTGAGTGACAGCAAGATCGCTGGTTTACTGGAGGCACAAGGCATTCAGGTGGCTCGCCGCACCGTCGCCAAGTACCGCGAATCCCTCGGAATCGCGCCTTCGAGCGAACGCAAGCGGTTGATGTAAGCCACGTTACAGCGTTCCAGTGGCAGGCTTTTCGGCCTGCCGCTTTATGCACTGGCAACGAAGGAGAAGCTGTATGCAAGTCAACATCAGTGGACACCAACTGGAAGTGACCCAACCTCTGCGTTCCTACATCGAGGAAAAACTCCAGCGACTGGAGCGACATTTCGACAAGATCACCAACGTGCAGGTCACGATGTGCGTCGAAAAGCTGAAGCAGAAGATCGAAGCCACCTTGCATATCCCCGGCAGCGAAGTGGTCGCCAACGCAGAAGATACCGACATGTACGCTGCGATCGACTCACTTACCGACAAGCTGGATCGCCAACTCAAAAAGCATAAGGAAAAGACCCAGAGCCTCCTCCAGGGCGCGACCGGTCGTTAACACCCCTATCCATGATCCGACTTGAAACCATCCTGACCCCCGGCCGTTCCCAAGTGAACGCGCCGGGCGGCAGCAAGAAAAAAGCCCTCGAACAGATTGCCAACCTGATCCACCGCGAAGTGCCGGATCTGGCGATGCAGGATGTCTTCGAGGCGCTGATCGCCCGTGAAAAACTCGGCTCCACCGGTTTTGGCAACGGCATCGCCATTCCCCACTGCCGCCTCAAGGGCTGCGCGGGGCCAGTGAGCGCCCTGCTGCACCTCGAAGCCCCGATCGATTTCGACGCCATCGACGGCGCTCCGGTGGACCTGTTGTTCGTGCTGCTGGTCCCGGAAGCCGCAACCGACGCGCATCTGGAGTTGTTGCGCCAGATCGCCAGCATGCTCGACCGCAAGGAAGTGCGCGACAAATTGCGCAGCGCTCCGAGCAATGAAGCCTTGTACCAGGTTGTACTGGACGAGCAGAACGGGCACTAATCATGCGCTTGATCATTGTCAGTGGCCGTTCGGGCTCGGGTAAAAGTACCGCCCTGAATGTCCTTGAGGACAACGGCTACTACTGCATCGACAATCTGCCGGCCGGTTTGCTGCCGGAACTGGCCGAGCGAGCGCTGATTCACACAGAACTGGCGCAGCCGCTGGTCGCCGTGTCGATCGATGCGCGCAACCTGCCCAGCCATCTGTCACGTTTCCCTGAATTGCTCGAAGACGTGCGTGCCAAGCATATCAAGTGCGATGTGCTGTACCTGGACGCCGATGAAGAAACCCTGCTCAAGCGTTTTTCCGAGACCCGTCGTCGTCACCCGCTGAGCAACGCCAATCGCTCACTGGCCGAGGCGATTCACGATGAAACCGCCCTGCTCGGTCCGATCGCCGATCTGGCCGACCTGAAGATCAACACCACCAGTCTGAATCTGTATCAACTGCGCGACACCATCAAGTTGCGCCTGTTGAATCAACCGGAGCCCGGTACGGCGTTTCTGGTCGAGTCGTTCGGCTTCAAGCGCGGCATGCCGGTCGACGCCGACCTGGTGTTCGACGTGCGCTGCCTGCCCAATCCGTACTGGAAACCGGAGCTGCGCGCTCAGTCGGGCCTTGATGCACCGGTGGCCGAGTACCTGGCGCAGCAGCCGGATGTCGAAGAAATGTATCAGGACATCTACGCCTACCTGAACAAGTGGCTGCCACGCTTCGCCGCCAGCAACCGCGCCTACGTCACCATTGCCATTGGCTGCACCGGCGGGCATCACCGCTCCGTCTACCTGACCGAACGACTGGGTCAGGCCCTGCAGAAAACCCTGAAGAACGTCCAGGTTCGCCACCGCGACCTCACCTAAAGGATTTACACCGCGATGCCTGCTCGTGAAATCGAAATCATCAATAAGCTGGGCCTGCATGCCCGGGCATCGGCCAAATTTGTCGGCGTGGCGGGTCAGTATCCAGACTGCACGATCCGAGTGGGACGCACACCTGAAACGACTGTCGACGGCAAGAGCATCATGGCAATGATGATGCTCGCGGCGGGTAAAGGCACCAAGATCCATTTGAGCACCGAAGGCGAACAGGCTCAGGAAGCCATGGACGCATTGGTCGATCTGATCGAAAGGTATTTCGACGAAGGTGAATAATCCTCGAGGCGGGGACACTGTTCCTCGCCTCCATTCACCCCAACGCCGTATCCATCACCATCATCAGACAAAACCCGATCAGAAGGCCCAGACTGGCCAGCTTGTCATGCCCATGACGGCGCGATTCCGGGATCACTTCGTGGGTCACCACCAGCAACATCGCCCCCGCCGCCAGTGCCAGCCCCAGCGGCAGCAGCACCTGAGCCAGACTCACGAGCCACGCACACAGCAGCGCAAATACCGGTTCGACCAGCCCCGACGCCGCGCCGATCAGAAACGCTCTGACCCGCGACATTCCCGCCCCGGCCAGCACCAGAGCAATCACCAGTCCTTCCGGCACATCCTGCAACGCAATGCCCATCGCCAGACTGTCGGCGTCCGCCATCCCGCCTCCGGCAGATACGCCAACCGCCATGCCTTCCGGAATGTTGTGCGCGATGATGGCGAACACGAACAGCCAGATTCGCGGTGGAATCACCGGATGCTCCAGCGTGCCGACGAGCATCTCCGGCGAGGCACCGCAAATGCGCCGATCCACCAGATACAGACCGAACGCACCGAGCAGGATGCCAAAGCAGATCAGGCCACTGGCGGCCCACGGCGTCAGGCCAAGGCTCTCAGCTGCAGCTATGCCCGGCACGATCAACGAAAACGCCGTCGCCGCCAGCATCACCCCGGCACCAAATCCCAGCAAGGTGTCGCTTAGTGCCTGCGGCATGCGCCGGATCACCAGCACCGGCACCGCGCCAAGCGCCGTGCCCAAGGCGCAGATGGCACCGCCCTGCAAGGCGCGCAACAGCCTCGGTTCCAGATTCAGCCATTGCAAAGCGTGGGCGACCAGTAAAGTCATACCCGCCAACAGCAACAGCGAACCCACCGCGTAACGAAACATGCGCCCGCTGCCAATCGCCAGTGTTTCCGTGCCCATAGTCAGCCCTGATTGTTTTTATTGAAGGCTTAAACCAGTGCGGCCTGATAGCGCGCAGCAACTTCCGGCCAGTTGATCACGTTGTAGAACGCGTTGATGTATTCCGGGCGACGGTTCTGGTAACGCAGGTAGTAAGCGTGCTCCCAGACATCGAGGCCAAGGATCGGGGTGTTGCCGTTCATCAACGGGCTGTCCTGGTTGCCGCTGCTTTCCACGACCAGTTTTTTATCCGGTGTCACGCTCAGCCACGCCCAGCCGCTGCCAAAACGGGTCAGCGCGGCTTTGGTGAACGCTTCCTTGAAACTGTCGAGTCCGCCCAGTTGCTCGTCGATGGCCTTGGCCAGCGCGCCGCTGGGCTTGCCGCCACCGTTGGGCACCATTACTTCCCAGAACAGCGAATGGTTGGCGTGGCCGCCGCCCTGATTGATCACCGCCGCGCGAAGTTTTTCCGGCAGTTGCTGCACGCTGGCGACGAGTTTTTCTACCGGCCACTCGGCGAACTCGGTGCCTTCCACGGCGGCGTTGAGGTTGTTGATGTAGGTCTGGTGATGCTTGGTGTAATGGATTTCCATGGTCTGCGCATCGATGTGCGGCTCGAGGGCATCGTAGGCGTAAGGCAAGGCAGGCAAGGTAAAAGCCATTTCAATGGACTCCATACTGATGAGAAGTTGAGGCGCGGCGGGCATTGCCGGTGTCCGGATGCAGCAGGCGCTGGGTGCGTGGGTATTCGCCGTGCTCGCTGATGAAATTCAACAGTTCGACATAGGTCTTGCTGCTCTGGCGCAGCGCCGCCTCACGCAGGGCCGGACGCAAGCGCTCGTCCTGCATGGTCTGCAACAAACGTTGATGGATGGCACAGAGATATTCGGCGCTCTCCTCCGGTTGGTTCAGGCGCAGATGCAGGTCAGCCAGGTTGTGATGTGAGACGACGCAGGCCGCCACCGCTTCGTCGGCATCCGCCCAGCGTTCGAACAACACTTGCGCCAGGGCCAGGGCTTGCAGGTAAGCCTCTCGGGCGTCGATCAGTTCGCCCAGCATGAAGCAGCGATTGGCCCGTTCGATCGTGCGTTTCCAGTGCTCCATGATGAGCCTCCAAAGCGGTTGCGGGGTTTACACGCCGCCGGCGGTGAGTTTCTCGGGGTTGAGCAACTCTTCCAGCTGGCTGCGCGACAGGTCGGTGTGTTCCAGGGCGACGTCGATCACCGCGCGGCCTTCCTTGCAGGCTTTAGCGCGCAACGGATCTGGCGACTCATCCAGCGCCGGCTTTCGAGATAGGGCTGCTCGTACAAGGCAGAACTCATGATCCGTGATTCGTTCAGTAATGAGATTTATTATTAGATGATAATGAGAACCAAAACAAGCGTTCGAGTTTGCGCTGTTCATTTGTGGGAGCGAGCCTGCTCGCGAATGCGCCGTGTCAGCCAGCACATTTGCAACTGATCCACCGCTTTCGCGAGCAGGCTCGCTCCCACAGGGGATTTGTGCGAAGCGAATAAAAAAGGCGCGCCATCCACAACGGATGGCGCGCCTTTTTTTGTTGGCGGATTCGCGGCTTAGCTGCCGGCGACAGTCATCCGCTCGATCAACACAGACCCGGTGCGAATGTTGCTGCGCAGTTCCAGATCATTACCCACTGCGACAATCTGCTTGAACATGTCACGCATGTTGCCGGCGATGGTCACTTCCTGCACGGCGAACTGGATCTCGCCGTTTTCCACCCAGAAGCCCGCAGCGCCGCGCGAATAGTCACCGGTGACCATGTTCAGGCCATGGCCCATCAACTCGGTGACCAGCAATCCCCGGCCCATGCGCTTGAGCAGTGCTGCCTGATCCTCGTCGCCATGGGTGACGAACAGGTTGTGCACCCCGCCCGCGTTGGCGGTGCTCGGCATGCCCAGTTTCCGTCCGGAATAGGTGCCGAGGATGTAGGAGACCAACTCGCCCTTTTCGACGAACGGTTTCGCGTAAGTCGCCAGGCCATCACCGTCGTAGGAAGCACTGCCCATGGCACGCATCAGATGCGGACGCTCATCAATGGTCAGCCATTCCGGGAACAGCTTCTGCCCCAGTGTGCCTTCCAGAAACGACGATTTGCGATACAGGCTGCCGCCGGATACTGCCGAGAGGAAGCTGCCGAACAGACCGCCCGCCAGTTCGGCGGAAAACAGCACCGGCACTTCGCAGGTCGGCACCGGCCGCGCGCCCAGACGGCTCGCCGCCCGTTGCGCGGCACGCTGGCCGATGCTCACCGGATCGGCGAGCAGACTGCCCTGGCGATTGACGTCATACCAGTAATCGCGCTGCATCTGCCCGTCAGCTTCGGCGATCATCACGCAACTCAGGCTGTGCCGGGTCGATGCGTAACCGCCGATGAAACCGTGGCTGTTGCCATAAACCCGGCAGCCCTGATGGGTGCTTAGGGTGGTGCCGTCGGCGTTCTTGATCCGCGCATCGGCATCGAACGCCGCTGCCTCGCAGAGCAAAGCCTTCTCAATGGCCTGTTCCGGGGTGATGTCCCATTCGTGGAACAAGTCGAAATCCTGCACATCCCTGGCCATCAGTGCGGCGTCGGCCAGACCCGAGGCTTCGTCCTCGGAGGTGTGTTTGGCGATCGCGAGTGCTGCAGCGACGGTTTCACGAATCGCCTCCGGCCCGGTGGCCGAGGTGCTGGCCGAGCCTTTGCGCTGGCCGACGTACAGGGTGATGCCAAAACCCTGATCACGATTGAATTCAACGGTTTCGACCTCGCGCTGACGCACCGAGGTCGACAGCCCCTGCTCCAGCGACACCGCGACTTCACAGGCGCTGGCGCCCTGGCGCTTGGCTTCGGCGATGATCTGCTCGACCTGTTCTTGCAGTGCCGGCAATGCCTGCGGGCCGACGCTTTGAACTGCACTCATGCTCATCTCCACTCAAATTCTGCTTTCGGCTGGGGTCATCGAGCGACCGGGCCGGACAAGCGGCCCCCGACTGGTTATCATGGCGGCGTTTCTTTGCGGACTGCCACCATGGTTGATTCTTACGACGACTCCCTCGATACGGGAGAAAAAAGCAAATCTCAGGTCAAACGCGAGTTGCATGCGCTGGTTGACCTCGGCGAGCGCCTGACCACACTCAAGCCTGATCTGGTCGCCAAACTGCCGTTGACCGACGCTTTGCGCCGGGCATTGGCCGATGCGCCCAAGCACACCGCGAACATCGCGCGTAAACGGCATTTGCAGTTCATCGGCAAACTGATGCGCGACCAGGACACTGACGCGATTCTGACTCTGCTCGATCAACTCGATGCCTCCACTCGCCAGTACAACGAGCGTTTCCATAATCTGGAACGCTGGCGTGACCGCCTGATCGCGGGCGATGACGCCGTGCTGGAAAAATTCGTCATCGAGTACCCGGACGCCGATCGCCAGCAATTGCGTTCCCTGATCCGTCAGGCCCAGCATGAGGTTGCGCAAAACAAACCACCTGCTTCGAGCCGCAAGATCTTCAAATACATTCGGGAGCTGGACGAGACTCAACGCGGTCTGCGTTGATAATCGCCACCGGGTGGCCGTCCTGCGCGCCACCCGAAAGCCCCACCGTTCTTATGCGCCCGTGCCACCCACGGTGATCGCATCGATTTTCAGCGTTGGCTGGCCGACACCCACCGGCACCGACTGCCCATCCTTGCCGCACGTACCCACACCGCTGTCCAGCGCCAGATCGTTACCGACCATCGACACCCGGCTCATCGCCTCGGGGCCGTTGCCGATCAATGTCGCGCCTTTGACCGGTGCGGTGATTTTGCCGTCCTCGATCAGATAAGCCTCGCTGGTCGAGAACACGAACTTGCCGCTGGTGATATCGACCTGACCGCCGCCGAGGTTGGCGCAGTAGATGCCCTTCTTCACCGAGGCGATGATTTCCGCCGGATCACTTTCGCCACCGAGCATGTAGGTGTTGGTCATCCGGGGCATCGGCAGATGCGCATAGGATTCGCGACGACCGTTACCGGTGCGCGCCACGCCCATCAGCCGCGCATTGAGCTTGTCTTGCATGTAGCCCTTGAGTACGCCGTTTTCGATCAGCGTGGTGCATTCGGTCGGCGTGCCTTCGTCATCGACGCTCAGCGAACCGCGACGGCCGCTCAAGGTGCCGTCATCGACGATGGTGCATAGCTTGGAGGCAACCATTTCACCCATGCGCCCGCTATAGGCCGAGCTGCCCTTGCGGTTGAAATCGCCTTCCAGACCGTGACCGACCGCTTCGTGCAGCAGCACCCCGGACCAGCCGGAACCCAGCACCACCGGCAAGGTACCGGCCGGCGCTGGAATTGCTTCAAGGTTGACCAGTGCCTGGCGCAGCGCCTCGCGGGCATAACCCATGGCGCGGTCTTCGGCGAGGAAGTAGCGGTAATCGGTACGCCCACCGCCGCCGTGCCCGCCGCGTTCGCGACGGCCATTCTGTTCAACGATGACGCTGACATTGAAGCGCACCAGCGGGCGCACATCAGCGGCCAGACCGCCGTCGGTGGAGGCCACCAGAATCCGCTCCCAGACCCCGGCCATGCTCACGCTGACCTGCTGAATCCGTGGGTCGAGTGCGCGGGTGGCGACGTCGATGCGTTTGAGCAACTCGACTTTTTCCGCGCGGCTGAGCACTTCCAGCGGGTTATCCGGCGCGTACAGCTGCGCGACGTCCTGGCTGGTGAATGCCTGCACGGTGCCGTTCTGTCCGGCGCGGGAGATCGAACGCGCGGCGCGGGCCGCTGCGCCGAGGGCCTCGAGGGTGATCGCGTTGCTGTAGGCAAAACCGGTTTTCTCACCGGACTGTGCACGCACGCCGACACCCTGATCGAGGTTGAAGCTGCCTTCCTTGACGATGCCGTCTTCCAGCGCCCATGACTCGGAAATCTGGCCCTGGAAATACAGGTCGGCGGCATCGATGCCCGGTCCGGCCAGATCGCCGAGCACGCCTTGCAGGCTCTCGATCGTGACACCGCCGGGTGCCAACAGGTGATCACTGACTGAGGACAACAACTCGCTCATAGGTTTACGCCTTAAATTCGTGTTCTGAAGCAGGCCGCTGGGCGCCCTGCGAGAAAAACCGCCGATGACGCGTCACCGGCATGCGCGCCCGGATGGACGCTTGTTCATCGCTGTCGCGGGCGGCCAGCAACACCGCCTCGCCTTGATCCTGTTGGGCCAGTACGCGCCCCCACGGGTCGACAATCGCCGCATGCCCGAAGGTCTCGCGTGGCCCCGGATGACTGCCGCCCTGTGCGGCCGCGAGGATATAACACTGTGTTTCGATGGCCCGCGCGCGGATCAGTACATCCCAGTGCGCGGCGCCGGTTACGGCCGTAAAGGCCGACGGTGCAGTAATCAATTCGGCACCGGCGGCACGCAATTCACTGTACAGCTCCGGGAAACGCAAGTCGTAACACACGCTCAGACCAACGCGCCCCATCGGCGTATCCGCCACCACTACATTACCGCCATAAGCATAGTCATCGGATTCACGGTACCGGCCGCGATTGTCGGCGACATCGACATCGAACAGATGCAGCTTGTCATAGCGCGCGACGATCTCACCGTTATCGTTGATCAGCAACGAGCAGGCATTGGCTTTGGCCGTGGGTTGACCCAACGGTGGCAACGGCAATGTACCGGCGACTATCCATAAGGTGAGGTCGCGGGCGGTCTGTTTCAACCATGGCAGGATCGGCCCTTCGCCCAAGGCCTCGGCGCGGCCGATATCGGCGACGTCGCGACGGCCCATGGCGGCGAAGTTTTCCGGCAGCACCGCGAGTTCCGCCCCGCCGGCGGCGGCCTGTTCAAGCAGGCGTCGGGCCTGGGCCAGATTGGCCAGCACGTCGCTCTGGCTGACCATTTGAATCACCGCTAAAGACATGGCCGCTCCTCGGGATTTGCATATGACTGTGTAGGAGCTGCCGAAGGCTGCGATCTGTTGATTTTTTTTAAGAGCCAGATCAAAAGATCGCAGCCTTCGGCAGCTCCTACAGGGGTAGTGTCTGCTAGTTAAAAAGGCTTGTCGAAGGTGATTTTCGGCTCTTTCCATGGGCCTTTGACGGTGTACTTGACGCTGGCGAAGCGCGCGACGCGGTCGCCGATCAGCTTGTCGATGAGGAACAGCGCGCCGCCGACCGCCGGTGCGCCGACGAGCAGCGCGGCGATCGGCAGGTTGTTGGTCACCGGCAGTGTCACCAGCAATTTCGCATCGACCTTGTCACCGACCAGATCCAGCGTGCCGTCCAATTCCAGGTTGCTCGAAGGCCCGGTCAGGCGAATCGGCTCACGTGTCACGTAGACACCATTGTTCGCCACCAGCAGACCTTTGACCCGGTCGTAGCTCAGGCCTTTGCCGAACAGGTCGGAGAAGTCCAGACGCAGGCGCCGGCCGATCGAGTTGAAGTTGAGCAGGCCGAACACCCGCAGCGCCTGAGCACCGCCTTCCACTTCAACGAACTGGCCTTTGTTCAGCGAGGCATCGAGGGTGCCGGAGAAGCGCTTGGTCGCCAGCCACGCCGGCGAGCCCGGCCAACGGCCGTCGACATCCATATGGAATTCTTCGCTGGTCACGCTCGGCGCGAAGCCCCAGCCTTTGAGCACGTCGGCCAAATTCTTGCCGCCAATGCGGCCCTTGTACCAACTGCTGGTCGCCCCCGGCGCGCCTTCCCAGCCGCCGTTGCCTTGCAGGAGGATGCCCTTGAGGCCCATGTCGAGGTTGTTCAGCGCGATGCCCTTGGCGGTCGGCCGCACTTTCAGCGACCAGCCACCCACCAGGTCGGGGCCGAGGAACAACTGATTGAGGGTGATATCCAGCGCCGGGATTTTCGTCGGGTCGACCGACGCCAATGGATCCGGTGCATTCTCGTCAGCCTGCACCGCCGGGTCCGGCGCCGGCAGTTTCACGTATTGCAGATTCACCGCAATCGGCACGCCGTTGGCGTCCGGCAGGCTGGCGCTGCCCTTGGCCTGTTGGCTATCCAGCGCCAGGTTCCACGCGCCTGGCTTGCGATTGATCTGCACCGAAGCCTGATCCAGCGTGGTGCCGAACGCGGTCAATTTGCCGACCTTGATGTCAGCACTGCTCAGCAGTTGTTTGGCGCTGCCGCCCGGATCCCCGCCAGCGTACTTGCTGGCCAGATCCTGCCACGGCGCGACGTCCAGTTCCGACAGCACCCCGCGAATGCGCAGGCCCTTGGCGCCCGGCAACACCGCTTCGCCAGCGCCGAGAAACAGTTCGCCACGGCCGTCGGCGAAATTGCTCGGCGGCGCAGCAAAAGTGAAATTGGCCAGTTGATCGTAATTGAACCAGTAACGCCGCTCCTGCCCTTGCAGGGTCATGCGAAACACTGTGTCGCGCCCGACATCGGCGGTCATGCCGAACGGCGCCGGCAGATCCACCGCCACGCCTTTGAGGCTGGAGCTGACCAGCAACTGACTGTCGGCCCCGGAAAGATTCAGCTGCAACTGATACGGAATCGTCCCGGACACCGGCAACGGCTGGGTCACACCCAGCCAGTCAGTGAGCTTCTTCACTTCGACCTGCCCCGACGCCGCAACTCGGGTCTTGATCTGGTTGGGGCTGCCATCAGCGAAGATCTGCGCAGTGACCGCTTTGTCGAAGGCCCGTGCAGAGATGTTCTGGCCGCTGAGGCCTTTATTGCTGTCGAAGCGGAAATCGCCCTTGAGCTGGCTCAGTTCCAGTTTCGGTTCGGCCAGTTTCAGCCGCGCGTTGGCGGTTTTGAAATCGACGAGGATTTTCGGCTGTTCGCCCTTGGCCAGCGGAATATCCAGCTTGAGCTTGCCATTCAGATCACCCGCACCCTCCCAACCAGCAAAGGTCTCACCAGTGCCGATCGGCGCATCCTGAAGAATCTTCAAGCCGTCGCCGAGGCCACCGGCAAATGCGCCATCAAGGAACAAATGCGAGTTCTGCCCGGCCGGTACATGAGGAATATTGACGAAGACATCGCTGACTTGGGTGTCGAGCAACTGGCCTTTGCTGGCCCAGATGCGCACGCCGCTGTCTTCGATGAACACATCGCCGCTGACTTTGCTCACATGCGGCCAGCCCGGCTGAAACGCCAGCTCGGCGTCGTGCACTTTGAAAAACAGGCTGATGCTGCGATCAGCCTCGCCGGCGTTCTTGCTCAGCGAGCCCTGATACTGGAAGAAGCCCTGGTCCACTGCGCCTTTGAGGATCGCTGTGCGCAGCCACTCATCAAGCGCCGGGCTCAACACCGCCGGCAGGTATTTCGCGGTGTAGCGACCGTCGCCATCAACCAGGCCGACGCGCAGGTCCATGTAGTCTTCCTGGCTATGGTCAAAGTGCAGGCGAATGAGGAAATCGCCGGCAATCTTGCCCTCCTCGCCCAATACCTTGAGGTATGGCGCAATCAGGGTGAAGCCATCCTTGTCGAGCTTCCAGGTCAGCCGCGCATTGGCCTGCAGGTATTGCCATGGCTTGGCGAAAATCGGATCGAGGTGCAGGACGAAATCCTTGCTGTCGAGGCGCAACTCGCCGCCGTCGAGGTTGCCGCTCAGGCTGCCACTGACATTGCGCGCCGCCGGAGCGCCGTGGTAGGCATCGAAACCGACATTGTCGAGGTTGGCGGCAAAGCCGAATTTGCTGCCATCGGTGGCGGTCGGGCGGAAGTCCAGCAGCACATTACGCAGGCCGCCGGTTACCTTCAAACGCTCGACCACTGTGGCGAAGCTTTGTGGCAACGGCCCCAGCGCATTGAGCAGCGGCGTGATCGGGGTCAGATCGAGGCGATCGGCCTGCAGATGCCAGAGCTCTTCAGCCTTGGCGCTGGCGCGAGTCTGCTGCACCTGCACATGGGATTCCCAGCGGGTTTCGCCGAAGCTCATCGCCAGTGAATCGAGGGTGACTTTCACCCCTTCGGCTGTGTTGCGGTAATAGGCGTTGAGCGCCAGATTGTTGATCTGGATCGGCTTGCGCTCGGCGTAGGCACCGGTCACTTGCGGCGCATTCAGGCGCAACGCGGCGCTTTGCAAAGCGCCTTCGGACCAATCGACCCAGAGTTCGCCGCCGGCCTTGATCTCGGAAAAATTCCATTGCTGGGTCAGGCGCTCGGGAAGCCATTTCGACCAGTCGCTCTGCGGCAGGCTGGCATAACCCTCGATGGCGCTGTTCTGCCATTGATCGGGACGCAGCTGGCTGCGCAGGCTCAGCGCGACAGGCTGGCCATCGGGCAAGGTCAGACGCGCGTCGAGACGCTGGCGGCTGGCGCCGGTACGCAGATTGAGGCCGACATAGGTGAGCGTCATGGGCGGGTGATCGAGCGGTTGCAGGGTCACCTGGCTGTCGAGCACCGACAATTGCCTGATCATCTGCGAGCGCTGGAACAGTTGCGCCGCATCGAACGGCTGATCCTTCTGCACCGGCAGCCCTTCCAGCGCCCAGGTACCGTCTTCGGCTTCCTTGAGGCTGATCTTCAAACCGTTGAGTTCGATATGCGCGAGACGGACTTCGCGGGCGAGCAAGCTGCCCCACATATCCGGCACTACCCGTACGCGGTCGAGGCGCAGCGCGTTGGCGCCGTCGCCGACCATCACGTCATGGGCCAGCAGGATCGGCGCGAAACCGCTCCAGTTGCCTTCCAGCTCACCGATCTGCAAGGGCATGCCGAGGGCGGCGCTGGCCTTGTCTTCGATGTCGGCGCGGTATTCGGCCACCAGTGGCGTCAGCTCGCGGCCGAGGCTGACGTACAACGCCATCAACACCAGAACCAACGCGCACAGGCCCAGCCCCCAGCGGGTGAGTGCGGCCAGAATGCGTGTCAGACGCTCCATGTCAGTTGGCTCCCATGGCAAAAAAACTGCGAAAAGCTGAGGCCAGCCGCGTTGAATGAAGGGTGATGCAGGGTTTCAGAGCAGCACCACGTCATATTGTTCCTGGGAATACATGGTTTCCACCTGGAAGCGTATGGTGCGACCGATGAAGCCTTCAAGCTCGGCGACGTTACCGGACTCTTCATCGAGCAGACGATCGACCACCTTCTGGTTGGCCAGCACCCGGTAACCCTCGGCCTGATAAGCGCGGGCCTCGCGCAGAATCTCGCGGAAGATCTCGTAACAGATGGTTTCGGCGGTCTTCAGTTTGCCGCGTCCCTGACAACTGCTGCACGGTTCGCACAGCACCTGCTCAAGGCTTTCGCGGGTGCGCTTGCGGGTCATCTGCACCAGGCCCAACTCGGTGATGCCGATGATGTTGGTCTTGGCGTGGTCGCGCTCCAGCTGTTTCTCCAGAGTGCGCAGGACCTGACGCTGGTGCTCTTCATCTTCCATGTCGATGAAGTCGATGATGATGATCCCGCCGAGATTGCGCAGGCGCATCTGCCGGGCGATCGCCGTGGCCGCTTCGAGATTGGTCTTGAAAATGGTTTCTTCGAGGTTGCGATGACCGACGAACGCCCCGGTGTTGACGTCGATGGTGGTCATGGCTTCCGCCGGATCGATCACCAGATAGCCGCCAGACTTCAACGGCACCTTGCGCTCCAGCGCGCGCTGGATTTCGTCTTCGACACCGTACAGATCGAAGATCGGTCGTTCACCCGGGTAGTGTTCCAGACGATCAGCGATTTCCGGCATCAGTTCGGCGACGAATTGCGTGGTTTTCTGGAAGGTTTCCCGGGAATCGATGCGGATCTTCTCGATTTTCGGATTGACCAGGTCACGCAGGGTGCGCAGGGCCAGGCCGAGGTCTTCGTAAATCACGCTCGGCGCGGCGATGGTCTTGATCTGCTCGTTGATCTGGTCCCAGAGACGCCGCAGGTAGCGGATGTCCATGAGGATTTCATCAGCGCCTGCACCTTCAGCAGCAGTGCGCAGAATGAAACCGCCGGCCTCCTTGATGCCTTCTTTGGCCACGCAATCGCTGACCACCTGCTTGAGACGCTCGCGCTCGGCTTCGTCTTCGATCTTCAGGGAAATGCCAACGTGGGCAGTGCGCGGCATGTACACCAGATAACGCGAAGGAATCGACAGTTGCGTGGTCAGGCGTGCGCCTTTAGAGCCGATCGGATCCTTGGTGACTTGCACCACCAGGCTCTGGCCTTCGTGCACCAGCGAACTGATGCTTTCCACCGCCGGGCCTTCGCGCAGGGAGATTTCGGCGGCGTGAATGAAAGCCGCACGATCGAGGCCGATGTCAACAAATGCCGCCTGCATGCCCGGCAGGACGCGAACGATCTTGCCTTTATAGATGTTGCCGACGATCCCGCGTTTCTGCGTGCGCTCGACGTGGACTTCTTGCAGCACACCGTTTTCGACCACCGCCACGCGCGATTCCATCGGCGTGATGTTGATCAGAATCTCTTCACTCATGGCAGGATCTCGTTCAGGCATGTTCACGATAGTGGCCGCATCTGGATTCGTACGACGCTCAGGGCGTGTTCAGGTTTTGCCAACAGGGTATGCCGAAATGGCCCAACACCTCGCAGGTTTCGCACAACGGCAAGCCGACCACCGCCGAATAGCTGCCTTCGAGCCCGGCGACAAACACCGCACCCAGGCCCTGAATGCCATAGCCGCCGGCCTTGTCGCGCGGTTCGCCACTGGCCCAGTAGGCAGCGGCCTCATCGCGGCTGATGGTGCGGAAACGCACGCGACTGCGCACCACCCGCGACTCGCAGCGCTCACCTTCAAGCACGGCGATGGCGGTCAGCACTTCGTGTTCGTTGCCGGACAACATCATCAGCATGGCGCATGCATCGGCTTCGTCCACCGGTTTGCCAAGTATTTTGCCGTCGAGCACCACTGCGGTGTCGGCGCCAAGCACGCAGAACGGCTGATCAGAGACGACCGAACAGCGACCGGCCTCAGCCTTGCCACGCGCAAGGCGTTCGACATAGGCCGAAGGGGACTCTTCAGGAAGCGGGGTTTCGTCGATGTCCGCGCTGATGGCGGAGAACTGCACGCCGATCTGCGTGAGCAATTCACGGCGACGCGGTGAGCCGGAGGCGAGGTAAAGCAGTTTCATCAAAACATCTCCCTGTTCAGTGCCCTGCTTCACCGGCTCAATAGATTCTGTAGCGTCGGCACATCCCGCGAAGGGCGAAGCTGACCCACGGCCAGAGCAAGGCACTGACCAGCGCCGGCAAGACCAGCGCCAGGGTTGGCTGACGGTTGCCGGTCAGAGCGCTCAGCCACAGTTGCGCCAACTGTGCGAGGCCGAAGATCACCAGGATCACCAGGCACTGCTGCCACATCGGGAACATGCGCAGACGCTGCTGCAACGACAACACGAGGAAAGTAATCAGGGTCAGGATCAGCGCGTTCTGCCCGAGCAGGTCGCCCTGCAGGACATCTTCGGCCAGTCCCAGACAGAAGGCGGTGACCATGCCGACGGTGTGCGGCATGTACAGCGCCCAAAAAGTCACGAGCAAGGCCAGCCACAGCGGGCGAAGGATTTCCATGAAGATCGGCAACGGTGAAACGCTGAGCAGGATGCCGACGAAGAACGTCAGCCAGATCATCCAGCCGTTTCCGGATTTTTTCGCGCCGACCATTATTCTCGTCCCCCGGTAGTCGCTGGCGGTTTCGCCGGTGGTTTGCTCGCGGCGGGCGGTTTGGCAGTGGCCGGAGCGGCAGCGGGCGGTTTGCTCGCGGCAGGCTTGGCAGGCGTGGTGGCAGGCGCCGCTGCTTCAGCGGCCGGCGCTGCGGTAGCGGTCGACGGCGTGGCAGGCATGATCAACGGTTTCGGCACGCTGGCCGGCAACATCGGACCGCCGCCGTGGGCATCGAGCTGTTCCTGCGCCTGGGCCGCGTCATTGGCGCGTTCCTCGGCAGTGCGGCTGTCGCTGAACACCAGCAGCAGGTAGCGGCTGCGGTTCAGGGCGGCAGTCGGCACGGCGCGGACAATGGCAAACGGTTGGCCGGAATCGTGGATGACTTCCTTGACCGTGGCCACCGGATAACCGGCCGGAAAACGCTGGCCAAGGCCGGAGCTGACCAGCAGATCGCCTTCCTTGATGTCCGCCGTGTCGGCGACATGACGCAATTCCAGGCGCTCAGGGTTGCCGGTGCCACTGGCAATCGCGCGCAGACCGTTACGATTCACCTGCACCGGAATGCTATGAGTGGTGTCGGTCAGCAGCAGGACCCGCGAGGTGTACGGCATCAATTCAACCACCTGGCCCATCAGCCCGCGTGCATCGAGCACCGGTTGGCCGAGCACCACGCCGTCGCGCTCACCTTTGTTGATGATGATGCGATGGGTGAAGGGGTTGGGGTCCATGCCGATCAGCTCGGCCACTTCGACCTTTTCATTGACCAGTGCGGAGGAGTTGAGCAACTCGCGCAGCCGAACGTTCTGCTCGGTCAGGGCCGCGAGCTTTTGCATGCGCCCCTGCAACAGCAGGTTTTCGGTCTTGAGTTTTTCGTTTTCGGCGACGAGCTCGGTGCGGCTGCCGAACTGACTGGCGACCCCTTCCCACAAGCGGCCGGGCAGATCAGTGATCCAGTAGGCATCCATGAGCACCAGCGACGCTTGCTTGCGCGCGGGCTTGAGCAGGTCGAAACGTGCATCGACCACCATCAGCGCGACCGCGAGCACGGCCAGCACCAACAGGCGCACGCCCAACGAAGGGCCTTTGGTGAAAAGCGGTTTAATAAGCCGCTCCTCCCAGGCAAATGTTCTGTTTATTCATACGGCATCAAACCGGCCTGGATGAAGACTGACAGAAGATAAACGCCAACAGGCAGCACTGCAAAGTGCTGCCTGTGCGCTCACCCACGTATTGCATTCGAAGCTTATTCGCTCGAAAGCAGATCCATGGTGTGCTTATCCATCATTTCCAGCGCACGGCCACCGCCGCGAGCAACGCAAGTCAGCGGATCTTCGGCAACGATCACCGGCAGACCGGTTTCCTGGGCCAGCAACTTGTCGAGGTCACGCAGCAGCGCGCCACCACCGGTCAGCACCAGGCCACGCTCGGCGATGTCGGAAGCCAGTTCCGGCGGCGATTGCTCCAGCGCGCTTTTCACCGCCTGAACGATGGTGGCCAGCGACTCTTGCAGAGCCTCGAGCACTTCGTTGGAGTTCAGGGTGAATGCGCGTGGAACGCCTTCGGCCAGGTTGCGACCGCGAACATCGACTTCGCGTACTTCGCCGCCCGGGTAGGCCGTACCGATTTCCTGCTTGATGCGCTCGGCGGTGGATTCACCGATCAGGCTGCCGTAGTTGCGGCGCACGTAGGTGATGATCGCTTCGTCGAAACGGTCGCCGCCGACACGTACGGATTCGGCGTAAACCACACCGTTAAGGGAGATCAGGGCGATTTCAGTGGTACCACCACCGATGTCCACGACCATCGAACCGCGTGCTTCTTCAACCGGCAGACCGGCACCGATCGCAGCAGCCATCGGCTCTTCGATCAGGAACACTTCACGGGCACCGGCGCCAAGGGCCGATTCACGGATGGCGCGACGCTCAACCTGGGTGGACTTGCATGGAACGCAGATCAGCACACGAGGGCTGGGCTGCAGGAAACTGTTTTCGTGAACCTTGTTGATAAAGTACTGCAGCATCTTTTCGCAGACGCTGAAGTCGGCGATCACGCCATCCTTCATCGGACGAATGGCAGCAATGTTGCCCGGCGTACGGCCGAGCATGCGCTTGGCCTCGGTGCCGACAGCAACGACACTTTTCTGGTTACCGTGTGTCCGAATGGCCACAACCGATGGCTCATTCAGGACGATACCGCGCTCGCGCACGTAAATAAGGGTGTTGGCAGTGCCCAGGTCAATGGAAAGATCGCTGGAAAACATGCCACGCAGTTTCTTGAACATGGGAAAGGGACCCTAGGCAACGCGTGGGTAAAAAAGTGCGGCAAACTCTAACAACGACAGGGATTTTGGGCAAGGCGCCAATATGTTAAATTGGCCGCTTTTCTGTGCACCAAGCCCCACAATCGCGGCCTTATGACCGTAGAAGTGCGGTAGTGTTCCGACAATCTAACACACGGACGCCGTCCGTTCTGTTTTCCACTGGAGAATCCCGATGGCGCTAGAACGCTCCGACGTGGAAAAAATCGCGCATCTGGCCTGCCTTGGCCTCAACGATGCCGATCTTCCGCACATTACTTCCGCCCTCAACAGCATTCTCGGGCTGGTCGACGAAATGCAGGCCGTTGATACCGACGGTATCGAGCCGCTGGCCCACCCCCTGGAAGCCAGTCAGCGCCTGCGCGCCGACGTGGTGACCGAGACGAATAATCGCGAGGCCTACCAGTCCATCGCACCAGCGGTCGAAAACGGCCTGTATCTGGTTCCGAAAGTCATCGACTAAAGGGAAAGAGCCTGCAATGCATCAAATGACTCTGGCCGAGATCGCCCGCGGTCTCGCCGATAAAAAGTTTTCCTCCGAAGAGCTGACCAAAGTCCTGCTGGCGCGTATTACCCAGCTCGATCCGCAGCTCAACAGTTTCATCAGCCTCACCGAGGATCTGGCCATCGAGCAGGCGAAAGCCGCCGATGCACGCCGGGCCAATGGTGAGAGCGGCGCCCTGCTCGGCGCGCCGATCGCCCACAAGGACCTGTTCTGCACCCTGGGCATCCGCACCAGCTGCGGCTCGAAGATGCTCGACAACTTCAAAGCCCCGTATGACGCCACTGTCGTCGCGAAACTGGCCGCTGCCGGCGCCGTGACCCTGGGCAAGACCAACATGGACGAATTCGCCATGGGTTCGGCCAACGAGTCGAGCTGGTACGGCGCAGTGAAAAACCCGTGGAACCTGGAACACGTGCCGGGCGGTTCGTCCGGTGGTTCCGCCGCCGCCGTGGCCGCTCGCCTGCTGCCTGCCGCCACCGCAACCGACACCGGCGGCTCGATCCGTCAGCCGGCGGCGTTCACCAACCTCACCGGCCTGAAGCCGACCTACGGTCGCGTTTCGCGCTGGGGCATGATTGCCTACGCGTCCAGCCTTGATCAGGGCGGTCCGTTGGCGCGCACGGCCGAAGATTGCGCGATTCTGCTGCAAGGCATGGCCGGCTTCGACCCGAACGACTCCACCAGCATCGATGAGCCGGTGCCGGATTACTCCGCCGGCCTGGGCGAGTCGCTGCAAGGCCTGCGCATCGGCGTGCCGAAGGAATACTTCAGCGCCGGTCTCGACCCGCGCATTGCCGAGCTGATCCAGAACAGCATCCAGCAGTTGCAGAAGCTCGGTGCGGTGATCAAGGAAATCAGCCTGCCGAACATGCAGCACGCCATTCCTGCGTACTACGTGATCGCCCCGGCAGAAGCGTCTTCCAACCTGTCGCGTTTCGACGGCGTGCGTTTCGGCCACCGCTGCGAAAACCCGGAAAACCTCATCGACCTGTACAAGCGCTCCCGTGGCGAAGGCTTCGGCGCGGAAGTACAGCGCCGGATCATGGTCGGTGCCTACGCGCTGTCCGCCGGTTACTACGACGCCTACTACCTGAAAGCGCAGAAGATTCGTCGTTTGGTGAAGAACGATTTCATGGCTGCGTTCAATGAAGTCGACATCATCCTCGGCCCGACCACGCCGAACCCGGCCTGGAAGCTTGGCGCGAAGAACAGCGACCCGGTCGCTGCATACCTGGAAGACGTCTACACCATCACCGCCAACCTCGCCGGCCTGCCGGGCCTGTCGATGCCGGCCGGTTTTGTCGACGGTCTGCCGGTGGGCGTGCAGTTGCTCGCGCCGTACTTCCAGGAAGGCCGCCTGTTGAACGTTGCCCACCAGTATCAGCTCAACACTGACTGGCACACCCGCACCCCAACCGGCTTCTGAGGAGACACACATGCAATGGGAAGTCGTGATCGGGCTGGAGATTCACACTCAGCTCACCACCCGGTCGAAAATCTTTTCCGGTAGTTCCACCACATTCGGTTCCGAGCCGAACACCCAGGCCAGCCTGATCGACCTGGGCATGCCCGGCGTGCTGCCGGTGCTCAACCAGGAAGCGGTGCGCATGGCGGTGATGTTCGGCCTGGCAATTGACGCCGAGATCGGCCAGCACAACGTGTTCGCCCGGAAAAACTATTTCTACCCGGATCTGCCGAAGGGCTACCAGATCAGCCAGATGGAATTGCCGATCGTTGGCAAAGGCCACCTGGACATCGCCCTGGAAGACGGCACGGTCAAACGCGTCGGCATCACCCGCGCGCACCTGGAAGAAGATGCCGGCAAGAGCCTGCACGAAGAATTCAACGGTGCCACCGGCATCGACCTGAACCGTGCCGGCACGCCGCTGCTGGAAATCGTCTCCGAGCCGGACATGCGCAGCGCCAAGGAAGCCGTGGCTTACGTCAAAGCGATCCACGCGCTGGTGCGCTACCTGGGTATCTGCGACGGCAACATGGCCGAAGGCTCGCTGCGTTGCGACTGTAACGTCTCGGTACGGCCGAAAGGCCAGGTTGAGTTCGGCACCCGCTGCGAGATCAAGAACGTCAACTCGTTCCGTTTCATCGAGAAGGCGATCAACTCGGAAATTCAGCGCCAGATCGAGCTGATCGAAGACGGCGGCAAAGTGATCCAGCAGACCCGCCTGTACGATCCGAACAAGGACGAGACCCGTCCGATGCGTTCGAAAGAGGAAGCCAACGACTACCGTTACTTCCCTGATCCGGACCTGCTACCGGTGGTCATCGAAGAGTCGTTCCTCGGTGAAGTGCGTGCCACCCTGCCGGAACTGCCACCGCAAAAGCGCGAGCGCTTCCAGAGCCAGTTCGGTCTGTCGGCTTACGACGCCAACGTGCTGGCCACCAGCCGTGAACAGGCGGATTACTTCGAGAAAGTCGCAGCCATCGGTGGCGACGCGAAACTGGCGGCGAACTGGGTGATGGTCGAGTTGGGCAGCCTGCTCAACAAGCAGGGCCTGGACATCGAAGACTCGCCAGTCTCCGCCGAGCAACTGGGCGGCATGCTGCAGCGCATCAAGGACAACACCATCTCCGGCAAGATCGCCAAGGTGGTGTTCGAAGCGATGGCCAATGGTGAAGGCAGTGCTGACGAGATCATCGAGAAGCGCGGCCTCAAGCAAGTCACCGACACCGGCGCGATCTCGGCCGTGCTCGACGAAATGCTCGCGGCCAACGCCGAACAGGTCGAACAGTACCGCGCGGCAGACGAAGCCAAACGCGGCAAGATGTTCGGCTTCTTCGTCGGCCAGGCCATGAAAGCCTCGAAAGGCAAGGCCAACCCGCAGCAGGTGAACGAACTGCTGAAAAGCAAGCTCGAAGGCTGACCACCAATGGAGCCAGATCCAAAGCCTGGCTCCATCCCCTCGCCACAGGTCACTCCTACATTTGATCCGGGATACCTTTGAATGAAGCGTCTGTTGCTGAGCAGCGCCCTGCTCTCTCTGCTGGCCGGTTGCGCCAGTACCGACACCATCGACCCGCACGGTTATGACCAGACCGGCGTCGCCTCCTATTACGGAGCCAAACATCACGGTAAACGCACCGCCAGCGGCGAAGCGTTCAACCAGCATTCCCTGACCGCCGCCCACCGCCAGTTGCCGTTCGGCACGCGGGTGAAGGTCACCAATCTGAGAAACGATGAATCAGTCGTGGTCCGCATCAATGACCGTGGCCCGCACACCCGTGGCCGACTGATCGATCTGTCACGCGAGGCCGCCGATGAAATCGGCATGCTGCGCAGCGGCACCGCACGGGTTCGCGTGCAGGCCCTGGACTGATGGAGCGCCGACCATTTTCGGACTAGCCGATCTGCCGCTGATCAACGTCATCGAACTGCTCAGCGGCCTGTGTCTTTTGCTCATCGGCGCCGAGCTGATGGTGCGCGCCGCCGTGCGTCTGGCCGAGCGCCTGCATGTGCGTCCGTTGATCATCGGCCTGACCATCGTCGCCCTCGGCAGCAGCGCGCCGCAGATGACCGTGAGCCTGCAAGCGGCGTTGACCGACAACCCGGACATCGCCGTCGGCAGCGTGGTCGGCAGCGGCATCTTCAATATCCTCGTAACCCTTGGCCTCTCGGCACTGATCATCCCGCTGCGCGTATCGCGGCAACTGGTGCGCCTGGATATCCCGTTGATGATCGGTGCCAGCCTGCTGGTATTCATCCTCGCCTGGAATAAAGACCTCGGGCGTTTCGACGGCGTCGTGCTGCTCGGCGCTCTGGCGCTGTACCTCGGCTTGCTGTTGCGTCAGTCGCGACACTCGACCCGGCCCCATGGCGCACGACCACAGGATACGCAGCAATCCTGGTTGATCAGTGTGCTGATGATTCTCGCTGGCCTGGCCATGCTGGTGTTCGCCGGGCGTTTGCTGCTCGGCGCCGCCGTGGTCGTGGCCACCGACTTGGGCCTGTCCGAACGGGTCATCGGCCTGACCGTGGTCGCGGTCGGCACCTCGCTGCCGGAACTGGCGACCTCGCTGATCGCCGCCCTGCGCGGGCAGCGTGACATTGCCGTGGGCAACGTGATCGGCGCCAATCTGTTCAACCTGCTCGGAGTGCTCGGGCTGACCGCCCTACTCGCACCGACGCCGCTTTCCGTTTCCCCGAATGCGCTGGATTTCGACTTGCCGGTGATGCTCGGCGTCGCGGCGCTGTGCTTGCCGGTGTTCTATTCCGGCTACCGGGTTACCCGGGCCGAAGGCTTGCTGCTGCTCGGTTTGTATCTGGTCTACGGACTGCATGTGGTGTCGTTCACCACTGGTATGCCGCTGGCCGGCAAACTCGAGCGCTTGATGCTGTTTTATGTCCTGCCGGCGCTGCTGACGTTTCTGTTGTTCACGTCGATCCGCGCCTGGCGTCGCCAACACCACAAGAGAGATGTGCCATGAGCGAGTCGAAGCAGTCCGGGGTTGAAATCCGTCGTCAGGTCATGGGCGATGCGTTCGTTGATCGCGCCCTGGGCAACGCCACCGAGTTCACCCAGCCGTTGCAGGATTTCGTCAATGAACACGCCTGGGGTGGCGTGTGGAATCGCGAAGGTCTGTCGCTGAAGACCCGCAGCCTGATTACCCTCGCCGCGCTGACCGCGTTGAAGTGCCCGCAGGAGTTGAAGGGCCACGTGCGCGGTGCGCTGAACAACGGCTGCAGCGTGGAAGAGATTCGCGAAGCGCTGCTGCATTGCGCGGTGTATGCCGGCGTGCCAGCGGCGATCGATGCGTTTCGCGCGGCGCAGGAAGTGATCGACAGCTATCAGAAACCGCAGTGACCGCCTTCGCGAGCAGGCTCGCTCCCACAGTTGGAATGCGTTTCCCTGTGGGAGCGAGCCTGCTCGCGAAGAGGCCCTGACAGACACTGCAAATCCTTGGTCAGATCCACCCACCCCACTGCAACACAAAGATCCCGACATTGGTGGTAATAGCCGCCATCAACGTGGTCATCACGATAATCGCTGCTGCAAGCTCATGATTGCCCTGCGCCGCCCGGGCCATGACGAAACTCGCCGCCGCCGTCGGGCTGCCAAAGTAGAGAAACAGAATCCCCAGCTCCGCGCCGCGAAAGCCCCACAGCCATGCCCCCAGTGTCGCCAGCACCGGCAGACCGATCATCTTCACCAGGCTGGAACTGAGTGCCATCTTGCCGCTCTTGCGCAGCGCCGCCAGCGACAGCGTGCCGCCGATACAAATCAGCGCCAGTGGCAAAGTGGTCTGCGCCAGATACTGGCCGGAGGTCTCCAGCCAGCCCGGCAGTCCGATCTTGAAATAGGCAAACGGCGCTGCCGAAATCACGCTGATGATCAGCGGGTTGCTGAACACGCTTTTGCAGATGCTCCACGGATCGGACTTGATCACCGGGCTGTACACCGCCAGCACGATGGTCGACAGCGTGTTGTAGAACAGGATCACCAGCGCCGCGAGAATTGCCCCGAGGGAAATGCCGTAATCGCCGTACATGCTCGCGGCGAGCGCCAGGCCTATCACGCCGTTGTTGCCGCGAAACGCACCCTGGGTGTAGATGCCGCGATCTTCGCGCGGACACCTGAAAATCGCCCAGCCCCAGGCCACGGCGAAACTCACCAGGGTGGCGAGGGAAAAGTAGATGAGTAGCGAAGGTTGCAGTGCGGCGTGCAGGTCAGCGTGGAGAATGCCGAGAAACAGCAGCGCCGGCATGGTCACGTTGAACACCAGCGACGAGGCGGTGTGGATGAAGTTGTCGTTGATCCAGTCGATGCGCTTGAGCAGCACACCGAGAAACAGCATGGCAAACACCGGCGCGGTGATGTTCAGGGTTTCAAGAAAGATTGCCAGCATGCCGGGGAGCCTTGGGTGAGCTTAGTCAGGGGGGCAATGATAAAGCAAAAGCCCCTCACCCTAGCCCTCTCCCAAAGGGAGAGGGAACCGATCGGGGGATATTTAAACAATCCACCGACCTGAAATGACATCGTCGAATCCATAATCGACCCGATTTGTCAGGTCGATGTATAGCGCCAAACAACTCGGTCGGCCCCCTCTCCCTCCGGGAGAGGGCTGGGGTGAGGGGCTTTTGATCTTCCATGAAACGATCAGGTAATCGGCGCCGGGTTGAACAAGGTGATGTCGTTGTGCAGCTTGTGTTTCTCCGCCCAGGTCTGTTGCTTGCCACTGGCAACATCCAGGTAATAGTGAAACAACTCCCAGCCCAGTTCTTCGATGGTCGCGCGCCCGGTGGCAATGCGTCCGGCATCAATGTCGATCAGGTCCGGCCAGCGCTGCGCCAGTTCAGTACGCGTCGATACCTTGACCACCGGCGCCATGGCCAGCCCGTAAGGCGTGCCGCGACCGGTGGTGAACACGTGCAGGTTCATCCCTGCTGCCAGTTGCAACGTACCGCAGACAAAATCGCTGGCCGGCGTCGCGCAGAAAATCAGGCCCTTGTGCTTGAAACGCTCGCCCGGGCCGAGCACGCCATTGATCGCGCTGCTGCCGGACTTGACGATCGAGCCCAGCGACTTCTCGACAATGTTCGACAACCCGCCCTTCTTGTTGCCCGGCGTGGTGTTGGCGCTGCGATCGGCTTCGCCCTTGGCCAAGTAACGGTCGTACCAGTCCATCTCGCGCACCAGCTCTTCGGCGACGGTTTGCGTTTGCGCCCGTGAGGTCAGCAGGTAGATCGCATCGCGCACTTCGGTGACTTCGGAAAACATCACCGTCGCCCCGGCACGCAGCAGCAAATCCGAGGCATAACCCAGCGCCGGGTTGGCGGTAATCCCGGAGAACGCATCGCTGCCGCCGCACTGCATACCGAGAATCAGCTCGGAGGCCGGCACGGTTTCGCGGCGGCGCTGGTCGAGTTTCTTCAAACGCACTTCGGCCAGGTCCATGATCTGCTCGATCATTTCGGTAAAACCGTGACTGGAATCCTGCAAGCGGTACAGCCACGGATCGCTGAGATCCACCGAGGCATCGTCCTCGTGCATCACCTGCCCGGCCTGCAATTTCTCGCAGCCCAGACCGATCACCAGCGCCTCGCCGCCCAAGTTCGGGTTGCGCGCCAGATTGCGCACGGTACGAATCGGGATGTAGGCATCGGTCGCGGTAATCGCCACACCGCAGCCATAACTGTGGGTCAGCGCCACCACGTCATCGACGTGCGGGTACTTCGGCAGCAGCTCTTCCTTGATGCGCTTGACCGCGTGATCGAGCACGCCGGTGACGCACTGCACGGTGGTGGTGATGCCGAGAATGTTGCGCGTGCCGACGGTGCCGTCGGCGTTGCGATAACCCTCGAACGTGAAGCCTTCCAGCGGTGCCTGCGCATCCGGCACATCGGTGGACAGCGGCAAGCTGTCCAGCGGCGGCGCGGTGGGCATGCGCAGTTGATCTTCCTTGACCCAACTGCCACGGCGGATCGGCTGCAAGGCGTAGCCGATGATCTGCCCGTAACGGATAACTGGGCCGCCTTCAGGAATATCCTCCAGGGTGACCTTGTGGCTCTGCGGTACGAAATCCAAGGTGACCAGGCCATCGGCAAACTCGGTACCGGCCGGTACGCCCTGATCGTTGACCACCACTACAACGTTGTCCCGCTCGTGCAGGCGGATGTAGCGCGGCGAGTCGGAATGTTCAATCAACTGCATGACGCCGCTCCTCAGGAATGCGCTTGAGACAAATTGCCGGTGGCTTCATTGCCGCCCTTGGCTGGCGGCTCTTTCAAGACCACACGCTTGATCGGGCCGACGATTACCAGATAGCTGAACACCGCGACCAGTGCGTTGGCGCCGACAAACACCAGCGCCCACTTGAACGAGCCAGTGGAGCTGATGATGTAGCCGATGACGATCGGCGTGGTGATCGAAGCGATGTTGCCGAAGGTGTTGAACAAGCCACCGCTCAGACCGGCGATCTGTTTCGGCGAAGTGTCGGAAACCACCGCCCAGCCCAGTGCGCCAACGCCTTTGCCGAAGAATGCCAGAGCCATGAAGCCCACCACCATCCATTCCACGTCAACATAGTTGCACGCGACGATGCTGCTCGACACCAGCAGGCCGGCGATGATCGGCGCCTTGCGGGCGAAGGTCAGCGAATGGCCCTTGCGCAGCAGGTAGTCGGAAATCACCCCGCCGAGCACGCCGCCGATAAAGCCGCAAATGGCCGGCAACGAAGCGATGAAACCGGCCTTGAGAATGGTCATGCCACGCTCTTGCACCAGATACACCGGGAACCAGGTCAGGAAGAAATAGGTGATGCCGTTGATGCAGTACTGGCCCAGATACACTCCCAGCATCATGCGGTTGGTCAGCAGCTGACGGATGTAATCCCACTTCGGACCGTCGGACTTCTTGCCCTTCTGATCCATGTCGACCATGCCGCCGTTGTCAGCGATGTGCTTGAACTCGGCCTCGTTGACGCGTGGGTGTTCGCGCGGGCTGTAGATGACTTTCAGCCACACCAGCGAGAACACGATACCGAGGATACCCATGACGATGAACACGTGCTCCCAGCCGAAGCTGTAGACGATCCAGCCCATCAACGGCGCGAACAGCACGGTGGCAAAGTATTGCGCCGAGTTGAAGATCGCCGAAGCGGTGCCGCGTTCAGCGGTCGGGAACCACGCCGCCACGATGCGTGCGTTGCCGGGGAACGATGGCGCTTCGGCCAGGCCCACGAGGAAACGCAGCATGAACAGCGCAACCACTGCCGTGGACATGCCGAATTCTCCGACAAAGCCTTGCAGCACGGTGAACAGCGACCAGGTGAAAATGCTCAGGGCATAGACTTTTTTCGAGCCGAAACGATCGAGCAGCCAGCCACCGGGAATTTGCCCGGCGACGTAGGCCCAACCGAATGCGGAGAAGATGTAGCCGAGGGTGACGGCGTCAATGCCAAGGTCCTTTTGCAGGCTGGAGCCGGCAATGGCGATCGTGGCACGGTCGGCGTAGTTGATCGTGGTCACCAGAAACAGCATGAGCAGGATCAAATAGCGGACGTGAGTCGGCTTGGAGGATTGCATGCAGATGTACTCCCACTGATTATTTTTATGCGGGGTGAAGCTTCTTTGGTCTTGCATTTATTGCCTGTAGGAGCTGCCGAAGGCTGCGATCTTTTGATCTTGATCTTGAAAAAAAAGATCAAAAGATCGCAGCCTTCGGCAGCTCCTACAGGGGTATTGCGTGTATCAGGAGCCTATATAGGCGGTTTTCACCACGGTGTAGAACTCTTGTGCATAGCGGCCCTGCTCACGGGAGCCGTAGGACGAACCTTTACGCCCGCCGAACGGTACGTGGTAATCCACACCGGCGGTCGGCAGGTTGACCATCACCATCCCGGCCTGGGAGTGGCGCTTGAAGTGGTTGGCGTACTTCAGCGAGGTGGTGGCGATGCCGGCCGACAAGCCGAATTCGGTGTCGTTGGCCATTGCCAGCGCAGCTTCGTAATCGGCCACACGAACAATATTGGCCACCGGGCCGAAGATCTCTTCGCGGCTGATGCGCATCGACGCTTCGCTGTCGGCGAACAGCGTTGGCGCGAGGAAGTAGCCCTCGGTGTCGCAAGTCACCACACCGCCGCCGCTGACCAGACGTGCACCTTCGGACTGGCCGATGTCGATGTACTTCATGTCCTGTTCCAGCTGCGCCTGGGAGACCACCGGACCGATGTCGGTGCCGGCCTTCAGCGCGTGGCCGACCTTGATCGACTTCATGCGCTCGGCCATCGCTTCAACGAACTTGTCGTGAATGCCGGCGGTGACGATCAGACGGCTCGACGCTGTGCAGCGCTGGCCGGTGGAGTAGAACGCGCTCTGCACCGACAGCTCGACCGCTTGCTTGAGGTCGGCGTCGTCGAGAATGATCTGCGGGTTCTTGCCGCCCATTTCCAGCTGCACCTTGGCCTGGCGCGAAACGCAGTTGACCGCGATCTGACGACCCACGCCCACCGAACCGGTGAAGCTGATGCCGTCGACTTTCGGGCTGTTGACCAACGCCTCGCCAACCACGCGACCGCTGCCCATTACCAGGTTGAACACACCGGCCGGGAAGCCCGCGCGGGAGATGATTTCCGCCAGCGCCCAGGCGCAGCCCGGCACCAGATCGGCAGGCTTGAGCACGACGCAGTTGCCGTAGGCCAGGGCCGGAGCAATTTTCCACGCCGGGATGGCGATCGGGAAGTTCCACGGAGTGATCAGACCGACCACGCCCAGGGCTTCGCGAGTGACTTCGACGTTGACGCCCGGGCGTACCGACGGCACGTAGTCACCGGACAGACGCAGGCATTCACCGGCGAAGAACTTGAAAATGTTGCCGGCGCGGGTCACTTCACCGATCGCCTCCGGCAGGGTCTTGCCTTCTTCACGGGCCAGCAGGGTGCCAAGCTCTTCGCGACGGGCGAGAATTTCCGTGCCGACTTTATCCAGCGAATCGTGACGAGCCTGGATGCCCGACGTGGAGTACGCCGGGAACGCAGCGCGGGCAGCGTCGATGGCGGCGTTGACCTGGGTCAGGTCAGCCTTGGCGTAATCGCCGATGGTGTCACTGAGTTCGGACGGGTTGATGTTGGCCGAGT
Source organism: Pseudomonas sp. 2957 (assembly GCF_031456345.1). NCBI lineage: Bacteria > Pseudomonadati > Pseudomonadota > Gammaproteobacteria > Pseudomonadales > Pseudomonadaceae > Pseudomonas > Pseudomonas sp. 2957. The sequence goes on from NZ_JAVDUL010000008.1 coordinate 91,606, forward strand.
AATCGGCACCGGCGACCCATTCGCCATTGATGTAGTTGTCGTAGCGTTTTGCAGTTGTCACAGGGCAGCCCTCAACTCTAAAAGCCTTCACGCAAAAAGCCGCTGATTGCTCAGCGGCCTCGCTTCTCTCGCTTATTGCGCGCCTTGCTTGTCGATCAGCGCGGCGAGCATTTCGTACTCTTCGCCGGTCAGGTCGGTCAGCGGCGCACGCACCGGACCTGCGTCATAGCCGGCGATTTTTGCACCTGCCTTGACGATACTCACCGCGTAACCGGCCTTGCGGTTGCGGATGTCCAGGTACGGCAGGAAGAAGTCGTCGATGATCTTGCCGACGGTGGCGTGATCTTCGCGAGCGATCGCGTGGTAGAAGTCCATCGCGGTTTTCGGGATGAAGTTGAACACCGCCGAGGAGTACACCGGCACGCCCAACGCCTTGTAGGCAGCGGCGTAGACTTCGGCGGTCGGCAGACCACCCAGGTAGCTGAAGCGATCACCGAGGCGGCGACGGATCGACACCATCAACTCGATATCGCCCAGGCCATCCTTGTAGCCGATCAGGTTCGGGCAGCGCTCGGCCAGACGTTCCAGCAGCGGCGCGGTGAGACGGCAAACGTTGCGGTTGTAGACGACCACGCCGATCTTCACCGATTTGCACACGGCTTCAACGTGGGCGGCAACACCGTCCTGGCTCGCTTCGGTCAGGTAGTGCGGCAGCAGCAGCAGACCTTTGGCGCCCAGACGCTCGGCTTCCTGAGCGTATTCGATGGCCTGGCGGGTCGAACCACCAACGCCGGCGAGGATTGGCACGCTGGTTGCGCAGGTGTCGACGGCAGTCTTGATGATTTCCGAGTATTCGCTGGCGGCCAGGGAGAAGAACTCACCGGTGCCACCGGCGGCGAACAGAGCCGAAGCGCCATACGGAGCCAGCCATTCCAGGCGTTTGATGTAGCCCGCGCGGTTGAAATCGCCCTGCGCGTTGAAATCGGTCACCGGGAAAGACAGCAGGCCGGCAGAGAGGATGGACTTCAGTTCTTGTGGATTCATTATTCGAACACCCTGGTAGCAACGTTTTATTGTGAGTGGACCATTCAGCCTTCGCCGAAGTTGTAGGTCATCGTACAACTTAAAAAATAACCGTCAACTGCATTTCATCGTTGGCAGGGCTTTTTTGTCGGACAAGATTGGCTTTTGCGCTTTATGAAATGGCTACAAGGCTCGTGCTTGACGCTTTCGAAGGCTGAAATATCTGGTCTGGATTCGTTTAATTCTGAGGCGACCTGCGGCTCGTAAAGTACGTCGACTGCCACGAAGGATCGTGGCGGACCACTCAAAGGAAGCCGCTATGTCGATGCATTTTGCCGCCCCCACCCTCACCCACGTCGCCCCTGCGCAAGACGATTGCGTGACGCTTCAGCTCTCGCAATTGCCGGACATCCTCACCGTGCAGGTCCCGGATTCCAGCGATTTCGCAGCAAACTGGAGCGTCTACGCGGTCCTCGGCAGCGATGCCGAGGAACCCGAATGGGAAGGTGATGAGGTGGACACTGGCGCCTGGGACGACGCCGAGGATGAAATGGAAAAGCTGCTCGACATCGAGGTGCAGCTGCCGAAAGAGGCATTGCAACCGTACCTGAACCGCGAGGTGGAGCTGCGCTACAAATTTCGTGACGAGTCGAGCATGGAGCCGTATTCGCTGCCGCTGCGAATGCGCATAGAGGCGTAAGACTCAGCTTCGCTGCGCCTGCGCCTCTTCATGAGCCTGGCGCAGTCTTTCACGGCTATTGGTCAGGTGCAGACGCATCGCCGCACGCGCGGCATCGGAGTCCTGACGGGCAATCGCGTCGTAGATTTCCTCGTGCTCGCGGCTCAGGCGGCTCATGTAGTGCTGTTGATCATCGTGGGCCAGCCGCGCCGAGTTCAGCCGCGTACGTGGAATGATGCTGGTGCCCAGGTGCGTCATGATGTCGGTGAAGTAGCGGTTGCCGGTGGACAGGGCGATTTCCAGATGGAAAGCGAAGTCTGACGACACCGCATCGCTGGCGTGCGAGGCGCTTTCGTTCAAGGCGTCGAGGGCGGCGCGCATGGTTGCCAGTTGTTCGGGGCTGCGGCGTTGCGCGGCAAGGCCGGCGGATTCGACTTCGAGGCTGATGCGCAATTCGAGAATCGCCAGCACGTCACGCAGGGTGACAACGGTGGCCGGATCGATGCGGAAACCGCTCGGGCTCGGCGTATCGAGAACAAAGGTGCCGATGCCATGGCGGGTTTCTACCTGGCCGGCGGCCTGCAGACGGGAAATTGCCTCGCGGACCACGGTGCGGCTGACGCCATGGGCTTCCATGATCGCCGACTCGGTGGGCAATTTGTCGCCACGCTTGAGCAGGCCATCACGGATCTGCTCGCTCAACACCGTCACCAATTCCTGGGCGAGGCTGCGGCGCTTGCGGGGGAGGCGCGGGGTGTCGATCAGCTTTTCCATGGTCTGCATCTTGTCTCGAAAGTTCGGCTTGGCGCCATCATAGCTCAAGCGGGTTGTACGATCACCGGGCAGATCACATTGCCCCACTGTGGGAGCGAGCCTGCTCGCGAAAGCGGTGGTTCAGACGACAGATTCGTCGACCGATATGACCCCTTCGCGAGCAGGCTCGCTCCCACAGGTGGGTGTTCAGACAGTTATGGCCTGTTCGACCAGACGACCGCTGTCGATCCGCACGTGCCGTGGATGGAATCGTTTCAAACTGCTTCGGTGACCGACGCTGACAATGCTCAGCCCCGGAATCTCATCGATCAACGCCTGATACAAGGTCGCCTCGTCCTCTTCATCCATCGCCGATGTAGCCTCGTCCATGTACAGCCATTGCGGTGCGTAGAGAAGCGCGCGGGCGAAGGCCAGGCGTTGTTGCTCGCCCGGTGAAAGCATGCGCTGCCAGTGATTGGCTTCATCCAGCCGCCCAATCAAATGTGGCAGACGACAGGTTTCCAGCACCTGTGCATAACGTTCTGGCGCGTAGGTGTCGCCCGGTTGTGGATAACTCAACGCTTCACGCAATGTGCCGATCGGCAGATAAGGCTTCTGCGGCAGGAACAGATAACGCGCCGCCGGCAAACGAATATTGCCGTGCCCCGCCGGCCACAAATGCCCCATCGCTCTCAGCAGTGTCGACTTGCCGCTGCCGGAACGGCCGCTGAGCATCACGCGCTCACCCGGTTCAACGGTCATGTCGGCGTCGGTCAGCAGGTGACGACCATCGGCCAGATCCAGGCCGAGGTTGTGAACCTGCAACTCACTGCCCTGGTTCTGCACGTCGATGGCCGGGGTGCGTTGTTCGTTGTCGCTCATGGCCTGACGGAAACTCAGCAAACGATCACAGGTGGCGCGCCACGCGGCGAGATCCGAGTAGGCGGTGATGAACCAGCTGAAATTCTCCTGCACGTTGCCGAACGCCGAGTTGATTTGCATCAGCTCGCCCAGTTCGATCTTGCCGGACAGATAGCGCGGTGCGGCGACGACAAACGGGAAAATGATTGCGATCTGCCCGTAGCCGGAGGTGAAGAACGTCAGGCGCTTGGACACGCGCATGATGTCCCAGAAATTGTGCCAGACCAGTCCGAAGCGATTACTCAAGCGGCGGTTTTCATTGGGTTCGCCGTTGTACAAGGCGATGCTTTCCGCATTCTCACGCACGCGCACCATGGAAAAACGCAGGTCTGCTTCGAAGCGTTGTTGCTTGTTGTTCAGACCGATCAGACGGCGACCGATCAAATGCGTCAACCAACTGCCGACCGCTGCGTACAGCAGCGCGCACCAGAACATGTAGCCGGGAATCTCGATGCCGAACACTTCAATACTGCCCGACACGCCCCACAAAATGATCGAGAACGACACCAGACTGACAATCGTGCGCAGCAGCCCGAGGCCCAGGCTCAGGGTGTTGGCGGTGTAAGTGTTGAGGTCTTCGGAAATCCGCTGGTCGGGGTTATCGGTGTACCCGCCCTGCTCCAGCTGGTAGTAATTCTTGTGGTCCAGCCAGCGCTTGAAGTGTTTTTCGGTCAGCCACGCCCGCCAGCGGATCGTCAGCATCTGAGTCAGATACAACCGATACACCGCACCGAGAATCGCCACCGTCGCGATGCCGCAGAAATACAGGATCAACTGCCAGAACGCGGCTTCATCCTTTCTCTGCAAAGCGTTGTAGAAATCCTTGTACCAACTGTTGATCCACACCGAGATCGCTACGCTGAACAGCGTCAGCGCAATTACGGCAATCAGCAACGTCCAGGCCTTGCCCTTCTCTTCGCTGCGCCAGTAAGGCGTGGTCATCGCCCAGACCTTGCGAAAAAACTGCCCGCGCACAGCATCGTTGACCGCGGAATATTCAGCGTTCTGATTCATGGATAAGGCTCGATAGTAAAAAGAACGGACACGCGCCGATCATAGATGATCGGCGCGTTTTATCGCGAGGGCTGGCGATAGTCGTTCAGCGCAGGTTCAGCGACGCACCGGGCGCTTCTGCAGTTTGCGCTGCAAGGTGCGGCGGTGCATGCCCAGCGCGCGGGCCGTGGCGGAAATATTGCCTTCGTGCTCGGTGAGCACGCGCTGGATGTGCTCCCATTGCAGACGATCGACCGACATCGGGTTTTCCGGCACCAGACTGTCGAGGTCGGCATGCTCGGACAGCAGCGCGGCCAGCACGTCGTCGGCATCGGCGGGTTTGCACAGGTAGTTGCAGGCGCCACGCTTGATCGCCTCGACTGCCGTGGCAATGCTCGAATAACCGGTGAGGATCACCACGCGCATTTCCGGATCGAGTTCCAGCAGCTTGGGCAGCAGGACCAGACCGGAGTCGCCGTCCATTTTCAGGTCCAGCGCGGCGTAATCAGGCAGATCGGCCTGGGCGATGGTCAGGCCTTCTTCAGCGGAACCGGCAGTGCTGACGCGAAAGCCGCGACGGGCCATGGCGCGGGCCATGACGCGGGTGAAGGTCGCGTCGTCGTCGACCAGCAGCAGATGCGGCAGTTCTTCGCCTTCGACTTGGATTTCGTCACTCATGTTGGTCTCCTCGGGCGCCGTGGGGCAGGCGCAGCTCGGTGAGCGTGCCGCCTTCCTCATGACTATAGAGTTTCACTGAGCCGCCGGCGCGTGTCACGCTGGCCTTGCTCAAAAACAGGCCCAGGCCGAAACCTTTGCCCTTGGTGGTAAAAAACGGCTTGCCGATCTGCTCGGCGATGGCCAGCGGCACACCGGCGCCGTGGTCGCGAATGCTGATCGTCAAAGTCTCTGCGTCCCAGTCGAGGGTCACCTGGAGATTTTCCGGGCAGGCGTCGGCTGCATTGTTGAGCAGATTCAGCAATGCCTGGGTCAGATCCGGCGGCGGCGCCATGCGCGGCACCGCCCCCTGACCGAGACGCTGGAAGCGATAACTGGCTTCCGGGCGCATCAGGTGCCAGCGGTTCAGCGCTTCGTCGAGCCAGTCGGTAACGTCCTGCATCTCCACCGCCAGACGCCGATTGGCCTCGGCGGCACGGACCAGTTGCTGCAAGGTTTCCTTGCACAGCTTGACCTGATCCTGCAGCACTTTCAGATCGTCCTGCAGCAGTGCATCGGGGTGATCCTGCTGCATTTCCTTGAGCAACACGCTCATGGTCGCCAGCGGTGTGCCCAATTCATGCGCCGCACCGGCGGCCTGGGTCGCAACGGCGAGCAGCTGCTGATCACGCAGCCCTTCCTCCCGGCGGATCGCGCGCAATTCTTCCTGCCGGCGCAGCTCTTCAGCCATACGCGCGGCGAAGAACGTGATGACCGCAGCAGCCAGGGCAAAGCTCAGCCACATGCCGTAGATCTGCAGATTCTCACGGGCGACCGGCAGGGTTTCCAGCGGATAGAAACGCGTCAGCATCAGCGTGTACAGCGCCAGCGCGATACCGGACAGAATCACCGAATAACGCCACGGCAAGGTCACCGCCGCGATGGTCAGCGGCACCAGATAATAGGAAACGAAGGGGTTGGTCGAACCGCCGGAGAAATACAGCAGCGCACTGTGAATCACCAGATCGCAGGCCAGTTGCAGCGCGTATTCGAGCTCGGTCACCGGCCACGATGTGCGCAGGCGCACGGCAGTGAACACGCAGAGCAGAATCGAACAGCCCAGGGTCATCGCCAATTGCACCCACGGCAACGGCAGCAATTGCAGCCAGTAGGCCAGACCCACGGACCCGGCCTGCGCGGCGAGCACAAGTGTGCGGATGAAAGTCAGCCGCCAGAGGTTCTGGCGAGTGGCGGAAGTCAGTTGTACGGGGGCGAGCATGAGCTCTCCTGATGAGCGCTCCAGGCGGATCGCACGGAGTATAACCAAGGCGCGGGGTTCAGAGGCGAAAGTGCGGCAAACGACCACATGGCGACGATGAAGAATTCATCTGAGTTGAAGAAAATTCCGAAGGCTATTGGAGATCATTGTGGCGAGGGGATTTATCCCCGCTGGGTGGCGGAGCCGCCCCAAATCATGCGACCTCATTTAACCAGAAATACCGTATCAGCCGGATTTGCGCCTGCTGCGCAGCCGATCGGGGATAAATCCCCTCGCCACAGAAGCACTCCCCACTGCGCGCAGGTATCTGTATAGAAGTTGTAACTGGGCGAACCGGATCATAGAAGTTAGAGTCTGATGGTTCACGCAGGCCGCGACCCATCACCTGCGCCTCATTCAAGGAGCCTTCATGCACACATTTCGCCGCAGCGCCGCCCTCCTCGCCCTGACCGTCGGCAGCGTCGCCAGCCTTCCGGCGCTGGCCGCCGATGAGCTGCACTACAACCAGATTTCCCTGCGCGCCGAAGTCAGCCAGGAAGTGGCCCGCGACCAGATGATCGTGACGCTCTACACCGAAGAGCAGAACACCGACCCGGCCAAACTCGCCGCCGCCATCAGCACCACCATGAACAAGGCCACCGCCCAGGCCAAACAAGTCAAAGACATCACCCTGCGCACGGGCAGCCGCAACAGCTATCCGATCTACGACACCAAAGGCCAGAAGATCACCGGCTGGCGCGAACGCGCCGAACTGCGCCTGGAAAGCACCGACTTCGCCGCTCTGTCCAAACTCACCGGCGAGTTGCTGACCGACCTGAAAATGGGCGGCATGGACTTCGCCATCGCCGACCCGACCCGCAAGGCCAGCGAAGACCAGTTGCTCAAAGAAGCCGTCACCGCCTTCAAGACCCGCGCCCAACTGGCCACCGATGCACTGGGCGGCAAGGGCTACAAAATCGTCAACCTGAACCTCAACAGCAACGGTTATCCACAACCGTACCTGCGCGCGCCGATGATGATGAAAGCCGCAGCCATGGATTCCGCACCAGTCACCCCGGAAGTCGAAGCCGGCACCAGTCAGGTCAGCATGACCGCCGATGGCTCGATTGAAGTGTTGATGCAGTGATTTGAGCTTGGCTGAATGAAGGACCGGCAATCAGCAAATGGTTGCCGGTTTTTTTGTGTCCGGGTTTTGTAGTGAAGGATCCACCGCTATCGCGAGCAGGCTCGCTCCCACAGGTTGAACGCATTTCCATGTGGGAGCGAGCCTGCTCGCGAAGAACGATGACGCGATCTCAAGCGTGCGGATCAACCCGATCCAGCGCCCGATTCACCGCCAACTCCGCCAGCATGATGATCTGCTGAATCGCCAGCGCCGTATTGCGCTGCGGCCTACCAAGCTGATCGGCGAAATCGCTGGCCAGCGTATTGGCTGAAGCAAGGGACTCACAGGCGTGAGCCAGCAGGCTTTCGGTGTCGATGTCGGGCCGGATCAAAAACATCGTGCTGGGTGGATGGGGTTTGCCGGGTGGCGGGCAGAGATAGAAATCGAGGGCACGCTTGATGGCTTCGCGGTTCTTCGCGAAATCGTCGGCACGCAGCGCGGCTTCAAGGGGGGTTGAGGTTTCTTCGGGTGGGTCGGGGACTGGTTTGGTCATTAAATAGCCCTACTTTGCTAAATGAACGCCATCACCTGCCGTTTCTCACGCGGCGAAGTGGGTGGCAACTATGTGCGGGGTGAGAAACCGGAAAAATAGGAAAACCGGCCAGACCGAAGTCTGCCCGCACACAGTCGCCATATCGTTATTGCAGACAACTGAAGAGCTGGCGGCAATTATGCGGACATGCGCACTGAATCACTAATTTTCCGGGTTCTCACACCCGATCGCTGAACAACCAGCGACGCCCCAAGCCTAGAGAGCGCACGTCCGACGGACAACCTGAAAACCTTGTGGGAAGGTTCTGGCTGTTTCGCAGCGGATTTAAACAGCCAAAAAGCAAACCCTCACCCTAACCCTCTCCCAGAGGGAGAGGGGACTGACCGAGGTGTTTGGGGGAGATACGCCAACGTGAAACTCCGAGTTGAACTCAGGATTTGAAAAGCACACAAATCAGCCCCCTCTCCTCGGGGAGAGGGCTGGGGTGAGGGGCAAATCCACAACAAAAATAACGCCGAACACCCGCTCTTCACCACTCAATAGGCCGAGTGTCAGCTCGCCTGCTCTTGATCTTGATCCACCGGCGACGTCCGAAGGCTGAGTGGAGGGATTGATCCGGGCGTGGGAGCGCAGCGACCGTCTGGCGCAGCCAGACACAGCGGAAGGAGGTGCAGCGAAGCAAACCGGAGCCGCTGCGCCCGGATCAGTCCCGGAGCGAAGGAACCCGAGCCTGCGAGGGCCGAACGCAGGAGCTAGCGTTTTGGGTTACCTTTTTGGCGTTTGAAAAAGGTGACTCGCCGTAAGGGCGAAACCGCCAGCCGCCACACCGCAAAAAACGGATATTCACCTAAACCAACCAACACCCTGGTCGGCCCAAAGGCCGCCAAGGTGCCACCAATCGAAACACCCAGTTGCACCAAGTAAAACTCCCCAATCCCTGCCCCAATCCACCCCACCAAAGCCCACCCCGAAAACCCCTCAACCCCGCCCATCCCCAAGGGTATAAATAAGTAACACCAAGCCCCACCCAAGCGCACCCGACACCTGCAGCGCACCATTTCAGTGCCCCGAATGCACCGCAAAAACCACCCGCAAACGGTCAAATGCGTCAAAAGTTATACGGATGCGACATTAAGGTACGTTCGTGCCACCGTTTAACGCCGCCGACTGCTCTGGATCTTGCATTGGGTATGGGGCCTGCATAAGTATCCGCAGGCACGACTCACGAGGTCGTACCTCACAACTAAAAAATGACAACAAATCATGAGGCCAACATGCTTAAACACGCGGTCATTCCGTTTCTAGTCGGCGCAGGCTTGTTAGCCTCCGCACCTTTCGCCACCGCTGCGACTAACCTGGTGTTCTGCTCCGAAGGGAGCCCGGCCGGTTTTGATCCAGGCCAGTACACCACCGGAACCGACTTCGACGCCTCAGCCGAAACCATGTTCAACCGCCTGACCCAGTTCGAGCGCGGCGGCACCGCCGTGATTCCTGGCCTGGCGACCAAGTGGGACATTTCCGACGATGGCCTGACCTACACCTTCCACCTGCGTGAAGGCGTCAAGTTCCACACCACCCCGTATTTCAAGCCGACTCGTGAGTTCAACGCCGACGACGTGCTGTTCACCTTCAATCGCATGATTAACAAGGATGACCCGTTCCGTAAGGCGTACCCGACCGAATTCCCGTACTTCACCGACATGGGGATGGATACCAACATCACCAAGATCGATAAAGTCGACGACCACACCGTCAAGTTCACCCTGAAAGAAGTCGACGCCGCGTTCATCCAGAACATGGCCATGAGCTTCGCGTCCGTGCAGTCCGCCGAATACGCGGCCCAACTGCTCAAGGATGGCAAAGCCGCCGACATCAACCAGAAGCCGATCGGCACCGGCCCGTTCGTGTTCAAGAGCTACCAGAAAGACTCGAACATCCGTTACACCGGCAACAAGGATTACTGGAAACCTGAAGACGTGAAGATCGACAACCTGATCTTCGCCATCACCACCGACCCGTCGGTGCGTATCCAGAAGCTGAAAAAGAACGAGTGCCAGGTCACCCTGTTCCCGCGTCCGGCCGATCTGAAAGCGCTGAAAGAAGACAAGTCCCTGAAGATGCCGGATCAGGCTGGCTTCAACCTGGGCTACATCGCTTACAACGTGATGGACAAGGTCAAGGGCAGCAACGAGGCCAACCCACTGGCTGACCTGCGTGTGCGCCAGGCGCTGGACATGGCCGTGAACAAGCCGCAGATCATCGATTCGGTTTACCAGGGCGCCGGCCAACTGGCGGTCAACGCCATGCCACCGACCCAGTGGTCCTACGACACCACGATCAAGGATGCCAAGTACGACCCTGAGAAAGCCAAACAGCTGCTCAAGGAAGCCGGCGTCAAGGAAGGTACCGAGATCGTCCTGTGGGCGATGCCGGTGCAGCGTCCGTACAACCCGAACGCCAAACTGATGGCTGAAATGCTCCAGTCCGACTGGGCCAAGATCGGCTTGAAAGTGAAGATCACCAGCTACGAGTGGGGCGAGTACATCAAGCGTTCCAAAGGTGGCGAGAACCAGGCCATGATCATTGGCTGGAGCGGTGACAATGGTGATCCGGACAACTGGCTCAACGTTCTGTTCGGCTGCGACTCGCTGAGCGGCAACAACTTCTCCAAGTGGTGCGACAAGAAGTTCGACGGCCTGGTGAAAGAAGCCAAACGCACTACCGACCAGGGCAAGCGCACCGAGCTGTACAAACAGGCGCAACACGTCCTCAAAGATGCAGTTCCAATGACACCTATCGCTCACTCGACGGTGTATCAACCCATGCGCGCCAACGTGCAGGATTTCAAGATCAGCCCATTTGGCCTGAATTCCTTCTACGGCGTCAGCGTCAGCAAGTAAGACATTGCAACGGCGGCGTTTCTGACGTCGCCGTTGCTTTATCTACCGGGAAAAAAGGAAAAGGCCTACACCCAAATCCGCCGCAGATGATTGCTTCGGTATAGGCGCGTCGACTTTTCCTACGAGCATTAAGGCAATTACGTATTTACTGCCAGAGGCACGGTGCCTACCGTCGCGTACTGACCAGTGTCTGCGTGGGCCACCGGTTTTGCCGTACGTATTGGATTGAGCTCAATGCGACCAGAAAGTCCCGGGATAGGGACCCTGACGCATTGCACAACACTAAAAAGAGGGAGCGTCATGCGCCATACCTTGATTTTTTCCGCACTGTTGGGCGCCGGCCTGTTGGCCGCCACGTCTGCAAGCTACGCCGCCAGCGACAGCCTGGTGTTTTGCTCGGAAGGCAGCCCGGCGGGTTTCGATACCGCGCAATACACGACGGCCACCGACAACGACGCCGCCGAGCCGCTGTACAACCGCCTGGTGGAGTTCGAAAAAGGCGCGACCAATGTCGTACCCGGTCTGGCAACCAAGTGGGACATTTCCGAAGATGGCCTGAAATACACCTTTCACCTGCGTGAAGGCGTGAAATTTCACACAACCCCTTACTTCAAGCCGAGCCGCGATTTCAACGCCGACGACGTGCTGTTCACGTTCAATCGCATGCTCGATGCGCAACAGCCGTTCCGCAAGGCCTATCCCACCGAGTTTCCGTACTTCAACGGGATGAGCCTGAACAAGAACATCGCCAAGGTCGAGAAGACCGGGCCGCTGACCGTGGAGTTCACGCTCAACAGTGTTGACGCCGCGTTCATCCAGAACATCGCCATGAGCTTCGCCGCCATTCTGTCTGCCGAATACGCCGACAAACTGCTGGCCGACGGCAAGCCGAGCGACATCAACCAGAAGCCGATCGGCACCGGGCCGTTCGTGTTCAAGAGCTACCAGAAAGACTCGAACATCCGTTACACCGGTAACCCGCAGTACTGGGATCCGAGCCGGGTCAAGCTGAAGAACCTGATTTTCGCGATCAACACCGACGCCTCGGTACGTGTGCAGAAGCTCAAGGCCAACGAGTGCCAGATCACCCTGCACCCGCGCCCCGCCGATGTTGAAGCGCTGAAGGCCGACCCGAAATTGCAACTGATTTCCAAGCCGGGCTTCAACCTCGGCTACATCGCCTACAACGTGCGCCACAAGCCGTTCGATCAACTCGAAGTGCGTCAGGCACTGGACATGGCGGTGAATAAACAGGGAATTCTCAACGCTGTTTATCAAGGCGCCGGCCAACTGGCCGTCAACGCCATGCCGCCGACCCAGTGGTCCTACGATGACACGATCAAGGACGCCGCCTACAACCCGGAAAAAGCCAAGGAACTGCTCAAGGCTGCCGGCGTGAAAGAAGGCACCGAGATCACCCTGTGGGCAATGCCGGTGCAGCGTCCGTACAACCCGAACGCCAAACTGATGGCCGAAATGCTCCAGTCCGACTGGGCCAAGATCGGTCTGAAAGTGAAGATCGTCAGTTACGAATGGGGCGAGTACATCAAGCGCACCAAGAACGGCGAGCACGACGTCAGCCTGATTGGCTGGACCGGTGACAACGGGGATCCGGACAACTGGCTGGGCACGCTGTACAGCTGTGACGCCATCGGCGGCAACAACTACTCCATGTGGTGCGATCCGGCTTACGACAAGCTGATCAAACAGGCCAAGGTCGTCACCGACCGCGACCAGCGCACCGTGCTTTATAAACAGGCCCAGCAATTGCTTAAACAGCAAGTGCCGATCACGCCTGTCGCCCACTCGACGGTCAACCAGCCGTTAAGCACCCGGGTCGAAGGATTCAAAGTCAGCCCGTTCGGCCGCAACGTGTTCTCGGGTGTCAGTATCGATTAACCCAACCGATTAGCCGCAATGCTGAGGGGAGCCGTCTACTCCCCTCACGCAAGCGCTTTGCCTAAATTCGCCAATCCGGCTTTTTGCAAACGTTTGCGATGTGTGAACGAGTTCTAAACCAATAACCGGCATACCAAAAAAAGCCGGGATAAAAAGAAAGTAAAGGAGCTTCACCCATGAAACTGAGCAGCACCGCGATACTGGCTCTGGCCATCAGCAGCATCACCGCCACGGCTTATGCGGAAACCCAGAGCCAGGCGTTCACCCCGGTGACCGTCAACACCAAAAGCGCCCAGGCTGAGGCCACTGGGTTCGTCGAAGGACAGTCGATCACCGGTACGACACGTAACTGGTACGCCAACGAGCAACTGAAGCGCGGCGGCAAATTCTCCTATAAAAAAAATGGTTCTCCGGCCGAAACTGACCGTCGGATCAACTGGGTGCAAGGGACCATCGTCAAGTACAACTCGGGTTTCACCGAGGGCACTGTAGGTATCAGCACCGAAGTTGCGGCATATAATGCAATTGCGCTTGAACGTGATCGTGAAAATCTGGCTTCCGGAAATGGCGGCGCCCCAAAGACGGGCGTGGGATCGGGTAACAACCGCACCCTGACGCACAAGAATAACGGTGAAGCCGTAGATCAGTGGAGCAAGGTAGGCCTTGCCAACATCAAGGCGCGCGTTTCCAACACCACTCTGACTGCCGGTCGTATGAGCTTCAGCAGCCCGCAGGTCGACGTGATCGGCAACCGTGCACTGCCTTCGAGCTTCGAGGGTGTCTCCCTGCACAGTGAAGAGTTGAACAATCTGTCCTTCGACTTGGCCACTTTTGATCGCGTCTCGCCACGATCGGAACAAAGCCTGCAGAAATTCCGCGCCGAGTATGCCAACGGCCGTGTCGAATCCGACAAGGTCAACACCGCCGGTATCAGCTATCAGCCGCTCGAAAGTCTGAAAACCAGTCTATGGGGCACGCAAGTTGAAGATCTGTGGAACCAGTACTACTTCGGCGCCACCCATGAACTGGGTGACAGCAGCGTCCTCGCCCTGACTACCGGTTTCAACTACTACAAAACCGTCGACGAAGGTAAGAAGCTGCTGGGCGACATCGACAACGACACCTACTCGCTGTCGTTCGGACTGACCCACCAAGCGCATAACCTGACCTTCTCCTACCAGCAAGTAAACGGTAACGAGTACTTCGATTACCTGCACGAGACTAACGGTATCTACCTAGCCAACTCCCTGCTGTCGGACTTCAACGGCCCGAACGAGAAATCCTTCCAGGTTTCATACGCCATCAATATGGCCGAGTACGGTGTGCCGGGCCTGAAATTCAACATCTATCAAGCTCGCGGCTGGGGAATCGATGGCACGCACTACAACGGCAACAAAGGCGTTGAAGGCAAAGGCTACGACGGCATCCAGGAACAGGATGGCGAGCACCACTATGAATACGGCATCGGTGCGACCTATGCGGTACAAAGCGGTCCTCTGAAAGCCACCACGATTCGCGGCACCTACACAGCCCACCGTGCGAGCGAGTTCCAATCGGACGGCAGCATCAACGAGTTCCGTCTCGTAACCACCATCCCGTTCAACATTCTGTAAAAACGCCAACCGACGGCTGACTCATGATGAGTCGGCCGTTCGGTTTTCTGTCTTCAACCGATTGCAGAGGGTTATCGATGAAAATGCTTCCCCTACGTGCGGCCATCGCGGCTGCGTTGCTGAGTGTCGCTGTCGGCGCCTCGGCCAAACCCTTGGTGGTCTGCACCGAAGCCAGCCCGGAAGGCTTCGATATGGTCCAGTACACAACTGCAGTCACGGCGGACGCTGTGGCCGAAACCATCTTCAACCGCCTGGCCGATTTCAAACCCGGCACCACCGAGGTGATCCCGGCGCTCGCCGAGTCTTGGGACATCAGCGAAGACGGCCTGACCTACACCTTCCACCTGCGCAAAGGCGTCAAGTTTCACACCACCGAATATTTCAAGCCGACCCGCGACATGAATGCCGACGACGTGGTCTGGAGCTTCCAGCGTCAGCTGGACCCGAATCACCCGTGGCACAAACTGTCGAGCGTAGGCTTCCCGTACTTTGAAAGCATGGGCTTCAAGGAACTGCTCAAAAGCGTAGAAAAAGTCGACGACAACACGGTCAAGTTCACCCTGACCCGTCGCGAAGCGCCGTTCCTGGCCGACATCGCCATGGCCTTCTCGTCGATCTACCCGGCCGAGTACGCCGACCAGTTGCTCAAGGCCAACAAGACCGGCGATCTTAACAACAAGCCGATCGGCACCGGCCCGTTTATCTTCCAGCGCTACGCCAAGGATGCGCAGGTGCGCTTCAAGGCCAACCCGGATTATTTCCGTGGCAAGCCACCGGCCGACGCGTTGATCCTGGCGATCGCCACCGACAACAACGTGCGCCTGCAAAAGCTCAAGGCCAACGAGTGCCAGGTCGCGCTGTATCCGAAACCGGATGACATCCCGAGCATCAAGAAAGACAGCAAGCTGAAAGTCGACGAGCTGGACGCGATGACCGTTTCGTACATCGCCATGAACACCCAGCACAAGTACATGAGCGACGTACGCGTGCGCAAAGCCATCGACATCGCGTTCGACAAGGAAGCCTACGTCAACGCGCTGTTCGGCAAGGGTAACGCGTCGGTGGCGGTCAACCCTTACCCGCCGACCCTGCTCGGCTACAACCATGATCTGAAAAACCCGCCACGCGACCTCGACAAGGCGCGCGCGCTGCTCAAGGAAGCCGGGGTTCCGGAAGGCACCACCTTCACCCTGTTCACCCGCAACGGCGGCGGTCCGACCAACCCCAACCCGATGCTCGGTGCGCAGATGATGCAGGCTGACCTGGCGAAAGTCGGGATCAAGATCGACATCCGCGTGATGGAATGGGGCGAAATGCTCAAGCGCGCCAAGGCCGGCGAGCACGACATGGTCTCGGCCGGATGGGCGGGCGACAACGGCGACCCGGATAACTTCCTGACGCCTATGCTCAGTTGCGAGGCCGCCAAGAACGGCGAAAACTACGCACGCTGGTGCAACGAGAAATTCCAGGCACTGCTGGATGAAGCGCGGGCTAAAGTAGATCCGGCCGAACGCGCCGCGCTCTACGAACAGGCTCAAGTGCTGTTTAATCAGGACCAGCCATGGATCAGCATGGCCCATACTCGGATGTTCACTGCAATGCGCAACAATGTAGAGGGCTACCACATCAGCCCTCTCACCACTAATAACTTCGCCACCACCCAGGTGAAGTAGATAAGAAACGCCCGGCGTCCCTTACCTGAGGGACGCCGGACACGCCTAACCGGCTGATGAGGTACCACACAAGATGTTTAGTTTTATTGCCCGCCGACTGGGGTTGTTGATCCCCACGTTTTTCGGCATCACCTTGCTGACTTTCGCGTTGATTCGCATGATTCCGGGCGACCCCGTGGAAGTGATGATGGGCGAACGTCGGGTCGACCCCGAAATGCACGCTCAGGCAATGGAACGCCTGGGGCTGAACAAGCCGCTGTATGCCCAGTATCTGGACTACATCGGCAAACTGGCTCAGGGCGATCTCGGTGAGTCGTTGCGTACCCGTGAAAGTGTGTGGACCGAGTTCACCTCTCTTTTCCCGGCGACCCTGGAACTGTCCATGGCCGCCCTGCTGTTCGCTGGCATCCTCGGGCTTCTGGCCGGGGTGATCGCGGCACTCAAACGAGGATCGCTGTTCGACCACGGGGTGATGGGCATCTCCCTCGCGGGCTATTCGATGCCGATCTTCTGGTGGGGCCTGATCCTGATCATGTTCTTCTCGGTGAGCCTGGGCTGGACCCCGGTGTCCGGGCGCATCGACCTGCTGTATGACATCGAGCCGAAAACCGGCTTCATGCTGATCGACACGCTGCTGGCCGATGACGTCGGCGCGTTCTTCGACGCCCTGCACCACCTGATCCTGCCGGCCATCGTGCTCGGTACCATTCCGCTGGCGGTAATCGCGCGGATGACCCGTTCGTCGATGCTCGAAGTGCTGCGCGAAGACTACATCCGCACCGCCAAGGCCAAAGGCCTGTCGCCGTCGCGCGTGGTGTTCGTGCACGGTCTGCGCAATGCGCTGATTCCGGTGCTGACGGTTGTAGGTCTGCAAGTCGGTACTTTGCTGGCCGGTGCGGTCCTGACCGAAACCATCTTCTCCTGGCCCGGCATCGGTAAATGGCTGATCGAAGCCATCGGCGCCCGGGACTATCCGGTGGTGCAAAACGGCATCCTGTTAATCGCCTGCCTGGTGATTCTGGTCAACTTCGTAGTGGACATCCTCTACGGCTTTGCCAACCCACGCATCCGTCATCAGCGCTGAGGTCAATACCCATGAGCACTCCAACATCCTCAGTAGCCACCGCCACGTCCGCCGTGGATCAAAGCCTGCTGTACCCGTCGCCGTACAAAGAATTCTGGCAAGCGTTCTCGAAGAACAAGGGCGCCGTTGCCGGCCTGCTGTTCATGCTGCTGATCATCTTCTGCGCGATTTTCGCGCCGTGGGTCGCGCCGCATAATCCGAGCGAGCAATACCGTGACTTCCTGCTGACGCCACCGGCGTGGCTCGAAGGCGGGCAGATGCAGTTCCTGCTCGGCACCGATGAACTCGGCCGTGACCTGCTGTCGCGTCTGATCCAGGGTTCGCGCCTGTCGCTGCTGATCGGCTTGTCGTCGGTGGTGATGTCGCTGATTCCGGGGATCCTGCTGGGTCTGTTTGCCGGTTTCTTCCCGAAAGTGGTCGGCCCGACCATCATGCGTCTGATGGACATCATGCTGGCCCTGCCGTCGCTGCTGCTGGCCGTGGCGATTGTCGCCATCCTCGGCCCTGGCCTGATCAACACCGTGATCGCGATTGCCGTGGTTTCCCTGCCGTCCTACGTGCGTCTGACCCGTGCCGCCGTCATGGGCGAACTGAACCGCGACTACGTCACCGCCGCGCGTCTGGCCGGTGCCGGTCTGCCGCGCCTGATGTTCATCACCGTGCTGCCCAACTGCATGGCGCCGCTGATCGTGCAGGCAACCCTGAGCTTCTCCTCGGCGATTCTCGATGCCGCCGCACTGGGCTTCCTCGGCCTCGGCGTACAACCGCCAACCCCTGAGTGGGGCACCATGCTGGCCTCGGCCCGCGACTACATCGAACGCGCCTGGTGGGTGGTGAGCCTGCCTGGTCTGACCATTTTGCTCAGCGTGCTGGCAATCAACTTGATGGGCGACGGCCTGCGCGATGCGCTGGACCCGAAACTCAAGAACGCCGCCTGAGGAGATTCAAATGTCACTGCTAGAAATCAAGAATCTCAACGTCCGCTTCGGCGACAAGACCGCGACCCCGGTGGTCGACGGCCTCGACCTGAAAGTCGACAAAGGCGAAGTATTGGCCATCGTTGGCGAGTCGGGTTCGGGTAAATCCGTGACCATGATGGCGCTGATGGGCCTGATCGAGCATCCCGGCATCGTCACCGCTGACTCGCTCAGCTTCGACGGCAAGGACATGCTCAAGCTGAGCAACCGTCAGCGTCGGCAGATCGTCGGCAAAGATCTGTCGATGGTCTTCCAGGACCCGATGACCGCACTGAACCCGAGCTACACCGTCGGTTTCCAGATCGAGGAAGTGCTACGCCTGCACCTGAAAATGTCCGGCAAGCAAGCGCGCAAGCGTGCCATCGAACTGCTGGAAAAAGTCGAGATCCCCGGCGCCGCCAGCCGCATGGACGCCTATCCGCATCAACTGTCTGGCGGTATGAGCCAGCGCGTCGCGATCGCCATGGCGATTGCCGGCGAGCCGAAACTGTTGATCGCCGACGAACCGACCACGGCGCTGGACGTAACGATTCAGGCGCAGATCATGGATCTGCTGCTGGCGTTGCAGAAAGAGCAGAACATGGGCCTGGTGCTGATCACTCACGACCTCGCGGTCGTGGCGGAAACTGCCCAGCGCGTCTGCGTGATGTACGCCGGCCAAGCGGTGGAAGTCGGCCAGGTGCCGCAGCTGTTCGACATCCCGGCACACCCGTACAGCGAAGCACTGCTCAAGGCGATTCCCGAGCACAGCCTCGGCGCCTCACGCCTGTCGACCTTGCCGGGCATCGTCCCGGGCCGTTACGACCGACCGCAGGGTTGCCTGCTGTCGCCGCGCTGCCCGTATGTGCAGGACAACTGCCGCACCCAGCGTCCGGGCCTTGATCCGAAAGCCAACAGCCTCGCCCGCTGCTTCTACCCGCTGAACCAGGAGGTGGCGTAATGGCCGTCGTACTTACCGCCCGCGACCTGACCCGTCACTACGAAGTCTCCCGTGGCCTGTTCAAGGGCCACGCCACCGTGCGCGCGCTCAACGGCGTGTCGTTCGAACTGGAAGCCGGCAAGACCCTCGCCGTAGTGGGTGAGTCGGGCTGCGGCAAATCCACCCTCGCCCGCGCCCTGACGCTGATCGAAGAGCCGTCGTCGGGTTCGCTGCAGATCGCCGGCCAGGAAGTCGCCGGCGCCGACAAGGCCGAGCGCAAGCAACTGCGCAAAGACGTGCAGATGGTGTTTCAGAGCCCGTATGCGTCGTTGAACCCACGGCAGAAAATCGGTGATCAATTGGCCGAGCCGTTGCTGATCAACACCAAGCTGTCGGCCAGCGAACGTCGCGAGAAAGTCCAGGCGATGATGAAGCAGGTCGGCTTGCGGCCCGAGCATTACCAGCGCTATCCGCACATGTTCTCCGGCGGTCAGCGCCAGCGTATCGCTCTGGCGCGGGCAATGATGCTGCAACCGAAAGTGCTGGTCGCGGACGAACCGACTTCGGCGCTGGACGTATCGATTCAGGCCCAGGTGCTGAACCTGTTCATGGATTTGCAGCAGGAGTTCAACACCGCCTACGTGTTCATCTCGCACAACCTCGCGGTGGTGCAGCACGTGGCCGATGACGTGATGGTGATGTACCTCGGCCGCCCGGTGGAATTGGGTCCGAAGAACGACATCTACGAGCGCCCGCTGCACCCGTATACCCAAGCGCTGCTGTCGGCGACCCCGACGATTCACCCGGACCCGAACAAGCCGAAAATCAAGATCGTCGGCGAACTGCCCAACCCGCTGAACCCGCCACCGGGCTGCGCTTTCCACAAGCGCTGCCCGTACGCGACCGAGCGTTGCACCACGGAAGAACCGCTGTTGCGTGAGCTGGATAATCGGCAGGTGGCCTGCCACTACGCCGAGCAGTTTCTCGACGGCGCGGCGTAGGCCCACGAAATATCTCATGTGGGAGCGAGCCTGCTCGCGAAGGCGTCATTTCGGTCAACATCATCGGTGACTGATTAACCGCTTTCGCGAGCAGGCTCGCTCCCACAGGGAATTCGTGTTGATTCAAGAGTTCACGCGATAACAAAACCCCTTCCACCTCCATTGCGCATCAGTCGAGGCAGAAGGGGTTTTTCTTTGGCCGGCGATCTATGTCTGGCTATCGCCTTCGTCACCCGGATCATCGGTGTCCGGCTCGTCGGTCGTCGAGTCATCATCTTCGGCGCTGCCACCCTGATTCATATCTCCCGGCTCCGACTCGGATTTGGCCAGCATCAGCCCGCTATGCCCGACCTGCCCATTGAACGCCTGAGATTCGTGATCCTCGCACTCGGCCCACGCCGTTGCGGTGCCGAGGGATAGCATCACCATCACTTTCAACAACATCAAAACCCGTAGCAATCTGCTTTTCATGGCCGACTCCATCCTGTTGCGCTAAGACATGCTTGCCGGACTGGCTCCGTGTGAAATCTAGTTGCGATCCGACCGGCTCACCACTTAGGACGCGACCGCGCAGGCAGAAATGCCATCGACCGCCAGATTGCTTTCGAATAACCCCGATAACCGAATCAGCTAAGCGCCGCGCGTGGCCTGCCAGGTCAGTGGAATGGAGATCAGCACCAGCAGCGCGCTCATCAACCAGACACTGTGCCCGCCAAACTGGCCATACAGCTGACCGCTGAGCACCGGCGACAACAGCGCGCTGGCACTCCAGCTCATGAAGAACAGCCCGAAGTACTGACCGCTCTTGCCGCTCTGCGCAAAGTGCATCGCCAGCACATTCAGTGGCGGCATGAACAGCGCCTCGCCCAGCGTCCAGATCAGCGTCGACAGACAGACAAAAGCCAAGCCGGAACCGAACGGCAACATGCCCAGCCCACAGGCCAACAGGACACTGCCAACGAGCATCTGCCAACGCGAGCCCCAGCGTTCGACCGAGTGCGACAGCGGGATTTGTAAAGCGATCACCAACAGCGCATTGAGCCCGAACTGCCAGCCGATCGCCTCTGTGCTCAGGTGGTAGTAATCACGCAGATAATTGCCCAGCGTGCTGTAGACCGTGTCGAACGCAATGCCGAGCACGGCCGTCGCCGCCAGCAGCCAGAGGAACGGCTTGTCGCGAAGCGGCACGCTCGAGCCATCGGCGGATTCGTCTCCAACCACCAGCACCGGCCGCCGCCACGTTGTGCGCACGAACCACAGCAACGCCAGCATCGTCATCGCTGCACTGGCAAAAAACACCCAACGAAAATCCGCCTGCGCCAACACCCCACCCGCCACCCCGGCAGCGGCCATGCCCAGATTACGCGCGACCCGACTAAGGGCCTGCGCACGCGAGCGTTGCGCGACTTCGCAATACTCCATGATCAGCCGCTGATGCAACGTCCGAATCGCCCCATCGATGACACCGCTAAGCAATAGCAAACCGGCGAGCCAAGGCACCTGCTTCACCAGCCCCAACAGCATCAGCACCCACACCGAAACGAAAAACAGCGCCGCCGTCAGCCGCGCCGTGCGCACATGATCACTGAGCAAGCCCCCGAGCATCGAACCGACCAGCAACCCAGCGCCATAGGCCGACAGCAACCAGCCGACGGTTTCAATCGCCAGCCCCAGTTCCTGACGCAAGTACAGCGCCATGAAGAGTTTGACCATGGCGCTGAGGCGGTTGATGAACAATAGAGCCGCGAGGACCCAGGCCATGGGGGTGAAATAGCCGTTGGGGCGCAGGAGTTGGGTCAGTCCTTTGAGCATGTAACGTCCGATGGGCGCGAGGGTTTGATGAACAGTAGACGGCTTGGATTGGAATGTCGTGGGGGTGAGGTCAGCGGAAGTAAAAGCAGAGTATGGCTACGACGTAGAGGGAAAACGCTTTACGGAAAAATCGCCGCGCCCGGATTCAACTTGATTTTTCACGCGGCGTTAAAGATCAAAAGCCCCTCACCCTAACCCTCTCCCGGAGGGAGAGGGGACTGACCGGGTCGCTTGGGCAAGGTACGCCGACCTGAAATACCGAGCCGAACTCGGGATTTGGACAGATCATCAATCGGCCCCCTCTCCCTCGGGAGAGGGCTGGGCGGGCGGCGTTCCGATGAGGGGCGAATCCAACACAGATCCAAAGCAGACCACACGCTTCTCACCACTCAAAACAATGAGCGCAAGCTCGAGTGCCTTTGATCTTGCTTTTGATCCACGGGCGACGTCGGAAGGCTGAGTGGAGGGATTGATCCGGGCGTGGGAGCGCAGCGACCGTTCGACGAAGTCGAACACAGCGGAAGGAGGTGCAGCGAAGCAAACCGGAGCCGCTGCGCCCGGATCGATCCCGGAGCGAAGGAACCCGAGCCTGCGAGGGCCGAACGCAGGAGCAAGCGTTTTTTGCTTACTTTTTTAGGCGCTTGTAAAAAAGTAAGTCGCCGTAAGGGCGAAACCGCCAGCCGCAGCCCCCGCAGCAACGGATATTCACCCAAAACCCCAACAGCCTGGTCGGCCCAACGGCCGCCAAGACCAAAAGCGGCAGCCCATAAAAAAGCCCCCAAGGCCTACACCTCAGGGGCTTTCAGAAAAACACCTCAAACCTTAATGATGCTCACGCGTCGCGCGGAATTTCACATCCGGCCAGCGCTCTTCCATCAACGCCAGATTCACCCGCGTCGGCGCCAGGTAAGTCAGGTGACCACCGCCATCCAGCGCGAGGTTCTCCACCGCCTTGTTGGAAAATTCCTCAAGCTTCTTCTTGTCGTCGCACTCGATCCAGCGCGCCGAATACACAGTGATCGGCTCATACGAGCACTCGACCTTGTATTCCTCTTTCAAGCGGCTGGCGACCACATCGAACTGCAGTACACCGACGGCGCCAAGAATGATGTCGTTGCTGCGCTCCGGGAAGAACACCTGCGTCGCGCCCTCTTCCGCCAACTGCTGCAGGCCCTGACGCAACTGCTTGGACTTCAGCGGATCACGCAGACGCACGCGACGGAACAGTTCCGGGGCGAAGTGCGGAATACCGGTGAAACCAAGGACTTCGCCTTCGCTGAAGGTGTCGCCGATCTGGATCGTACCGTGGTTGTGCAGACCGATGATGTCGCCAGCGTAGGCTTCTTCGAGCTGTTCACGCTCGGAAGAGAAGAACGTCAGGGCGTCGCCGATGCGCACGTCCTTGCCGGTACGCACGTGGCGCATCTTCATGCCTTTTTCGTACTTGCCGGAGCAGATACGCATGAAGGCGATGCGGTCGCGGTGTTTCGGGTCCATGTTCGCCTGGATCTTGAAGATGAAGCCCGAGAACTTCTCTTCCACTGGCTCGACAGTACGCTCGTTGGCCACACGGGCCAGCGGACGCGGCGCCCAATCGACGACAGCATCGAGCACGTGGTCGACACCGAAGTTGCCCAGCGCCGTACCGAAGAACACCGGGGTCAGTTGGCCGTCGAGGAATTCCTGCTGGTTGAATTCGTGGCAGGCGCCCTGCACCAGTTCCAGCTGTTCGATGAAGCGCTCGTACTCATCGCCCAGGTGCGCGCGCGCCTCGTCGGAGTCGAGCTTCTCGATGATCTTGGTTTCGGTGCGTTCGTGACCGTGACCGGCGGTGTAGACAATGATGTAGTCGTCGGCCAGGTGATACACGCCCTTGAAATCGCGGTAGCAACCGATCGGCCAGGTGATCGGCGCAGCCTTGATCTTCAGGACTGCTTCGATTTCGTCGAGCAGTTCGATCGGGTCGCGAATGTCACGGTCGAGTTTGTTGATGAAGCTGACGATCGGCGTGTCACGCAGACGGCAGACGTCCATCAGCGCAATGGTCCGTGGCTCTACGCCCTTACCGCCGTCGAGCACCATCAATGCCGAGTCCACCGCTGTCAGGGTGCGGTAGGTGTCTTCGGAGAAGTCTTCGTGGCCCGGGGTGTCGAGCAGGTTGATCATGTGTTCGCGATAGGGGAACTGCATGACCGACGTGGTAATGGAAATACCCCGCTGCTTCTCCATCTCCATCCAGTCGGATGTCGCATGGCGATCGGATTTGCGGGATTTCACCGTACCGGCCACTGCAATCGCCTTGCCCATCAACAGGAGCTTTTCGGTGATTGTGGTTTTACCGGCATCGGGGTGGGAAATAATGGCGAAAGTGCGGCGTTTCGCGACTTCGGCGGCCTGTTGGGTCATGGGAAATCGCCTGGCGGTGATTCAAAAAAGGGCCGCGATTATAGCCCAACTCGCCGCAATAACCGAACCGTTGAGCACATTAAGGGTGGCCAAATGCTGCCGCAGATGGGAACCTTTTAAAGCACGGAGACGTCCATCCCCTGTTACGAACTTTCGTCAGGGGCTGAAAAATCAGCAAGTTAGCCTGACGAGGCTGCGCTCATGGCTCGCTTTCAGACCGCTTTGCCGGCTCTGAAAAACGGCTACTTTTCGCGAACGACGCTCCCGGCAGCCAAGGCTTGGCATGCCACACGGGACTGCGCTCGCCGACTACAAAAAAAGGAGTCCGCCTGTGGCTATCCGCTATGGCAAAGGGCTGATGGGAGGTGCGGTGGTGATCGCGCTCCTGGCCCTGCTGGTCCACTGGATCGGCATCAACACGATCGAACACTACCGCGACGATTTGTTGTTTTACCTGCAAGCTCATCTGATTCTCGTCCTCGCTTCCATGCTGGCCGCCCTTGTCGTGGGCATTCCCGCCGGTATCTTCCTCAGCCGCCCGAGCATGGTCGGCCGCGCCGAACGCTTCATGCAAATCTTCAATATCGGCAATACCGTGCCACCGCTGGCCGTGCTCGCGATTGCGCTGGGCATCCTCGGCATCGGCAGTGGTCCGGCAATCTTCGCGCTGTTCCTCGCCTCGCTGTTGCCGATTGTGCGCAACACCTATGAAGGCCTGAAAAATGTTCAGGGCTCGCTGAAAGAAGCCGCTGTCGGCATCGGCATGACGCCGCGCCAAGTGCTGTGGAAAGTCGAATTGCCCAACGCCGTGCCGATCATCGTCGGTGGCGTGCGGGTCGCACTGGCGATCAACGTCGGCACTGCGCCGCTGGCGTTCCTGATCGGCGCCAACAGCCTCGGCAGCCTGATCTTCCCCGGCATCGCCCTGAACAATCAGCCGCAACTGCTGCTCGGCGCCGCGTGCACCGCGCTGTTGGCGCTGTTGCTCGATGGCGTGGTCACCCTCGCCAGCCGTCTCTGGCTGGAACGCGGTCTGCGCCCGTCTTAAGGCTTTGCGAAGGAATATTTATGAAACGACTTAGCTTGATCTTAGGCTGCGTCCTGCTGTTCGCAGGAATCGCGCAAGCCGCTGAAAAACCGGTCATCCGCCTCGGCGCCCGGGTCTTCACAGAGCAGACCCTGCTCGCCGAAATCACCGCGCAATACCTGCGCAGCAAAGGCTACGACGCGCAAATCACCGGCGGTCTGGGCAGCAACCTCGCGCGCAGCGCCCACGAAAGTGGCCAGCTGGACCTGCTCTGGGA
This sequence comes from Pseudomonas sp. 2957, assembly GCF_031456345.1. NCBI lineage: Bacteria > Pseudomonadati > Pseudomonadota > Gammaproteobacteria > Pseudomonadales > Pseudomonadaceae > Pseudomonas > Pseudomonas sp. 2957. The sequence continues at coordinate 117,154 of NZ_JAVDUL010000008.1, forward strand.
ATACACCGGCGTGTCGCTGGTGGCCTATAACCACGTCACTGAAAAACTCGACAGCGCGCAGTCCTACGCCCGGGTCAAAGAACTCGACGCGAAAAAAGGCCTGATCTGGCTGACGCCGTCGAAATTCAGCAACACCTACGCCCTCGCTCTGCCGAAAAAAATCGCCGAGCAATATCCGCAGATCGGCAACATCAGCCAGCTCAACGAAGTGCTGCGCGCCGAGGCCAAGACCAACCACTTGGTGGCGCTGGACACCGAGTTCGCCAACCGCTCCGACGGTCTCGACGGCATGGTCAAGCTCTACGACATGAACCTGACCCGCAAGAACATCCGCCAGATGGACGCCGGCCTGGTCTACACCGCGCTACGCAACGGTCAGGTGTTTGCCGGTCTGGTCTACACCACCGATGGCCGTCTCAACGCCTTCGGCCTGAAATTGCTGGAAGACGACAAGCATTACTTCCCCGACTACACCGCCGCTCCCGTGGTGCGTCAGGCCACGCTGGATGCCAACCCGAAACTGGCCGAACAACTCAAGCCGCTGGCCGAACTGTTCGACGACGAAACCATGCGCCAGCTCAACGCGCGGGTCGACGTCGACCACGAGAGCCCTTCGTCCGTTGCCGCCGATTTCCTGCGCCAGCATCCACTGAATTAAGAGAGGAGAAGTCATGGAATTTCTGAACGCCTTTTCCCATCTCGACTGGCAGCAGGTGATGCACCTGACCTGGCAGCACATCACTCTGGTCGGCATCGCCGTGACCCTGGCGATCGTCATCGGCGTGCCGCTGGGCATCCTGATGACACGCTTCCCCACCCTCGCCGGCCCGCTGCAGGCCAGCGCCACGGTGCTGCTGACCGTGCCGTCGATCGCCCTGTTCGGTCTGCTGCTGCCGTTCTATTCCAAGTTCGGCCAGGGCCTGGGGCCGCTGCCGGCGATCACCGCCGTGTTCCTTTATTCGCTGCTGCCGATCATGCGCAACACCTACCTCGCCCTGACCGGCGTTGAACCGGGCATCCGCGAAGCTGCGCGCGGCATCGGCATGACCTTCGGCCAGCGCCTGCGCATGGTCGAACTGCCGATTGCGGTGCCAGTGATCCTCGCTGGCGTGCGCACCGCCGTGGTGATGAACATCGGCGTGATGACCATCGCCGCGACCATCGGCGCCGGCGGCCTCGGTGTGTTGATCCTCGCCTCCATCAGCCGCAGTGACATGTCGATGCTTATTGTCGGCGCGCTGCTGGTCAGTCTTCTGGCGATCTTCGCCGACCTGTTTCTCCAATGGCTGCAACGCTCGTTGACTCCAAAAGGACTCCTGAAATGATCGAACTTCAAAACCTCAGCAAAACTTTCCAAAGCAACGGCAAAGATGTCAAAGCCGTGGATTCGGTAAGCCTGACCGTCAATGAAGGCGAGATCTGCGTGTTCCTCGGGCCATCGGGTTGCGGCAAAAGCACCACGCTGAAAATGATCAACCGCCTGATCAAACCGACCTCGGGCAAGATCCTCATCAACGGCGAAGACACCACCGATCTCGACGAGGTGACCCTGCGCCGCAACATCGGCTATGTGATCCAGCAGATCGGTCTGTTCCCGAACATGACCATCGAAGAAAACATCGTCGTGGTGCCGAAACTGCTCGGCTGGGACAAACAGAAATGCCACGACCGCGCCCGCGAACTGATGAGCATGATCAAGCTCGAGCCCAAGCAGTATCTGCATCGCTACCCGCGTGAACTGTCCGGTGGTCAGCAACAGCGTATCGGCGTGATCCGCGCCTTGGCCGCTGATGCGCCGCTGCTGTTGATGGACGAGCCGTTTGGCGCGGTCGACCCGATCAACCGCGAGATGATCCAGAACGAATTCTTCGAGATGCAACGCGCGCTGAACAAGACCGTAATCATGGTCAGCCACGACATCGACGAAGCCATCAAACTGGGCGACAAGATCGCCATTTTCCGCGCCGGCAAACTGCTGCAGATCGACCACCCGGACACCCTGCTCGCGCATCCGGCGGATGATTTCGTCAGCAATTTCGTCGGTCAGGACAGCACGCTCAAACGCCTGCTGTTGGTGAAAGCCGAAGACGCGGCGGACAACGCGCCGTCGGTAAGTCCGGAGACGCCAGTGGCCGATGCGCTGGAATTGATGGACGAGCACGACCGTCGCTACGTGGTGGTTACCTGCGCCGAGAACAAGGCGCTGGGTTACGTGCGCCGTCGCGACCTGCATCGCCAGACCGGCACCTGCGCGCAATTCCTGCGCGAGTTCAACGCCACCGCAGCGTACGACGAACACCTGCGCATCCTGTTGTCGCGCATGTACGAGTTCAACCGCGCCTGGCTGCCGGTGATGGATGCCGAACGGGTATTCCTCGGTGAAGTGACGCAGGAATCGATCGCGGCGTACCTGAGCTCGGGACGTTCGCGCGGAATGAAGACCAGTATCGTCTCGCCGGCTGAGACCGTGGTCGCGTAAACCATCTACGCGGTTGAAACCCGATCCCTGTGGGAGCGAGCCTGCTCGCGAAAGCGCAATATCAGTCGACGCTGATGGCGGCTGTGAAAATGCCTTCGCGAGCAGGCTCGCTCCCACAGGATCTACGTAATTTTGTTGATCTTCACTGGGTGACAAAGAATCTCAACAGCCTCTCCTGCAAGAGCGTCGTCAATTCAGCTTCTTCAAGGTCCAAATCCCCCTTCAACACCCTCTCTCGACGCCAACGTCGCCGATGTTGCCGCTATCACACTTACCTGTGATCTAGCCGACAAAAGCCACGAACGTGCAGATATGTTTAACACTCGAAAATTCGCCGGGAACATCTGCCCGTCATCTCGGTCGGGTAGAAGGAGTGATGAACGCGACGCACGTCAGAAGCGTGCAAAAACGCGACATTTTTAGTTGATCTCGCGCCCCTCACGCCCTAAAGTTCGCGCCGAACGTCCATGCTGGAAACGATCCATCCGGCTCAAGTACTGACGACGAGACAGCAAGGCCAAGGGATAACCGCACATCTCTGGGCCTTTTTGCTTTCGGCGGCAATGCCTTGGGAAGTAGGCGAACCAAAGTGGGGATACGGAGGGCGTTCATGCACCCATTGTTTTTACGAGTTTGCCCATAGGAGCACCCAGCATGTCGATCCAGGTCGAAGACTATTTCGCGCGCGCTACATTCGACAAAATGAAGGCGTTCGCCGACAAACAGGAAACCCCGTTCGTGGTGATCGACACCGCGATGATCGCCCAGGCCTACGATGACCTGCGCGCCGGTTTCGAATTCGCCAAGGTCTACTACGCGGTCAAGGCCAACCCGGCCGTCGAGATCATCGACCTGCTCAAAGACAAGGGTTCGAGCTTCGATATCGCCTCGATCTACGAGCTGGACAAAGTCATGGATCGCGGCGTCAGCCCGGACCGTATCAGCTACGGCAACACCATCAAGAAATCCAAGGACATCCGCTACTTCTACGAGAAAGGCGTGCGTCTGTTCTCCACCGACTCGGAAGCCGACCTGCGCAACATCGCCAAGGCTGCACCGGGTTCGAAAGTCTATGTGCGCATCCTCACTGAAGGCTCGACCACTGCTGACTGGCCGCTGTCGCGCAAGTTCGGCTGCCAGACCGACATGGCCATGGACTTGCTGATCCTCGCTCGCGACCTCGGTCTGGTGCCGTACGGCATCTCGTTCCACGTCGGCTCGCAACAGCGCGACATCAGCGTCTGGGACGCGGCGATCGCCAAGGTCAAAGTGATCTTCGAACGCCTGAAAGAAGAAGACGGCATTCACCTGAAGCTGATCAACATGGGCGGCGGCTTCCCGGCCAACTACATCACCCGTACCAACAGCCTGGAAACCTACGCCGAAGAGATCATCCGCTTCCTGAAAGAAGACTTCGGTGATGACCTGCCGGAAATCATCCTCGAGCCGGGCCGTTCGCTGATTGCCAACGCCGGTATTCTGGTCAGCGAAGTGGTGTTGGTTGCGCGCAAGTCGCGCACTGCTGTCGAGCGTTGGGTTTACACGGATGTGGGCAAGTTCTCCGGCCTGATCGAAACCATGGACGAAGCGATCAAGTTCCCGATCTGGACCGAGAAGAAAGGCGAGATGGAAGAAGTCGTCATCGCCGGCCCGACCTGCGACAGCGCCGACATCATGTATGAGAACTACAAGTATGGCCTGCCGCTGAACCTGGCGATTGGTGATCGTCTGTACTGGTTGTCGACCGGTGCGTATACCACCAGTTACAGCGCGGTCGAGTTCAATGGCTTCCCGCCGCTGAAGTCGTTTTACGTTTAAGAGGCAGCGGCAAGTTTCTAGCTGCAAGCTGCAAGTGAAAAGCCCACGAATTTGTGGGCTTTTTTGTGGGTGTTCGGCTGGGGAGGTTTTTTGTACTAGATACCATAGCCCCTCACCCCAGCCCTCTCCCGAGGGAGAGGGAGCCGACCGAGTGGTCTTCCGTCCGACATCGACCTGAACCACCTTGGCGATTATGGATTCGGCAAAACCATTGCAGGTCGGCGTACCTCCCAAGCATCCCTCGGTCGGTTCCCTCTCCCCCTGGGAGAGGGCTAGGGTGAGGGCTCGGCGGTTTCAGCCGCGCTGCAATTCTGCATACCGAGCGGCATACCGACTAGCCATCGCCTGAATTCGCAAGCCTGTCGCATCAGCCAGCGTCTGGCTCGCCACCCGCAGAAAATTAAGATTGCCCCCGGCCAAGGCTTTCTCAAGCCAAACAACCGCTTCATCAACCCGCCCCTCAGCCGCCAACACCGCCGCATAACTGAACTGCCCACGAAAATCCCCTCCCTCAGCCGAACGCCGATACCACTCGCGCGCTGCCAGCGGATCCGCCGGACACACCTGCCCTTCCTCCAGATAGCGCCCCAGCAGATTCATCGATTTCGCGTGACCCAACTCAGCCGCGCGCCGGTACAACGCCAGCGCCTGCTGATGATCAACCGTCACCCCGCGCCCGGTGGCCAGTAGATTGGCCAGGTTGTACATCGCCCAGTCCAGCCCCGCCTCGGCAGCGATTCGATAATGCTGCGCCGCGACCGAGGCATCCGCCGCACAACCCCAACCATGCTCATGACAACGCCCGAGCATGTTGCGCGCCATCAGATGCCCGCGACCGGCGGCGATGCCGAACCAGCGCAATGCAAGCGGTTGATCCTGCGCGATGCCCTGACCGTCCAGCAGGATCTGCCCAAGCAACGCCTGCGCTTCAACCTCGCCCTCGCCCGCCGCGAGCAAAATCGCCTGCGCCGCTCGAGCCGGGCTTTCTTCAAGCATTGCCGCCAACCCGGCGGCGTCGAGAACTTCCTCGCGGCGCAACTGGAAACTCATACCTCGACCCAGCGCCGCAGCAAGTTGTGATAAGTGCCAGTGAGGCGGATCAGCGAAGGGTGATCGGGAACGTCCTGGGTCAACTGCTGAATCGCCCCGTCCATTTCAAACAGCAACGCGCGCTGGCTGTCTTCGCGCACCAGGCTTTGCGTCCAGAAAAACGAGGCATAACGCGCACCACGTGTGACCGCATTGACCTTGTGCAAACTGGTGCCCGGATACAACACCATGTCGCCGGCCGGCAGCTTCACTCGCTGGGTGCCGTAGGTGTCCTGAATCTCCAGCTCGCCGCCGTCGTAATCTTCCGGTTCGCTGAAAAACAGCGTAGCCGACAAATCGGTGCGCACCCGCTCGATGCTGCCCTTGGGCTGGCGCACGGCGTTGTCGATGTGAAAATCGAAACTGCCGCCGGCCGTGTAGCAGTTCACTAGCGGTGGGAAGACTTTGTGCGGCAGTGCGGCAGACATGAACAGCGGATTCTTCCACAGCCGCTCGAGCATCGCCGCGCCGATTTCCTTGGCCAGCGGGTGGCCTTCGGGCAGTTGCAGATTGTGCTTGGCCTTGGCCGACTGGAAGCCGGCGGTGATCTTGCCGTCGGCCCAATCCGCTTGCTCCAGTGCCTGGCGGATGCGCTGCACTTCATCTTTTGCGAACAGCCCGGGAATGTGCAGCAGCATGGCGATGTCACCTGATGGCAAGAAGGCGGCAATGGTATTGATTCTTATTGACCGTGTAAAACCCGCAAGACGAATGAACGGGCAGAAACCGTAAGGGCAAATTGTAAAGAATGTAAATTCAATGCGAATAACAATGTTTCGCAATTGATACGAATACCTGTTTACCCTATATTCCGCCGCCTCAAATCCTTGGGGAGGGGAATAAAAATGGCACGTCAACACGCACAATTACCGGTCAGTTCACCACGTCTGCTCGCCTCGGCAATCGGTGTCGCAATCACCGCCGGCTCCGCTGGGCAGATGGTCTTCGCGGCGGAAAAAACCGAGAGCAAAACTTCCGGCAACGCCATTGCCCTGGATGCCACCGCCATCACTGGTGAAGCCCAGGACTCGACCTCCTATCAGGTCGAAAAAGCCTCCTCGCCCAAGTACACCGCACCGCTGGTCGACACTCCGCGCTCGGTCACCGTCATCCCGCAACAAGTGCTCAAGGACACCGGCGCGCTGAATATGCAGGACGCCTTGCGTACCGTGCCGGGCATTACCTTCGGTGCCGGTGAGGGCGGTAACCCGCAGGGCGACCGTCCATTCATTCGCGGCTTCGATGCTCAGGGTGACACTTACCTGGACGGCGTGCGCGACACCGGTTCGCAGAGCCGCGAAATCTTCGCTGTTGAAAACATCGAAGTCAGCAAAGGCCCGAACTCGGCGATTGGCGGTCGCGGCGCCGCCGGCGGCAGCATCAACCTGGTGAGCAAGAAAGCCCATCTGGGCAACTCGTTCGACGGCGGCTTCACCTACGGCTCCGACCAGACCCAGCGCTACACCCTCGACGGCAACTATCAGTTCAGCGACAGCGCTGCCGGCCGTCTCAACCTGATGAGCCACGAGAGCAACGTCGCCGGTCGCGACAAGGTCGATTACGACCGTTGGGGCATCGCGCCATCGCTGGCCTTCGGCCTGGGCACCGATACCCGCGTCAACCTCGACTACTACCATCTGGAAAGCAACGACACCCCGGACTCGGGCATCCCGTACACCATTCCCACCGGTGGATCGGCCGCACGCACCAAGTCCAATCCGGACAAGCCGTACGCCGGTGGCGATCACGACAACTTCTATGGTCTGGATCGTGACTTCCGCAAGGGCCGCACCGACACCGCGACCTTCGCCATCGAGCACGACCTCAACGACGCGCTGACCATCAAGAACACCCTGCGCCACGGCAGCAGCATGCAGGATTACATCCTCACCCAGCCGGACGACAGCAAGGGCAACGTCAACAACGGCAGCGTCTGGCGTCGGGCCAACACGCGGGTGAGCAACACCGAAACCACCACCAACCAGACCGATCTGTTCGGCACCTTCTACGTGGGCGGTTTCAAGAACAGCTTCTCCACCGGTGTCGAATACACCCGTGAGCAGAGCGAGAAATCCTCGTACAACGTCAACACCGACACCACGCCGCGCACCAGCGCCGTCACCACCAATTGCAACCCGGGCCTGATCGGCGCCGCCAGCGGTTACAACTGCACCTCGCTGTCGAACCCGAACCCGAACGATCCGTGGAACGGCGCGATCTCGCGTAACTACGCCGGTACCGACACCCAGGCCGACACCTACGCGCTCTACGTGTTCGACACGCTGGAATTGTCCGAGCAATGGCTGGTGAACATGGGCCTGCGCTACGACCACTTCGACACCGATTACAAAACCTACAACGCCGCAGGGACCACCACCTCCAAGGGCGATGACACCAGCGAATTCGTCACCGGTCAGTTCGGCGTGGTCTACAAGCCGGCGGAAAACGGCAGCATCTACGCCTCTTATGCGACCTCGGCGACACCGCCGGGCAACACCTTGGGCGAAGGTCAGGAAGGCAACCCGCTGGGCGGCACACCGGATCGCAGCGGCAACCTGCTGAGCAGCGACATGGAGCCGGAAACCACCAAGAACTACGAAATCGGCACCAAGTGGGATCTGCTCAATGATCGCCTGTCACTGACCGCCGACATCTTCCGCACCGAGAAGGAAAACGCTCGCGTGCAAGTCGATACCAGTTCCTACGAGAACGCCGGCAAGACCCGCGTGCAAGGCTTCGAACTGTCGGCCAGCGGCAAGATCACCGACAAATGGCAAGTCTTCGCCGGTTACGCCTTCATGGACAGCGAACAGGTTGATGGCGGCCCGCTGGGTCGTGCCAACGACGGCAACGATCTGCCGAACACACCGAAAAACAGCGCCAGCCTGTGGACCACGTACCAGGTCACGCCAAAGCTGACGATCGGTGGTGGCGCGTTCTACGTCGACGACGTCTACGGCAGTGTCGCCAACACCACGATGGTCGATTCGTACGTGCGTTACGACGCGATGGCGGCCTACAAGCTGACCAAGAACGTCGACCTGCAACTCAACGTGCAGAACCTGACCGACGAAACCTATTACGACAAAGCCTTCTCGACCCACTTCGCCAATCAGGCGGCGGGACGCACGGCGCTGTTGAGCACCAATTTCCACTTCTGACCGATGTGAATACCTGTGGGAGCGAGCCTGCTCGCGAAGGCAATCTTTCAGCAACATTGATGCTGACTGACACACCGCTTTCGCGAGCAGGCTCGCTCCCACAGGGAATGCGCCGCGAGGCTCGGCCCCGTTCATTCAGTTGAACGGGGCTTTCGTGTGTTACGCAAAACGCTTCTTGATAACCCACGGCATAATGCGCGCCGTGATGACAATTTCCGAACGGACGGCGAGTGAAGTGTTGAAGAAAACCCTGTTCCAGTTGCACTGGTTTTTTGGCATCACCGCAGGGCTGGTGCTGGCCCTGATGGGCATCACCGGCGCGGCCTATTCGTTTCAGGACGAGATCCTGCGCGCGCTCAATCCGTCCGTTCTGCAGGTGGAAAAACAGGTCGCCGGCGTGCTGCCGCCAGTGGAACTGGTGGAGCGCATCGAAGCTGCGTCCGGCAAGAAAGTCGCGATGCTCTGGGTCGAGACCGACAGCGGTCACGCCGCACGGGTGTTCTTCACCCCGCCCAAGGGCGAACGACGTGGCGAAATGCGCTACTTCGACCCGTACACCGCCGAGTTCAAGGGCGATGCCACCGGCCAGGACTTCTTCGGCCTGATGTTGCAACTGCACCGTTTTCTCGCCATGGGCGACACCGGGCGCAACATCACCGGCGCCTGCACCTTGATGCTGTTGTTCTTCTGCCTCTCCGGCCTGTATCTGCGCTGGCCACGCCAGTGGAACAGCTGGCGCGTGTGGTTGACCCTGGACTGGAAAAAGAAGGGCCGCGCGTTCAATTGGGATCTGCACTCGGTGGCCGGTACCTGGTGCCTTTTGGTCTATCTGCTGCTGGCGTTGACCGGCTTGTCATGGTCGTACGAGTGGTACAACAAGGGCCTGACCCGACTGCTTTCCGACGCGCCGCAAAACGAACGCGTGCGCGGCGGTCGCGGCCCGGCGCCGGAAGGTCCGGCACCGACCGCCGACTACGCAGCGATGTGGAGCAGCATCTACAGCGCTGCCGGCCCGGGTCTGGCCGCGTACAACATTCGCATGCCGGCGGTGGCCGGCCAGCCGGCGACGGTGTTCTACCTGCTCGACAGCTCGCCCCATGACCGCGCGCTGAACCAGATCACCCTCGACCCGGCCACCGGCGTGGTCAAACGCGTCGACCGCTATGCCGACAAAAGCTTCAAGGCCCAATTGCTGACCAGCATTTATGCGCTGCACGTGGGCAGCTATTTCGGCCTTGTCGGGCGCATCATCGTGACGATCGCAGCAGTGTGCATGCCGCTGTTTTTCATCACTGGCTGGCTGCTGTATCTGGACCGTCGGCGCAAGAAAAAGCAGATCAAGGATGCCCGCCAAGGCCTCGCGCAACCGTCCGCCGAGGCTTCGGCCTGGCTGATCGGTTTCGCCAGCCAGAGCGGTTTCGCCGAACAATTGGCGTGGCAGACCGCCGGGCAATTGCAGGCCGCCGGGCTGCCGGTCAACGTGCAGCCGCTGGCCAATCTCAGCGAACAGGATCTGCGGGATTCCAATAACGCGTTGTTCGTGGTCAGCACCTTCGGCGACGGCGAAGCGCCGGACAGCGCCCGTGGTTTCGAGCGCAAAGTGCTGGCCAAAGCCTCGACACTCGACAGCCTCAACTACGCCGTGCTCGGCCTCGGCGATCGGCAGTACGCGCACTTCTGTGGCTTCGCCAAACGCTTGCATCAATGGCTCGGCGAGCACGGCGGCAAGACGCTGTTCGCCCCGGTGGAGGTCGATAGCGCCGATCCCTACGCGCTGCGTCACTGGCAAACGCAACTCGGCCAGCTCACCGGACAGGCGCCGAGCGAAACCTGGCAAGCACCCAGCTACGACAACTGGACGCTGGTGCGGCGCGAACTGATGAACCCCGACAGCAGCGGCGCGCCGGTCTATCTGCTCGGCCTCAAAGCCCCGGACACCCGCAGCTGGCTGGCCGGTGACCTGGTCGAAGTGCTGCCACGCAATTGCCCGTGGGCGATCGAACATTTCCTCGACGGCCTCGGCATCCGTGGCGAAACACCGGTGAAGGTCAACGGCATCGACGAGCCGCTGGAAGTGGCCCTCGCCTCACGCCAACTGCCCGAACACCGCGCGCATCTGGTCGGCCTGCATGCGCAGTCGCTGGTCGACGCGATGGTGCCGCTGGCCATGCGCGAATACTCCATCGCCTCGATTGCCGCTGACGGCGTGCTGGAGCTGATCGTGCGTCAGGAACAGCACAACGACGGCAGCCTCGGCATAGGCTCCGGCTGGCTCACCGAGCATGCGCCTGTGGGCGGCAGCATCAGCCTGCGCGTGCGGCGCAACAGCGGTTTCCACCTGCCGAACGAACCCGTGCCGATGATCCTGCTGGGCAACGGCACAGGCCTCGCCGGCCTGCGCAGCCTGCTCAAGGCACGCATTGCCGATGGTCAGCAACGGCAGTGGCTGCTGTTCGGCGAGCGCAACCGCGAGCACGACTTCCTCTGCCGCGCCGAGCTCGAGGAGTGGTTGGTCAATGGCGATCTGGCGCGGCTGGATCTGGCGTTTTCGCGGGATCAGGCTGAGAAGGTTTATGTGCAGGATCGCTTGCGTGAGTCGGCGGATGAACTGAAGAAGTGGTTGGCTGATGGTGCCGTCATTTATATCTGCGGCAGCCTTCAAGGGATGGCCTCAGGCGTAGACCAGGCGCTCAACGATATCCTCGGCAGCGCCGAAGTCGAACGCCTGATCGAACAGGGCCGCTATCGCCGGGATGTTTACTAACGCCTGCGAAAAGCCCCTCACCCTAGCCCTCTCCCAATGGGAGAGGGGACCGATTGGGGGATGCTCGAGATCGACGCCGACCTGAGCGTTCTTCACTGAATCCATAGCCATAATCACCTCGGTCGGCTCCCTCTCCCTCTGGGAGAGGGCTGGGCGGGCGGCGTTCCGATGAGGGAAATGGGCTACTGTTAAATCTCCACTCAACTTCACAAGGACCGTGAAGCCATGCCAAGCCGCCCGACCCTCGCCCAATTCGCCCGCCACTTGCGCACCAACCAGACAGATTGCGAACACCTGCTCTGGCAGCGCCTGCGTTCCCGGCAGATAGCCAACCTGAAATTTCGCCGACAGTTTCCATGTCCGCCGTTTGTGCTGGATTTCTATTGTGTGGAGTTGAGATTGGCGATTGAGCTGGATGGTGGCCAGCATTATGAGACGGCCGGGGTGGTTCACGATCGGCGCCGGTCGAACTTCCTGTCTCAACAAGGCATCGACGTCGTGCGATTCAGCAATCTTGAGGTGCTTCAGCAGATGGATGACGTGTTGGAGCAGATCATCAGAATTGCGGCAGAGCGGAAAATGCCCTCACCCTAGCCCTCTCCCAGAGGGAGAGGGGACTGATTGGGGGATGCTCGAGATCGACGCCGACCTGAGCGTTCTTCACTGAATCCAAAGCCACAATCACCTCGGTCTTCCAGGTCGATGCATGACGCAAGACACTTCGGTCGGCCCTCTCCCTCCCAGAGGGCGAGGTGACTGATTGGGTGATGCTTGAGATCGACGCCGACCTGAGCATTCTTCACTGAATCCAAAGCCACAATCACCTCGGTCTTCCAGGTCGATGCATGACGCAAGACACTTCGGTCGGCCCTCTCCCTCCCAGAGGGCGAGGTGACTGATTGGGTGATGCTTGAAATCGACGCCGACCTGAGCGTTCTTCACTGAATCCAAAGCCACAATCACCTCGGTCTTCGAGGTCGATGCTTAACGCGAGACACCTCGGTCGGCTCCCTCTCCCTCCGGGAGAGGGCTGGGGTGAGGGGCTTTTGATCCAGCGTGATTAAACAGGCTGCAACTTCTGCTCAAACACTGCTACACCATCCAGATCCCGCAACACCACGCTCATCTCGCCGCTCTGCCCTTCGATATTCACCTCACCAAAAAACTGAAACCCGGCAAACGGCGAAGTGTTCTGTGCGGGCGGTGCTTTCTCGAACACCACCTCTGGGCCAAACGTCTTGTCCAACGGATTCGGCCCGAAACTGCCGGCGTTCAACGGTCCGGCAACAAATTCCCAGAACGGTTCGAAATCCTGAAACGCCGCGCGGTCCGGATGATAGTGATGCGCCGCGCAGTAGTGCACGTCCGCCGTCAGAAACACGAAATTGCGCACCTGCTGCGCGCGCAGGAATCCGAGCAGCTCGGCGATTTCCAGCTCTCGCCCCTGCGCCGGGCCGGGGTCGCCGTTGGCCACGGCTTCCCAACGCGCAACGCCCGCACTGACCTCGCCGTCCGGCACGCCAAGGCCGATGGGCATGTCGGCGGCGATGACTTTCCACTGCGCCGTCGACGCCTGCAATTCACGCTTGAGCCAGTCCAGCTGCTCGCGGCCAAGAAACGGTTTTGCCGCGCCGAGGTTGGCATCGTTGGCTTCGCGATAGCTGCGCATATCCAGCACGAATACGTCGAGCATCGGCCCGTAACTGAGCTTGCGATAAATGCGCCCGCCGCCGTCCGCCGCTTGCAAACGCATCGGCGCATATTCCAGCCACGCCTGCCGCGCGCGGCCGACCAGCTTGTGGATATCTTTCTCCTGATAACGCTCATCCAGCTGCTTGCCCGGTGACCAGTTGTTGACCACTTCGTGATCGTCCCACTGCCAGATCTGCGGCACTTCGGCGTTGAAGCGGCGGATGTTTTCGTCCATCAGGTTGTAGCGATAGTTGCCGCGATAATCGTCGAGGGTCTGCGCGACTTTGCTTTTGGCTTCAGTGGTGACATTGCGCCAGATGCGCCCGCTTTCTGTGGTCAGTTGCGCGGGCACCGGGCCGTCGGCGTAGATGGTGTCGCCGCTGTGGATAAAGAAGTCCGGCAGACGCAGGCGCATGGCTTCGTAAATGCGCATGCCGCCGATGTCCGGGTTGATCCCGAAGCCTTGGCCGACGGTGTCACCGCTCCAGACAAAACGGATGTCGCGCCTGGCCGTCGGCACGCTGCGCAGATGGCCGAACCACGGTTCGCTGGCGACGCCGCTCTGGGCATCTTCGAAGTGCACGCGATAGAAAATCGCCTGGTTGGCCGGCAGGCCGGTGAGTTCGACGCGGGCGGTGAAATCGCTGCGCGCATCGGCCAGTGGCGAGACGAATTTGCGCGGGTTGCCGAACAGGCTGCCGGTGTCCCACTCGACCACCATGCGCGCCGGCCGATCGCTGCGGCTCCAGATCATCGCGCGGTCGCCGAGCAGGTCGCCGGACTGCACGCCGTCGGTGAGCTGCGGACGATCCTTGACCGAGGCAATCACCGCCGGCGCCAGCCCCGGCAGCAACAGCCCGGCGCCGACCGCTTGCATGACGCGACGCCGACCGAGATTGAAATCGCTCATGGTGTTCTCCCTGCAAAAGGGAAAACTTAAGCACGGGTGTATGAACCCGCTATGACAATGCAGACTCCTGTGGGAGCGAGCCTGCTCGCTCCCACAGGGATTTGGTGTTGTCGGTCAGGCCTTGGCGGGCTCCAGCGGTAGCTCGACAGCCTCAGGCCGTTTGAGCAGCGCATACACCACCGCCGTGACCAGGCTCCCCGCAACAATCGCCAGCAGATACAGCAGCGCATGGTTGATCGCATTGGGGATCGCCAGCACGAACAAGCCACCGTGCGGCGCCATCAGTTTGCAGCCGAAGTACATCGACAAGGCACCGGTCAGCGCGCCGCCAGCGATGCTCGCTGGAATCACCCGCAGCGGATCTTTCGCGGCAAACGGAATCGCCCCTTCCGAGATAAAGCACAGCCCCAGCACGAACGCTGCTTTGCCGGCCTCGCGTTCAGTCTGGGCAAACTTGCGCCGGGCAATGAAGGTGGCGATGCCCAGACCGATCGGCGGCACCATGCCGGCGGCCATGGTCGCGGCCATCGGTGCGTAACTCTGCGAGGCCAGCAGCCCCACCGAAAACGCATAGGCGGCCTTGTTGATCGGCCCGCCGAGGTCGACGCACATCATGCCGCCGAGCAATACGCCGAGCAGAATCGCGTTGGTGGTGCCCATGCTGTCGAGAAACTGGGTAAGCGCGGCGAGCATGCCGGCGACCGGTTTGCCGACCACGTAAATCATCACCAGGCCGGTCACCAGACTGGCCAGCAACGGGATGATCAGAATCGGCTTCAGCGCTTCCAGGCTCTGCGGCAATTTCACATAGCGGGCGATGGCTTTGGCGGCGTAACCGGCAATGAAACCGGCAATGATCCCGCCGATGAATCCGGCGCCCAGAGTGCCTGCGAGCAAACCGCCGATCATCCCCGGCGCAAGGCCCGGGCGATCGGCGATCGAGTAGGCGATGTAACCGGCGAGTAGCGGCACCATCAGCTTGAACGCGGTGTCGCCGCCGATCTGCATCAACGCCGCCGCCAGCGTGCCTTCTTCCTTGTAAGCGGTGATGCCGAACACGAAGGACAACGCGATCAGCAAACCACCCGCCACCACCATTGGCAGCATGTACGACACACCCGTGAGCAGGTGCTTGTAGACGCCGGTTTTCTCGGACTTGGCCGGGGCCTTGCCGTCGCTTGCCGCACTTTCGACAGCGCCTTCGGCCAAGGCTTTTTTCAAAGTCGCTTCAGACTGCTTCAGCGCAACGCCCGTGCCGCAGCGATAGATTTTCTTGCCAGCGAAACGCTCGGTAGCGACGTCGATATCCGCCGCCAGCAGTACCACGTCAGCCTCGGCGATGGCCGTTGCGCTGAGCGGGGTTTTCGCGCCGACCGAGCCTTGGGTTTCGACCTGCAATTCATAGCCCAGACGCTTGGCGGTCTGCTGCAACGCTTCGGCGGCCATGAAGGTGTGGGCGACGCCGGTCGGGCAGGCCGTGATGGCGACGATGCGTGGCGCACGTGGCGCGTCAATCGCCGGTTCGACTGCGCTGGCCACGTAGACTTCGGCTTCTTCAGCACCGCGACGCAGTACCGCTTCGACATCCTGCAGCGCCTGCGCCGGAGCGATCTGGAACACGCGCTTGCCGACAAACCGGCTCATGTCCACCGCGCCAGTGGTGACCAGCAACACCCACTCGGCGGCTTCGATGGTCGCCGCCGACAACTCGCGTTCCGGATGTGCCGGATCGACCACTTCAACGCTGGTGCTCCAGCCCTGGCGCTGCGCCGCTGCATCGAGCAGGCGCGCGCACAGCACACTGGTGACCATGCCGTTCGGGCAAGCCGTAACAATGGCTAACTTCATGACAAACCCTCTTATTGTTCTGTCAGGGGGCGCACGCGCACGCCCTGTTCGAGCTGCGCCAGTTGCGCAGCGTCGTTGATGCCAAAACCGATCTGGGTCACCGCCATTGCCGCAATCGCGGTGGCGGTGCGCAGGGTTTGCTCCGGCGTATCAGCACTGAGCAGACCGTGGAGCATGCCAGCCAGCAATGAATCGCCGGCACCGACCGTGCTGGCCACGCTGACTTTCGGCGGCGAGGCATGCAGGGCCGAGCCGACACTGAACCAGTTGACCCCGTCAGCGCCGTGAGAGATCACCACGTGCTCGATGCCTTGCGCATGCAAACGTGCGGCGGCTTGTGCTTCGGCGATCGGCGACACCACTTCGCAGCCGAGGGCGTGGGCCAATTCTTCGGTGTTCGGTTTGATCAGCCAGGGGCTGGCCTGCAACGCGGCGCGCAAAGCCTCACCGCTGGAATCAAGGGCGACTTTCAAGCCGAGCGCGTTCAGCCGTTCAATCAGCTCGCGCAACCATTGCGCAGTGACGCCACGCGGCAGACTGCCGGCGACCACCACCGCATCGTGCCCCGGTGCGATCTGCAGCAAGCGATCAAGCAAAGCTTGCTGCGCCATTGCATCGACCATTGGCCCCGGACCGTTGATGTCGGTAATGCGCCCGTCCTGTTCGGCGACCTTGATGTTGCTGCGCGTCTCGCCCGGCACGCGGATGAACGCGTCGATAAAACCACGCTTGGCGAACAGGGTTTCGAACGCTTGCAGATTGTCTTCGCCGAGAAAGCCGCTGACGGTGACCTGATGGCCGAGGTCCGCCAGCACCTGGGCGACGTTGACGCCTTTGCCCGCAGCGTGGGTGTGCATCTCCTCGCTGCGATTGACCTGACCGGCATCCAGCCGTGACAGCTCGACGGTGAGGTCGAGTGCCGGGTTGAGGGTCAGGGTGAGAATCTTGGCCATTACAGGGCCTCCACTAATGCGCGCACTTCATTCGCGCTGCCCACGGCCAGGGCCTGTTGAGCGAGGGTTTGCGCCTGGGGCAGGCTGAGTTCACGGATGCGCGCCTTGACTTCGGCAATGCTGCGCCCGGACACGCTGAGCTCGTCGACACCGAGGCCAACCAGCACCGGCACCGCCAGCGGGTCCGCCGCCAGCTCGCCGCAGACGCCCACCCATTTGCCATGGGCATGGGCGGCGCGCACGGTGATGTCGATCAGTTGCAGGACCGCCGGGTGCAAGCCGTCCGCTTGTGCAGACAGCGTCGGATGACCACGGTCGATGGCCAGGGTGTATTGGGTCAGGTCGTTGGTGCCGACGCTGAAGAAGTCGACTTCCTTGGCCAGTACCGGCGCGAGCAATGCGGCGGACGGCACCTCGATCATGATCCCCAGTTGCAGGTCGGCGACTGGAATTTCCAGACGCAGGCGTTCGGTCATGTCACGGGCTTGGCGCCACTCTTCGACGCTGCCGACCATCGGGAACATGATCCGCAGCGGACGGTTGTCAGCCGAGCGCAGCAAGGCGCGCAGTTGCGCTTCCATGATCTGCGGACGCTGCAGGGTCAGGCGAATGCCGCGCACGCCGAGGAACGGGTTTTCTTCCTTGGCGATCGGCCAATACGGCAGCGGTTTGTCGCCGCCGACGTCCAGCGTGCGCACCACCAGCGGCCGTCCGGCCAGACCATCGAGGACGCGACGGTATTCGGCTTCCTGGGTTGCCTCGTCCGGTGCCTGCGGGTGGGCCATGAAAATCAGTTCGGTGCGCAGCAGGCCAATGCCTTCGGCGCCCTGCTCCACCGCGCTGGTCACCCCAGCGCTTTCGCCGATGTTGGCGAACACTTCGACGGCGTGGCCGTCGGTGGTGTGTGCCGGTTGATGGCGTTGTTCGGCGGCAATCTTCAGGCGTTGCTCGCGGGTGTCTCGTTCTTCGGCGGCACGCTTGAGGGTCGCGGCATCGGCGTCGACATGCAGACGGCCACGCTGACCGTCGAGCAACAGTGGCGTGCCCGGCTCGAGCAACAGCACCGCTGCACCAGCGCCGACCAGTGCTGGAATACCGAGCGCGCGGGCGACGATGGCGCTGTGCGCGGTAGCACCGCCGCGCGCGGTGAGAATCCCCGCCACTCGCGCAGGATCCAGCCGCGCGACATCGGACGGGCCGACTTCGTCCATCACCAGAATGTACGGTTGCTCAGGTTCGTTCGCGGTCTGCACGCCACACAGCTGCGCCAGCACCCGGCGACCGATGTCGCGCAGATCGGCGGCACGCTCGGCGAGCAAAGCGTCCTGCAGCGATTCCTGCTGTTTGGCCGCCGCTTCGATCACCGCCATCCACGCCGCTTCGGCGCTTTCGCCTTGCTTGAGGCGGGTGTCGACTTCGTCGGTCAGATCCGGGTCGTCGAGCATTTCCTGATGGGTGATGAAAATCTCGCGGATGGCTTTGGCCTTGCTGCGTTCGATCAAGCCCTGAATGTCGCGGCGCACGTCGCTCAGCGCTTGCTTGAGGCGCTCGCGCTCGATTGCCGCCGACTCGCCGCGCAACGGGTAATCGATGGCTTGCAGCACCTGAATGTGCGCAGGGCCGATGGCGATGCCCGGTGCGGCAGGAATCGCCTGCAACAGGCTGCCGGAGGCCGGCGCGATCAGCACTTCGGCGATGTCGGCGATCACTTCGCGCTGCTGACTCACGGCCGGCAGCGGCTCGACTTCCTCACCGAGGCCTTCTTCAATCGCCGCGAGCAGGGCCGGCAAGGCATCGGCGGCGATGCTCGGTTCGGCAATCAGCTCCAGCACCTGACCGCGCCGGGCGCCGAGGCTGAGCAGTTTGCTCAGGCTTTTCACCGACACGGCACTGTCTTGGCTGTCGACGATGCGCACGCGAATTTCGCCGTCAAAACTCTTCGCCAGTTGCGCAAGGATCTTCGCCGGGCGCGCATGCAGACCGTGGGCGTTGGCCAGGGCAATACGCGCGCTCGGCCAGTCGGCGGGCAATTCACCGCCCAGCACTTCGAGGACTTTGCGGCTGCTGGTGGCGCGGCCCAGTTCGTGGCCGCGACCTTCGATCAGCAACGCGCACAAACGCTCGAGCAGCGCCTGATGCGCTTCGCCCAGACTCGCCAGGCAGAAGAGACCGCTAAGCGGCTGGCCGAGGTAGCGCATCGGTTTGTCCGGGGTGACGAACGCCAGCCCCGGACGCTTCACGGTCTGCTCGCTGTGCAGCCACCACAGGCCGTCGCCCAGTGGCAGCGCTTCAACCTGCTGCAACACGCCGGCAAAGCCGTTGCTCACACAATCGGCCTGACGCAGCAGACGGGCGCCGCGCCAGACCAGTTCTTCGAAATCATCGGCCGACACGCCGAGGCCGATCATCTGCGCATCGAGCGCCAGTTCCTGCGGCGCGCCTTGCAGCAGCTTCAGCAGCGCTTCGGGCGAGCTGGCGCGACGCAGGGCCTGGCCCAGATCGGTCTCGCCGAGGGCACGGGTCAGCAGTTGCAGCAGGCGCAGGTGTTCGTCGGATTTCGCCGCGATGCCAATCGCCAGATAAACGATCTGGCCATCGCCCCAATCGACGCCGTCGGGAAACTGCATCAGGCGCACGCCGGTGGCGAATACCTGATCGCGGGTTTCCGGCGTACCGTGGGGAATGGCGATGCCTTGACCGAGAAAGGTCGAGCCCTGGGCTTCCCGGGCCTGCAGGCCGGCGAGGTAGCCGTCGGCTACCAGACCATCGGCAACCAGATGACTGGCCAGCAATTGCAGGGCAGCGGGTTTATCCACGGCCGACTGGCCCATGGATATCTGCTCTATAGTGAGCTCGAGCATGCGATCTCCTTTTTGGCGCAGTTCAACGCCAGGTATTGTTTTGAATGGTTCACAGCTTAGGCGCTCTGCCGCGCTTTTCAGCGGCAGTTTTGGCGGTTTCACGGCAGGACCGGCCAAAGGCGTCTAAAACGTAGAAAATACGCTTGCTGAAACGTTTAATCTAGATTGATCGGCACGTTACTCGATAATGTCTCATCCTTGAAGTCCAACTGGTCGGATCTGCCCAGGCAATAAGTCGACTGCCCTTATCGGGTAGGATTGGCGAAAATGTCGCGGCATGCTCGAAAAAACAAGGAAATACCGGGTTGAAACTCAGTGATATCGCGCGGTTGGCCGGCGTCTCCGTCACCACCGCCAGCTACGTCATCAACGGCAAGGCCGAACAGCAACGCATCAGCAACGCGACCGTCGAGCGCGTGCGCGCGGTGGTCGATCTGCACGGCTTCACGCCCAATCCGCAAGCGGCCGGCCTGCGCAGTCGGCACACGCGCACCTTGGGCTTTATCCTGCCGGATCTGGAAAACCCCAGTTACGCGCGGATCGCCAAGTTGCTCGAACAAGGCGCGCGGGCTCGCGGTTATCAATTGCTGATCGCCAGCTCAGACGATGCGCCGGACAGCGAGCGCCAGTTGCTGCAACTGTTCCGCGCGCGCCGATGCGATGCGCTGATCGTCGCCAGTTGCCTGCCGGCCGGTGATGACAGCTATCGCCAGTTGCAGGCCAAGGGTCTGCCGATCATCGCCATCGACCGGGTCATGGAACCGGAGCATTTCTGCTCGGTGATCAGCGACGACCGCGAGGCCAGCCTGCATCTGACCCAGAGCCTGCTCGATCCGCAGCCAAAGCAGATCGTCCTGCTAGGCGCACGCCCGGAGCTGAGCATCAGCCAGGAGCGTGCCGCCGGTTTCCGCGCAGCGCTCAAAGACTTCAAAGGTGAGGTGCTGATCGAGCACGCCGAGTCGTTCAGCCGCGAGTGCGGCAAGCAATTGATGGAAGAACTCCTGCAGCGTCTGGGGCATTTGCCTGACGCACTGGTGACCACTTCCTACGTACTGCTGCAAGGCGTGTTCGATGCGCTGCATGATTTCCCGCTGAAATCGCGGCCGCTGCGCCTGGGCACGTTCGGTGACACGCAGTTGCTGGATTTCCTGCCGTTGCCGGTCAACGCCATGTCCCAGCAACACCAGTTGATCGCCGACAAGGCCCTGGAACTGGCCCTGGCCGCCGTCGAGCAGGACGACTACCAACCGGGCGTGCAAGCCATTGCGCGAACTTTCAAGCAGCGTATTCATCGGGACTGAAGCGTGGAGCTGATCGACAGCCACACCCACCTCGACTTCCCCGACTTCGACGCCGATCGCGCAGAGTTGCTGGCCGAAAGCCGCGCCCTCGGCGTGCGGCGCATCGTCGTGCTGGGCGTGCATCAGGGCAACTGGCAACGGGTGTGGGACCTGGTGCAGAGCGATGCCGACCTGTACGCCGCGTTCGGTCTGCATCCGGTGTTCCTCGATCAGCATCGCTCCGAGGATTTGCTCGCACTGGGTGACTGGCTGACACGCCTGCGCGGGCATCGGCAGTTGTGTGCGGTGGGCGAGATAGGCCTGGATTACTTCATCGAAAACCTCGATCGCGAGCGGCAACAGTCGTTGTTCGAAGCGCAGCTGCAACTGGCGGCGGACTTCGAGCTGCCGGCGCTGATCCACGTACGCCGCAGCCATGCAGCAGTGATTGCCACGCTCAAGCGCTTCAAACTCAAACGCGCCGGCATCATCCACGCCTTCGCCGGCAGCCGCGAAGAAGCGCGGGAATACCTCAAGCTCGGGTTCAAACTGGGTCTCGGCGGTGCTCCGACCTGGCCGCAGGCGTTGCGCATGCATCGGGTCCTGCCGGAACTGCCGCTGCAATCGGTGGTACTGGAAACCGACTCACCGGACATGGCCCCCGCCATGTTCCCCGGCCAGCGCAACAGCCCGGCGCATCTGCCGGCGATTTGCGCGGCGCTGGCCGAGCTGATGAATATCACGCCTGAACAACTGGCCAACGCCAGCACCGCCAACTGCTGCGAAGTCTTCGGCTGGTAACACGTACCCGGGTAGGAGCTGACGAGTGCAACGAGGCTGCGATCTTTTGATCTTCAGAGGCAAAGTCAAAAGATCGCAGCCTCGTTGCACTCGTCAGCTCCTACAGAGGGATGATGTGGGATTCAGACGCGAAACGCGCTGATCAGTTGTTTGAGTTCAACCACCTGCGCCGACAGCGCGCGGCTGGCATCTTCGGTCTGGTGCGCGCCTTGCGCCGTGCGTTCGCCGGCACGGTTGATCTCGACGATATTCTGGTCGATGTCGTGGGCCACGGCGGTCTGCTGTTCGACGGCGGCGGCGATCTGCTGGTTCTGATCGACGATCATGCCCACCGCGCCAAGGATGTTTTCCAGCGCCTGCTGGACCTTCTCCGACTGGCCCACCGTGCCGTTGGCCATCTGATGGCTGACGCCCATGGCCTTCACCGCCGCGCCGACGCCGCCATGCAGTTTGGCGATCATCTGCTCGATTTCTTCGGTCGATTGTTGGGTGCGTTTGGCCAAGGTGCGTACTTCGTCGGCGACCACGGCAAAACCGCGCCCCTGCTCGCCGGCTCGCGCGGCTTCGATCGCCGCATTGAGCGCCAGCAGGTTGGTCTGTTCGGCGATGCTCTTGATCACCTCAAGCACACGGCTGATCGACTGGCTGTCGCTGGCCAGTTGATTGATCACAAGCACCGACTGATCGATTTCGCTGGCCAGCGCGGCAATGCTGCCCTGCTGCGATTCCACCAGCCCGCGTCCGCTGAGGGTTTCGTCGTTGACGCTGTGGGCGCTGCTCACCGCAGCGGCGGCACTGCGAGCGACTTCCATTGAGGTCGCCGACATCTGGTTCATCGCCGTCGCCACTTGTTCGATCTGCGAGCGCTGCCCAGCAACAGCCTGATTGCTCTGCGCCGACACGCTCTCCACCTGCCCGGCCTGCCGCTCGACCTCACCCACGGTATGCCCGACACGTTCGATCAAGTCGTGAATCTTCTTCACCGTACCGTTGAACACCTCGCCCAACTCGCCCAGTTCATCGCGGCTGCTGGCCTTGAAGTTGACGGTCATGTCACCGGCCGCGACCTTGTCCATCATCGCGCCCAGGCTTTTCAGGGTGGTCCGGGTCGAGGCGTAGAAACCGCCATAAAGATAGAAAATCAGCACAAACACCACCGACAACGCCGAGGCTTGCAGAATCATGTGCGTGCGGTTCTGCGCCAGACGCTGCTGCAACTGGCTGTCGAGGAATTTCAGCGTGGCCTGATTGAGCTGGTAGGTGTGTTCCATCAGCCCGGTGACCTGATCGTAGAATGCCTGCCACGGCGCATCGAGGGTATCGGCCATCACCACTTGTTCTTCGAACAGCTCGCTGGCCTGCTTGAGCGAAGCCTTGCTGGTGTCGGCCTGGGCACTGAGGGATTCGCGCGCAGCACTGCTGGAACCGAGGGCGTCTTGCAGTTTCAGGGCGTACTCGGCCTGGAGTTTTTCGATCTGCACCAGCAACTCGTCGAAACGCGTGCTCGAGGAACTGTTGAGAAAGCCCTGGCCCAACGAATACGAACCCATCGCCCGGCCTTCGCCGAGGGTTTGCGTGACGCTGGGGGTGATCAGCGTAACCAGTTCGCTGAGCTGACGAATGTCGCTCTGGTTGTCGCGGCTCAACCCGGCCTGACTGGTGATGATCTGGCTGAAAATCTGCGCACTGGCCAGCAACTTGCCGATCAACGCGCTTTTGCTTTGCAGCGAGCTCTCTGCTTGCTGGGCCTTGAACGCGGCGATCATTTCATCGCGCTTGGCCTCGAATTGCTTGATCTGCTCGGGGTCTTCGGTCATCGCCGTCAGCCCTTCGAGCCGCGCGAGCAAAGCCTGCTCCAGCGTCTGGATCTGCGCTTCGACATTGCCGGCCTTGCCGGACTGGCCGAGGGTAACGTCGATCTGCACCAGATTGTTCAGGGTCTCCAGATCCCGGCGCAGGTTCAGGCTGCTGCCCAGCAGGTCGAGGCTCTGCAGTTCGACGCGGGTGCCCTGAAATTCGCGATAGGAATCGCGTACCAGATAGAAATTGGTCACCAGCATCGGCACCAGGAACAGCACGCTGATCAGACTGAACTTCATGCCGAAGCTCAGACGGTTCATCAGCGAGACGGCGGGATAGAGCAAGCTCTTCACTGGAAGTCTCCCTTGGTTTTTCTTGTTTTTATTGGCTGGCGCGGGACGAGAGCAGATAGCCACTATCGGGCGCTATCTCTGTATAGCGTAAATCGGCGGGAGGTTTTGTAACTTAAGGTTAATGGCAATGCAGTGATCGCCAAATCAAAAGCAAAAAGATCGCAGCCTTCGGCAGCTCCTACAGGGAAATGCGTTCCAAGGTAGGAGCTGCCGAAGGCTGCGATCTTTTGATCTTGCTGTAATCAGTGAACCAGAACCGTCCACAAGGCAAACCCGGCATACCACAGCACTGCCGCGCGCAGCAGCAATTCCCACAGGCAATCGAGAGTGTTGATGCCGTCCGGGCCGACCACTGGCGGTGGAACTTCCCCGGCTGCCAGGCCGACCTTGTTGATCAACTGCGCAGCGCTGATGTTCCAGTTGAGCAGCTCATGCAGCATCACTCGGCTGACCGCAACGAAGTTGCCGACCAACGCAAGACTTGCCGCCAGCAAACGCACCGGCACCCAATCGAAAGCGTGACGCAATTGCGCAGCACGCTCGACCAGCGCCGGATTGCAGCCGTGCTCTTCGGCCAGCGCCAGCAAACGATAGGCCAATGCCGCCACGGGGCCGAGAAGGAAGTACCAGAAGATCACCGCGAAGAAACTCTGATAGGCCTGCCACAGCAGATGCCCTTGCACCCGCTCGAGCAACTGCTCGCCGTTGTCGGCGCAGATATCCAGATCGCGCTTGGCGACGTGCGCCGCCGCTTGCAGATCCTCACGGCGCCAGGCATCGCG
Source organism: Pseudomonas sp. 2957 (assembly GCF_031456345.1). Classification (NCBI taxonomy): domain Bacteria; kingdom Pseudomonadati; phylum Pseudomonadota; class Gammaproteobacteria; order Pseudomonadales; family Pseudomonadaceae; genus Pseudomonas; species Pseudomonas sp. 2957. The sequence continues at coordinate 141,745 of NZ_JAVDUL010000008.1, forward strand.
GAACGGGCCGAGGCCGCCGAGCAGATCGCCGCGTCCGAGGCTGTAGATCACCACCAGCAAATGCACCGGCAACGCCAGCAAACCGTAAGCCACAGGTTCCAGCACCAGCAGCAACAGCGCCAGCAACGCCACCGGGAACAGCACCAGAATCGTCAGCACCAGCCACGGTTGCCTGGCCAGCCGTTTGCTGTTTTCGAGTTTGTGCAGTTCGCGGATCCATCCGCCGTCGCGTTGAAGCCGATGGCGCAGGGCCGAAAACTTCTCGATCCACAGCGCCAGCAGTAACACCAGAAAACTCATTGTCCTTCCTCTTTTGCCAGGGCAGCGCGGTAGCGTGCCCAGTCGAATGCCGGTCCCGGATCGGTCTTGCGCCCCGGCGCGATATCGCTGTGGCCGCAGATGCGCTGATCGGTGATCGCCGGAAAGCGTTTCTGCAACTGCCGGGTCAGCGCAGTCAACGCGCGATATTGCTCGTCGGTGAACGGCAGATCATCGGTGCCTTCCAGCTCGATGCCCACGGAAAAATCGTTGCAGGTTTCACGGCCTTCGAACATCGAAACGCCGGCATGCCACGCCCGTTCCAGACAGGAGACAAACTGGGTGACGTTGCCGTCACGTTCGATCAGAAAATGCGCCGAGACGCGCAGGTCAGCGATGCCTGCAAAGTACGGGTGTTCGGTGACATCCAGACGATTCTGGAAAAATTCCTGCACCTTGCCCGTGGCGAATTGCGCCGGCGGCAGGCTGATGTTGTGGATGACCAACAGGGACACTTCGCCCGCCGGGCGCTCATTGAAGTTGGGCGACGGGCAGATCTGCACGCCATGACACCACCCGCTCGCGGGATCCAACTGCATACCGATTCCTTCAACGCCGACCATGTGGGCGCCCAGTATGCCGCGATCCACCCTCACCGCGCGATCACTTGCCGCGATTGAGTCGCCGCAGGTCGCCCAGCACCGATTCCAGTGCGCGGTCGAACAGCAAGGTGTCATCCAGTGCGCGCGCGACGCCACGGCTGAATGCCAGGGCCAGATCGGTGCTGCTGTGCTCCAGCACTTTCATGCCAGTGCGGTCGACGAAGACATATTTGCCGGTCTCTTTGATGATCGCGGCGAGTTTGCAACGCAAGGTCTGTTCCTCGTCTGCGTCGAACACCACCCAGTGGCCCACACGCAACTGCTCGACCTGAGACAGACCGGCAGCGTCTTGCGCCAGGCGCGGCGCCGGGGTCGCTGCCGTCTGGCCGGCACTGTGCTGCAAGACTTCGGGCGTGACTTCGATCAGCGGCATGGCGCTGTGCTCGGCATCGTCGGAACGTTCCAGCACGCGTACGTGCAGAGCCTCCAGTTCGCTGAAAAATTCGCTGGTGGCAAACGGGTCGAACGCGGTGCTGCTCAGGCCATCGCGCAGCGACTTGAGCAAACCCGGCACCAGTGCCAGCAGGCGCAGGCTGGATTCGCCGTCGTCATGGCGCTGCACGCTCCAGACCAACTGTTCCATGGTCTGCACATCGGCATGCCATTCGGCGGACTGATCGCCGTGCTTGAGGCAGGTCAGCAACAGCACTTTGCTCCAGGCCTGCTGGACGAAACTGACCACCGTCGCCGGCAGCACTTTGCCCAGTAGCGCCTGTTGCAACGCCTGCGCGACACGCCGCTGAGCCAGCTCGGCCTTCGCCCGGCCTTCCTCGGCGTCCCGCAAGCGTTGTTCCAGCAGTTCAGTGCGGCGGCGCTCTTCCTGAGTGAAGGCGAGGAAGTCGGCGAGCAGTTCGGAGAAGATCGCCGGGTCGTCGACAAACTCGCTGAGCAAGCGCTGTACCACTTGCTCGATGCGCACATAGAGGTTGTCGCGCTCAGCGCCGTCGCAATCGCTCCAGCCCATTGCGGCCTCGGCGATTTCGTTGAGCAGGCGCCGCGCCGGGTGCGTGCTGCGGCTGAAGAAACTCTTGTCCAGCACCGCAACCTTGAGCATCGGAATCTGCAATCGACCGATCAGCGCCTTGAGCGCATCGGGCACATTGCGATCGTCGAGGATGCAGTCGAAAACCATGGCGATCAGGTTGATCACATCTTCGTCGGCAGTCGCGACAACGCGTGAGCGGCCACTTCGGACGCTGACTCGGGTCAGCAACTGTTCGAGCTGATGACGCAGATCGAAATCTTCCTGAGCCTCCAGCGCCGGTACGTATTGCTGCAAGTGCGACAACAACCGCAGCAGGTCGCGGGTGTTGATCGGATGCGCCGGGGCGCCGGGCTCCAGGGTCGGTGTGACGCGGCCGCGGACCTGGGCGAGCAATTGCTGCATCGCGGCGAACACTTCCTCGATGCCTTCGTCCGCTGGCGGCTCGTCGAGATCTTCAATCAATGTGTCGCTGTCCGCAGGCTCGACCATGCGACGAGCCACGGCGGGTTTCAGATGTGGCAACACGCCGGTGGCGAGCAACAACTGATTGGCCTCGCCATACAACTGTTCGGTGTCAGCCAGCACATAGCGTTCGAACAGCTTGAGCAGGATCAGCTTGACCTTGATCTCGACGCCGAGGTTACGTCCGGCCTGCAGGAAATATTCGCAGAGCATCGCCGGACTCAGCGGGTTGTGCTGATCGTCCAGACGCTTGCCGAGCATCGAGCTGAAGCGTGCGGTCAGTTGGTCGAGAGCGAAGCCGTCGCGCTTGAGCACACGGCTGACCATGGTCTGCACGGCGACGGTGCGCTCCATGGCATCGGTGCGCGGCGCCGACTCTTCGACCACCGGCGTGCGTGGCAGGGTGTTGGCGGCGGGGTCGTATTGGGTAAGGCCGGCGAAGGCTTCGAAAAACAATTCGAGAAAGCCACGCTCGATGTTCTTGCGCTTGAGGCGCAGGTCGCGCATGGCTTCAAAAAAAATGTTCTGATCGACATCGTTGCGCGCCCGGTCGGCCATTTCGAACAGCGTGTCGTCAGCGTTATCGAACAATTCCTGCAAATCGTGGCGCAGCTGCTGCGCAGCCTTGTCGCGAACCTGCAGCAGAATCACCGGCAAGCGGGCAAGCGGCGAGTGGTCCGCCAGATCGGCAGTCGCCCGGTGCAAAGGCACCACTTTCCCGTCGTTGCGCATCCAAGCCTCCTGGAACGGTGATTCGGTTCGTCGCTTTCGACACTGCCCCAACTGGACTCGTTCGTCAAAGCCATGACGTCAAATACAAGGCGGATTATCTGGCAAAACAGGCCGGCGATGCTATAGGCCTCAGGGTTTCCCCTATACGCCACACCTCGCACTCAGCGCAGGAAAATCGACCAGATGCGTCAGGCACGAACGTTCTCGCCTTGGGTTGGCTCGCGCCCTGCCCCTATAATCGAACCACTTTGTTTGTGGAGTCCGTTATGCCGAATCTACGCCTCGCCGATCTGACCGCCGAAATCGAAAACAACGTGCGCCGTGCGTTGCTCGAAGACGTCGGCAGCGGCGACATCACCGCGCAACTGATCCCGGCCGAACGCCTGGCCAAAGCCACCATCATCACCCGTGACGACGCCGTCATCTGCGGCACCGCGTGGGTCGATGCGGTGTTTCGCCAGCTCGATCCGCGCGTAGCGGTGCATTGGCAAGTGGTCGACGGCCAGCGGGTCAAAGCCAATCAGCCGCTGTTTCACCTGGAAGGCCCGGCTCGCTCACTGCTGACGGGGGAACGCAGCGCGTTGAACTTCCTGCAGTTGCTGTCCGGCGTAGCGACGCGCGCGCAGTACCTGGCGGACTTCGTCGGCGAAACGCAGGTCAAGTTGCTCGACACCCGCAAAACCTTGCCGGGCCTGCGGATGGCGCAGAAATACGCAGTGACCTGCGGCGGCTGTCACAACCACCGGATCGGTCTCTACGATGCCTTCCTGATCAAGGAAAACCACATCGCCGCCAGTGGTGGCATCGCCGAAGCCGTGGCCGCCGCGCACAAGATCGCCCCGGGCAAACCGGTGGAAATCGAAGTGGAAAGTCTTGAGGAATTGAAGCAAGCGCTGGAAGCCGGCGCCGACATCATCATGCTCGACGAACTGAGCCTGGATGACATGCGCGAAGCCGTACGCCTGACCGCCGGCAAGGCGAAACTGGAAGCCAGCGGCGGCATCAACGAAAGCACGCTGCTGCCGATCGCCGAAACGGGCGTGGATTACATCTCGATCGGCGCGATGACCAAGGATGTCAAAGCGGTGGATCTGTCGATGCGACTAAGCCTCTAAACGCAGCGGCAAGCTACAAGCTACAAGCCAAGCGACTCTGCTTTGACTTGCAGCTTGTAGCTAGAAGCTCGCAGCTGCTCTTATACGACGAGATTGTTCATCTCGCAGTACTCTTCCCACTCGACACCCAATACTTCCGCCGCTTCCTTGTGCAGCACGAGGCGCTGCGCCTCGAACTCTTCTGGCGTGCTCGTGTACTTGAGCGTCAGCTCCCACGGCTGCAAGCCCTGCGCTTCGGCTTCGTCTTCGAAGGCCCACTGGATCTGGTCTTTCTGATCATCGGGACTCAGGTCCTTGATCTCATCCTTCAGGTCCGGCACATCCAGAAGGTATTTTTCCAGCGCTTGTTCGTGGCGTTGCTCTTGGGTCAATTCAGTCATGGGGTTCTCGCTGATCTTAGGAATGGAGGATGGATCTGGATCATCAAGGATCTCTCTGACGCAGGAAGCCATTGGAAGCTCGGTTTTTCCTGGCCTTCAGGACCATTCGTGGATCATATGAAAACAACGGTGCTTGCTTGTCTGGTACGAAGGAATCCTAACAGAGACGCAAGCCAGTGCAACCGGGGGAATGAAATGAAGGGTGGTATGCGCTTGGTTACAGTTTCCGGTTTCCATGCGCGAAATTCACTGCGTATAAATCCTCGCCATCGCCTTTGAGGTCAAGGCGAACGAAACCTTCACATTGACCGCCCAAAAACAGGCAACTATATTCAGTTGCAATCATAGGCCAGCATGTCAAAGACTGAAAAACTTCTCGCCAAACTTGTCAACGGCCAAAGCGCATTCACATGGTCCGAGCTTGTCACTCTGTTGGCGCGTCTTGGTTACTCTCAGCTGGAAGGATCCGGTAGCAGGATCAAATTCGACAACGGGAATCCGAGCGCAATGATCAACCTGCACAAGCCACATCCCGGAAATGAAATCAAAACATACGCAAGACGCCAGATTATCGAGCAACTGAAAACAGGAGGCCTGATTCCATGAGTTCCCAGCTGCACTACAAAGGCTATGTTGGCTCTATCGAGGCGAGCACGGAAGATAAGTGCCTGTTCGGAAAACTCCTTTTCATCAGGGCGCTGGTTAATTATGAAGGACAAACGGTGGCTGAACTGGAAGCAGCCTTTCGCGAGGCGGTAGATGACTATTTACAAACCTGTCAGCAGCTCGGGCAGAAGCCTGAAATCCCATGCAAAGGATCGTTCAATGTTCGCATAGGTCACGATCTGCATTTAGCAGCGGCTCTGGCGGCAACCCGTCAAAATGTGTCGTTGAATGATCTGACACGTCAAGCACTGAACGAATACCTCCAACACCACGCATAAAACCGAAGGCGAAAATTTTTTGCCCGAGACAGGAATCGAACCTGCGACCTTCGCGTTACGAGTGCGCTGCTCTACCGGCTGAGCTACACGGGCGGTGGGCTAAACCTAGCACCGGTCTCGAGCTCCGGCAAATTTGTGGGTTGTCTGATGGTTTTCTTTTGAGAACCACATTTGTGGCGAGGGGATAAATCCCCTCGCCACAATTTCTTTATTTCAGATAAAAAAATGCCCCCGCCGTTTGCACGGCGGGGGCATCTTCATTGCGCTAAAGCGTTGGGGCGATTAAACGCCCGAAGCCTTGGCAGCTGCCACGTCTTTGATGGACAGCTTGATACGGCCGCGGTTGTCCACGTCCAGTACCAGCACTTCCACTTCCTGGCCTTCTTTCAGGATGTCGGTCACTTTCTCAACGCGAGCGTCGCTCAGCATCGAGATGTGCACCAGACCGTCCTTGCCCGGCAGGATGTTGACGAATGCGCCGAAGTCGACGATGCGCTCAACCTTGCCGACGTAGATCTTGCCGATCTCGGCTTCTGCCGTGATGCTCAGAACGCGCTGACGCGCTGCTTCTGCGGCATCCTTGGTTTCGCCGAAGATCTTGATCGAACCGTCGTCTTCGATGTCGATCGAAGCCTTGGTTTCTTCGCAGATCGCACGGATGGTCGCGCCACCTTTACCGATAACGTCACGGATCTTGTCGGTGTCGATCTTCATCGCGATCATTGTCGGCGCGTTGGCCGACAGCTCGGTACGCGACTGGCCAATGATCTGGTTCATCTGGCCGAGGATGTTCAGGCGCGCTTCAAGGGCCTGGCCCAGAGCGATTTCCATGATCTCTTCGGTGATGCCCTTGATCTTGATGTCCATCTGCAGCGCAGTAACGCCTTTGGCGGTACCGGCTACCTTGAAGTCCATGTCGCCCAGGTGATCTTCGTCGCCGAGGATGTCGGTCAGGACGGCGAACTTCTCGCCTTCTTTAACCAGACCCATGGCGATACCGGCTACCGGTGCCTTCATCGGTACACCAGCGTCCATCAGTGCCAGGGAAGCACCGCACACGGAAGCCATCGAGCTCGAACCGTTGGATTCGGTGATTTCCGACACCACGCGGATGGTGTACGGGAACACGTCAGCGGCTGGCAGCATGGCCGAAACCGAACGACGGGCCAGACGGCCGTGACCGATTTCGCGACGACCGGCGCCACCCATGCGACCACACTCGCCTACCGAGAACGGCGGGAAATTGTAGTGCAGCATGAACGGGTCTTTCTTTTCGCCTTCCAGGGTGTCCAGCAGTTGCGCGTCACGGGCGGTGCCCAGTGTTGCAACAACCAGTGCCTGGGTCTCGCCACGGGTGAACAGAGCCGAACCGTGAGTCTTCGGCAGAACGCCGACTTCGATGTTCAGCGGACGTACAGTCTTGGTGTCGCGACCGTCGATACGTGGCTTGCCGTTGACGATGTTTTCGCGAACGGTGCGGTATTCGATTTCGCCGAAGGCTGCTTTGACTTCAGCAGCGCTTGGCTGGCCTTCTTCACCGGACAGCTTGGCAACCACTTGGTCCTTCAGCTCACCCAGGCGAGCGTAACGGTCGGCCTTGATGGTGATGGTGTAAGCCTGGGAGATCGCTTCGCCGAACTCGGCACGGATAGCGCCCAGCAGTTCGGTGGCTTCTGGCGCAGGAGCCCAGTTCCAGGTTGGCTTGGCGGCTTCGGCAGCCAGTTCTTTCACAGCGTTGATCACAACCTGGAATTCGTCGTGAGCGAACAGTACCGCGCCCAGCATCTGGTCTTCGGTCAGCTCTTTGGCTTCCGATTCAACCATCAGCACGGCGTCGGAAGTACCGGCAACGACCATGTCCAGGCTCGAAGCGGCCTGCTGCTCGTAAGTCGGGTTCAGCAGGTAGCCGGTGCTTTCGTGGAAAGCCACGCGAGCGGCGCCGATCGGGCCGTCGAATGGAATGCCGGAGATGGCCAGGGCAGCCGAGGTACCGATCATCGCAGCGATGTCCGGATCGGTCTTCTTGCTGGTGGAAACGACGGTGCAGACAACCTGCACTTCGTTCATGAAGCCTTCTGGGAACAGTGGACGGATCGGACGGTCGATCAGTCGGGAAGTCAGGGTTTCTTTCTCGGAAGGACGGCCTTCACGCTTGAAGAAACCGCCAGGGATCTTACCGGCAGCGTAAGTCTTTTCCTGGTAGTGCACGGACAGAGGGAAGAAACCCTTGCCCGGATCGGCTTGCTTTGCACCGACAACAGTCACCAACACGCTGACGTCGTCGTCAACGGTGACCAATACTGCGCCGGAGGCCTGACGGGCGATACGGCCTGTCTCGAGGGTAACGGTCGATTGACCGAACTGGAATTTTTTGATTACCGGGTTCACGGTGTCCTACCTTCTTTGTGGCTCTTGGGGGAAACGGTTTCTTGCGAATTCTTGGGCAATCTCGGGAATCGGCCCGATGGCAATTGTCCGGGTGCTACAGGTAAAGCCATGCTGCAGATAAAACTTGAGGCTGGGAGCCTGCAAGACGCCAGCGGAAAACCGCTGACGCCCGACAGACCACCAACCTCATAGCGCAATCGCTGATTAGCGACGCAGACCCAGGCGAGCGATCAGCGCGGCGTACCGGCTTACGTCCTTGCCTTTCAGGTAGTCCAGCAGCTTGCGACGCTGGTTAACCATGCGGATCAGACCACGACGGGAGTGGTGATCTTTACCGTTGGCCTTGAAGTGACCTTGCAGTTTGTTGATGTTGGCGGTCAGCAGTGCAACCTGCACTTCTGGCGAACCAGTGTCACCAACAGCTTGCTGGTAGTCAGCAACGATTTGAGCTTTTTCTTGAACGTCGAGAGCCATGAGGCAATCCTTCCTTATCAGGAAACTGTTTCAGGGAAACAGCTTCAACAGGCCAGGGACAAATCCCTGTATCTATAAATGAGTAGTGACCATGCCTGTTAACAGCCACACTCGCCGGCCCGCTTAACGCAGACCGGTTCCGGTCATTCTGACCGAATCAAGCGACGCGGCGCGATGCGCCCGTCTTCGCTCACTTCACCGATACCGATGAAGCGACCATTGTGATCCTGTACTCGTACCATGCCGAACTTCGGTGCATCCGGGGCACGTACCGGCTGGCCGTTGAGCCAGTAGAACGCACTCGCTTCCGAGAAATGCAGCAGCGGCCAATCCTGCAGGCCGCTGTCCGATGGCATCAGGAAGCGATCGACCGCTTCGTTGCCGCCTTCGGCATGTACCGCTTCCAGCTCTTCGAGGGTCACGGTCTGCGCCAGGGTGAAAGGCCCGGCCTGGGTCCGACGCAATTCTGCGACGTACGCACCACAACCGAGTTGCTCACCGATATCCTCCACCAGGGTGCGAATATAGGTGCCCTTGCTGCAGTCCACCGCAAGCCGCGCAGTATCGCCTTCGAAGGCCAGCAATTCCAAGCGCGCAATAGTAACAGAACGCGGTTCGCGCTCCACTACTTCGCCTGCACGTGCCAGTTTGTACAGCGGCTGGCCATCACGCTTGAGTGCCGAGTACATCGGCGGTATCTGACTGATTTGCCCACGAAATTTCGGCAGAACCGCCTCGACATCGGCGCGACCAACGGTCACCGGACGCTCCTGCAAAACCTCACCTTCGGCATCGGCCGTGGTGGTGGTCTTGCCCAGTTGCGCCAGGGTCTCATAGCCCTTGTCGGAATCGAGCAGGTATTGCGAGAACTTGGTCGCCTCGCCGAAGCACAGCGGCAACACGCCGGTGGCCAACGGGTCAAGGCTGCCGGTGTGTCCGGCCTTCTCGGCATTGAGCAGCCAGCGCACTTTCTGCAAGGCAGCGTTGGAGGTGAACCCCAACGGCTTGTCGAGCAGAATGATGCCGCTGACGTTACGACGGATACGTTTGACCTGAGCCACCGAATTACTCCTTGGAGTCTTCAGGTGCTGGAGCGGCAACGTGCTGATTGTCTTCAGCGACGGCGCGCTCGATCAGCGCCGACAGGTGCGCGCCACGCACGACGGATTCGTCGTAGTGGAAGTGCAGTTGCGGCACGCTGCGCAGCTTCATTTCGCGGGCCAATTGCATGCGCAGGAAGCCTGCGGCGGCATTGAGCACCTTGATGCTTTGCGCGATGTCTTCAGCGTTGTCCTGACCCATCACGGTAATGAAAATCTTCGCGTGACCGACGTCACGGGACACTTCCACAGCAGTGATGGTGACCAGACCGACGCGCGGGTCTTTGACTTCGCGACGGATCAGTTGCGCCAGCTCGCGCTGCATCTGATCGCCGATACGTTGGGTACGGCTGTATTCTTTTGCCATGATTTGTTACCTGTTACTGCCCAGCGGTGAAACCCGCAAGGTCTGAAAGCGGCAAACGCCCGGCCTGACAAAAGCCAGACCGGGCGTTGCGTTTAGAGTCCGGACGCTGTGCCGTGCATTTGCATGCGACGGCCCATCGTGGCCCTTGAAGTGCGCGAGTCAGAGGCTGCGAGCAACCTGAACCTTCTCGAAGACTTCGATCTTGTCGCCGACTTTGACGTCGTTGTAGCTCTTCACGCCGATACCGCATTCCATGCCGGCACGTACTTCGGAAGCGTCATCCTTGAAGCGGCGCAGGGATTCCAGCTCGCCTTCGAAGATAACGATGTCTTCACGCAGTACACGGATCGGACGGTTACGGTGCACGACACCTTCGATCACCATGCAACCGGCGATCGCGCCAAACTTCGGCGAACGGAACACGTCACGCACTTCGGCGACACCCAGGATGTTCTCGCGAACATCGCTGCCGAGCATGCCGGTCAGGGCTTTCTTGACGTCTTCGATGATGTCGTAGATCACGTTGTAGTAACGCATATCCAGACCTTCCTGCTCGACGATCTTGCGAGCGCCGGCATCGGCACGCACGTTGAAGCCGAACAGTACAGCGTTGGAAGCCAGTGCCAGGTTGGCGTCGGATTCGGTGATACCACCGACACCGCCACCCACGACGCGCACTTGTACTTCGTCGTTGCCCAGGCCATTCAAGGCACCGTTCAACGCTTCCAGCGAACCACGGACGTCGGATTTGAGGACGATGTTGAGCGTCTTCTTCTCGGCCTGACCCATGTTTTCGAAGATGTTTTCCAGCTTGCCGGCGTGAGCGCGAGCCAGTTTGACTTCGCGGAACTTGCCTTGACGGAACAGAGCCACTTCACGGGCTTTCTTCTCGTCGGCAACCACGCTCATCTCGTCGCCAGCGTCCGGTGTACCGTCCAGGCCGAGGATCTCGACAGGGATGGATGGACCGGCTTCCTTGATCGGCTTGCCGTTCTCGTCGAGCATGGCACGTACACGGCCGTAGTTCGAACCGACCAGAACCATGTCGCCTTGACGCAGCGTACCGTCCTGAACGAGCACGGTTGCCACCGGGCCACGACCCTTGTCGAGACGCGATTCAACCACCACACCACGGCCAGGAGCCGACGGAGTAGCTTTCAGTTCGAGAACTTCGGCCTGCAGCAGAACGGCTTCAAGCAGCTCGTCCACGCCAGTACCCATCTTCGCCGAAACCGGAACGAATGGCGTGTCGCCACCCCAGTCTTCGGAAGTCACGCCGTGAACCGACAGTTCGCTGCGGATGCGATCGAGATCGGCGCCCGGCTTGTCGATCTTGTTCACTGCTACCACCAGCGGCACGCCAGCTGCCTGAGCATGCTGAACCGCTTCGATGGTTTGCGGCATCACGCCGTCGTCCGCTGCAACCACGAGGATCACGATGTCGGTCGCCTTGGCACCACGGGCACGCATTGCGGTAAACGCAGCGTGACCCGGGGTGTCGAGGAAAGTGACCATGCCGCGATCAGTCTCAACGTGGTATGCACCGATGTGCTGGGTGATACCGCCGGCTTCGCCAGCAGCTACCTTGGCACGACGGATGTAGTCGAGCAGGGAAGTCTTACCGTGGTCAACGTGGCCCATTACGGTCACGACTGGTGCACGGGAGAACGACTCACCTTCAAATTTCAGGGACTCGGCCAGGGAATCTTCCAGAGCGGTATCGCTGACCAGGGTCACTTTGTGGCCCAGTTCTTCGGCTACCAGTTGAGCAGTTTCCTGATCAAGCACCTGGTTGATGGTCGCTGGGGTACCCAGTTTGAACATGAACTTGATGATTTCAGCCGCTTTGACCGACATCTGATTGGCCAGATCGCCAACCGTGATGGTCTCGCCGATCTGCACATCACGCACGACAGGGCCGGTCGGGCTCTGGAAACCGTGGGCGTTGCGCTTCTTCAGCTTGGCCTTGCCGCGACCACCACGACGGAAGCCATCGCTTTCTTCGTCGGTAGTGCGTGGCGCCACACGTGGTGCCGGGGCTTTTTCTTTGACCGATGCGCGATGCGGAGCGTTTTTGCGCTCGCCATCACCGCCACCGCTGCGACGATTGTTATCGTCGGCACGTGGCTTGTCCGGACGGCGCTGTTCGTTCTGCTTGTTGCGAACGTCAGCCGATGGAGCAGGAGCAGCAGCCACCGGTGCGCTTTCGCGAACAGGTTCGGCAGCAGCCGGTGCCGCAACGGCGTCGCTGGCAGCGGTTTGCGCAGCAGCAGGCTGGCGACGCGCTTCTTCTTCGGCGCGCTGCTTGGCTTCTTCTTCAGCCTTCTGACGGGCAGCATTTTCTACTGCGCGACGCTCATCCAGTTCACGCTTGCGCTCGGCTTCGATTTCTTCCGGGCTGCGCTGTACGAAAACTTTCTTCTTGCGAACTTCAACGCTGATGCTCTTGCTACCAGCCACACGCAGGGTGCTGGTGGTTTTACGCTGCAGCGTGATCTTGCGTGGTTCTTCCACTTTCGCCTTGTGACTGCTCTTCAAGTGAGTCAGCAGGGATTGCTTCTCACTGTCAGTCACATTTTCGTCGGCGGCGGTGTGCGGCAGACCTGCCTCACGCATCTGCTGCAACAGGCGCTCTACCGGTGTTTTGACCTCATCGGCCAGTTGTTTCACCGTGACTTGCGTCATGCACTTCTCTCCTCAGGCCGCGCCTAATTACTCGAACCAGTGGGCTCGGGCGGCCATGATCAACTTGCCGGCACGATCATCGTCAATGCCGTCGATGTCGAGCAGGTCGTCAATAGACTGCTCGGCCAGGTCTTCGCGGGTAATTACGCCGCGCACCGCCAGTTCCATCGCCAAATCCTTGTCCATACCCTCAAGCGAGAGCAGGTCTTCGGCCGGATGGGCGTCTGCCAGCTTTTCCTCAGTAGCGATGGCTTTGGTCAACAAGCGATCCTTGGCGCGAGCACGAAGCTCGTTGACGATGTCCTCGTCAAAGCCGTCGATGTTGAGCATTTCCTCCACCGGTACGTAGGCAATCTCTTCCAGGCTGGTGAAGCCTTCATCTACCAGCACCTGAGCCAGTTCTTCGTCGACTTCCAGCTCGTCGATGAAGTTGCGCAGGATGTCGCCGGTTTCTGCTTGCTGCTTAGCCTGGATGTCCGATTCGGTCATCACGTTCAGGGTCCAGCCAGTCAACTGGCTCGCCAGACGCACGTTCTGACCACCGCGACCGATGGCCTGAGCCAGATTGTCTGCGCCAACGGCGATGTCCATGGCATGGGCATCTTCGTCAACGATAATTGCCGCAACCTCGGCCGGGGACATGGCGTTGATAACGAACTGGGCCGGGTTGTCGTCCCACAGCACGATATCAACACGCTCACCGCCCAACTCACCCGATACCGCCTGGACGCGCGAACCGCGCATACCGATGCAGGCACCTTGCGGGTCGATGCGCTTGTCCTTGGAGCGGACAGCGATCTTGGCACGCGAACCCGGATCACGGGAGGCGGCCATGACCTCGATGAGGCCTTCGGCGATTTCCGGCACTTCGATACGGAACAGCTCGATCAGCATTTCCGGCGCGGTACGCGACAGGATCAGCTGCGGGCCGCGGTTCTCGGTGCGGATTTCCTTGAGCAGCGCACGCAGACGCACGCCGACACGGAAGGTTTCGCGAGAAATGATGTCTTCACGGGCCAGCAATGCTTCAGCATTGTTGCCCAGATCGACGATCACGTTGTCGCGGGTAACTTTTTTCACGGTGCCGGAGATGATTTCTCCCAGGCGCTCGCGATAGGCGTCGACCACTTGAGCGCGCTCGGCTTCGCGAACTTTCTGCACGATGACCTGCTTGGCAGTCTGTGCAGCGATGCGGCCGAACTCGATGGATTCGATTTTCTCTTCGACGACGTCACCGACCTTGGCACCAGGATGCGTTTCGGCAACCTTGCTTGGCCAGGTCTCGATGGCCGGATCGTCGAGATCATTCTCTTCGACGACCGTCCAGCGACGGAAGGTTTCGTAAGAACCGGTGTGGCGGTTGATTTCCACACGCAGGTCCACTTCGTCTTCAAAACGCTTTTTGGTAGCAGTGGCCAGAGCCAGCTCCAGCGCTTCAAAAATTACGCTTGCCGGTACACCCTTTTCATTGGATACCGACTCAACAACCAGCAGTACTTCTTTGCTCATCGTACGCCTCGCCTTTCGCAAGCCATTGGATCCGCGGGATCCGCGTCTCAGTCAAAACTGGGAATAATGTTGGCCTTGTCGATCATATCGATCGGCAACAGGAACTCGTGGTCTTCTACCTGCACCACGACGTCCTGCTCTTCTACACCGCGCAGAAGGCCCTGAAAGTTGCGTCGACCTTCGAAAGGCGAGCGCAGCTTGATCTTCACTTGTTCACCGGCAAATTTGGCAAACTGCTCAAGAGTGAACAGCGGGCGCTCCATGCCAGGCGAGGAAACTTCAAGGGTGTATTCAACGGAGATTGGATCTTCAACATCCAGGACACCGCTGATCTGACGGCTGACAATGGCGCAGTCGTCCACCAGCACGCCACCCTCTTTATCGATATAAACGCGCAACATCGAGTGCCGACCCTGAGCCGAAAACTCGATACCCCAGCATTCATAGCCCAGGGCCACGACCACCGGGGCCAGCAAGGCCTGCAACTCTTCTAGCTTGCTCGACACCTGAACCCCCTAGTGCATGATATGTGCATGCTTTGCAAAATAAAAAAATGGGCATAACGCCCATCCTTGAAACGCCGTCGAACAGCGGCGTTGAAAGTATCCAGCTAACAAAAAGCCCCTTAAAAGGGGCTCCTTAAACTGGTTGCGGGGGCCGGATTTGAACCGACGACCTTCGGGTTATGAGCCCGACGAGCTACCAGACTGCTCCACCCCGCGACAAAGCTGGGGCGGAAGTATACGACCGATCCCTTTTAGGGTCAATGTAACCTTCCACCTGCAAGAAAGCCCGCAACAGCGGGCTCTCCTGACTAATTGGTACCGAGAAGGGGACTCGAACCCCTACACCCTATGGGCACAACCACCTCAAGGTTGCGTGTCTACCAATTCCACCACCTCGGCAATACTACGTTTGAAACCCTTCTTACTTCTGCTCTTGAGCTGGAGGCACGTCAGTCGCTGGAGTAGCCGACTTTTGCTCTTGAAGCACCGGGACATCATCAGAAGCCGGTTGTTGCTTAGGTACTTCCAACACTGCTGGATCTGGAAGACCTGCTTGAGTCAGCTGATGAGCTTTCTCTTTAGCAAAGTAACCTAACCCCAAGCTGGTTATGAAGAAACCGGCGGCAAGTATAGCAGTAAACTTACTAAGAAAGGTAGAGGAACCTTGGCTTCCGAACACAGTATTTGAAGCACCTGCTCCGAAAGACGCGCCAGCGTCCGCACCCTTACCCTGCTGCAGCAAAACCAGAGCAACTACGCCCAATGCACCCAGCAGATGAAAAACGACTACGACTGTTTCCAGCATTTTTTCAGTTTCCCGCGGCGCGACAAATCGCACCGAACTCATCTGCATTCAGGGAAGCTCCACCAATGAGCCCCCCATCGATATCCGGCATGCCGAACAGTTCGACCGCATTGGCCGCCTTCACGCTGCCGCCGTATAGAAGCCGCACACCTCGTGCGACTTCAGAATTCTCTGCCGCCAACTGCTCGCGAATGGCCTTATGCACATCCTGAGCCTGTTGCGGCGTTGCAGTCAGCCCGGTACCAATGGCCCAGACCGGCTCGTATGCAATCACTGCCTTGGCAAAGGCACCGACACCCAGCTCCTCGATGATGCTGCCCAGCTGACGCCCGACAACTTCAAGAGTTTTTCCGGCTTCGCGCTGCTCGAGGGTTTCCCCTACACACAACACCGGAGTCAAGCCACATGCCTGTGCCGCTGCGAACTTGCGATTCAGCATCCCGTCTCGCTCGCCCATAATCTGGCGGCGTTCGGAGTGCCCGACAAGCACCAGGGAACAACCTGCATCCACCAGTTGGCTGGGAGCAATCTCACCAGTCAACGCACCTTGCATGGCTTCCACCGCAGAATTCTGCGCGCCGACCGAAATCGACTTGCCTTTCAAGCCATCAATCACTTGATTGATATACAAGCAAGGCGGGAACACCGCGACATCAACACCGCTAGGCAAGGCCAGATGACGAAGGCCGTTGATCAGCTCAGCGACGCTGGCGCGGGTACCGTGCATCTTCCAGTTACCAGCTACCATAGGGCGACGCATGCTGTACCTCGTCGGTCAAAGTGGGCGCAGATGTTACCCAACACAATCATGGCTTGCAAGCCGTATCAGGCAGAAACTTCGGTTACCAGTTTTGCCAGCTCTTCGGCATAGCCGCGAACCTGGTTTTCGTCCTCGCCTTCGACCATTACGCGCACCAGAGGCTCTGTGCCGGACTTGCGCAGAAGCACGCGACCGCGCCCCGCCATCGCCTGAGTTACACGGGCACTGGCTTCCTTGACAGCCGGATGCTCCAGCGGGCTTTCACCGCCGCCAAAGCGAACGTTGATCAGCACCTGAGGGCACTTGCGCAACGCCTGACGCGTTTGCGCCAGACCTTCGTTGCGGGATTTCAGAGCCATCAACACCTGCAGAGCCGCGATGATCGCATCGCCCGTGGTGGTATGGTTGAAGCAGACCACATGCCCGGAGTTTTCCCCACCAACGAGCCAGTTGCGCTCTTGCAGTTCGGCAATCACGTAGCGGTCACCGACATTGGCGCGAACGAACGGGATCGACAGATCCGCAAGGGCCAGTTCGAGACCAAGATTGCTCATCAACGTACCGACGACGCCACCCTGCAACTTGCCACGCTCATGCAGATCGCGGGCAATGATAAACAGCAGGTCGTCACCATCAACAATGGCGCCGGTGTGATCGACCATCAGTACCCGATCGCCATCACCGTCGAAGGCGATACCCAGGTCCGCATGCTCAGCCAGAACGGCGGCCTGCAACGGCCCCATATGCGTGGAACCGCAGTTATCGTTGATGTTCAACCCATTCGGCTGGGCAGATAGCACGACAACTTCGGCACCCAGCTCACGGAAGACGCTAGGTGCAACCTTATAAGTCGCACCATGCGCGCAGTCGATGACGATCTTCAGGCCGGCGAAATTGGAGCCAGTAGGAACGCTGCTTTTGCAGAACTCGATGTAGCGACCCGATGCGTCATTGATTCGCGACACCTTGCCGATCTTGCTCGACTCGACAACGGTCATCGGCGTGTCGAGCAATTCTTCGATCATCAACTCCAACTCATCCGGCAGCTTGGTGCCTTTACCGGAGAAGAACTTGATGCCGTTGTCATCATGCGGGTTGTGCGAGGCACTTATCACGATACCGGCTTCAGCCTGGAACGTACGCGACAGATAAGCGATGGCAGGCGTCGGCATCGGGCCGAGCAGCATCACATCGGCGCCCGCCGAGGTCAGCCCGGCCTCGAGTGCCGATTCGAACATATAACCGGAGATCCGCGTGTCCTTGCCGACCAGCACCTTGCAGGCCCCCATCTTGCGGAAAGCCATACCAGCCGCCCAGCCGAGCTTGAGCATGAACTCAGGCGTGATCGGGTATTCACCAACACGACCGCGAATGCCGTCGGTACCAAAATATTTCTTGCTCATAAGTGCTCCATCATTCTTATTCGGCTGATTCAACGGCCGCGATCATTCGCACAACATCGACGGTTTCCGCCACATCGTGGACGCGCAATATACGTGCGCCTTTAACTGACGCCAGCGCCGCCAGCGCCAGTCCGCCGTGCAGGCGCTCGCCCACGGGACGGTTCAACGCGTGGCCAATCATACTCTTGCGCGAAACACCTACCAGCAATGGCCGTCCCAGCGCATGCAGAGCCTCCATGTGTTTGAACAAGCTTAGATTGTGCTGCAAGGTCTTGGCGAAGCCGAAGCCGGGATCAAGAATGATCCGCTCGGCGGGAATACCCGCCTGCGCGCACTGTTCCATGCGCTCGGCGAGAAACTCAGCGACCTCGCGAGTAACATCCTGATACTGCGGATTATCCTGCATATCGCCCGGTTCGCCGAGCATGTGCATGAGGCAGACCGGCAATCCGGTAGCCGCCGCCGCATCCAGCGCGCCATCGCGACGCAACGAACGCACATCGTTGATCAGGCCGGCACCGAGCCGTGCGGTTTCGCGCATGACTGCCGGGGTGGAAGTATCGACCGAGATGATGACATCCAACTCGCGATTGATCAGCTCGACAGTCGGCGCGACGCGCTCGAGCTCCTCCAGAGGAGAAACCGCTCGCGCGCCTGGCCGGGTCGATTCGCCGCCGACATCAATCAGCGTCGCGCCAGCCAGCACCATGGCTTCGGCATGGCGCAAAGCCGCATCGAGCTGGCTATAGCGGCCGCCGTCGGAAAAGGAATCAGGAGTGACATTGAGAATGCCCATGACATGCGTCTGGGCCAAATCAAGAGCCCGGTTGCCGCAAGGCAACCGGGTCAGGGACTGTACAGAAGTCATTTCAAGCCTTAAACGTCAGCAGCCGGACCGCCAATCGGTTTTTCCGGACGCTCATCCTGCACGACAGGCGGCGGAGGCGTACCGGTGCCACCCGACCAGTCGCGAGGTTCGCGAGGCGTGCGGCCGGCCATGATGTCGTCAATCTGCTCGGCATCGATGGTTTCGTACTTCATCAGCGCATCAGCCATGGCATCCAGCTTGTCACGGTTATCCGTGAGGATCTGCTTGGCGGTGCCGTAGCACTGATCAATGATGCTGCGCACTTCGGAGTCGATCAGTTTGGCTGTCTCACCGGAGAAGCTGGCAGCCTGACCACCACCACCGCGACCGAGGAACACTTCGCCTTCTTCTTCGGCGTACATCAGCGGACCGAGTTTTTCCGACAGACCCCATTTCGTCACCATGTTCCGGGCAATCTGACTTGCACGCATGATGTCGTTGGAGGCCCCGGTAGTCACACCATCGAAGCCCAGGGTCATTTCTTCAGCGATACGGCCACCGTACAACGAGCAGATCTGGCTGATTAGCGCACGTTTGGACAGGCTGTAGCGATCTTCTTCCGGCAGGAACATGGTCACACCCAGCGCACGACCGCGCGGAATGATAGACACCTTGTAGACCGGATCATGCTCGGGAACAACGCGACCGACAATGGCATGGCCAGCTTCGTGGTAGGCCGTGTTCTGCTTTTCTTTCTCGGACATGACCATGGATTTGCGCTCGGCGCCCATCATGATCTTGTCTTTCGCCAGTTCGAACTCTTTCATCTCGACGATGCGTTTGCCGCTACGTGCAGCGAACAACGACGCTTCGTTGACCAGGTTTGCCAGGTCAGCACCCGAGAAGCCCGGAGTACCACGTGCGATCACTGCCGGAGCAACGTCGTCGCCCATTGGCACTTTGCGCATGTGCACTTTCAGAATCTGCTCGCGACCGCGAATGTCTGGCAAGCCAACCACCACCTGACGGTCGAAACGGCCCGGACGCAGCAGCGCAGGGTCGAGTACGTCCGGACGGTTGGTCGCAGCAATCACGATGATGCCGTCATTCATTTCGAAGCCGTCCATCTCTACCAGCAACTGGTTGAGAGTCTGCTCACGTTCGTCGTGACCGCCACCCATGCCGGCGCCACGATGGCGACCTACGGCATCAATTTCGTCGATGAAGATGATGCAAGGGGCGTGCTTCTTGGCCTGCTCGAACATGTCGCGGACGCGGCTCGCGCCGACACCGACGAACATTTCGACGAAGTCAGAACCGGAAATGGTGAAGAACGGCACTTTCGCTTCGCCGGCAATTGCCTTGGCCAGCAAGGTTTTACCGGTACCCGGTGGGCCGACCATCAATACGCCGCGCGGAATACGACCGCCCAGACGCTGGAATTTGCCCGGATCACGCAGGAACTCAACCAGCTCGCCGACTTCTTCCTTGGCTTCGTCGCAACCGGCAACGTCAGCCAAAGTGGTTTTCACCTGATCTTCAGAGAGCAGGCGTGCCTTGCTCTTGCCGAAGCTCATCGGCCCGCCCTTGCCACCGGCACCACCCTGCATCTGGCGCATGAAGAACATGAACACCGCGATGATCACCAGGATCGGGAAGCTGGCTACCAGAAGCTGAGTCCAGATGCTTTGCTGTTCAGGCTGCTTGCCTTCAACCACAACGTGATTGTCGACCAGATCGCCGATCAGGCCATTGTCCTGAATTGCCGGACGAATGGTCTTGAAGCTGTCGCCATCGGTGCGCTTGCCGGTAATCACATAGCCGTCAACGGCTACGCGCTCGACCTTGCCATCCTTGACCTGCTGGATGAAGTCGGAATAGTTGAGGGTCTGCGGCTCGTTAGGGCTGGAGAAGTTGTTCATCACCGTCACCAGGACTGCCGCGATGATCAACCACAGGATCAGATTCTTTGCCATATCGTTCAATTAACTACCCTCTGAAGCAAGCTCCGCTACTGGCGCGCGCTTCGCATGATATTCACCGGCCTAACTTACTACATTACCTACAACTCTGGCAGGCGCCGTCTGTAACCCTTTGTGAAACACTTTCTACACAATATTCGCTTATGCCCGCAGAGCGAAATATGAAAAACCTATCGCTCCGCCGAAAAACCTCGTTTCACGCATCACAACCGCGATAACCCCAGGCCAGCATGTACTGCTCTCGGGAGCTGCCACGGGAAGAGTCTGGCTTGATCATCTGGATCTTGTCGAATTTCTTCCGAGCATCCTTCAGATAAACGTCGAACCCTTCGCCCTGGAAAATCTTGATGACGAAATTGCCACCGGGCTTGAGGATCCGTTCCGCCAGGTCCAGCGCCAGCTCGCACAGGAACATGGCCTTGGGCATATCCACTTCGGGCGTACCACTCATATTGGGGGCCATATCGGAAATCACAAGGTCCACCTGCGAATTACCCACAGCCTCAAGGATTTGAGCCAGCACCGAGTCCTCAGTGAAGTCACCTTGAATGAAGGTCACGTCCGGAATGCCGTCCATTTCAAGAATGTCCGAAGCGATCAGACGCCCCTGGCCACCGATCAGCCGACTGGTCACCTGCGACCAGCCACCCGGCGCCGCGCCGAGGTCGACCACGCTCATGCCCGGGCGGATCAATTTGTATTTTTCCTGGATCTCCAGCAGCTTGTAACTTGCACGCGAGCGGTAGCCATCCTTCTGCGCCTGCTTCACATAAGGATCGTTGACATGTCTTTTCAGCCAACCAAGGCTTGTCTTGGAACGCGCCATTGGGCACCTCGATGATTAGGGTCGTGATTAGTTGGGCGGATCCACGAACCCTCGGGTAAAATGGCCGCCATTTTACAGAATCCAGACGAAAGGGTCAGATTATGCCGCTCACTCCAGAGCAGAAGAAACAGTACAAATCCATCGGCCACCACCTCAAACCAGTGTTGACGGTAGCGGACAACGGTTTGACTGAAGGTGTTTTAGCCGAACTTGAACGCGCCTTGGCCGATCACGAGCTGATCAAGATCAAGCTCAATATCCTCGATCGCGAGTCGCGCCTGGCGCACATCGCCGAGCTGTGCAAGGTCGGCAAAGCGGACCTGGTTCAGGTCATCGGCAAGATGGCTCTGGTCTACCGCAAGAACTTCAGCGCCAACAAGCAGCTGTCGAACGTTCATCGCTTCAAGTGATGCGCAGGGTCAAGGGTGTGCTTCGCGCACCCTGCCACCCCATCCCGGCACCGGCTGCATGACCAGCACCAGCCCGGAAAATCCCAGCACCAGATAACTGAATACCTGCCAGCGCTGCGCATCCGGCCAGCCGACACGCACAGCGACATACATCGCGCACGCGTACAACGCCATCAACAGCACCTGCCCGCGAAAATCCCGCCATAGACTGGCAAGGCCCTCGGCCTGTACCAGCACCAAAGCCTGAAAGATCACGCACAGAGCGGCGAACCCCACCACCAGCACTTCGAATGCACTGGCGACTTCGTCGATCAACAGCGGCGCCAAGCCGATCTGGCCCAGCGCCGGCTGCAAACCGACATGAATCAACCATAGCCCACCGACCCAAAGCATCTGGGTCAGTTGCCAAAGCATGGCGCCCGCATGCAGCGGGCGCCTTCTTTCAGATGTGACGAACTTCGACAATCTCGTACTCGATCACGCCGCTTGGCGTTTTGACGGCGACAACGTCACCCTCTTCCTTGCCAATCAAGGCGCGGGCCAGCGGCGAACCGACGGAGATCTTGCCGAGTTTGAAGTCAGCCTCATCCTCACCCACGATGTGGTAAGTGACGCTTTCATCAGTCTCGACGTTGGCGATCTCGACGGTGGTACCGAAAATCACTTTGCCGGTGTGAGGAATGGTCGTGACATCGATGATGACCTGATTCTGAATCCGGCCTTCGATATCACGAATACGCGCCTCGACCATGCCTTGCTGTTCGCGGGCAGCATGGTATTCAGCGTTTTCCTTCAAGTCACCCAACTCGCGGGCCGTACCGATGTCCTGGCTGAGCTTCGGACGGACGACCTTGGTCAGGTGAGCATGCTCCTCTTCCAGGGCGCGAGCGCCCTGAACAGTCATTGGGTACTTGGTTATGCTCATGCCTTCAATCCTGCGTGTAGATCCTGCAAGCGGCGCACGGTCTTTTCCGGACCGAACTTCAGCGCTTCGCAGATCGCTTCGCCCGCAGCAATAGTGGTGGTGCAGTAGATCTTGTGCTGCAGGGCGTTGCGACGAATGGAGTACGAATCGGCGATCGACTGACGACCTTCGGTGGTGTTGATGATCAGCGTGACTTCGTCATTCTTGATCATGTCGACCACGTGCGGACGACCCTCGGTCACCTTGTTCACGCGGCGCACTTTCAGGCCTGCAGCTTCGATCAGCTTGGCAGTGCCGGCAGTGGCGACCACTTCGAAGCCCAAGTTGATCAGATCACGGGCCACGCCTGCAACCAGTGGTTTGTCGTCATCGCGCACGCTGATGAACGCGGTACCGCCGGTCGGCAGCACTTCACTGGCGCCCATCTGCGCTTTGGCGAATGCTTCGCCGAAGGTGTCGCCGACGCCCATCACTTCACCGGTCGACTTCATCTCTGGGCCGAGGATCGGGTCAACGCCAGGGAACTTGGCGAACGGGAACACCGCCTCTTTCACGCTGTAGAAGTTCGGGATGATTTCCTTGGTGAAGCCGATTTCCTTCAGGGTCTTACCGGCCATCACGCGCGCAGCGATCATGGCCAGGGAAACACCGATGCACTTGGAAACGAACGGTACGGTACGCGAGGCGCGCGGGTTGACTTCGATGACGTAGATGTCTTCGCCCTGCAAAGCCAACTGCACGTTCATCAGGCCGACAACGCCCAGTTCCAGAGCCATTTTCTTGACCTGTTCGCGCATCTCGTCCTGGATGTGTGCCGGCAGCGAGTACGGCGGCAGCGAGCAAGCGGAGTCACCGGAGTGAACGCCCGCCTGTTCGATGTGCTGCATGATCGCGCCGATCACTACATCTTTGCCGTCGCAGACCGCATCCACGTCCATTTCGATGGCGCAGTTGAGGAAGTGGTCGAGCAGCACCGGGCTGTCGTTGGACACTTGCACCGCGTCACGCAGATAGCGCTTGAGTTCGTCTTCCTTGTAAACGATTTCCATCGCACGGCCGCCCAACACGTAGGACGGGCGCACCACCAGCGGATAACCGATCTTCGCCGCAGCACGAACGGCTTCGTCTTCGCTGCGCACAGTGGCGTTTGGCGGCTGACGCAGGTTCAGACGCTCGACCATTTGCTGGAAGCGCTCACGGTCTTCGGCGCGGTCGATGGCGTCAGGGCTGGTGCCGATGATCGGCACGCCAGCAGCTTCCAGTGCGCGAGCCAGTTTCAGCGGAGTCTGGCCGCCGTACTGGACGATCACGCCTTTCGGCTTCTCGACGCGGCAGATTTCCAGTACGTCTTCCAGGGTTACCGGCTCGAAGTACAGACGGTCGGAAGTGTCGTAGTCGGTGGATACGGTTTCCGGGTTGCAGTTGACCATGATGGTTTCGTAGCCGTCTTCGCGCAGGGCGAGAGCAGCGTGAACGCAGCAGTAGTCGAACTCGATGCCCTGGCCGATACGGTTCGGACCGCCGCCCAGAATCATGATCTTGTCGCGACCCGACGGCGCGGCCTCGCACTCTTCCTCGTAGGTCGAGTACAGGTAAGCGGTGTCGGTAGCGAACTCGGCGGCGCAGGTGTCAACGCGCTTGTAGACCGGGAACACTTCCAGCTTCTGACGATGCGTACGCAGGTTTTTCTCGGTGACGCCCAGCAGTTTCGCCAGACGCTGATCAGAGAAGCCTTTGCGCTTGAGCTTGAACATCAGGTCGCGGTCGATCGAGGACAGACCGAGGGTCTTGACCTTCTCTTCGTCCTTGATCAGGTCTTCGATCTGCACCAGGAACCACGGGTCGATCATGTTCATGCCGAAGATGTCTTCGACCGACAGACCGGCGCGGAAGGCGTCAGCCACGTACCAGATACGCTCGGCGCCCGGCACGGTCAGTTCGCGCTTGAGCACGCTCATGCTGTCCGGGTTGCTCAGATCGAGCTTCTCGTCCAGACCGCAAACGCCGACTTCCAGACCGCGCAGGGCTTTCTGCAGGGATTCCTGGAAGGTCCGGCCGATGGCCATGACTTCACCGACCGACTTCATTTGCGTGGTCAGGCGCGCGTCAGCCTTGGCGAATTTCTCGAAGGCGAAGCGTGGCAGCTTGGTAACGACGTAGTCGATCGACGGTTCGAAGGACGCCGGGGTCTTGCCGCCGGTGATGTCGTTCGACAGCTCATCAAGGGTGTAGCCCACAGCCAGTTTGGCCGCGACCTTGGCGATCGGGAAACCGGTGGCTTTCGAAGCCAGTGCCGAGGAGCGCGAAACACGCGGGTTCATTTCGATCACGACCATACGGCCAGTGTTCGGGCAGATACCGAACTGCACGTTCGAACCACCGGTCTCGACGCCGATCTCGCGCAGTACCGCCAGCGAGGCGTTACGCAGGATCTGGTATTCCTTGTCGGTCAGCGTCTGGGCTGGAGCTACGGTGATCGAGTCGCCGGTGTGCACGCCCATCGGGTCGAAGTTTTCGATCGAGCAGACGATGATGCAGTTGTCCTTTTTGTCGCGGACAACTTCCATTTCATATTCTTTCCAGCCGATCAGCGATTCGTCGATCAGCAGCTCTTTGGTCGGCGACAGGTCCAGACCACGGGCGCAGATTTCTTCGAACTCTTCACGGTTGTAAGCGATACCGCCACCGGTGCCGCCCATGGTGAAGGACGGACGGATGATGCACGGGAAACCGAGGGTTTCGAGGACCGCGTTGGCTTCTTCCATGCTGTGGGCGATGCCGGAACGCGGGCACGCCAGGCCGATGGATTTCATCGCCTTGTCGAAACGCGAACGGTCTTCAGCCTTGTCGATGGTGTCGGCGTTGGCACCGATCATCTCTACGCCGAACTTCTCCAGAACGCCTTCGCGCTCCAGGTCCAAAGCGCAGTTCAGAGCGGTCTGGCCACCCATGGTTGGCAGCACGGCGTCCGGACGCTCTTTTTCGATGATCTTGGCCACGGTCTGCCACTTGATCGGTTCGATGTAGGTGGCGTCGGCCATGTCCGGGTCGGTCATGATGGTGGCCGGGTTGGAGTTCACCAGGATGACGCGGTAACCCTCTTCGCGCAGGGCTTTGCAGGCCTGGGCGCCGGAGTAGTCGAATTCGCAGGCCTGGCCGATCACGATCGGGCCAGCGCCGAGAATCAGGATGCTTTTAATGTCTGTACGTTTTGGCATGGTTTGTCACTCAAATCCGCAGGTCAGTCGGCAAGCCGTCTTGATCGATTTCTGAAGTCCCGAAGGGGCCGCCGGTACCGGGGCCGCCCTCGAGGCCTTCTCTCTACAGTCTCAAGGCGAACGCTTAGCGTCGCTTGGCCATCTCGTTGATGAAGCGGTCGAACAGTGGCGCGACATCGTTCGGGCCCGGGCTCGCTTCAGGGTGACCCTGGAAGCTGAACGCGCTCTTGTCGGTGCGCTCGATGCCTTGCAGGGTGCCGTCGAACAGCGATTTGTGGATCGCGCGCACGTTGGCTGGCAGGGTGGCTTCGTCTACCGCAAAACCGTGGTTCTGGCTGGTGATCATCACCACGCCGGTGTCCAGATCCTGCACCGGGTGGTTGGCACCGTGGTGGCCGTGGCCCATTTTCAAGGTCTTGGCGCCGGAGGCCAGAGCCAGCAACTGGTGGCCGAGGCAGATGCCGAATACCGGCGTCTCGGTTTCCAGCACTTCCTTGATCGCCTGGATCGCGTAGTCGCATGGCTCCGGATCACCAGGGCCGTTGGACAGGAACACGCCGTCCGGCTTCAGCGCCAGCACATCGGCGGCTGGAGTCTGCGCAGGCACTACGGTGACGCGGCAGCCGCGCTCGACCAGCATGCGCAGGATGTTGACCTTGACGCCGTAGTCGTAGGCGACCACGTGGTATGGCAGCTCGGAAGCTTCGATGGTCGCGTGGCTGTCGGTTTTCAGATCCCAGACAGTCGAGCGCCATTCGTATTGGGTCTTGGTGCTGACGACTTTCGCCAGGTCCATGCCCTTCAGGCCCGGGAAGCCTTGCGCAGCGGCGATGGCCGCTTCTTCGGAGATGTTGTCGCCGGCCATGATGCAGCCGTTCTGAGCGCCTTTTTCACGCAGGATGCGGGTCAGGCGACGGGTGTCGATACCGGCGATTGCCACCACGTTGTTGGCTTTCAGGTAATCGGACAGGGACATCGTGTTACGCCAGTTGCTCGCTACCAGCGGCAGGTCACGGATGACCAGGCCAGCGGACCAGACGCGGTTGGACTCGGCGTCTTCCGGCGTGGTGCCGGTGTTACCGATGTGCGGGTAAGTCAGGGTAACGATCTGTTGGGCGTAGGAAGGATCGGTAAGGATTTCCTGATAGCCGGTCATTGCGGTGTTGAACACCACCTCACCAACGGTCTGACCGTCGGCTCCAATGGCTTCGCCGCGAAAAATGCTGCCATCAGCAAGGGCGAGTATGGCTGGCTTAGTCAAGAAGACCTCCCGTAAATAACGCATGAAAGGGCAATCGCAGGTTGTAAAAAAGCGGAGTGACGTATGGACACGTCACCCCGCTTCTTCACTGAAATTATTCTGCGCGCTTTTAGTGGACACACTAAAGCTGTAGCTTACAGAAAAGGGCGTTTTTGGTCCACCGCTAAAGAGCCTTAAAGGCCGGAGAATGCGACAGGTCGTCGCCAAGCGGTAAAAACCGGCGCAAAACGGGACGCTTGCGCCGGGTTCAGCAACGACTCAACGCAGGTCGAGCACGTCTTGCATGTCGTACAGGCCCGGCTCGCGACCGTCCAGCCACAGCGCCGCACGCACCGCGCCCTTGGCGAAGGTCATGCGGCTAGATGCCTTGTGGGTGATCTCGACGCGCTCGCCATCGGCAGCGAACAGCACGGTGTGATCACCGACGATATCGCCAGCACGCACGGTGGCGAAACCAATGGTTTCACGCTCACGCGCACCGGTCTGGCCTTCGCGACCGTAGACCGCGACCTTCTTCAGATCACGCCCCAGCGCATCAGCAATCACTTCACCCATGCGCACCGCCGTACCGGACGGAGCATCGACCTTGTGGCGGTGATGGGCTTCCATGATCTCGATATCGACATCGTCGCCCAGCACGCGCGCAGCGGTGTCGAGCAACTTCAGGCACAGGTTGACGCCGACGCTGAAGTTGGCGGCGAAGACGATCGGAATGTCCTTGCCCGCATCGGCCAGCAATTGCTTCTCTTCAACACTGAAACCGGTGGTGCCGATGATCATCGCTTTGCCGTGCTTGCGGCAGAACGCGAGATTCTTCAGGGTCACGGTCGGGTGAGTGAAGTCGATCAACACATCGAACTCCTCAACCACACGATCCAGATCACCGGACAGCGGCACGCCGATACGGCCCAGCGCTGCCAGCTCACCGGCATCCGCGCCGACCAGCGTGCTGTCGGGACGATCGACCGCAGCCGTCAGACCGGCCCCCGGCGTCTGCTGCACCGCTTCAATCAGGGTCTTGCCCATGCGCCCGGCGGCGCCCATCACTGCAATACGTCGCATGCCGACTCCTTACAAATCGCCGAAGAAACGCTTCACACCGTCGAACCAACCGGTGGTTTTCGGCGAGTGGCTGTTGTCGTCGGCCAGAGAGCTGCGGAATTCTTCCAGCAGCTCACGCTGACGACGGTTGAGGTTGACCGGCGTTTCCACAGCGACACGGCACATCAGGTCGCCGGCACCGCCGCCACGCACTGGCGCAACGCCCTTGCCGCGTACGCGGAATTGCTTGCCGGTCTGCGTGCCTTCAGGGATTTTCAGTTTGACGCGACCGTCGAGGGTCGGAATCTCCAACTCGCCGCCCAGTGCAGCGTCGACGAAGCTGATCGGCACTTCGCAGAACAGATGCTTGCCGTCACGCTGGAAGATGTCGTGTTCGCGCACATTGATCACAACGTACAAGTCGCCAGTCGGCCCGCCCTGGGTACCCGCCTCGCCTTCGCCGGACAGACGAATACGGTCGCCAGTATCAACACCGGCAGGCACTTTGACCGACAGGGTTTTGTACTCTTCGACACGACCGTCGCCGTGGCAGGAGTCGCACGGATCGGAAATGATTTTGCCCTGGCCATGGCAGCGCGGGCAGGTCTGCTGCACCGAGAAGAAGCCCTGCTGCATGCGCACCTGGCCGATGCCGCCGCAGGTCGGGCACGTCGTCGGCGACGAGCCTTTCTTGGCCCCCGAACCATCGCACGGCTTGCAGTTGACCAGTGTCGGAACGCGGATATTCACCGACGTGCCGCGCACCGCTTCTTCCAGATTCAGTTCCAGGGTGTAGCGCAGATCGCTGCCACGCTGAGCGCCGCCACGGGCACCGCCGCGACCGCCACCGAAGAAATCACTGAAGACATCGCCGAAGATGTCCGAGAAGTTCTGGCCACCGAAACCGGCACCGCCGCCACCCATGCTCGGATCGACGCCGGCATGACCATACTGGTCGTATGCCGCGCGCTTGCTGGCGTCGGACAACACTTCATAGGCCTCGTTGGCCTCTTTGAATGCTTCTTCCGAAGCTTTGTCGCCGGGATTACGGTCGGGGTGGTGCTTCATGGCCAGGCGGCGATAGGCCTTCTTCAGGTCCGCTTCGCTCGTGCCCCGCTCGACACCCAATACTTCGTAATAGTCACGCTTTGCCATAAGTTCTTTGCACTCTTAAGGACGTTCGGCAAACCCCTCCTGAGCCTCGCCAAACTCGTTGAGCCCCCATTAAGGCCCGGACCCAACTCACGTCAATTCAACGATCCTGGTCTTGATTGATGCGGTATCTGCGGCGCGAAAAGCAGGAGCATTCCCGGCCATACCGCCAGCATCCGAACGGTGTCGCATGCTGTAAAAATTCGCGTATTCCAGATACGCCAACGCGGGAGGCAAGCTCCCGCGCGGCGACATCCTACCAGTCACCGCCGCAAGGCAGTCAACCGGGCGACCAACAACTTACTTGTGGTCTTTGACTTCTTCGAACTCGGCGTCGACAACGTCGTCAGCCTTCTCAGCCGATTCGCCTTGCGGGGCCGCGCCATCAGCTGGCTGAGCCTGTTCGGCGTACATCTTCTGAGCAACCGGAGCGGAGACTTTCGACAGCTCTTCAACCTTGGCTTCGATGGCAGCCTTGTCGTCGCCTTTGACGGCGGCTTCCAGCGCAACCACTGCAGCTTCGATTGCAGTCTTCTCTTCGGCGGTGACCTTGTCGCCCGCGTCAGCGACCATTTTGCGAGTCGAGTGCACCAGTGCATCACCCTGGTTACGGGCAGCGGCCAGTTCTTCGAACTTGCGGTCTTCCTCGGCATTCGCCTCGGCGTCACGCACCATGCGCTCGATTTCTTCGTCGGACAGACCGGAGTTGGCCTTGATCACGATCGACTGGGTCTTGCCGGTAGCCTTGTCTTTCGCGCCGACGTGCAGGATGCCGTTGGCGTCGATGTCGAAGGTCACTTCGATCTGCGGCACGCCACGTGGAGCTGGTGGAATGTCGGCCAGGTCGAACTTGCCCAGCGATTTGTTCTGTGCAGCTTGCTTGCGCTCGCCCTGCAGAACGTGAATGGTCACAGCACCCTGGTTGTCGTCGGCAGTCGAGAACACTTGCGATTTCTTGGTAGGAATCGTGGTGTTTTTCTCGATCAGCGCGGTCATCACGCCACCCATGGTTTCGATACCCAGGGTCAGCGGGCTGACGTCGAGCAGCAGCACGTCTTTTACGTCACCGGCCAGAACAGCGCCCTGGATCGCAGCACCCATGGCAACAGCTTCGTCCGGGTTGACGTCTTTACGCGCTTCTTTACCGAAGAAATCGGTAACCAGCTTCTGCACCAGCGGCATACGAGTCTGACCACCGACCAGAATCACGTCGTTGATCGCGCTGACGTCGATACCGGCGTCTTTCATGGCAATGCGGCAAGGTTCGATGGTGCGCTGAACCAGGTCTTCAACCAGTGCTTCGAGCTTGGCACGCGAGATCTTCACGTTCAGGTGCTTAGGACCGGTCGCGTCTGCAGTGATGTACGGCAGGTTGACGTCGGTCGACTGAGCGGACGACAGCTCGATCTTGGCTTTCTCAGCGGCTTCTTTCAGGCGCTGCATGGCCAGCGGGTCACCTTTGAGGTTCATGCCGCTTTCTTTCTTGAATTCGTCAACGAGGTAGTCGATCAGACGAATGTCGAAGTCTTCACCGCCGAGGAAAGTGTCACCGTTGGTGGCCAACACTTCGAACTGGTGCTCACCGTCAACTTCAGCGATTTCGATCACGGAAACGTCGAAAGTACCGCCACCCAGGTCATAAACGATCACGGTGTGATCGCCCTTGGCCTTGTCCATACCGTAAGCCAGAGCGGCTGCGGTTGGTTCGTTGATGATGCGTTTTACGTCCAGACCAGCGATGCGGCCGGCGTCTTTGGTGGCTTGACGCTGGCTGTCGTTGAAGTAGGCCGGAACGGTAATCACCGCTTCGGTCACTGCCTCGCCGAGGTAGTCTTCGGCGGTCTTCTTCATCTTCTTCAGAATTTCAGCCGAGATTTGTGGCGGCGCCATTTTCTGGCCGTTCACTTCTACCCAGGCGTCATTGTTGTCAGCCTTGACGATCTTGTAAGGGACCATCTGGATATCTTTCTGCACAACTTCTTCGTCAAAACGACGACCGATCAGACGCTTTACCGCGTACAGGGTGTTGTGCGGGTTGGTTACAGCCTGACGCTTGGCCGACTGACCTACCAGAATTTCGCCATCGTTGGCGTAAGCGATGATCGACGGCGTGGTACGCGCGCCTTCAGCGTTTTCAATAACTTTGGCTTTGCCGTTTTCCAGCACGGAGACGCAGGAGTTGGTAGTCCCCAGGTCGATACCGATAATTTTGCCCATGTTCACTCTCCCGAAACTTTGGATTTTGTTGCCGCAGCAGTGGTGGCTGACTGCGGTAGCACTTAAACGCTTGACTTCTAAATGGGGGCCTTGCGGCTAATTTCAAGCCTGCTCGTCAATCGAAGGCGAAACCGGTGCCGGCGCCTTGCTGACCACGACCATCGCCGGGCGCAGCAGGCGACCATTGAGCTGGTAGCCCTTCTGGAAAACCTTCAACACGCTATTCGGCTCGACGTCGGCACTTTCCTGCATGGCCATCGCCTGATGGTGAACGGCGTTGAACGGTTCGCCATGCGGATCGATCGCTTCAAGCTGGTAGCGCTTGAGGGTGTCGTGGAACATTTTCAGGGTCAGCTCGATGCCTTCGCGCATCGGACGGATGCTTTCGTCGTCCGGGCTCGACAGCTCGAGGCCGCGCTCCAGGCTGTCGACGATCGGCAGCAGATCGCTGGCAAATTTCTCAAGGGCAAACTTGTGCGCCTTCTCGACATCCTGCTCGGCACGGCGGCGAACGTTCTGCAGATCGGCAGCAACACGCAGAGACTGATCCTGCGCGGCGGCCAATTGCTCTTCGAGCACTTGCACACGGGTCGCCAGGTCGTCACCCGAACCTTCGGGCGCCTGATTGGCATCTGGGTTTTGCGTATCTACTGTCTGTTCGTCAGCCATAGAATTCTCCTTTCAATTTCGTCCGCGAGCCTGACTCGCGCTTCTGCCCCGATATATGGGGCCGCAAAATCAGGCTTCAAGGGCTGAAAACAATTGTCCCTACAAAAAAGTGCTGAATACTCATTCTTGAACGCGCTAAGAAAACTCTCTGATCAAGCAAATCGAGCTAAGGGCGGGCATTGTCAGGCCTGAACAAAACACTGTATAAATAACCAGACCTCAAGCCTGGGAGCTGCCTTTATGCTGGTGCACCTGTCCGTACACAACTACGCCATCGTTGAACATCTCGATCTCGAACTTGATCGCGGGATGAGCGTGATCACAGGGGAAACCGGCGCCGGCAAGTCGATCATGCTCGATGCCCTGGGCCTCACCCTGGGTGATCGCGCCGACAGCGGCGTGGTTCGCCCGGGCGCTGATAAAGCCGACATTCTCGCCACCTTCGATCTCGCTGATATCCCTGAAGCCAGCGCCTGGCTGGCCGAGCGCGATCTGGAAAACGACGGGCCTTGCATCCTGCGCCGGGTCATCACCTCGGAAGGTCGTTCGCGCGGCTATATCAACGGCACGCCCTGCCCACTTGGCGACCTCAAAGCCCTCGGCGAGCTGCTGATCGATATCCACAGCCAGCACGAACACCAATCGCTACTGAAAACCGACACCCATCGCCGCCTGCTGGACGAGTACGCCGGTGCCACCGATCTGGCGCGTCAGGTGCAGCTTGCCGCGCAACGCTGGCGTCAGACCCGCCAGGAACTGGAGCGGCTGTCCAACTCCGGCGACGAACAACGCGCACGTCATCAGTTGCTCAGCTATCAGCTTGAGGAATTGGAGAACCTCGGCCTCGGCGAAAATGAACTGGAGCAACTGGAGCAGGAACACAAGAACCTGACCAACGCCGAAACCTTGCTGGGCATTTGCCGGCAAGTGGTCGAGCAATGCAGTGAAAGTGATTCAGGGAATGTCCTGAATGCACTGACCGCCAGCCTCAATCGTCTGTCCAGTGTGAACAGCTCGGTGGGGGCGCTGGGTGAAGCCAGCAGTCTGCTGACCAGTGCACAGATTCAGGTAGAAGAAGCAGTCGGCGAGCTCAATCGCTTCCTCGACAACTTCGATGCCGACCCGGCTCGTCTGCAATATCTCGAAGAGCGCCTCGACGCGATCTACACCTTGGCGCGCAAACACCGGATTCAGCCGACCGAAGTCGGCGAGATGCAGCAGAAGCTGCTCGATGAAATCGAAACCCTCAACGCCAACGATGAATCCATCGAACGCTTGGGTGAAGAACTGGCGTCCTACGCCCGCCACTATCAGGAGAAAGCCCGCGAGCTGAGCGACCTTCGTCATCAAGCGGCCGGCAGCCTCGCCAGTGCGGTGGAGCAGGAAATCCAGCGCCTGGGCATGCCCGGCGGCCGATTCACCATCGAACTGAAAGCCAACAGCAGCGACGAGTTGCTGCCGAACGGGCTGGAACAGGTCGAACTGCTGGTCAGCGCCAACCCCGGCCAACCGCTCAAAGCGCTGGCGAAAGTCGCCTCCGGCGGTGAGCTGTCGCGGATCAGTCTGGCGATTCAGGTCATTACCGCCCAGACCTCCCGCGTGCCGACGCTGGTGTTCGACGAAGTGGACGTAGGTATTGGCGGCCCGACTGCCGAGATTGTCGGCCAGTTACTGCGCCGTCTCGGTGATCGCGGCCAGGTCCTGACCGTGACGCACTTGCCGCAAGTGGC
Source organism: Pseudomonas sp. 2957 (assembly GCF_031456345.1). Taxonomy (NCBI): domain Bacteria; kingdom Pseudomonadati; phylum Pseudomonadota; class Gammaproteobacteria; order Pseudomonadales; family Pseudomonadaceae; genus Pseudomonas; species Pseudomonas sp. 2957. The sequence goes on from NZ_JAVDUL010000008.1 coordinate 175,519, forward strand.
GGCGCAAGGGCATCAACATCTGTTCGTGCACAAGGTTCGCGACGAGAAGGCGACACACACCGCCGTCGCCAAGCTCACAAAGAACGAGCGCATCGAAGAAGTCGCGCGCATGCTCGGCGGCATCGATCTGACCAAGGAATCCCTGGCTCACGCGAAAAAAATGGTGGTGACCGCCAAGGCGTAATAAATAGTAGAAAGCACGAAGGCGACCCTTGGGTCGCCTTCGTTCGTTTCGCGAATGTGAAATTCGCGCGACATGCTTACTTTTTCTTGCGTACGTACAGCACCAGGTTGTGATCAACCATCTCGAAGCCATGCTTCTCGACGATCGATTTCTGAAGTTTTTCGATTTCTTCGTCGAAGAATTCGATCACTTCACCCGATTCCACGTTGACCATATGGTCGTGGTGGCCACCGTCAGCCAGTTCGAAGACCGCGTGGCCGCCGTCGAAGTTGTGGCGGACCACGAGGCCGGCCGCTTCGAACTGGGTCAGAACACGGTAAACCGTGGCCAGACCAACGTCCTCACCAGCTTCCATCAACGCCTTGTAGACGTCCTCGGCACTCATGTGGCGCTGCTCGGTAGAGTCGAGCATTTGCAGGATCTTGACCCGTGGCAGGGTCACTTTGAGGCCGGCTTTGCGTAGTTCGCTATTTTCAACCATGGTCAGCTTTCTCGCGATGCTGCTTCGCAGCTTCTCTTAATGCGGGTATGATCGGCGTTTACGTTGTCCCAGCCAAGATAGTGGAAGTCGCCCACCGATGCAAAACACCAAGCTCTTGCTAACCAGTTTCACCTTTGTGGGACTGCTCGCACTCGCCGGTTGTTCATTCCCCGGGGTTTACAAAATCGACATCCAGCAGGGCAATGTCGTCACGCAGGACATGATAGACCAGTTACGCCCGGGAATGACCCGGCCGCAAGTACGGTTTATCATGGGCAACCCTCTGCTTGCCGACACGTTCCATGCCGATCGCTGGGATTATCTGTACAGCCTGCAACCGGGTGGCGGTGAACGCCAGCAGGAACGAATCAGCGTTATCTTCAACTCCAACGACCAGCTTGTCAGCCTGTCCGGTGACTTCATGCCCGGCGTGAGCCGTGATGAAGCCATTCTCGGCAAGGACAGCGGTACTACCGTGACCGCGCCTGCTGAAAACGCCGACAAGCCAGAAGCCGAGAAGCCAGCCAAACCAGGCTCCTTGCTGGATCAGATCCAGAAGGACGTCGATGGTGTAGAAACCGTACCGGTTCCGACACCAGAGCCGCTGGACACCTCGCCGCAGTAATAGGCGAGGCAATAAAAAACCCGGACATTCCGGGTTTTTTATTGCCTGCCGTTTGGCCTGATCAAGAATTGCGTGCTTTGGCCTCGGCAGCCTTGGCCGCACGCAAACGTCGAACTTCTTTGGGATCAGCCAGCAGCGGTCGATATATTTCGATCCGGTCGCCCGCCTGAACAGGGCGAGAATCCGCGTCAGCCACGACCTTGCCAAAAATCCCCAGCGGGCACTGCGCCAGATTCAGCTCAGGAAACTCGGCCGCGATGCCCGATGCGTGCACCGCAGCCCGAATGCTAACGCCTTCAGCCACGCTGATCGCACGCATAACCTGGCGATCAACCGCTGCGTACACGACTTCTATCTCGATCACCGGCTCAACCATGCATCTGCTTGGCGCGCTGGCAGAAAGCATCCACCAACTGATTGGCCGCCTGATTGAACAACGGCCCCAGAGTTGCGCGCACCAGCGGCCCGGCATAATCGAACGACAGATCCAGACTGATCTTGCAGGCCTTTTCGTTCAGCGCCTTGAATACCCAGATGCCGTGCAACTGAGTGAACGGGCCTTCCTCAAGATTCATCTCGATCGACTGCCCCGGCACCAGCGTATTGCGCGTGACGAAATGCTGACTGAGGCCACCCTTGGCCACGCCGACACTGGCGCGCATGTGTTCCGGGGAGCTTTCCAGCACTTCAGCCTCCGAGCACCACGGCAGAAACTCCGGGTAACGAGCGACGTCGTTGACCAGGTCGTAGAGAAATTGCGCCGGGTACGGCAGGAGCGCGGATCGTTGGATATGTGTCGTCATGTAAGCGTTACTTCCAGAGCTGAGCGGCAAAGACTACAAGAATGCCGATAGGCGCCACGTAGCGCATCAAGAACAGGGACAGAGCAAACAGAACCGGGTTACGGATGGACAATTCATCCCGCACCGCTTCACGCCCCATCACCCATCCCGCGAACAGCACGAAACACAAGCCACCGAGGGGCAACATGATCCGCGAGGTGAAGAAATCGATCACGCCGAAGAAGTCGAGCCCGCTCTGCGCACCCCATTGATAGAGGCTGAACGCCCCGCCTTCGTTCACGAAAAACTTGGCTTCCTTCCAGATATTGAAAGAAAACACGGTGCCCAGACCAACAAACCAGCAGGTGAATGCCAGCCAGAAAGTTACCCAGATGCGGCTGATTTTAGTGCGTTCAACCAGGTAAGCCACCATCGGCTCGAGCAGCGAAATAGCCGAACTCCAGGCAGCCACCGCGACCAGCACGAAGAACACCACGCCCATCAACTGGCCGAAAAAGACATTACCAAAAGCAAATGGCAGGCTGACGAACATCAGCCCCGGGCCTTCGCTTGGGTTCAGGCCAGCAGCAAATACAATTGGAAACAACGCCAGACCAGCGACCAGCGACACGAAGGTATCCAACAGCGCAACACCGACCACCGTGCCCGACAGCGAGGTGTTCTTCGGCATGTAGGCGCCGTAGATCATGATGGAGCCGACGCCGACGCTCAGCGAGAAGAACGCGTGCCCCATCGCTGGCAGCAGACCGTCGAGGACTTTTTCCGGGTGGAAGTCGAACATGAAATGCACGCCTTCCATGAAATGCCCGGTGGTCATGCTGTAGCCCAGCAGCACCAGAATCATCACGAACAGCAGCGGCATCATGATTCGCAGGCTGCGTTCAAGCCCGGCGACCACGCCTTTGGCGATCACGAAGGCCGACAGCAGCATGAAAATCGTGTGCCAAAGTGTCAGGCGCCATGGATTGGAGATGACATTGCCGAAATAGGCGCCGACCTGATCGGCCGTCGCGCCCTGGAAATCGCCACGGCCCATGTCGACGATGTAATCCAGCGACCAGCCGCCGACCACACTGTAGAAAGACAGAATCAGCAGGGCCGTGATCATCCCGGCGAACGCGCCCCACGACCATTTCGCCGAGTGCCCGGCTTCCAGTGCCAGCACCTTCAGGGCATTCGCCGGACTTTGCCGGGCGCGCCGGCCGATCAGGGTTTCCGCGAGCATGACCGGGACACCGATAAGCGCGATGCACGCCAGGAACATCAGCACAAAGGCGCCGCCGCCGTAGACCCCGACCATGTAGGGGAACTTCCAGATACTACCCAGTCCCACGGCCGAACCGGTCGCGGCGAGTATGAATACCCAGCGGCTAGCCCAACTGCCGTGGACAGAAACCTTGTCTGTCGACATCGTTTATCACGCCCAAGCGTTAGAAAAAGAGGCCGCATTGTCCGGGATTCACTCAACCTGCTCAAGCACGCAGCAACACCGTAGCCGACAGCCGAACAACTCCATATAATGCCGCCCCTATGGCTAAACAGAAGAAACACCCAACAGGGACCATCGCGCAGAACAAAAAGGCGCGACACGATTACTTCATCGAGCACAAGTTCGAGGCTGGTCTGGTCCTGGCCGGCTGGGAAGTAAAAAGTCTGCGGGCGAGCAAGTTGCAGCTGGTCGACAGCTATGTGCTGCTCAAGGACGGCGAAGCATGGTTGCTCGGCAGCCACATCACGCCGTTGATGACCGCGAGCACTCACGTCATCGCCGACCCGGTGCGCACGCGCAAACTACTGCTCAACCGCCGCGAGCTGGACAAGCTCGCCGCCGCCGTGCAGCAGAAGGGTTACGCCTGCGTCTGCCTGTCCTGGTACTGGAGCAAGCACATGGTCAAGTGCGAGATCGCTCTGGGCAAGGGCAAGAAGGAATACGACAAGCGTGATACCGAGCGCGAGCGCGATGCCGGTCGTGAATTGCAGCGTGCGGTGCGCAACAAGGGCAAGGAAGACTGATCTTCCTCCTTTAGCGCCAATTCGCGAGCAGGCTCGCTCCTACCTTGGAATGCATTTCAAAGGTGGGAGCGAGCCTGCTCGCGAAAGCTATTTCAGCATCAACACAAACACACCTGATCACATCCCCTTGCGCCGCTCCGCCCGAGCCATGCGCTGCACCTCCTGACGCACCTCTTCCAGCACTTCCTGCACATACAAAATATGTCGGCTGGACACTTCTCGCGCCTGCTCGGCACGCCCTTCGATAATCGCCAGATACAATTCCCGGTGCTGCGAGATCAGCATGTCGCGGGTTTCCGTACGCTGCTTGTACATGCCGCCGATGTTGGTCACGACGTTGCGTTTGAGCAGATCGAACAGTCCGCGAATCGTATGCAGCAACACCGCGTTATGGCTGGCCTCGGCAATCGCCAGATGAAACTTCGCATCCGCCGCGCCCTCTTCCGCCCGGCTGACTTCTTCATGGCGCGAGTAGCAATCCTGCAGCTCTTCGAACGCAGCGGTCAGGCGCTCGCGATCGACATCGGTGGCGCGCAGTGCGGCGTAGTAGGCGCACGATGCCTCCAGGGTGTGGCGGAATTCGAGCAAATCACGTTGCGCTTCGGGATTACTTTCAAGCAATTGCAACAGCGGATCGCTGAACGTCGAACCCAGGCCCTCCACCACATAATTGCCGCCGCCCTGGCGACTGACCAACAAGCCTTTGGCCGCGAGTTTCTGAATCGCCTCGCGCAACGACGGGCGTGATACGCCAAATTGTTCGGCCAGCGTGCGCTCGGCCGGCAGACGTTCGCCCGACTTCAGCGTGCCCTCAAGGATCATCCCCTCGAGGCGCTCGACAATATCGTCAGACAAACGGCGCTGACGTATCTGATCAAAGCCCATAACTCATTTCTCCACGATCCCGACCGCTCGCCGGGGTGTCTATTCTGGCCTATCCGCGCGCCGCCGACACCTGCCAGACGCCACTTCGCCAAAGCGGATCAGTTGCCCTCTGCACCGCATCTTCGACGAAAGTTTCAGAGCGGCAAATTGACACACCGCCACCAAGGCTTTTACCCTAGCCAACAGCGCTTGTAAATTGGTCTTACCAATTACCCAAGATTGCTCACAGTGCCTGACCAACAACAATTAGGGGCCACCCCACCATGCAAACCTGGCAACAGCTCTACAGTCCGCTCGGCAGTCTTGGCGTCTCCGCTCTCGCGGCCGTCATTCCCATCGTGTTCTTCTTTCTCGCCCTGGCGGTGTTCCGTCTCAAAGGCCATGTGGCCGGCAGCATCACCCTCGCGCTTTCGATTGCCGTGGCGATTTTCGCCTTCCAGATGCCAGTGGACATGGCGTTCGCCGCCGCTGGTTATGGTTTCGCTTACGGTCTGTGGCCGATTGCCTGGATCATTGTCGCGGCAGTGTTCCTCTACAAGCTGACAGTGAAGAGCGGTCAGTTCGAGGTCATCCGCAGCTCGGTTCTGTCGATTACCGATGACCAGCGCTTGCAGGTGTTGCTGATCGGTTTCTGCTTCGGCGCCTTTCTGGAAGGTGCTGCCGGTTTCGGCGCGCCGGTCGCGATTACTGCCGCACTCCTTGTAGGACTGGGCTTCAATCCGCTGTACGCCGCCGGCCTGTGCCTGATCGCCAACACCGCTCCGGTGGCGTTCGGCGCGCTGGGGATTCCGATCATCGTGGCGGGCCAGGTCACTGGCATCGACGCCTTCAAGATCGGCGCCATGACCGGTCGCCAGCTGCCACTGCTGTCGCTGTTCGTGCCGTTCTGGCTGGTGTTCATGATGGACGGCCTGCGCGGTGTGCGCGAAACCTGGCCAGCCGCGCTGGTGGCAGGCTTGAGTTTCGCCATCACCCAATACTTCACCTCCAACTTCATCGGCCCGGAACTGCCGGACATCACCTCGGCACTGGCCAGCCTGATTTCCCTGACCCTGTTCCTCAAGGTCTGGCAACCACGTCGCGCCGCCGGCCAGCACATCGTTGGCGCCGTGTCTGCTTCGGTGGTCAGCGCCAGCGTCGGCGGTTTCGGCCAGAAGCGCACCACCGTCGCTTCGCCCTACAGCCTCGGGGAAATTTTCAAGGCGTGGTCGCCGTTCCTGATCCTCACTGTGCTGGTGACGATCTGGACGCTGAAGCCTTTCAAAGCGATGTTCGCTGCCGGCGGCTCGATGTACAGCTGGGTGTTCAACTTCGCGATTCCGCACCTTGATCAACTGGTGATCAAGACTGCGCCAATCGTGGCCAATCCGACTGCCATTCCAGCGGTGTTCAAACTCGACCCGATTTCCGCCACCGGAACGGCGATTTTCTTCTCCGCGCTGATTTCGATGCTGGTGCTGAAGATCAATTTCAAAACTGGTCTGACCACTTTGAAAGAAACCTTCTATGAGCTGCGCTGGCCGATCCTGTCGATCGGCATGGTGCTGGCGTTCGCCTTCGTCACCAACTACTCCGGCATGTCCTCGACCATGGCCCTGGTGCTGGCGGGTACTGGTGCGGCGTTTCCGTTCTTCTCGCCATTCCTCGGTTGGCTGGGCGTGTTCCTCACCGGTTCGGATACGTCGTCGAACGCGCTGTTCAGTTCGTTGCAAGCGACCACCGCCCACCAGATCGGCGTCAACGACACCTTGCTGGTGGCGGCCAATACCAGCGGCGGCGTGACCGGCAAGATGATCTCGCCGCAATCGATCGCCGTGGCCTGCGCCGCGACCGGTCTGGTCGGCAAGGAATCGGATCTGTTCCGCTTCACCCTCAAGCACAGCCTATTCTTTGCAACGATTGTCGGTTTGATCACCTTGGCTCAGGCCTACTGGTTCACCGGCATGCTGGTGCACTAAACCTACAAGAAAGACGGAAATAACCGACGCCGGCCCGTGATCCGGCGTCAGCAATTCACCACCGGGTCTGTAAGGCTGCTGAAAGCAATGCGCTTTATATTCGGCAGCCGCAGCAGACGGATAACCGGGCCTACCCGGAGACACGCCTGATGAGCGAGCTTTTTTACAACGCTGTGCCGAACGCGACCCGCGTGGCACCGCCACTGCCCGAACCTCGGCAATACCCCAGCGAGAAACCGTCGCGGGTCTACCTGTTCGGCACGTGTGTGGTCGACCTGTTCTACCCCGAAGCCGGGATGGACGCGATCCATCTGCTGGAGCGTGAAGGGATCCGGGTCGAGTATCCGCAAGGCCAGAGTTGCTGCGGCCAACCGGCCTACACCTCGGGTTACACCGAGCAGGCGCGGACGGTAGCGCGCTCGCAACTGGCGCTGTTTGCCGGGGATTATCCGGTGGTAGTGCCCTCGGGTTCCTGCGCCGGCATGCTGCGCGAGCATTACGCCGACTTGTTCAAGGACGAGCCGGAGACGTTGAACCAGGTGCAGGCCCTTGCGGCTCGCACTTATGAGCTGGCCGAGTTTCTGCTGTTCGTCTGCAAGGTGCAGCTCAAGGACAGCGGCGAACCGGTGAAAGTCGCGCTGCACACCTCGTGTTCGGCACGCCGCGAAATGAACACCCACCTGCACGGCCGCGAGTTGTTGGCGCAGTTGAGCAATGTGGAGCGGGTCAATCACGACCACGAAAGCGAATGCTGTGGCTTCGGTGGGACATTCAGCGTCCGTATGCCAGACATTTCCGGCGCGATGGTGGCTGACAAGACCCGTGCGTTGAAAGAATCCGGCGCACACAAGGTACTGAGTGCCGACTGCGGCTGTTTGATGAACATCAACGGCGCGCTGGAGAAACAGCAGGAGGCGTTGCGCGGGCAACATCTGGCGAGCTTCCTCTGGCAGCGAACCGGAGGTGCGCAATGAGCACCTCGACGATTATTCCTACGGTCGCCGTAGAAGAAGATTTCCGCACCCGGGCACACAACGCCCTGGGTGATCAGCAGCTGCGGAACAACTTCCGCACTGCCATGGATTCACTGATGACCAAGCGGGCAGCGGCTTTCAGCGATGCCCACGAAAGAGAACACTTGCGCGCACTGGGCAATTCGATCAAGGCCCGCGCGCTGTCCAAGTTGCCCGACCTGCTCGAGCAACTGGAACAGAACCTGACCCGCAACGGTGTGACAGTGCACTGGGCGGAAACGGTGGACGAGGCCAATGGCATCGTCTTATCGATCATCCGCGCTCACGAGGCGCGGCAAGTGATCAAGGGCAAATCGATGGTCAGCGAAGAGATGGAGATGAACCATTTCCTCGAGGCTCGGGACATTGAATGTCTGGAGTCCGACATGGGGGAGTACATCGTCCAGCTCGACCACGAGAAGCCTTCACACATCATTATGCCGGCGATCCACAAGAATGCCGGTCAGGTCGCGTCCTTGTTCCACGACAAACTTGGCGTGGAATACACCAAGGACGTTGACCAACTCATTCAGATCGGTCGCAGGGTCCTGCGGCAGAAATTCTTCGAAGCCGACATCGGCGTCTCCGGCGTCAACTTCGCCGTGGCCGAAACCGGCACCCTGCTGCTGGTGGAAAACGAAGGCAACGGGCGCATGACCACCACCGTTCCCCCGGTGCATATCGCCGTTACCGGCATCGAAAAAGTCGTGGAAAACCTGCGCGACGTGGTGCCGCTGCTGTCATTGCTGACGCGCTCGGCGCTGGGCATTCCGATCACCACTTACGTCAACATGATCTCCGGCCCGCGCAAGGAACACGAACTCGATGGCCCGCAGGAAGTGCATCTGGTCCTGCTCGACAACGGTCGCAGCCAGGCCTTCGCCGACAGTGAATTGCGCCAGACCCTGAACTGCATCCGCTGCGGCGCCTGCATGAATCATTGCCCGGTTTACACCCGCGTCGGCGGCCACACTTATGGCGAGGTGTACCCGGGGCCGATTGGCAAAATCATCACCCCGCACATGGTCGGCCTGGCCAAGGTCCCGGACCACCCGAGCGCGTCCTCACTGTGCGGCGCCTGCGGTGAAGTCTGCCCGGTGAAGATTCCGATCCCCGCCATCCTGCGCCGTCTGCGCGAGGAAAACGTCAAAGCCCCGGACGCACCGAATCAGGTGATGCGCGGCCAAGGCAGCAAGTATTCGCGCAAGGAACGTTTCATCTGGAACGCCTGGGCCAGACTCAACAGCTCACCGACGCTGTACCGCTTGTTCGCTTTTTTCGCCACGCGCCTGCGTGCCCTTACGCCGAGCAATGTCGGCCCATGGACGCAAAACCACAGCGCGCCAAAACCGGCCGCGCGTTCGTTGCATGACATGGCCCGCGAGCATCTGGCCAAACAGGGAGAGCATCGATGAGCGCCAAGCAAAATATCCTCGGCAAGCTGCGGAAAAGTCTGACCGGCACCACGCCAATCGCCGACAACTTCGACGTCGATCTGGTCACCGAGCCCTACACCTACAGCGCCGAGCAACGCATCCCGCAACTGCGCAAACTGATGGAGGCGGTGCACACCGAAATCCACCTGACCTCGGGCGCGGAGTGGCCGGCATTACTGGCACAACTGCTGCGCGACCGCCAATTGCCGAGCCTGCTGATCGCACCGACCACACCGCACGGGCAACGCATCGCACAGCACTGGGCGAACAATCCCGAGCTGCCAGAACTGAAGTCCTACGACCGGCCAATGGAAGAGTGGAAAGCCGAGCTGTTCAACGACACCCCGGCCAGCCTCACTGGCACCCTCGGTGCCATCGCCGCGACCGGGAGCCTGATTATCTGGCCAACCCGTGAGGAACCGCGCTTGATGAGTCTGGTGCCGCCGGTGCATTTCGCCCTGCTCAAGGCCAGCGAAATCCGCGACAACTTCTATCAGGTGCAACAGGAGTTCGAATGGGCGCAAGGCATGCCGACCAACGCGCTGCTGGTGTCCGGCCCGTCGAAGACTGCCGATATTGAACAGGTGCTGGCGTATGGTGCGCATGGCCCGAAAGATCTGGTCGTGCTGATTCTGGAGGATCAATGAGTCTTCCTGCTGCTTTCCTGCGTGATGCCGAGCGACTGATTCCAGCAGACCGGCGCTTCGACGATCCGCTGTCGACCCTGGCCTTTGGCACCGACGCCAGTTTCTATCGACTGATCCCGAAACTGGTGATCCGCGTCGAGTCTGAAGACGAAGTCGTGGCGCTGCTGCAACTGGCCCAGCGCGACAAGGTGCCGGTGACCTTCCGCGCTGCCGGCACCAGCCTGTCCGGGCAGGCGATCAGCGACTCGGTGCTGATCGTGCTTGGGGATAACTGGAACGCCCGCGAGATTCGCGGCCAAGGCACGCAGATCCGCCTGCAACCGGGCGTGATCGGCGCGCAGGCCAACGCCTGGCTGGCGCCGTTCGGACGCAAGATCGGCCCGGACCCGGCGTCGATCAATGCCTGCAAGATCGGCGGCATCGTCGCCAACAACGCCAGCGGCATGTGCTGTGGCACCGCGCAGAATACCTATCACACCTTGGCCGGAATTCGGCTGGTGCTGGCCGACGGCACGCGCCTCGATACCGAAGATCCAGCCAGCGTCGCGGCATTTCGCTCCAGCCACGGCGACCTGCTCGAACGCTTGGCGACATTGGGCCGCGAGACCCGCGCCAACACCGAACTGGCCGCAAGAATCCGCCACAAATACCGTCTGAAAAATACCACCGGCCTGTCGCTCAACGCCCTGGTGGATTTCGACGAGCCTGTGGATATCCTGAGCCACCTGCTGGTCGGCTCCGAAGGCACACTCGGCTTCATCAGCGCGGTGACTTACGACACCGTCATCGATCACCCGAACAAGGCCTCGGCGCTGATCGTGTTCCCCGATGTAGAAACCTGCTGCAACGCGGTGACGGTGCTGAAAAGCCAACCGGTATCCGCCGTGGAACTGCTCGACCGACGCAGTCTGCGCTCGGTGCAGGACAAAAAAGGCATGCCCGCTTTCGTACAGCTGCTGTCGGAAAATGCCTGCGCGCTGCTCATCGAATCTCGGGCGGCTTCGTCAACATTGCTGCAGGAACAACTGGCGCAAATCATGGCGTCCCTGCGCGATTTCCCCGTCGAGAAGCAGGTCGACTTCACTGAAGACCCGGTGGAAAACGCCCGCCTCTGGGCCATCCGCAAAGACACCTTCCCCGCCGTCGGCGCCGTGCGCAAAACCGGCACCACGGTAATCATCGAAGACGTGACCTTCCCGGTCGAACAACTGGCGATCGGCGTCAATCGCCTGATCGAGCTGTTCGACAAACATGCCTACGACGAAGCGATCCTTTTCGGACACGCACTGGAAGGCAATCTGCACTTCGTCTTCAACCAAGGCTTCAACAGCCCGGAAGAAATCGCACGCTACCAAGCATTCATGGACGACGTCGCGCAACTGGTCGCCGTAGAATTCGGCGGCTCGCTGAAGGCCGAACACGGCACCGGCCGCAACATGGCGCCGTTCGTGGAGCTGGAATGGGGCAGCGACGCCTATCAACTGATGTGGCAGCTTAAACGCCTGCTCGACCCCAACGGCATTCTCAATCCGGACGTGGTGCTCAGCGAAGATCCGCAGATCCATCTCAAGCACCTGAAACCGCTGCCGGCGGCGGACGAGATTGTGGACAAGTGCATCGAGTGCGGTTTCTGCGAACCGGTCTGCCCATCGAAAGGCCTGACCCTGAGCCCGCGCCAGCGCATCGTGATCTGGCGCGATATCCAGGCGAAAAAGCGCGCCGGCGTCGACACCACCGACCTGGAAAAAGCCTACGACTACCAAGGCATCGACACCTGCGCCGCGACCGGCCTGTGTGCGCAGCGCTGCCCCGTAGGCATCAACACCGGCGAGCTGGTGAAAAAACTCCGTGGCCGACACGCCACGCATCAGAAAACCGCTGACTGGATCGAAGGAAATTTCGCCAAGACCCTGCAAGGCGCGCGCTTCACCCTGCACGTCGCCAACGGTGCGCGAATGATGCTCGGTGCACCGCGTCTGGCAAAGTTGTCGGCAACGCTGACGCGCCTGTCCAAAGGCCAGGTGCCGTTGTGGACCAACGCCATGCCACAACCGGAAAAAGCCATTCGCTTCAGCCCGAGCGTGGCGGACGAGCGCCCGCGCGTGGTTTATCTGGCAGCTTGCGTGTCGCGGGTCATGGGCCCGGCGGCGGGTGACAAAGAGCAGATGTCGCTGTACGACAAAACCCGTGGCTTGCTGGAAAAGGCCGGTTACCAGGTAGTCTTTCCCGACAATCAGGACAACCTCTGCTGCGGCCAGCCATTCGCCTCCAAAGGCTACGCCGAGCAGGCCGAGCACAAACGCCAGGAACTGATCAGCGCCCTGCTCCACGCCAGTCGCGGCGGCCTCGATCCAATCTATTGCGACACCAGCCCGTGTACGTTGCGCCTGGTTCAGGACATCGGCGAAACACGACTGGATCTGTACGATCCGGTGCGCTTCATCCGTACGCATCTGCTGGATCGTCTGGACTTCACACCCCAGGAAGCGCCGATTGCCGTCCACGTGACCTGCAGCACTCAGCACTTGGGCGAAAGCCAGGCGCTGATCGATCTGACGCGCAAATGCAGCAACACCGTGGTGATTCCCGAAGGCATACATTGCTGCGGATTTGCCGGCGACAAAGGCTTCACCACACCGAAGCTGAACAGCCATTCGCTGCGTACGCTCAAGGACGCCGTGCAGCACTGCAGCGAGGGCATTTCCACCAGCCGCACGTGTGAAATCGGCCTGACCCAGCACGGTGGCATCGACTACCACGGGCTGGTTTATCTGGTGGATCGGGTGACACGGGCGAAAGCCTGCTGAGGAAAAAATCAGAACCCTTGAGCGAGGCGGTAGTCCACTGCACATGCCCCGGACCATTCGGGGCCTGTTCAACGGTCAGCGAAGTCTGAACCCTCAGTTCAAGGAGATACACATGAACCGCTCTGTAATGTTAGGTCTGTTTGTCACTGCCTCGATGATGGCGTCCACTTCGTTCGCCGCTGAAAAACCTGGCGATTTATGCGATGCCAATCTGCAGAGAATCGATAGCGCAAAATCCCAATACCTGACGTCGACAGACCTGAATGCGCGCGTATCGGCCAGTGTCAGCAAAGCCCGCGCCCTGAAAGCACAAGGCAAGATTGACGACTGCCTCGCTGAAACACAGCAAACCCTGCTGGACATTCAAAACGCTACCGGTGACACCAAAAAATGATTCATGCGCCGACCTTTTACAGGTCGGCTGCATCGGCACCTGGCCGACCGATCTGGCCTTTTGACATTCGTTGCAAATAAAACCGAATTCCTGCGCAGCGAAGCGGTCAACCAGACAGGTCCTATACTGACCTCGCTTGTCTTGACCTCGGCATCGCGGCCAAACCGTCCGGCAGCACCGAGCCCCCATCGTTCAAGGAGATACCCATGAAGCATTCTGCAATTGCTGGATTGTTTATCACTGGTGCACTTCTGGCCTCGCCGGTGTTCGCGGCGGACAAAGACCTCTGCGCCGGGAATCTTCAAAGCATCAAAGATTTCGTCACCAGCCAGCCGTCCCTTCCTGAAAGCTCCATGAATAACATCAAGGAAGCACAGGAAAAAGCCACTGCGGCCCAGGCGTCCGGCAACGACAAGGAATGCATCGAGGTTACCAACGGCATCATCAGCAAGATGCAGATCCGTAACCCGACGCGTAACTGATGTCCCGCAGGCCAACCTTCGGGTTGGCCTGCCAAGCGTTTTGACGTACACTGTGCACGCTTGTTGCCCGAACAGATTCACCGGGCAATGAGTTCGGGGCCGTTTAGGATTCGACGCCGGTTGCGAAACTCTAGGTGCATGCCGACTTGGTAACAGAAGTCGTAAATCCACTGTTGCAACTACTTATAGTTGCCAATGACGACCAATACGGTGTTGCTCTCGCTGCTTAATTGCAGCTGACAATGCTCCTGGTACCTTCGGGTCCAGCAATCATCAGGGGATGTCTGTAAACCCGAAATGATTGTCATATAGAACAGAATCGCCGTGCAGTACGTTGTGGACGAAGCGGCTAAAACTTACACAACTCGCCCAAAGCACCCTGCCCGTCGGGTCGCTGAGGGTTAACTTAATAGACACGGCTACGCATGTAGTACCGACAGCGGAGTACTGGCGGACGGGGGTTCAAATCCCCCCGGCTCCACCAAATAATCATCTAAAGACGTCCACGGACGTCTTTTTTTGTGCCTGAAATCCAGTAAATACGGGGGTTTCAGGGCCATTGAGCTCCACAGCGCTTCAGGCAGATCCATTTTGAACTGTATTCCAAGGCGTATTCCAAGCCCGTGACTGGTAAATTTTGGAATACACAAACAGCGTTGGAGTACCCATGGGAGCCCGAGCCACACGCCTTTCAGACCTAAAAATCAAAGCCGCCAAGCCCAAGGACAAAGACCCACCAACTCTCAACGACAAAGCCCGCCCAGTGCGGGCTTTGTCGCATCTGGGGTTAGTCGAATGGCCGCCCATTTCCTTCACATTCTCAAGCCTGCCGGTGGCTGTGAATGTTCGACGTTGTACAAAAGGACGCTGGGGCGGCACCGATTCGGCTCACTCTCCAATTAAACGAAACCAATTTGGCTGTAAGACGATTGCGCTTGTGTGATAGCAAAACCACAGCCATCCCCTTACCATTCCGCGGCTGGCTGGACGCCTCGCAGAGAAAACCGGTTCGCATGTGGAAACTCAACCTGCACAAGGAAGGCAATAAACCATGAGCTTCATCGAAACAATCCAATCCAAGGAAGTCGATATCTACATATCGGCGTTCTTCACCATCCTCGGCCTGATTCTGGGAGCCATTCTGGATCGGGTACTGAAAGGCGATTCTCCACAATCCACCAATCAGCCGGGCCATTCGGTAAACCTGACCTTCAACACGGTGGTCAATCCACCGCTGGGCGTGAACGCCGCCAGCACAAGCCAGGATATGACTCCAGTCATCTTCATGATGATGGTGATTGCCGGGCTGATTTATGTGTTTTTCCGGGCCGAGATACTCAACCTGCTTTCCTGGATCACGCTATTCACCATTTCACTATGGGCTGGCGGCACCTTGCATAGCCTTTACCGAGGCTTCTTCGCGGGCATTAAGTGGATCGTTGCGCTGTTGTTTTGCTTGGCATTTTGCGTGGCCGCGACGTATGTCACCGACGAAGCTTTTATGCCCACCCTAGCGCCGCAAAACTTTCAGTACAGCCAGCAGATCATCAATGAGCAGGGCCTGACGGGAATAAAAAAATATTTCGTCTTGCTGGACATGCACTGGTTCTTGCTACACCTGATAGGCGTACTGCTGTTTATCTATACCAGCCTTCGGATGATGCTTTTTTCAACCTACTTCATCGTTGCGGGTGCACATGCCAATAACAACGGTACTCACGAACCTTGGCTTTCCAGAAAAACCCGCAAGTACGCCAATCTGCGCAAAAACATCATCTTCATGCCTATCCTGCTGGTTCTCGCGTACCTGCTTACCTCGGGTCTTGCTTTCGACTGGTTCATCCACACGATGCCAAATCAGGTCAATGCGTTGATGAACACGGTGCTGTATGGGCGCTGATATTTTCATCGTGCGCTGGAGATCGACTGTCGGGACATCAACCCGGTCGGCAGAAGCGAGATGAACTTTTCTTCACCACGCCCACCCGACCAATCCCATAAAATCCCCCCGCTCATTCAAGAAACTACGGTTCGCCCGCGCTCCTAGCGGGCTTTTTTTCGCCTCGGCTTCTCCATATCTTGCCGCTCCCCACCATATGCGCGACTCTGCCTGCAGATCCCTCGCCAAGGAGCGCTCGATGCCGCTGTTATCCCTGCCCTGCCCGCGCCTGACGCTGGCGATCCTCTCTCCCGATCAAGCCGAGCTCGAAAGCGCGTTCTACCAGCGCAACCTCCGCCACCTGGCGCCGTGGTCGCCCATCCGCACCACCGACTACTTCTCCACCGCCAACATCCGCCGTCGCTTGGAGATCCAGGCCAGTGCTTTCGAAGCCGGGTTAGCCATGCATTTCGCGCTGCTGTCGCCGGATGGTAAGCAGATGATCGGTGCGTGCAATTTCAGCGGGATTATTCGTGGGGCGTTTCAGGCGTGTTATTTGGGTTATCACATCGATGAGGCGCATCAGGGGCTGGGTTTGATGCAGGAGGGGCTGGAGGCGGGGATTAGTTATATGTTCGATGTGCAGAATCTGCATCGGATCATGGCCAATTACATTCCGGGCAATGAGCGCAGTGCGCGTTTGCTTGAGCGCTTGGGTTTTGAGCGCGAGGGGTATGCGAAGGCGTATCTGAATATCGCCGGGCGTTGGCAGGATCATGTGCTGACGGCGCTGGTCAATCCGGGGTTCGAGGCGCCGGATCAGCGCTGGTCGCGGCGCCTGGGTTGAGTTGCGCGAAATCTGTCCGACAAAAATCCTTTCAGCTCTCGGGTTTGCGGCCGATACAGACCTGCTAACACCCCTGCTGGCTCAAAAGAACAACAATCTTCCAGCTTAACTGACGACCAAGAAACCCAACGTTTCTGGAGGATTTGCATGAATAGCTGGTTCGGTAACATCAGCGTGAACATGAAACTCGGCCTGGGCTTCGGCCTGGTGCTGGCCCTGACCTGCGTTCTGGCGCTGACCGGCTGGACCAGCCTCGGCGGCCTGATCGACCGCAGCAACTGGATGAGCGATATCACCCAGCTCAACGCTGGCCTGACTAAATTGCGCGTGGTGCGCCTGCAATACATGCTGACCAACGGCGACGAAACCGCCGCGCAGAATGTGCAGACCACCCTGGAAAGTTTCGCCGCTCAGCAGCAGGCGTTGATCAGCAAGTTCAAGAGTCCGGAGAACGTCAAGCTGCTCAAGCAGCAGGCCGCGACCATCGCTGAATACCAGACCTCGCTGAACAAAATGCGCAACGCCTATCGCACCGGCAACAGTGCGCGCGACACCATGAGCGTCAACGCCCAGAACGCCTACAACCTGATCGAATCGATCAGCCAGCGTGTGCAGCAGTTGGAGTTGAGCGACCAGCGTTTCGAGCAGTTCCAGGCGGTTACTGCCGCGAAGGAAGCCTTCATCCTCGCGCGCTATGAAGTGCGTGGTTACACCGCGACCAGCAACGCCGAGACCGAGCAGAAAGCCGTCGGCCAGATCGACGCGGCCATCGCCAGCCTCAAACCACTGAATGCGCAATTTGCCGCGACTCAGCAGGATGCCCTGCGCCAATTGGAAACCGCGCTGAGCAGCTATCGCAGCGCGTTGATGGCGTACAAGAACGCCAACACCGAGGCCGTGCAGGCGCGTAAGGAAATGACCGATCAGGGCACCACCATCGTCGCCCTGAGCGAGCAGCTGTACCAGATTCAGCTCGATCGCCGTGACGCCGAAAGTGCCCAGGCGCGCACCTTCCAGTTGATCAGTACGTTGCTGGCGCTGCTGGTTGGCGTGATTGCGGCGGTGATCATCACCCGTCAGATCACCCGTCCGTTGCAGGAAACCCTGGCCGTGGTCGAGCGCATCGCCAGCGGCGACCTGACCCAAAACGTCACCGTCACCCGTCGCGACGAACTCGGCGTGTTGCAGCAAGGCATTGCGCGCATGGGCGTGACCCTGCGTGATTTGATCAGTGGCATCCGCGACGGCGTCACGCAGATCGCCAGCGCCGCTGAAGAGTTGTCGGCCGTAACCGAGCAGACCAGCGCCGGTGTGAACAGCCAGAAAGTCGAGACCGATCAGGTCGCCACGGCCATGCACGAAATGACTGCCACCGTGCAGGAAGTTGCGCGCAATGCCGAGGAAGCGTCGCAAGCTGCCGCCGCGGCGGATGGCGAAGCCCGTGAAGGCGACAAGGTTGTGAATGAGGCCATCGCGCAGATCGAGCGTCTGGCCAGCGAAGTGGTGCGCTCGACCGAAGCGAT
Source organism: Pseudomonas sp. 2957 (assembly GCF_031456345.1). NCBI lineage: Bacteria > Pseudomonadati > Pseudomonadota > Gammaproteobacteria > Pseudomonadales > Pseudomonadaceae > Pseudomonas > Pseudomonas sp. 2957. The sequence continues at coordinate 193,496 of NZ_JAVDUL010000008.1, forward strand.
GAGCGTGCTGCAACAGGAAAGCGACAAGATCGGCAGCGTCATGGACGTGATCAAGGCTGTCGCCGAACAGACCAACCTGCTCGCGCTCAACGCCGCGATTGAAGCGGCACGTGCCGGTGAAGCCGGGCGTGGGTTTGCCGTGGTTGCCGATGAGGTGCGCGGTTTGGCTCAGCGTACGCAGAAGTCGACTGAGGAAATCGAAGGTCTGGTCGCCGGTCTGCAGAACGGCACCCAGCAGGTTTCTGCAGTGATGAACAACAGCCGCGCGCTAACCGACAGCAGCGTCGCCCTGACGCGCAAGGCCGGCGCCTCGCTGGAAAACATCACCCGCACGGTGTCGAACATCCAGTCGATGAACCAGCAGATCGCTGCGGCGGCTGAACAGCAAAGCGCCGTGGCCGAAGAGATCAGCCGCAGCATCATCAACGTCCGCGACGTGTCCGAACAGACCGCAGCGGCGAGTGATGAGACGGCAGCGTCGAGTGTTGAGCTCGCGCGGTTGGGTGGTCAGTTGCAGCAGATGGTCAGCCACTTCCGCGTTTGATTTTGGTTTTGCGCTGAAGCTGAAATCGAATCGCGGGCAAGCCCGCTCCCACAGGTTTTCGTGGTCGAGCACTGTTGATGTGTTCATCTCGATAACTGTGGGAGCGGGCTTGAACGCGAAATCGGTGGATCAGCCAAATTAACAGTGCCTGACACTCCGTCTTCGCGAGCAGGCTCGCTCCCACATTTGGATTTATGTGGGTCACAGGATTTGAGCACACCGCAGATCCCTTGTGGGAGCGGGCTTGCCCGCGAAGGCGGTGGGTCAATCAAATCAAAGTTGCCTGACACTGCGCCTTCGCGAGCAGGCTCGCTCCCACATTTGGATTTGTGTGGGTCACAGGATTTTGAGCTCACCGAAAATCCCTGTGGGAGCGGGCTTGCCCGCGATGGCGGTGGGTCAACCAAATCAACAGTGCCTGACACTCCGCCTTCGCGAGCAGGCTCGATCCACATTGGATTTGTGTGGGTTGCTGGATTTTGAGCACACAGCAAAATCCCTGTGGGAGCGAGCCTGCCCGCGAAGGCGGTGGGTCAGTCAAATCAACATTGCCTGACGCTGCGCCTTCGCGAGCAGGCTCGCTCCCACATTGGATTTGTGTGGGTCGCTGGATTTTGAGCACACCGCAATACCCCTGTTGGAGCGGGCTTGCCCGCGATGGCGGTGGGTCAATCAAATCAACATTGCTTGACGCTGCGCCTTCGCGAGCAGGCTCGCTCCCACATTTGGATTTGTGTGACTCACCGGATTTTGAGCGCACAGCAAAATCCCTGTGGGAGCGAGCCTGCTCGCGAAAGCGGTGGGTCAGGCGAATCATCATTGACTGACACTCCGCCTTCGCGAGCAGGCTCGCTGCCACAGGGGTCTATGGTGTCGGGACTATTCGGGATACCCGGTGATTTTGCGGATGCTTTGGTACAGCGGTTTGAGCTGGCGATACATGCGCAAATACACCTCTCTGTACAACTGCTCATAGATCCTCTGCGCCTCGGGTTGTGGGTTAAAGACCGCTCCAACCCGAGTCATCGCCGCAATGGCCGATGGGAAATCCTTGTGCAGTCCCAACCCCACCGCGCAGCATATCGCCGCCCCCAACCCGGACGCTTCATACACATGCGGGCGTTCTGCCGGCAGGCCGAAGATGTTGGCGGTCAGTTGCATGGCGGCGTCGCTTTGTGAGCCGCCGCCGGCGACGCGCAGCCGTTTGATCGAGACTTTTGAGCGTCGCTCGATGTTCTCCATGCCCTGGCGCAGCGCGTAGGCCAGGCCTTCGAGAATGGCCCGGTAGATGTGCGCGCGGGTGTGTACGTCGCCGAAGCCGATCATCGCGCCTTTGGCCTCAACGCCCGGTTCGCGGATGCCCGGTGACCAGTAGGGTTGCAGCATCAGGCCCATCGAGCCCGACGGCACTTCGTCGACCAGTGCGTCGAACAGTTGCTCCGGTTCGATGCCCTGCGCTTTCGCCTGTTGCATCTCGCGCAGGCCGAACTGATTCTTGAACCAACTGACCATCCAGTAGCCGCGATAGATCATCACTTCGCAGTTGTACTGATCGGGCACGGCCGAGGGGTACGGCGGGATCAGCGGGACGATTTCCAGGTAGCGCGAGCGGGTGCTGGTGATCGTCGCGGTGGTGCCGTAAGACAGGCACACGGTGCGTGCGTCGACCACGCCGGAGCCGATCACTTCGCAGGCCTTGTCCGCGCCCGCCGCGATCAGCGGCAGGCCTTCGGGAATGCCGGTGTGCCGGGCGGCTTCGGCGCTGATGTAGCCGAGGGTTTCGCCGGGTTTGTGCAGGCTCGGCAACTGCTCCGGGCGCACCGCCAGTGCCTGCCATTTCCAGTCGCGCGGCGCCGCCCATCCCAGCCGTTTGAAGTCGAAGGGCAGATAGCCGACGCAACAGCCGACCGAATCGACGAAGCGCCCGCACAAGCGATGGGTGAGAAAACCCGAGAGCAGCAAAAACTTGTCAGTCGCCGCCCACACATCGGGCTGATGCCGGGCGATCCAGTTGGCCTCGGCCTGGGCGCGAAAATAATCCACCGTCGCTTGGGCGCCGACCAGTTTGAACAGCCAGCCCCACGGCCCTTTGATGCTGCCCTCGACCTCAGCCTGACGTTGATCGAGCCAGACAATTGCCGGGCGCAGCGGTTTGCCCTTGGCGTCCACGTTGATCACTGTGCCGCGCTGGGTAGTCAGGGACACGCCGGCAATCTGCGCACGGTCGATGCCGGTCTGCTGCCAGAGTTGCTGGCAGGCCTCGCCGAGTTTCGCCCAGTAATATTCCGGATCCTGCTCGGCCCAACCGGGTTGCGTCGAGTAGTACGCCTGCAAGTCGACTTTGCCTTTGCCGAGCAGATTGCCCTGCAGATCGAAGAGCAGCGCGCGCACGCTCTGGGTGCCGTTGTCGATCGCCAGTAGGTATTTCATGGCGTGATCTCCGGCAAGCCGTGATCGCGCAGCCACAGCAAACGGTAGCGCTGGATTTCCGCCTGCCAGCGCTCATCGTCCCAGGCCAATCGTGGCTGGCACAGCGTGCGGATCGCCGGGAAAAAATCCTCGCCACCGCGCGGCAGCAACAGGCCCAAACGGGTGCGACGCAGCAGCAAATCATCCAGGTGCACAACCATTTCCGCCTCGCAGGCAAACGCCAGCTCTGCCCACAAAGTATCGGTGGCGCCAACCGTTTCCAGACCGAGTTCGCCGAGCAATTGCGCCAGCCTCGGCAGGTCTCGACCGTGACGCCCGGCTAAGCGTCGCCATTGATTGCCGCTCAGTCCCGCAATCGTCAGCGGCGGCACAGCGGCGAACACCGGCGCGCCGTCATCGACAAAAGAACGCCCAAGCATCGCCGCACAAGCCTTGAGCACTTCGAGCGCTTGCGGGCGAAATGTGGTCAGTTTGCCGCCGGCCAAAGTCACGCAACCCGGCTCCTGCCACAGCACATGTTCGCGGGTCTCGTTAGACGGTTTGCCCTGCTGCGCACCCGTCGCGCTGCCGACCACCGGACGCACGCCTGACCAGGTCGAGAGCACGTCGTCGACACCAATTTCGGCGCTGGGAAATTGCTGCTGGCACGCGGCGAGCAGATAGTCGAATTCGTCGCTGGAAATGCGCGCGCTGTGGTCGAGATCTTCGCGGTGATCGAGGTCCGTGGTGCCGACCACCGTCGCGCCTTCCCACGGAAACACAAACACCGGGCGCCGATCACGCTGATGCAAAAAAGTGAACGCCTGCGCCACCGGCAAGCGCCAGCCCGGCAGTAACAGATGGCTGCCGCGCAACGGGCGCAATTGCTTCGCAGCGTCAGCGGGACGCAAGCGCTCAGCCCACGCGCCTGTGGCCACAGCCAACACAGCGGAGCGCAATTGCAGCGTCGCGCCGCCCTCGCCATCTTCGATCTGAACCCCGCACACCCGCCCGCCTTCACGCAGCAGTTGCGTGACGCGCACACCATTGAGCACCACCGCGCCATCGGCCCGGGCCTCGCGCAGTACGCGCATCACCAGCCGCGCATCATCGGTCAGGGCATCGACAAAACAGCTGCCGCCGAGCAGGCCGTTTTCCTTAACCCCCGGGGCGAGAAAACGCAGTTGCTGGGCGTCATGAAAAGCATGGTTGCGCCGCCCCGCCAGCGCGTCGTACACCGAGAGCAAGCCGCCCATGACGCGCGGCCCGGGAAAGCCGCCGCGATAGTGCGGCATCATGAAACTCATCGGCTCGACCAGCCCCGGCGCTTCATCAAGCAAACGCTGGCGCTCGCGCACCGAATCGCGGGTCAGGCGCCACTGGCCCTTGGCGATGTAACGCAAACCGCCGTGGACCATTTTCGATGATCGGCTGGAGGTGCCCCAGGCAAAATCGCGCTGCTCCAGCAGCAGACAACGCCAGCCCCGGCGCGCCGCTTCGCGGACGATCCCGGCGCCGCTGATGCCGCCGCCGATGACGATCAGGTCCCAGGTTTCATCCGCCAGCGTCGGTAGCATCTGCTCGCGCCATTGCGCGTTCCATTCCGCCGTCATGGCCGCGACTCTGGCAATAACGTGCCGGGATTGAGGCGCCTTTCCGGGTCGAAATGTTCGCTCAACGCCTGCAACGTCTGCAGCGCCAGCGGGCCTTTTTCGCGCAGCAGATACGGCGCGTGATCCTTGCCGACACCGTGCTGATGACTGATGGTGCCGTGGTTGTCGACGATGGTCTGGCTGGCCGCGTGTTTGAGCATCCGCCAGCGCGCCAGCGTCGCCGCATAGTCCGCTGCCGGGCGAAAAACGTAAGTGGTGTAAATGCTCGAGCCTTCGCCGTAAACGTGCGAGAGATGAGTGAACACATGCACGCGCTCGCCCTCGGCGGCCAAGGCGTCGCGCAGGCTATTTTCGATGAGGCTGAGCAAGTGGTCGACGTTGCTCCAGTCGGTGGCGGTTTCGAGGGTGTCGACCACGTAACCGGCGTTCCACAGGTTCTCGCGCAGGTAGGGAAAGCGGAAGCGGTTCTGCGCCCACTTCTTGCCCAGCAGGGTGCCGGTGAACACGCCGCCGAAGGCTTTCAGATGCTGGCGCGCGTGTTTCAGCGACAGTGCGTTTTGCTGGCGATTGCCGGTGACACCGAAGGTCAGCAGGCATTTGCCGTCGCCGGCGCCGCGCAGCTTGAGGTACTTCTCCAGCCAGGCGATCTGTTGCGGATGGCCGGCCAGCGCCAGTTGCGTTTCGGTTTCCACCGCGTTGGACAGACGCAGCATCGACAGCGGTACGCGCGCCTGCGCCAGTTGCCGGATTGCTTGCAGCGCGTGCGGCCAATCGGGCAGAAACACGCCGTAGAAACGCTCGTCCGCCGGCAACGCGCTGACTCGCACTTTGACTTCGGAAATGATCCCGAAGCGGCCTTCGCAACCGAGCACCACTTCACGCAGATCCGGGCCGGCGGCCGACGCCGGGAATGTCGGAATCTGCAAAGGCCCGGCGAACGTTTCCAGGGTGCCGCCAGCGAACAATTGCTCGATCCGCCCGTAGCGCAACGACTGCTGGCCGCTGGAACGACTGGCCACCCAACCGCCCAGCGTCGACAGCTCCCACGACTGCGGGAAATGTCCCAGCGTGTAGCCGCGCGCGCGCAATTGGCTTTCGACTTGCGGCCCGCTGGCGCCGGGGCCGAACGTCGCCAGCAGGCTCTGTTCGTCGAGGTCGGTCAGTCGATTCATTCGCGCCAGCGACACCGTCAGCACCGGACGCGCGGAGTTTGGCGGATTGATGTGCCCGGCCACCGACGTGCCGCCGCCGTAGGGAATCAGGCACAGATCCTGATCATGGGCGAGCGCCAGCAATTGGCGGATCTGCTCGGCGGTTTCGGGAAACGCCACGGCATCGGGATACGTGCCCAGCGCGCCTTCGCGTAATGCCAACCAGTCCGGCAGGCTCTGGCCGCGCGCGTGCAGCAGGCGATCGTGAGTATCGACGCTGTACAAGCGATGAGGCACCAGACGCGAGGTCGGCACTTGCGCCAACGCCGCTGCCAGGGTCGCATCGGGCAATGCCCGGCCAGCACCCAAGCGTTCGTGGAGAAATGTCGCGCCCTGGGCCGGCAGTTCGACCACCGTGCCTGCCTCTCCCCAGCCGTTCCAGCGTCGCATGCGTGTGTCCTTTTTCTGCCGTTGGATCAAGCTTGCATACTAGTCAGCGCTGGAGATCTGTCACGGTCGCATCCGGCCAGAACCTGTAGCGAATGGCGCCAAACGTCCGGGCATTTACTTTCGCCGGGCAATCCACTTACCTTGCGGCATTCATTCGCTCACGCGCCGTCGATCAAAGGACCGCGACCATGCCATCGCTCGGCTTCACTTCCGTTCCGCCGCTGCTCAAATACCTGCGTCACGCCGAACAGTTGGGCATGGCCATCGAGCCTGCGTTGGCGGCGGCCGGGTTGCAGGCGCAGCAGTTGAGCGACAACACCTTGCGCCTGCCGGGTGAGGTTCACGAGCGCTTGCTGGATTATTTCTGCGAGCACTCCGGCGATGGGTTGTTCGGGCTGCATGCGGCGAATTTCGTCCTGCCCAATTCGTGGAGCGTGCTCGGTTACATCACCATGAATTGCGCGACGCTGGGCGATGCGATGAGCCGGATCATGCCGTTCGAAAAACTCGTCGGCGACATGGGCGTCAGCCGCGCCGAGGTGCAGGGCGAGCACGTGCATCTGATCTGGGCCTGCCGTTACCAGCGGCCACGGATTCGTCGGCATCTGGTGGAAAATGTGCTCGGTTCGTGGCTGCACTATGCGCGCTGGATCGCCGACACGCAGCTGTCGCCGGCCTGCGTATGGCTGGAGCATGGGCGGCCGGATGCGGTGACGCTGGCCGAGTACGAGGCGTTTTTTGGTTGCCCGGTGCTATTCGATCAGGCGTATTCGGCGCTGGTGGTGCCGCTGGCGTATTTGCAATTGCCGCTGCGTCAGGCCGATGCGCAATTGCTGCGAACCCTGGAAGAACACGCGATGGGTTTGCTGGCGACGCTGGAAGATGCGTCGCTGGCGCAGCAGGTGAAAAACATCCTGCGCGGTTTGCTCAAGGAGGGCTTGCCGCGCAAGGAGCAAGTGGCGGAGCAGCTCAGCGTCTCGGTGCGCACGTTGCAGCGGCAATTGCAGCAGGCCGGGACGTCGTATCAGCAGATTCTCGATGAGCTGCGTCAGGAACTGGCCGAGCATTATTTGCTCAACAGCACGTTGCCGATTCAGGACATTGCGCAGTATCTGGGCTTCACCGAGCCGCGCTCGTTTCATCGCACGTTCAAGAGCTGGCGCGGGATGCCGCCGGGGGAGTTTCGGCTGCGGAATCGGCGGTGATGCTGATGGCCTCTTCGCGAGCAGGCTCGCTCCCACAGTAGTTCTCGGTTGCCTGCATTTCCGAGTTCACCGCAGCCCCCTTGTGGGAGCGAGCCTGCTCGCGAAGGCGTCATTTGCCACACCGATTAAACGCGTCTTGGCACAACTGTTTAAAGCCGCCAGACATTCAGCGAAACCACCCACAATTCCTTGCGCCGCTGCCTACGCCTGCGCCAGAATCCGCCGGCTTGTGCGCCCCAGACCTCATCGCTACTGTGATTGCGTCACTGCCTATCAGTGATCGGGTTTAGTAGCCCGGAGTATTTGGGGTGCATCGTTCATCAGACAGTCAGGTCTCGCCTGAGCTTTATGGTGGCTGTGCGCAGGGCGCTCTCGGGCGCGCCGGTTTCCCAGATCCCCGGTCTACTAACCTGCGCACAGCTGCCTCCACTTCCTTTAGTAGGGAAGCGGTGGCCAGCCAAAATGAGGATCTGGATATGTTCAAAGTAACCCCAAACCCGCCAACCACCGGCCCGGCATCCCCCTACGAATCCGTCGACTCGAAGAAATTCCACGAAGCCGCCGACCGCGCCCTCGACCATTACCTCGGCCCATCCAGCGCCGAATTCATGGCCCCGCCCTACAAATCCAACACGCTGTACATGGCCAATCCCGAGGCCGACAACGAATCGCTGCTGGCCGATGCCTGCGAAACCCTGGGGTCGGCGACGGTGATGCTCAACGATCAGGCGGGGCTGGTGAACGGCTCGCAGCGCAAGACGTTGCAGGGCATTGCGCAGATTGTGATGGTCGCGGAGATGGCGGTGAATCGGGTGCTGGATCGGTTGGTGCCGACTGATTGAGGGTTTTTGAGGAATTTGGTGTGGGCTGGTTTTGTGGGGTGTCAGGGGTTGCCCTCACCCCAGCCCTCTCCCAGAGGGAGAGGGGGCCGACCCAGCTGTCTTGCGTTGTCCGTCGACCTGAAAGACCGAGTCGATATGGATTCGACGCCATGCATTCAATTCGATTATGGATTCAGCACAGCACATTCAGGTCGGCGTAACTCCCGAGCATCCCCCAATCGGTCCCCTCTCCCCCCGGGAGAGGGCTAGGGTGAGGGGCTTTTGATCTTGGGCGCCAAGCTCAAAGACTGATCGCATTGGTAAACACCAACCGATTGCCAAACGGATCGGCAATGGTCATGTCCTGACTCCCCCAAGGCATCGCCTGAATCTGCGGATGGGAAAACTTGTAATCCTTGGCCATCAGTTGCTGCTGAAACGCCTCCAGCTCATCGGTCTCGATACGCAGCGCCGAACCCGGGCAGGCATCGCCGTGATGCTCGGACAGATGCAGCACACACTCGCCCCGCGACACCTGCAGATACAGCGGAAAATTCGCTTCGAAGCGATGCTGCCAGTCGATCTTGAAACCGAGAAAATCGACGTAAAACTCGACAGCCTTGGCCTCATCGAAGATCCGCAGGATCGGGGTGGTTTTGCCGAAGCTCATGGGGTGCTCCCTGACTGATTGGCCCCACAATGTAGACGGGGAGGATGTCAGCAAATCGGCTTGTGGATGGCTTTCTTTAATTGCACAGTGCCACTATGAGACATGGATCAAAAGATCGCAGCCTTCGATCTCCTGTAGGAGCTGCCGAAGGCTGCGATCTTTTGGCGCCATCATCATCAATAAAATCCTTCGCGCAAATTACCTTCGCGAGCCAGAAACCGCCCTGCCCTGCTGCCATTCGCCTGCCCGTCGCGATAACTCAACACGCCGTTGACCCAAACCCCGTCAATCCCCTGCGCCGCCCGCTGCGGATCGTTGAAATCGGCCACATCGCGCACGGTTTGCGGATCAAACAACACCAGATCCGCCCAATGTCCTGCACGAATCTCGCCTCTTTCCTGCAAGCCAAAACGCGCCGCCGACAGGCCGGTCATTTTGTGCACGGCGGTGTGCAGCGGAAACAGGCCGACGTCGCGACTGAAGTGGCCCAGCACCCGTGGGAAAGCGCCCCACAGGCGCGGATGCGGGAACGGGTCTTCGGGCAGTCCGTCAGAGCCGACCATCGAAAGCGGATGGGCGAGGATTCTTCTGACGTCGGCCTCGTCCATGCCGTAGTACACCGCGCCCGCCGGTTGCAGACGTTTCGCGGTTTCTTCCAGCGACAGTTTCCATTCGCCAGCGATGTCGATCAGGTCGCGCCCGCTGACTTCCGGATGCGGTGTTGACCAGGTAATGGTGATGCGGTGCGCGTCGGTGACTTGCTTCAAATCCAGGGTCGAAGAACTCGCCGCATAGGGATAGCAATCGCAGCCGACCGGATGGGTTTTCGCTGCCTCTTCCAGCGCTGCGAGCAATTGCGGACTGCGCCCCCAGTTACCGACGCCGGCGCATTTGAGGTGGGAAATGATCACCGGTGATTGCGCGTGGCGGCCGATCTGAAACGCCTCGTCCATCGCCTCCAATACCGGGGCGAATTCGCTGCGCAAATGGGTGGTATACACCGCGCCGAACGCCGTCAGTTCTTCGGTCAGTTGCATGACTTCATCAGTGGACGCGTTGAAGGCGCTGGCGTAGGCCAGGCCTGTGGATAAACCCAACGCGCCAGCCTCGAGACTGTCGCGCAACTGCACGCGCATGGCGGTGATTTCGTCGGGCGTTGCAGTGCGGAACAAGTCGTCGAGGTGATTGCTGCGCAGCGCGGTGTGGCCGACCAGTGCCGCAACGTTCAACGTGGTGTTGGCCGCTTCGACGGCAGCGCGGTAGTCGCTGAAACGCGGGTAGACGAACGCCGCTGCGCTGCCGAGCAGGTTCATCGGATCGGGTGGATTGCCCTTCAAGGTGACCGGCGAAGCGCTGATGCCGCAGTTGCCGACAATCACCGTGGTCACGCCTTGGCTAAGCTTGGGCAGCATCTCGGGTTGGCGAATGACCACCGTGTCGTCGTGGGTGTGCACGTCGATGAAACCCGGCGCCAGCACCCGGCCGGCGGCGTCGATTTCTTCGCTGGCGCGGGCGTCAGGCAGATCGCCGATGCGCTCGATGCGGCCATTGAGAATCGCCACGTCTGCGCGGTAGCCCGGCGTGTTGCTGCCGTCGATGACCAGCGCGTTGCGGATCAGGGTGTCGTACTGCATGTCAGTCTCCCAGCGGCAGGCGATCGTCGCCGCCACGGTATTCGTCGAGGGCGAGTTTGATTCGCCGCAGACGTTCTTGATTGTCTTCAGGGCTGGCCAGCGCCAGTTCGGTGGCGAGCACGTCGATGGCCAACAGCATGCCGTAGCGCGCCGCCGTCGGTTTGTAGATGAACGAGGTTTCCGCGCCTTGCAGCGGCAGGACGACGTCGGCCAGTTCGGCCAACGGTGAATCGCCGCGAGTGATGGCGAGAATGCGCGCGCCGTAATTGCGCGCCAGCTCCACGGTTTCCAAAAGCTCCGGGGTGATGCCGGTCAGCGAGCAGGCAATCAGCACTTGCTCGGCGTTCAAACTGGCGGCGGTGACGCGCATCATCACCGCGTCATGACACACCGCAATCGGGTAACCGAGGCGCACCAGACGCACCTGTAATTCATCGCTGCACAGGGTCGAGCAACCGCCCATGCCGAACGCGTGAATCATCCGCGCCTGGCTGAGCAATTTCACTGCGTCGGCGAAGCGCGATTCATCGAAACCGGCCAGATGCTGGCGCAGCGTGGTTTCGATGTCGCCGACAATCTGCCCGTAGAACGCCGACTGCTCGGGCGTGCCCGCCGGGTCGAGAAAACGGCTGCCAACGCCGCTGGCCTGGGCCAGTTGCAGGCGCAGATCACGCAGGTCACGGCAGCCGACCGTGCGGGCAAAGCGCGACAGCGTGGCGGTGCTGACCTCTGCGCGTTGTGCGAGGTCTTCGAGGCTGGCGCTGGCGGCAAAGCCGACATCGTCGAGCATCAACCGCGCAATGCGCCCCTCGCCGGCACTGAAGGAGTCCTGGCGGGCGCGGATCTGGTAGAGGATGTCCATGGGCGGCGGGCTCCGGTTACAGCAGGTAGGAAAGGCCGACGGTCAGCGCGAAAGCGACCAGCGAAATCAGCGTCTCGAGCACGGTCCAGGTCTTGAACGTCTGCGCGACCGTCATGTTGAAGTATTCCTTGATCAACCAGAAGCCGCCGTCGTTGACGTGGGAAAAGATAACCGAGCCCGCGCCGGTCGCCAGCACTAAAAGCTCAGGATGTGGATAACCCAGACCGATGGCCACCGGCGCGACAACACCTGATGCGGTGGTCATCGCCACGGTGGCCGAGCCAGTGGCAACGCGCATCAGCGCAGCGAACAACCAGCCCATGATCAGCGGCGACAGGTGAAATTCGTGAGCGAGGCCGACGATCTGATCGGTAACGCCGGCATCCACCAGTATCCGGTTCAAGCCGCCACCAGCGCCGACAAGCAAGGTGATGCTGGCGGTGGGCGCGAGGCATTCGTTGGTGAATTTGAGGATCGATTCGCGGTTGAAACCTTGGGCAATCCCTAGCGTCCAGAAGCTCAGCAAAGTCGCCAGCAACAGCGCGATCACCGAATTGCCGATGAACAGCAGGAACTGGTTAAACGCACTGCCGGGGGTGGAAATCAGATTGGCCCAGCCGCCGATCAGCATCAGCACCACTGGCAGCAGAATGGTTGCCATGGTGATGCCGAAACCCGGCAATCTGTCGCGCGGCTCGCGCTCGAGAAATTGCTTTTCCAGCGGGTTGTCCGCCGGCAATTGAATGCGCGGCACGATGAATTTCGCGTACAGCGGGCCGGCGATGATCGCGGTCGGAATGCCGATCGCGATCGCGTACAGCAAGGTCTGCCCGACCGAGGCCTGATAGGCCTGCACCGCGAGCATCGCCGCCGGGTGCGGCGGCACCAGCGCATGCACCACCGAGAGGCCGGCGACCATCGGCAGACCGACCATCAGAATCGACACGCCAACCCGGCGCGCCACGGTGAAAGCGATCGGCACCAGCAAGACGAAACCGACTTCAAAGAACAGCGGCAAGCCGACCAGAAACGCAATGCAGACCATCGCCCAGTGCGCGTTCTTCTCGCCGAATCTGTCGATCAGCGTGCGCGCCATCTGCTCGGCACCGCCGGACTCGGCCATCATCTTGCCGAGCATCGTCCCCAACGCCACCACCAGCGCAATATGCCCCAACGTCTTGCCGACGCCGGCCTCATACGCACCGACCACAGCCGACGGCGGCATCCCGGCCACCAGCGCCAGGCCCAGGGAAATCAGGGTGATGACAATGAACGGATTGAGCCGGTAACGGGCGATCAACACGATCAGCGCGATGATGGCCACAGCGGCGTAGACCAGCAGCCAATAGCCGAAGGAAGGCGTCATGCGGTACTCCTCGAAAGGGTCACGTTCGAATGGGTCGTGAAACTCATAAATCATTTCGAGATAGAGATTTCAAACCGCATGAAAGTAATTTTCGTGGAGAGACAAGGTGTGTCGCTGATGGGTATGGCGTGTCGTGATTAATGAAAATCGGAGGGCGGGATTTTCATGGCTTTCCAGATCACCACGCAACTCTGTGGGAGCGAGCCTGCTCGCGAAGACCGCTTCACATTCACCATCTTCATTGACTGACCCACCGCTTTCGCGAGCAGGCTCGCTCTCACAGTTTTTGATCGCATTCCTCCAGGCAGAACGCGGTCACCTGTGGGAGCGAGCCTGCTCGCGAATGGCTTCACTCGGTGCGCGCTGGACTCACACCATTTCGTTACGAATCCATTCAACCACCGACGTGCGCTTCGGCGTCCAGCCCAGCAGTTCCCGGGCGTGTTTGCCGCGTACGCGGCTGTTGGAACCGAGGCCGTAGTTGGCCATTTCGTAGCCCCATTCGGCTTCGGCGTCAGGCAATGGCCAGTCTTGCGGTTTGCCCAGATCGAGGGCTTCGGCCATGGCGGTGGTCATGTCGATGAACGAGGCTTCACCGCTCTCGACAAAGTAGAAAGTGCCCGGCACATTCCTGGTCAGCGCCAGCAGATACAAGGCGACGACGTCTTCGATGTGCACGTTGGACCAGATGTTCTGCCCTGTCCCGACGTGGCGAACGACGCCGCTTTTGCGCGCCTGCTTGAGCAGTCGCGGCAATTGCACGCTGTCGCGGTTGACGCCCAGGCTGTGGCCGTAGATGAGGGTGTTGCAGATCACCGCCGAGTTCACGCCATCCTGCGCCGCCGCGAGCACCAGATTGTCGATGGCTACGCGATCGGCCTTGTCGACAGTCGGCTCCGGTAGGTTGTCCTCGTAGTAAATGTCGTCGCTGGATTTGCCGCCGGAAGCATCGCCGACAATGCTCGAACCGCTGGTGTGCAGAAAGACCTTGTTCGAGCCGCGCAAAGCGTCGAGTAACGCTTCCACCGCACCGCGATGGTCGCTGCTGGCAGCGTTGATGACGGCATCGGCAGCACGGGCCTGTTGCGCCAGCAATTGGCTGTCATCGAGGGTGCCGATTACCGCGTTCATGCCCAACGCTTTCAGCTCATCAGCCTGCTCCGCGCTGCGCACCAGACCAGTAACTGTGTGCCCGGCCTGCAACAGGCCGGTGGCGATGGAACCGCCGATAAAACCAGCCGCGCCGGTAACGAATACGTTCATGGAGAAACTCCCTGCGTGAATAAGTGATGCAGCGAGTATCGGCCGATGAAACCCGGCGAAAAACCCGCCCTCGGCCAATTCACTCTTGCGCAGGGATCACGAATCAGCCCTTGAATTCGGCGCTGGCGTAGGCGGCAAGTTTGCTCTGGATAAAGTCGAGGAAGCACTGGATGCGCAACGCCAATTGCGAGTTGCGGTAGTACACGGCGTTGATCGGCTGGCGGTAGCCGCTGTTGAATTCACCGAGCAGGACTTTCAGGCGCCCGGCGCGGATGTCGTCGATGGTCATGAAATGCGACAGACAGGCGATGCCCTGCCCCTCCAGCGCCAAATGGCGCACGGTCTCACCACTGGAGGCGCTGATTGCCGGGGTGATCGGCCAGCGGTCGCCATGCACATAGCGCAGCGGCCATTGGTTGAGGCCTTCGTTCTGGGTAAAGCCGAGCAACGTGTGTTCGCTCAAATCCGCCACTTGGCGTGGCGCGCCGTGCTTTTTCAAATAGGCGGGGCTGGCGACGATCATCAACGGACTGCAACCGAGCGAACGCGCATGCAGCGTCGAGTCGGCGAGGGTGCCGATGCGGATGGCGACGTCGGTGCTTTGTTCCAGCAGGTCAATGATCAGGTCGTTGCTGTTGAGTTCGAGCTGAATGTCCGGATAGAGCTGCCGAAATTCGTCGATGTAGGGAACGATGGCGTGGAGCATGAACGGCGAGGCGGCGTTGATGCGCAGGCGTCCGGAGGGAGTTTGCTGGCGCGAAGACAGACGCTCTTCGAGTTGATCCATCTGATCGAGAATCAGCTTGGCCTGTTCGAAGAAATACTTGCCCTCCTCGGTCAGGTCCATGCGTCGCGTGGTGCGGTTGATCAGCGTGGTGTCGAGCTTGGCTTCGAGCTTCGACAGCGTGCGACTGACGGCCGACGGCGTCTGGCCGACCTGCTCGGCGGCGGCGGAAATCGAACCGCACTCGATCACGCAGACGAAAATCTGCAACTCATCGGATCTGGCTTTCACGGGTGTCCTCTTTGGAATCGCCAAGATCGCAGCCAATCGCCATGCCCCCTGCGGGACCTACCGAAGGTCGCGATCTTTTGCTGTACCCGGATAGTAGCCCGAAACCCATCAAGCCTTGAGGCCAAACACCTCAGTCAGATGCTGCTCATAGCGCACCACATCATTGTCGATATTCGGACGCTTCATCACGTCGACGCAGAGGAAGGTCGGCAGCGCGGTCATGCCCAGAAACTCGTTGGCCTTGTGGAACGGGAAGTACACCGCGTCCACGCCTTTGGCTTCGAAGAAATCCGTCGGGTCATCGAAGGCTTGCTGCGGCGCGTTCCAGGTCAGCGACAGCATGTATTGCTTGCCCTGAATCAGACCGCCACTGCCGTACTTCTGCGAAGCATCGGAACGGGTGCGGCCGTCGCTGGCGTAGAGGCTGCCGTGACCTTCGGTGAAGACTTCGTCGAGGTACTTTTTCACCGTCCACGGCGCGCCCATCCACCAGCCCGGCATCTGATAAATGATGACGTCGGCCCAGAGGAATTTCGCCACTTCCTCGGCAACGTCGTAGCCCTCATCAATGAAGGTGGTCTTGACGTCGACACCGCCGCGATCGAGCACGCTCAGCGCGGTTTCGTGCAAGGTGGCGTTGTAGCGGCCATCGGAATGGGCGAATTTTTTACCGCCATTGAGCAACAGCACTTTCTTCATCGGAAAACCTCGGCGCAGCCTTCAAGGCTGGATTGAAACAGGAATTGGAATGGCGGCAGATTAACCATCGATCTCGCGCGGAAACAGCCACATCGACGCAAAATACATTTGATCAAAACGCACGAATCGATCGGCAATTGTTGCCGTAGCATCGCCGCTTTCTGCTTTTGAGGAAGTTGTGATGAGTGAACGCCAGGGTTTCATCCTGCACGCCAAGACCCACCCGGAAAAAGCCGCCGAATTCGAAGCGCTGTTCCGCGCTTACGTCGAGCCAAGCCGCGCCGAACCGGGCTGTATCGAGTACCACATGCTGCGCGACAAGGAAGATCCGACGCTGTTTATCTTCTACGAGATCTGGGCGAGCCAGGCGCATCTGGATGAGCATTCGGCATTGCCGCACATGAAAGCGTTTTTCGCCAGGCGCATGGACTATCTTGAGCGCGATTTCGATATTCGCGCGATCGACATGCTCAGCGAATCGTCGGCTAGCCGCTGATCAGCAAATGGGCGCCGAGCGCGCCCAGTCCGATAAAGAACACCCGCTTGAACAGCACCGCACTGATGCGCTGACGCAACCACTGACCGAGCCACATGCCAAGCATGGCCGGGATCAGCGCCAGCAGCGAGGCGCTCAATTCGCTACCGCCGAGTGCGTCGTGCCAGAACAGCCCGAGCGCCAGCGCCAGGGTCGAGACGGTGAAGGACAGACCGAGCGCCTGCACCAGCTCGTCGCGGCTCAGCCCCAACGCTTGCAGGTACGGCACCGCCGGAATCACGAAGACGCCGGTGGCTGAGGTGATTACGCCGGTGATCAGACCACACAGCGGACCGAGCCACGATTCATGCGCGGATTTGACGTGTAGCGTGGGCAAGAACAATCCGCTCAATGCATACAGCAACAGCGCCGCGCCAAGTCCGCGCACCACCCAATGGCCGCCGGCCATGCCGAGCCAGAGGGTGCCGATGCCGGTGCCGAGGAAGATCATCAGCAGCATGGGCCAGAGGCGTTTGATCAATCCTTGCAGATGACCGCCGAAGGCCAGTTGCCAGAGGTTGGTCAGGGTCGCGGGGACAATCAACAAAGCGGCTGCCTGCGCCGGCGCCATAGCCAGACCGAGCAGGCCCATCGCGACAGTGGGCAGGCCGAGGCCGATCACGCCTTTGACCGTGCCGGCGAGGAGGAAGGTGGCGATGACCAGTAGAGAAAGGGTCAGGCCGAGGGTTTGGTAGAAGTCGGTCAGTGTGTGCATTGAGGTAATGTGCACTGATCCGGGCTGGGGGAAAATCTGCCATATACTGAGGCAGCCTCTTCCTTTGCAAGAGGCTGACATCGGCGTTGAGGCATCTGGCCTCTTCGCGAGCAGGCTCGCTCCCACACGGGATCTGCGCTGTACATAAGTCCCTGAGGGAGCGAGCCTGCTCGCGAAAGGGCCAGCCCAGCCACCGCGAAACCACAGGCAAACTCCATGCATTTCGACCTCACCGACCTGCGCCTCTACCTGCACATTCTCGACACCGGCAACATCACCGCCGGCGCCGCCCGCAGCCACTTGTCCCTCGCCGCCGCCAGCGCCCGAATCCGCGCGATGGAAGCCTCGCTGGGCGCCGAATTCCTCGAGCGTGGTCGGCGCGGCGTCACCCCGACGCCTGCCGGCAAAGCCCTCGCCCGCCACGCCCGCATTCTTTTGCAACAGGCCGAACGCATGCAGCAGGATCTGGCCGATTACGCGCATGGCGTCAAAGGCCAGGTGCGGCTGTTGTGCAACACCACGGCGATCACCGAGTACCTGCCAGAAGTGCTCGCGGATTTCCTGCGCAGCCATCCCAATCTCGACATCGATCTACAGGAACTGCCCAGTGCGCGAATTACCCATGCCTTGCGTGAAGGCGCAGCGGACTTGGGCATCGTCTCCGACGCGGTCGACACCAACGGCCTGCAGACCCAGGCGTTTCGTGATGATCCGCTGGTGCTGATTCTGCCGCTCGATCACCCGTTGTCCGACGCCGCCGCGGTCAGTTTCAGCGACGCGTTGCAGCACGACTTTGTCGGACTCAGCGCCGACAGCGCATTGGCGATTTATCTGGAAGAACAGGCGCTGCACAGCGGCGCGCGGATGCAGGTGCGCATTCGCGCCGATGGCTTTGATGGCGCGATGCGTATGGTCGCCCATGGCGCCGGCCTGGCCATCGTGCCGTTGGCCGCTGTCGAACGCGCGACGCTGGAACGGTTCAAGTGCACACCTCTCAATGAGCCATGGGCGCGCCGCGCGTTATTGCTCTGCACGAAAGATTTCGCCGCGCTGCCGGGTTATGCCAACGCATTGTTACAAGCGCTCACCGCTGCGCGCGTTTCTGAGCACTCCGATGTCGACCCCAGACAACTGAGCGGCGACCGGCCGCTATAGGGTGCGACTTCAATTCTCAAGTCCACTTGCCCGGAGTCCCCATGACCGCGACCGCCCCTATCACCGTTCTGCGCGACACCCACCCGCTGCCGGTACTCGACGCCTGCAAATGGGAAAAACTCGAAGGCGACCCGCACACCGTCAACCTCAACGCCTACACCAGCGAAGACGGCAGCAAGATCATGGGCACCTGGATCTGCACACCGGGCAAGTGGCGCGTCGATTATGTGAAGTGGGAGTACTGCCATTTCCAGGAAGGCTACTGCGTGATCACCCCGGACGGCATGGCGCCGATTCATCTGCGTGCTGGCGATATCTTCGTGGTTGAGCCGGGTATGAAAGGCACGTGGGAAGTGGTCGAGACCGTGCGCAAATATTTCGTCTTCGCCTGATGCAAAAAAGCCGGGAAATCACCCGACGTGATTTCCCGGCAAATGTCCCGGCGTTGCTAAAACCTGTGGCGAGGGGATTTATCCCCGCTCGACTGCGCAGCAGTCGCAAACCCTGAGGACTCGGTTTGCCTGACACAATGTAGGGGGCTGCTGCGCAACCCAACGGGGATGAATCCCCTCACCACAAGGGCTGATCGCGTTACTGCGGCTTGCGATAGCTGTTGATGATCGCCGAGAAGTCTTTCCCACCGTCACCGCGCTGGCTCATCGCCTGATACAACTGCTGTGCCACCGCGCCGAGCACCACCGGCTGGTGCGCCTGCCGCGCCGCTTCCGTCGCCAGCCCGAGATCCTTGAGCATCAGTTCTGCACCGAACCCGCCGGTATAACCGCGCGAGGCCGGCGCCGTTTCGACGATGCCCGGCCACGGGTTGTACATCTCCGAACTCCAGCAGCGGCCGGTCGAGCTGTTGATGATCCCGGCCAGCACGCCGGTGTCGATCCCCAGCGCATCGCCCAACGCCATCGCCTCACTGACGCCGACCATCGAAATCGCCAGCAGCAGGTTGTTGCAGATCTTGGCGATCTGGCCGGTGCCGACTTCACCGCAATGCACGATGTTGCGGCCCATCTGCGCCAGCACCGGTTGCAGGGTGGCGAACAGTTCCGGGGTAGCGCCAACCATAAAGGTCAAGGTGCCGGCGGTCGCGCCGCCAGTGCCGCCGGAGACTGGCGCATCGGCCATGGCCACGCCGTGGTTGGCGGCGGCCGCTGCGACGTCGCGGGCGGTCTGCGGATCGATGGTGCTGCAATCCACCGCCGGCACGCCTTGGCGAATGCCGGCGAGCACGCCCTCTTCACCCAGCCAGACACTGCGCACATGCACCGCGGCCGGGAGCATGGTGATCACCAGTTCGGCATCTTCCGCCGCCTCGCGGGCCGAAGCGCGGATGGTGCCGCCCAGCTGTTCCAGTTCCGCCAGCACGGTTTTGTTCAGGTCGACCAAGTTCAACGAGTGGCCAGCCTTGATCAGGTTGCGCGCCATCGGCGCGCCCATGTTGCCCAGCCCGATAAATGCGATTTTCATGATCGAATCCTCAGCGCAGGTTGATGGTGGTGTTCACGCCGTCGTTGACGCTGTCGTCATCGAACCAGCGCGCCGTGACCGTTTTGGTCTGCGTGTAGAACTGCACCACTTGCTTGCCGTACGGGCCGAGGTCGCCGAGTTTCGAACCGCGCGAGCCGGTGAAGCTGAAGAACGGTACCGGTACCGGAATCGGGATGTTGATACCGACCTGACCGACGTCGATTTCCGTCTGGAATTTACGCGCCGCCGCACCGCTCTGGGTGAACAGGCCAGTGCCGTTGCCGAACGGATTGGCGTTGACCAGCGCGATCGCCTGATCGAGGGTGTCGACTTCCAGCACCACCAGTACCGGGCCGAAGATTTCCTGGGTGTAGATCTGCATGTCGGTGGTCACCCCGGAGAACAGGGTCGGGCCGACAAAATTGCCTTGTTCATAACCCGGCACGCTGATGTCACGACCATCGAGTTCAAGCTTGGCGCCTTCCTTGATGCCGCTTTCGATCAGTTCGAGAATCCGCGCCTTGGCCTTTTTCGAAATCACCGGACCGACATCGGTACCCGGCTCGCTGCCGGCGTTGACCTTGAGTTTCTGCGCCAGCGCTTTCAGGTCTGGCAGCCACTGTTTTGCGGCACCGACCAGCACCACCACCGACGTGGCCATGCAGCGTTGCCCGGCGGCACCGAAACCGGCACCGACCAAGGCATTCAGCGCTTGCTCGCGATTGGCGTCCGGCAGCACCACGGCGTGGTTTTTTGCGCCCATCATCGACTGCACGCGCTTGCCGTGTTTGCCGGCCAGGTCATAAACGTGGGTGCCGACAGCGGTCGAACCGACGAACGACACGGCTTTGATGTCCTTGTGCGTGCACAGACCATCGACCACATCCTTGCCGCCGTGCACGACGTTGAGCACGCCCGCCGGAACGCCAGCCTCAATGGCCAGTTCCACCAGCAGCATGGTCGACAGCGGATCCTGTTCCGACGGCTTGAGCACGAAGGTGTTGCCGCAGGCGATCGCCATCGGGAACATCCACAGCGGAATCATCGCCGGGAAGTTGAACGGCGTGATGCCGGCGCACACACCGATCGGCTGGCGCAGGGTGTAAGTGTCGACGCCGCCGGCGACGTTCTCGGCGAATTCACCCATTTGCAGGGTGCCGATCGAGCACGCGTGCTCGACCACTTCCAGGCCACGGAAAATATCGCCCTCGGCGTCAGCAATGGTCTTGCCCTGCTCGGCGCTGAGGACCACGGCGATGCGCTTGGAGTGCTCGCGGATCAGCGCTTGCAACTTGAGCATGATGCGCATCCGCGCGCCGATCGGGGTCAGTTTCCAGGTCTGGAACGCGCGCTGGGCGGCGCTGACAGCGGCATCGACCTCAGCGGCGGTGGCGAACGGAACCTTCGCCAGCACTTGCTGGGTGGCCGGGTTGACGATGTCGTGCCACTCGGTGGTCTGCGACTCGACCCACTCGCCGTCGATCAGCAGCTTGACCTTTTGCAGCGTGGTGTCGTTGGGCGTAAGCGATGCGTTCATGCTGGTCTCCAGAACTTGTTTTTATCGTAGG
The DNA here is from genome assembly GCF_031456345.1 of Pseudomonas sp. 2957. Classification (NCBI taxonomy): domain Bacteria; kingdom Pseudomonadati; phylum Pseudomonadota; class Gammaproteobacteria; order Pseudomonadales; family Pseudomonadaceae; genus Pseudomonas; species Pseudomonas sp. 2957. Next base: position 214,650 of record NZ_JAVDUL010000008.1, read on the forward strand.
AGCCAAGGCGAAAGGTTCGCCTTGAGATGAGGCGTGTGTCGCGAATTGGTTGTCGGACTGTTTTTGGAGTATAGATGTGCAAACTTCTAATAAGAACGCACATATAAGCCCGACCATCATGCAAAAAAACATCACCTCGCTAGGCTCGCTGAACTGGGACGACCTGAAGTTTTTCCTCGAAGTCGCCCGCACCCGCAAGGCCAGTACCGCCGCCAAACGCCTGGCCGTCGACTACACCACGGTGTCGCGACGGATCAGCTCGCTGGAAGCGGCGCTGGGCACATTGCTGTTCGAAAAATCCCGCACCAGCGGCTTCGTCCTGACCACTGAAGGCCAGCGCTTGCTCGGTTATGCCGAGTCGATCGAAAGCACATTGCACATGGCTTGCGAGCAGGTTTCGGGCTCGGGCGTGGCCCTGTCCGGCCATGTGCGCATGGGCTGCACCGAAGGCTTCGGCAGTTTTTTCATCACCCCGCAACTGAGCCATTTCGTCGACGCCTACCCGGCAATCTCGGTGGACATCCTGCCGCTGCCGCACTTCATCAGCCTGTCCAAGCGCGAGGCCGACATCGTCATCGCCCTCGAGCGGCCGGAGCACGGGCCGTACGTCTGCTGCAAACTCTGCGACTACCGTTTGCAGCTGTACGCAACCCAGGACTATCTGGACAAACACCCACCGATCCGCCGCCCGGCCGACTTGAGCAAGCATCAATTCATCAGTTATGTGGATGATCTGGCGTTCAGCTCGGAGCTGCTCTACCTGGCCAACGTGCTGCCCGGCGCCAGCGCGCATTTGCGCAGCACCAGCGTGATCGCGCAATACGTCGCCGCGCAGCAGGGCCGCTCGCTGGCGATCCTGCCGTGCTTCCTCGCCGCACAAGACCCGCGATTGCTGCCGGTGCTGCCGGAGGAAATCGACATCACCCGGCAGTTCTGGATGTACTGCCGCGAGGATCTGCGCAAGTTGAAGCGGATTACGTTGTTGTGGGATTACATCCGTGAGGTGACTGAACGCAATCAGGCGTTGTTGATGGGTGAAACGCGGGAGATGCGCTTTGCCGATTAGTCGGCGCTGACCACGATCGACACCCGGCGATTTTCCGTGCGCCCCGCTGCGGTGTCGTTGGAAGCCACCGGTTCGCTGCTGCCCAGGCCTTGCAGCTGGATGTTTTCCTGCTTCATGCCGACCGTGCCGAGGACGTTGGCGACGCTCTTGGCCCGGCGCAGCGACAGTTGCTGATTGTAGGTTTCCTTGCCGGACGCATCGGTGTGGCCATCTACCCGAACGCGCTCGATCCCCACGCCGAGCAACGCCTTGCCGATGCGTTCGACGATTTCCGTGCTGGCTGCGTTCAGGCTTTCGACATCGCTGCCAAAAAGCACTTTGCCCGACAAGCCGAACTCCCAGCCGTCGTCGGTCAACTCGAAACCCTGCTGTTTGAGCACGGCGACCTGCGCCGGTGTCAGGCCTTTCTGCGGGGCGGTCTGGCAACCGCTCAGGGTCAGCGCGGCGATCATCAGCAATGCGGAAAAAAGTCGAACGGGAAGAGTGAACACGGACATCAGCTCCTGGTATGAACGGAATCGACCGGGCGCTCCGACCCGGCGGTGAATTGCGCGCCACGCGACAGGCGCTTGGCCTGGTACATCGCTGCGTCGGCTGCGTTGAGTAAAGTCCCAGGCGTAGCGCCATGATCGGGATAGACGGCGATGCCGATACTGAGCGAGGTCACCACACTGCTGTCGCCGGGCAGGGTGATCGGCATGTCCATGCTGGCGAGAATCTTGTCAGCGATGTGCTCAGCGTCTTCGACCGTGTGCAGTGGCGCAAGCAGCACGGCGAACTCGTCGCCGCCCAGCCGCGCGACCAGATCATCCTCGCGCAATTGCGCTCGCACGCGATTGGCGATGGCCACCAGCACTGCGTCGCCCGAGGCGTGGCCGAAGTTATCGTTGATGCCTTTGAAGCGGTCGCTGTCGAGAAACAGCACGGCGACCCGCTCATCGTGTTTTTTGCCGTTGCGCAAGGCGCGCATCAAGCGGCCTTCGAAAAACGCGCGGTTGGGCAAACCGGTGAGGCTGTCGTGGGTCGCTTGGTGAGCGAGAGTTTCGTTTTCGTTTTGCAGATGGGTTTGCCACGACTCGAGTTCGCCGAGCAAGGCATTGAAGTCGTTACCCAGATTATCCAGTTCAGCGATTTGCGCCGGCGGCACGCGCCGATCCAGCGCTCGCTCACTGCGCGCGGCGTGGGCGACGGCGGCGAGGCTGTGCAACGGGCCGATGATCGCGCGCAACTGCCGCCGCGCCAGATAGAGCGCGACCCAGGCGCTGATCGCGGTGCAGAGCACAATCCCGGCCAGGCCGCTGAGCAGGAAGCGCATCAGGCTGCCGCCGTGACCGATGAGCAGGACGCGACCGATTTCGCGGTCCTGATGCTCGATCGGCAGGCTGACCGGTTTTTCCAGAAGAGCGCGGGTGATCTGCATTTCCAGCTCGGAGAACAAGCCGGTTTCGGCGCGCTGCCATTGCGCAATCAATTGGCCTTGCGCGTCGAGCACTCGGGCATCCGCTACTTCCTCGGTGGCGGCGATGATCGCCAGCGCCTCGGTTGCCGCCGCTTTGTCATTGAACACGACGGCCGCTTCGACGGTGTAGCTGATCGAACGGGCGATCAAGTGCAGGTTGTGATCGGCATACACCCGCAGCGCGAGCACGCCCAGCAAGGTCAGCGAAACACTGGCCATCGCCACCGCCACCAGCGCGACAATCAAATGCCCACGGCCAATGACCGAACCAAGGGTGGGGCGAGCCTTCCAACTGAACAGCTTCATGGCGCCGCCGCTTTGCGACGGGACAACTGCAACACGCTGGGGTGAATGCGCACACCACTGCGAGCCACGGAGTCGAGATTGACCTCGAACGACACTTGTTCATCGCCAACGCGCAGGCAGAACAGACTGCCGACGGTGCATTGATCGTCTGCTTCGCTGATGCTCAGCACCGGATGCCCGATCAACGATGCGAACAGGCGACTGCGTTCATCGGCGGTCAGCTTGCCGATGTACACCGCGTCGCATTCGCTGACGATGGCCGGGTTGTCTGCCAGCAGACGCCGCACAGCCACCGGCCGACCCGTGGCTTGGGTGGTGCCTTTGACCAGGTCATCGGTGTATTCGGTGGGGCCGACGATGCACAGACGCAATTGCGCTGGTTCCACCGGCCAGCGTGCATAACTGAGGATGCCAAGAACCACTTGTGTGACCGCTTTGGCCCGTTGCTCGGCCGGCCCGGTTTGCGCTTGGGCGATGGCGCTGCCCGTCAAAAACCAGAGCAAAACGATCAGCAATGCGTGCTGGCAGGCCACCACACGCTGTGTCGCCCAGACGGCCACCTTCATGGAGGGATTCTCTTGGAGCGTAACGAAATGATGCCGCAACGATAGCACAGCGCTAGAACACCAGCGAGGCGCCTGCCTCTGACCGGTTGGTCAGTATTCGTTGTCGGTCATTCAGCACTTCATCCCTGAGACTCGGCACCCTCCTCCAGCTCCAGCATCAGCCCGCTCAGCCGCTTCACCTTGCGCAGCACCGCCTCTTCAAACACGCCGGCACGCGGCTCGATCAAGGTGAACCAGTGCCGGGCGCGAGTGATTCCGGTGTAGATCAGCTCTTTGGTCAGTACCGGATTCAGCGCATCCGGCAGGATCAGCGCCGTGTGGGCGAACTCCGAACCTTGGGACTTGTGCACCGTCATGGCGTACACGGTTTCGACATCATTGAGTCGACTCGGCAACACGAAGCGCACGCCGCCCTGACCATCGTTACGCGGGAAGGCCACGCGCAGAACCGTCTTGCCGATTTCTGCGCCTTCACGCTCGGGAAGTTTCAGGGCGATGCCGATGTCGCCGTTCATCAGGCCCAGACCATAGTCGTTACGAGTCATCAGCACCGGCCGACCTTCATACCATTGCTGATCGCTCTCGATCAGACGCGCCTTGAGCAAGGCAGCGGTAATGCGCTGGTTCAGACCTTCAACGCCCCATGGCCCTTTGCGCACCGCGCACAGCAACTGGAATGTGTCGAACGCCTGCAAGACTTCCCGCGCCCAATCGGTCCAGGCCGAATGCTCAAGGGGCCGCGTCGACGGTGGACGCTGATCGCGCAGTACGCTCAGGTAATGGCGATAACCTTGCGGGCCGTTGCCGTGACCTTCGAGCAACAGGCGTTCGAGCTTGTGATCGTGCTCGCCTTTGAGCGGCAGCGAATACACGTCGTCGTAGCCGCCAGCGGCGAGCAACTGTCGCGCCTCATCGGCCAATTGCTGATTGACCCGGCGCGCGAGCTGACCGATACCGCTGCCCTCGCCGAAGCGGCGCGAGTGACGCAGCATCACCACTTGTTGCGCCAACGGATGGGTGCCGTCGCAGTCTTCATGCAAACCGCTACCCTGCAACGACTCGCCACTGACAGACTCCAGCCATTGTCGCGTTTGCGGGCTGTACCAACCGCCCTCGGCGTCACGGCACAGATCGCCCAGTACCGCGCCGGCCTCGACCGAGGCCAACTGATCCTTGTCGCCCAGCAGTACCAGCCGAGCATGGGCCGGCATGGCGTCGAGCAAGTTGGCCATCATTTCCAGGTCGATCATCGAAGCTTCGTCGACCACCAGCACATCCAGCGGCAGGCGGTTGCCGGCATGGTGACGGAAATGCCGGGTGCCCGGTCGACTGCCGAGCAGACGGTGCACGGTGGTCACATCGCTGGGGATCGCCGCGCGCACCGCTTCGGCGACTTGCAGTGATTGCACTTGCTGACTGATCGACTCGGTCAAACGCGCAGCGGCCTTGCCGGTCGGTGCCGCCAGACGAATGCGCAGCGGATGGCCAGCCTCGACGGCCGGTGCCTGCAGCAACGCGAGCAAGCGCACCACCGTGGTGGTTTTCCCGGTGCCCGGGCCGCCAGTGATGATGCTGAAGGCGCTGCGCGTAGCGATGGCGCAGGCGAGTTTTTGCCAATCGATGACAGCTGCGGATTCCGCGCCGCCGAACAATTCGTTCAGACGCTGCGGCAGATCATCCGGCGTCGGCTCCTGCTGCAACAAGCGTTGGCGCAACGCTGCATCGATGCGGCGTTCGTAGGTCCAGTAGCGGCGCAGGTACAGGCGTTTCGAGGACAGCACCAGCGGACGTGTCTGCGCTGTTTCACTCGGGTCAGCGGCCAGGGCCACCAATGGACTACTTGCCAGCACTTTGCACCAATGAGCTCCATCGAGCGTTTCGAGCAATTGCGAGGGCAGCAGCAACACACCGCCCTGCACGTCGCCTTCGGGCGGCAATGACAGTGCAAAATCCGGCGCCTTGAGGGTTTCAAACAGGTCCAGACACACATGACCATGGCCGAGTTGGTGACTGGTCAACGCCGCCGCGAGCAACACCAACGGGTCGGTCTCGGGCTCGAGTTCATGCAGGAAAGCGACAAAGGCGCGGTCCAGCGCGCGCAGCCAGCCGCGCTCAACCCAACGGCTCAGCAACAACAGCAAATCATCGGCGCGGGTTAGCGGCGAGAGTTTCGACAGGCTGTCCGCTTCCAGCGGCGTCGGCAGCAGATCGGCGAATGTGCGGCTCATAGCAGGACTCCCTGTTCCCAGGCGGGTTCGGACTTGGGTTCGGGTTTGCCCTGGAACATCCGGTCGAGGCGTTCGATCAATTCCCGTGGCGGACGCACGAAGTACACGCCACGACTTTCCGCACGCGTACCGCGCAGAAACAGATACAGCGCCCCGCCGATGTGACGGTCGTAATCGTAATCCGCCAGCCGCGCCTTCAACTGGCGATGCAGTGCCAGCAGATACAGCACGTATTGCAGGTCATAACGGTTGTCGAGGATCGACTGCTCCATCGCCTGCACCGTGTAGGCCTGATCATCCACGCCGAGCCAATTGGATTTGTAATCGGCGACGTAGTAACGGCCAGCGTGCTCGAAGGTCAGGTCGATAAAGCCCTTGAACATGCCGTTGAGCTGAACCGGTTCTGCCGCAACACGAGCGACGCCATTGTGGGTGTGCTGGCGCACCTGTTCGTCGAGCTTGAGCACGTCAACTTTGTGGCTGGCGAACCAGAACTCCATCTCGACGCGGTATTGCGTCAGTTGCTCAAGAACCACCGGCGGTTGCCCGCCAGCGATCGGCAACGGTGACTTGAGCAAATGCTGCAGCCAGTCAGTCAGCGTGGTGATCCAGCCTTGCCAGCCGCGCAGATTGCAGCGCCGGGCAATTGCATCTTCCAGCGCTTCGCGGGTAACCGAAAAACCTTCAGCGCCCGCCCATTCGAGCAAGCCATGTAAAAACGTGCCCGGGTTAGGGCCACGCGGGAAGCGGTGGATATCGGCGCCACCACTGCTGATTTCATGTGGCGCGTCGGGATCGAGGCGCTCGTCGTCGAATAGCTTTTGCGCCTGCGGACTGTCCGGTGCTTCATCGCTGCCGACGCTCAATATGTCGCTGATGCGCAAAGCGCTATAGGAAGCGATCCACCAGTTTTCACTGGCTTTGCGCTTGGGCCGTAGCGTCGCTCGTAGCACTGCTTCATTGCGCGGCGGCTGGTAATGCTCCTCAGTGGGCTGAAGCATTTCGCCGATGCCGATGGCCGGGCAGTCTTGCTGCAGATCCCGCAGCCAGCGGTTCAATTCGCTGGACTCGCCCAAAGCGGCACCGCCACCGAGCAAATAACCCAACGCCGACAGGTGCAGCACCGAGCTGTTGTTATTGCCGCGCTTGAGATCAGTGACGCCCAGCCAACAGGCATGCTGCGCGCGGGTTAACGCGACATACAGAAGACGCAGATCTTCGGCCAGACGCTCATCGTCAGCCAGGGCGATCAACTCGGGGGTAGGCTTGAGGCTGATCTGCGCCTTGCGCGCAGCGTCGTGGTAATGCAGCGGCAAACGGCTGCCATCCACCGGTTTCGCCGAGCAAATGAATGGCAGGAACACCAGCGGATATTCCAGCCCCTTGGATTTGTGGATGGTCACCACTTTAACCAGTTGCTCGTCGCTTTCCAGACGCAGAATCTGCTCTTCACCGGCCTGACCGGACAGTGCCAGCAGCTCGGCCAGATGGCGGATCAACGCTTGCTCGCCGTCCAGTTCAGCAGCGGCTTGCTGCATCAGCTCCGACAGGTGCAAAAGGTTGGTCAGCACGCGCTCGCCGTCACTGCGCTGCATCAGGGTTTGCGGCAGGTGGAAGTCGTGAAGCAGGCGTCGCAACATCGGCAACACGCCCTGTTTACGCCAGAGCTCTCTATAGCCGCGGAACTGCATGACCCGGGCTTCCCAGACCATTTCATCCTGGTTCAGGCGCTCCAGTTCGATCAGCGGCAGGTTCAATGTGGTACAAGCCAGCGCAGCCTTGAGCGAGCGTTCGACATCGGGTTCGGCGCAAGCCTTCAGCCATGCCAGCAGATCGTGCGCCTCTTGGGCGGCAAACACCGAATCCTTGTCCGAGAGATAAACACTGCGCACACCTCTGGCGGCGAGTTCGGCGCGTACGGCTTGGGCTTCCTTACCGTCGCGGACGAGGATCGCGATGTCCGAAGGGCGTAAACCTTTGAAGTCGTCTGCTTGAAAGAAACCAGCGCTGCCGGTTTGCCCGCCATTGAGCAGTGCGGTGATTTGACTGGCGCAGGCGGCGGCCATTTGCTGGCGATAAACCGAGCCGGACAGCGGCTGATCGCTAGGCAGTAGCCAGACATTGAGTGCCGCGACGTCTTGCCCGGCAATCCGCAGCGTTTCCTTGCGTCCCTGAGACTCGACCGGGAGGAACGGTACCGGGTTCTCGCCATTTCTTTCGCGAAACAAAAACGCGCCTCGTCCCTGCTCTCGGGACTCGGCGCGTTCGAACACGTGATTGACCGCTGTCACCATGCCGTGGCTGGAGCGGAAGTTGGTGCCTAGTGTATGCAAACGGCCGGTAGTGGCCTGACGTGCGCGCAGATAGGTGTAGATGTCGGCACCACGAAAGGCATAGATCGCCTGCTTGGGGTCGCCGATCAGGAACAGGCCGGTGTCAGGGTGATTGTCTTCAATGCGGTAAATGCTCTCGAAGATGCGGTACTGAACCGGGTCGGTGTCCTGGAATTCGTCGATCAGCGCGACCGGGAACTGCTCGCGGATCAGCGTTGCCAGACGCTCGCCGCCCTCCGATTGCAGCGCGGCATCCAGACGCAGCAACATGTCGTCGAACCCCATTTCTGCGCGACGGCGCTTCTCTTCTTCAAAACGCGCGCCGACCCACTTGGCAGCGTGTTGCAGAACAGCAGCATCGGGCGTCGGCAAGGTATCCAGGCTCGACTTGAGTCCGGACATGGCGTCCAGCCCCGGATGACTGGGAGCCTGGCCTTTCCAGGCCTCGGCCATGCCATCGGGCGTCAATCGGGTGAAGCCGGTGCCAATGTCCAGTTGCTCAAGCGACTCGTCTTCCGCCCAGGTCTTGAGTTTCTCGAACCAGGGCTCGAAATAACGCGCCTGCATTTTGCGGCCATCGACGGTTTTGCTGGCGACGCCTTCATGGCAGAGAGCAAGCAGCTCGTCTGCCCAGTCACGCCAAGGCATTTTCAGTTCGACCAACGCCGCTCGCCGCTCCAGCAAACACTCTTCGATCATCTCCGCGGGCGCCTTGCCTTCATCGGTGTCACGCTCGCTGGCAAACAAGCCGCGCACCCGAGGCAACAACGCTACGGGGCCACCCCAATTGCTGCGCACCCACTTCAGCGCATCGCCCTGCATCGGGTAGCAGAACAGCCGCCAGTAATCGCGCAGCACTTCGCCAAGCAGATCGCTGTGATCGGTTTCCAGGGATTGCGTGAACAGGCTGCCGCTGTCGAACGCATGCTCGCGCAGCATGCGCTGACACCAGCTGTGAATGGTCGAGACGGCGGCTTCGTCCATCCACTGCGCGGCGATATCGAGGCGGTTGGCGCAGCCCGGCCATTGCTGCGGATCGAACTGATCGCGCAGCTCGGCAATCAGTCCGTCCGGGGCAACAATTTCGTCGCGGAAGAACCGCGCGGCCTCAGCCAAGCGTGTCCGAATGCGTTCACGCAGCTCTTTGGTAGCAGCATCGGTAAACGTCACTACGAGGATTTGCGGCGGCAGCAGTTCGCGTGCAAAACCGCTTGTCTCGCCGCCATGACCGAGTATCAGCCGCAGATAAAGTGCCGAGATCGTGAAGGTTTTGCCGGTGCCTGCGCTTGCTTCGATCAACTGACTGCCGCGCAGCGGGAAGGCCAGAGCCAACGGTGTTTTGGTACTCATGCGCGCGCACCTTCGCTGGACAAGGAACGCCACGGCGCTTCGAATAATGGGCGGTACAACGCGTCGCACCAGCCGGTGAAGGTTTCGTCTGCCAACAATGCATCGAAGTCGGGATATTGCCGGAGCAGTGCCGGGCTTTCGCGCCGCTCGCCGTTGCTGGTCTGGCCGTCACCGTCATAGGCTTTTCGCGCAGCGGCTTCGGCTTTGACCGGGTCAGTTTGAGACAACCAGGCGAACGCGGTTTTTATCGCAATCGGCAAGGGCTGGCGCATGCCTGATTGCCACGCAAGAAGCAGGTCACCGAGCAAACGCAACGCTCGGTCTCGCTCCATTGGCTCAAGCAACAACGTGTCGTCACTGGCGACCAATGCCGTGGTCAGCGCATGCTCGCTGGCGCAGGCGACCAGATGGGTAACCCACGATTTGGTCAGCCGATGCCACTTGCGAGTTTTGATCGAGCCGATGCTATTGGGAATGGTCGTGACCGACAGCAGGCCGCCATCGGCGCGTTGATGCAGGTTTGCGAGCCAGCCCTCCAGCCGCAAACCCTGCAGGTCGAGACTGACCGGGATTGCACTACTCAATGGCGTCGGCCATAACGTCAGCAACTGTTGATAACGCTGCAGAAGATCCGGCAGCGGTTCGATCAGTTCACGCTGTAGGCATTCGCCAAAACCGGCCATAGGCAGCAGACCACTGTTTTGCAGGCGCAGCGCCCGGGCTTGCAGCGCCTGATCGATATTGTCCGGCTGGCTGAGTGCGGCTTCCAGCAAACTGTCGCTTAGCGTGTAGCGCTGTAGGGCGTCCAGCACGAAAGGTTCTTCATCTGCCAACGGCGCTTGCGCCGCCTCGAAATAGACCTTGAGACGCTGGGTGAAAAAATGCCGAACCGGATTACGCAGAAAATCCTGCAGCAATGCCAGCGTCAACGGTTCCTCTTGAACATATGGCGCGAGTAACGGCGCTTCGCTTTGCTGCGCTTTCTCTTGATGTAACACCTGCCACTCGCTGGCGTAGCTGAACAGTTGCTCGCCTTCGTGGAAATAGCGGGCACTGAAAGGTTGCAGGGGGTGTTCTTCGGTCAGCGCTTCCAATAGATCCTGGGTAGGGTCGATTGAACGCCAGCCGCTGGCGAGGTGATCGCGCAACTGGCCGATGAGCACCGAGGCGGGTCGTTCGCTGTTGTCACGGATACTGCGGCCAACCCAACTGATGTAGAGCTGAGAGCGCGCGGACAACAGCGCTTCAAGTAACAGATAGCGGTCGTCCTCACGTCGTGAGCGGTCGCCTGGGCGGTAATCACTACCCATCAGATCGAAGTCCAGCGGCGGCTGCGCGCGGGGATAATCGCCGTCGTTCATGCCCAGCAGACATACCAGTTTGAAAGGAATGGCACGCATCGGCATCAAGGTGCAGAAATTCACCGCACCAGCGAGGAATCGTTGCGACAATCGGCCCTGATCCAGCCCGGCGAGCCAGGCTTCGCGCACGACAGTCAGCGGCAATTCGTCAGTCAGGCCGACCGCCTCGCAGGTTTCCAGCCAGGTCTCGCGAAGCTCTTCGAGCTGGGTCAGCAGGTAGTCGTCGTGCTCGTTGCTCGCCTGAAAGAACACCTGCATCAGCGCCTGCAAGCGCAGCCCCCACTCTTTCGGTTGAGCAGGTTGCGTGAGTTGCTGGTGAGCGATTTCCAAGGCATCCAGCAGCGCAACCAATGGCCCGATCAGGGCAGCATCCAGCCCACCAATTTCATCATAAGGTTCGATGCCTGCACACGCCTCAGCGCTGCCGACTGCGTAGCCCAGCAGCATTCGGCGCAGGCCGAAATGCCAGCTGTTCTGCTCCAGTTGCTCAGGCAATCCGAGACCGGCCCGTTGTTCGGCACTCATGCCCCAACGCACGCCGGCGCCCTCGATCCAGCGGTGCAGAGTTGGCAGGTCACGTTCCTCTACGCCAAAGCGAGTACGCAGAGCTGGAACATCGAGCAGGTCGAGGATCTCGCTGACCGGGAAACGGCTGTCCGGCAGCTTGAGCAGGTGCTCGACGGCGATCAGTAATGGATCACGTCCTCGCTGGCCCTGGTCCGCCAAAGTGAACGGAATGAAGCGCGGGTCAAATCGATCGAGCTGACCGAAAACCGCGCGGATATGCGGGGCATAGCTGTCGATATCCGGGACCATCACGATCACGTCCCGTGGGCGTAGAGCCGGGTCGGCGCTGAAACGCGCCAGGAGTTGATCGTGCAGGATTTCGACTTCACGCTGGGCACTGTGGGCGATGTGAAACCGGATCGATTGGTCCTGCGTCAGGTCGACAGCGGGCCAGAGCGCACGAGTCTCGTTGAGGGGGCGCAATTCGAGGATGTCGTCCTGAAGCTGGTTGAGCATGTTGTGCGGCTGAGCTTCGCTGAACAGGTCGATGCGGCCGTCACGAAAGGCTGCGCGGTAGCTGTTGGGATCGTCGTAGCTGTCGAGCAGGTTGATATAGTCGCGACCTTGTTTGCCCCAAGCGGCCAGCAAAGGATGTGCATGCTGATGCAGGGTCTCGGCATCAAGGACCACTGGCATCCCGCTTTTGCGTTGTTGCCGCTTGTATTGATGTCGCAGCAGGTCCTTGTCGGCGACGATATCGGACCAGTGATGGCGACAGGGGTTGTGTACGCAAAGCAGAACCTGACTGAAGCGCGCCAGACCGGCGAGCGCTTCAAGAACTTGTGCGGGCAATGAAGAAATGCCAAAGACGATCACGCGCGGCGGCAGCGCAGCCGGGGCCTTGTCGAGTATGTTGATGCATTCCATGAAGCGTTGATGCACGCCGGCACGACTCTGCGCCATGCCCTGTTCGCCGACGTCATCCAGCAGCGCTCGCCACAACTCTGCCTGCCAGCAACTGGTCGCTGGCAGAGGCTTGATTTCACCTCGCACATTGCGCAGTTGGTGGCGGCCTTCCGCCCAATCTTCCAGCCAATCGGCCCTGTACACCTGATATTGGTCAAACAGGTCGGCTAGACGCTCTGACAACTGATAGCGCTTGCGCAGATCGCTGTCGTGAGTGAGGAAGCGTTGCAGCGGCTCGAAATGGGGGCGATCGATTACCTGTGGCAAGAGGCGCATCAGACGCCAGGTCAGCGGAGCTTTATCGAGCAGGGATTTCGCCGGAATTTCTTCTCGTCCCAATACCATGCGATACAGCTGCCACATGAAACTGCCGGGTAGTTGAACGTCAATCGCCGCAGCGATCCCGCAACCGCCAAGGTCATCGTCTTCAGGATCTTCGGCCAATGCGAGTTTGAGCCATTGGGCGATGCCGTTGCTTTGCACCAAAGCGATTTCGTTTTCCAAGGGTGCCAGTGGGTAGCGCCGCATGATGCTGACCACAAGACTGCGCAGCTCATCGAGACTGTTGCTCTGAACCACCATGAATGCAGCGTTGAGGGACTGGGCGTCCGACATATGGATTCCTTGGAAAATCGCTAAAGCCGAGGCAGAACCTTAGCATTGTCGGCCGGCTGTGACAGCCGGACGAGGTCTGCGAAGCCTGTAAGAACTTTCTCGCAGGCAAAACAAAACCCCAACTGCTTTCGCAATTGGGGTTTCGGAATTTAATCTTGACGATGACCTACTCTCACATGGGGAAACC
>NZ_JAVDUL010000009.1:0-102182 GCF_031456345.1 Pseudomonas sp. 2957
CAGTTGAATAAGAGTTACGCATATCCGAACACCTCAGATTTGGACGCCATCATAGCGCCTGATTGAAGTGTCCAAAATCATTAGGCCAGTTCAGCTTGCCCGCGAAGGCGGCGGCACTCCAGCATCTCTGCCGACTGACCCAGCGCTTTCGCGAGCAGGCTCTCTCCCACAATGTTCCGTGTTGACCATTGATTCTGTGGTGCCACAAATCCCCGGTGGGAGCGAGCCTGCTCGCGAAGACGGCGGCACATTCAACATCACATTCACCTGACTCAGCGCTTTCGCGAGCAGGCTCGCTCCCACAATGTTCCGTGTTGACCAATGATTTGGTGGTGCCACGACCCCCTGTGGGAGCGAGCCTGCTCGCGAAGACGGCGGTACATTCAACATCTTTGCCGACTGACCCAGCGCTTTCGCGAGCAGGCTCGCTCCCACAGATTCAGTCCTGGCCTCAGTAAGGGCTCGCGGTCGGGCGCACGATCAGTTCGCTGACGTCGACATCCGCCGGTTGTTCGACGGCGTAGGCAATTGCGCGGGCGATGGCTTCGGCGGGGATGGCGATCTTGCGGAATGACTTCATCTCTTCGCGGCCGCCTTCATCGGAAATGCTCTCGGCCAGTTCCGATTCGGTCACGCCCGGTGCGATGACGGTGACGCGGATATCGCCGCCCACTTCCTGGCGCAAGCCTTCGGAAATCGCCCGTACGGCGTATTTGGTCGCGCAGTACACCGCTGCGGTGGGGCTGACCGCGTAGGCGCCGATCGAGGCGATGTTGATGATCTGCCCGGCGCGCTGGCGCTGCATCAAGGGCAGACTGGCGGCGATGCCGTGGAGTACGCCACGGATGTTGACGTCGATCATGCGGTTCCACTCATCGACCTTCAGCGCGTCCAGCCGTGACAACGGCATGACCCCGGCGTTGTTGACCAGCACATCGACGCGGCCGTAATGCTCGACGGCAAAATCGACGAAGCGCTGCACATCCTGCTGATCGGTGACGTCCAGTGCGCGGAACTGCGCGTGGCCACCGGCGCCGTTGATCTCTTCGGCAATCACGGCCAGACGCTCGGTGCGCCGTGCGCCCAACACCACTTTGGCGCCACGTTCGGCGAGCAGGCGTGCGGTGGCTTCGCCGATGCCGCTGCTGGCGCCGGTAATCACGATCACTTTGTCTTGAATGTTCAGCATGATGTCGTCCTCTTCTGTGTGCCCGTGAGTGGGCTTGGAAGAAGATTAAGTGCGGCGGCTCATGGGCTATTAATCGATTCCTCCTCGGGATTTGCCCAATTCTGCTGCATCGCTTTTCGACAGGTTTTCAGGCCCCGCGTGGCGCGTCCCGGTAGGCACTCGGAGTGACCCCGACTTCACGGCGGAACACCTGGGAAAAGTGGCTGGGGCTGGAGTAGCCGACTTCCAGGCCAATGTCGATCACGCTGCGTGCGGTCTCCAGCAACAGATGACGCGCGCGGCTCATGCGCAGGCGGATGAAGTATTGCGAGGGCGATAAACCGGTGGCGCGTTTGAAGGTGCGGCTGAAGTGGTAGTCGCTCAGCCCGGCGATGGCGGCCAGATGACTGAGACTGAAATCCTCCGCCAGATTCGCATTCATGGCTTCGATCACCCGGCGCAGTTTGTAGGCGGGCAGGGCGTTGTCGCGGCGCGGGTTGCTGTCGGGGTCGAGATAATGACGCAGCAAATGGATCGCCAACGCCTGGGCCAGGCTGTGCACCAGCAGTGCACTGGGATGGCGCTGTTCGGTCAGTTCGACGCGCAGTTGCTCAAGAATGAAGCTGACCTGCTCGTCACGCGCACCCGACACGTCGACAAACGTCACTGCACCGGCCTGTTCGCCGAAGGCTTCGCGCGCCGCGTGTTCGATCAAGCCCAGACCAAGATAAAGGTGCATGACTTCGAAGACCTCGCAACCTTCGGTTTGCCAGCGCATTTCGTAGGGTTCCCGGGTGTTGGTCAGGAAAAAATCGCCCGCCGTGACCTGGCTCGCCTGCCATTCTCCGCCCAACGAACGTTCTTCGACCCGGGCAGTGCCGGCCAATACCAGCACGAGCAGCGGTTCGGCCACGCAGGGCACGCGGATCGGCTCAAGCAGGGTTTGATGGCGGAACAGCTGCACCACTGCATCCTTGATCTGCGGCTGGGGTGCCTTCGTTTCTGCAACACCGGGCAAATGCTCTGGCATGGCTTCGGCGGCGATGCGCGCGGGCTGGCTGATTGTCGGTGTAGCAGGGCTGGCAGAGGGCACAGGACGCTCCATGAAAAGCTTCGGCTGCGGAATGATTTTGAAGGTTAGGGCGGGCGAACGAGAAACTCCAGCGCAAAACTCCGACAGTCCCGGCAATCGCCCGAAAGCCCGGCGGCGGCCAGTGCGCGACAGTGAAGCCGTGTTCACGACCGCGCCATCAGGCGCAACACCGATTCGCTATCGAGGAGTTAAAACCATGACTGATTTCAACCACACCCTGCCCCAAGAAGTCGCCGGTAAAGTTGCACTGGTCACTGGCGCGGCCAGTGGCATCGGCAAGGCGATTGCGCTGATGCTGCACGCTCGCGGCGCCAAGGTGATTGCCGAAGACCTCAACCCGGCTGTCGAAGCACTGGCTCGTCCCGATCTGGTGCCGCTGGTGGCGGACATCACCGAGGACGGCGCCGCCGAACGCGCAGTAGGTCTTGCCGTCGAGCAGTTCGGGCGCCTGGATATTCTGGTCAACAACGCCGGGATCATCATCAACAAAGCCGTGATCGACATGAGCCGCGACGACTGGGAAAAGATCCAGGCAGTCAATGCCACGGCCGCCTTCCTGCACTGCCGCGAAGCGGTGAAAGCGATGATCCCGAACAAGTCCGGTGCGATCGTCAATATCGCCTCCTATGCCTCGTACTTTGCCTTCCCGACCATCGCCGCCTACACCGCTTCCAAAGGTGCGCTGGCACAACTGACCCGCACGCTGGCCTTGGAAGTCATCGAGCACGGCATTCGCGTCAATGCCATCGGCGTCGGCGATGTGGTGACTAACATCCTCAATGACGTGGTCGAGGACGGCCCTGGCTTCCTCGCGCAGCACGGCGAAGCGGCGCCGATCGGTCGGGCGGCGCAGCCGGAAGAAATTGCCGAGATCGTCACCTTCCTCGCCTCCGACCGCGCCAGTTTCATGGTCGGCTCGGTGGTCATGGCCGATGGCGGCATGACGGTAATGGCGGGTTGATAGTGGCGTGAGAAGCCACGGGCGCGTGTGATAACGCGCCCATGGCTTTGCCACGATCATGAGCACGCAGAATCAGGCAAACCTGCAGCATCTTTGATCTAGTCGCCGCTGGGTAAAACTGGCTAATCTTCCTTCGCAGTTGACCCACCTTCGTCTGCTTTCGAGGCCCTTTGCATGGATAACCACGACGCTTCCATCCTCCACGACACGGCGGTGTATCGCGCCGAGCTGGTGCGCTTGCTGACTCAGCGCTTTGATGCGCCGGGCACCTACGAAACCGCGATTGCGCCGCTGCACGTGATCCGTCTCGATGGGCCGTCCGAGCTGATCCATGTCGTGCACCGCCCGGCGCTGTGCCTGATCGTGCAGGGGCGCAAGGAAGTCGGGCTGGGCGACGAACGTTTCCTCTACGACCCGTTGAATTACCTGGTGGTGTCGGTGACGTTGCCGGTGTCGGGACGGGTGATTGAAGCCTCACCCGAGGCGCCGTATTTTTGCGTACGGCTGGATTTCGATCCGGCACAACTGACGCAACTGATTGCCGAATCACCGCTGACCGGCATGCCGCAGGACGCCGGGCGCGGGATGTTTCTCGACAAGATCGACGTGACCCTGCTCGACACCATGCTGCGTCTGGTGCGCCTGCTGGATAATCCGCGCGACATCGGCATGCTCGCGCCGATGGCGTTGCGCGAGCTGTATTACCGCCTGCTGCGCGGCCAGCACGGGCATCTGCTGTATGAAATCGCCGTCAACGATTCGCAGACCCACCGGGTCACGCGCGCTATCGACTGGCTGAACAAGAATTTCACCGAGCCGCTGCGTATCGACGCGCTGGCGCAGGTGGCCAACCTGAGCAACTCGGCGCTGCATCACCGCTTCAAAGCCGTCACCGCCATGAGTCCGCTGCAATATCAAAAACAGCTGCGCCTGCAAGAGGCACGGCGGCTGATCATCAATGAAGGGCTGGACGTGTCCAGCGCCTGTTACCGCGTCGGCTACGAAAGCGCTTCGCAATTCAGCCGCGAATACAACCGCCAGTTCGGCTGCCCGCCGTCCAAGGAACTCAGCCGCCTGCGTCAGACCGGTTGATTACCGCGCGGGTCCTGCCCATTGCTCACGAAACCCCAGCAGAAAATCCACAAACGCCCGCACCCGCTGCGGCACATAGCGGCCGTGCGGGTAGAGCAGGGTGTAGGGGCGCGAACGTCCGGCGTACGGTTGCAGCACTTCAATCAGGCGGCCATCGGCGAGTTCTTGCTCGACGATGAAACGGTAAGTCTGAAACAGCCCGGCGCCGTGTTTGGCCAGTGTCACACCGCCGAGTACATCGTCGGAACAGGAATAGCCACCGTCGGAAATCACTTCCAGGTCCCGGCCGTTTTCCTGAAACAGCCAGGAAATCCGCCGCCCGCTGCTGGGCAATTCGAACTGGATGCACTCATGCGCGATGAGATCGTCCAGCGTCTGCGGCGTGCCGGCTCTATGCAGATATTCAGGTGCGGCGACCACCACCAGGGCGGCGTCTTCCAGCAGGCGCGCGATCAGGGTCGAGTCCGGTTGTGCGCGCACGCGTATCGCCAGGTCGTAGCCCTCTTCAACGAAGTCGATATTGCGGTTGCCCAAGTGCACGTCGACCGTGACCTCGGGGTACAACGCGCGAAATTTCGGTAGCAGCGGCAGGATGCGGTGATGCCCGTAGGTGGTTGGCAGGCTGATGCGCAGTCGACCCGATGGCGAAGTCTGCGCGCCCATGACTTCCTGCTGCGCTTCGACCAGTTGCGTCAGCGCCTGGCTGCATTGTTCGAAGAAGCTCCGGCCGGCGTCGGTGAGGCGAATGCTGCGCGTGGTGCGGGCAAACAGTCGCGAACCCAAGCGTTGCTCCAGACGCAGAATCGACCGGCTCACCGCAGCGGGCGTGACCCCGGCCAGTTGCGCGGCAGCGGTGAAGCTGCCGGCTTCGGCGGCCAGGCAGAACAGTTCGATACTGCCTAACTGCAAATCTTCAAAATGGCGTTTCATTGTGGCTCGCACCGAGGATCGACGGACGTTCATCCTCTGTGTACCACAACCAACGACGCCGCCGGTATCCACCGGCGGCGTTGCAGGGTTTCGATCAATGGCCGGCGCTCTGGCCACCGTCGACATGCAGGATCTCGCCAGTGACGAAATTTGCCCCGTCGAGGTAGAGGATCGCTTGCACGATGTCGTCGATTTCGCCCATGTGGCCGACCGGGTGCAGGCTGCCCAGCGCCTGATGGGTTTCCTCAGCGTGCATCGGCGTTTTGATGATGCCCGGCGACACGGCGTTGACCCGAATGCCGCGCTTGGCGTACTCGATGGCCAGGGATTTGGTCGCGGCGTTGATGCCGCCCTTGGTCAGCGACGCCAATACCGAAGGCACGCCATCGATTGCATGATCGACCAGGCTGGTGGTGACGCTGACGACGTGGCCGCTGCCGTGTTTTTCCATCTCGGCGATGGCCAGTTGCGAGATGTAGAAGAAGCCGCTCATGTTGGTCGCCACGACCTGGGCATAGTCCGCCTGGCTGTAAGCGGTGAACGGCTTGGCCAGAAAGATCCCGGCATTGTTGACCAGCGTATCGACGCGACCGAAGCGGGCAACAGCGGCGCGAATCACGCGCTCGGCGGTTTGCGGATCGGCAATGTCGCCGGCGACGGTCAGGACATCCGGGTCGCTCGACTCTTTGATCGAGCGCGAGGTGGCGACCACTTGATGGCCAAGGGCGCGAAAGCCTTCGACCAGACCTGCACCAATGCCTTGCGAGGCGCCGGTGATGACAACTACTTTTTTCGATGTGCTCATGATGATTTCCTCTGTCGCTGGCCCGTCAGGATGGCGGGTGGCTGTTGGAGGAGACTTTAGGAAGTTGTGCCGAGTTGATAAATGGGGGCTGAGGTACATCATTTGTACTGTGGTGTATCTAATCAGAGCGGGCCTCGAATGATTGTCCCGTTTGAGTGGACGGTGAAACGCTTTTCAGCCGATTTATCCCTTTGCTGTGCGTCAGTAATCTGTACCCAACTTGAACGCAACAACAAACTTCAAAACTTGAAAAGGGACGCACACCATGACCACTCCAACCTACAACCGCCTGAACAAAGACGACGCTATCGTGCTGCTGGTTGACCACCAGACCGGTCTGATCTCGCTGGTGCAGGACTTCTCGCCGAACGAGTTCAAGAACAACGTGCTGGCGCTGGCGGATCTGGCCAAGTTCTTTGACCTGCCAACCATCCTCACCACCAGCTTCGAACAAGGCCCGAACGGCCCGCTGGTACCAGAGCTGAAAGAAATGTTCCCGGACGCGCCATACATCGCTCGTCCAGGCCAGATCAATGCCTGGGACAACGAGGACTTCGTCAAGGCGATCAAGGCCACCGGGCGCAAGCAGATCATCATTGCCGGTGTCGTGACGGATGTGTGTGTAGCGTTCCCGACCCTGTCGGCACTGGCGGAAGGTTTTGATGTGTTCGTGGTGACTGACGCGTCCGGCACCTTCAACACCACCGTGCAGCAAGCCGCGTGGAGCCGCATGACCCAGGCCGGCGCGCAAATGATGAACTGGTTCTCGGTGGCCTGTGAGCTGCACCGCGACTGGCGCAACGACATTGAAGGCCTGGGTAACCTGCTGTCGCAGCGTATCCCCAACTATCGCAACCTGATGAACAGCTACTCGGCGCTGACGCAGCAGAAGTAAGTTCACGGCCCACGAAAAAGCCTGCTTTTAACAGCAGGCTTTTTGTTTTTCCGACGGCTGCGGCCAACTTGGTTGCTCTGTAGCTTGACCCACCGCTTTCACGAGCAGGCTCGCTCCCACAGTTGACCGTGTTTCCTCAGGAGAAATGCAATTTCCTGTGGGAGCGAGCCTGCTCGCGAAGACGGCGGCACAGTCACCCGAGCAATTCGCTGATCCACTGCATCTCTTGCTTCAGCGCAAGAATTTTGTCCTCCGGCAACGCCTGTTGCGCTCGCGTAAACTGCCCCAACGTCTTCTGCCGCTGACTCAGCCTGCGTTGCCATTTGTGCAGAAATGCCGGGCAGCGCGCCTGCAGATGCAGCGGTCCGAAAAACAGTTCCCTGGCATCGTAAGTCACCGGATCAGAGCCGCGCTCGGCAACGATGATTTCATAGTCGAAGCGATTTTCGTGCAGCACTTCTTCGCAAACGATGCGGTAGCCGTTATCCATCAACCACTGGCGCAGCGCTTGCTCGCCGCCGTTGGGTTGCAGGATCAGCCGTTCGTGGCCATTGAGGTGAGCTTTGCCGTTCTGGAAAATATCGCGAATAGTTTCGCCGCCCATGCCGCACAGGGTGATGGCGCTGATGCCGTCGTCAGGCCTGATCGCCGCCAGACCATCGGCCAGACGCACGCTGATCTGGCCTTGCAGATCGTTGTCATTGACGGTGCGTTGCGCCGCGTGGAACGGCGTGCGCGCGACCTCGCCAGCCACCGCCGCTGTAATCAGGCCTCGGCGCATCAGGGCAACCGGCAAATAGGCGTGATCCGAGCCGATATCCGCCAGCCGCGCGCCGACCGGCACGTGGGCAGCGACGCGCTCCAGGCGCATGGACAATGTCTGTTGGTTCAATGGCGACCCCGTTCACCCAGCGGTGGAAAAAGGGGTGCGACTCTGGCGAGCAACGCTGACGCTGTCAATTGTGCAGGTGAAATCCCCGAACCATCGGCAGCATTGCGCTGCCGATGGGCGCTTGCGCTTAGCCGGCGAGCGTTGCGTTGTCGATGACGAAGCGGTATTTCACGTCGCCCTTGAGCATGCGCTCGTAGGACTCGTTGATCTGGTCGGCGCGGATCAACTCGATGTCGGAAACGATGCCGTGCTCGGCGCAGAAATCCAGCATTTCCTGAGTCTCGGGAATGCCGCCGATCATTGAACCGGCAATGGTGCGGCGCTTGGTGATCAGGTTGAACACGTTCGGCGACGGATGCGGCGATGCGGGCGCTCCGACCAGGGTCAACGCGCCATCGCGCTTGAGCAGGACGAGGAAGGCGTCGAGATCGTGCGGCGCTGCGACGGTATTGAGGATGAAGTCGAAACTCTCGGTGTGTGCCGCCATTTCTTCGGCATTGCGCGACACCACCACTTCGTCCGCACCCAGCGCCTTGGCCGCTTCGCGCTTGGATTCGGAGGTGGTGAAGGCGACGACATGGGCGCCCATGGCGTGGGCCAGTTTGATGCCCATGTGGCCCAGGCCACCGATGCCGACCACGCCGACTTTCTTGCCGGGGCCAGCGTGCCACTGGCGCAGCGGCGAGTAGGTGGTAATGCCGGCGCAGAGCAGCGGCGCGACGGCTGCCAGTTGCGCCTCGGGATGACGGATGCGCAACACATAGCGTTCGTGCACGACGATGTTTTGCGAGTAACCACCGAGGGTCCAGCCCGGTGCGTCCGGGGTCGGGAAATTGTAGGTGCCGATCATGCCGTCGCAGTAATTTTCCAGGCCGGATTCGCAGTCATCGCAGTGCTGGCAGCTGTCGACGATGCAACCGACACCGACCAGATCGCCGACCTTGTAGTCCTTGACGTGATCGCCGACCGCCGAGACGCGGCCGACGATTTCGTGGCCGGGGACGCAAGGGAATTGCGTGCCGGCCCATTCGGCGCGCACCTGATGCAGGTCGGAATGGCAGACGCCGCAGAAGGCGATATCGATCTGTACGTCGTGCGCGGCTGGCGCACGGCGTTTGATCTGCATGGGCTCAAGGGGTTTGTCGCCAGCGTGGGCGCCATAGGCTTGTACGAGCATGTGAGCATCCTCCATGGGTTGTCGGACGCCCATTGTTGCGCCTGGGTCGGAGCGCGAAGTAGTGCATTTCTGTGAAATGCTTGCCTGATTCTGCTGTTGATTGCGCAACCGACAGGCAGCCGTATGGCGACGGCTGCCTGTTCAGGCTCAACGCGGATTGGGCTGGTCGTCCATCTCGGCGTTATCGGTTTCCTGACGTACGCGCTCCGGATCCAGCCCGGTACTGTCATCGTCCAGCGGGATTTCGCCTTCGTTGTCGGGCAGTTCGTCGATGCCGCGTTCCTTCATCGGATCGACCTCGGTACGCCCCGGACTCAGCGGGTCGGGCGTGGTTGGGAGCGGATCGTCACCTTGCTTGCCTTGATCGTTATTCATCTCACACCTCGTCATGGCCGTTTTCTACGGCTTGTGCAGATTGGAGGTGCGGGTGATTTTCGCCGTTCGATTTTTTTGCCTGCCTTCGGTCGCCTCGCAAAAAAGCGGAATTTCTCCGACGCGCGCCGCTCCATAAACCAACAGCCAGAGGCGAGGACGCAATGATGAGCAGCTCATTCAAAGTCGGCGATGCGGTGCGCTGGAATTCCGAGGCGGGCGAGATCCACGGCAAAGTGGTCAAGGTGCACACCCGCGACACCGAGTTCATGGGCCGCCACCGGCCAGCCTCGAAAGACGCGCCGCAGTACGAGGTCAAGAGCGACAAGACCGGCCACCTGGCCATGCATCACGGCGACGCGCTGAAGCACGCTTAGAAACGTGCCAGTCGGTAGGCGTCGGCATTCGGCAACTCGCCGGCCGCGCCTGAGACCATCTGCCCGATCAATTCCGCCGTCACCGCCGCTTGAGTCAGGCCCAGATGCTGATGACCGAAGGCAAGCAAGACCTTGCCGGCGCAAACCTGATCAATCACTGGCAGCGAATCCGGCAGCGACGGGCGAAAGCCCATCCACGGTGTGGCGCCATCAGCGTTCAGGTCCTTGCGAAACAGGCCTTGGCTCAGGCGCTGCAACTGCCAGGCGCGCGCCATGTTCGCCGGCCGCTCCAGTCCGGCGAATTCGACCGTGCCGGCCAGACGCAGGCCTTCGCGCATCGGCGTCATGATGAATTTGCGTTCCAGCGAGGTGACGGGGAACGGCAGACGATCATGTTCGTGCGGCAGCATCAGGTGATAGCCACGTTCGGTGTCCAGTGGTACTTGCTTGCCGGTCAGAGCGGCGGTAAGTTTCGCCGAATGCGCACCGCAGGCCAGTAACACGCGGCCGGCCGTTACGCCGCCATTGCCGGTGACTAATAGCACACCGTTTTCCTGCACGTAGCCGCCCTGAACCTGCTGTTTGAGAAAACTCACGCCGCTGCTGCGCGCCGCCTCGACAAGTGCACGAACCACCCGATAGGGGTCAAGGAAATGCCCTGTTCGCGGGAAAAACAGTCCGCCCCGAATCTGTTCGCTGAGCTGCGGCGCCGTTTCGCGGATCGCCCCCGCTTGCCAATAGTCCACCGGCACCTGCTGCTGATGCAGTCGCGCCTGCAAGGCTTCGATGGCCTGCCGGGATTCAGGTTTTTCGAAGACCAGTAACGAGCCGTCAACCTTGAGCAGATCAGTGCGCTGGATATCGCTGAGCAAGCGCTGCCACGCGTCGAGGCTGCTTTCATTGAGCGCGCGCAAGCCGGCGACGGTTTTCTGAAAAGGCTCGGGCCGCAGATTCAGCAGCAAGCGGGTGAACCACGGCAGGGCGCGCGGCAGGTACTTCCAGTCCAGGCGTAGCGGTCCCATCGGGTCCATCAACATGGCCGGCAAGCGCTTGAGGATCGACACGTCAGCGATAGGAAAGACTTGCTCGGTGGCCAGATGCCCGGCGTTGCCGAACGAAGCGCCATGGCCCGGTTCCTGCTGATCGATGACCACCACCCGCAGGCCCTGGCGCGCCAGACGCAGTGCGCAAGCGACGCCGATGATCCCCGCGCCGACCACGGCGATGTCGTGCGAAGGGTTATTCGCCATGGTGTGTCGCTTCCCGTTGGCCATCGAGCAAGCGCCGAAGGTTGAGCGGATTGGTCTGTTGCAGCGCCGTCGGCAGCAGGCTGTCGGGGAAATCCTGATAGCACACCGGCCGCAGGAAACGCAGGATCGCCGCAGTGCCCACCGAGGTGCTGCGCGCGTCCGAGGTTGCCGGGTAAGGCCCGCCATGCACCATTGCATCGCAGACTTCCACGCCGGTCGGCCAGCCATTGACCAGCAAGCGCCCGGCCTTGCGCTCCAGGGTAGGCAACAACGCGCGCGCCAGTGCAAGGTCGGCGTCGTCCATGTGCAAGGTCGCGGTCAGTTGACCTTCCAGATGTTCGCAGACCTGACGAATTTCCTCGTCACTGCTGCATTGCACGATCAGCGCTGTCGCGCCGAAGACCTCGGCTTGCAAGCTTTGATCGGCAAGAAAATCCGCTGCATCGGTGCTGAAGACATGCGTCTGACACTGATTCGGGCCGCCGCCGACTTGGCCAACCGCTACCGCGCGCGCACGGGGATTGTCTTGCAAAGCCGTCGCGCCTGCTTGATAGGCGCCGAAGATGCCGGGCGTGAGCATGGTTTGCGCCGCGCTGCGCGGGATCAGTTCCGCTATCGCGCCGAGAAACCCGTCGAGCGCAGGGCCTTTGCGGGCAATCAGCAATCCCGGGTTGGTGCAGAACTGCCCGGCGCCCAGTGTCAGCGACGCGACAAACCCTTCGGCCAACGCCTGCGCCCGATTTTCCAGCGCGGCGGGAAACAGCAAAACCGGGTTGATCGAGCTCATTTCCGCATACACCGGAATCGGCTCCGGCCGCACTTGCGCGGCTTTCATCAAGGCCAGTCCACCAGCCCGTGAGCCGGTGAAACCAGCGGCTTTGATGCGCCAATCACTGACCAATGCGATGCCGACTTCGTAGCCAGAATCGAACAACAAGGAAAACACGCCATCAGGCAGACCGCAGGCCTTGACCGCTTGCGCGACTGCGCGGCCGACCAGTTCGCTGGTGCCGGGATGCGCGCTGTGCGCCTTGACGATCACCGGGCAACCAGCCGCCAATGCCGCAGCGGTGTCGCCACCGGCCACGGAAAATGCCAGGGGAAAGTTGCTCGCACCAAACACCGCGACCGGCCCCAAGGCAATCTGTCGTTGCCGCAGGTCGGAGCGCGGCAGCGGCTGGCGTTGCGGTTGCGCACTGTCGACGCGCACGTCCAGCCATTCACCGGCGCGTACCGTGCGGGCGAACAGGCGCAATTGCTGGCACGTGCGCCCGCGTTCACCCTCGAGGCGGGCGCGCGGCAAACCGGTTTCGGCGTGGGCGCGTTCGATCAGTTCGTCGCCAAGGTTTTCGATGTGTTCGGCAATGCTTTCGAGAAATGCCGCACGGGCGCTCAGGCTGGTTTCGCGATACGCATCTTGCGCCGCCCAGGCCAGGGCGCAGGCTTGTTCCACCTGTTCGGCTGATGCCCCGGCGTACTGCGGTTCAAGTGCCTGGTTGGTCGCCGGATCAATCGCGCGAAAGGCTGGACGATTACCGGTCACGGCTTGCTGGCCGATCAGCATGTTGCCCGTCAGAGTCATGGTGTCTTCCTGTGAAATGAGCGAGGCCTGCCGCGAATCGTGATGACTCGCAGCAGGTGGTGGTCAGGCGAAGTTCTGTTCGGCAGACCAGTTCTCGTACCAGTGACGGAACAGCGAATACTGCTTCTCGGCATAGCGCCGTTGCGAGTCGCTCAGCACGTCTGTTTCGTTGAAGTGCAGGGTGTATTCCTTGTCGCCGTTGAGCACCATCAAGTGCTTGTAATACAGCACCAGATCACAGCCTTCGTCGAACGATGACAGCACTGCCAATGCCGATTCCAGCTCCCGTGCCTGACGCCGGGCCTTGGCATCGCCTTGCGCGGCCTGCTTGCTCAGCGCGACCAGTTGCAGCACTTCGCGAGGAAGGGCGTTGCCGATACCGGTGATGGCGCCGGTGGCGTTGCAGTTGACGAAACCGTGCACCACTTGCGTGTCGACACCGACCATCAGCGTCACGTCATCGTCCTTGGATGTGATGTTCTCAGCCGCGTAGCGCAGGTCTGCGCCCCCACCAAATTCCTTGAAGCCGATCAGGTTCGGGTATTCGCGACGCAGTTCGAAAAACAGATCGGCGCGGGTGGCGAAGCCGTAGTAAGGGCTGTTGTAAATCACCGCCGGCAAGTTCGGTGCGGCTTGCAGGATGGCAGCGAAGTGGGCCTTTTGCGCCGTCGCCGAAGCACCACGGGACAGCACGCGCGGAATGACCATCAAGCCTTGCGCGCCGACTTTCGCCGCATGCGCTGCGTGGGAAACCGCTTCACGGGTATTCACCGCACCAGTGCCAACGATGGTCGGCACCCCGGCGGCGACCAGGCGCGCCACGCCTTCCTGACGCTCGGCTTCAGTCAGCAGCGGCCAGTCGCCCATCGAGCCGCAATAGACCACGGCGCTCATGCCGATATCAATCAGCTCGCGTCCCTTGCTCACCAGCGCATCGAAGTCCGGTTTGCGCTGGGCGGTGCACGGGGTCATCAGGGCCGGCATGCAACCGGTGAAGATGTTGTCGCTCATGGTTCAACTCCTTGGCATTTCGTTTTATTCGAGGGAAAAAATCGGCGTGGCGGCTCAGATGCCCCACGCGAACGGGTCGCTGTCGTCGATCAGCAAGGTGCTGTCGGCGGTCATGTAGGCGCGGCCGGTGATGAACGGGCGAATGCGTTCACCTTCCCATTCGAAGCGGCCTTCGAACTGGCTGCCGGTGATGCTCGCCTGGATCCACGGTGCGCCCGGTTGCAGCTTGTCGTCGGCTGCCAGGCAGGCAAGTTTGGCGCTGGTGCCGGTGCCGCACGGTGAGCGGTCGTAGGCTTTGCCGGGACACATGACGAAGTTGCGGCTGTCGGCCTGATCGTCATCGGCGAACAATTCGATGTGGTCGATGACCGCACTGTCTTCGCCGAAGATGCCCTGATCTTCCAGCGCCTTGAGCATGGCCCAGGTGTACGCGGTCAGGTGTTCGACGTTGTCCATGGTCAGGGTCTGGCCATGCTCGGAAACCAGAAAAAACCAGTTGCCGCCATAGGCGATATCGCCGACCACGCGGCCAAAACCGGGTACGTCCACCGACACCTGTTTGCGATAACGGTAAGCGGGCACGTTGCCCAGAGTGACCGAGCCATCGTCGTGCAGCGTCGCGCTGACTTGCCCCACCGGTGTGTCGATCTTGTGCACGCCCGGCTGGATTTTCCCCAGATGCTGCAACGAATTGATCAGGCCAATAGTGCCGTGGCCGCACATGCCCAGGTAGCCGGCGTTGTTGAAGAAGATCACCCCGCAAGTGGCGTCCGCCGATACCGGTGGGCAATAGAGCGCGCCGACCAGCACATCGTTGCCGCGTGGCTCAAGCAGACAGGCGCGCCGCCACTGGTCATGCTGGTTGCGCAAGGCATCGCGTTTCTCGGCCATGCTGTTGCCGGACAACTCGGGGAAGCCGCTCATCACCAGCCGTGTCGGTTCGCCGCCGGTGTGGGAATCAATGACGTGTACTCGTTTCATGGAGAGATCCCGTTGGATGATTTCAGTAGGCGCCGGCAGGGCGGGCGGTGACGGTGGACGAGGGCGCAGGGCTTTCGCTTTCTTCGTCCTCGTCGTCCAGGCGCAGCAGATGGGCAGGCACGCCGGTTGCTGCACCCCAGTAGTAAATGCCGGTAGCGCAAGCGGCGACGACGATCGTATCGAACGGATGGGCGAGGATGCCCAGGCCACCGAAGGTGCCGAGTTTCGACAGCACGATGGTCACCGCGTAGAAGACGATCAGCCACGCCGATGAACGCACCTGACGCACCAGACTCAGGTGTGCAGTGGGCACAAAGCGGCCACAGAACAGATAGATGACAAACATCAGGATTTGCAGGCCGAGCAGCCACGACACAGTGTTCCAGCCCGACCAGTAAACGATCAGCGCGGCGATGATGAACGACACCGGCCCGAGCAGGCCCATGCTCCTGACCCGGAACGGGCGCGGCATGTCCGGCGCATTGCGCCGCAACGCCGCAACCGATACGGGCGCCACCGCATAGCTCAACACCAGCGCGGCGGACACCACGTTGATCAGCGCTTCCCACGACGGGAATGGCAGGGTCCAGAACACCGACAGGGCGAAAGTCAGCCACAGCGCCGGACGCGGGATGCCGGACTTTTCATCGATGTGGGTGAAGACCTTGAAGAAGGTGCCGGTCTGCGCCCAGCCGTAGATCACTCGCGGCGTGGCGTTCATGTAGATGTTGCCGCAGCCGCTCGGCGAAATGACCGCATCGGCAACCACCAGATACGCCAGCCAGCCCACACCGAGCGCCAGGGCGATGTCGCGATAGGGCAGGGCGAATTCCTTGCTGATACCGGCCCAGCCGTTGGCGAGCATCTCCGTCGGGATGCTGCCGAGAAAAGCCATTTGCAGCAGCACGTAGATCAAGGTCGACAGCAGCACCGAGAGAATCAGCGCGATGGGAATGGTGCGCTGTGGATTCTTCACTTCGCTGGCGACGGAAATGATCGGCGTCAGGCCCAGATAGGCAAAGATGATCCCGCCGGCGGAGACCGCCATCTCGACGCCCGACAAGCCGAACGGGGCGAATCCCTGAACCTGGAAGTTCTCCGGTTTGAAGAAGGTGAACAGCACGCCGATGACCAGCAGCGGCACGATGAATTTGAACACGCTGACCAGATTGTTGGCCTTGGCGAAGGTCTTCACGCTGCGGTAGTTGAGCAGGAAAAACACGCAGAGCAGGCCGAACTGGACCAGCCAGCCGAGGATCGTCGGATCGCCACTGCCAGCCTTGGTCAGGCCGGGAAACCACGCCGCCGCGTATTGGCGCGAGGCGACCACTTCGATCGCCACCAGACTGGAAAACGCAATCAGCGTAATGAAGCCCATCAGGTAGCCGAGCAGCGGGCCGTGGGAATAAACCGGGTAGCGCACCACGCCGCCGGCACGGGGCAATGCCGCGCCCAGTTCGCAGTAGACGATGCCCAGCAGCAACACGGCAAAACCGCCCAGCAACCAGGAGAAAATCCCCGCCGGACCGGCAATCGCCGAGACATGGCTGGCGGCGAACAACCAGCCGGAGCCGAAGATCGCGCCGAGTCCGATAAAGGTGAGGTCGATCAATGAAAGCTGTTTTTTGAACTTGCCTTGGCCTGACATGGCATCGCCTTCTTGTGAGTTATTGGATAGGCAGTTGTGTCACGGGGACGAGCAGACTTTGCACCGCCCGGCAGTGGCGGCGATTGATGTTTTATGCCGGGATCGATGACGAATTCAGCACAATGGCACCGATGAATGCGCGGCCTCGACAGGGTCGCGACGTTGCTGCAATCTGCTGGCGAGTGACATTTGCGGTGGTTCAATTCGAGGGGAAGTCTTTGATGCAGTCAGCGTTTTCGATCCTGTGCCAAGGCACTGACGGCTTGCGTGCGCAGACCCTCGAAGAGATGGTCGCCGGTGCCGCGCAGCTGTTGCCGATACTCGATGTGATCCCCAATGCGGCGATCTTCATCAAGGATCTGCAAGCGCGCTATGTGCTGGCCAACCGTACGCTGGTGCAGCGCTGTGGCTTGAAGGACCTGCGCCCGTTGCTCGGCAAAACCAGTGCGCAGGTGTTCCCGGCGCAGTTGGGGCCGGGTTATACCGAGCAGGATCGCAAGGTGCTGGAGGAAGGTTTCGTGTTGGAGGATCAGCTCGAACTGCATCTGTATGGCAGTCGCGAGCCGGGCTGGTGCCTGACCCACAAGAGGCCGATCTACAACCGTGACGGGACGATCATCGGTCTGGTGGGGATCTCGGTGGATCTGCAGTCAGCCAGCGAAACCCATCCGGCTTTCGAGCGCCTGGCGGCTGTCGATGAATACATTCGCGGCAACTTCAATCGGCGGGTGACGCTGGGTGAACTGACGCGGATCGCCGGGATTTCCGTGGCGCAACTGGAGCGCTATTGCAAACGCGTTTTCCACCTGACACCACGGCAGATGATTCAGAAAGTCCGCCTGGAACATGCGCATCGATTGCTGCACAGCGACTTGCCGATTACCGAGGTGGCGCTGCAATGCGGCTACACCGATCACAGCGCTTTCACCCGTCAGTTCAAAGCCTCGACCGGGTTTACACCACGCGAATACCGGCAAGCCACCGGGCATTAGACCAACACGGCCAGCCAGGCCGAGAGCAGCAGAAGAAGGGCCAGTGCCGCGTTCATGCGCTTGAACGCCTGCGGTGAGCTGAGCAACCGCGCGCTGCCAACGCCGAGCAATGCCCAGAGCGTCATGCACGGCAACGACACCAGCAGAAACGCCAGCGACAACACCAACAGGCGCAGCGTCTTGTCGCCGCCGCCGACGAATACGCTGACCACCGCCACAGCCATCATCCACACCTTCGGGTTGACCAATTGCAGCAGCGCCGCGCCGAATACGCTCAAGCTTTGTTCCTGCGATTTCGGGTCCAGGGATGGCGGCGGGCTGCGAAAGATCTGCCACGCCAGCCAGCTCAACCAGAGCACGCCAGCCCAGGCCATCGCTTGCTGCACGCGCGGAAAGCGCAACAGGGTTTCGCCAGCGCCGAGCCCGACCACCAGCACAATCAGCGCCGCCGCCGCACAGGCGCCAAAAATGATCGGCAACGTGGCAATCAATCCGCGCCGCGAACTGTGGCTCAGCACCAGAATATTGGTCGGCCCCGGCGTGATCGAGGCAACGAAAGCAAACAGTAGAAAGGGCAGTAAAGAAGCCATGGTGCAAATTCCTGAAAGTCGAAACAGGACACCATGATCGTCAGCGGGCAGGCCTCAGTCTGGAAGATTTGAGCAGCGTTTGCGGTAGTCCGCCGGGGTCAGTTGATAGGCGCGGCGGAACCAGCGACCGAGGTGACTCTGGTCGGCAAAACCAAGCACGCTGGCCACCTGCGCTGGCGTCTCGCCGCGTGCGAGCAATTGCCGCGCCTTGGCCAGGCGCAACTGGATCAGGTAAGCGTGCGGTGCCAGACCGAAAGCGGCCTTGAACGCGCGGGTCAAGCGAAAACGATCGACACCACAGGCTTGCGCTAGGTCGTCGAGGCCGATGTCTTCATAGGTGTGGGCA
Source organism: Pseudomonas sp. 2957 (assembly GCF_031456345.1). Lineage (NCBI taxonomy): Bacteria > Pseudomonadati > Pseudomonadota > Gammaproteobacteria > Pseudomonadales > Pseudomonadaceae > Pseudomonas > Pseudomonas sp. 2957. The sequence goes on from NZ_JAVDUL010000009.1 coordinate 18,163, forward strand.
TGCAGATAGTCCCGCGCAACCTGGGCAACCAGTGGCAGGCGCGGATCGAAGTGCTGACGCTTGCGCCAGTCGAGGTGGCGGGTGAGGGACGCCAGCAGGCCATCCAGCGCAGTCTGCCGGACGATGCGCAGATCGCCGTCATGTAACGCGTGGAAGGCTTGCACGATCGCAGTCGACAGGCGCGGATCGTGGCTCAGGGTGTCGGCAAAGCCTGGCTGACTGTCGGCGGGCGCGTCTTCGAACAGCGCGTGCAGTTCGCGCTCCAGCCAGTGCGGATCGAGGTACAGCATCGAGTAGGTGAAGCCATCCTCGGTCGGTGCATGGCCATCGTGGATCTCTCCTGGTTCAAGCAGGAACACATGCCCCGGGGTACTGCGATGACGTATACGACGGCAATTGAACTGCTGCACGCCCTGCTCGGTAACGCCCACGAGGAAACTGTCATGCCAGTGCGGATCGTAGGCATGCCCACGGAAATGCGCACGAATCGACTCGATCCCGGTATCGACATCCTGGGAGAGAGAGATCCAGTTGCGTTTGTCCATGGGAGGATTCCATAGGGCGGTTGAGCAGGGGCGTTTCTAAAATACCGCGTGGGGGAGAAGAGTGTTTAGAAGATTTGTGCAGGGGCGCAGGGGGATCGAGTCAGGCAATGTGCCTTGGATGGGAGGGGGACCAGAAAACACAGACGAAAAAAAACCGCCTTCGCGGGGCGGTTTTTCAATCCTCGGTTTGGAGCCGAGGCCATGTGCTTCACTAGCCACACCAACATGTCCGCGCATGGTATTAAGTTTCTCCCGTCAGTGCAACGTAGGTTTAGCGTGATGTGGGAGGTTTTTTCGGAGCGGCCAGCGCATGCAACTGAATTCAGATCTGTCAATAAACATTGTCAGAAATACGATTTTACAAAGGTTCAGGCGTAGCCGCAGGATAACCTTGGTTACTCGGGTTTTCTCTTCTGATTTCTGCGTTAAGATGCCTGCGCTCATCTTGTTGGTAGAGCAGTGAGGTTTGGCTGGGGGGCGCAAAAGGTTTCACGCCCTCTGACGCGGATTCGCACCCGCGCCGGAATGTTGTCTCGGAGGGATTTCAACCGGCCGCCTCACTAGCCACACCAGCATGTAGGCTGAAGGCACGCATGGTCCGGTAAGTTTGCTGGAGGTTTGGCCGCCAGCCCTGGAGGCCAAAACGTATGAAGCTTTTGCTGCGTACGCTGAGCCTTGTATGGAGATTGTTGAAAGCTTTGCGCTTTTACGAGTTCCTGCGAGATCACTTTGACGACTTGAAATAAGGGTCGTCTGAGTGGGAAAGACCCGTTTCGGTTTCGATCGATTCGGGTCTTTTTTTGCTTGCGTAAAGCTGTCAGAAATACGATTTGTCAGTTTTGTGCTTTAGACTTTGTAGGGCGTTTCGTCTGGACGCGTAAGCACCAGCTTAACGGTTAGGTAAGCAGCTGCTTTTACTCAACTCATCATTGATTGCGTCAATAACAACCATTAAGTCAATGAAGTTCTCATATCCACGGTGCGGCGTAAGATCGGTTCCATACCCAACCACTGCAACTCGGAGCACATCATCATGAAACGCCAGACTATCCTCGGTATCGCTTTCTCGGTTTTTGCACTGAACGCCTTCGCCGCCACCGAAACCGACCCACTGTTCAGCGACGCGGTGGCCGCTACTCAAACTGATCGTCTGTTCAGCGACGCAGTAGCCGCCACCGAAACCGACCCGCTATTCAGCGACGCAGTTGCCGCCACCGAAACCGATCCACTGTTCAGCGATGCAGTAGCCTCTGATGGCTCCGATCATCTGCAAGGCAATCGGGTTGCCGAAGGTGGCGCAGACCGTCTGCTCGAACGTCGCACCGCTTGAGCGCAACCATGAGCATCGATAGCGAATGCCGCCTAAACCACAGGCGGCATTCGTTCTGTTCATGCATTAGAACTCTGCTCTAAACCGCAGTCGGCAACACAGCCTTGTCCCGATCGCGGCCCTTGAACGTCGCCCAGAAACACAGCAGCACCGCCACGGAAAAACCGGCTGGAAATAGCCAGATACTTCTCCAGTCATGGCCCGCACTCGAAGTGAAGTGGTCAGTAATCCGTCCCGCAATCCAGAAGCCAATCAACATGCCCAACCCGTACGTGGCCAAAGTGATCAGACCTTGCGCCGAACTGCGGAAGCGTTCCGGTGCTTTTGCATCGGTGTAGATCTGCCCGGACACGAAGAAGAAGTCATAGCACACGCCGTGCAGGGCAATGCCGATCAGCAGCATGAATGCCTGATCGTCGTTATTGCCGAAGGCAAACAGCACGTAACGCAACGCCCAGGCAGCCATGCCGACCAGCAGGGCGATCTTGATGCCGAAACGATGGATGAACAGCGGCAACAGCAACATGAACAGCACTTCCGACACCTGACCGATGGCCATCTTCGCTGTCGGGTTGGTCACGCCGATCTCCGCGAGAAACGGGTTGGCGTTCTGGTAATAGAAGGCCAGCGGAATGCAGATCAGGATCGAGGCGAGAAAGAACACCAGATAGCTGCGATCCTTGAGCAAACCCCACGCATCGACGCCGAGCATCTGCTTGAGGCTTGATGAGCCCGCTGCGCTTTTCAGCGGCGCAGTGTTCGGCAGACTGAAGCTGTAAAGCCCCAACAACAGCGACGCGACGGCGGACATCAGGAACGTATTGCGCAAGCCTCCCGCCGCGATGCTTTGTTGCGAGTCCCAGGCGAACACGAAGCTGATCACCACACCGGCGACAATCCAGCCCACTGTGCCCCATACGCGAATGCGCGAGAACTCTAGCGCCGGGTCTTTGATCTGGCGGAACGCCACGGCGTTCACCAGCGCCAATGTCGGCATGTAGACCATCATGTAGGCGAGCACATAGGGATAAAACGCGCTGAAGTCTGCGGCGCGATAGAGCTGATAGAGCAGCACCGCGCCCAGCAGATGGAGCACCGCCAGGATGCGTTCGGCATTGAAAAACCGGTCGGCAATCAAGCCAATGACAAACGGCGCCAGAATCGCACCCCATGATTGCGTGGCGAAGGCCATGCCGACTTGGCCGCCGCTGGCAGCGAGCGTGGTGGCCAGAAAAGTGCCGAGGGTGACGAACCAGCCACCCCAGATAAAGAACTGCAAAAACATCATCACGCTGAGTCGCGCATTCATTACGTTCATTTCAGATCACCGTATTGTTTTTATGTCGGTAACGCGGATGAATCAGTCGTCGGTCAGGCCGAGCAGGCGCCGGTTGGAAGCGGCATCGGCGCTGACCCCGGCGAAATCGTCGAAGGCCTTGGCGGTCTTGCGGATCATGTGTCGCTCGATGAACGCCGCGCCTTCCGCCGCGCCCTGTGCAGAGTCTTTCAGGCAGCATTCCCACTCCAGCACGGCCCAGCCGTTGAAGTCGTATTGGCACAATTTGCTGAAGATCGATTTGAAATCGATCTGGCCGTCGCCCAGCGAGCGGAAGCGCCCGGGACGCTCGACCCAGCCCTGATAGCCGCCGTAGACGCCGGAGCGCGCATCGGGGCGGAACTCGGCATCCTTGACGTGGAACATGCGGATGCGTTGGTGGTAACGGTCGATGAAGCCGAGGTAATCCATTTGCTGCAGCAGCAGGTGGCTCGGGTCATAGAGAATTGCGGCGCGGGGGTGATGATTCACCGCTTCGAGAAACTGTTCGAACGACGCGCCGTCATGCAAGTCTTCGCCGGGATGGATTTCGTAGCACAGATCAACGCCAGCCTCTTCGAAGCAGTCGAGAATCGGCAGCCAGCGCTTGCCCAGTTCGGCGAAACCTTGCTCGACCAAACCGGCCGGACGTTGCGGCCATGGATAGACGTAGGGCCAGAGCAGGGCGCCGGAGAAGGTCGCATGGGCCTTGAGTCCGAGACGCTGGCTGGCACGGGCCGCCAGTTTCAACTGCTCGATGGCCCACTCGGTGCGCTCCTGCGGCTTGCCGCGCAGCGCTGGCGGGGCGAAGTCGTCGAACAGACTGTCGAACGCCGGATGCACAGCGACCAATTGCCCTTGCAGGTGCGTCGACAGCTCACTGATCACCACACCGGCGCGGGCGCAGACGGCGATGAGTTCGTCGCAGTAATCCTGACTTTCAGCGGCGCGCTGCAAATCGATGAACCGCGTGCCGAGGGTCGGTACCTGAATGGCTTTGTAGCCTTGCGAGGCTGCCCATTCGGCGATGTTGGCGAGCGTGTCGAAAGGCGCTTGGTCGGCGATGAATTGCGCGAGAAAAATCCCCGGACCTTTAAGGCCAGTCGAATTTTGCTGATCACTGTTCATTGTGCTGGGCTCCTGTCGGTTGGCCGGGAATCTCGCTCCACTTTTCATTGCCAAGGTGGTTGGCGATGGCGGTTTCAATAAAGGCCATGCCGCGCAGTCCGGTCTCGATGCCCGGTACGCCCGGGGCCTGATGGCCTTCGACGCCTTGAACAATCGCCTCGGCAAGATCGCCGTACAGGTTGGCCATCGCTTCCAGATAACCTTCGGGATGCCCGGCGGGCAGGCGCATGCGCTGACTGGCAGCGTCACACAACCACGGCTGACCGACTCCGGATCGCAGAATGCGCATCGGTTCATTCAACGGTCGATGAATCAGACTGGCCGGCTCTTCCTGACGCCATTCCAGCCCACCCTTGTCACCGTAGACGCGGATCTTCAGCGGGTTTTCTTCACCGGCGCAGACCTGACTGGCGAGCAATACGCCACTGGCGCCGTCGCTCATTTTGAACAGCATCGCCACATCGTCATCCAGGTGCCGCCCCTCGACATGGGCGCCAAGCATCGCGCTGATGAACTGGATCGACTGGCCGGTAACGAACTCGGCGAGGGAAAACGCATGGGTGCCGATGTCGCCGATGCAGCCGCCGATCCCGGATTGCGCCGGATCGTCGCGCCAGCCGGCCTGCTTGTTGCCTTGCCCGGCGACATCGGTGCTGAGCCAGCCTTGCGGGTACTCGACGAGGACTTTGCGCACGTGCCCGAGCACGCCGCTGGCGACCATTTCGCGGGCCTGCCAGACCATCGCGTAACCGAGGTAGGTGTGCGCCAGCCCGTAAATTCGCTGGCTGTTGATCACCACCGAATGCAGCGCCTGCACCTCGGCGAGGTTCAGCGCCGCGGGTTTCTCGCTGAACACGTGAAAACCGGCGCTCAATGCCTCACGGGCAATCGGTGCGTGCAGATGATTGGGGGTGACGATGACCAGCAGTTGCATGCGTTGCTCGGCGGGCAGGGCGGCCTCGCGGGTAAGCAGGGTTTGCCAATCGTCGTAACAACGTTCGGCGGACACTCCCAGGGTCGCAGCGGTGCGCTGATTATTCTCTGAGTCGCGGCTGAACGCGCCACAGACCAGTTCGAAGCGTCCGTCGAGGCCGGCGGCTTGCCGGTGGGCACGGGCAATGAATGAACCTTCACCGCCTCCAACAAAACCCATTCTTATTTTTGCGGCAGCGTACATGGCGGTCGTCTCGGTAGCTGGATGCAATGCTGATGAGCGATGTAACCGGTTACATCGTGGGCGAAATCTAGGCGTGAAATAGCCGGGTGTCAAATGGCAGCGGATGATCGACAGCGTTTCGATCGCTCGTTGCCTGCGGTAAGCTCCGCGCCTGATCGGCATGAAACAACGAGGTGGTTTTGTCCAATATCCGCGAAGTGGCTCGGCTGGCTGGCGTTTCCGTGGCGACAGTGTCGAGGACGTTGAAGTCCCCTGAGCGCGTGCTCGCGCCAACCCGTGAGCGCGTCATGGCCGCCGTGGAGCAGGCCGGCTATCGGCCGAACCTGATGGCGGTGCAGTTTCGTTCGCGGCGCACCGGCAATCTGGTGATCCTGGTGCCGACCATCGCCAATACCTTCTTTGCCCGGGTCATCAGCGGCGCGCAGCAAGCGGCGCAGGCGGCCGGTTATCGGCTGCTGCTGTGCGACACCCAGGGACGGGAAGAACTGGAGCGGCAATTCGCCGAGCTGGTGTACGCCTATCAGGCCGACGGCGTAATCCAGTTGCGCGCTTACGATCCGTTCGAAAATGCACCGCCCGACGCCGATCGGCCGCCGATCGTCAATGCTTGCGAAGTGCTCAAGGCCGGGCGTTATCCAACCATCAGCCTGGACAACGTCGCCGCCGCCAAAGCCATGACCGACCACCTGATCGCATTGGGACACCGACGCATCGGCCTGATCAAGGGCTCGAAAAACAGCCCGCTGACCCTGGATCGACTGGCGGGTTACGAAGCGGCATTGCGCGAGGCCGGGATTGCCATCGATGAAGCACTGATCTGCCATGGCAATTTCAGCCTCGAGGCCGGTTTTGCCGGCGCGCAAAAGATGCTCGCATTGGCCGAGCGACCGAGTGCGCTGTTCTGTGAAAACGATGAAATGGCCATTGGTGCACTCAAGCGCATCCGGCAGGCTGGGCTGCGTGTGCCCGAGGATATTTCAGTGGTGGGTTTCGATGACATTCCCATGGCTGCGTTCTGCGATCCGCCGCTGACCACCATCTCGCAACCAGCCGAGGCCTTCGGGGCCAAGGCGGTCGAGATGCTGATTGCCCTGATCGAAAAGCGGCCGCTGGCAGAAAGGCATGTCGTCCTGCCGTTCGAGCTGACGCCACGCAGCAGCACGGCCCGCATCGACAACTCGGGCAAGCGCTAACCGGATCACGCCGCTGGCGGCTTCGCCAGCGCAATCCCCGCTGCGCCCAACCGCTTCAACACTTCAAACAACAAATCGCTCTTGGTCAGCCCGACAATCCTCGGGCTGCCCACATAGCCGGTGACCGTGAGGGTTATGCCGTCCGGCGACAACTTGCTGAAACGCACGAATGGCGCCGGTTTATCGAGGATGGTTTCGTTCTCGTGATACGCATCCAGCAGCAGTTGTTTGACCTGCTCAGGATCGATATCCAGCGGAAACACCAGCTCCAGCGATGCCACGCCCTGAGCACTGCCGCCGAGGGTAACGTTGCGCAGGTTCTGCGAGATCAGTTGCGAGTTGGGCACGATCACAATCGAGCGGTCGCTGAGCTGGATCTCCGTGGCGCGTACGTTGATCCGGCGGATGTCGCCCTCGACGCCGCTGATGCTGATCAGGTCGCCGACCTTGACCGGGCGCTCGGTGAGCAGAATCAGGCCGGAGACGAAGTTCTTGACGATCTCCTGCAAGCCGAAGCCGATACCCACTGACAGCGCACTGACGATCCACGCCAGATTGGTCCACTGCACGCCCAGCGACGACAGCGTCAGCAGAATCACGAAGGCGTAGCCGATATTGGAGAACAGCGTGCTCAGCGACGCGCACATGCCCGGGTCCATGTCGGTCTTGGGCAGGAATTCGTTGTCGAGCCAGCGGCTCAATGTACGGATCAGCCAGATGCCGATCAGCAGCGCCAACAGCGCATTGAGCAGGTGCCCGGGGACGATATTCAGCTTGCGCAAACCGGCGCCGCCAAGAATCGACATGATGTTGGTGACCAGTTGGCCGAGCGTGGTGCCGATGCCGCCGACAAACAACGAAATCAGCGCCATCAGCATCAGGCCGGCGCGGCTGACGCCGGACAACAGGATCGACGTTTGCTCAAGGCGTCGATCGCTGACCCCGAGCAATTGCTTGAGCGCCTGGCCGCTCGCGTGTTTCGGTGAAAACAGGTGTTCACAGGCGTCCTTGACCAACTGAATGAGCAAATAGAAGCCCGACAGCACGACGTAGCTCCACACCAGTTCATAACTGATGAACCGCGCCAGCGAAACATAGCCGGCAAGCAGGGCAATGGCCGTCACAAACATCGAGACGCTGGCGACGCTGTAGATCAGCCCGGCGAACACGCTGTTCGTCGCCGAAGCGTCGTTGGCGGCGACCAAGGCCTTGCGCACTCTGCCGACGCGCAACAGCATCGTGCCGATGATCGCCAGCACCATGATGGAAATCACACCGCGTCCGGCCATGACGATGTGACTGCTCATGCCCGTGGCATTGGCGACCTGCACCAGCGTCACCAGCACCAGCAACGCGCAGGCGAGGATTCGCGGATAAGGCTTGAGGGCTAGTGCCACCGGATCGGCAATTGCCGGCAGGCGCCACGAAGGGTGCTCGGTGGAAAGCAATGCACGGCTGAGCCCGGTGATCAGCACGCAGGCATAGACGACTTTTTCGAACTCTTCGGAAAAGGTTTCCAGCACCGGCGGCAGGGCATCGTGGCGGGTGCAGGCGTAGAACAGGAGTTTCAGGGCGATGGCGGTGGTGATGAAGGTCGCGAGAGCTGAGGCGAATGCCAAGGCACTGCGGCGCAAGCGGCCCTCTGCCACGCGGTGAATACAGAACCAGGTGAGCCCGCGCTCAGCCAGACGCCGGCCAAAGGTCCAGACGAGCAGCGCCAGCAGCACCAGCACGCAGGTGTAAAAACGCTCGCCCGGCGCCCAGACCGTGGCCCAGACGTCGCCCACCTGCTCGACGAACAGTCGCAGCCGCTCGCGGTCGTCCTCGCTTGGATTGATCAGTGGCGCCCAGAACTGCGGACTCAACACGCTGCGTGTGCTCAGGGTCAGTTCGCTTTCCAGTAGCGTGCGGCGGATGCCGGCGATTTGCGTGATCAGGTCGGCGGCATTCTGTTTCAGTGCGGCAAGGCTTTTCAGGGTGCCGTCGACCTTGCTTTTCTGTTCCGCCAGCGCAGCCCGCTGCGCGACGATATCGGCTTGCTCGGCAGCCACCTCAGCGTCTGGAGCGGTGCCGAGCACGCCCAGTTGCACCGCCAGTTGCGCCTGTTGCGGCAACAGCGCTGCCGACAACCGATCGACATCTAGAATAAACGCCTGCACCCGATCCTGCGGGCCTTCGAGCTGGTTGTAATTGTTTGCCGCCGAAATCTGCTGCTTGAGCCCGTCGAGGCGTTGTTGCAGGGCTTGCAGATCGCTCTGCGAAATCACCGGCAGCGGCGCTGCGCCGGGGTTTGTCGGCGCGGCAGGCTCCGCTGCCCACGGCGCAGCGCTGCCCGGCATCAGCAGCAGGAACAGAATCAAAAACAACGACTTGAATGAACAACGCATGGGGGCGGAGGGCTCAAGTGGATCACACAGTCTATGAGGGTAGGTGATCGTGCCGAACAGGGCGGAAAACTTTCACTGGAAGAGGCGGGTATACGCTCATCCAGTCCAGCGGAATGATCCGCACAGCGAGCGGTCAACCGGCAATAACAGCTTCGAGAGCGTGCCATGTCCATCGCCAAGGAAACGATTGAATACCTGCGCCAACATTCGCTGATCATCACCACCGCCGAATCCTGCACGGCCGGGGAAATCGTCATGTTGCTGTCGGAAGTGCCCGGCAGCGGCGAGCTGATCGAATGCGGCTACGTGGTCTATTCGCCGCAGGCCAAGCAGCGCTTGCTCCACGTCAGCCCGGCGACCATGGAAACCTTCAATCTGACCAGCGTTGAAGTGGCCAGCGAAATGGCCATCGGTGCGTTGCGCGACAGCACGGCCAACGTCGCCGTCGCCACCACCGGCATTCTCGGCCCCGACGATATGGATGGCATCAAGGCCGGCACGGTGTGTTTCGCCTGGGCATTCCAGTTCGATGACCAACATTTTCTGTTCAGCACCCGGCAATGGTTTCCCGGATCGCGCAGTGAAGTGCAGACCCTGGCCTGTGAGTTCGCCTTGCAGCAGTTGCCGGCCTATCACCGTCGCGCCTTGCGCGGCGAAGGAGGGTGGCGCCGATGAAGCCTGACGCTGAGCATCCCGATCTGCGCAGTCGGCAGTTCCCGGTGCAGGAGGACATGGCCTATCAACTGAAGGTCTGGCGCTTCGAGCGCATCGGTTGGTATCTGCTGGTGCTGTGCATGCTGCTGGGTCTGTTGGGGCTGTTTTCCCGGGGCGTGCTCAGTTCGCAGGACGCCCGCAGCGACGATGGCAAAGTCCAGGTCGAGTACGAGATGTTCCACCGCAACGGCTCGACCAACCCGCTGAAACTCAGCGTGCACGCGACGCCTGAAGCTACCGTCGAATTGGACATCGGCGGCGAGATGCTCGATGGCTTCAGCATCGAAACCATGCAACCGGCGCCAGTGCGTATGCGCAGTTCAGCGCAGGGCATGCGTTTGTGGTTGCAGGCGGATGCGCAGGGCCAGGCAACGCTTTATCTGACCCTGCGCGGTGACGGACTGGGGCTGTTTCGCAGTCATATCCGCGCGCCGGGCTCGAGCGAAGTGATGCTCACTCAATTCATTTATCCATAGGTGACCCATGGACTCGGTGTTGCGCGCACTCGCGATGTATCTGGCACTGATGGTGTTGTTCAAAATTGCCGGTCGGCGTTCGTTGGCCGAGCTGACTACGTTTGATTTCGTCTTGCTGATGATCATCGGTGAAGCCACCCAGCAAGCGCTGCTCGGGGATGATTTTTCCCTGACCAATGCGTTTCTGGTGATCATCACCCTGATCGCCATCGACGTTGGGTTCTCTTTGCTCAAGCAGCGTTCCAGCTGGATCTCGCGGCTGATCGATGGTGAACCAACGATCATTGTCGAGAACGGCAAGCTGTTGCAGCGGCGTCTGCGCCATGCGCGGCTGGTCGAGGCGGATGTCATGGAGGCGGCGCGCTCCAGTCAGGGCATTGAAACCATCGACCAGATCAAGTTCGCGATCATCGAGCGCAACGGCAAGATTTCCGTGATCCGCCAGGATCCGGAAGGCGGCTGAAGCTTTGGCGCCGCGCACGCGCAATTTTTTTGAACGCTGAAAAAGCCCCGCAGCCCAATGCTTACAAGTCATCGGAGGATTGCGAAATGAACGAGGCAGCGAGTTACTTCTCCATCGCCGTGGCGGTGATCATTCTGCTGGTCGACCTGTGGGCGATTGTCAGCGTGTTTCGCAGCAACAAGAGCGTCGGCGTCAAAGCCGCCTGGGCGATCGGCTTGATCGTCTTCCCGGTGCTCGGCCTGATCGTGTGGGGCATCGCCGGCCCGCGCGGCGTCAAGGAAGGGCCTTCGTCGCCGGAGCACAGTAAGGGTTGAGAGCCTGATGCGGTCCTGCAATGATTTTGCGCGCACTCCGGAAATGTAGGTGAACGATGCATGCTCAAGCTTGAACCGGGTAGCAATACCACTGCTGAAAGGAGATTGTCATGAAGAAAATCTGCGTATGTCTGGGGTTCTGCTCAGTGTTTCTGTTGAGCGGCTGCTTCGATTCCAACGATGCACCCAACAAGGATGGTGACAAAAGCAAACCGTCGGTGCAGATGCAGACCGAGAAGCCTGAGGAGGGCAAGTAACTGCTGGCGAGTAATCCCTGTGGGAGCGAGCCTGCTCGCGAAGGCGTCAGGTCAGACAACTCTGTGCTGACTGATGCTCCGTCTTCGCGAGCAGGCTCGCTCCCACATTGGTTCAGTCGTGTGAATAAACGTACTCCAGCCACACCCAATACATCAGCGCCACAGCACTGATCCCTCCTCCGAGAAAACACACCGCCACCCAGCCAGAGTGCGCATAGGTATACGTCGCCGCGATGGCGCCCAAACCACTGCCCACCGAGTAAAAACACATATACGCACCGACCAGTCGGCTCTGCGCATCGGGCCGTGCGGCGAAGATCAGGCTTTGGTTGGTGACGTGCACCGCTTGCACGGCGAAGTCGAGGAGGATCACTCCGACGGCCATCGCCAGCAGCGAACTGTCGACAAATGCGATGGGTAGCCAGGACAGCGTCAGCAGCGCCAAGGCAATTCCGGTGGTGCGATTGCCCAAGCCGCGATCGGCCAGGCGCCCAGCCCGTGCGGCGGCGAGCGCGCCCGCTACCCCCGCCAGTCCGAACAGGCCGATCTGCGTGTGGGACAACGACAGGGGCGCGGCGCTGAGCGGCAGCACCATCGACGTCCACAACACACTGAACGCGGCGAAGATCAGCAGGGCGAAGATACCTCTGATGCGCAATACCCGCTCAGTCAAAAAAAGTTGGAACATCGAGCGCAGCAATTGCCGATAGCTGCCCTGTGCGGGCGGTTTTGCCGAGGCGGGCAGGGTGCGCCATAACAGCAGAGCCATGCCGATCATCATGACTGCCGAGACAAAATACACGCCGCGCCAACCGGCCAGATCAGCCACTACGCCGGAAACGAAACGCGCCAGCAAAATGCCCAGCACCACGCCACTGGTGACGGTGCCTACGGCGGCGCCGCGCTGTTCCGGACGAGCAAGGCTGGCGGTGCAGGCGACCACCACTTGCACCACCACCGCCAGCAATCCCACCAGCATCATGGCGCCGAGCAACACTCCCCAGCTCTCGGACAGGCCCACGGCACACAGCGCCGTTGCAGACAAAAGCAGTTGGCTGACGATGAGTTTCTTTCGATCGAGCAGATCACCCAGCGGCACAATGAACAGCAGCCCGACCGCATACCCGGCTTGCGTGGCCGTGACCACAACGCCGATTGCACCGGGTGAAACCCCGAGGCTGGCGGCCATCGATTCCAACAATGGCTGTGCGAAATAAACATTGGCCACTGCTATCGCGCAGGTGATTGCAAAGAGAAAAGTCTGCAAACGACTCAGCCCGGTCGTTGCGCTGTCAGCTGCGGCTTGCGCATTGATCAGGGTTTGCGTCTGACACGGCATCCTTGCTTCCTCGTAGTGTGGTTTTGAATTGAAACCGATACGTTGATCTTTATTCATTCGGGTTGTTAAATGCAACCACATTCAATAGCCGATCCATCAGGAATCACATGGCCCGACAACAAACATTGGCGCAGAGCGAATGCCCGGTGGCCCGAACACTCGAAGCCATTGGCGATCGCTGGGCCTTGATGATCATTCGCGATGCGTTCGATGACGTGCGCCGTTTCAGTGAATTCCAGAAACGTCTGGGCTTGGCCAAGAACATCCTCACGGTCAAACTGAAAATGCTCGTCGAGCTCGGCGTGTTGCAGATTCAGCCCGCGTCCGATGGCAGCGCCTACAAGGAATACGTGCTCACCGACATGGGCCGGGCGGTGTTCCCCATCGTCGTCAGCCTGCGGCAGTGGGGCGAGCGTTTTCTGTTTGTCGAGGGGGAGGAGCACTCGATCCTGCTCGACAACGAACGGGCCGAGCCCGTCGAAACTATCGTCGTGCGCTCCAGCGCCGGCGCGGTGCTGGCCCCGGCAGACTGTCACCGAAAAGTGGTGACGCGCCGGTAAAGAAGCCGAGCAGATAGTCGTGGCGCGTATTCACAGACGCGCTATCTCAGGGCATGGAACGTCGGGTCGGCATCTGGCGAGTTTCTGATCTAGGCTGTTTCCAACCTCGAGCAACAGCGGTGCGCCGTTGCCAGATTGGTTTAACCAACGCGATTGCCGGAGTGCCTGATGAGTCTTTCACCTTTCCACCTCGCCATCCCGGTCTACGATCTTGCCGCTTGCCGCCGTTTTTACGGTGAAGTGTTCGGTCTGGACGAGGGCCGATCCAGCGCGCAGTGGGTCGATTTCAATTTTTACGGCCACCAATTGGTCATCCATGAACAGCCGCAGACAGCTGCCCAGGAAAGCGTTCACAGCAACCCGGTCGACGGTCACGACGTACCGGTCCCGCACTTCGGCATCATTTTAGAGTGGCAGCAATGGGAAGCACTGGCCGAGCGACTGAAGTCATTCGGCACGCAATTCGTGATCGAGCCCTACATTCGATTCAAGGGTCAGGTCGGCGAACAGGCGACCATGTTTCTGCTCGACCCCTGCGATAATGCGCTGGAATTCAAGGCGTTCAAGGACATGGGCCAGGTGTTCGCCAAGTAATCACAGCGTAGTGGTCTGACCGTTGCGATCGCGTTCATAAACCTTGTTGGCCTGGAGCTTTTCCTTAAGCCAGCGCTCGGCCGTCCCTAGTGGCCGTTGGCGTGCCCATAACAGGTCGACGCCGATTTGCCAGTCTGTATGCGGGTACGCCGACAGCTGCAACTCGACCAGTTCGCCATTGCCCAGTTCACGCTGGATCAGCTGGCGCGGCAGGGTCGCCCAGCCGAGGCCGGCGCGGACCATTTCGAGCAGGGCCAGATAGCTTTCCGCTTGCCACAGTTGCGTCGAACGCAGGTATTCACTGCTCGGCAGTTTGCTGGCGTGCGCACTGAACGCCAGGCGCCGATGCACGTGCAAATCGTCGAACGTGACGTTGTCCAGTTGCGCCAGCGGATGATCGGGATGACAGACGTGCAGCATGATCAGTTTGCCCAGTTGCTGGAACGCCAGTTCCCGGGGATAGCCCGGCTGCGAAAACGCCACGCCCAGCACCGCCTCGCCACTGCTGACCAGTTCGCTGACATCGCCGTAGACCGGGTGGCGAATGATCAGATCGACAAACGGAAAGGCCTGCTCGAACGCTTGCAGCACCGGCATGATCGGGCCGTACGGCGTTTCAATCGCCAGGGTCAGGCTCGGTTCGACGCTATCGGAAAGGCAATCAGCGTGGGCCTCGAAGGTCATGCAGCGCTCCAGTACCGCCTCTGCCTGGACCAGCAATTTATGCCCGCTGGCGGTGAGGGCAGGGCTGCGATTGCTGCGGTCGAACAACTCGACGCCAAGGTCGGTTTCCAGATTGGCGATCGCCGCGCTGATGGTCGATTGCGTCTTGCCCAGCTTGCGCCCGGCGGCGGAGAACGAGCCGCTTTTCACCACTTGGACGAACATCAGCAACTGATCGAGTGAGAAGCGCACGCGGTGTACTCCGAGCTTGAGCGAGACGGCGATTGTGCCGCGTCTTTGCCATCGAAAAAAGCGATGGTTGCCAATTTGTTTCATCGTTAAAAACATTCAAGGATGACCCCGCGTCTTCGAACGCCGGGGCCGATTCTGTTTGTGCGTCTGTCCCTGAGCGCCCGCGATTACAACCAACGCTGCCCCTTCAGGAGCTTGTGCCATGACTACACAACGCGTTCACCCGGTCGACGAGGTGTTGCCCCTGCGGCAGCTTTTCACCTTCGGTCTGCAGCATGTTCTGGTGATGTATGCGGGAGCGGTGGCGGTGCCGCTGATTCTCGGCAGTGCGATGGGACTGACGTCGGCTCAGGTGGTTTTACTGATCAACGCCAACCTGCTGACGTCCGGTGTGGCGACGTTGATTCAGACCCTCGGCTTCTGGAAGTTCGGCGCGCGTTTACCATTGATTCAGGGCTGCTCGTTCATTGCGCTGGCGCCGATGATCATGATCGGCAAAGAATTTGGCCTCAGCCAGATCTTCGGGGCGGTGATCGCCGCCGGCTTCCTGACCATCGCACTGGCGCCGGTGTTCAGCCGCTTGTTGCGATTCTTTCCACCCGTGGTGATTGGCAGCCTGATCACCATCATCGGTATTTCACTGATGCCGGCGGCGGCAATCTGGCTGGGTGGCGGCAATCCCGATTCGCCTGACTTCGGTCGCCCGGCCAATCTGCTGCTGGGTCTGGCCACGGTCAGTGTGACGCTGGTGATTTATGCGAAATTCAGCGGCTTCATCGGTAACCTCAGTGTGCTCATCGGCTTGTTTGTCGGCAGCCTGATCGCTGCCGCCTGCGGCATGACGCACTTCAATCGGGTCAGCGAGGCGGCGTGGTTCGAGTTGAGCGCGCCAATGGCGTTCGGTGCGCCGGAATTTTCTCTGGTACCGATTCTGATCATGACCCTGGCGATGCTGGTGATCATGGCCGAGACCACTGGCAACTGCCTGGCCATCGGCAAACTGGTCGGCAAACCGACTACGCAGCAGACCCTCGGTAACGCCTTCCGCGCCGACGGCTTGTCGACCATGCTCGGTGGTCTGTTCAACAGCTTTCCCTATAACGCCTTCACGCAAAACACCGGCCTGATTGCGCTTTCCAGCATCAAGAGCCGCTTCGTCGTTGCGGCCGCTGGCGCGATCATGGTGTTGATGGGCTTGTTTCCAAAGCTCGGCGCGCTGATTGCGGCGGTGCCGACGCCGGTGCTGGGCGGCTGCGCGATCGTCATGTTCGGCATGACCACGGTGGCGGGCATTCAGGAACTGTCACGGGTGCAGTTCGAAGGCACACGCAACGCCATCATTGTCGCGGTGTCGGTCAGCGTCGGCGTCCTGCCAATGTCGTTTCCGGCCCTGTTCGAACATGTCGGCCCAACGCTGAAACTGGTGCTCGACAGCGGCATTTTTCTCGGTGCGATCACCGCCATTCTGCTCAACCTCTTGCTCAACAAACAAAAACCATCGACCGACGCCGTCGGCGCTTCCACGGCCGAACTGGCCGACTGACTTTTGTCTTTTCTCACTGCCCAGGAGTTACCCATGAATCAATTCACTCAGCTTGTCCCGGCCGGCGTCAGCGATCTGGACCTGGCATTGCTGCGCCAGACCATCGCCCTGTCGCAGGCGTCGAAACAACGTGGCCGGCACCCGTTTGCGGCGCTGGTGGCGGACCGCGACGGCAACGTCATTGCCGAAGCGGGCAACAATTCGATGCCGCCGGAAGGTGATCCCACCCAGCACGCCGAACTGGTCGCGGTGGCTGCGGCGGCGAAGCGTTTGTCACCCACGGAGCTGGAGGCGTGCACGCTGTACACCAGCGCCGAACCTTGCTGCATGTGCGCGGGCGCGGTGTATTGGACCGGTGTCGGGCGAGTGGTGTACGCGTTATCGGAACATGCTTTGCTCGGGCTGACCGGCGATCATCCCGAGAACCCGACGTTCTCGTTGCCGTGTCGCGAAGTGTTTGCCAGAGGGCAGCGCACGGTGAGCGTTTTCGGGCCGATGCTGGAGGAAGAGGCGGCTGAGCCGCATAAAGGGTTCTGGTCTTAGTTGATATGGATCGTTCCCACGCGGAGCGTGAGGAACGATCAGTTTCGCGCGGTCAGGTACTGGTCACTTCACCGGGACGATAACCGCACATTCCCCAGCGGAATGCCCCCCATGGTCTGTTGTGGGTCGCCTGGCTGACTTGCAAGCTCAGCCAGGCGACCCGATTTGCCTAAGCCTCCGTCCAGTCCAGCGCTGCCGTCTCGCGCCACTTCACCTCCGTAATCCCATAGCGCTCGGCCTGGGGTTTGGAAACCACTTTCAACGGTGGTTTACCCGGTTTCGGAATCGGCGCAATACCGGCGTCACAGCTCGCCCAATGCCAAGCGTCGGCGTTGCGCATACTCTTGGCGCGGATGACGAATGATTTTGGCTGGTCGTGATGTTTGTATTCGATGACGAAAATATCGGTGCTACGCATGAGTTCCTCCTTACGCTCATACGTAAATGATTTTGTCCGACAAGAAAAATTCAAAGGATTTTCTGGCCAGATGATCATCGTCACTCAGCGCTCTGAAACGCGGTTCTTCATGAAGCCGCGCAGGTTCATCAGGAACAGGCAAAGCTGCAGAACGATCAGCGCGTAAGCCCCGGCATGGACGCCCCAGATCACCCACAGCAAATTGCTCAGACTGAAACAAACGAAGCCGCTCATGCGCCGTTGCGGTCGTTGCGAACCGATCAGCCAGGCGGCCAGAACGGTGACCAGCATCGCCGGCCATTGCACCCAATCCAGATATGCCAACACTCCATCCTCTGCTCAGATTTGCTTGATGCAGAAAGGGTACACAGCAACCGAAGTATGGTCACCGCCCGCACGGTTCTGCGTAGCAATGGCGGTGAAAAAGGTTTCGCCCGGCAGAAGCCGGGCGAAGATTTCAGGCGCGCAATCAGTAATCCCAAATCGCAGGTATCCAACGGAAAGCAGCACCATTGATCGCGACCCTACCCACCGAAGGGAAGGCCAGATGCGTGGCGACAAACAGCTCGCCGCTGGCGGCGGCTTCCTTGAGCATGCGCACGCGCACTTCCACCGATTTGGTCGGATCGTGTTCGAAACCGTTGTGCCAGTCAGGGTGATCGAACGCCACCGGGAACAACGCGTCACCGGCAAAGGTCAGGCGCTCGCCACCGGAGTTGACGTAGACCACGCAGTGCCCTGGCGTATGACCACCGGTGAGTTTTGCAACTACGCCCGGTGCAACCTGACATTCGTCTTCGAATATGTGCAACTTGCTTTCATAGTGGTTGATGAACGCGTTGGCGGTGCTGCGCAGGACGTCTGGTACTGGTGCGGGCATGTCGGTGCTGGTGAAGTCTGGCGTGGACCAGAAATTCACTTCGGCAGCGGTGACGTGGATGCGCACGTCGTGGCGCAGACGGCTCTTCACCGAGTCGACCAGTAGGCCGCCGATATGGTCCATGTGCATGTGCGTGATGACGATATCAGTGATGTCGGCGAGGTCCACCCCGGCAGCGGCCAGGCGCTTGGGGAACTGCCCGGCGCGCGGGAAACCGGGGAATTGGCCACCGAGGCCGGCGTCGACGAGGATGACTTGTTCGCCGCTACGCACCACCAGCACGTTGAGCGCCCAGTCGAAGGCGTCAGGGCCCAGATACATTTCCTTGAACCAGGCGGCACGGTCGGCGGGGTCGGCATTGGTTGACATGGTCTGGGTCGGCAACGGCAACACGCCGTCGCTGATCACCATCACGTCAATGTCGCCCAGGCGCAGGGCGTAGCGCGACGGCACCAGTTCTTCGCTTTGCGTTTGCAGGGCCACCGCGCGGTTGGCGGTGAAGGAATCCAGATGCAGGGTCATGGTGTTCTCCTTGTTCTCAGGGCTAAAGCGGAGGGTGAAATCAGGCTACAGGGATCAGCGGATCGGCGGCCGCGAGGGCGGCGCGACGTTCGGCGGCGGGCGGGTAGATCCACACCGTGTTGATCTGCGTCTTCAGCTCTTTGGCTTCGGCCTTCACCAGTTTCAGCTGACGATCCCAGCCTTCGGTGTACACCGCGCCCCAGGCGCCCAGATCCAGGCAAGTCACGTACTTGGGCTGGCGATACATTGTCGGAGCGACGCCGAGGATATCGGCGGCGGCGTTGTTGCCGGCGTAGCGACCCAGGCTGATCGCATGCTGGCAAGACATCGCGGCATAGTTGCCGAGGTCGTCAGTGGCGGCGCGAGCGACATCACCGGCGGCAAAGACGTGATCGATGCCGTGCACCTTGAGGTTGCCATCGACATGCAAGCGGCCCTGGCCATCGCGTTCGGCGTCGAGTTGTTCGGTGAGCGGGCTGGCGCGGAAACCTACGGTCCAGATCACGGTGTGGCTTTCGATGTGGCGGCCATCGGCGAGGGTGACGCCATTGGCATCCACAGCGGCAACGCTGGCATCGACGATCCATTCGATACCCAGGTCATTGGACGCCTCGATGATCGACGGGCGAATGCCATCGCCCATGGTCGCAGCGATGTCCTTGCTGCGATCGACAATGATCACGCGCAGGTCTTGATCCTCACCGAGAATCGCGCGCAGGCGCGCCGGCATTTCCGTCGCAGTTTCAATCCCGGTGAAACCGCCACCGGCGACCACCACGGTGTTGCGCGCAACGCTGGGCGGTTGGTTGCCGAGGGCGATGAGATGGCGTTCCAGACGCGCCGAGGATTCGATCTGATCGACATCGAACGCATGCTCCTTGAGGCCAACCACCGGAGGCCGAGCGAGCTGGCTGCCGCTGGCGAGAACCAGCCGATCGTAGGCCAGTTCACCCGGACGCCCGGCCTCGTCGCGGTAACCGATTCGGCGCGCCCGGGCATCGATGCTTTCAGCGGTGCCTTTGACGAAGCGCACACCCACCGCATCGAACAGCGCGTCGAGCGGCGCGTACATGCTGTGCACGTCCGGCTCGTAGAAGCGCGGGCGAATACGCAATTCCGCTTGCGGGGCGAGCAGCGTGATCTCGACATCCTGACGGGCATGCATATCCAGCAAACGCGCAGCGCTCAGCGCACTCCACAGCCCGCCGAACCCTGCACCGATCACTAATAATTGCTGTTTCATAATGTGCTCCCTGACGCTGATGGATGGATGACACCCGAGTCCGATGCGGACTCTGGCGTGACGATCACTGGCCGCCGTAACTGCTTGCCGTACTGCCTGGCGCTCAATCGCCCGCTGTGTAGAGCCATGCTAGGGCGGGGAGGCTACGAGCGCAGTTGTCCATCGGTGTGCGTGGGGTACGCATGGGTGGAAGGGGGGTATACGAAGGTATGGGGAAAAAGGATCAACCCAGCGCTTTTTCCAGGCAGGCGAGCAAACGTTCAGCCTGAAATGGCTTGGCCAGACACGCGATGACCCCGGGTACGCTGTTGGGCATTTTGCCCGCATGCGCCGACACAAAAATCACCGGCATCCGCCAGCCTTGCGCCCGCAGTGCATCCAGCATCTGCAAACCACCCATGCCCGGCATCTGAATATCGGAAATCAAACAATCAGTCTGCGCCGGCCCGTCCGAGTCAAGGTAGTCCGCTGGCGCCGCATAGCAGAACACCTGATACCCCGACGCTCGCAGCAGGCTGCTCAGCGATGTGCGCATTGCCTCGTCGTCGTCCACTACCGCAATGACATGCGTCTTGTACATAAAGCTCCCGGGCCGGGCGGCCGAGCTGGTGACTCCTGTCGTTCTTGCACCATACGCTGATGGCCAGCGGGCAAAACTATACGTAGGTATAGCGGTTCAGCCATCGCGGCTGAAGCGACTGCGGTAGTCGCGCGGGGAGATCGACAGGTGGCGCTGGAAGCAGGCGCGCAGGCGTTCTTCATCGTTGAAGCCGCAGAGGCGGGCGATTCGTTCGATTTTGTGCGGGGAGTTTTCCAGCAGGCGTTTGGCCGCTTCGAGCCGGAACAGCTCGAGCGCTTTCGACGGTGTGCGCCCGGTGCGCGCTTTATAGACCCGCGTGAAGTTGCGCAGGCTCATTGCGGCTTGCTCGGCGAGGCGCTCCACCGTCAGATTCGGGTCGCCGAGGCGCTCCATGAGCCAAAGGTGCAGATCATCGAACATCGCAGCGTCCTGCGCCTGCGATTGCAGCAGCGTGCTGTATTGCGCCTGGCCGCCGGGGCGTTTGATGTACACCACCAATTCCCGCGCGACTTGCAACGTCACTTCACGGCCGTAATCGGCCTCTACCAGCGCCAGCGCCAGATCGATCCCGGCGGTGACTCCGGCCGAGGTCCAGACCTTGCCTTGCTGAATGAAGATCGCGTCGGCATCTACCTCGACCGCTGGAAAGCGATCGCGCAAAGCGTCGCACATCGCCCAGTGAGTGGCAGCGCGGCGGGCGTCGAGCAATCCGGCCTGACCCAGCAGAAACGCACCACTGCACACCGAGACCACGCGGCGGGCGAGGTGAGCATGGTCCTGCAGCCAGTCGCTCAGTTCGCGGTGCTCCTCAAGGGTCTGGCAGATGTCAGGGGCGCCGGGCACGACCAGCGTGTCCAGCGCGGTGGTGTCGAGCGTGGTTAACGCTTGGGTGTCGATGGCCAGCCCTTCGACGGTCGGGATCAAGCCGCCGCTGAGGCTGGCGGTGTGCAGTTGATAACCGGGCTGCCCGCGCTCGACCAAGGCTTTGCTCGCCGCCCAGAACACGGTCTGCGCACCGCTGAGATCGAGCAGGCTCAGCCGTGGGTAGGCGATAAACACCACGTCGCGCGGGGCCGTTGTAAAAGCGGGATGAGTGGACATCGCGGGCCTGCCTGTTTGCAGCGCTAGAGGCGGGACTGCCTCAGCCTGGCCGATTTTCAGGGGTTTCTGGCCGGCCGGCAATGGTGCTGACTGTTAGCCTGATTGCTGACCGTCCGGCCGGTGTCTGGCTGCGGTGGCCATCCTGAACTAGATTTATTGACCAGCCCAATGCGTGCTGCGATTTCGCCGAGGAGACACAATGACCTTGTGGTCGCATTCCAGCCCTGCGCAAAGTCCCGATGTGCTCGGCGAACCAGTGGTGTACGTGGTCGATGACGATGCCTCGATGCGCCAGGCGCTCGACAGCTTGCTGCGCTCGATCGGCTGGCAGGTGCGAACCTTCGACAGCGCCGGAGATTTTCTCGCGCAAGCGCAACGTGAGGTACCCGGTTGCCTGGTGCTCGACGTGCGCCTGCGCGGCGAAAGTGGCCTGACGTTTCAGGAACAGATGGAAAAAAATGGCTTGCGCATCCCTGTGGTGTTCATGACCGGCCACGGCGACATCGCCATGAGCGTCAAGGCGATGAAGGCCGGCGCGGTGGATTTTCTGGCAAAGCCGTTCCGTGATCAGGACATGCTCGACGCCGTGGCCAGTGCGTTGGCTCGCGACCGTGCGCGGCTAGCAGCCGAACACTCCGGCGCCGTTTTGTGTCGGGCTTACCAAACCCTGACCGCACGTGAGCGCGAAGTGCTCGGCTTCGTCATTGCCGGGCTGATGAACAAACAGATTGCCGGACAGCTCAACCTCAGCGAGGTCACGGTCAAGGTCCACCGTGGCCAGGTCATGCGCAAAATGGCCGCACGTTCAGTGGCCGATCTGGTGCGTATCGCAGAAGCGCTGGGCATCGAGCCTGTCCAGCGCAACCCCTGAGCGCTGGCGACGTGCAACTCACCGTGCGGCAAAAAACCTGAGCAGTGTTGACGCAGATGGCCAGCAGAAAACAGATTTTGTGGGACGACGGCGAGCGGGTGCTGTCCCGTGAGCGCGGTTCGAATGATGGCAGCCTACTGGCGGTGCGTCCGGCGATGGGCCAGCCATTGCCGAGCACCCTGGAGCGTCTGGCGCATGAATACAGCCTCAGGGACGACCTCAATCCTGCCTGGGCGTTGCAGCCGACAGCTTTCGAGCGTACGGGCACCCGAGTTCGTCTGCTGTTCGACGATCCGGGTGGCGAGCCGTTGTCGCGATTGCTGGTCGCTCCGCTGGATATCGAAACCTGTCTGGAATTGGCCACGAACATCGCCAAGGCACTGGGCCATATGCATCAGTGTGGTCTGGTGCACAAAGACCTGAAACCGCAGCATGTCTTTGTCCATTGCCATGACGGGCAGGCGCGGCTGACCGGCTTCGGCCTGGCCACGCGCTTGCCACGGGAACGGCAAGCGCCCACGCCACCGGAATCTATCGCCGGCACGCTGGCTTACATGGCGCCGGAGCAAACCGGGCGGATGAATCGTTCGATCGATTCGCGTAGTGATCTGTATGCCTTTGGCGTGACGCTGTACCAGATGCTCACCGGCTCGCTGCCGTTCAGTGCCAGTGAACCGATGGAGTGGGTGCATTGCCATATCGCGCGGCTGCCAATGCCCGTGTGTGAACGGGTGGCGACGGTGCCGCCGATGTTCTCGCGAGTGGTCATGAAACTGCTGGCGAAAACTGCCGAGGAGCGCTATCAGAGCGCAGTCGGTGTCGAGCATGACTTGCGCCGTTGCCTCGATGACTGGCGCCGTATGCGGCAGATCGAGACGTTCACGTTGGACGAGCAGGGCGCCTGCGAGCGCTTGCTGATTCCGGAAAAACTCTACGGCCGCGAACACGAAGTGCAAACGTTGATCGATGCCTTCGCCAATGTGGTGCAGACAGGCGCGCCGACACTGGTGCTGGTATCCGGCTATTCCGGCATCGGCAAATCGTCGGTGGTCAGTGAACTGCACAAGGTGCTGGTGCCGTCGCGTGGCTTGTTCGCCGCCGGCAAGTTCGACCAGTACCAGCGCGACGTGCCTTATTCGACTCTGGTTCAGGCCTTTCAGGGGCTGGTGCGGACGCTGTTGGGCAAGCGCACCGACGTACTGGCGGGCTGGCGCGAAGCACTGTTGCGGGCACTGGAAGCGAATGCGCGGTTGATCACCGATCTGATCCCCGAACTCAAGCTGATCATCGGCGAGCCGCCGCCCGTGCCTGAGTTGGAGCCGCAACAGGCGCAGCAGCGGTTCCTTCAGGTCTTTCAGCGTTTTATCGGCGTGTTCGCTCAGTCCGAGCATCCGTTGGCGCTGTTCCTTGACGACCTGCAATGGCTCGACGCGGCCACCCTTGATCTGCTCGAAGATTTGCTCAGTCGCGCAGAGACCCCTCATCTGCTGCTGGTCGGTGCTTATCGCGACAACGAGGTAGATGGCGATCACCCACTCAGCCGCACACTCAAGACCCTGCATCACGCCGGCGTACACATTGACGAAATTCGTCTGGCGCCACTGGCTGGCGCGCACATCGAACAACTGATCAGCGAGTCACTGCGCTGCCCGCCGGCGAGCATTGTCGCGCTGGCGCGGCTGGTGCTGGACAAGACTGCTGGCAATCCGTTCTTCGTCCTCCAGTTTCTGCACGCCCTGGCCGAGGAGAAGCTGCTGACATACGAGCCTGCGTGCCAGCGCTGGCGGTGGGATGTGCACCTGATCAACGGCAAGGGCTACACCGACAATGTCGTCGATTTGATGGTCGGCAAACTGGCGCGGCTGCCCCAGGAAACCCGCCAGGCGCTGCAACAACTGGCCTGCCTGGGCAACGTCGCGCGTCTCGACACGCTGGCCACAGTCCTTGATGTGCCGGTGCCTCACGTTCACTCCGCATTGTGGCCGGCGGTGCGGCTTGAGTTGGTCGAGCGTCAGGACGGTGCCTACAGGTTTGTGCATGATCGCATCCATGAGGCGGCGTATTCGCTGATCGCTGAAACCGAACGGGCGCAAATGCACTTGCGCATCGGCCGGCTGCTGGCACTGCAAACCCAGGGTGAGCGGCGCGAGGAGGCGATCTTCGAGATTGTCGGCCAGCTCAATCGCGGTGCGCATCTGATCAGCCTGCGTGCCGAGCGCGAGCAACTGGCCGAGTTCAACCTGCTCGCCGGCCAGCGAGCGAAGGCCTCGACCGCTTATACCTCAGCACTGACCTATCTGGGCGCCGGCGCAGAACTGTTGGGCGAGCAGGGTTATGACAGTCGGCATGAACTGGGTTTCGCTCTGGAGCTGAACCGTGCCGAGTGCGAATTTCTCACCGGCCAACTGCAGCTTGCCGACTCGCGCCTGGCGACATTGGCCGAGCGCGCCGTGACCACCGTCGAGCGCGCGGCGGTGGCGTGCCTGCAGATGGATGTCTACTTGCTGCTTGATCGCAGTGACCGGGCGGTGACGGTGTGTCTGGCCTTTCTGCGTCAGGTCGGCATCGATTGGCCAGCGCGTCCGGACGATATTCAGGTGCGCGACGAATATCAGCAGGTCTGGACCAGCCTGCGCGGGCGCAGTATCGAGCAGATGATCGACTTGCCGCTGATGGAGGATCCTGCCGCGCGGGCCACCCTCGATGCGCTGGGCAAACTCTTCGCGCCGGCGGTGCAGTCGGATCTGAACCTCGCCAGCCTGACCATTTGCAAAGCGATCAGCCTGAGCCTGCAATATGGCAACTGCGACGCCTCCTGCCTGCTCTATGCCAACTTCGGGCGCGTGTCGGGGCCGCGTTTTGGCGACTATGCCGCTGGTTATCGATTTGGCCGTCTGGGCTGCGATCTGGTTGATCGGCGCGGGCTCACGCGTTATGAGGCGAGCACCTGGTTGTGCTTCTCGATCTTCGTGGTGCGCTGGATGCGGCCAGTGCGCGAGTGCCGCGAACTGTTGCGCCGTGCGCTCAACGCGGCCCATCGCAGCGGCGATCTGCCGTATGCCGCGTTCGCCGGAAACAGCCTGATTTCCGATCTGTTGTTTATCGGCGAGCCGCTGGCCGAGGTGCAGGCGCAAGCGGAATCAGGGCTGGTCTATGCACAAAAGGTCGGTTTCGGTCTGGTGGCGGATTTCATGCGCTGCCAGTTGACGCTGATCCGCATGCTGCGCGGGCAGACGCCGACGTTCGGCTGTTTCGACGATGACGGGTTCGATGAAACAGCTGTCGAGGCGCATCTGGCCGGTTCGGCGGATCTGGCGCTGGCGCGCGGCAAGTACTGGGTACGCAAGTTGCAGGCGCGCTATCTGGCCGGGGATTACGCGGCGGCCGCTGAGTGCGCGGCCCAGGCGCAGGGACTTTTGTGGGTGGTTTCGGCGTTTTTCGAGGAGGCCGAATACCATTTCTACGCGGCGTTGACCTTGGCGGCCCACGGCGAAACTGACGCCGGTGCTTTGCAGCGTCTGGGTCAACATCATGAACAGTTGCAGACGTGGGCGCGCTTGTGTGCAGAGACCTTCGCCAGTCAGGTGGCGCTGGTCGGCGCGGAAATGGCGCGCGTCACCGGACAGTTGCTCGAAGCCGAATTGCAGTACGAGCAAGCCATTCAATTGGCTCAGGACAATGGTTTGCTCCATATCGAAGCGCTGGCCAACGAACTGGCCGCACGGTTCTACGGCGCTCGCGGGCTGGTCAGGATATCCCGGGTTTACCTGCGCGACGCACGCTACGCCTATCTGCGTTGGGGGGCTGCTGGCAAGGTGCGGGAGCTGGAGCGACGTCATCGTTTTCTGCGTGCCGAAGAGGCGCAACCGAATCCGGTCACCACGCTCATTACGCCAGTTGAACATCTCGACCTGGCAACGGTGCTCAAGGTCTCTCAAGCAGTCTCCGGCGAGATCGTCCTGGACCGTTTGATCGAAACGGTGATGCGCACCGCGATCGAACAGGCCGGGGCCGAGCATGGCCTGCTCATTTTGTTGAACGCCGACATTCCCTATGTCGCTGCGCGAACCCGTATCGGCGACGGTGCCACGCAGCTGTGCAACGCGCCGCTGCACACGGTGGCGCTGGCAGAGTCAGTGCTCTACCAGACGCTGCGCACCGGCGAAAACCTGTGCCTGGACGACGCGGTTGCCGATCCGCTGTTCGCCGCTGATCCATACGTTCAGCAACGAGGCGCGCGCTCGATCCTGTGCCTGGCATTGATGAATCAGGCGCGGGTCGCCGGGGCGCTGTATCTGGAAAACAACCTGTCCGCCGGGGTGTTCAGCCCGACGCGTCTCGCCGTGTTGCGCCTGGTGGCGTCGCAGGCAGCGATCTCGCTGGACAACGCGCGCCTGTACCGCGACCTCGCCGAGCGAGAAGCGAAGATCCGTCGGCTGGTCGACGCCAACATCATCGGCATCATCGTCTGGGGCGTGGAAGGGGAAATCATCGAGGCCAATGACGCGTTCCTGCGCATGGTCGGTTACACCCGTGATGAGTTGCTTTCGGGCAGTGTCCATTGGCGTGACATGACCCCGCCGGCGATGCGCGCTAACAGCGATATTGCACTGGCAACGGCGATCCACACTGGCCGGGCCCAGCCATTCGAAAAGGAGTACATCCGCAAGGACGGCAGTCGGCTGCCGGTGATTGTCGGTCTGGCTGCCTTCGAAGCGAGTCAGCAACAGGGCCTGGCCTTTGTGCTGGATATCAGCGAACGCAAGCTGGCTGAAGAGCAAGTGCGCGAAGGCGAGCGTCGTTATCGTCAGGTGCAAACGGAACTGGCCCACGCCAATCGTGTGGCAACCATGGGTCAGTTGGCCGCATCGATTGCCCACGAAGTCAATCAGCCGATCGCCGCCACGGTGACCCATGCTAATGCCGCGTTGCGCTGGCTCGGTGCAAAGCCACCAAATATCAACGAGGTCGAGCAGGGCCTGCGGCATATCATTCTCGACGGCAACCGCGCCGCCGACGTACTCGGGCGCATCCGCGCGCTGATTCACAAAACGCCACCGCAGCGTCAGCCTGTCAGCCTCAATCTGCTGATTGAAGAAATGGTCGGTTTCAGCCGGGGCGAAGCGCTCAAGCACGGCGCCGAAGTCAGCGTTGAGCTGGCGGCAGATTTGCCTTTCGTAGTGGCGGACCGGGTCGAACTGCAACAGGTGTTGCTCAACCTGATCATCAACAGCCTCGAAGCCATGACGATCATGGCGGAGGGGCAGCGACGTCTGCTGATTCGCAGTGAGGCGCTGGGCGATAACGTGCACATCAGCGTCAGCGATTCGGGGCCGGGCTTTGCCTGCGAGCGGGCGGAGCAAGTGTTCACGGCGTTCTTCACAACCAAATCCACCGGGCTGGGCATGGGCCTGTCGATTTGCCGCACGATCATTGAAGGACATGGCGGCAAATTGTGGGCCGAGCGCAATGAGCCGAGGGGGGCGCGGGTGGTGTTTGGCTTGCCGCGTTGTGAATGAACATGATCAACAGCCAGGCTACCCGGGCATTGAGCCCGGATGTTTCTGTCGGTGAGTTCAGGCCACCGGAATAGGATTTTCCAGCAGCGACAGGTTGAACTGCTCGATCAACCCGTGCTCGTTCGCGCCCTGGTTGGCTCGCAGCGGCAGCACTCGGTCGACCAGCACTTCGGTGGTGGCGGTTTCCAGCTTGATCAGGGTTTCCTCGATGAACTCGCCCAGCGGCATGGCGCGCTCGTCGCCGCTCTTGTGGATCAGGTCGGTATCGACCCAAGGTGGCGCGATTTCCAGGACCTTGACGCTGGTGTCGCGCAGCATGAAACGTTGCGACAGCGAGTAGGAATGGATCGCCGCTTTGGTCGCCGAATACAGCGCCGTGGTCGCCAGCGGCAGGTAGGCCAGCACCGAGCTGTTGTTGATGATGTAGGCCTCGGGCTGGCGCTTGAGGTGTTCGACGAACGCCGCGCTGACGCGCACCGGGCCGAGCAGGTTGGTCTGCAACAGACCGACGGCCTGTTCATCGTCGTAGTCGCCGGAACCCGCGTTGTCGAAGGGCATGATCCCGGCGTTGTTGATGATTACGTTCAACGACGGATGGCGGCGGATGACTTCGGCGGCGACGTCGTTGATCTGCTGCGCATCGTTGATGTCCAGCTGCACGGTATCGATGCCCGGGTTGGCCTGGGCAATCTCTGCCAGCAGGGCCTGGCGACGGCCAGCGATGATGACCTTGTTGCCGCGCTGATGCAGGGCCTCGGCCAGTGCGCGGCCGATGCCGGAAGTGCCGCCGGTGATGAAGATCGTGTTGGCTTCAAGTTTCATGAGCTGCGTCCCGCACGTGGATTGATTGGCATGTGAACCATGATGGAGAAAACCTGCTCCGACCTGAATGACGTATGTGGTAGTGTTTCAGGACATTCAACAAACGGAGCGCGACCATGCATCGAGTCGGCTATCTGCTCACGGAAGGTTTTCAGGTCATGGCGCTGGCGACCCAGTCGGTGTTCGAGTTTGCCAACATCGTCACGGGCAAAGCCGTGTACAAGGTGCAGAACTTTTCCCAGGCCGGCGGCATCGTCAGCTCCTCGCTGGGCCTGCACGTCGATACGTTGCCGCTGACGCAAGCGGGGCTGGCCGACAGTTGGCTGGTGGCGGGAACGCTGACACCGCTGACGCCGCCCGATGCTGACGTGCTGCACAGCGTGCGCGGGCTCGCCGACGGCGCACGCCGCGTGGCCGGCTTCTGCACCGGCTCGTTCGTACTGGCGCAGGCCGGTGTACTGGATAATCGCCGCGTGACCACGCACTGGGCGTTCGCCCCGGCGCTGCGCAGGATGCATCCCTCGGTGAATGTCGAGGACGACCGGATCTTTATTATCGACGGCCCGGTGTGGACGTCGGCGGGCATGACCGCTGGTGTCGACATGGCGTTGGGCATGGTTGAAAAAGATCTGGGCAGCGACATTGCGCGCTCGGTGGCCCATCGGCTGGTGATGCATCAGCGCCGCTCGGGCGGGCAGTCGCAGCACTCGGAATTGCTGTCGCTGTCACCCAAATCCGATCGCATTCAGAGTGCGCTGGATTACGCGCGCAAGCACCTCAATCGCCCGCTGAGTGTCGAAGAACTGGCCGAGGTGGTGCACCTGAGTCCGCGGCAATTCACCCGGGTGTTTACCGCCGAAACCGGCCAGTCTCCAGCCAAGGCGATAGAGAGCCTAAGGCTGGAAGCAGCGCGTTTGCTGATCGAGCAAAGCAGTCACAGTCTGGATGTGGTCGCCAGAGAAACCGGGTTTCGTGACCGCCGGCACATGCGCGAGGTGTTCATGCGCGGGTTTGGCGTGCCGCCGCAGGCGGTGCGGCGCGATTCGCGGCGGATGGTATGACGTGACCAGGGTCTACGAAAAAATGTTGACCCCCATTCTGCCGATCAGGAATACGAGCAGGATCAGGAAAAAAACTCTGATGAAACTGCTTCCATAACGTAATGCCAAAAAGACACCGGTCAGTGCACCGGCCATATTGCATAAAGCAACTATGCCGCCAATCGCCCACAAGACATTACCGGAGGGGATAAAAAATATGAGCGCAGCGCTGAACGTCCCCAGGTTGACCAGTTTTGCAGAGGCTGATGCATTGAGGAAATCAAAGCCAAAGACCTTGACGAAGATAAACAGCAGCAGGCTGCCACTGCCCGGGCCGAAGACACCATCGTAGAAACCGATCAGGCTGCCAAAGAAAACTCCAAGGCAAATGTCTTTCGTTCCGAAGTGGCGGTCTTTGCCTGCCAAACCAAGTTTTTTTTCCATAAACGTGTAGATAGCCATGACTATCAATATGAAAAAGACAACGATCTCCATCAATCTTTTAGGAACAAGGGATACCGAGAGAGCTCCGAGAAAAGAAAATAAAAAAGCGGCGAGCATGGTCGGAAGCATTAAATTCCAGCGAATTTTTATGCGCTTCAGGTAACCCGATATTGATGAAATATTGCCTGCCAGAACGGCCAGTTTGTTGGTGCCGAAAATGGTGGCAAGGCTGTACTGGGGTAGAGCATGTAGAAGTGCCGGCACCTGTACCAGGCCCCCGCCACCGACCGCAGCGTCTATCAGGCCACCACAAAACGCGAAGAAACCCAATGCAAGAACAGCGTGTTCAACATCCATGCGATAGATCCCTGCGGAACGTCATTTGGCCGGAAGGTTCATGAGTCGCTCGTGGTTTGGTTTAAATATCGTCAAAACATGCCGATCATTCTCCAAGCTCACATTATGAGAGTTCATCGGCATGCTTCGTTAATCCATAGAGATCAACAGGTCATAATCCGATGCATGGCGGAGAATGCATTGCCGACTCTTTCATTGTAATTGAGCATGATGCCCTTCAGTCGCGCAGGCTTGAATTCCAGACCTACCGTCTGACCGTAAGCTTGCGCGGCCGCCAAGGCATGCAATCCGTGTTTGTTCTCAAGTTCTCCGGAGTGCCCCATTACGTAGCCTTTGGCGTTACGCAGGTTTTGCGTGTTTGTCCTCAAGAACGGATTGGCCGCGAGGAGCTTTGCTTCAATATATTGAGCGATGAAATTGTATTCACGACCGTTCCACAGTTCAGATGAGATTGAAACCATCATCGCATCCATAATTGAAGATTTGTGTTCCTGCGAGTTTAGTGCCGTTTTATGCTTGGCGACCCCGGTGTTGTATAGGAAGTCCGCGAAGTCATTGCATTCAGCAATTTTGAATTGTTCTTCAACCCAGGCTGACGCACCAAAAGCTGCAGTCATGTAGTTGTACATTCCGTCATGGCCCTGATGTACAAGACCGAAATCATCTTTCGCCACTTCATGCATATGCGCCATGACATTGTGGTAACCCTCACGTCTGTCGGCAGATACCGATATCGCATCCGCCGACAGGCGCATGATGATTTTTGCCGAGACAAGGCTGGTGGTTTTATGGGGTTCATTCCACCCATTGAAAAAGCTCAATACCGACGAGTCTATTACTGGCTTTTCGAGGAACGCCCTGAATGCGCTTTCAGCCGCCAGTTGCGCGTCTTGCGTGATGGAATGATTGAGTACCTCAAGCATGGCGTCCTGTATCTCAGCAACGTTGCCGACGCAAGCCAGCAACGGTTGACGCCGTTGGTTTTCTTCTAAGGTACGTCCGGGAATTTTCAAGTTGCGTATGTGCTTGGGCAGGGCCTGGATAAATGTCTCGCCAAATTCTTGCATGGATTTATGTTCAAGCGGTTCCAAACGACTCTGTGGCGATGCTGAGCTCATGAT
Source organism: Pseudomonas sp. 2957 (assembly GCF_031456345.1). Classification (NCBI taxonomy): domain Bacteria; kingdom Pseudomonadati; phylum Pseudomonadota; class Gammaproteobacteria; order Pseudomonadales; family Pseudomonadaceae; genus Pseudomonas; species Pseudomonas sp. 2957. The sequence goes on from NZ_JAVDUL010000009.1 coordinate 49,874, forward strand.
GTGTCCTTCTCCCTAAAGACCTATGAAATGTTTGGTTTTAACGCACTTTCTTGCCTTGCAGCGGCGAAATTAGCCCGATTTGTTGGCCTGCGACAAGTGACTTATACTGACCAAATCATTCATTTTTAATGAGCGTTTACATGGAGTTTTCGCAACTGGTCATGTTCAAGGCAGTAGCCGATCTGGGCAGTATCGTCCGTGCCTCGGAGCGATTGCACTGCGTGCCGTCCAACATCACCAACCGCATCAAGCTTCTGGAACGTGAGCTTGGAGTTGACCTGTTTATAAGGAAAGGCAGAGGATTGATCATCAGCCCTTCAGGTCGGCTTTTTCTCGGCTATACCAACAAAATCCTGTCTTTGTGCGAAGAATCGCAACGAGCGCTTGATCCGTCGTCAGCTCCTTCGGGAGAACTCAGGATTGGTGCCATAGAATCATCCGCTACCGGCCGGTTACCCAAAGTGCTATCCAGGTTTCATCAACTTTATCCGGCTGTACAAATGCAATTCAGCACTGGCGATTGGTCACAATTATCCGCAGAAGTGGTCAACTACACGTTGGACGGGGCAATAATTGCCATCAGGCCAGAACATCCGGACATCGAGAGTCTGGAGATCTATGAAGAGGATCTAGTGGTGATTGCCTCGCCGTCCGCGGGGGTGATAAACCAGCCAGAGGACCTGCGCGGTGTGGATTTATTCATATGGCCTGAAGGATGTCCCTACAGAAAAGCTTTGTTAACCTGGCTGGAGCGGTACAAAGTTTTCAACCCGATAACAAGCATAGCCAGTTATGGCACCATCCTTGGCTGCGTAAGTTCAGGCGCCGGGATATCGTTGGTGCCGAGAGGCATGTTTGAACAGTTCCGCCAGCTCGGCGGTATTCAGGGATTCTTCTTCAACGACTTAAAGCCTGTGCAGAATTATTTTATCTGGAACAGACACGTTGAATCTCATCGCGCAAAAGACAAGTTTGCCGATTTGCTCAAGGAAGAGTTCAAGGTTTGAGAAGTGGGCGGCAGTTGGCCCTATCCTGCAAAGTTCGCCTGCACTCGTCATTCAGCACAAGGGACCGAGCGCTTACAGAGACCACTGATAGGCTCTCGCAACCATGGTCATTGGATTGAAATAAATGAATCTGGAAGCGCAACTGCGGGATCTGATTGCTGAAGATCCCGTCCGCATGCACATCTTGCGCATAGTCAGGGATCTCAACTTGCCGGACTGCTGGGTTGCCGCAGGTTTTGTGCGCAGCCTGGTTTGGGATCATCTGCATCAGCGCCAACCTTCGCCGTTGCCCGAGGACATTGATGTCATATGGTTTGACAGAACACGTCCCGGTGATCAAACGGATTTGGCCTTGGAGGTCGAGCTTGCAGCACTGTGCAGTGACTTGAAGTGGTCGGTGAAAAACCAGGCACGCATGCACCAGCGAAATGCCGATGCGCCTTATGGGGCGGCTGCGGATGCAATGACGTTCTGGCCGGAAACTGCTACGGCAGTAGGTGTCAGGCTTGATCGGCATGGTGCGATAGAGGTTTCGGCGCCGTTGGGGCTGGAGGATTTGTTTGCGCTGAAAGTGCGGCCAACCGCCCGATTTGAAAGTGATAAATACGTGGTGTTTCTGGAGCGCCTGCAGTCGAAGAGATGGCTCGAGATCTGGCCGAAATTGACGCTCGTAACGCAGGGTTGATGCCGCCCCGATTGATCGTTTAAACCGATAAGGAAATCTTTATGCATCCCGACCTTTCGTAGAGCGCTCGGGTTTTTGATTGAGGCTTTGAAGTACCAGGGACAACTAGCGGCACACGACCGAGGAGCAAAATGGAGATTGACCCGCTGCTTAAGAAGCGACAGTTGAATGTGCAGGAGCAGAATGCTGTGACTGCCCATCGCCTGATCCCCTTGTAGGAGTGAGCCTGTTCGCGATGACGCCAGCCCATTCACCGCCACATAAACAGAAAACCCTTAGCCCGTTTAAACAGTAAATCAAGCATTAAGCAAACGGCTACAACGCCTTGCGCCATTCCCTACGACTACGCCAGAATCCGCCGGCTTGTGCGTCTAGGTCGCGGGTTCTATCGTCTGTCGGTCGCTGAAAAACAGTGATCGGGTTTGGTAGCCCGCCATAACTAGTCGCATCGCGCACCGTTCGCAGACCGGCTTCAGGTCGCTGCTCAATGGTGGCCATGCGCAGGACACCTTCGGGTGTGCCGGTTCCTAGTTACCGGTCTACCAACCCGCGTATGGCCGCCACCTTCGATTGGTAGCGAATGTGAAGGCTCCTTTTAGCTAACTAGGAGTTTCACCATGTTCAAAGTCACACCCAATCCCCCAACCACCGACCCCGCATCCCCCTACGAATCAAGTGCATCGAAAAAACTACACGAAGCCGCCGAACGCGCCCTCGATCACTACCTCGGCCCGGCAGACATCCTGGCCAGCACCAACACCCCGGAACAGATGTTCCTCGCCAACCCGAAATACGACACCGAATCCCTGCTGGCCAACGCCAGCGAATCCCTCGGCTCGGCCACCACCATGCTCTACGACTTCGCCGCGCTGCTCGACAACCCGCGCCGCAAAACCCTTCTAGGCATCGCCCAGGTCGTCATGCTCGGCGAAATCGCGGTCAATCAGGCTTTGGATAAAGTCGAAATAGCCAAATGACCCGCAATGCGACGAGCGCAAAACCTCGTCGCAACTCCCCGGGCGCGCCATGGCTGGCACACGGCCACGGCTTGCACCACCCGGCCTCGACTGTCACCCTTCGGGCCGTTCTTCAAGGATCAGAACAAGGAATCAAGGATTGAGTGGCTACGTTCCAAACCCGCCGAAAAACTACCGCTACGAACAAGCCAAACCCGTCGACCTGCACGCCCAGCACTGGGCCGAATATGAGAAGCACGGGAAAGAGCCCGCGCGCGAGCCTGAGAAGATAGGCATTGCGTTGAGGATCGGGGTTTTCTTTGATGGCACTGGCAACAATGCGAACAACTCTGCTGCGGGGTTGTTGTGTGGTGCTCAGCATCCGATTGCGCCTGAGGATATTCCTCCCAGTTGTCAGCCCTATATGGGAGATCCGGACAGCAGTTATGGCTCTGGCGCGACGAATATCAAAAAACTTGCCGATCTGTATTACGAGGCTCCGATTGCTGATGGAGAAGGGCCTATAAAACAGGTGTCACGCCCGTTATATATCGAAGGCATCGGTACTCAATCCAACGAGAAAGACAGTATCGTCGGTCAAAGCACGGGACGTGGAGAGACGGGAGTAGCCGGTAGGGTGCAGACTTCGTTTACGTTCATCAAACAGGTTGTTGAAGACGCCCTGCAAGAAAATCCGAACAGTGAAATTGCCTCGCTAACTTTTGACACTTTTGGATTCAGTCGAGGTGCAGCGGCGGCACGTCATTTCTGCAATGAAATTGTACGAGGCAAGCAGGGGCCGTTAAGGGATCTGCTTAGCACTTACGCCCATGATTTCAGCCGCACCTTTCTAGATCAATATGGCAGCAGTATCCGAATGGGCTTCATCGGTCTATTCGACACCGTGCCGTCTATTGCCGGTTTCACTAATTTCGGTAGAGTGCAAAGCCCCATTGCTCCGGGCATTAAACTGTATCTCGACCCTCGCTTCTTCAAGGATGTTGTCCACTTGGTGGCGCGCGATGAATGTCGTGCCAATTTCGCCCTCAGCAATGTCAATCCCGATTATCCAGAATATGTTTTTCCGGGCGTGCATTCGGATATCGGTGGTAGCTATCTCGACGAAGTCGAGGAATGCGTATTGGTCAGTCCCATGCAGAGACTTGATGTATGGAGCAACACTGACGTTCAATCAACTTCGATCTATCAGGACGCCGCGATGGTGAAAAAACAATGGGTCGCCAAAGGATGGCCTGCCGATCTGTTGGAAATCGTAACGCCCCCCGCGCTTGCTTTGCCGCCCGATCCGCAAGATCGTTTCGGGCCTAAACACAAACGTGTATACGCTGGGCTTCAGCTCAAACGCCCGGTCAGTGGCAAACTCTCAAGGGTTTATTTGAGAGTCATGTATCAATTGGCCAAAGAAAAAGGTGTTCCTCTCCACGATATTCCCGAACGACCCGAGTACGCCGTTCCCCAGGAGCTGCAACCGCTTTGTGAAAGATTCATCGCCGGTGGCTTCAGCACCACAGCTGAAGAGGAGAAATTGCTGCAATTGAAATACATCCACACATCTGCCAACTGGAATCACCCGCAAGGAAGGCGGGACGGCAGCGGCCTGAAAGCTGTTTATATCAATTCACCAACGGAAAATGGCATTCGCATGCAGCATCCTCATGTAGCTGACTGGAAGCTTTGGTAATGAGAATATTCTTGGCTCTACTGGGCGTTTTGGCCTTTACCGGCTGTCACGCGACAGGCTCCAATTCAGGTGAAAACGATCCCAAATATCCTTGGTGGGAACTGGCGTTTATCAAGCCCAATTTCATGAACGTTTGGGTCGAAGACAGCTCAGTGGAAGACATCAACGGTCGAACGTTTCTGCGAGCCGGGGGAGGAAACGCCAGCGGCGCTGAACCAAATGACGACAAAGAATCCGCGCGCGGTTGGGTAGGTGTGGGAGGTACGGGGAAACCGGTTATTGGCGCAGATCTGCCCAAGCGAATTTTCGTCCGTTGGCAGTCTATACCCGAGCAAAAAACCTACCGGGCTTGGGTGGATTTTCCTGAGGAAGCCAGACGAGTAATGGTGACATCTACCCATCAGCGCTGCGCCGAAACTCCCGACAGGACAGCGCGCTTCATGGCTTCTGTGTATTTGGGACTCGCACCAGGTGGCATAGTCCAGGTCTGGGTCAGAGATCAGTGTCGACGCCCGATCAAAGTCGCCCGCACCCAAGCAGAGTTGGAACCGCTGGGGCCGGAGTTGGGCAAGAACGGTGGTCAGTATGCCTATCCCGTGAGTGAAAAGGCCAAGCGATACATTGATAAGTTCGGCATCCCGTACGGTAGCTGGTAAACGACGTGGATGGAGCGCCATCTACTTTTCAGGCGCCAGACCGTTTCAATTTCGCTGAGTCGAATTAGCGGGGCGGCGTCTTGAGAATAGAAAAGGTCGACCGTTTCGATGATGTCGACTACGGCGCAGGCTATGAGTATCGAGGTTTCAATTACCTGATTCTGGATGGTGTCGATCAGTTTTTCGTCAGAACTTACGATGACCAACCCGGTGGCGCGACGGTTGTACGCCCTGCCATGACCACAAGCACCAGACTCAGAACGCTGGCGGAATTCTTACGAACGGAGCTGGAGGTAACTGCGATTTATCTCTACAAGGGTGAAATAGGAAGCTATGCCAAGGTAGACCTCGAGAGCCTGCAATTTTGCTGATCCGGTATCGAGCCGGGGGCGATAAGCAGGACTCGCCAACCAAGAGTCCCGCCACCACACCCCCTCAAACCTCAGCCTTCACCCCAACCTTCAACGCCGCTTTGCGATACGTCAGCAAAACAATCCCGCTCACCACAATCACGCCACCGATGATCTGTCCTCTGCTAAGCATCTGATCCAGCACAATCCAGCCCATCAACAACGTCGCCAATGGCTCAATGTTCATCACCGGTGCGTTGCGTGGCATGTCCAGCCTGGGTACGGAAATGAACAACACAATGAAGCCGGTCCCATAGAGCACGACGAGCGTGGCAAGGGCCAGCCAGCCGGTTGAGGTGGCGGGGAGGTTGAGTCCGCCGGGGAGGGCGCCGGTCAGGCCGGCCAGGTTGACGCTACTGAAGACGATGAAGATGGTCAGCAGGCTGCGCACCGAGCCGCGCACTTGCGACAGTTTGTGATCGGTGATCCACAGCGCGCAGGCGAATACGCTGGCGGCGCAGAAGGCGAGTGCGACGCCCAGCAGCCATTCCGGACCGACGCTGGCGCTGTCTGACAGACGTCCGGGGACGTCCAGTACGAACACCAATCCCACGAGAATCAAGCCCATCAACATCGCGGTGCGCGCGCTTGGTCGTGGGCCGCCCATCGCCCAGGTCAGCAAGGCGAGCAGGATCGGAAACACGTTGGCCACCAGCAGCGCCAAAGCAACCGGCACCCGTGCTACGGCGGAATACAGACATAGGCTCTGCGCGGTGATCAACAGCCCCAACAGTAACTGCCAACGCCACGCGCCCGCCGGCAGACGCAGACTTTGCCGCTGCCACAGAACGAGAATGGCAAGCACCAGCAAGGTCCCGCCCGAGCGCATCAGAATCGCCAGCAACACGCCCGCGCCATCATCAAAAGCGACCCGTGCCGCGACGTGGTTGCCGGCGAACGCACAACCCATGCACAACAGAATGATCACGGCGAGATAACGGGGGAAGGGCGGCGGTACGGTTGGCGCAAACTCAGGACGGGACATGGCAGATCTCAAAAATGATAGCCACTCGGGGTGGCTCAGGTTTTTATTATGTTGTCGTACAACTGCCAGATTTGTACCGTAATCGAGCGGGGCCGGCAAGCTTGAAAGGCTTGTAAAATCGCTTGGTTGTGGTGCTGCTTAGATCTTAGAGGTCGTATAACTTGCTCGTTAAACCCGAGCATCGAGTCGAATTGCCCACCCATCCTCTCGAGCCTGACCGACCAGAAAATCCACAAAAGCCCGGGTTTTTGCTGGCAATAGTTTCTGGCTGGAAAAGTACAAATAGATCTGCCCTGCATCGACATACCAATCGGGCAAAACCCTTTCCAGCGTACCGTCCTGCAGATAAGGCAAAACATCCGGAACTGCCAACAGCGCAACCCCCAACCCCAGTCGCGCGCACTGACACAGCGCTTGCGGATCGTTGACCAACAGGCGCGGCGTCAACTCCAGGGGCGCTCGTTGCCCGTCGGGGCCTTGCAACATCCAGCTGCGCACCTTGCCGGTCCGCACCGAGCGCATGGCCAGGTGATTCAGCGTCGACAGCTCTTCAATGCGCTGGACGCGCGGGCGCCCCGACAGATACTCCCGCGAGGCCACCAGAATCAGATGCGCCGGGGCGATGGCTCTGGCGACCACACCTTGCGCGAGTTCGATGCCGCCGCCGATAGCCGCATCAAAGCCGTCCGCGATGAGATCGACCTGGCGATTGTCGACATGCCATTCGGGGATCACGGCGGGATATCGATTGAGAAATTCCGGCATCAGCGGCAGCAGGAAATCCCTGGCAAAACCCGGTGCCGCACTTAGACGCAGGGTGCCGGAAGGCTCTCCGGCATTGCCGGCCACATCGGCGATCGCCGCTTGAACACTTTCCAGTCCTGAACCGACATTGGCCAGAAAGCGTTCTCCCGCTTCGGTCAGCGTGAGTTTGCGCGTGCTGCGCTGAAACAAGCGTACGCCGAGGTTAGCCTCCAATTGCGCGACATTGCGGCTGACCGCCGCAGGTGTCAGGCCCAGGCGGCGCCCCGCCGCAGAGAAGCTTCCTGCCTCGGCGCTGCGCACGAATGAGAGCAAATTACCCAACGTTTCCATCCGCGCACCTTCAACTAATGATTGAAAGTGATTCTAGTTGTCCTCCACTACTGGTGGAAGATCAAAAAGCGTCTCATAGCCTCATCAACTTCAACCACCCAGAGGCTCGACCATGAACACATCCACGCTTCCACTGACCGGCAAAATCGCCATCGTTACCGGTGGCTCACGCAGCATCGGCGCAGCCATCGCCAAACGGCTCGCGGCAGATGGCGCAACCGTCGCTATCACCTACAACGCATCGCCAGATCGCGCCGCAGCGGTCGTGCAGGAAATCGTTGCGGCGGGCGGCCAGGCTGTGGCGCTGGCGGCCGATGCGGGCAACCCCGAGGCTGTACGTGCTGCGATTGCCGAGGTTGCACAGCGTTTTGGCAAGATCGACATTCTGGTCAACAACGCTGGTATCAGCCTGCTCGGTGCCCCCGAGGACATCGTCTTTGAGGACTTTCAACGCATCCTTGCGGTGAACGTGACCGGCGTCTTCGTCGCCACTCAGCAAGCGCTCAAACACATGGGGCAGGGCGGCCGCATCATTCACATCGGCAGCTCGATGGTGCAATACGCTGCGTTCGCTACCGCCTCCGTCTACACCCTGAGCAAAGGTGCGCTGACCGGTTTCAGTCGTGGACTGGTGCGCGATCTGGGGCCGCGCGGCATCACTGTGAACACCGTCCATCCCGGCCCGACCGACAGCGACATGAACCCGGCCGACGGGCCTATTGCGGACTTCCTACGCCCGAACATCGCCATGGGGCGGTACGGAGAGGGCAAGGATGTCGCCAGTGCGGTGGCGTACCTGGCCAGTGCAGAGGCAGGGTTTGTCACCGGCGCAGAATTAATCGTCGACGGCGGCTTCACCGCGTAAGGAGAGCATCATGACTATCAGCATCATTGGTACAGGCTCCATCGGCACCGCCATCGCTCGGTTGCTCGTCAACGCAGGCCTGCCGGTCAGCCTGGCCAACAGCCGCGGGCCGCAGAGCCTTGCCGGTTTGGTCGACGAATTGGGTCCACTCGCACAAGCGGTGACGGCTCAGCAAGCAAGCCAGGCGGACATCGTTTTTCTGGCGGTGAACTGGTCGAAAATCCCTGACGCGGTGCGCGATCTCGGGCCTTGGGATGGGCGCATCGTGATCGATGCCAACAACCCCATTGAAGCGCCGCTGTTCAAGCCTTTCGATCTGGGCGGCCAGCCGTCTTCGCAAGTGGTGGCGCAGATGCTGCCCGGTGCGCACGTGGTCAAGGCCTTCAACCACCTGCTCGCGGCTCTGCTGAGCGATCCCACCGCCGAGGGCGGCAAGCGTGTGCTGTTTTATTCCGGTGAAGATGCCGCGAGCAAAACCCAAGTTGCAGAGCTGATTGATCAATTGGGTTTTTACGGCATCGATCTCGGCGGTGTGCAGCAGGGAATGCTTGCGCAGTTTCCGGGCGGACCGCTGCCAGCCTTGAACCTGGTCAAACATGGTTAATCGCTGAGCCCGGGCAACCGGGCTTCACACACAAATCGAGGAATCAAAAATGGCTGGCTCAGATTCGCGAAATACTGATGAAGCTGAAAACTACGACGCCTTGCTACGGGCCAATCTGCAGCGGGTGTTCAACCAACGCGATGCACAAAGGCGCTTGGCGGCGGTGCAGGAGCTTTTTGCAGAAGCACCGACGATGTATGAACCGGCTGGCATCGTCACCGGGCAAGCGGCGATTTCGGCAGTGGCCGGTGCGTTGCTGGATCAGTTCGGGCCGGACTTCGCTTTTGTTGCGGAGGGAACTGCAGTTGGGCATCACGGCTTGGGTTATCTGCGCTGGCACGCCGGCCCGGGCGATGGGCAGGTCATCGTCAGCGGCGTCGATGTGGCAGAAATCAGCGAAGGGAAAATCGTGCGGTTGTGGGTGTTGCTGGATGCGCCCCAAGGCTGAGCTGTCCGGCAGGGCGGCAGATCGGGTTCCATTGCCGCCTGTCGCCGACTGTCAATCAGATCGATATCCCGCATTGACATATCGAAGAATCTCGATATCATCGGCGAATGGAACTGATCGAAATCTTCAAAGCCCTCTCGAACCCGACGCGCCTCAAGATCCTTGAAGGCCTGAAGGATCCCGTGAAGAACTTCCCCCCGCAGGATGAGGGTGACGTTCTTGTTGAGGGTGTCTGCGTCAGCAGTATCCAGGAAGGTATCGGCCTGTCGCAGTCGACGGTGTCGAGTTATCTGGCCACGTTGCAGCGGGTGGGGCTGGTGGAAGTGCGGCGCATCGGTCAATGGACCTACTACAAACGCAATGAGGCAGCAATCAGCGCGCTTGCAGAGATCATAGGGAAAGAGATGTAAATTTTTTTACTACAGGATATCGAGAATTCTCGATATCCCTCTTTATCGATACGAGGTTTTGCCATGAAAGCGATGATTCTGAAATCCTTCGGCGGTCCTGATTCGTTCGAACTCAGCGACGTGTCCAAACCGGTTCCGCAAGCGGGCCAAGTGCTGGTCCGAGTGCACGCCACTTCCATCAATCCGCTGGATTACCAGGTTCGGCGCGGTGACTATCCCGACCTGGTGCCGCTGCCAGCCATTACCGGTCACGACGTGTCGGGCGTGGTTGAATCCATCGGGCCGGGCGTCAGCGCTTTCGCGCCGGGCGACGAGGTCTGGTACACCCCGCAGATATTCGACGGGCAGGGCAGTTATGCCGAGTACCACGTCGCAGCCGAAAGCATCATCGCCAGAAAGCCTGCCTCGCTGAGCCACCTTGAGGCGGCCAGTCTGAGTCTGGTCGGCGGTACGGTTTGGGAAGCGCTCACCGTGCGCGCTGTGCTCCGCGTTGGCGAAAGCATTCTGATCCACGGCGGCGCGGGCGGCGTCGGCCATGTGGCGATTCAGGTGGCCAAAGCCATGGGCGCCAGGGTCTTTACGACCGTGCGCGAGGCCAACGCCGATTTCGTCCGCAGCCTGGGCGCTGACGTGGTGATCGATTACACCCAAGAGGACTACGTCGAAGCGATCATGCGCGAAACCGCCGGGCATGGCGTTGATGTGGTGTTCGACACCATCGGCGGCGATACCCTGTCTCGCAGCGCCGACGTGCTCGCTCAGCTTGGCCGCGTAGTCTCGATCGTCGACATCGCGCAGCCACAAAACCTCGTTCAGGCCTGGGGCAAGAACGCCAGCTACCACTTCGTCTTCACCCGGCAGAATCGCGGCAAGCTCGATGAATTGAGCGCGTTGGTCGAGCGCGGCCAGTTGCGGCCACATGTGGGCGCCGTCTATTCGCTCGCCGACATCCCGCTCGCCCACGCTCGACTGGAGAGCGCCAACAACGGTCTGCTGGGAAAAATCGCCATCGCCGTCGAGCCTACGCTCATCGTCTGAATCCGCTCACTGATTTTGGAGAAGCATCATGGTTTATGAAATCGCAGTCCTGCCCGTTCACCCGCAACAGACTGAAGCCTTTCGACGGGCATTTGCCGAAGTCGAACCGTTGCTGACCCGCGCCAAGGGATACGGCGGCCACTTGCTGGCGCAAGGTATTGAAACCCCCGAGCAATTCAATTTGATCGTGCGCTGGCAGTCACTTGAGGACCACTCACCGGGGTTTGAAGAGAGTGACGACCACCAGCGGTTCATGCTGGGGTTGGAGGATTATTTTTCGGCGGAACCGATGGTGTACCACATTGAGGGTGGTGCTTTTCCGGGTGGCGACTTTGGCGTATCGGACAGCGGAGCCAGCGTAGGCCTCTGAGTGAGTATGTGGCTGTTCGTCAGAAGCGGCTGTGGCTGGTCGAGCACTGCTTGTGATGAATTGCCACATTAATTCCGCCTCGGCCTGTTCATGGAGCAGGGGTGGCAGGCAAAATGCGCCGTTTTCCATATGTCTCGTACTGCAACTCATCCAAGGAAGGCCACTTGAAAGTCATTCCCCACGCTTCCCTGCGCCCTGAAATCTGGCCAGCCGTTGTTTTATTGGTGCTGGCAAGCCTGATCACGTCCGGCTGCACGCGCTCCCATTCTCCAAAATTGGTGGAGCGCGATCCGTGTCTGGATTCCGGTCCAGCGCATACAACGGCCTACAACAAATGCGTGAGCGAGCGGGAAGAGCGCCGCGCTGAAGCGCTCAGAATACTGCTCAGTGATGATCCTGCTGACAATCCGCAACGGCAAGTGGCCGTGACAGGCGACAGCGATTTCCAACCGTCTGATTTTCCTGACGACCCAATGCCAGCGAGTTTTCGCATGCCTTCCGACCTGAATCTCAAGGATACCCGGGCATTTCCTTACAAGGCTCGCATCAGCTGGAAATACGTGTCGGATCGCTTCCTGCCGAGTTCAAAGGAATCCGCGCGGATGATGCGGGTAGACCGCCTGATTAAGGCGGCCGTAACGGCGGATGGGTTCGCAAAGTGGGGGTGCACGGTCACCGGCGGAAAGCGTCAGGTGTGGGTTTTCTACACCCTGGACGACGCGGCCTTTGTCAGCCGTGTGCAGGCAGCTCTGGCGCAGACCGGGCCCTATCCGATCGAGTTCAGCAGCCGTAAACAGACGGATGTGAGTGCTGAGGTGCAGAATGCCGAGCAACCTCGACTCACGCCCAAGCGATGCCTGGAGTGAAGACTCTCAACGGATAACCTCTTGAAACGGACTTCTCTCATCGCAAGGAGTCCGTAGCCGTAGTCGCTTCAGAGGCGTTCGTTGCGGGCGCAGCGATCATCTCATGCCGACCGCAACCTCTTCAGCATACCGATTTTCCTCCGACGTTAGCCCAGCGCTTTGGTGGTAGGCTGCATCCCCTCAGCCGTACTTTCTGTACTCCTGAATTGCCCTTTCCGAAATCTGCGCCGGCTCAGTTGCTGGCGTTGATGAATTTCCCCTGCGGACCACAGCCATGCGCCTGCCAGATTTCATTCTCGAAAACCTAGAGCCGATCCTGCAGGCCTGGGAAGATTTCGCCCGCACCATCGAGACACCAGGTGCGGAACTCGATAACGTCGCACTGCGCGATCACGCCGAGCAGATGTTGCGCGCCATCGTTATCGATCTGCGGAGCAAGCAGACCATCAGCGAGCAAATCGCCAAGGCCCAGGGTCATGCGCCGCGCGACGATGAAGAAACGGCTGCGGAAACCCACGCGGTGACGCGGCTGATGGCCGGTTTCACCATCGATCAGATGGTTTCCGAATACCGCGCGCTGCGAACCAGCGTGCTGAGCCAGTGGCTGCGTCAGGTCAAGGATGGCAAATCGGTGAATGTCGACGACATGACGCGTTTTCACGAAGCCATCGATCAGGCGCTGGCCGAGTCGATTGCCAGCTACTCGCGCGCCGTCGAGGCGTCGCGCAACGTGTTTCTGGGGATTCTCGGCCATGACTTGCGCACGCCACTGGGGGCGATTCTGCTTGGTGCGGATATGTTGCGTCGTACCGAAGCCACCGACCCGCGCACCAGAAAAGTGGCCAGGCAGATCTACGCCAGCGTGCAGCGCGCCAGCCAGATGGTCGGCGACCTGCTGGATCTGACGCGCTGCCAGATGGGGCCGGGTATTCCGGTGAAAAAATCCCTGATCGATCTCAGCCCTGTGTGCGAACGGGTGATCGAGGAAATCCGCGCCTTTCATCCGCAGGCCAACGTGCGGTTCGATGCAAAGGAAGCGGTGATGGGAGCGTTCGATGGCGCGAGGATGGAACAGGTCTTTTCCAACATCATCAGCAATGCGGTGACCCACGGCGACAATAAGTTTCCGGTCTCGGTCCAGTTGCAGGTCCGCGAGGATTGCGCGGTGTTCACCGTACATAACGGCGGTGAACCGATCCCGGGGGATGTATTGCCGTTCATCTTCAACCCGATGGGGCGGTTCTCGCAGCGCTCCGTGGTTGATCACGGGCCGGTTGCCGGGCTCGGTCTGGGCCTGTTCATCGCCTCGGAAATCGTCGCCTCGCATGCCGGCTCGATCGAGGTCAGCTCTGACCTGGAAGGCGGAACCGTGTTTCGCGTAAAGCTTCCGGTTGGTGCCGAAAGCCCCGTCACCATCTAGGCCAATCGATGGAGGGCCGGCCCCGGCCCTCCAGCCTGATCACTCCTCCATCACCTCAACCAAACCGCGATCCTCACCGAGGAACCCGCCGCTCTGGTGTTGCCACAGCCGCGCATAGGTGCCGTTCTTCTCCAGCAATTGCGCGTGGGTGCCTTGTTCGATGATGCGGCCTTCGTCCATGACGATCAGCCGGTCCATGGCCGCAATGGTCGACAAGCGGTGGGCAATGGCGATCACGGTTTTGCCCTGCATCATTTCATCGAGGCTTTCCTGGATCGCGACTTCAACCTCGGAATCCAGTGCGCTGGTGGCTTCGTCGAGCAGCAGGATCGGCGCGTTTTTCAGCATCACCCGAGCGATGGCGATGCGTTGGCGCTGCCCGCCGGAGAGCTTGATACCGCGTTCGCCGACCAGCGTGTCGTAACCGCTGTGGCCCTGCTTGTCGCTCAACTGGCTGATAAAACCATCGGCCTGTGCGTTCACTGCCGCGCGATGGATGTCTTCGTCGGTGGCGTCCGGGCGTCCGTAGGCAATGTTGTCGCGGATCGAGCGGTGCAGCAGTGACGTGTCCTGGGTGACCATGCCGATCACGCTGCGCAGGCTGTCCTGGGTGACCTCGGCGATGTTCTGCCCATCGATGCGAATCTCGCCGCGATCAACGTCGTAGAAGCGCAGCAGCAGGTTGATCAGCGTCGATTTACCTGCACCGGAGCGGCCAACCAGGCCGATTTTCTCGCCGGGGCGAATGTGCAGGGTCAAGCCGTCGAGCACCTGGCGTTCGCCGTTGTAGTTGAAGCTGACATTGTCGAAGACCACTTCGCCGCCGGCAGGCTCCAGCACCTTGGCATCCGGTGCGTCCTGGACTTTCGGGCCGCTGGTCAGGGTGGCCATGCCGTCCTGCACGGTGCCGATGTTTTCGAACAGCGACGTCATCTGCCACATGATCCAGTGCGACATGCCGTTGATGCGCAACGCCATGGCGGTGATCGCCGCGACGGCGCCGGTGCCGACTTCGCCTTGATGCCACAGCCACAACGCATAACCGCCGGCACCGAGAATCAGCGCGACCACCAGCGCCTGATTGACGATTTCGAACTGGCTGACCAGCCGCATCTGGCGGAACCCGGTGAGCTTGAAATCTTCCATCGCCGCACGGGCAAAATGCGCTTCACGCTTGGAGTGCGAGAACAGTTTGACCGTGGTGATGTTGGTGTAGGCATCGGCAATCCGCCCGGTCATCGACGAGCGCGCATCGGCCTGTTCCTGGCCGACCTTGCCCAGACGCGGCACGAAATACACCATCGCCAGCCCGAACAAAACGATCCACGCCAGGAACGGCAGCATCAACTTCAACGCAAAGCCACCAGCCAGCGCAATGATCGCGATGAAGTACACGCCAATGCCGGGGAGAATTTCGATCAAGGTGAACAACACCTCGCGCACCGACAACGCAGTCTGCATGACCTTGGTCGTGACCCGGCCGGAGAACTCGTCGGAGAAGAACGACAGACTTTGCCGCAGCATCAACCGGTGAAAGTCCCAGCGCAGGCGCAGCGGCAGATTGATCGCGAGGATCTGGTGCTGGACCATCGTGCGTAGCGCCACCAGCCCGATGCTGACTACCAGCACAATGCCGATGCCCCACAACACGCGGCTTTCCTCGTCACCAGCAGCGCCGCCAGATTGCCAGGTCGAGAGCAGATCCACCACTTGCCCGAGGAACGAAAACAGCCATGCCTCGTAGATCGACACGCTGGCGCTGAGCAGGGCGAAGGCCAGGATGTAACCGCGCGCGCCCCGGGTGCACGCCCACAAGAAGCGCATCAGGCCGACTGGCGGTGGCGGCGCCTCGTCGGGCGGGAAGGGGTCGAGCCTTTCTTCAAACAGGCGAAGCATTGCGGTCTCCGAAGTGATCAGGGTGTGGGGATTCTGCCATCTATCGGCGGCGTTGAGGGTTTCACTGCGATCATCTGGATGAACCCCCGTGCCTTGTCTTGACCGCAGACCGGCGCAGAAGCTCAACACAATCCTGCCAAGCGCAACCTTTCGTCACTGATCCAGACCTGATGTCGCACGCTCATCAACCTCTTTGAACTCTCGCGCAAGCTGCTCCGTCATCTCCTATGTGGGGGCTCGAGGCAATGTTGCCGTGTAGCTCCGTTTTTGCGTTTTCAGTGAGAAGGCGAGGGGCGACATGAATACTTCAGACAGCAGGTCAGGGTATGAATCAGGTGATCCCAACGGCAAGCCTGAGCAAAATTTTGATCATTTGAAGGACAACGTCAGCGAAGCACTGGGCGGTGCGCGGCAGCAGGCCGATGCGCAATTCGGCCAGTATCGCGACACGGCGGCCGAGCAGATCGAAGCCTTGGCGCAAGGGGCGAAAAGCTTTGTCTCGGAACTGCAGGACAAGGACACGCTGGGTATGTCCGACTACCTGACCGACATGGCGGATTCCATGACCGGGCTGGCAGGCAATCTGCGCGGCAAGAGTGCCGAGCAGTTGCTGCATGATGCGGCGGATCTGGCGCGCAGCAATCCGGGATTGTTCATCGCCGGCAGCATTGCCATCGGTTTCGGCCTGTCGCGGTTTCTCAAAGCAGGCACCTCTGCAGCAGCGACGGTCAGTGCCGAACACGATCCGGCGGCGGGCTCCACCTCGACGCCACCGCCAGCCGATTACGGCGCGCAGCGACCCTATGAATCGTCGATGCCGTCGTCGACCCACGCCAATCCGGGATTGGCTACCGGCATTACCCCTAACTCGCCCAGTGACAGCGATCACCCCGCTGATTTTGCCGCGGCTTCCGTACCGCACGCACCCGACGCCAAAGGAGAACTGTGATGAACAGAGATGAATCTGATCTGAGCAGGGCAAGGCCCCTCGGCCAAACAGATGACGCTTCGGTGGTCGGCCTGTTGCGGCAACTGTCCCGCGAGGTACCGGCCTTGTTCACCAAGGAACTGGCACTGGCAAAAGCCGAACTGCACAACAGCCTCAGCACGCTGAAGGCGGGCATCGCTGCGGTGGCCGGCGGCGCGATCGTGTTCCTCGCCGGCTTCATCATTCTGCTGATGTCGGCGGTGTACGGCCTGAGCATGTTCATGGCGCCATGGCTGGCCGCGCTGATCGTCGGCGTGGTGGTGATGATCATCGGCTTCGCCATGCTGCAATCCGGGAAAAAGCAATTCGAGCCATCTCACTTCAAACCTGATCGCACCCTCGACGCCTTGAACAAGGATCAGGAAGCGCTGCGGAGGAAAGTCTCATGAAAAGCGAACTGGATATCGAAGCGGAAAAAAGCCCGGAGCAGATCGAGCGCGAAATCGATGCGCAGCGCGCCAGCATCGGCAACATCGTCGATCAACTGGAGAGCAAGTTCACCCCCGGGCAGATGATCGATCAGGCCTGGGGAATGATGCAGAGCAACGGCTCGACATTCTTCACCAATCTCGGCACCAGCGTGCGCAATAATCCGGTGCCAGCGGTGCTGACTTCCGTGGGCCTGCTCTGGCTGATGATCAGCCAGAATCGCCCACCGGTGCCGCAGCCGACCTATCGCAGTGGGCCGGACCAAGACAAGGCCGGCGAATGGGCCGATGGTTTGGCCGACGGCATCGACAGTGCGCGCGCGCATTTGCATTCGACCACTGACTCGCTGAAGGACGGCTACCAGTCGCTGAAAGGCAAGGCCAGCCACCTCGGGGAAAACGTCGGTGCGGCGAAGGAAAATCTGAGCCATGCGATGCATGACGCAAGTGATCGACTGTCGCGTAATTCGCAAGTGCTTGGCCAGCAGTTCAGTCACCTGCTCAAGGAGCAACCGCTGATGGTGGCTGCCGCTGGGGTCGCTTTGGGTGCCTTGCTCGGCGCGGCGTTGCCGACCACGTCCACTGAACAGCGCTACATGGGCCGCACCAGCGCTGGCATGGTCGACAAAGCCAAGCAAAAAGCTCAGGAAGGTTATGAAGCCGTGCGTGACACGGTGACCCGAACCACTGAACAAACCGAAGTCGAAACCAAACCGGATCCGGCGCGGCCGTCTTCTTCGGATCTGTCGCAGGGTCTGGGTACATCCTGACGGGGAGAAACGAGGGAGGTCTGCAATGGGCCTCCCTTCGTCGTTGTGCGGCGGTGATTCGGTGTGCCGCTGTGGTGAGCCAGCCTGTGAAAACGTAGCCTTGACCCGGATCATTGTGGGAGCGAGCCTGCTCGCGAAAGCGGTGTGTCATTCAATGTGGATGTATCTGATCTGGCGCCTTCGCGAGCAGGCTCGCTCCCACAGGGATTTTGGTTGCGCTGAAGATTTTGGCCTTGCCCCGGACCATTGTGGGAGCGAGCCTGCTCGCGAAGCGGTGTGTCATTCAACGTGGATGTATCTGATCTGGCGCCTTCGCGAGCAGGCTCACTCTTACAGGGGCGCGGTGTTCAGCTTCAGTGCTTCGACAAACGCTGCAAACGCTGCCGAGCCTTGGCGCCGGTTCGGGTAGTACAGGTGATAGCCCTGAAACGTCGGGCACCACTCTTCCAGCACTTCCACCAGTCGCCCGTCGGCCAGATACGGCGCGACCAATTGCTCGGGCACGTACGCCACGCCGATGCCATCCACGGCGGCATTGAGCACGTGCATGATGCTGTTGAACACCAATTGCCCGTTGACCTTCACGCTGAAATCCTGACCCTTGTGCGCAAACTCCCAGGCGTATATCGCGCCGGCCGGTTGATGGCGGATGTTGATGCAAGTGTGCTCCGTCAACTGATGCGGCGTGGCGGGTGCCGGGTGACGAGCGAAGTAATCGGGCGAGGCGACCACGGCCAGACGCCAGTCCGGACCAATGCGCACGGCGATCATGTCTTTGCTGATCGATTCACCGAGACGGATACCAGCGTCGAAGCGCTCCTTGACCACATTGGTGAAACCATAATCGACGTAAAACTCCAAGGTGATGTCCGGATAGTCCTGCAAAAACTTTGCAAGCATCGGCCGAATGCACAACTCGATCTGATCGTCCGTGCAGGAAATCCGGATCGTGCCGCTGGGCTTGTCGCGCAATTCGCCAAGGGCTTCGAGCTCGGCGCTGATCTGCTCGAACAGCGGCGCAATCGAACGCATCAAGCGCTCGCCAGCCTCGGTCGGCGAGACGTTGCGCGTCGTGCGAGCCAGCAAGCGGATACCCAGACGCTGCTCCAGCGCGCGGACCGTATGACTCAACGCAGAAGGCGTGACGCCGAGGCGAGCAGCGGCTTTGGTGAAGCTTTGCTCCTGGGCCACCGCCAGAAAGGCCTGCAGGTCATTGACTTTGGCGTTGCTCATTGCTGAATTTTTCTCAAAAGCACATGAAGATTACCGCTACTAATCAAGTTAAGCCCGATCCGTCAAGCTTTGCAGCCTGAATAACGGGGCAGAAGTGCCTCGACCATTTATTCTTCCAAACAGGTTTTTGCATGACGGCCCAAGCAATCGACAACCCGACAAACCAGCCCATGGAAGCGTCCACGGCCGACGAGCAACCGGCGTACTGGAGCGGCGTGTTCGCCATGACCTTGTGTGTCTTCGCGCTGATCGCCTCCGAGTTCATGCCGGTCAGTCTGCTCACGCCCATGGCCACGGACTTGCACATCAGCGAAGGCCTGGCCGGTTACGGCATCGCCATCTCCGGCGCGTTCGCGGTGTTGACCAGCCTGACGATCACCAGGCTCGCCGGCTCGATGGATCGCAAGCGCCTATTGCTGCTGTTGACGGCGCTGATGTGCGCGTCCGGGCTGGTAGTGGGCCTGGCGCCCAACTACACGGTTTACATGATCGGTCGCGCATTGATCGGCGTGGTAATCGGCGGCTTCTGGTCGATGTCAGCGGCGTTGGCCATGCGTCTGGTGCCCTCCGCCAGCGTGCCCAAGGCACTGGCGATTTTTAATGGCGGCAACGCTTTGGCCACGGTGGTCGCGGCGCCGCTGGGCAGTTATCTCGGCAGCGTGATTGGCTGGCGCGGGGCGTTTTTCTGCCTGATACCCGTGGCGTTGATTGCGCTGCTCTGGCAGTGGATAAGCTTGCCCGCGTTGCCGGCCGCGCCGCGCAAGTCCAGCGCAGGCAATGTCTTTGCGTTGTTCAAAAGCCGCCGAGTGGCGTTGGGCATGCTCGGCGCAGGTCTGTTCTTCATGGGCCAGTTTGTTCTGTTCACCTACCTGCGACCGTTTCTGGAGACCGTGACCCGGGTCGACGTTTCGATGCTGTCGATCATCCTGCTGGTCATTGGTGTGGCCGGGTTTATCGGCACCGTGGCCATCGGTTCGGTGCTGAAGAAGGGGTTGTATCGCGTGGTGATCGCCATCCCGCTGTTGATGGCGATGATCGCAGTGGCGCTCATTGGGTTGGGCAGTTCAGTGGTCGCGACGTTCGTGTTGCTGGGCTTGTGGGGATTGATCGCCACGGCGGCGCCGGTGGGCTGGTGGTCGTGGCTGGCGCGCACGCTGCCTGACGATGCCGAAGCGGGCGGCGGGCTGATGGTGGCGGTGGTGCAGTTGTCGATTGCCTCGGGTTCTACCATCGGTGGTCTGCTGTTCGACGGCAGCGGTTATCGGCTGACGTTTTTCGCCAGCGCGGCATTGCTGGTGCTGGCGGCGCTGATGACCTGGCTGACGTCGCGGCAGACGGCCTGAATCAGCTTTCGCTGTTTTCGGCCGCCGCCTGCGCAGCTTCGGCTTCCAGCTTCAGGCGGTCGGCCTTGCAGATGTATTTGGGCTTTTTCGGCGCCAGTTTGGCATTGGCCTTTTTGGCCTTTTCCTTGAACAACTGCTGCAGCTTCTTTTGACGATTCATGATTTTTCGATCAGGGGTGGAGAGGGTGGGAATCCTGACGCAAGGCCGAGTGGTCAGCAAGAAGAAATCCACTAAGCTGAGCACATTCGCCCATACTCAAGAGCATCCCCCAACCGAAGGAATCGCACATGAGAGAAGCTCGCAGATTGATTGTCGCGTTGTCTTGCCTCGCGCTGGTAATCGGCAGCACGACGGCACTGGCTGACCCCGGCAATGGCAAGGGTCAGGGCGGCCAGGGCAACGGCAAGGGCAAACCGCAGAACATGCAGGATCACGGCAAACAGGGTGGGGGCGGTCAGGGCAATGGCAACAAAGGCCAGCAACACTCTGGCAATGGCGGCGGTGCTCCGAGCATTGATCGCGGCAATATTCTCGGCATCGTCGACGGCTATCGCGGCGAATACTGGAATCCGGGGCCAGCGCTGCCGCCTGGCGTTCAGAAGAATCTGGCGCGGGGCAAACCGCTGCCACCAGGCATCGCCAAGAAGCTGGACGGGCGGCTGCTCGGCCATTTGCCTCACTATGACGGCTACGAATGGCAACAGGTTGGCACCGACCTGATCCTCGTCGCGCTGGCTACCGGGCTGATCTACGAGGTGCTCAACGGCGCGTTCGATTGATTCTGCAAAGAGGAGTGGCAGCACCTGCCGCTCCTTTTTATTCATGCATAGCTGCATCATATGCAGCAATGAACTGCATTCAGGCTGGGTTGTTCGTTGACTACTGAGCTTTCAGACTGAGCTCAACGCTTAACAAATCAATGGAGATGACCATGGCCAACGCAATTCGCTTCACCGCAACCGGCGCACCGGACGTCCTGCAACTGCACACTGTCAGCGAACAGCCCCCCGGGGCTGGCGAGGTCTGGCTGGAGCAAGCGGCGGTGGGCGTCAATTACCTCGATGTCAGCCAGCGCAAAGGTGCAGTGCCGGTGGCGTTGCCTTCGGGGTTGGGTCTGGAAGGCGCGGGGCGGGTCGCGGCGGTCGGTGCCGGTGTGAGCAATGTCCGCGTCGGTGATCGGGTCGCTTACGCCACCGGGCCCCTGGGCGGTTACGCCTCGGCGCGGCTGTTTCCGGCAGAGCGGCTGGTGAAGATCCCCGATGAGTTGTCGTTCGAAGATGCGGCGGCGGTTTTGTTCAAAGGCATCACCGCGCAGTATCTGTTGAAGGCGACTTACCCGGTCGGGCCGGGCACGACGATGCTGCTTTACGGCGTCGCGGGTGGTCTGGGGGAAATCATGGTGCCATGGGCCAAACACCTTGGCGCAACGGTGATCGGTTTGGTGTCGAAGCAGGCCAGTGTCGACAAGGCTCGCGCGTCCGGTTGTGACGAAGTACTGGTGTTCGATGCCGAAACCCTCGCAGCCGACGTGTTGCGTATCACCGAGGGGCGCAAGGTCGATGTGGTGTATGACCCGATTGGTCGGGTGTCTTTTCAGGCCTCGCTGGACAGCTTGCGCCCACGCGGGCTGATGGTCTCGTTCGGCGCGCAGACCGGCGCGCCGGCAGCGGTGGAAATAGCCACGCTGAACGCCAAGGGCTCGCTGTTCCTGACCCGTCCATCGCTGGCCGCGCACACTGCCACGACAGCCGAATATCAGGAGCGCGCGCAAGACGTGCTGGCTGCGGTGGCCGCCGGTATCATCACGCCGCAAATTCGCGCGCGTTATTCATTGGCTGACGCGGCACAAGCGCATGCCGATCTCGAGGCAGGCCGATCATCAGGGGCGATCATTTTAAAACCATGATTCTGGATGTTCTGAGCAACCCGCACAGCGATCAAATCGCTGCTTTCCTGGCCGTCGCCGCGCAAGGCTCGTTTGTCGCGGCGGGGCGTTTGTTGCAGCGCCATCCGACCATTGTTTCCAAGCGCCTGGCGGCGATGGAAAAGCGACTGGGCGTGCGATTGGTGGAGCGCTCGACGCGACACGTGCGCATCACCGAGGCCGGCCTGCAACTTGAACAACGCTTGCGCGCGGCCGTCGAGTTGATGAACGAAGCGCAGCAACAAGCGGTGCAGGGCGCCAGCGAAGTACGCGGCACCTTGCGCCTGGCGTTGCCGGCGGCGATGGGGCGCTTGTGGCTGGGGCCGCTGCTGCCCGAATTTCTCAAGGCCCATCCGCAGGTTTCGCTGGTGGCCGATTACAGCGAAGGTCTGGTCGACATCATCGAGCAGGGCTTCGACGCGGCTATTCGCATCGGCGAGCTGGACGATAATCGGCTGATCGCGAAAAAGCTCAGCGACCATCGACGGATTCTCTGCGCATCGCCGGCCTACATCGAGGCCCATGGCATGCCGCAAACCCCGCAGGACCTGCTTCAGCACAATTGCCTGCGCTTCAGCGGGCTGGCGTCGTTCCCGCTGTGGCGCCTGCATCGGGGCAAGGAGGTGCAGGCCATCACGCCCCACGGCAACCTGACTGCCAGCGACAGCGAATCCCTGCTCGCCGCCGCCCGCGCCGACGCCGGCATACTCGGTGCCGGCGACTGGCTGATGAGCCGTGATCTGGCGGCAGGTCGGTTGATTCGTGTGTTGCCCGACTGGCATCTGGATTCGGCGGGCGGCGTTTATCTGGTCAGGCCGTCATCGCGGTTTCCAGCGGCGGCGGTGGTGGCGTTCAAGGAGTGGATTGAATCCAAATTCGATCCGGCGCCACCTTGGGCGGTTTGATCACAACCTGCATCAAGACCGACACTGACCCTGTGGGAGCGAGCCTGCTCGCGAAAGCGCAGTGTCAGTCATAGTTGATGTGGCTGACCTGACGCCTTCGCGAGCAGGCTCGCTCCCACAGGTTTCGTGGGTTGCTAAGGAATTGCCGAACATACGTATATCCAATGTGGGAGCGAGCCTGCTCGCGAAAGCGCAGTGTCAGTCATGGATGATCTGGCTGACCTGACGCCTTCGCGAGCAGGCTCGCTCCCACAGCTTTCGTGGCTTGCTCAGGAATTGCCGAACATACGTATATCCAATGTGGGAGCGTGGGCCAGTTTGGGCGCACAAAAAAAGCCCGGCATTGCCGCCGGGCTTCGGTGTCTTCAACACTTCAAGCGGCGATTTTGTTGGCCGCCATTTCCTTTTTGTGGCTGGCCTTCATCGCTTCCATCTGTGCGCCCAGTTCCTCGAGCTTGGCCTTACCCAGAAGCTTCTGCGCTTTCGGGAACATTTCCTCTTCTTCCTCCTCGATGTGGTGCTCCAGCAGTTCCTTGACCACTTTGACCCGACCGGCAAATTCCGGGCTGCCTGGATCGGTTTCTTTCAGATCAGGCAGTACCAGCGAATCCACGGTGCGGTGCTCTTCCTTGGCTTCGTAGTACATGATGTCTTCTTCCTTGCTGCCGGCTTCCTTGAACGCAGGGTAGAGAATCTCTTCTTCGAGGCGGGTGTGGATGGTGATTTCCATTTCCAGTTTGCCCAGTAACTCGACGCGTTTTTTCAGCGCGCGGTCGGTGGATTCACTCAGTTGGCTGAGGATGGCTTTTACTTTTTCATGGTCGGCTTTGAGAAGGTCGATGGCATTCATTTTTTGAGGCCTCTGCTTTTCACGGATTGAACACAGCGTTCTTTTTTTCGCGCTGCTGTGTATTCAGGAAGAGGCTATCGCAGGACTCATGCCAACTCGCCGATCAAGCGCAACCCTTGTAAATCAAGGGCTGGCATCGAAGCAGGCACAATGCTTTCGTGCAGCCTGCAAGAAATCCGCGCGGCGGGCATTGCATATAACAAGCCCGGCAAAAGCCGGGCTGTGGTGATACTTGAGACGGGCCTGCACCCGTGGGTCACCGGTTAGCCTGGGAAGGCGAAATGCGACCGACATGCTTGGGTCCCGCCAGTGCCCAGGCGATCAGGCCGAACAGCGGCACGAACACGATCAGCACGATCCACACGCCTTTACTACTGGATTTCCCTTCGCTTTTACGCACCCGATTGATGGCCCAAAGCTCGATCAGCACAAGAATGACCGCCAATACGATCCACACGGTTTCGATTTGCATAGGCTTAGCTCCTGATGGTCTGTGCGTTAGGCGACGATAGGGGCGTTGGGTTCATTCTTTTTGCCTTGGACAAGCGGGCGGGGTGGTACCCGGTTGCAAAATAAATGTCTGATCGCCGCTGCGGCCTATATCCTCTGCGCCACGTTTGGGCTGAAACAGGGACAGGGCAATGGCATTCAGGGTGATGGTTGTCGGTGGTTACGGCAATTTCGGCAGTATCGTGTGTCGGCATCTGGCGCTCATGCCAGAGATTGAACTGCTGTTGTCGGGCCGCGATGCACGCAAGTTGCAAATCAAGGTCGCTGAGCTGCAAGCGCAATCAGGCCGTCCGTGCGGAGGGTGGTGCGGCGATGCAATGGGCGCAGGTTTTCAAGCGGCGTTGCGAGAGTTGAATGTTCAGTTGGTGGTGCACACCGGCGGGCCGTTTCAGGGGCAATCCTACGCAGTCGCTGAAAGCTGCATCGGCGCCGGTGTGAATTATTGCGATCTGGCTGACTGCCGCACCTTCGTCAACGGCATTGATGTGCTCGACGCCCGCGCCAGGGAGGCTGGTGTGGCCGTGCTCAGCGGTTGCAGTTCGGTGCCGACCTTGTCTTCGGCGATCATCGATCAGCAGCGCTCACGTTTTGCGCGAATCGACTCGATCGAGCATGGCATTTCTTCCTCGGCAAAAATGCCGGGGCTGTCCACGGTCGAAGGCGTGCTCGCTTATGCCGGCAAACCGATCAGGCAGTTGAAAAACGGCCAGGATCACGAAGTATTGGGTTGGCTCGATCTGACCCTGCGCAGCATGCCGCAACTGGGCACGCGGGTGCTGGCCAATGTCGATGTGCCTGACATGGATATTTTCGCACGCCGCTATGGCGCACAGACGCTGCGCTTCAAGGCTGGCGCCGGCCTGAAGCTCGGCGGCGTCGCCAATGCCTTGCTGGCGAAAGCCTTGCGCTTCGGGCTGGTGCGCGATCATGTGCGCTGGGCGGCGCGTCTGCATCGACTGGGCACGTGGTTCGAACGCTTCGGTGATGGCAAAAGCGCGATGTACATCGATGTTCAAGGCATCGGGGTTGACGATCAGCCGCTGAGCCTGACCGCGCAACTCACCGCGCTGAATGACAAAGGCCCGGAAATCCCCAGCTGCGCCGCCGTCGCCCTGGCAATCAAAATGGCGCGGGGTTATGCACCGCAACCTGGCGCGAGGCCGTGTGTTGGCGAAATCAGCGTCGATGAATATCTGGCGGCGATCAACGATCCGGCCAACTTGAGCCTGTCGGTTCAATTCTCCGATGGGCAGCGTTGAGATGCTCTATCTCTGCCTGAAGTACCTGCATGTAATCGCGGCGATTTTCCTCTTCGGTTTCGGCATGGGCTCCTACCTCTACCTGATCGCCGCCAGCCGCAGCGGCAACCCGCAAGTGATCGCCCATGTCGCAAGGATGGTGGTGCGTTTCGATACGTGGATCACCACGCCGGCAGGGATTGTGCAGGTCATCACCGGCTATCTGCTGATGCGGCTTTCCGGGCTTTCGATGAGCAGTGAGTGGCTGCTGACGTCGCTGATCATTTTCTTCTGCGTAGGCGCACTGTGGCTGCCTGTACTGGTATTGCAAAAGCGTCTGCAGAAGATGGCGCTGAGCGCGGGCGAGGGCGGCCTGCCTCTGGATGATCGCTTTGCAAGCACTTACCGCTGGTGGTTCTGGATGGGCATCGCCGGGTTCGCCGGGATGTTTGTCATCGTGCTGATGATGGTGACGAAGATGACACCGGTGCAACTGGTCGGGTTAACCGTGGGCTTTTAGAAAGCGGCTTTCATGATCCGCTGTTGGCAGCAGGCAAGTGTCGTACTTGCCGAACAGCCGATAGCGGTTCAGCGCGATTCGATCGTAAGCCCAGTCACGCAGGCGGCGCGGGAAAATCCGCAGCAGTTTCAGCGGCTGCCAGCGCATCGGCAGTTGCCCGACCACTGCAAGGAATGCATCTGATCGCTCCCAATAATTGCGGTCGCGGATCACCGCCATGGTGTCGAACTCATCCAGGGGCAAGCCGGCCCACGCCAGCAAGGCCTGGCCTTCGGGCGATTGCACGGTCGCCAGACGCACATGGCGCTGATGGTCATGGCGAATCAGGAAGCGCGCCCAGCCGTTGCACAGTTTGCACACGCCGTCGAACAGCACCACGGTTTCGCCTGGCTTGAGCAATGGCGCGGGGGTGGGGCGGGTTTTCATGGCAGGCATCGGCGGATGTCCTTGGCGGCGGTTGTCGCGATCATAACCTCGATCATTGGCCTACAGGAGTGGATCGCGGCGGTATTGGCCCGGCGATATGCCGTGCACGCGGCGGAAGGCCGCGCCAAACGCCGCGTCGGACAGGTAGCCCAGTGAAGCAGCAATGGTCGCCACAGTGTCCCGGCCATTGCGCAAGCGAAACGCGGCCACGCGCATCCGCCAGCGCGTGGCATATTCGACCGGCGCTACACCCATGCAAGTTTTGAATAACGCGGCGAAACCGGAGCGCGACATGCAGGCAATCTCGGCCATTTGCGTCAGGCGCCAAGGTTTTTCCGGGGCACCGTGAACGGCGCGCAAGACGCCGGCAATCGCCGGTTCCCGCAGTCCGCCCAGCCAAGACAATTGTTCGGCATCCGCGCTGTTGATGTGATGGCGCAGCGCATGGATGAAGATCAGCCGCAGCAGGTCGTTGCACATCGCCTGCGAGCCGGCCTGGTGTGATGGCCACTCGCGCTCCAGTTCATCCAGCAGCCAACCGAACGACGAGGCACCTGTGGCCTCTGCGCGAATGATCAGCGAGGTCGGCAGCACGTCGAGCAGTTCGGTTGCGCCGGGTCCCGATAGCGACACGCTGCCGCCCAGCAGCTCGACTTCCTCGCCGACGCCAAACGTCGCCGAGACGCCGTCATGGGCAAAAACATCCGCTGCATTCACCGCCTCGACGTCGGCGCCGCTGGCCAGAATGAACGGCGTGCGCGACACCACAAAGCAGTCGCCGGCCCGCAGCAACTGCGCCGGCAAGCCCTGCATGCGCAACCAGCATTCGCCTCGTCGCACCACGTTGAATTTCAGTTCGATGGGTTGAAATCGCAGCGCCCAGACGCCTCCCGCTTGCAAGCGAACCGAGCAGGCTGCTTGCAACTCGGAGAGCGCCAATACGGCAGAAAGCGGATCGCCAGCAGGATTTTGGATGATCACGACAGAAACCTGGATTTATCAGACTGGTTCGTCCGTAGAGCTTAGCCAAGAATGAAGACCTTCGATAGCTCACTCAGGATTCACGCTCATGGCTACGCTCCAACAACCTGTGCAATCACCGTTCAACGCCGCGAGCACAGCGGCTGAAGTCATGGCTGGCATCGATCTGCGCGGGCAGCTCGCTGTGGTCACCGGCGGCTATTCCGGCCTGGGTCTGCTGACGGTGAAAAGCCTCGCGGCGGCGGGCGCGCAAGTCCTCGTGCCGGCCAGAGATACGGCGCGGGCAGAGGTGGCATTGGCCGGTGTTGAAGGTGTCCGCGTGCTGCCCATGGACCTCATGCAGGCTGAATCGGTGGCGGCGTTCAGCCACAGCGTGGTCAGCGCGGGTCAGCCGGTGTCTTTGCTGATCAACTGCGCCGGAGTCATGGCCGCGCCGTTGCTGCGCGATGCCGATGGCCATGAAAGCCAGTTCGCGACCAATCACTTGGGCCACTATCGCCTGACCTGCGGCCTTTGGCCGGCGCTGGTCAAAGCTGGACAGGCGCGGGTGCTGTCAGTGTCATCGCGCGGGCACCAGATTGCCGGGATCGACTTTGACGACATTGATTTCCTGCAACGGCCGTATGACAAATGGGTCGCGTATGGTCAGTCGAAAACGGCCAATGCCTTGTTCGCCATGGCGCTCGATCGTCGCGGGCGCAGTCATGGCGTTCGTGCGTTCTCATTGCATCCGGGGCAGATTCTGACGGATCTGGCACGGCACCTCAGCACAGCGGAACTTGCCGCATTCGATGCGCTGGATGAGCAGGGCCGGCCACGGCTGGATGCCCACAACGGTCTGAAAACGCTGGAGCAGGGCGCCGCGACGGGATTGTGGTGTGCGACCAGTGCATTGCTTGCGGATTTGGGTGGCGTGTATTGCGAAGACTGCAATGTTGCGCCGATCAATCAACCTGAAGCGGGCCGCAAGGGCGTTGCGCAATGGGCGGCGGATGCTGAGCTGGCTGAGCGACTTTGGGCGGTTTCGGAGCAATGGACGGGGCTCACGGTGGCATAAATCGAGTCAAAGGACAAAAGCCCCTCACCCTAACCCTCTCCCGAAGGGAGAGGGGACTGACCGAGGTGTTTGGTAGAAATTCGCCGACCTCAAATACCGGGTCGAACTCAGTTCTTGAACAGCACCCAGATCGGCTCCCTCTCCCTCGGGAGAGGGCTGGGGTGAGGGGCTGCTCGATAGAGTTACTCTCCCAGCTTCGCCCAGAATTCCTCCGCCGAAGGGCTGATCGGTGCGGTCGGGCGAGTCAGGTGTATTTCCAGTGGAATATCCCAACTGTCATCCAGCGCCCTGACCAGGCGCCCGTCAGCCATTTCCTGTTCGGTCAGGCTTTTCGGCAGCCAGGCCACGCCTTTGCTTTCCAGCGCCATCGACATCAGCACAGCCGCCAGATGGCTGCTGAACAGCGGTTTCAAATGCAGATAATCAGCCTTGCCATGCAACCTGTGGGCGACGATTCGGCCCAGGCCGGATTCGTGGGTGTAGGCCAGATAGGGCAGGGTTTCAGGCGACGTGCCGAACTGGGCTGAAGCACTCGCCAGCGGCACAAGTACGTCCTCGCCGACCTTCTTGCCAATGAACTGATCAGGCGCCAGCAACGGCGGAACGTCGGGGTGGCGATGGCACAACAGAAATTGCACCTGACCATGAATCAGCATCTGTTCGCACACGGCCATGCTGTCGGAATGCAGGCGAACCGCGTCGATCGGCGCGCCACTTTCGGCACTGCGCAACCAGCGCGGGAAGAAGGTGAATGACAGAGAGTGAGTGGCAGCGAACTGCAAGGTTTTCGCGGCCATGCCGGCCACTTCCTGAGCCTCGGAGCGCATGCGGTACAGGCGTCTGGCCGCTTCCTGAGCGCTGGGCAAAATCTGCCTGCCGGCCTCGGTCAGCGTCGCGCCCTGCGGAGTGCGCACGAACAATTCCACGCCCATCCAGTTCTCCAGTGAACGCACCCGACGACTGAATGCCGGCTGCGTCACATGGCGCGCTTCAGCGGCCCGGACGAAGCTGCCGTATTCGGCCAGCGCTGAAAAATCCTCAAGCCAAACCAGTTCCAAGGGCAATGCCTCCTGTGCATAGGGCGCGGCATTAATAGCATTGGGCGGGTGTCGTCGCAACGCATAACGTTGGCCCACCACAACAAGAGGAATCCGTCATGCGTATCGTCGATATCCGTGAAAAAACCGTCTCCATCGCTTCCCCGATCGCCAATGCCTACATCGATTTTTCGAAGATGACCTGCTCGGTCGTCGCGGTCATTACCGACGTGATTCGCGATGGTAAGCCGGTCATCGGTTACGGCTTCAACTCCAACGGTCGCTACGGTCAGGGCGCGTTGATGCGCGACCGTTTTCTGGCGCGGATCACCGAGGCCGACCCTGAAACCCTGATCGATCACGAGAACAATAACCTCGATCCGTTCGCCATCTGGAAAACCCTGATGACCAACGAAAAACCGGGCGGGCATGGCGAGCGTTCGGTAGCGGTCGGCACCATCGATATGGCGGTGTGGGACGCGGTGGCGAAGATCGAAGGCAAGCCGCTGTATCGCCTGCTCGCCGATCGTTATCGCAACGGCGTTGCCGATGACAAGGTCTGGGTGTATGCGGCGGGTGGCTATTACTACCCGGGCAAGGACCAGACCAAGCTCAAGGCCGAAATGCAGAGCTATCTGGATCGTGGCTACGACGTGGTCAAGATGAAGATCGGCGCGGTGCCGCTGGACGAAGATATCCGCCGCATTGAAGCGGTGCTCGAAGTGGTGGGCGACGGCCAGCGCCTGGCGGTCGATGCCAACGGCCGCTTCGATCTGCAGACCGGTATCGCGTACGCCGAAGCGATCAAGAAGTACAACCTGTTCTGGTACGAAGAAGTCGGCGACCCGCTGGATTATGCGCTCCAGGCCGAGCTGGCCAATCACTACGAACTGCCGATGGCCACTGGGGAAAACCTGTTCTCTCACCAGGACGCCCGCAACCTGTTGCGCCACGGCGGCATGCGCCCGGACCGCGATTACCTGCAATTCGACTGCGCGCTGTCCTACGGGCTCGTTGAGTACATGCGCACCCTGAAAGTGATGGAAGAGCTGGGTTGGTCTTCGCGCCGCGTGGTGCCACATGGTGGTCACCAGATGTCGCTGAACATCGCTGCCGGTCTGCACCTGGGCGGCAACGAATCGTACCCGGACGTGTTCCAGCCATTCGGCGGGTTTGCCGATGGTATCCGCGTGGAAAACGGCTACGTCGGGCTGCCGGATATCCCGGGGGTCGGCTTCGAAGCCAAGTCTGCGCTGTATGCCGTCATGCGCGAACTGGGCGAGGGCTGATTCGGTTTTATCTGCGGCCTCGATTTCCGAGGCCGCACCTTCAGGCGTCATCCTCGACGCCAAAGCCACATGCCCACCACAACAATAAAATGAGGTGCTTCCGTGGAAACTTCAAAATCACGCTGGTACAGCCAGCTCTATGTGCAGGTGCTGATCGGCATCGTCATCGGTGCTGCCATCGGTTACTTCGTGCCGGACATCGGCGCCAAGCTGCAGCCGTTCGCCGACGGTTTCATCAAGCTGATCAAGATGCTCCTGGCGCCGATCATTTTCGGCACGGTGGTGGTCGGTATCGCCAAGATGGGCAGTATCAAGGAGGTCGGTCGCATCGGTGTGAAAGCGCTGATCTACTTCGAGATTCTTTCCACCATCGCTCTGGTGGTCGGCCTGATCGTAGTCAACGTGGTCAAGCCCGGTGCCGGCATGAACATCAACGCCGGTACCCTCGATGGCAGCGCTGTCAACAAATACAGCCAGGCGGCGAGCGAGCAGGGCGGTCTGGTCGAATTCTTCCTCAATATCATCCCGCACACCTTCCTCGGCGCTTTTTCCAATGGCGTCATGCTGCAAGTGATTCTGTTATCGGTGCTGATGGGCGTCGCCTTGGTGCAAATGGGCGAAACCAGCAAACCGCTGATCAACACCATCGACCTGTTCCTGCAAGGCCTGTTCAAAATCGTCGCGATGGTCATGCGTCTGGCGCCGTT
This sequence comes from Pseudomonas sp. 2957, assembly GCF_031456345.1. NCBI lineage: Bacteria > Pseudomonadati > Pseudomonadota > Gammaproteobacteria > Pseudomonadales > Pseudomonadaceae > Pseudomonas > Pseudomonas sp. 2957. The sequence continues at coordinate 81,494 of NZ_JAVDUL010000009.1, forward strand.
GGGCGCGGGGGCTGGCATGGCATTCACCATCGGCAAATACGGCATCGGCACTCTGCTTTCGCTGGGGCAGTTGCTGGTCGCGCTGTACATCACCACGCTGATTTTCATCGTCGTTGTATTGGGCGCGGTGGCGCGATGGTCGGGCATGCCGCTGATGCAGTTTCTGCGTTATTTCAAGGATGAAATCCTGATCACCCTGGGCACCTGTTCGACCGAAGCGGTGCTGCCGCGAATGATGGTCAAACTGGAAAAGCTCGGCTGCAAGAAGTCCGTGGTCGGCATGGTCCTGCCGACGGGCTACACGTTCAACGCGGACGGCACCTGCATCTACCTGACCATGGCGGCGATCTTCATCGCCCAGGCGACCAACACGCCGCTGACCTTCATGGATCAGATGATTCTGCTTGGCGTGTTCCTGCTGACCTCCAAGGGCTCGGCCGGTGTGGCGGGAGCAGGGTTTGTGACACTCGCGGCCACGCTCACCACCATTCACTCGATACCTCTGGTGGGCCTGGTGTTGCTGTTGGGCATCGACCGCTTCCTCAACGAGGCGCGAGCGGTGACCAACCTGATCGGCAACGGCATCGGCACCATCGCCATCGCCAAATGGGACAAGTCGTTCGATGTCGAAGCGTGCGAGCGGGAAATCGCCGCCATGAAGCAGGACAAGGCAGCGCGCAAGTCGCTGCTTGTGCATAAGTGATTCGGGCAACGTGAGCGCTTGATTGGCCTGCCGACGCGTACAGGTTTCAAGTCAGTTCAAAGGTTATGGACTGGGGGCGGGACGATGAGAATTGGCGCACTGACGAAAACCAGTCGGTGCTGGCACGCCACCAATCCCCAGCCATGCCAAAAAACCTGTGGGAGCGAGCTTGCTCGCGAAGGGGCCAGAACGGTCAACACGGATGGCGACCGGCAGAGCGCTTTCGCGAGCAAGCCCGTTTCCACAGTAGGTTGCGCGATTGCTGTCACAACAGTTGGCGATGTTCTTTCGCACCGGACAGTACAAGCAGTGGATTGCAAAACGTTCGCTATGAACCGTCAGGCCGGACCTGAACCCTCTACGTACGTCTGGATGACCTCATCCCAAGGCGGCGTTGCAGGGAACAACTCAAGCAAAAACGCCGTGAACGCTTTGACATTCGGGCTACCGCGACGGCTCTCCGGCCACAACGCGGTAATGGCGAAGCGTTCGACGGTGAACTGTGGCAGCACCGGGACCAGTTCGCCCCGACGAACATACGCCGCCGCTACGTAGTGCGGCGAAATACCGATGCCGCCGCCGGCAGCCAGCACCGCCGCGACCGCATCGCTGGCATCAACGGTGAAGGCCGCGTCGGGTGCCAGTTCCAACTGTCTGTCACCGGCTAGATACGGCCAGCGCAAACTCTGCCCGGTGCTTTGATAGCGGAAATTCACGCACTCATGCTCGGCGAGATCCTCGGCCGTAAGCGGAGTACCCTTGCGCTGCAGATAGTCCGGTGATGCGAACGCACCGATTCGATGCGGGCCCAGCGGGCGAGAAATCAGTCGCGAATCCGCAAGATTGCCAACCCGAACCGCGACGTCGATGCCTTGTTCGATGAGGTCGGCATACTGATCGCCGAGTCGTAGATCGATCGTCACCTTTGGATATTGCTCGCGAAATCTCGGCAGGGCCGGCGCGAGGATATTCAGTCCAATCGGCAACGGCGCGGTGACCTTCAATACGCCCGATGGCTCAGCGCGTGAAGCAACGGCGGCCTGATCGATGTCTTCGACTTCGCGCAGAATCCGCAGCGCCCGTTCGTATAGATCACGGCCCTCCGGGGTGAGTACCAGCGAGCGCGTGGTGCGAGTAAACAGCATCAGGCCGAAATGCTCTTCGAGCCGTTGCACGCTTTTGCTGATGGCCGACGGCGACACCGACAGTGCCCGAGCGGCAGCCGTGTAGCTGCCCAGCGAAGCCGCTCGTGCAAAGGCGATGAGCCCGGTTAAACGATCCAATCCAATTTGTGCCTTCATGGCACTAGTAAAGCGACTTCTGGCCCAATTATCAATGTGGCTTCCAAAACGTAGTCTTTGCCCATCGAACGCCATTCAGGTGTTCCAGATGGAGACTCAGCATGAACATCAGCCAAACCCTGCCTTCCACACTCACCGACAAAACCGTGGTCATTTTCGGCGGCACCTCCGGCATCGGCCTGGCCGCTGCGGTGCAAGCGAAAGCCGCTGGCGCCAAGGTCATCGTCATCGGCTCGAACGCTGCACGTGCCGAGCAGGCCGCCAGCGAGCACGGGCTCGATGGCTGGCGCGCGGCCGACGTGACCGATAGCCAGGCTCTCGATACTGCACTGGCCGATATCCTTCAGGTCGATCACCTCGTTCTGCTCGCCGGCACGTTTGTCGCTGGCACCGTGCGCGCGGCTGATCTCGATTATCTGCACCGCGCGTTCGACGAACGCATCTGGGCATCGATCAATGCGATTCGGGTCCTTGGCGACAGGCTGGCAAAAGACGGCTCGATCACGTTTATCTCCGGTTCTCTCGCTGATCGCCCGAATGCCTACGGCACCGCCGTACTCGCCGCCGCCTCGGCAGCCATGGAAGCACTGGCTCGCGGTCTGGCCCTTGAGTTGGCACCGGTGCGAGTCAACACGCTTTCGCCCGGCCCGATCAACACCCCGATTCTGGGCAAGGCACTGGGCGAGGGGCGGGATGCATTTGTCGCTTCTCTTGAGCAGGTGCTGCCCCTGCATCGCCTCGGCACAGCTGCAGAAGCGGGCGCGGCAGTGGTTTTCCTGATGAGCAACACCTTCATGAACGGCGCCGTGCTCAACATCGACGGCGGCGCACGCCTGGTTTGATCCTGCCCACCTTTTTGAGAGCCTGAACATGACATCGTTATTTGATTCCGTGCGCCTCGGCGCGCTCGATTTGCCCAACCGCATCCTGATGGCACCGATGACCCGCGCGCGCGGCACTCGCGAGCACGTCCCGACCGAGATGATGGTCGAGTATTACCGCCAGCGCGCCAGTGCCGGCCTGATCATTTCCGAAGCGATCGGCATCAGCCAGCAAGGTCTGGGCTGGCCGTATGCGACAGGCATTTGGTCGGCCGAACAGGTCGCCAGCTGGCGCAAGGTCACCGATGCCGTGCATGGCGCTGGCGGCCGGATCATCGCGCAGCTCTGGCACATGGGCCGGGTCGTGCACCCGAGTTTCCTTGGCGGCGGCCAGCCGGTTTCCGCATCGGTCACCACCGCGCCGGGACAGGCGCATACGTACGCCGGCAAGCAGCCGTATACACCGGCGCGTGCGTTGCCGCTGGAAGAAATTCCCGCACTGCTGGAAGACTTTCGTCAGGCCACTCGCAACGCAATCGAGGCGGGTTTCGATGGCGTGCAGATCCACGCCGCCAACGGCTATCTGCTCGACCAGTTCCTGCGCGACAGCGACAATTTTCGCACCGATGCGTACGGCGGCTCGATCAACAACCGTATCCGCTTGCTCAAGGAAGTGACCGAGGCGGTGGCCGAAGTCATCGGCGCCGACCGCACTGGCGTGCGCTTGACTCCAAGCAGCTACGAGCAGGGCATCCGCGACAGCGATCCCGAAGCGCTGTTCATCCGCGCCGCCGAAGTGCTGTCAGCGATTGGCATCGCTCATCTGGAAGTCCGCGAACCACCGCTGGACGGCACCTTCGGCAAGTCCGAACGCCCGCCACTGGCCGGGATGATTCGCGACGTGTTCAAAGGCGTGCTGATCCTCAATTCGGACTACGGTTTCGCCAGGGCACAAGCGCAACTGGATGCCGGGCTCGCCGATGCGATTGCGTTTGGACGGCCGTTTATAGCCAATCCGGATCTGCCGCTGAGATTCGCTCGGCAGTTGCCATTGGCGGAAAGCGAAATGAGCACTTGGTTCAGCCAGGGTTGGGAAGGGTATGGGGATTATCCGGCGGTGGATGGCGTTTGAATGTAGCGTCGGTGCCAGCCGCCGTGGCAGTGGATGCCCTGACGGGCTGGCCAGAACCCGGAAAAGCACGCTTAAGCCAGTCGCAAGAGACGGTTCGCGCTGTTGATATGAAAAGTGAGGCCTGTGATCAGGCCTCATTTGCGTTTTACCAACTCACCTGCAACGTTTCAACGCCGCGCCGTGCGCGTGCTCACATCCACCCAGACCGCCAGCACCAGAATGCTGCCCTTGACGATCATCTGCCAGTAACTGTCGACGTCGAGCATCGACATGCCGTTATCCAGGCTGGTGATCACCAGTGCGCCGAGGAGGGCGCCGTAGACGGTGCCGGAGCCGCCGCGCATGGAGGTGCCGCCGATGAAGCAGGCGGCGATGGCGTCGAGTTCGCCCATGCTGCCGGCGGACGGTGAGCCGGCGGCGAGGCGTGCGGTGTTGACCACGCCGGCGAGGGCGCACATCACGCCCATGATGCCGAAGATCCACAGCTTGACCGCTTGCACATTGATGCCCGACAGGCGCGTCGCTTCCATGTTGCTGCCGACCGAATAGACCCGGCGGCCGAACACAGTCTGGCTGGTGACGTAACTGAACACGCCGAGCAGAATCAGCAACAGCAGCACCGGCACGGGAATGCCGTCATAGCTGTTGAGGGTCTGGACGAAACCGGCCAGCACCGCGCCGATCACCAGCACGCGCACAACATCACGCACCAGCGAATGCGCCGCCAGGCCATGCAGGGCGCGATTGCGTCGTTGTTTCCAGGTCAGGAACACCGTCAGCACAAACAGCAGCACACCCAGGCCGGTGCCGATCGCGTGAGGCAGATATCCTTGGCCGACGTAGACCAGCTCCGGGGATACCGGGGCGATGGTGGTGCCGCCGGTGATCCCCAGCAAAATCCCGCGAAACGCCAACATGCCACCGAGGCCGACAATGAATGAGGGGATGCGCAAGTACGCCGCCATGTAGCCGTTGGCAAGCCCGATGACCAGACCGCACAGGGCAACCAGACTGAGATTCGCCAGCAGCGGAATGTGATAGACCACGTCGAGTATCGCCGCGAGGCCGCCGAGCAGACCGAGTAATGAACCCACCGACAAATCGATCTCGCCGCTGATGATCACCAGCACCATGCCGCAGGCGAGGATTCCGGTAATCGACATCTGCCGCAGCAGGTTGGACAGGTTGCGCGGGGTGAGGAAGCCGCCCTCGGTCTGCCAGCTGAAGAACAGCCAGATCAGCACCACGGCAAATACCAGCGCGAGCATCTTGTAGCGGGTGAACAGTTGTTTGACCTGATTCATTTACGCGGTTTTCCGATCATTATTGTTATGGCTGCCCGGCTGACTGAGGGCGGCGGCGAGTACCTGTTCCTGGGTCAGCTCATGGTTGACGAAATCGCCGCGCAACTGGCCTTCGCCGATCACCAGCACGCGGTCGGAGACGCCGAGCACTTCGGCCAGTTCCGATGAAACCATGATGATCGACACGCCTTCGGCGGCCAGCGCGCCCATCAATTTGTAGATCTCGTACTTGGCGCCGACGTCCACGCCTCGGGTCGGCTCGTCGAGAATCAGTACGCGCGGTTTGGCCAGCAGCATTTTCGCCAGCACGGCTTTCTGCTGGTTACCGCCCGACAGGCTGGTGATCGGCAGGGATGGACTTGCGGTCTTCAGATGCAGACGGGAGATTTCCCGGTCGATGCAGCCCAGTTCGGCTTCGGCATCGATGCGGGTCATTTTCGAATAGCTCTCGAGCACGGCGAGGGTGATGTTCTGACCGACACCGAGATCCGGAATGATGCCCTGGCGCTTGCGATCTTCGGGCACCAGGCACAGGCCGGCGCGGATCGCTTTCAGCGGCGTGCGCGTGTCGATCGGTCGGCCGTCCAGCCAGACTTCGCCCTCGTGGCGTCCGGGGTAGGCGCCGAACAGTGCGGTGACCAGTTCGGTGCGGCCGGCCCCGACCAGCCCGGCAATGCCGAGAATCTCGCCGCGCTTGAGGCTGAAGGAAATGTCGTCGACCCGTTTGCGCTTGGGGTTGTCGACGTCGTAGCAAGTGATGTGGCGCGCTTCGAAAATCACCTCGCCAATCTCGTGCGGCTCGCTGGGGTAGAGGTTGCTCATTTCGCGGCCGACCATCTGCGTGATGATCTGTGGAATGTCCATGTCGGCCATGGCGGTGGTAGCGATGTGTTTGCCGTCGCGGATCACCGAAATGGTGTCGCATACGGCGGCGACTTCATCGAGCTTGTGCGAGATGTAGACGCAGGCGACGCCCTTGGCTTTGAGGTCGCGGATGATGTCCAGCAGCACTTCGATTTCCGAGCGGCTCAGGGCCGAGGAGGGTTCGTCGAGAATCAGCAGACGCGCCTGTTTGTTCAAGGCCTTGGCGATTTCCACCAGTTGCTGATAGCCGCCGCCATACTGCGAAACCGGCAGCGACACGTTCATGTCCGGCACTTTCAATTCACGCATCAACGCTTCGGCACGGTGGATCATCGCCGGGTAGTTCATGCGCCCGCCGGGCAGCGTCAGCTCATGGCCCATGAAGATGTTTTCCGCCACCGACAGGTCGGGAACCAACGTCAGTTCCTGATGGATGATGACGATGCCGGCGGCTTCGGTTTCGCTGATCGATTGCGCCCTGAGCGGTTGCCCGTCCCAGAGGATTTCACCGTCCCAGGTGCCATGGGGATAGACCGCCGAGAGGATCTTCATCAGCGTCGACTTGCCGGCACCATTCTCGCCGCACAGCCCCACGCATTCGCCGGGCCGGACCTTGATGTCGATGCCGTTGAGCGCTTTGACACCGCCGAAGGTTTTGACGATGCCGTTCATTTGCAGCAGATAGTCGGACATGGAAAAGGCTCGTATACCAGGGACTCGAACATCACTGAACCTGTGTGGGAGCAAGCCTGCTCGCGAAGGGGCCTTTTCAGCCAGAGCTGTACTGACTGACACTCCGCTTTCGCGAGCAGGCTCGCTCCCACAGCTCTGATCAAGATTTACGACCGGATCACTGCCCGGCAATCTGCGCCTTGGTGTAGAAGCCATCCTGTTCGAGCAAGTCGATGTTGTCCTTGGTCAACGGCGTTGGCGTGAGCAGGATGGTGTCGACTTTCTTGCTGCCGTTGTCGTACTGCGAGGTGTAGGCCGGTTTTTCGTTGCGTGCCAGTTGCACCGAGAGCTTCGCCGCTTCGGACGCAATGAGTTTCAGCGGTTTGTACACGGTCATGGTTTGCGTGCCGGCGATTACGCGTTTGACCGCTGCGAGGTCAGCGTCCTGGCCGGAAATCGGCACCTTGCCGGCCAGCTGCTGCGCGGCCAGTGCCTGGATGGCGCCGCCAGCGGTGGCGTCGTTGGAGGCGACGATGCCGTCGATTTTGTTGTTGTTACGGGTCAGGGCATTTTCGACGATGCTCAGCGCTTCGGTCGGGTTCCATTCCTTGACCCACTGCTGGCCGACGATCTTGATATCGCCCTTGTCGATGGCGGGTTGCAGCACCTTCATCTGGCCTTCACGGAGGATCTTGGCGTTGTTGTCGGTGGGCGCGCCACCCAGCAAGAAGTAATTGCCCTTGGGCGCCGCTTTCAGCACGCCGCCGGCCTGCATCTCGCCGACCTTTTCGTTATCGAAGGAGATATAGGCGTCGACATCGGCGTTGAGAATCAGTCGGTCGTAAGACACCACTTTGATCCCGGCTTTCTTCGCCTCGGCCACGGCGTTGGTCAGCACTGTCGCGTTGAACGGCACGATGACAATCACATCGACGCCGCGAGAGATAAGGTTTTCGATCTGCGAAATCTGCTTCTGCTCGTTGGCGTCCGCCGATTGCACGAAGACTTTGGCGTCCATTTTTTCCGCCGCCGCGACGAAGTAATCGCGGTCGCGCGACCAGCGTTCCAGACGCAGGTCATCAATGGAAAACCCGATTTTCGGGTGGGTAGCGTCAGCCATTACCGGCAGGGCCAACAACGCCAGGGCACTGGCCAACAGCGTACGTTTCAAGTTCTTCATGGTGGTGCGTCCTTTTATTTTTGTTGGAAAGACACGGCCTGACGATGAATCGGGCTGGTAGAACTGTAGAGAATCTGCCGACGCAGCAGGCACAGAATTGTCGTGCAATTGTCACAGCGTGGTTGCGTCGGCAGAGGGTCTCGGCGATCAGCGATAGAGATAGCGGTTGACGATGTTTTCGAGCATTTCCTGGCGGCCGCTGACGGCTTGCGGGTTCAGCTCGTTGGTGAACGCGTGCTCGGCCAGCGACTCGAGATTGAAGTCGCCCGCCATCACTGCTTGCCCGAACGGCTGACGCCAGCCGGCGTAGCGTTGGTCCTTGAGGGTTTGCAATTGATCGTTCTTAACCATCGCGGCGGCGCGTTCCAGCGACAAGGCCAGAACGTCCATGGCGCCGACGTGGCCGTGGAACAGGTCGATCTCGTCGAGGCTCTGCCGGCGCACCTTGGAGTCGAAATTGAAGCCGCCATTCTTGAAACCGCCGGCCTTGAGGATTTCATAGGTCGCCAGGGTCATTTCTTCGACGCTGTTGGGGAACTGGTCGGTGTCCCAGCCGTTCTGCGGATCGCCACGGTTGGCGTCGATGCTGCCGAAAATTCCCAGCGAGGCGGCCGTGGCGATTTCGTGATGAAAGCTGTGGCCGGCCAGGGTCGCGTGGTTGGCCTCAATGTTGACCTTGATTTCCTTCTCCAGCCCGTACTGCTGAAGGAAGCCGAACACCGTGGCGCTGTCGTAATCGTACTGGTGCTTGGTCGGCTCCTGGGGCTTGGGCTCGATCAGCAGGTCACCGGTGAAACCGATCTTGTGCTTGTGCTCGACCACCATGCGCATAAAGCGCCCGAGTTGTTCGCGCTCACGTTTCAGGTCGGTATTGAGCAGGGTTTCGTAGCCCTCACGACCGCCCCACAGCACGTAGTTGGAGCCTTTGAGGCGATGGGTGGCGTTCATTGCGCTGAACACTTGCGCAGCGGCGCAGGCGAACACTTCCGGATCGGGATTGCTCGCGGCACCGGCGGCAAAACGTGGATTGCTGAAGCAGTTGGCAGTGCCCCAGAGCAACTTGATGCCGCTTTGTTCCTGATGCTGTTCGAGGCGGTCGACCATTTGCGCGAAGTGTTCGCGGTACTCCTTCAGCGAGTTGCCTTCGGGGGCGACGTCCGTGTCGTGAAAGCAGTAGTAATCGATGCCCAGTTTGCTGAAGAACTCGAATGCGGCTTGAGCCTTGCCGATGGCCAGTTGCATCGGCTCGCCGCTGCGTTGCCAGGGGCGTTTGAAGGTGCCGGCGCCGAACACATCGGAGCCCGGCCAGACGAAGGTGTGCCAGTAGCAGGCGGCCATGCGCAGGTGTTCGCGCATGGGTTTGCCGAGGATCAGTTTGTCGGCGTCGTAGTGACGAAAAGCGAGGGGCGAATCACTGTTCGGGCCTTCGTAGCGAACCGGCTCGATATTGGGGAAATACTGCATGGACCTTGTCCTTGTTGTTCTTGGCGGTGTCTCGATACTAGCAACGCCCCCGTGCCCGCTGATTATGAAAAGCCTCAACCGTGAGTGCGATTTTGCGTATTGAGCTTCAGCGCGCGCAGGCCTAGTCTGTGTCCATCGTCGCCGTGACATGGCGCCCGGAACAAAAACAATTTGAGGCCGCTTTCGCGAGCGGGCTCGCTCCCACATTTGATTCGTGTCGTTCACAAAACCGTGTGGGAGCGAGCCTGCTCGCGAATGGCTTTACGCAAAATCCGGATACTGAATGAAAAGCCTACCGCCCGTGCACCGCATCGCCCTGTTGTTCAACGGCAGCAAGATCTACGACCGTGGAATCATCAGCGGCATCGGCAACTACCTGAGCAGCACCCGCGCTTCCTGGGACCTGTTTCTGGAAGAGGACTTTCTTTGCCGCTTGAAGGGCATCGAGCGTTGGCAGGGTGACGGCATCATTGCCGACTTCGACGATCCGCTGATCGGCGAGGCGCTGGCCGACATTCATTTGCCGGTAGTGGCGGTCGGCGGTTCTTACGAGGATGCTCGCGCTTATCCGAAAGCGATTCCCTACGTTGCCACTGATAACAACGCACTGATCACTCTGGCTTATTCGCATCTGGTCGAGGCGGGGTTGCAGCGCTTCGCCTGTTTCAGTCTGCCGGAGGCGCAGGCCAATCGCTGGGCGCAGGAGCGGGAAAAAGCCTTTCGCAAACTGATGCAACGAGACGGCCTGCATGCCGAGATCTATCGCGGCATGGGCACCAGCGCGCCGCTGTGGGACAGCGCCGTCGAGCAACTGATCGCCTGGCTGCACAGCCTGCCGAAACCGATCGGCATCATCGCCGTCAGCGACGCGCGCGCCCGGCAGTTGCTGCAAGCCTGCCTGACCGCCGGCATTGCCGTGCCGGAGCAGGTCGCGCTGATCGGCATCGACAACGACCCGCTGACCCGCAGCCTGACTCGCGTACCGCTGAGTTCGGTGATTCAGGGCACCGAAACCATGGGCCGCACCGCCGCGCAATTGCTGCACCAGATGCTCCACGGCATGCCGTCCACCGGCACGCAGATTCTGATTCCACCGGACGCGGTCAACGTGCAGGTGTCGAGCTTGCATCAACCGTTGGGCAATCCCTACGTCATGCAAGCGCTGCTGTTCATCCGCCAATATGCCTGTCAGGGCATCAAGACCGCACAGGTGGCTGCGTATGTCGGGGTGTCGCGTTCATCACTGGAAGCGCATTTCCGCGCCGAGCGCGGTTGCAGCGTGCATGACGAGATTCTGCGTTTCAAACTGGCGGCGGCTACCAGCGGTTTGAAGAACACCGATGCGGCGATTGCCGACATTGCCCAGGCCTGCGGCTTCAAGTCTGCGCAGTATCTGCACACGGTGTTCCGTCGCGAGTTCGGCTGCACGCCCCGCGAGTATCAGCACGGCGGCGCATAGCGCTGCGAAGACTTACGCCAGCGCAGCGGCACTGGCTCTGGAGCGCCAGGCGAACGCCAGCACCATCAGCAGGCCCAGACCAGCCATCGCCGCGCCGGCCAGGGAAATCGCCGGATAACCCAGCCCGGCATTGATCACCGCGCCACCCAGCGCCGCGCCGATCGCGTTGCCGAAATTGAACGCACCGATGTTCACCGCCGAAGCCAGATTCGGCGCGTCCTTGGCGGCTTCCATCACGCGCATCTGCAGCGGCGGCACCAGAGCGAAGCTGGCGATACCCCAGATCAGAATGGCGACGGCGGCCGGCAGCGGCCAGCGCATCAGCACCGTGAACGCCAGCAACACCACAATCAATGCGCTCAGCGACACGATCAGGGTGCGGTCGATCGAACGGTCGGCAGCCTTGCCACCCCACATGTTGCCCAGGGTCAAACCGATTCCGAACAACACCAGCATGGCGGTGATGAACGCGGCGGAGGCGTGGGTTTCGCTGCTGAGAATCGGCGCGATGTAGGTGAACACGGTGAACATCGCACTCGAGCCGACCACGGTCAGGGCCAGTGCGGCCAGCACCGGACCTCGGCCTAGCACACGAATTTCCGCCAGCGCACCCGCGCCTTGCTCTGCTTTCAGATTGGGCAGGGCGAACCACAAGGCGATCATGGTCAGCACACCGAGGCCGGTAATGCCCCAGAACGCCGTGCGCCAGCCGAACAGCTCACCGAACCAGGCTGCCAGCGGCACACCGCCAATGGTCGCCAGGGTCAGGCCCATGAACATCGCCGCGACTGCGCCGGCACGTTTTTCCGGCGCGACCACGCTGGCGGCGACCACAGAGCCCACTCCGAAGAATGCGCCGTGATTGAGCGAGGTGATCACTCGGGCGACCATCAGGCTGGAGTAATCGGTGGCCAGCGCCGACATCAGGTTACCCAGGGTGAAAATCGCCATCAGCCCGATCAGCAGATAGCGCCGGGGGATCTTGCCGGTGGTCAGGGTCATCAGCGGCGCGCCGAGCAGCACGCCCAAGGCGTAGGCACTGACCAGCAACCCCGCAGCGGGAATGGAAACGCCGAGATCGGCGGCAATGCCGGGCAACATGCCCATCGGCGCGAACTCGGTGACGCCGATGCCAAAGGCGCCGACAGCGAGTGCAACAAGTGGTGGATTGATACGCATGGAAAGTCTCCTCATCTATGCCGCCAATGCTACGATCCATGGTTTTCCGGCGGTAGATGACGATTTTGGCAATCACCTTTGCGTAAGAGGCACGAATGGACTTCAACGGCAGGTCAGGGGAAATGAGCGTGTTCGTCACCGTGGCGCAGGAGGGCAGTCTCTCAGCTGCTGCGCGTGCGCTGGGACTGACGCCTTCGGCGGTCAGTCGGATCATCGCCCGCGCGGAACAACGACTTGGTACCCGCTTGCTGCTGCGCACCACCCGCGCACTCACTTTTACCGCCGAGGGCGAGGCCTTCCTGCGCGGTGCCCGGCGGATTCTCGCCGACATGGACGAAGTGGAAGGGGCCATCACCGATCAGGGCGTACCCAAGGGCCGCTTGCGCGTCAGTGCCGCCCTTGGCCATGGACGGCTGACCATTGTGCCGCTGGTCGCAGCCTTCACCGCCCGTTACCCGAACATCGTGGTCGACCTCAGCCTTGGCGACGAAGTCGTTGACATCCTCGCCGGCCAGGCGGACGTCGCCATACGTTTCGGCCATCTGCCCGACAGCCCGTTGACCGCGCGCCGGCTCGGCCACACCGGCCAGGTGGTCGTGGCATCGCCCGACTATCTGGAACGTCATGGCACGCCTCAGCAACCCGAAGACCTGCTCAAGCACAACTGCCTGCGCTTCAACTTCCGCCGCGCCGAAGCCAACTGGCCGTTCATCCGCGACGGCAAGGAGTTCTCGCTGAAAGTCAGCGGCAACATCGAATGCAGCAGCGGCGAAGCACTGGCCCAGTTCGCCAGACTCGGCGCCGGAATTGCGCGGATTGGCGAGTTCACCGTCAGGGAAGACTTGCAGTGCGGCGCGCTGATCCCGCTGCTGCAAGCGTTCAACCCGGGCGATGAGGAACCGATTCATGCGGTGTTCGTCGGCGGCGCGGCGATGCCGGTGCGGGTGCGCTTGTTTGTGGATTTTTTGCTGGAGCAGCATCGGATGTAGACGTGCTGTGCGGATTCTGCGGGTCGTCCATGACCCGCAGACTGGCGGCTAAATGGTCGGGATGGTGCCGCCGTCGATCACAAATTCACTCCCGGTGATCGACGCTGCTCGCGGCGATGCCAGGAACCCGATCAGCTCAGCCACTTCAACTGGCGTCGACGGGCGGCCGAGCGGGATACCGCCCAGGGCCTGCATGATGATGTCCTTGCCACCTTGATAGTCAGTGCCTGCCTCCTGCGCGAGTCGCTCGGCGAATGCCACCGACGCTTCGGTTTCAACCCAGCCCGGCGATACCCGCACGACGCGAACCCCCTTGGGTGACACTTCTTTCGACAGGCTTTTGCTGTAGGTCGACAGCGCAGCCTTGGCCGCCGCGTACGCCGTCGTTGATTCCGGCAGTGGCAGCCTACTCTGGATGGATGTGACATGGATCACCACGCCATTACGACGCTCGAGCATGCCCGGCAGCACGGCACGATCTAGGCGCACCGCTGGCAGCAAATTCAGATTGAGTTCGCGTTGCCACTGCTCCTCGTCCAGCGCTGCAAAACCACCACCGGGGGCCGACGAGCCACCCAGGACATGGATCACTATGTCGACGCCGCCCAGTTGCTGTTGGACCGCAGCGATGAGTGCGTCACAACCTTCCCGTGTCGAAAGATCAGCCGCAACCAGCAGTGCGCCCGGCATTTCGACCTCCACTTGCCGAGCCGAGGTGATGACCTTTGCGTCCTCGGCCAGGAACCACTCGACCACTGCTTTGCCGATTCCCTTGGTACCGCCGGTGACGAGCACCCGCTTGCCAGTCAATCCTGAATTCAGCATGGCGAGATCTCCAGCGCGAGGAATTGATGGATTGCGTCGGAGATTTTTTTCTCGTCGGTGACCGTGAGATACGTTTGCACGACGTTGGAAAGTTGAAGGTTCATTGCCTGACTCCTGATTGATGGTCTGGAGTCATCTTGCTGCGCCACAGATAGTTTGTTCAACTGGGACAAACCTTAATGACCTATCCCGAAAATGAGGACAATCCATGGCCCAGGATCGCTTAGCCCTTAATGAACTGGATGCCGTTATAGCGGTGGCACGCAGGGGGTCGTTCCGCCAGGCTGCCATTGATCTCGACGTTTCGACCACCGCGCTGAGCAACACCATTGCGCAACTGGAAACGCGCCTAGAATCGCGCCTGTTCAACCGCACCACCCGCAGCGTCGCCATCACCGAAGCGGGCAGGGTGTTTCTCGAGCAAGTGGGGCCAGCCTTGCACGACTTGCGCGCGGCACTGGATGCAGTGCGATCGCAGAATGCCGGACCCTCGGGAACGCTGCGCATCAACGCATTCGCCAGCGCTGCTCGTTCGGCGCTGCTGCCACTGGTGATCGAGTTTTTGCAGCAGCATCCGAAAGTCCACATTGACCTTGTGACCGAAGGGCGCCTGGTGGATATCGTGGCTGACGGCTTCGATTTCGGCGTGCGCTCGGCAGGCCTTGTGCCCAACGATGTGATTGTGGTGCCTGTCGGCCCGCCGCAACGTTACGCGGTGGTCGGTTCGCCGGGGTATTTTGCACAACACGGCAAACCGCGCTCGCCGTCCGATCTGCCCGGGCATCGATGCATCCGCGTACGACTGCCGAACGGGGCGATTTTCCCTTGGTATTTCGAGCGCGACGGCGAAGTCATTCGTCTGGATGTGAACGGGCCGCTGACCCTGGATGAATCGAGCGTGGTCAAGGTGGCGGTGCAGGCGGATATGGGGCTGGGCTTTTTCATGGAGCAGGACGTTCGTGACGAAATCCGCAGCGGCGAGTTCGTGCAGGTACTCAAGGACTGGACCCCGCCCCGAGACAGGTTGTGCCTGTACTACCCGAACCGCCGCAATCCCTCTGCGGCCGCCAGGGCATTCATCGAACTGGCTCGCGTCAGGCAGGCTGATCAGGCTTGACCTGGCGCAGGGCTCAGGCGATCAAGCCCAGTGTCAGCCCCTTCAGAGTGGCGGCTGCACGGGTCGAGCATTGCAATTTGCGAAAGATGCTTTCCATGTGCGTGCGTACCGTGCTCGGACTGATATCCAACAGTTGCGCGACTTGCTTGTTGCTGGCGCCACGGCTGATCTCCAGAAGAATGCGGCACTCACGGGCTGTCAGCAGCGAAGGCTTGGGTTGCCGCAGGCGGCGCTCGCCACTGGCGGCGGCAATGACCGCTTCGCAGACATCGTTATCGAACAGACCACGGCCAGCATCCTGTTTGAGTAGCGTGGCTGCTGCGGCTTCGTCGTGGGCTGTTCGCCATGGCCGGGCTTGCCTCAACGCTACCCAGGCGACCGAGGTGGCGAACAGCCGATGTTCGGCATTCAGTGCATCACCGGCCACGCCGCGAAAATAGCCGCTGCCATCGAGCCGTTCATACGCGTGGGTGGCTATTTCGGCGGGCGCGGCCAGTTCAGGAACCGGTCGGAGCGCCTGTTGCGTCCAGTAAGGCACCAGCCGCACTCGCTCTGCCGCACCGTAGGGCAGCGACCCCGGGCTATTCCATAGGTGATTGGAAACGGCTGCGCGGCCGAGACCGTAAATCAGCGCGGACTTGCCAATGTTTGCCAAAGCCGGCTCACCCAGCCCCCACAGGCGCGCAGCTTCCACGGCAACATGCGCGACCTGACGCGAATGCCCGGCCAGCCATGGCAGCTTCAAGTCAATGACGTCTCCGACCAAAGTCAGCGAGACACGACGCTGCTCAGGCGCGGGTTCAACTTTTGTGCAAAGCGTTTCCAGATCCGCCAGCCAGGCCTTGGCATTGGCCACCAGCAACGACACCAGCGACGCTGGATAGCGCCGATCCGACTGCTCGTTGATCCAGCGCAACGCCGCGTCCAGGCCGTGAGCGCGAGTGAGAATATCCAGATCACCGGCCATGACCACCTGATAGGCCACCTCCGGGATATGTTCATGCGCCACGCCGAGCGGTCGGCCAGTGCCGTCGTAGGTTTCGAACACCCGACACAGGCCCGCTTCGACGGCGGTTCCGAGCTGGAGGGTTTTGGCGATTGCACCGGACACTTCACAGTGCACCACGGCCAGCGGGGTTGCCTGATGCACCGCGTTCATCTGCTCATTGCCCAGGGTCAGATCGAGCATTGCGCGGCGACCATCGACGTCGTCACCCAGCAGGTCGGCAAAGCCTTCGGCGTTGGCCGTGCACCCAGACCAGCGCAGCAAGGCAATCTGCTCTGCAACCTGCAGATGCTCACCGTCGCCGTGGCATGCCTGCGCGAGCATCCGCGCCAAAGCGGCAACGCGCCGGGAGTGACCGAGCGGTTGCCCCATGCTGAGGTCACCGACCTGGGCGATGGTTGCCAGTGCGCCGTCCAGTGAGATGTCCAGTTGCAAGCCACTATCCATGAAAAATGCCCCGGGGTCGGATAATTGACCGATGCCCACATCGCAGGCCGGCCAGCACACTCTGAACTCCCGAACAGGAGCTCATCCAATGAAAACAATCAAATCGAAATTCGCCACCGTCGCCTTTGCCCTGGCCAGTACCTTCATGGCCGGCGCCAGCCACGCGCAGGATACAACGCCTTCGGTGGTGATCGTACACGGCGCCTTCGCCGACGGTTCCGACTGGGCCAAAGTGGTGCCACTGCTGCAAGCCAAAGGCGTGGCCGTTACCGTTGTGCAAAATCCGCTCACCTCGCTGGCCGATGATGTTGCCGCCACGCGCCGCGCGCTGAACAACCAGCAGGGCAAGGTGGTGCTGGTCGGTCACTCCTGGGGCGGCACGGTGATCACCGAAGCCGGCAACGACCAGAAAGTGAGCGCTCTGGTGTACGTCGCCGCCTTCGCGCCAGAGGCCGGGCAAACCAGCGGCGAGCAGGGTAAAGGCGCGCCGACGCCGCCGGGCATCAGTCAGATCAAGGCCGACGGTAACGGCTTCCTCTATCTGACCGCTGAAGGCATGGCCAAGGATTTCGCTCAGGATCTGCCGGCCGCGCAGACCGCCGTCATGACCGCCACACAGGGGCCGATCAAGGCCTCGGCTTTCGAAGATAAAACCACCGTTTCGGCCTGGAAAACCAAGCCGTCCTGGTACCTGCTCGCTACCGAAGACCGGATGATTCATCCCGACGTCCAGCGGTCTGCCGCCAAGCGCATCAGTGCGACCCTCGCCGAGGTGAAGTCCAGCCATGTCCCGCAGCAGTCGCAGCCGGCGCAAGTCGCGGCGGTGATTCTCAAGGCCGTGCACGGCGTTGCTGAGCAGTGATCGCGGCATCGAAGGAGAGTGGGCGTATGAACCCTCGAAGCGCTCACGACTACGATTTCATTGTCTGTGGTGCCGGCACGTCGGGCTGCGTGGTCGCTGCGCGGCTTGCCGATCAGTCAGGCGCACGGGTTCTGCTGATTGAAGCCGGCGAAGGTTACTCAGGCCCCGAGGTGACCGAACCGGCGCAATGGCCGCTGAACCTCGGCTCCGCGCGCGACTGGGCATTCGAGGGGCAATCCGATCCACGCCTCAACGGTCGACGGCTCCCGCTGAGCATGGGCAAGGGGCTCGGTGGAGGTTCGAGCATCAACGTGATGGTCTGGTCGCGCGGCCATCGCGCCGATTGGGAGCATTTTGCTGCCGAGTCTGGCGACCCGGCCTGGGGCTACGCATCGGTTCTCGATTACTACCGCAGGATCGAAAACTGGCAAGGCAGCCCGGACGCCACTCGGCGTGGTTCAGGTGGGCCGGTACATGTCGAACAGCCGGCCACGCCTCAACCCCTTGCGTGGGCAACGCTGGAGGCGGCCAGCGATCTGGGCATCCCCCGATTCGACAGTCCCAATGGCGAGATGATGGAAGGCGCAGGTGGGATCGCTGTCACCGACCTGCGCATCAAACAGGGCAAGCGCGAATCGGTTTACGACGCTTACATCCAGCCACGCTTGCAATGTCCAAATCTGACGGTGCTGACCGGAGCCTTAGTGACCCGCGTGTTGCTGGTCGGCACCCGGGCCGTCGGTGTCGAAGTGTTGATCGCCGGCGAGCGGCGCTGCTTTCATGCCGCAGCTGAAGTCATCCTGTCCATGGGCGCGGTGCAATCACCGAAAGTGCTCATGCAGTCGGGCATCGGCCCGGCGGATGAACTGCGAAAACACGGCATCGCACCGGTCGTTCATCTACCCGGTGTGGGCGAGAATTTGCAGGATCATCTGGCGTTCGCTTGCACGTGGGAGTATCGACAACCCCAGGCCGTCGCTGGCAGCGGATGCGAAACCACCTTGTACTGGAAAAGCGACAGCCGCCTGGAAGCCCCGGACCTGTTGCAGTGCCAGTTGGCATTCGCGGTACCGTCTCCGCCTGAGGTCGCCATCGAGCCGCCGGAGCATGGCTGGACCATGTTCGCCGGGCTTGCCAGACCTGCCAGTCGCGGACGCTTGCGGTTGTCGGGTGCTGGGCCGCTGGATGCACCGATCATTGAGCCGAACTCCCTGAGCGAGCCCGAGGACATGGCCGCAGCCCATGCGTCGATCGAACTGTGCCGCGCACTCGGCAACAGCCAGGCCTTCAATGCGCTGATCAAGCGCGAAGTCGTGCCCGGTCCCAGAGAGCGTCGCGCTATGGAACAGTTCATCCGCAATTCGGCCGTGACCTACTGGCACCTGTCGTGCACGGCAAAAATGGGCCGCGATGCGCTGTCGGTGGTTGACCACCAATTACGCGTGTACGGGATCGACGGGCTGCGCGTTGCAGATGCCTCGATCATGCCGCGCATTACCGTTGGCAACACGATGGCGCCGTGTGTCGTTATTGGTGAGCGGGCGGCGGATATGCTTCTGGCTGCGTATGGGGTGACGATGGCGAACACCATGCCTTGAAGGTAATGGCCGTGCGGGCGGGGCGGCAAATCCCGGCCTGCCGTCCAGGGTGGGACGATGAGTCGAGTCAGTCGATTCAATTCATCGGCACGGCGAACACGGCACTGGCGCGCGCAACCGTTCGCTCACCGACGTGCAGACTGACGCCAGCAAACGCCAATTGGCGGCCCTTTCTGGAGTGCTCAAGACGCACTTCGAGCCACTCGTTGATTTGCACCGCGCCGAGATAATCCAGGGTCATGCTCGCGGTGATCAACGGCTGCGGCGGATCGCTGGAAAAGGCCATGGCGTAACCCATGCCCACGTCCGCCAGTGTCGCCAATACACCGCCATGCAAAGTGCCACGGCCATTGGCGTGGCGGGAGTCGGTCAGTAAACCCAATTCCAAGTGCAGCCCCTGACCCCTGGCGTAGATCGGGCCGAGCAGATCCAGCAACGGACTGCTGCGGGTCAATGGAGTGAAACCTTCGGGAATGGCCGTGGTGTTCATGTTCCCATCCTGATGCAGGCGACTGACCTGCATGATTGGGCGAGGAAACGCAGGAGGGGGCAAGCACTATGCGAACGGGGAATTTGCTGCAATAAATGCGCGGAGCGTGGCACTGAAAATCAGTGCGACGACACAAACGGCGAAGCACTCGTCGGTGCCGGCAGCGCATAGGCCGTTTTCATCCACGCCACTTCCGCTAGCGGTGTGCGGCCGAAGAGGCGTTTGAAGTCGCGGCTGAATTGCGAGGCGCTTTCGTAACCGACCAGAAACGCAGATTTTGCCGCGGTCAGGTCGTTACGCAGCATCAGCAATCGCGCCTGGTGCAGCCGCGTCGACTTCAGATACTGCATCGGCGAGGAATCGGTAACCTTGCGAAAGTGCAGATGAAAATTCGGCACACTCATCTGCGCTTCCTCGGCCAGGGTTTCTACGTCGAGATGCTGGTGATAGCAACTGTGGATCTTGTGGATGGCGCGGGTCACTTTGCCGAACTGGCCTTGTTGGGCGATGGCGGCGCGCAGGGTGCCACCTTGTTCGCCGGTGAGGATACGGTAGTAAAGCTCGCGCAGCATCGCCGGGCCGAGGATTTGCGCGTCGGCATCGTTGCTCATCACTTCAAGAAAGCGCAGGGTCGATTGGCGTAGCGGTTCGTCGAGAGGCGAGGCGTACATGCCCATCGGCTGCGCTGTGGGGAAATCCCACAGCTCATCCACTTGCTGAATCAGCTCGCCAGCCAGGGCGAAATCCAGACGCACGTACACCGCGAGCATCGGCTCGGCTTCGCTGGCGCAGGTTTCCATGGTGAAGGGTACCGGCACCGACACCACCAGATAGTGCTGAGCGTCGTAGACGTAGATTTCATCGCCGAGATAGCCGCGTTTGCGCCCCTGACAGAGGATGACGATGCCCGGTTCATACAGCACCGGCGTGCGGGTCAGCGGTCGGTTGGAACGCAGGAAACGTACATCGTCCAGCGGGCTCAGGTTGTAGCCCTCCAGCGGGGCGAGCTGGCTCATTAACTGGACCATGCGCGCTGTGATTGGGTCTTTCGGTTTCGGCATGGGCTGTGGGTTTCCTTGTGAAAAGGCGCGTTCGAACCTGTCTGGCTGATTGGCGGGGTGTCAGACAGAGCCCTCACCCTAGCCCTCTCCCAGAGGGAGAGGGGACTGACCGTGGTGTTAGATCGGGATCTGCCGACCTGAAATATCGCGCCGAATGCTGACCGCGCTGTTCTAGCGTAATAAGCCCTGCGGAAATCTTCGAGGCAGGCTCAGGA
>NZ_JAVDUL010000010.1:0-15107 GCF_031456345.1 Pseudomonas sp. 2957
TGAGCGCAAGCTCGAGTGCTTTTGATCTTGATCCACCGGCGACGTCGGAAGGCTGAGTGGAGGGATTGATCCGGGCGTGGGAGCGCAGCGACCGTACGACGCAGTCGTACACAGCGAGTGTAGGTGCAGCGAAGCAAACCGGAGCCGCTGCGCCCGGATCGATCCCGCAGCGAAGGAACCCGAGCCTGCGAGGGCCGAACGCAGGAGCTAGCGTTTTTTGCTTACTTTTTTAGGCGCTTGTAAAAAAGTAAGTCGCCGTCAGGCGAAACCGCCAGCCGCCGCCCCGAAACCTTCGGATATTCACACCAGACAAACCCAAGGCATCGCCGGCCCAGAGGCCGCCAAGACAACCCGAGCGAGAAAATGTTAGCGTGCTTGCAATCAAGCCCCGACGAGCCCAAGCCCAATGAAAAAAACAGTCCTGGCCTTCAGCCGCATCACCCCGCCCATGATCGAACGCCTGCAAGAAGAATTCGACGTCATCGTCCCCAACCCCAAGACCGGTGACATCAACGCCCAGTTCAACGAAGCCCTGCCCCACGCCCACGGCCTCATCGGCGTCGGCCGCAAACTCGGCCGCGCACAACTGCAAAGCGCAACAAAACTCGAAGTGGTCTCGAGCGTCTCGGTCGGCTACGACAACTACGACCTCGACTACTTCAACGAACGCGGGATCATGCTCACCAACACCCCCGACGTGCTCACCGAAAGCACCGCCGACCTCGCCTTCGCCCTGATCATGAGCAGCGCCCGCCGCGTCGCCGAACTCGACGCCTGGACCAAGGCCGGGCAATGGCAGGCCAGCGTCGGCGCCCCGCTGTTTGGTAGTGATGTGCACGGCAAGACCCTCGGCATCGTCGGCATGGGCAACATCGGCGCCGCTGTCGCCCGGCGCGGACGCTTCGGCTTCAACATGCCGATCATCTACAGCGGCAACAGCCGCAAGACCGAACTGGAAGAGGAACTCGGCGCGCAGTTCCGCAGCTTGGATGAGCTGCTGGCCGAAGCCGATTTCGTCTGCCTGGTAGTGCCGTTGAGCGACAAGACTCGCCACCTGATCAGCCATCGCGAACTGGCGCTGATGAAGCCGAGCGCGATCCTGGTCAACATCTCGCGCGGCCCGGTGGTCGACGAACCGGCACTGATCGAAGCCCTGCAAAACAATCGCATCCGCGGCGCCGGGCTGGACGTCTACGAAAAAGAACCGCTGGCCGAATCGCCGCTGTTCCAGTTGAAAAACGCCGTGACCCTGCCGCACATCGGCTCGGCCACCACCGAGACCCGCGAAGCCATGGCCAACCGCGCCCTGGCCAACCTGCGCAGCGCCCTGCTCGGCGAACGGCCGCAGGATCTGGTCAACCCGCAAGTCTGGCGCGGCTGAAAAAAGGGCCGGCGCAACATTATGCCGGCCTTCACCTTACATAACTTGCAACCGAACAAAAACGCCAGACCAAGTAACAGCAATATAAGCTCTCGCAACTTATCAACTTATTGATTAATTGCCATGGAGAGCCAACCTCGTGAACACCCTGACCACCGACAAACTCATTCGTTACAGCAAAGTCATCTTGATGGCTTATATAAGTTTCTTTGGCCTGCTGGTGATGATCCATAACTTCACTGACTATGAGTCCAACTACACTTACGTTGCACATATCCTGAGCATGGACACCACCAACGCCAGCGAAAACATCATGTACCGCGCGATCGATTCGCCGATGATCCATCACCGGATCTACTGGTTCATCATCACTATGGAAGTCACCTATACCGTGCTTTGCCTGATCGGTACTTACCAGTTGTATCGCTACATCGATGCCTCGCCAGCGGCATTTCATGAAGCCAAGAGATTTTCGATCATGGGCATATTGGTTGCCATCTTCATTTATTACGTGTGTCTGCAAACTGTAGGTGTCGAATGGTTCGACATGGACACTTCGCAATCCTGGAATGCCAAGGACTGGGCAAGGCATATTGTCGACTTCATCTTCCCGGTAATGATCTACATCACTTTAAAAGTTGAGCGCTGAGTATCAGCGCTCGTTTTATCAAGCCAACTTCCCTTGAGCCGCAGACAACTGCACTTTCGGTTTACGAAACACCAGCACGTTGCCCAACATCACCAACACCAGCCCGACCAGCGCCGGTGCGGTCCATTGATAACCTTCGGCAAACGCCGACACGTTCAGGGCCACCACCGGGAACAGCACCGTGCAGTAAGCCGCCCGCTCCGGGCCCATGCGCCCGACCAGCGTCAGGTACGCGGTGAAGCCGATCACCGAGCCGGGGATCACCAGATACAACAGCGCACCGACATATCGCGGCGACCAGTCCATGGTGAAGGGTATGCCGTTGAACAGACACCACACCGTCAGCATCGCCGCGCCGTAGGCCATGCCCCAGGCGTTGGTGGTCAGCGGTCTGAGGCCGGCCTTCTGTTGCAGGCTCGAAAGCATATTCCCCGCTGAAAAACACAAGGTGCCACACAACGCCAGACCCAGCCCCAGCAGGGTTTGCGGACTGGCCTGATGCCCGGCCAGTTCCGGCCAGAACAACAGCCCCAGACCGAACAGCCCCAGCGCACCGCCCATCAACACATTGCGCGCAATGCGCTGGCCGAAAAACACCCGCGCATTCAGCGCGTTCCACAACGTCGCCGTAGAAAACACCACCGCCACCAGACCGCTGGGAATCCACTGACTGGCGGTCAGAAAACACATGAAGTTCACGCAGAACAGACATAACCCTTGAGCCACACAAATCAAATGCCCACGGCGGTTCATCGGTTGCAGACGCCGGCTGAGCAGCAAGAGGGCAAACAACACCAGCGCAGCCAGGCCGAAGCGATAGACAATCGACACCGGAATTTCGACCACGCCCAATTGCCATTTCAAGGCAATCCAGGTGGTGCCCCAGATCAGTACGGTCAGCAAGTACAACGACAGGTTCATGGCCAACACTCCTTAAACAGGCCTTGAGTGTCTGCCTCGGGCAGCCTTCGGCGCTTGCACAATCTTGCGCTTTTGTCTGGCGGCAGGCTGGCAGCGCGGCGTCTACGGAGTAGGATGCAAAGCGTTGGAGAGAACCGAACATGGCCGCTATCGATACCCTGCAAGTCTTTCAAGCCCTCAACCGCTCGCCGAATGCACGCCTTGTGCACAGCGCCGAGCTCGGTGACGGCATGTCTGCGGCTTTGTGGACCAACCACCACGATGCCCAGGAATACGAAGCGCCAAGTCATCACACGCTGTCCTGCTACGTCGCCGGCGGCACCGGCACATTCCGTCGTGGCCAGCCGGGCCGCAAGGGCGGGCCGGACAAGCTGTGCATCCTGCCGGCCGAGCATGAATCGGGCTGGGTAATCAATGGCGATATTCGTCTGGCGCACCTGTATTTCAGCGCCGAACAATTCGCCCTCGGTTGCGTGACTTTGCTCGATCGGGAGCCGCGCGAGATGCAGTTACGCGAACAGACTTTTCTTGAAGATCCGCAGCAGGCGCAGCGCTTTCGGCAGTTGCTGAACCTGAACTGGCAAGAGCCGGCCGAGCGCTTGCTGACCAGCAGCCTCGCCCATGAATTGATCAGCCACACCTTGCTCAGCCAGGTGGGTGCGCGACAGGGCTTGCGCTTGAAGGGCGGACTGGCGCCACATCAGCGCCGACAACTGGTGGAGTTCATCGACAACCAGTTGAGTGAAGCCATCAGCCTCGGGCAACTGGCCGGGCTGTGTGCACTATCGGAATATCACTTTGCGCGGATGTTTCGCCTGAGCTTCGGCCTGCCGCCGCATCAATATGTGCTGGCGCGGCGCTTGAGCCGGGCGCGGGAATTGTTGCGCGGCACGGCGCTGCCCTTGGGGGAGATTGCGCTGGCGTGCGGGTTTGCCAGTGCGAGTCATTTTACTAATCGGTTCAGGCAGGTTTTGGGTGGGACGCCGGGCGAGTATCGGCAGGCGTTTTTGCGTTGAGCCCTTTTCCCCTCACCCCAGCCCTCTCCCAGAGGGAGAGGGGGCCGACCGAGTTGTCTTGCACTGTACGTCGACCTGAAACACCGAATCGATTATGGATTCAAAGCAACACATTCAAGTCGGTGTACCTCTGGAATATCCCACGGTCAGCCCCCTCTCCCAGAGGGAGAGGGGGCCTACCGAGTTGTCTTGCACTGTACGTCGACCTGAAACACCGAATCGATTATGGATTCAAAGCAACACATTCAAGTCGGTGTACCTCTGGAATATCCCACGGTCAGCCCCCTCTCCCAGAGGGAGAGGGGGCTGACCGAGTTGTCTTGCACTGTACGTCGACCTGAAACACCGAATCGATTATGGATTCAAAGCAACACGTTCAAGTCGGTGTACCTCTGGAATATCCCACGGTCAGTCCCCTCTCCCTCCGGGAGAGGGCTAGGGTGAGGGGCTTTTGATCTTGCCTCAAAACTCCAGCGTGCTGGAAAGCGAAACCTGCCGCGAATCCCCCATCGACACAAAGAAGCGGCTCGCCGAAGAGGTGTAATAAGTGCGGTCGAACAGGTTCTTCACGTTCAACTGAAACTTGACCTTCTGCCCCTCAACCGTGGTGTCGTAAGTGGCAAACGCATCCGCCACGGTATAGCTCGGCAGGTCAAAATCATTCACCGCGTTGCCGGCACGCTCGCCGACGTACCGCGCGCCCGCCCCGACACGCAACTGATCGCCGCCAAACACATTGCCGAAGTCATACACCGCCGACAGCGAGCCGGAATTCTTCGCTACGTTTTGCAGGCGCTTGCCTTTGTATTCCGGGTCTTCGGTGACTTCGGCATCGGTGTAGGCATAGCTGCCGATGAGGTTCCAGTGCTCGCTGAGTTGCCCGCTCAGGTCGACTTCCAACCCACGGGAACGCACCTCGCCAGCGGCGCTGTAGATCGTCGTCGGACCTTCGGAGTTGGCCACCAGTACGTTGCGTTTCTTGATGTCGAACAACGCGATATTGCCGGTGATGCTGCCCGGCATATCCAGTCGCGCACCCAGCTCCCACGACTTGGCTTCTTCCGGCGCGATGCTGCCGTCGAGCACGGTACTGCTGCCGCTCAGCGGGGCGATGGTCGAGTTGGGTTTGAACGATTCAGTGTAACTGCCGTAGAACGATAAGGCGTCGGTGTAGCGATACACAAGACCGGCGCGCGGTACCCACTTCTGGCCATTGCTGTCGGTATTGGCCTTGAACGGCACGCCTTTGCCGGCGTACTGGTCGTACTCCTGAAAACGTCCGCCGGCGACCAGAATCCACTGCTCGTTGAGGTGAATCGAATCCTGCAGGAACAGCGAATCGCTGCGCAGCTTATCGGTCTGCGCACTGTCGGGCGCACTCACCGTAGTGCCCATCACTTCGCGACCATACACCGGGTTGAGATAGCTGAAGGTGGTCAGGCTTTTCTGCCGGATCAGATCTTCGCGGTAGATCTTGCGGTACTCGTCATCGACGCCGAACACCAGATCATGCTGCATGCCCAGCACATTCACTTTGCCTTCGAGGCTGGCGGTGGTGAAACGATCGGTGCTGATCGCGTTTTGCGTGCCGTCCATGCTCCGCGTCAGTGTGCCTTTGTTGGTGTCGATCGCCGTCACGCGCACTTGGCTGGCGTCGTAGGTTTCGCGGTTCCAGCTGTAGCCGAAGTGGGCTTTCCAGTCGTCGTTGAGTTCGTGGTCGGCTTCGAAATGGTAGAGGTCCGAGCGCCCTTCCATGTCGTTGAACGGCTCGTCGAGACGCTGCTTGCGCGAGATATCCAGCGGATGGTTGGTGCGCGGATCGATCAGCGTGCCACGGTCGAAGGGGGTGAGAAACTCGCGGTGCTCGTAGGCGAACAACAGCTTGGTGCGCTCGCCGTACCAGGCCAGCGACGGTGCGATCAGCGTCTCGCGGTGGGTGCCGAAGTTGCGCCAGTAATCTTCGTCTTCGTGATCGACGACCATGCGATAGGCGAAGCCGGAATCGCCCAGCGCACCGGTGCTGTCGAAGGCGCCACCGCTACCGTTCTTGCCGTCACCGTAGGTCGAACCGCGCACGGTCACGGCATTGTACTGGGTCAGTTCCGGCTTCTTGCTGACCAGGTTGACCACGCCACCCGGATCCTGAATCCCGTAGAGCAACGAGGCCGGGCCTTTGAGCACTTCGACGCGATCCACGGTCGCGTTCATGCCACGGCCCTGCACCAGCGGCATGCCGTCGCGCATGATCGAGCCGTTGCGGTTGTCGCCGAAGCCGCGAGTCATCACCGAGTCCTGCGTACTGCCCAAAGTGTTGCCCTGGGTGATGCCGCTGACATTGGCCAGCGCGTCATCGAGATTGCGCGGCGCCTGATCGCGAATGACCTGCGCCGGGATGACATTGACCGTCTGTGGAATTTCTTGCAGCGACGCCGATGAGCGCATCACCGAACTGGTTTCCGGCGGCTGATAGCTCATCGATTCGTCGCGCGTGGACGTGATGGTGGTGGCGCCGAGATTGAGCGCCCCTTCGGTCGGCAACGGCTCCAGCGCCAGGGTATGACTGTCGGTGCGGCGAAAGCTCAGGCCGGAATTGCCGAGCAGGCGTTGCAGAGCCTGTTCGGCGCTCATCTGGCCGTTGACTGCCGGAGCATTGAGGCCGTACGGCGCTTCATCGGTGTAGACCACGCTTTGCCCGGTCACGCGGCTGAAGTCGCTCAGGGCTTGCGGCAACGGTTTCGCGGCGAGGGCAAAATTGAATTGCTGTTGCGCCTGATTGCTCACAGCTTCTGCCGCCAGCGCGATACTCATCGGCAGCAATGCCAACGCGGAAAAACTCAACGCCGACATGCCCAACCACTGTTTGACCGAACCGGATTTTGCCCTGGACTTCATTGCTCAATGACCTGTGTAGAACCGCAACGGATGCGAATGGCTCGCAGTTTCAGTCACTACACGGATGGGGCTCGGGGTTACCTCACCTTTAATTTGAAAATATTTTGCGGGGGATTTGTTGCCTGGGCTGACGCCTTCGCGAGCAGGCTCGCTCCCACCTTTGAAATGCCTACCCTGTGGGAGCGAGCCTGCTCGCGAAGAGGCCGGCTGCCTCAGCGCAAAATAATCAGTTGCCCCAACACCCGATGCTGCTCAAACCCCAACACCCCTTGCAGCGAATTGAGCACCGCCTGCGGATCCTTGCTCGGGAAACTGCCGCTGACCTTGCGCGCCGCCAGCTCATCGTTGAGCAGCACAATTCGCCCCGGGTAATAGCGGCGCAGATCCTCGACGACATCGGCCAGCGTGGTCTTGTAGTAGGTCAGCCAACCCTGACGCCAGGCCAGTTGCGCTTCACTGTCCACGGGATGCAGTTTTTCCGCAGTGCCGTCGGCGTAGGCAACTTGCTGGCCGGCCGTGAGAATCTGTTGTTGGCCATGCTCATCCGCCGTCACCGCGACACGCCCGGACAATACCGTCACTTGTGCGCCGTGAGGTTGCCGACGTACTTCGAACTGGGTGCCGAGCACCCGCGCCTCGCCCTGCTCCGCCGCCACCACAAAAGGGTCGCCGGTGTGGGTGACGCTGAAGAAAGCAGCACCTCTGATCAATTTCACGCGGCGCTGACCGTGACTGAAATCCACAGCAATCGCACTGTCGGCATCCAGTGTCACTTGCGACTGATCGGCCAGAGTCACCGTGCGGATTTCCCCAGGTGCCGAGACATGATCAGCGCGCAGATCGTCGAGCCAGCGCTGCGCCTGCCACCCGGTGCCGAGGCTGACCATCAGCAGCAGACACGCGGCCAGCGCCAGCGCTCCAGACCAACGCAACATCGGCGAACGACGCGGGGCGTGCATCGCCTGCAGATAACCTTGCAGCGCGAACGCATCTTCATCGGCCAGCGTGCGCGCGGGGCTTTCGCTGAGTTCCCAGATCACCTGCGCCTGCGCATACGCTTCGGCATGGGCCGGATCGGCGCGCAGCCATTGGCTGAAGGTGAGTTGATCGCCAGTGCTCGGGCGGTCGTGCAACAGGCTCAGCCAGGCCAGCGCGGCCTGCTCCTGGGCCGGCGTCGGTGTGATCGGATCGGATGGCTTCACGGTGCTTTCCCTGGCAGGCGTGGCGCGGGGTCGCGCAGGCTGGCCTTGCAGGCCTCGAGGGCGCGCATCATATGTTTTTCCACGGCACTTTGGGACAGGCCCATGGCCTTGGCGATGTCGGCGTACTTGCGCCCGTGAATGCGATTGAGCAGAAAGATCTGCCGGGTACGCTCGGGCAAGGCGCGCAACGCGGCTTCGACATGGCGCAGATCGTTGCCCGCTTCCAGCGCGGCCTGAGGCTCACTGCCGTGGCTGTCGGGTTCGTCCGGCTGCCAGCCTTCGTTGACCCGCGTGCGCGTGCCTTCGCTGCGTAAATGATCGATGGCGATGTTGCCGGCGCAGCGCAGCAGATAGGTGCTGAGTTCTTCGACCTGCACCAGCGGCCGCCGCCAGAAGCGCAAAAACAGATCCTGGACCAGATCCGCCGCCGTCGCCCGACAACCGACGCGGCGGTTCACCAGTGCTTCCATTTGCGCACGCTGGGACAGAAACACCTGAAGAAAATGCGCACGCGCGCCACGCGCTTCATCGTCACGCGATTCCGGCGGCAGACCGATCAGCACTTCAGCACTGCGCCCAGGCGGCGACCGGGCTCGCCAGCAGGCTCAACCCGGCCAGTGCCATGGCCAGACGCGGGCGATACGGCAGCAACAGCACCAATGCCAAAGCGCTGAGCATCAGCACCGCGAACCAGTCGACCAGACCGAAACTCCAGCCATTGACCGCGACCGCCGCCCACAGCGAAAGCGCCAGCAACAGCCATCCCGCCAGCGCCAGACCCTGACGGCGGCGCGTCGACGGTTTGGCGCCGAGCAGTTCGGCATGATGACGTGGCATCGACAGGCACAACGCGGTGAAGCCGGCGTAGGTAAGCAACAGGACCAGCAGCATCAGTTGGCCCCCTGTTCGACAGTGATCGACCGAGGCGAAGGACTTGCTTTGCGAAAGCTGACGCGGTCGCCCGTACGCTGCATCTTGCGCGCAGCCCAGCCGAGAAAAAGCCCCGTCGCCAGACACGTCAGATCAAATCCGGCCAGTGCCCAGTCGCGCTGCATCAGGGTCGCGCCAAGATTCCACGGTGTGGTCAGCGCATTGATCAGCGGCACCGCGATAAACAGCGCAGCGCCGAGCGTCAGCTGTTCGATCCAGGCCTTGCGTCCCGGACGCAACACCGCGTGCACCACGCTCAGGCCCCAGGCTATGAAGAACGCATTCACTTCCCAATCGGCCCGCCCCGCCAGACTCACCGGCAACAGTCGATTGGCCAAAAAGAACACCGCCACCGCCGACACCAGGCCGGCCATGCTGGCGGTATTCAGCACCTCGACCAGGCGCAGTTCGAACGGCAGCGCCGCGCTTTTCATGTGCTTGAGCTGCCGCTTGCCGAGCCAGATCACCAGCCCGGTGCCGATCATTGCCGTGCCAGCCAGTCCGCAGATGAAATACAGCCAGCGCAACAGCGGCCCGGCGAAATGGCCCATGTGCAAACCGTAGAACGCGCCACCCACCGCCATCGCTATGGGTTGATCGGGGGTGCTGCTCAGAAGCTGCCCGGTGACGCCGTTGAAGGTCACCGCCCGGCCGAAATCATGCACCACCCGATCGCCCGCGCGGGACAGCACCACCGTGGCGCTGGCATCGCCCGGGTTGCTTACCGACAGGCGCGCGGTATGGCCGCCCGACCACTGCTCGCTGGCCTTGGCCAGTAGCGGCGCCATGGCGGTCAGCCGCGCGGCGACATCGGCGCGCTCGGGCGTCTTCGAGGCGGGAAAGACTTCGTCGTAGAACTTGCGCACGTCGCTGCCGTAAGAGGCGACGATGCTCGCCGGCATGACCATCGACATGAAAATCACCAGGCTGCTGTAAGTGATCATCAAATGAAACGGCAGCACCAGCACACCCACGGCGTTATGCCCGTCGAGCCAGGAACGCTGGCCCTTGCGCGGGCGGAAGGTGAAGAAGTCCTTGAAGATTTTCTTGTGGGTGATGATGCCGCTGATCAACGCGACGAACATCAACATCGCAGCGAGAGTCGCCAGCCAGCGCCCCCACGGATAAGGCATCTGCAACTGGAAGTGGAAACGGTAAAAGAACTCGCCGCCCATGCTTTCGCGGCCCTGTACTTCGACCCCGGTTTGATCATCGAGGGTTCGGGATTCGAAGCGGCCGCGCTCGCCGGGTTTGCCCGGCGCCTGCTGCCAGCGCACGGTCAGACCGGGGTCGCGGGCATCGGGCAAATCGATCAGCCAGCGCGAGGCACCGGCGGCGTGTTGTTGCAGATAATCTTGCGCCAGCGCCAGGCTCGCTTCGCTATCAAGCGAATGTGCAGCGATTTCCGGCTGCATCCAGTGGCTGATTTCGTCTTTGAAGTAAGCAAGCGTTCCCGTGAGGAAAATCGCGAACAGCAGCCAGCCGAACACCAGCCCGGCCCAGGTGTGCAGCCAGGCCATCGCCTGCCGGAACCCTTCCTTCATGCCAGCCCCAGACCGCGCGCGGCACCGGAAACGGTGGCGAGAATCACGCTCGGCACCAACAGGCCGACCCACGCCGACCACGCGCTGCGGCAGGCAAAGCACCAGAGCACCGCGACCAGATAGACCAGAAAGGACACGGTCATGCCGGTGACCACGGCTTCGGCGCGGTTCAGCGGCAGCCACAACGTCAGGGTGACGCTGGCCAGCGCCGCGACCAGATAGCCGCCGAAAATCGCCGCCAATACCCGCGAAGTGACGGCCAGACGATAGGACATGGGAAGGGTTGCGAGTTTGCCTTTCATGTTTCGACCCTGAAACGAAAAACGTTCGGCCGACAAGCCGAATCTACAGGCGAGCAATATTAATGATAAATATTCTCATACGCAAAAGCATCTGATTGCCGGACACTGTCGCCAGCCTCTACAATGCGAACCGTTCTTGTTCTCTAATACACGTTCTCTACGCAAGTTTTGCGTCCGGAGTCATTTCGTTGCCGCCCGCCCATCCCGTCGAATCGCTCTACCATGCTCATCACAGCTGGCTCACCGGCTGGTTGCGGCGCAAGCTCGGCTGCCCGGACAGCGCAGCGGATCTGGCTCAGGACACGTTCATCAAGGTGCTGACCGCCTGCGAACCACCGCTGATCATCGAACCGCGCGCCTTTCTCACCACGCTGGCCAAGCGCGTGCTGTTCAATCATTACCGACGCCAGAATGTGGAACGCGCCTACCTCGAGACGCTGGCGCAGATGCCGGAAATGTTCGCGCCGTCGGAAGAGCACAAAGCGATCATCCTGCAGACACTGGTCGAACTCGATGAGCTGCTCGACGGTTTGCCGCGCCAGATCAAACGCGCCTTCCTGCTCGCTCAGGTCGATGGTCTGACTTATCCACAGATCGCCGCAGAACTGGGAATCTCGGTGGCCACGGTCAAACGCCATTTGAACAAAGCGGCCATGCGCTGCTATTTCGCCCTGTGAATCGCACGCCGGATTTCTCCGCGCAAGTCGCCGAACAGGCGGTGCACTGGTTGCTGGAAATG
Source organism: Pseudomonas sp. 2957 (assembly GCF_031456345.1). Taxonomy (NCBI): domain Bacteria; kingdom Pseudomonadati; phylum Pseudomonadota; class Gammaproteobacteria; order Pseudomonadales; family Pseudomonadaceae; genus Pseudomonas; species Pseudomonas sp. 2957. Next base: position 11,577 of record NZ_JAVDUL010000010.1, read on the forward strand.
CAGCAGGGCACGCTGACCTCGCGCCAGCAACAGGCCTGGCAACAATGGCTGGATGCACACAGCGAACACCGCCGAGCGTGGGAACACATGCAACGGGTCAACCAGCGCTTGCGCGGCGTGTCGTCGCCGTTGGCCCACGCCGCGTTGAACGGACCGAAGTCCGGCAGCCGCCGTCAGGCGCTGAAAATGTTGCTGATTCTCGGTGCCGGCTCAGCGGCGACCTGGGGCATGCGCGAGCACACGCCGTTGCCGTCGCTGCTCGCCGACTACCGCACACCGATCGGCCAGCGGCGCAAGATTGGCTTGGGCGGTGCCGATTCGTTGCAGCTCAATACCGCCAGCTCGGTTGATGTTGATGGTACGCAGCCGTCTATTCGTCTGCTTGAAGGCGAAATGCTGTTGAGCGCTGCAAATCCGTTCGAAATACGTACGGCACACGGTGTGCTGAAAACCCAAAGTGCGCGCCTCAATGTGCGGCAGTTTGCCGAGCGCACACAGATCGCGCTGTTTGAGGGACGAGTCGAACTCGTCGCCAACCAGCGCGCGCCCCTGCTGCTGCCGATCGCGCGGCAGTTGAGTTTTACTGCCAGCTCGGTCAGCGACCCCAAACCGCTGGACGCCAACAGCGGTGCATGGACCGACGGCATGCTGGTCGCCGCCCATATGCGCCTCGGCGATTTCCTCGAAGAGCTTGGCCGCTACCGGCGCGGGCAGCTGCGGTGCGACAGTCAGGTTGCCGACCTGCTGATTTCCGGGACGTATCCGCTGGATGACAGCGAGCGGATTCTCGACCTGCTGCAGATCAGTCTGCCGGTGCAAGTGAAGCGCTTTACCCGTTATTGGGTGAGCGTCGAAGCGCGGGTTTAAAAAGCAAGATCAAAAGATCGCAGCCATCGGCAGCTCCTACAGAAAGCTGCGATCTTTTGATTTTAAAAAAAATGAGCCGTTTTTCAGATCTGGCGTGACAGAGAAGGAAAGCCCCCTTGATTCCACCTTCTCAGGATCATCCACATGCAGCCCACCCGCCTTACGCCACTGGCCCGCAGCCTGCGCAATCTTCTGCTCGGCGCCAGCCTGAGTTTCACCGCCCTGCCCGCCGCGATGGGTGCCGAAGCCAAGGTTTATCACATCGCCCCGGCATCGCTGGAAACCGCGCTCAACCAGTTTGGCCGTGAAGCAGGCGTACTGATTTCTTTCGGTTCGCAAGTCACCAGCGGCGTACAAAGCCGGGGTCTGGAAGGCAATTACACCGCGCAACAAGGCCTCGATGCCTTGCTCGAAGGCACCGGCCTGCAAGCCCGCGCCGAGGGTGACAACGCCTTCAGCCTGCAACCGCTGGCTGACGCGGCGCTGGAGCTGGGCACCTCGACCGTAGTCGGCGACTGGCTCGGCGATGCGGCGCAGATCAACGTCTTCGAACACCCCGGCGCGCGCGATGTGATCCGCCGCGAAGAATTCGAACGCCAGGGCGCGACCCAGGCCCGCGATGTGCTCAACCGCATCCCCGGTGTGAACGCGCCGGAGAACAACGGCACGGGCAGCCACGACATGGCGCTGAATTTCGGCATTCGCGGTTTGAATCCACGCCTGGCCGCACGCTCGACAGTATTGATGGATGGCATCCCGGTGCCGTTCGCGCCGTATGGTCAGCCGCAGCTTTCGTTCGCGCCGATCAGCATGGGCAACATGGATGCCGTGGACGTGGTGCGTGGCGGCGGCGCGGTGCGTTACGGCCCGCAGAACGTCGGCGGCGTGGTCAACTTCGTGACCCGGGCGATTCCCGACGAGCCAACGGTCAAGGGAGGTTTGCAGACTGAAACAAGCCCATCGTCGAGCCACGACGGTTTCAAGACCAGCGCCAATCTGCTGGCCGGCGGCACCAACGCCAACGGCCTCGGTGGCGCCTTGCTGTACTCCGGCACCCGTGGTGGTGACTGGCGTGAACACAGCGATACCGAGATCGACGACCTGATCCTCAAGGGCAAGTACCAGCTCGACGACGCCAACAGCTTCAACGCCATGGCCCAGTATTACGAGGGCAAGGCCGACATGCCCGGCGGTCTCAATGTCGCCGATTACGATGCCGATCCGTATCAGTCGACGCGACCGAAAGATCAGTTCTGGGGGCGCCGGACGATGTTCAACTTCGGCTATCGCTATCAGCAAGATCGCCGCGAGTTCACCGCCAACACCTTCTTCACCAAAACCCTGCGCAGCGGTTATCTGGATCAGGGCACGTTTCTTTCGCTGTCGCCTCGCGAGTATTGGGTGCGTGGTCTGGAAACCCGTTTCGCCCAAGGCTTCGACTTGGGTCCGAGCAGCCACGAAGTCGGAGTCGGCTACCGCTACATCAATGAGGCCGGCCACGAACTGCGTTATCGCACGCCGATCAGCGCCAACGAATACCCGACCACCAGCAGCCGCAACGACCGTGACACTCGCGGTGGTACCGAGGCCAACGCATTCTTCGTCGATGACCGCATCGACATCGGCAAATGGACCATCACCCCGGGCGTGCGCTACGAGATGATCGAGTCGCAACAGACCAACAACCTGACCAACGTCAAATACAAGGGCGACTACAACACCGCGCTGCCGGCGCTGAACGTGCTCTATCACCTCACCGACAGCTGGAACCTGTATGCCAATACCGAAGGCTCGTTCGGCAGCGTGCAATACAGCCAGATGCCCAACCGGGTCAGCAGCGGCGAAGTGAAGCCGGAAAAAGCCCGCACCTGGGAACTCGGCACGCGCTATGACAACGGTGCCCTGCGCGCGGAAATCGGCGCATTCCTGATCAACTTCGACAACCAGTACGAAAGCAACCAGACCAACGACTCGGTGATCGCTCGCGGCGAAACCCGCCATCAGGGCATCGAGACCAGCGTCAATTACGCGCTCGATGACTTGAGTCCGGCGCTGGCCGGTTTCGATGTCTACGCCAGTTATGCCTATGTCGATGCGACCATTCGCGAAGACGGGCCGAACAAAGGCAACCGCGTGCCTTTTTCCTCCAAGCACAAAGGCACGATTGGCGTCGGTTATACCGAAGGGCCATGGAAGCTGAATCTGGACAGCAGCTTCCAGAGCGACCAGTTTGCCGACAACGCCAACACCTCGAAGGAAAGTGCCGATGGCAGCACCGGCAAGATCCCCGGTTACATGCTGTTCAGCAGCCGCGCCGGGTATGACTTCGGACCGCAACTGTCGGATTTGAATGTGGCGGTGGGCGTGAAGAACATCTTCAACACGCAGTACTTCACACGCTCGTTCGATGACAACAACAAGGGCAAGTACGTAGGTGAGCCGCGGACGGTTTATGTACAGACGTCGGTGGCGTTCTGACCCCACCCCATCGAAGATCAAAAGCCCCTCACCCTAACCCTCTCCCAAAGGGAGAGGGAACTGACCGAGGTGTATTTACGATTTACGCTCACCTGCAATATCGAGCCGAACGCTGGACTTGAAAACAACCGGAATCGGCCCCCTCTCCCAGAGGGTGAGGGACTGACCGAGGTGTATTTACGATTT
>NZ_JAVDUL010000011.1:0-3136 GCF_031456345.1 Pseudomonas sp. 2957
TGGCGGCGCGTGAAGGAGATTCACGAGTCGTTTAAATACAGCAACTCGGGGCTTGGCCCGGCTTCGCAGATGATTATTGCGATCGTGATGGCTGCGGTTGTTGGACCTGCGGCCCTGACAGCGTTGAGTGGGATGGGCACGTTCTGGGCCGCGACTTTCGCCGCTGTGGCTACCGGAGCGGCTACGAATGCTACGACTAGCTTCATCAATAACGGTGGGGATCTGGGCGCTGTTTTCGCTGACGTTACTTCATCCGATGCGCTGCAGGGCTATGTGGTTTCGGGGCTGACGGCCGGTTTGATGTCGCAGTATCTGAATGAATTGACCGGCGTGAAGTTTGATCCCAATGGCAAATATGCCGGACCGTCACTGGCCACGTGGGAAGGTGTGAGTAAATTCGCCGGCAGTCAGATTATTCAAGGCAGTACGTCTGCGCTTATCAGCAAGGCAGTGGGAGGCGATGCTGACCTTGGCAATTTGCTGCAAACCGCACTTTTCAACACCGTTGCAGCGTTCAGCTTCAACATGGTCGGTGACCTTACGACGGGTGTTGTGGATGATGGCTCTGCGACAAAAGTCATCATTCACGCGGCGGTTGGCGGACTGCTGTCCGAAATGACTGGTGGGGATTTCGCTACGGGCGCGTTGGCGGCTGGGGCGAATGAGGCCCTCGTTAAAGAAATGAACAATTGGTTTAAGGGCAACCCGGACCTATTGATCATGGGATCCCAAATTGTTGGGGTTCTTGCAGCTTCGACACAAGAAAATGTTGATGCAGAAACTTTGCAAAACGGCGCATGGATTACTGCTAACGCTACAAAATTTAACTATCAAGGACACTATGGTAAGTACCTTGAAAAGTATGAAACATGCAAAAACGACGCAACGGGTGTGGGCTGCTCATCAATTCTTAAACTGGCGGGCACTAATTCTCAGGTTCTTGGTAATTTCGTTCTGAATATGGATGTGGACTCCAAAATCGTCAGCTATACGTTGCTCGATGATTCAGGGAAGCCATGGATGATCATGGAACCTTTAGAGTACAAAGCTTATGTGGCATTGCCAGTGGCGATGCAGGATGCTTACAAAAACTCTGCGCAGTGGCAGTTCGACTTGTCTTCCACTTTGCTTTACGCAAAGGACGGACAAGAGGGCAAAGCAATAGAAAGCTACGAGATGATGCTGACCGATCCAGATTATTGGGGCGAGATGGCTCTCTCATTAATGCTCTCCTCGGCTGGCGGATCTGTACTTCAGGGTGTAAAGGGGGCTGCTGGTAGCTTGTTGAAGCTCGGCGAAACAAAAGTTATCAATAATGTAAGTATGACTCGTGTAGGGAGATGGATGTCCCCAGGTGAGCTATTACAGATGCAAGGTAACAACAGGGTCGTACAGGGCGCAGGAGGGCAAACTTTCATCTCAATTAACGGTGCGGCTGATTTTAAAGGGGCTGCATCTAAAGGGGCCGTGTATGTCGAATTTGATGTTCCAAGTAATGGTTTGTTGCAAGGTGGCAAGGAAGGCTGGTATAAAATGATTGGCCAAGATGCCAGTAAGTCTCAGCAGTATCTGTTGAAAAAGCAGGGCGGAGAACATCTGCCTGAAGTGAAAAATATAAAAATCTTAGATAGAAAGTGAGCGGGATATGGATTATTTTCAGTTTGAAAAAAAAATTATGCCTTTGCTCAAAGGCTACACTGTGAAAAGCTCAAAATTCGCAGGCGGAGATTTTGGTGACTTGGAACGAGTAGAGTTAGAAGGCTTTGGGAAACTGGCAACTGTTGAGTTTTGGTCTGAAGGTTGGACGGGTTTTGATATTTATGACTGCACTTGTGATGAGCAAGTCATGAATATTTTAATCTCTCCCGAGGAGGGGGAGCTCATCTCGAATGCGATTGAAGCGTTTGTAGGAAGGTTGAATGGCAAATAACAATAAATTTCTTTTGCCTAGTCAGTCGATTATTAAAGATGGAGGATAAATGGGACAGACCACGTTTAGAAAGTAATCCAAGAACGTGGTCTGTCGCCGGGAAAAATTTATTGTGCTGTTATCGGTACTTCGAAATGAATCCGGTAAGAGCGAAAATGGTAGTTCACCCAGCCGAATATCGCTGGCAAAGCTACCGTGTTAATGCACAATCAGAACGCTCGCACATTGTTACCCCTCATGCTCAATATTTGGCGTATGGAGGGCAGGGTGGGCAACCGACAAATGCTTACCGCGGGAGATAAAGGGGGACAGACCAACTTTCAATTCGCGTCGAGCGTATAACGCGATGGTGACCTGAAGCTCGATGCCGGTCGCGACACCCTTTACGACATGAAGGAGAAGGGCGGTTTCGGCAACCTGAAACTCCAGCGCGACGAAGTCACCCAGGTCACCCACGTCGGCAGCGAAATCAAGACCGGCGGCAACCTGTCTCTGGTCAGCCTGGGCGACCAGCATTACCAGGTGGCCAAACTCGACAGCGGCAAAGGCATCTCACGTGATGACATTCCAAATGTTGTAATGAGTGCTCTTGAACGTGGGAAAGTTGTCGGGACCAATGGTTCGGCTAATGTTTATCGCATCACGCATAATGGTGTTGAGCAAAACATCGCAGTTGGGGTTGGCTCAAACGGCTTCGTGGCTCGAGCTAATCCGGTCAGTTCTTGGAAACCATTGCCATGATCAGGTTAAGACTAACGAGTGAGTATTTGGCCGGGCCGATATTCTGCCCAGATCCGGATAGAATGGGGCACGTTGATATTGAAGATCTGCCCCTTTCTCCAGAGCTGAGGGTCAAAGTCAGTGAGTGGGACGGTGAGTATCAGTCGACGTTCAACAGCGACTACCCGCCCGATTCTTGTTTTGCAACGCCTGAGGCAGAGCTTCGGCATAAAGTAGAGGGGGAGGAGCTGGCCAAATCGATGCAGCAAGAACTAGGGAGCAGTTATATGGTTGAGTATTGCCCATAGTCGATAATTAGTCGGTGCAAAAGGAGTGTCGGGGTCCGCTCTGACGAGGGACGAATTGATTTCGGGAATGCCTTTAGGCACTAGAGATAAACGGGGACAGACCACCTTTCAATTCGCGTCGAGCTTATAAAGCGATGGTGACCTGAAGCTCGATGCCGGTCGCGACATCAACGTCGTC
>NZ_JAVDUL010000012.1:0-1442 GCF_031456345.1 Pseudomonas sp. 2957
CGGGGAGTCGGCAAACAGACTTTGATCCGGAGATGTCTGAATGGGGGAACCCAGCCATCATAAGATGGTTATCTTGTACTGAATACATAGGTGCAAGAGGCGAACCAGGGGAACTGAAACATCTAAGTACCCTGAGGAAAAGAAATCAACCGAGATTCCCTTAGTAGTGGCGAGCGAACGGGGACTAGCCCTTAAGTGGCTTTGAGATTAGCGGAACGCTCTGGAAAGTGCGGCCATAGTGGGTGATAGCCCTGTACGCGAAAATCTCTTAGTCATGAAATCGAGTAGGACGGAGCACGAGAAACTTTGTCTGAATATGGGGGGACCATCCTCCAAGGCTAAATACTACTGACTGACCGATAGTGAACTAGTACCGTGAGGGAAAGGCGAAAAGAACCCCGGAGAGGGGAGTGAAATAGATCCTGAAACCGTATGCGTACAAGCAGTGGGAGCAGACTTTGTTCTGTGACTGCGTACCTTTTGTATAATGGGTCAGCGACTTATTTTCAGTGGCGAGCTTAACCGAATAGGGGAGGCGTAGCGAAAGCGAGTCTTAATAGGGCGTCTAGTCGCTGGGAATAGACCCGAAACCGGGCGATCTATCCATGGGCAGGTTGAAGGTTAGGTAACACTGACTGGAGGACCGAACCGACTACCGTTGAAAAGTTAGCGGATGACCTGTGGATCGGAGTGAAAGGCTAATCAAGCTCGGAGATAGCTGGTTCTCCTCGAAAGCTATTTAGGTAGCGCCTCATGTATCACTGTAGGGGGTAGAGCACTGTTTCGGCTAGGGGGTCATCCCGACTTACCAAACCGATGCAAACTCCGAATACCTACAAGTGCCGAGCATGGGAGACACACGGCGGGTGCTAACGTCCGTCGTGAAAAGGGAAACAACCCAGACCGTCAGCTAAGGTCCCAAAGTTATGGTTAAGTGGGAAACGATGTGGGAAGGCTTAGACAGCTAGGAGGTTGGCTTAGAAGCAGCCACCCTTTAAAGAAAGCGTAATAGCTCACTAGTCGAGTCGGCCTGCGCGGAAGATGTAACGGGGCTCAAACCATACACCGAAGCTACGGGTATCACCTTCGGGTGATGCGGTAGAGGAGCGTTCTGTAAGCCTGTGAAGGTGAGTTGAGAAGCTTGCTGGAGGTATCAGAAGTGCGAATGCTGACATGAGTAACGACAATGGGTGTGAAAAACACCCACGCCGAAAGACCAAGGTTTCCTGCGCAACGTTAATCGACGCAGGGTTAGTCGGTCCCTAAGGCGAGGCTGAAAAGCGTAGTCGATGGAAAACAGGTTAATATTCCTGTACTTCTGGTTATTGCGATGGAGGGACGGAGAAGGCTAGGCCAGCTTGGCGTTGGTTGTCCAAGTTTAAGGTGGTAGGCTGAGATCTTAGGTAAATCCGGGATCTTAAGGCCGAGAGCTGATGACGAGT
>NZ_JAVDUL010000013.1:0-1439 GCF_031456345.1 Pseudomonas sp. 2957
ACGAAGTGGTTGATGCCATGCTTCCAAGAAAAGCTTCTAAGCTTCAGGTAACCAGGAACCGTACCCCAAACCGACACAGGTGGTTGGGTAGAGAATACCAAGGCGCTTGAGAGAACTCGGGTGAAGGAACTAGGCAAAATGGCACCGTAACTTCGGGAGAAGGTGCGCCGGTGAGGGTGAAGGACTTGCTCCGTAAGCTCATGCCGGTCGAAGATACCAGGCCGCTGCGACTGTTTATTAAAAACACAGCACTCTGCAAACACGAAAGTGGACGTATAGGGTGTGACGCCTGCCCGGTGCCGGAAGGTTAATTGATGGGGTTAGCTAACGCGAAGCTCTTGATCGAAGCCCCGGTAAACGGCGGCCGTAACTATAACGGTCCTAAGGTAGCGAAATTCCTTGTCGGGTAAGTTCCGACCTGCACGAATGGCGTAACGATGGCGGCGCTGTCTCCACCCGAGACTCAGTGAAATTGAAATCGCTGTGAAGATGCAGTGTATCCGCGGCTAGACGGAAAGACCCCGTGAACCTTTACTATAGCTTTGCACTGGACTTTGAATTTGCTTGTGTAGGATAGGTGGGAGGCTTTGAAGCGTGGACGCCAGTTCGCGTGGAGCCATCCTTGAAATACCACCCTGGCAACTTTGAGGTTCTAACTCAGGTCCGTTATCCGGATCGAGGACAGTGTATGGTGGGTAGTTTGACTGGGGCGGTCTCCTCCTAAAGAGTAACGGAGGAGTACGAAGGTGCGCTCAGACCGGTCGGAAATCGGTCGTAGAGTATAAAGGCAAAAGCGCGCTTGACTGCGAGACAGACACGTCGAGCAGGTACGAAAGTAGGTCTTAGTGATCCGGTGGTTCTGTATGGAAGGGCCATCGCTCAACGGATAAAAGGTACTCCGGGGATAACAGGCTGATACCGCCCAAGAGTTCATATCGACGGCGGTGTTTGGCACCTCGATGTCGGCTCATCACATCCTGGGGCTGAAGCCGGTCCCAAGGGTATGGCTGTTCGCCATTTAAAGTGGTACGCGAGCTGGGTTTAGAACGTCGTGAGACAGTTCGGTCCCTATCTGCCGTGGACGTTTGAGATTTGAGAGGGGCTGCTCCTAGTACGAGAGGACCGGAGTGGACGAACCTCTGGTGTTCCGGTTGTCACGCCAGTGGCATTGCCGGGTAGCTATGTTCGGGAAAGATAACCGCTGAAAGCATCTAAGCGGGAAACTTGCCTCAAGATGAGATCTCACTGGAACCTTGAGTTCCCTGAAGGGCCGTCGAAGACTACGACGTTGATAGGTTGGGTGTGTAAGCGCTGTGAGGCGTTGAGCTAACCAATACTAATTGCCCGTGAGGCTTGACCATATAACACCCAAGCAATTTGCTGACCTGAAAAGGCACCAGATTGCGGTGTGTGAAGACGAAACGAACCGAAAGTTCGAA
>NZ_JAVDUL010000014.1:0-1246 GCF_031456345.1 Pseudomonas sp. 2957
TGAACTGGCCTAATGATTTTGGACACTTCAATCAGGCGCTATGATGGCGTCCAAATCTGAGGTGTTCGGATATGCGTAACTCTTATTCAACTGAATTCAAACTCAAGGCTGTCGGCATGGTATTGGACGAGGGGATATCGGTTCCCGAAGTCTGTGCCAGTCTAGACATCGGCCCTACCGCGTTGCGTCGCTGGGTCGCCCAGGTTCGCAAAGAGCGCCTGGGTACAACGCCGGTGGGGGCCAAAGCGATTACGGCTGACCACCGAGAGATTCAAGAACTCAAAGCCTTGCTCAGGCAAAAAGACCGGGATATTGAAATCCTAAAAAAAGCCAGTGCTCTGCTGCTATTGGACGCCAAAGATCATTCTCATTGATCAATGAGCTGGCAGAGCTATACGGCGTTAACGACTGTTGCCGTGTGTTTGATGTTTGCCGCAGCAGCTTTTATGCCTGGCGTCAGCGCCAAGGCAAGGTGAGTCCTGAGCGGGAGAAACTCAAAGCCATGCTGGTTGAGCATCATAAGGAATCGAGAGCATCGGCCGGGGCACGCACCCTTTCCCGGGAACTACAGGCCAAAGGACATCGAGTCGGGCGGTACATGGCTCGTAGTTTGATGCGTGAAGCCGGAGTGACTAGCCGTCAGCGCCGGCGCCATAAATACAAATCATCAGGCGTAGAGGCTTTGGTCGCACCGCACGTGCTCAAGCGCCAGTTCGATGTCACATCAATCAATGAGGTGTGGTGCGCCGATGTCACGTATATCAAGGTCGGCACCCGGTGGATGTATTTCGCTGCGGTTTTGGATCTCTTCGCCCGCCGACTGGTGGGTTGGGCGTTTTCAATGATCTCGGATGCGGAACTGACCTGTGAGGCCTTACGAATGGCCGTTGAGTTGCGAGGCAGACCTAAAGACGTGCTGTTTCACTCCGATCAAGGCTGCCAGTACACCAGCCATAAATTCAGGAATGAGCTGCTAGCGCACGGGCTGAGGCAGAGCATGAGTCGCAAGGGAGAGTGTTGGGACAACGCACCGATGGAGCGTTTCTTTGGAAGTCTGAAATCGGAGTGGGTACCTGAAGCGGGGTACCGCTGCGAGTACGAAGCCCGGGTTGATTTGCAGCGCTACCTAATGCGCTACAACAACACCAGACTCCATAGCTACAACAACTACCGGTCACCGGTCGCCATGGAGAAAATGGCGGCCTGAAAAACCCTAACGGGTGTCCAATATTACTTGACCAGTTCA